>NZ_CP167909.1:0-277500 GCF_041507355.1 Azospirillum sp. HJ39 | reverse complement strand
AGTTCCCTCAGCACGGGAGGGCGGTCAAAGGAGGATTCCAGAATTCTCCGGGCAAGCCAAACCTGATGGTGATGAGGTTCCTGACTGGACCCTTGCAGGAACGGTTCGCACGATGAGGCTCTGAGCAATCCGAGCGCGGTCAGTTCCAACCCCTTGCCGGTCAAATAGTGATGCCGCGTCAAGCCGTCGAACGGACAGGCGAGAATCTGTGCGACGAGCCCCCGTAGACCGCTGTCGATGTCCTTGCACACCACGATGGACGTGGCGTCCGCGCCACCGCACGGGCGTGAGGCGTTATCACCGGGCATCGCCGCCGGCCCGATCTGGATCACGGCACAACGGGCTTCGATACCGGCACTGCACAGGTGATGCGTCATCGACAGGGACGGCGTATCGACGACGCACAGGGCCGCGGTGTTCAGGTCGAGTTCGGTCGCCCCATCGATCCGCCAGCAAAGCGGCCCATCCAGAACCTGGACGATGGTTCGCCAAGCGCCGACGCCGTGCAACGGCGTCGGTGGCGCAGCGCCCGTCAGGACGCCGGCGCTCAATTGAATGTCCGGGGCGAGCGGCATCGACCAGAACGACCCTGCGGCACCGTCTCGCTGCTGTGGCTCGGAAACGCGATGCCCGATGATGGGAAGAACGGACGTGGGGTGCGTCCCGCCACGGCGTCCTGACGCGTGCATCACGTTTCTCCTCCGGCCGTGGCCTGTTTCGCGATGACGGGCTGTCCGTGCTGAGCCGAACCGTCGCGCAGCCGGTGCAGGCACAGGGCGAACAGCGCGGCCAGAATGACGATGCCGCTCAGGAAGGGCAGGCTTCCGCCAAGCTGGTACAGGCTGGCGCCCACCAGCGGCCCCAGCATGAAGCCGCCGGCCTGCGCGGCGCCGATCAACCCTGCGGCGGCTCCCTGCTCGTGGTCCTCCATGGCAAGGGAAGCCGCGGCGGAAAGACCAGGCATGCACAGTCCCATGGCGCCGCCGATCCCCACCATTCCGAGAATGAAAAGGGGCAACCTGGACGACACGCACAGCGCGCACAGGCCGGCGATGCCCGCCGGCAGCCCGGCCAGCAGCAAGCGGCCGGGCCGCTCGACACGGAGGCGGGACAGCAGGAATTGAACGGCCACGGCGGTCAGGCCGCTGGCCAGGAGGCAGACGCCGACGCTGCGTCCCGTTTCCGACGGCGCCAGATGGAGGCGGTCCTGGACGACGAAGCCGAGGCTTTGCAGGACCATCGCCACGACCAGGAAATAGCCGAGCGCGATGCCGAGCCACAGGCGGAGGCGCGGGTCGTTCGGCTTCAGCATGGCCGCCGCTGCCGAGCGGTGCGGCGCGTGGCGCAGACCGCCGAGGACCGCGACGGCGGCCAGGGCTGCGGCTCCGGCCGCCGCGTAGAGCGGGAAGACCAGCCCCAGCCCGGCGAAGGCGGCGGCGAACAGCGGACCGGCGACCGTTCCCAGGCCATAGGCCGCCGACAGCCGGGCCAAGCCGGCGGTGCGCCGTTCGGGGGGCGTGATGTCGACGATGTGCGCCTGCGCGGCCGGCATGGCCGCCGCCACCGTCGTTCCGAAGCCGACGCGCACGGCCACCAGGGCCAGGAGGCTGGCCAACGGCGTCAGCGTGCCGGCCATCCCGAGATCGAGCACCCAGGCGAACAGCCCGGTGAACAGCGCGTAGCCGGTCAGGCCCAGCACGATCATGCCGCGCCGCCCCCGGCTGTCGCTGAGGCGCCCCCACACCGGACTGGCGGCGATGAAGGCGACACTGGACAGCGAGATGATCAGGCCGATCTGCCAGTCCGACAGGCCGATCGCGCGGCCGGCGGGGGGCAGGGTGGCGAACAGGATCGATTGGCCTGCGGAGACCAGCAGCATGCTGACCAGCAGGATGGCCTGGGGCAGGCGGGAGCGGGAGAGCGGTGCCATCAGAAGCGCACCCCCGCGCCGACGCCGATCACCCGCCCGCGTGCGGGCAGCACCGCGTCGACGTTCGGCCCCAGATGGTTGCCCTGCGTCGCGTATTTGCGGTCGAACAGGTTGTTGGCGAACAGGTAGAGGTCGGCGTTCTCCAGCTCGACGCCGACCCGCGCGTTGACCAGCTGGTAGCCTTTCAGGAGGGTCTGGCTGCCGACGTCGGCGTAACGGTGTCCCTGATGCTGCACCTCCAGCCGGCCCAGCGTGCCGAAGCGCGACGGCAACCCGATTGCGGCGCCGTCGCCCCGGTATTGCAGGGCGAGCGAGGCGTTCATCCGTGGCACGTTGGGCGTGGCGTTGCCGGAGGCGGCGCCGGTCGTAGCCGACAGCGAGGCCGCGACATTCTCCAGATCGGACACCGTGTAGCCGAAGCCGCCAAGCAGATCGAGGCCGGACGTCACGCGCAGGGCGCCCTCCGCTTCGAAACCGTAGCTGCGGACATCGACGTTGGCCGGCTGGAAGGTCGCCGTCCTCGGATTGTAGGCATAGAGCTGTTCGTTGCGCGCCTTGGTGAAGAAGCCGGCGAGAGTCAGGCGGGCCCGCCCGCCCAGGAATTCGTTCTTGCTGCCCAGCTCATAGGTCCAGTAGGTCGCCGACTTGTAGGGCGCGGTCGCTTGGCCGAAGGCGGCGTCGGTGGGGAAGCGCGGAAAGCCGCCGGCCTTGTAGCCGCGCGAAACGGTGGCGTAGATGTTGGAGGTGTCGGTGATGTCATAGGCGAGCGACGCCCGGCCGGTGACGTAATTGTAGGTCAGGTCGCCCGACTGGCGGAATCCCGCGACGGTGCCGGGAAAGCCGTTGCCGGTGAAGGTCGATGCGTATCGTTTCCAGTCGTGATTGAAGCGCAGGCCGCCGGTCGCCTTCAACCGCGCCATAACCGGCACCGTCACCTCGCCGAAGGCCGAGGCGCTGTTCGCGGTCAGATCGACGTCGCGCGTGCCGTTGGTCGAGGCGAAGAAGGCCGATTGGTTGGTGTAGCGCGTGTCGAGATGGCTGTGGGCGTAGTTCAGCCCGGCGACCCAGCTCACCATGCTGGAGGCGGCGGAATTGAGGCGGAATTCCTGGTTGAAGCTGGTCTCGGTCTCGGTCCAGTCACTGAAGTCGGTCTGCGGCTGGAAAAAGGCCACGGGCAGGCCGAACAGGGCGGAGAAGGCCTTGCCTTCATGGTCGTCGGTCAGCAGTTCATTGACCACCCGGTTGGCGCCGGTGGCGGAGGTGAGGGTTCCCCAGCCGAAATCATGGGCAACGGTCAGCGCCGCCCCGGCCGAGCGGCGGTCGACCTTGTTCACCGTCGATGCCTGCTCCGGGTAGTCGGCCTGCTGGCGCAGCACCCAGCCGACCGGGTTCTGCTTGTTGCTTTCCCCCGCCAGTCCCAGCGTGACCGTCGTCCGGTCGGAGGGCGTGAGGACGAGGGAGCCGCGTCCGGCGAAATTCCGATGGTCGCCGCGGTCGCTGCCGTAAAGGTTGGGGACATAGCCGTCGGCGCTCCATTGCTTGAGCGCGAGGCGCGCGGCCAGCCGGCCGGGAACCAGCGGCCCGGAGGCGACACCCTGGATCGAGCGCGTTCCATCGCCGCCGATCTCGCCGCGCAGCGAGAATTCCGGCTCCGTGCCGGGCTTGCGCGTGGTGATGTTGATGGCGCCGGCCGCGCTGTTGCGGCCGTAGAGCGTCCCCTGCGGGCCGCGCAGCACCTCCGCCCGGTCGATGTCCAGATAGATCAGGTCGGATCCGAAGAAGGGCTGCGGAATGCCGTCGACATAGGTGACGACGGAGCTGTCGTCCGGCCCGAGCGGCTGGGTGACCGGCCCGATGCCGCGGATCGTGTAATAGGTCGCCCGGCTGTCCCCGAGATCGTTCGACATCATGTTGGGGACGCTGCGGAACAGATCCTCGGAACTGTCGATGCGCGCGTCCTCCAGCGTCTGTCCGTCCACCACGGTGAGGGACAGGGGCACGTCGCGCGGATTTTCCTGACGCTTGCGGGCGGTCACCGAGATTTCCGGCAAGGCGATGGCGGCCGCTGCGGCCTCCTCGGCCCGCCCGGTGCCGGGCATGGCGCCGCAGGCCACGATGGTGGCGAGCAGGAGCGGGGTGGGGCGGTGCGCTTTCTTCTTCGGCGGACGCATGGAGGTATCCTGGCTGGAATGGAGGACGGAGGCTTGCGGTCAGGATCGGGGGGCGGTCCGCTCCAGGCGGCTGTGCGCCCACGCCATGGCCGTGTCGGTGTCGGGGATCACGGCCACGGGGTAGGGGTAGGCCGCCGCCGCTTTGGCGACCTGTCGAACGGCGTCGTCGTGGGCCGGGCCGGGTGGGATCACCATCGCCATGCCGCCGCACAGACGGGCCAGCCGGTCGCGGTCGCTCTTGAACCAGAGGGCGAAGGACCGTTCCGCCTCCCGCGGAAGGGCCGGCGACCCGCCTTCGCTGATGATGACGTACGGGCGTTCGCCATCCAGCAGACGGATCAGGCCGTCGATCAGTGCCTTCGCCTCCTCCGTGTCGAGCGGGCGGGCGGGCGGGCGCAGCCACACCAGCGGAAAGGACCGCGTGTCGAGAATCGGTGTCGTCGTCATGATCTTGATCCGGGGGAGCCGGCGGACCGGAATGGTCGGACCGGATTGGTCGGCGGCTTCAGTTGCGAACTATTATCAACTGAGGCCGACTATGAGGCGGAGCGGCTGCGATGGCAATCGACCAGGCTTATGCGCGCGGGCGGATTTCCTATGCGCAAAGCCGGTCGGCGTCCGGAGGAGTTCGCGTCAGGGTTCGGGCGCGCCAGGGGGCGTGGTGTGGCGGGTCGTCGGTCAGCGGCGGATGGTGCCGGGGGCGTGACCGAAGCGGCGGCGGAAGGCGGTGGTGAAGTTGCTGGGATGCCGGTATCCGACATAGGCGGCGGCCTGGGATACGCTCCATCCTCCTTCGATCAGGCTGCGTGCCCGGTCCAGCCGGATGTCGCGCAGCGTGTCGAAGACGGATCGGCCGAAGGCGGCACGGAACCGTTCCTTCAGCACCGTCACGCTGACGCCGGCATCGCAGGCCAGCTTGGCCAGCGTGTGATCGGCGTCGGGTTCGGCCAGCAGCCGGTCGCGCACCCGGACCATGCGGGCCAGATCCGCCGGGCGGAGCGGGGAGGCGGCGGCGGGTGTCGCGGCCATGGGGCGCAGGGCCTCGGTCATCAGTTCGAGCGTGACCATTTCCCGGTGCAGGCGGTCGAGCGCCGGGACCGGCGTCCGCCGGTCCATCGTGTGCAGCCGGGCCTTCAGCGCCGCCGACGGGATCCAATGGTGCAGCCGGGCCGGGCCGCCGCGCGGCGGCCGCATGTGCGCGACCTCGTTCTCCTCCAGCCAGTCCTGCCGGGCAAAGGCGGCGACGGTGGAGTAATGGACGCCGCGTGCCTGCTTGCCGGTGAACAGGAGGGGGCTGTCGATGTAGAGATTCAGCGCCGTGCCGGCTCGGGTGGCGATATCGCCGCAGCCTTCGACCCAGCCCTCCACCGGGCCGTCCAGCACCACGCTGACCAGCAGGCCGGGTTTCATCTCCGCTTCCGCCTCGAAATCATGGAGATGGATGATGTCGGAGCGGGTCAGGGTCAGGCCCGGCTGCAGCACGTCCACGCCGATCGACCCGGTCAGCAGGGCGCAGGAATTCCCGCTGCCGCGATCGAGGCCGGCCACCGACAGGCGGCGGTAGCGGTAGCCGAACCGCTCGGCCATCGCATGATGGTCGTCGGAGGAATAGTGGGTCGGCGTGCCGATGGTGTCGCTCATGAGCACAGCATAGGGGCCCAATTCTGCGACTGCAAATCATTCGCAAATTTCTGGCGCGGCGGACTCCGGTCCGGTCAGACGCCAGTCATGGGCGGCGCCCTGCACCGTCCAAAGCCGGCGGTAGAGCCCATCCGCCGCCAGCAAGGCCTCGTGGCTGCCCTGCTGGGCGATCCGTCCGCCGTCCAGCACAAGGATGTGGTCGACCTCCCGGACGGTCCACAGGCGGTGGGCGATCACGATCACCGTCCGGCCCCGGCACAGGGCGTTGATGGCCTGCTGGATCTGCGCCTCGTTGTCGAGGTCGAGGCTGGAGGTCGCCTCGTCCAGGATCAGCACCGGGGCGTCCTTCAACAGGGCGCGGGCGATGGCGATCCGCTGACGCTCCCCGCCGGACAGGGTGGCGCCGCCGTCCGACAGCCGCGTGGCGTAGCCACCGGGCAGGGCCCGGATGCGGTCGTGGATGCAGGCCGCGCGGGCCGCCGCCTCGACCTCGGCGTCGCCGGCGTCCGGCCGACCAAGACGGATGTTGTCGGCGACGGTCATGTCGAACAGGACCACCTCCTGGAGCACCATGCTGACCGTGCGGTTCAGCGTGTCGCCGTCCATGTCGCGCACATCGACGCCGCCGATGCGGACGCTGCCCCGCTCCACATCCCACAGCCGGGCGACCAGCCGGGCCAGCGTGCTCTTGCCCGATCCCGAGGGGCCGACCAGGGCCGTCACCGACCCGGCTGGAAGATGGACCCCGATGCCGTTCAGAGCCGGGGCGCCGTCCGGGATGTCGTCGTAGCGGAAGACGACGTCCTCCAGAGTCACCGAGGCGTCGATGGGGTGGCGGCCCGCCGCCGGTTCCGGCATGGCGGGCTCCCGTGCAAGCGCGCGGATCTCGGCCAGGACCGCGCGGGACAGCCGCAGCCCGGCCAGGAACACGCCCAGATCGGTCAGGGCCGCGCACAACCGGGCGGTGACCAGCAGGGCCAGCAGGAACGGCACGGCCTCCAGCCGCCCGGCGTCCCACAGCAGCCCGCCGGCCAGGGTGACGGACGCCAGCCCGAGTCCGACCATCAGGCCGTAGAGCGACAGGGCCGGCGCGGCTGCGGCCTCGGCGGCCCGCGAGTCCCGTTCCAGCGCGATCAGGTCGCGGTCCACGGCGGCGCGGCGCCGGCCGGCGCTGTCGAATCCGCGCAGGTCGCGGGCGCCCTGGGCCATCTCCACGACTCCCGTCACCGCCCGTTCCCTGGACGCCATCACCCGCGCCGCGGCCCGGTCCAGAATGGCATGACTCCACGGGATGGTGAGGGCGGCGAGCGGCAGCACCGCCAGCAGCAACAGCGCCAGCCGGCCGTCGATCCAGGCGAGCAGAAGCCACAGCAGCGCCGGCAGGGCGCTGTTGGTGACGACCAGCCCCCAGACATGGGTGATGATGTCCTGGTACTGGGAGAAGCGGCTGGTCAGCAGTTCGGCCAGGGCGGCGTCGCGATGGCGGAGCACGCGTCCGACCGGCAGCCGGGCCAGATGGTCGGCGACGTTCAGCCGGGCGTCCGCCACCAGACCGTAGCTGCCGGCGAAATTGTCGAGCAGGGCGTGGGCGCGCAGCCACACGCCGAGCGGCAGGGCCGCCGCGAGCAGGAGGGCGCCGAGCCAAGGGGATCGCCACGGCGCCGTTTCCCCGCCGTCCCCTCCGGCGGCCAGCGCCGGCAGGACGACGGCCAGCACCGCATAGGGCAGCGCATCCACCGCCGCCGCCAGGACGCCGGTCAGAAAGCCGCGGCGCAGCCGGGGCTCGGAGCGGCCGGCGAGATCGAAACCGAGGCGGGACAGGATCATGGCCGGACCTCCGTCGCTGCGGCGGCGTTGCCGCGCAGGCTCCAGCGCGCCGCGTCGTCCTGCGCCCGGCGCAGGGCGGCGTAGGTCGGCGACACGCGCAGCAGCGTGGCGTGCGATCCGCTGGCCTCGACACGGCCCCCGCACAGGACGACGATGCGGTCGGCCCGTTCGATGGTCGCGAGCCGGTGGGCGATGACCAGCACCGTGCGCCCACGCGCCAGCGTGGCCAGAGCGCGCTGGACCTCATGCTCGGTCTGCGGGTCGGCGTGGGCGGTCGCCTCGTCGAGGATCAGGATCGGGGCGTCCTTCAGGATGGCGCGGGCGATGGCGATGCGCTGGCGCTCGCCGCCGGACAGCCGGGCGCCACGGTCGCCGACCGGCGTGTCGTACCCCTGGGGAAGGGCGCGGATGAAGCCGTCGGCGCCGGCGGCCTTGGCGGCGGCCGTGACCTCCGCGTCGGTCGCGCCGGGGCGGGCGAGGCGGATGTTGTCGGCCAGACTGCCGTGGAACAGCACCGGATCCTGGAAGACGGTGGAGAGCCGTCCGGCGAGATCGGCCGGATCCATCCGCCGGATGTCGGCGCCGCCGATGGTGATCCGTCCCTCCGTGCAGTCCAGTGCCCGGCCCAGCAGGCGCGCCAGCGTGGTCTTTCCGGCGCCCGACGGGCCGACCAGCGCGGTGATGCGCCCCTCGGCCAGGGTGAGGGACGCACCGGCCAGCGCCACGGTGCCATCCGCGTGGGTGAAGCCGGCGGACTCGAAGCGCACCGTGTTGCCGTCCGGCCGTTCGGGAGTGTCGACGACGGGAAGACAGGGCTCGGCCAGGAGCGCGGCGATCCGGTCGAGACAGGCGGCGAGCTGTCGCAGGCCGTTGGCGGCGAGGACCACGCGCGTCAGCGGCAGCGTCAGCACCCCGCCGAGCGCCAGGAACAGCATCAGGTCGGCCAGCGTCAGCGAGCCCCCGGCGTGCAGCAGAAGGCCCGCCGGCAGGATGGCGGCGAGGTTGAAGGACAGGGCGAGGCCGAACAGGGCGTAGGGGTAGCGGGACCGGCGGGTGATCGACACGGCAAGGTCGCGGAGGTCGTGGACGGCCCGCCGCACGCCCTCCAGGCTGCGCGCCTGACGGTTGAAGGCTTTCAGCGTGGCGATCCCCTGCACATAGGCGAGCAGGCGCTCGTTGGCGGCGGCCTCGGTCCCGCTCCACCGCGTGAACAGTGCGGAGGAGCCGGCGGCCATGCGCGCCTGCGCCGCCACGGCGAGCGGCAGCAGAGCCAGCGACGCCAGGGCCATGCGCCAATCGAACCAGGCGAGCAGGCACCCGGCGACCAGCGGCAGCCCGAGCCCCGACACCAGATCGGGCAGCGTGTGGGCGAGCACGCCGTTGATCCGCCCGACATCGTCGATCAGCGTCTTCTTCAGCGCGCCGCCCTGCCCGTCGAGCCGGGCGAGCGGCATGCGGCCGATGTGATCGAGCAGCCGCTGGCGAAGCGTCCGTTCGACGCGAAAGGCGGCGGCGTGGCCGATGATGCCGCCGCCGGCCTGGGCGGCAAAGCGCAGCAGCGCTCCGGCCAGACCGGCCAGCGCCAGTTCTGGAATGCCGATCTGTTCTGCGCTTCCGGCGGTGGGGTCGATGAGGATCACCGCGATCCGCCAGATCACCAGATAGGGAACCAGTTCCAGCAGGGTTCCGGTCAGGGCCAGCGCCGCCGACAGGATGATCTGGCGGCGGACGGGACGCAGCGCGTCGAGCAGAACGGCCAGACCCGGACTTCCGCATCCGGAACCGTGGGGGTCGGGGCTGCGGGGCGCGGACCGGGATGGCTTGGGCGCGAGATCCGCCATGTCCATGGCTGCAGAACCTATCCAGTGACGGACAAACGCCGACGCCCTCACGCCACGGGGAGCGGGGTTCGACGGGTTGGGTGCGGTGGTTGTGGTGATCGATCGCGGAAAACTATCAGCCGGCGTTTCTGATGAGCAAGGCGACAGGCTTTCGATTCTGTCCGTATTTGTTTTGAAAATGGCGCTCGGCTCAGAAAGTCCCGATCGCGTCGGCGCCGGGCGGGATCGCGGCGGCGCGGTTCCGGAGCGGCCGCTATCACCACGCCATCCCGGCGGTCTTTGTCCGACCGCCGCATCGTGGACGAGGTGACGGATGGCGACGGGCCGGAATGCTGAGAAGAGGGGTGGCGGAACGGCGCACGGGCAAAACCGCCTGTTGCGCCTGGCGGATGGGCACGGGATGGCCCTGTCTGCCGCCTGCGGGCTGTCGGTGGCGGCGGCGCTGTGCGGGCTGGTGCCGTTCTGGGGAGTATACGAAATTCTCCAGGCGACGACGGATGGAGACAGCCCAGCCGATCCCCACGCGGTTCTCGGCTGGGCGGCGGCCGTCGCGGCGGCGCTGATCGGCCGGCATCTGTGCGCCGCCCTGTCCACCGGGCTGGCCCATCGCGTCGGTTTCGACATCCTGCACGCCGTCCGCGCGGCGCTGATCGCCAAGACGCAGCGCCTGCCGCTGGGCTTCTTCCTCGACCGGCCGGTGGGGCGGTTGAGCCATGTCTTCCAGGAGCAGGTCGAGATCCTGGAGCTGTTCTTCAGCCATCAGCTTCCCGACATGGTGGCGGCGCTGGCGGCGCCGCTGCTGTGCCTGACGGTGATGGCGCTGATCGACTGGCGGCTCGCCGTTGCGGCGCTGGGCATCCTGCCGCTGGCCTGGGCCGGCAACGCCTGGATGATGCGCGGCCACGGTCCCCGCATCGGCGCCTATTTCGGCCTGATCCGGACCATCAACGCCGAGGCGGTGCAGTTCATCCAGGGCATGGAGCTCGTGCGCTCCTTCACGGTCCGGGGCGGGGCCGGCAGCGGGTTGGGCGGGCGGCTGGTCGATGCCATCGAGGCGTTCCGCCGCTTCGCCCTGGAGTGGCAGACGCGCTGGCTGCCCGGCTGGTCGCTCTATGCGGTGGGGGCGGGGACGGCCCCGCTGTTCGTGGCGCCGCTCGGGCTGTGGCTGCATGGGCGGGGCGAGTTGGAGGCGCCGGCCTTCCTCGCGGCGCTGCTGCTGTCCGGCCTGCTCGGTCCTCCCCTGCAGAAGGTGACGATCTACGGCGAGCTGTACCAGAGGGTCCGCAAGGCGGAGGAGGCAATCGCCGCCATCCTCGACGCTCCCGAACCGCCGGTGTCGGTGACCGGTTCCGAGCCGGTGCGGGAGGGACGCGCCTTTGCCGTCGCGTTCGATGCCGTCAGCTTCGACCATGGCGGCAAGCCGGCGTTGAGGGAGGTGAGCTTCACCGCTCCGGCGGGCGGGATTACGGCGCTGGTCGGCCCGTCCGGCGCGGGCAAGAGCACGGCGGCGCACCTCGTCGGCCGTTTCTGGGACGTCGGGGAGGGCGCCATCCGCATCGGCGGCGCCGACATCCGGACGATCCCGCCCGAGCGGCTGAAGGCCATGGTCTCCTTCGTCTTCCAGGACAGCACCCTGTTCAACGGCAGCGTGCTCGACAATCTGCGCATGGGGAGGCCGGACGCCGACCGTGAGACGGTCGCCGCCGCCGCGCGGGCCGCGCGCTGCCACGATCTGATCGCGGCGCTGCCCGAGGGCTACGACACCCCGGTGGGGGAGGGCGGCGCGCGGTTCAGCGGCGGCGAGCGCCAGCGCATCGCCATCGCCCGCGCCATCCTGAAGGACGCGCCGATCCTGATCCTCGACGAGCCGACCGCCTTCGCCGACGCCGAGAACGAGGCGCTGATCCAGGAGGCACTGTCCGGCCTGATGGCCGGCCGCACGGCGATCGTCATCGCCCACAGGCTGGACAGCGTGCGCCATGCCGACCGCATCGTGGTGATGGAGGACGGCCGTGTCGCCGCCGCCGGCCGGCACGACGACCTGATGGCCGCCTGCCCGCTCTACCGCGACCTGACCGACCGGCAGGCCGAGGTTCTCCGCTGGCGCCTTCCCGGCACCCAGTCCGATGTCCGGTCCGGTTTCGAGCAGGAGGCGTGATCGCATGCTGATCGTGAAGCTTTTCCGGCTGGCCGTGCCGGAACGCGGCCTGCTGGCCGCCGCCGGCGCCGCCAAATTCGCCGAGATGCTGGCCGCCGCCGTGCCGCTGGGCGTGGTCTATTGGCTGGCGCGGGGCCTGCTGTCCGGTGGCGCCCTTCCATCGCCGGGCGTCGTCGCGCTGGTGCTGGCCGGCGCCTTCGCCGCGCAGGGGGTGCTGTTCTACGGTGCGACGCGGCTGGGGGCGGAGGCCGGGACGCGGCTGACCTGCCGGCTGCGGCTCGACCTCGCGCGGCAGCTGCGGCGTTTGCCGCTGGGCGAGGTCAAGCGGCGCGACAGCGGCGACCTGACCGCCCTGCTGATGCAGGACGTGACCACCATCGAGCAGGTTCCCTCGCTGATCTTCGGCCGCACCGTCGCCGGGCTGGCGATGACGGCGATCCTGCTGGCGGGCTGCGCCTGGGTGGACGCGCGGCTGGCCGGGTTGCTGGTGCTGGGAATTCCCGTCGCCGTCCTGGTCCAGCGCCGGTCGTCCCGCCGGCTGGCGCGCGAGGCGGCGCAGGGCGCGGCGTGGCGTGGCCGGATGGGCGGGGCCGTGCTGGAACTCCTCCAGGGGATGCGTGTCGTCAAGGGCTTCGACCCCGGCTTGCCGGTGGGACGGCTCGAACGGGCGACGGCGGGGCACCGCGATGCGGCGAAGGGGCTGACCGCCACCTATGTCCGCGCCTCGATGGGCTTCCCGGTGCTGCTCGACGCCGGGGCGCTGGCGGCCGGGGCCTGGGCGGTGCATGGGCTGCTGGGCGGCGGGCTCGACCCGGCGCAGTTCCTGCTGGTCTGGTTCGTCGCGCTCCGCGTCTTCGCCCCCGTTCACGAGTTCACCGAGTTCGCGGCCATGCTGGAGCTGATGGACGCGTCGCTGACCCGCATCCAGGCCGTCCTGACGGAACCCGTCCTGCCCGAACCCGCAAGCCCCCGGAGTCCCGAGCGGTTCGACATGGCCTTCGACCGCGTCGGCTTCCGGCAGGGCGGCGATGCCATCCTGACGGAGGTGTCCTTCGCCGTGCCGCAGGGCGGGGTGGTCGCGGTGGTCGGGCCGTCGGGCGCCGGGAAAAGCACGCTGCTGCGCCTGCTGACCCGCTCCTGGGACGTGACGGAGGGCGCCATCCGCATCGGCGGCGTCGATCTGCGCGACATGGACGAGGAGACGCGGGCCTCCTGCCTCGCCGTGGTGTCGCAGGAGGTGTTCCTGATCGCCGGCACGCTGCGCGAGAACATCCGGATCGGCCGCCCCGACGCGCCGGACGATGCGGTGACCGCCGCCGCCGAGGCGGCCCAGTGCCACGGCTTCATCACCGCCCTGCCGCAGGGCTACGACACGGTTCTGGGCGACCGTGGGCACACCCTGTCGGGCGGCGAGCGGCAGCGTGTCGCGCTCGCCCGCGCCATCCTGAAGGACGCGCCCATCGTCCTGCTGGACGAGGCGACGTCGGCGCTGGACCCGCGCAACGAGGCGCTGGCCCAGCGGGCGCTGGGCGCGCTGCTGCCCGGCAAGACGGTGCTGGTGGTGGCCCACCGCCTGCGCTCCGTCGCCGAGGCCGATTCCATCCTGGTGCTGGAGCGCGGCCGGATCGTCGAGCAGGGACCTCACGCCGCGCTGATCGGGCGGAACGGCGCCTATGCCCGGCTGTGGGCGCGTTATGAAAACATGCTGGGTTGGCGGGGCCTGCCGTGAGAGGCACATGCGAATGAATCGCAATTTGGTCCCGATCACGGTCTTCCCGGCCCCGTTCGCGTTAGCGCCGCCGCTCTCCCGCGCCTAGTCCTTGCGGCATCGAGCCGTCTTTCCGGAGTGCATATCGTCATGGCGACCCGTTCCTTCCTGCTGCGCGGCACGGCCGCCGCCGGCCTTCTGTTGTGGGCGCTGCCGGCCGCGGCCCAGACGGCCCCGGCGGGCGCGTCCGAACCGCTGCGCCTCGACTCCATATCGGTGACCGCGAACAAGCGGCCCCAGCGGCTGGCCGAGGTGGACGGCGCGGTCGCCGTCCGCACCGCCGAGGATCTGGAGCAGGCCCATGTCGCGAAGGTCGAGGATCTGGAGCGCGTGTTTCCCGGCCTGCTGATCCGCAGCCGGGGCAACGGCGCCTATGCCAATGTGACGGTGCGTGGCGTCTCGTCGCCCGACTATTACAACCCGGCGGTCCAGGTCTATGTCGACGGCGTGGCCCAGGACCAGGCCTATTTCACGCAGGAGCTGGTGGACGTCGAGCGGGTGGAGCTGTTGCGCGGCCCGCAGGGGACGATGTACGGCCGCGGCGCCCATGGCGGCGTGCTGAACATCGTCACCCGCAAGCCGGACGACCGGCCGGTCGCCGCCCTGTCCAGCACCCTGTCCAACCAGGATCGCACGGTGGAGGCCATCGCCGGTCTCGCCCTGGTGCCCGGCATGCTGTACGGCGATGTCGCCGTGCATCTGCGCGACCGGCTCGGCAGCATCGACGATACGGGCGGGCTGGGCTCCGACATCGACGACGGCACGACCTGGGTCGGGCGGGCGCGGCTGCGCTACGCGCCGGTCGGCGGACCGCTCGACGTGATGGCGACCGCCCAGCGCGAGCGGCTGCGCAGCCACGAGGAACTCTATGTCAAGGACTCCAGCCTGAAGGATCGCACCGTCAACAGCGTGACCGAGGGCGGGTTGCCGCTGCTCGACCGTACGGTGAACAGCTTCGGGCTGACCGGCAGCTATGATTTCGGCGGGGCGGTGCTGACCAGCGTGACCTCCCTCCAGAAGCGGACGATGACCCGCCGCATCTTCGGCAGCGACACGCCCGAGGATCAGCGGACGGTGTCCGAGGAGCTGCGTCTGGCCTGGGGCGGTTCCGGCCCGCTGTCCGGCGTGATCGGCGGCTTCGTTCAGGACACCGACTTCACGCGGCGCGAACCGGGCTATCCCGGCTACATGGGCGCCTCGGTCAACGACGTGGACAGCCGCTCCTACGCCGCCTTCGGCGAGATCACCTACAAGGTCACGCCGACGGTGGACGTCACCGGCGGCCTGCGCTGGTCGCGGGAGGAATCGTCGATCGACTACCGGCGCGGCGCGCCGGGCGGCTACGGCTTTTCCGCCGACGCCAGTTTCGGCAACGTCTCGCCCAAGCTGGCCTTCGGCTGGCAGGTGACGCCGGACCACCGGCTCTACGCGCTGGTCAGCCGGGGCTTCAAGCCGGGCGGCTTCAACCACACCGTTTCCAGCGTCGCCGACGCCGTGTCCTACAAATCCGAGACATCGATCAACATCGAGGCCGGCTGGCGCGGCGCCCTGCTGCCCGGCATCCTGGAAGGTGGCGCGGCGGTCTATTGGATCCGCTCCAACGACAAGCAGATCTATGTCGGGCCGGTCGGCATGCAGGTGCTGCGCAACGCCGGCGAGGCCGAGAGCAAGGGCATCGAGCTGGATCTGCGGGCCACGCCGCTGGACGGGCTGACGCTGGATGCCGGCGCGACCGTCGGCCGGTCGGAGTTCACCGATTCGCGCGATCCGCAGACGGGCGTCAGCTACGACGGCAAGCGGGTGCCCTACGCCCCCGACACCACGCTGCGGCTGTCGGCGCGCTACGTGATCCCGCAGACGGGAATTCCGGGCGAACTCAGCCTGCGCGGCGGCGGGCGCTATTATTCGCGCACCTATTTCGACGAGGCCAACAGCCTGCAACAGGCGGGCTACACGCTGTTCGACGCCTCGGTCGATCTGGCGCTCGACAACGGGATGTCGCTCAGCGTCTTCGGCGACAATCTGACGGACAAGGTCTACCGCACCTCCAGCTTCCGGTTCGGGGCCGGCGACGTGCGCAGCACGGTCGGGCAGGGGCGCATGATCGGCGTCAGCGGCCGGTACCGCTTCTGATGGGCGCCGCGCGGGTGCTGCTGACGGTCGCGGGGATCTACACGACCCAGAGCGCCATCGGCGGCATGAGCTTCCAGGCCCTGCCCGCCGTCCTGCGCAGCCATGGCGCCGGGCTGGAGCTGGTCGGTCTGGTGTCGCTGTTCATGCTGCCCTGGGCGTTGAAATTCCTGTGGGCGCCCGCCGTCGAGCGGTTTCGCCAACGGCCCGGCGGCGTCCGGCGGTCGCGGCCGATCATCCTGGCCGGGCAGGGGGTGGCGTTCGGGCTGCTCGTCCTGCTGGCGGCGCTGTCGCCGCGCGAGGCGCCGCTGGCCCTGTTCCTGCTGCTCGCCGCCGTCGCGGTGGTGGTGGCGACGGTGGACATCGCCTGCGACGGCTTCACGGTGGAGCGTCTGGCTCCCGCCACGCGCGGCTGGGGCGGCGCGGTGCAGGTGGGCGGCGGCTATGCCGGGATGATGCTGGGCGGCGGCCTGTTCCTGGTGCTGGTGGATCGGGCGGGCTGGACCTTGGCGGTGTGCGCCATGGTCGGGCTGCTGGTTCTGCTGACTCTGCCGGTCCTGCTGACGCCCGAGCCGCCGCTCGCCTCTCTCGGTGAAGACCGGAGCGAAAACCGGCACCGCCCGTCGCTGGCGGCGGCCTTCGCTCGGCCGGACGTGCGCTGGGGGCTGGTCGTCGTGCTGGTCTTCCAGCCGGGCTTGCGGATCGTGCAGGGGCTGATGGCGCCCTTCCTGATCGACCGGGGCTTCGACCTCGCCCTGCTGGGGATGCTGCACGGCGTCGCCGGCACGGCGGCCAGTCTGCTGGGGGCGCTGCTGGCCGGGCTGGCGGCGCGGCGTTGGGGCGCCGATGCGCTGTTGGGGCCGGCGGTGCTGGCCGAGGCGGCGGTCTTCCTCGCCCTGCTGGCGGCGGCGCTGGTGCCCGGCCTGCCCGTTGCGGCGTTGGTCGGGCTGCTGCTGGCGCTGGCCGCGGTGACCGGGGCGGCCTTCGTCGTCCTCTACACGGCGATGATGGGTTGGGCCTCGCTGCGGCAGGCCGGGGTGGATTTCACGCTGTTCCAATGCGCCGACGCGATGGTCGCGGCGTTGGCCGGCTATGGCGGGGCGCTGCTGGCGGGAACCCTGGGCTACAAGGCCGGCTTCGGCCTTGCCGCCGGGGCCGCCCTGGCGGCGGCGGCGCTGCTGCCGGCGCTGCGGGCGCGGATCGGCACCGTTCAGCCGGACGCCGCTCCGCCGGGCGTGGCGGTGTAGGCGCTGGGGGCGACGCCGTAATAGCGGCGGAACAGCTTGGCGAAGTGGCTGGGGTTGGCATAGCCGACCATCAGCGACACCTCGGTCACGCTGGCCGCCTGCCGCCCCAGCAGATCGCCCGCCCGCTTCATCCGCATGTCCTGGAGATACTGGTGGACCGACGCATCGTAGAGAGTCCGGAAACCGTGCTTCAGCTTCTTCTCGTTCACCCCGGCGACGCGGGCCAGTTCGGCGATGGTCCAGCCATGGGCGATGTCCTCGACCATCAGGTCGCGCGCCGCCTTCACCCGACGGCGGTCGAGCAGGCTCGGTTCGGGCGGACGGGGCGGGCGCCCCTGGGCGGTGGTCAGCCGGTCGAGCGCCAGGGCCAGCAGTTCCAGCGCCTTGCCCTCCACGAACAGCGCGTCGGCGCGTTCGGCCACCGTGCCCTGGAGCAGCCGCTCCGTCGCCAGGATCATCTCGCGCGGGGCGGGCGCGCAGCCCATCCACACCCCGTCGAGATCCTCCGCATACAGGTCCAGCGCACCGGCCATGGTGGAAGTGAAGGCACGGGGGTCGAGCATGCCGCACAGGACATCCCAGTCGATGCGCAGTTCCGCCATCGTCATGCGCTGGCCCGGCGGCAGATGGAACCGGCCCCAGGCGCTGCGGTTCGACAGGAACACGTAGAGATGGCCGTCGCGGTAGGGCATGACCGGCCCGTCCGGCGCCACCCCGGTGACGCCGCCGGCCTTCAGGAACACCGCGATGGACAGGCTGGCGTGGCCGTGGACGCTGCCCTCTACCGTGCTGGTGGTCGTGAAGTCGCAGGTGGTCACCGCCATGCCGTCGCGCACCAGCGTGCGCTTCATGTGCCCCTCGACGCCCGGCATCAGCGGTCCGGAATGGCGAACCACCGAACGCGGCTGGGCGGCGGTTGTCCAGCGCCGGCCGAGGCCCGCCGGACCGCGATCGACGACGATCTTCTGCATCAGGCCCGCTTTCATTCCCAACCTCCACTGCGACGCGCCACGCCTCCAGGCAGCGGGGCGGATGCAGCATAATGAGAATAATTATCATCCGCAATTCTGTTGCGGATCCATGACGCCGAAAGGCATTCTGGACCGATCCGGTCCTCATCGAGAAGGAAGCAGCCGCCGATGCACACGAAGACGATCGACGCCTGGACCCATGACCACGGCTTCGGCCAGGACCGTGTCCGGCCGGCGGAGTTCCGCACGCTGCTGGTGGTGGCGCTGACCGCCGTGACCATGGTTGCGGAGGTGACGGCGGGCATCGCCTTCGGATCCATCGCGCTGCTGACCGATGGCCTGCACATGGCCTCGCATGCGGCGGCGCTGGGCATTTCGCTGCTCGCCTACGTCTTTGCCCGCCGCCACGCCCGCAACCGGGCCTTCAGCTTCGGCACCGGCAAGGTGAACGCGCTGGCCGGTTTCGCCAGCGCGCTGCTGCTGGTCTTCGTCACCCTGCTGATGCTGTGGGAGAGCATGCACCGGCTGGTCGATCCGGTGGCGATCTCCTTCGACCAGGCGCTGGTGGTCACGCTGGTCGGTCTGGCCGTCAACATCGCGAGCGCGGCCATCCTGATACGCGGGCCGTCCGGCGACGACGCGGAGCATCACCAGCACGGCCATGATCACCGTCATGGCCACGGCCACGACCATGCGCACGGCCATGCGCACAGCCATGCGCATGAGGAGCACGACCACAATCTGCGGGGCGCCATCCTGCATGTGCTCGCCGACATCGCGACGTCGGTGCTGGCTGTGCTGGCGCTCCTCGGCGGCAAGCATCTCGGCGCGTCCTGGCTGGACCCGGCGATGGGCATCGTCGGTGCGGCGGTGATCGCCCGCTGGTCCTGGGGCCTGCTGCGCGACACCGGCCGGGTGCTGCTCGACCAGGAGGCACCTGCCGAGGTGCGCGAGGCGGTGCGCGGCGCCATCGAGGCGGACGGCGATTCCCGCATCGCCGACCTGCATGTCTGGTCGATCGGTCCGGGGCTGTTCACCACGGTGCTGTCGGTGGTCAGCCACGAACCGCACAGCCCGGAGCATTACAAGGCTCTGCTCCCCGCCGGGCTGGGGCTGGTCCATCCGGTCGTCGAGGTGCGGCGCTGTCCCGGCGAGGCGGGGTGCTGAACGCCTACCCCCGCCCGCAGTCCAGCCGGAACGGGCCGAAGGCGGTCGCGACGTCCCGGCTGTCCACACGGGCGAAGCCGGCCGCCGACAGCGCCGCCGCGATGGCGCCCCGATCGAAGGAACGGCCCTGCCCGCGCAGGGCCGCCGCCAGCCGCCCGACGACGTGGGTTTCCGGTTGGGTGCGCTCCGCCGTCAGCCCCTCGTGCAGGCTGACGAAGACGCCGCCCGGCGCCAGTGCCTGCCGGGCCTTGGCCAGCAGCGCCACGAGGTCGCGGGCGTAGTAGAGCGTCAGCGACGCCCAGATCACGTCGTACCCGCCGCCCCACTCCGTGTCGTTGAAGTCGCCCGCGATCACCGCGACGTGCCGGCCCGCCGCTCCGGCGGTGTCCAGCCGTCCGGCGATCCGGCTCGCCATCGGCGGCAGGTCGACCACCGTGGCGGTCATGTCCGGCCGCCGCTCCGCGACCGTCAGCGACAGCGTCTCCGATCCGGCGCCGACATCGAGGAACCGCTGGGCGGAGGGCCATTCCGGCAGGCTTTCCAGCACCGCCATCATGGCTGCCGCCCCCATGCCGCGATGGAAGGCGCGCAGGCTGAAGGCAGAGCGGTCCCAGAACTCCGGCGCGGTCATGTCGAGCGGCGCGTCGGCGGTCTCCCCGCGCAGCAATGCCGCCACGTCGCCGTGCCGCAGCCGGGGGAGGGTGGTCAGCAGGTCGCGCAGGGACCGCGGGCCGTCGGTGCGCAGATAGGGCGAGGCCTCGTCCGCGAGGCGGTAGCGGCCATCGGCCTTGACCAGCAGCTCCATGGCGGCCAGCGCGTCGAGGACGAAGCCGAGGCGTCCGGCGTCCAGCGCCAGATCGGCCGCCAGATCGGCTGCCGTCGCGGGCGTGGCCAGCCGGTCGAACAGGGCGAACTCCAGACCGGCCGCCACAAGCTGCCAGCGCAGCGGCGCCTGGATCAGGTCGAACAGCCGGGCGGGAACGCTGCTGTCGTCGGGGTGCGTCGTCATCGCCGTCACCACGCCGCCTTGACGCGCAGGCCGACCTCGCGCGCCGCGCCATCCTCCGCCAGCACGCCGAGCGGCGCCCGGACGGCGCGGGTGTAGACGTTCCGGTCGAACAGGTTGCTGCCCCACAGCGACAGCTCCACCGACGCGAAGCGGTAGCCGATCTCGGCGTCGGTCAGCACGAAGGCCGATTGCCGCACCGTGTTTTCCGAATCGAAATAATAGGGGCCGGAGCCGTTCACCCCCACCTGTCCGAACCACCCCCGCTCGCCTTCGTCATAGCGGATGCCCAGCGCATAGGTGGCGTGCGCCGCCATCGGCAGGCGGTTGCCCGACAGGTCGGTGGGCACCAGCGCGCCGTTGCGGTTGACGTTGACGGTGTAGGCGGTCGCCTTGGCCCGTTGCAGGCCGCCGCTTCCGAACAGGGTCCAACGCTCGCTCAGGCGTCCGTTCAGCGACAACTCGGCGCCCAGGTTTTCGGCCTCGGCGGCGTTGCTGACCTTCTGGGTGCCGCCGGGCACCAGATCGAGGATCTGCTTGTCGGTCGTGCGCGTGTGGAAGACCGAGAATTGCACGGAGCCGCGCCCGCCGGCGAAGCCGGCCTTCACCCCGGCCTCGGCGGTCCAGCTGTGTTCGGGCGCGTAGGTCAGCGTGTCGCGGCTGGTCGCCGTCCCGTAATTGTAGCCGCCCGGCAGATAGCCCCGCGCGTAGGAGGCGTAGAGCGTGGCGTCCGGCCCGGCCTCATAGGACAGGCTGACGCGCGGCAGCAGCGTGGTGTGGCTCAGATCCTGCTGGTAGCTCATGCGCCCGGCCGTGCTGGAGACGGTCTGGCGGCCGCTCTGGCCGATCCATTCGAGCCGTCCGCCCAGACCGAGCCGCAAGGCGTCGGTCAGGCCGACATCCGCCTGCCCGAAGCCGGCCAGCCCGGTCTGCTCGATGTCGGTCTTGCGCCGGACGCGCGGGGTGCCGATGCGAAAATCCAGCTCGGTCCATTCCCGGTAGGCGTAGAGTCCGGCCAGCCACCGCAGCCGCGCCTGCGGATCGGCGGAGGTCAGGCGGATTTCCTGCGACAGGGCGTCGTCGCGGTGGGCCGAGAGGGTCGGCAGGGTGGCGAGCGGTGCGCCGTCGAGATCCATCTGGAAATCGCGCGTGTAATGGGTCCAGCCGGTGACGCTGGTCAGGTCGAAGCCGTCGCCGCGACGGTCGACCCGCAGGGATTGCACCGCGCTGGTGGAATCGTCCCAGGAGGGGGTGTTGTAGTTGGTGGTGAAGCGGCCGGTGGCGTAGGGGCCGGAGAGGTAGCGCATCCGCGCCTTGCCCAGTTCGGCCCGTTCGACGACGCTCTTCAGGCGGATGTCGGTATCGTCGTCGGGCCGGGCTTCCAGGCCGCCCGACAGGGTCCAGCGGCCGGTTTCCGCGCCGTTCCTCGACCCGTCGTAGCGGTTCAGTCCGGCGCCCTTGGCGTCCTCCGCGCGGAAGGCCAGCGAACCGGCCAGCGTGTCGCCGGCGAGCGGACCCGACAGCCGCCCGGCCGCCGTGACGGCGGGGCGCCAGCCGTCGGGGCCGTCCTGGAAGCCGGTGGACAGGCTGGCCCAGCCCGATGGCGTCCAGGTCGGATCGGCGGAGGCGGCCTTGACGGCGCCGGCCTCGGTGTTGCGGCCGTAGAGGCTGCCTTGCGGCCCCTTCAGGATTTCCAGCATGGCGGGGTCGGGCAGCCGGGGCGCCTGGGCGGCACCGTGGGGCAGGGCGACGTCGTTCACGAAGAAACCCAGGGGATCCTGCAAGGCGGTGTTGGCGCTGGTCATGCCGCGCATGACGATCCGCGTCTGCACCGAAGACTGTTCGATCTGGACGTTCGGCGACCGCTTGGCGATGGCCGCCAGTCCGCCCGACAGCGGGCTGTCCAACGCCTCGGGCGTCAGGACCTCGACCGATCCGGGGATGCGCCGGACATCCTCCTTCCATTGCCGGGCCTCGACCGTCATCGGGGCCAGCTCCATGGCGGCGGCGTCCGGCGGGCCGTCGGCCAGCGCCGGTCCCGCCATCGCCAGAAGGAGCGGGGTCGAGGAAAGCAGCCGGGCGATCGGCGGTGTGGGGAACGGGCGGTGCGTCATTGGGGGCGGTTCTCCTCGCTGAAGTCCAGGGCGAGGCTAGGCGAAGCGCCGGGGGCGCGCGCCCAAACGCCGAACGCTCCCCATCATCGGGCGAACGCGGCGGTCAGCGCCGCCGGAACGCCAGGGCGCACACCACGCACAGGATCGCGGCGCCCGCCCAATAGGGCATGACCGGCGAGAGCTGGTGCAGCGACGCCCCCAGCAGCGGGCCGGCGGCCATGCCGACCCCCTGCCCGATGCCGTTGAGGCCGGCGGTCCGGGCCTGCATGTCCGGCGCCGTCCGCAGGCTCAGCGAGGCGAGATTTCCCGGCAGCAGCAGACCCAGCCCGCCACCCAGCCCGGCCATTGCCGCCATCAGCAGGGCGGGGGAGGGGGCCAGAGCCGCCGCCGGCATGGCGAGCGCCGCGACGACGGCCCCGACCCGCAGCAGGCGCGCGGGGGGCCAGCCCAGCCAGCGCACCGCCAGCCCCTGCGTCGCCACCATCACCGCCATGGTCACTGCCAGGATGGCGCCGCCGCGCTGCACCGAGTCCATCGGGGTCAGGCCGAAGGCGTCCTGGAGGCGCAGCGCCGTCACTTGCTGCAGCAGGCTGTAGGCGGCCAGCCCGCACAGCGTGATCGCCAGGAAGGGGCGGAGAACCGCCGGACGGAGCCACCCCGCCGCCGGGGCTGTCGCCGATGCGGCCGGCCGCACCGGCTCGCGGACACAGAGCCAGACCGCCGACGTTCCGGCGGCGATCAGCGCGGCGATGGCCAGCAGCGCGGTGCCGGGCTCCGTCCCTCCCATCCGCCAGGCGACGGCGCCGCCGAGGATGGCGCCCAGTCCGAAGGCGGCGCCCATCATCCCCATGCCGCCGGCCCGCTCGTCCGTGCTGGTCACGTCGGCGAGGAAGCCCTGGGCCGCAGGCATGATGCCGGCCGACAGGGCCGACTGGACCAGCCGGGCGGCCAGCAGCAGGGCGAAGGCCGCATCGGCCGACAGGCGTCCGTCGCCGTGCCCGGCCAGGATCGCGGCCATCGCCACGGGAAACAGGGCGGCGGCGGCGAGCCCGGTCAGCAGCACGCGGCGCCGGCCCCAGCGGTCGCAGACCTGCCCCCAGACCGGTCCGGCGACGACCAGCAGCAGGGCGGAAAGGCTGAGCAGCATACCGGTCCGCACATCCCCGAAGCCGATGCTCCGCCCGAGCGGGGGCAGGACGATCAGCAGGAAGGAATGGCCAGCGCCGTTCGCCAGCAGCCCGCCGAACAGGGCGGCCACGGCGGGTGTCTTCCGGTCGGTCGGCGTGGTGGTCATGGTGGTGGTCATGGCGGTTTCCGCGAGGTCGAGCGACAGCGACCGGAGACGCTACGCGCGAAACGCCGGTGGCGCCGTCATCGGCAGAACGGGACGGGACAGACGCCGAACGGCGGTGTCAGCGGTGTCGGTGTCAGCGGCGTTGGCGGAACTCGGCGGGGGTGCAGCCGTGGCGCTCGCGGAAGGCGGCGGCGAAATGGCTGGAGCTGCTGAAGCCGCAAAGAAAGGCGATCCCGGTGATGCTCTCGTCGCTGTTCTTCAGGCAATGTTCGGCGCGCTCCAGCCGCCGGTCGCGCAGCCAGGCGAAGACGGTCTGCCCGTAGACCTTGCGGAAGCAGCGGTTCAGCCGCGCGTGGCTCATGCCCGCCGCCTCGGCGAGACGCTCCAGCGAGGGCGGGTGGCACAGAGCGGACAGCAGCATGTCCGCCACCCGCGCCACCCCGCACCGCTCTGCGCGCCCCAGTGCGGCCCCTGGCGCGCCGTCCCCCATGGGGCCGGCGTCCACCAATGGCGCCAGCCAATGCGCCAGCAGCCCGAGCGCGGCGCTCTCCGCCATCAGCCGGTCGAGCGGCGACGCGAGGCCGTTGTTCAGCAGCAGGCGCAGCCGGTCGGCACCGGACTCCGAGCGCCCCAGCCGGACCGCGCGGGTTCCTCCCGGCATCCGGTTCAGGCCGGCACCGTCCAGCACCTCGCCGATGCGGTCCAGGTCGAACTTGACCGCCAGCATGCCGGCCAGTTCCTGCGCCGGCGTCAGCCGGGCGATGGGAGCGTCGTCAAGCCGGAACAGCCAGACATCCCCGGCGCGCACCGTGTGGCGCAACGCCGCGTCGCCGCAACCGAACAGGCTGGTGCCCGACAGGCCGAAGGCCAGCACCCCCACCGCCGCGCCATGGTCGATCCGCGACCGGTAGTCGCCGCCCAGGCGGCACTCGCTGCTGGTCAGGGTGATGCCCGGCCCGACCCGGCCGGTGCGGAAACGCACGGCCCCGTCGGCGCAGGGCAGCGCGTGATCGCGCCACCCGGACTCCGGTCCAGCGAGGCTCGCCAGCAGTCGCGGGCCGACCTGGAACACATCCGGCCCGGTCTTGCGGAGGATGTTCATGGCGGGTGGTCCTTTTGTCTTGGGAAGGAACGGACGGGCTGGAGTGCGCCATGGCATCCGTCGAAGAGGGTGAGGGGAGTGACGAAAAAATACCGGCCAGGGCAAAGGGCGCACCGTCACAGGCAGAAATGATAATAAGAATTATTATCATTAGATATCGATCGCTTCCAGCGTGGAGAGTGCTCCCATGCCTATTTCGCCGCCTATGTTCCGGCCCGCATCACAGTTGACGGCGCTGGCCGTCACCGCCTCCAGGCAGGGGACGACGACCTTCACCGGCCAGCGCGTCGGAGGTGGACGAACGCACGCTCGACGAGGAGGGCGGCTCCAGGGGCCGGGCGAGATCGCCCAGTGCCAGCCCAACGTCTATCTCACCGGGTTCGCCGGCAGTACGCCGCAGCTCACCATTCGCGGGCCGGGCTTTTCCGACAACGAGTCCGACAGTGTGAGCACCAGCGTCCTGGAGGACGGCGTGCTTGCCGATGGGTTCGAGGAGGCGTCGGTGTTTGAACCAGTCCACCCATTCCAGGGTGGCGAACTCGACAGCTTCCAGGGTGCGCCATGGTCCGCAGCGCCGGATCGCCTCGGTCTTGTAGAAACCGTTGATCGTCTCGGCCAAGGCGTTGTCGTAGCTGTCGCCGACGCTGCCCACGGAGGGTTCGACGCCGGCCTCGGTGAGGCGCTCGGTGTAGCGAATGGCAAGGTATTGCGACCCGCGGCCGGAATGGTGGATGAGGCCGGTGCCCTTAGCGGGCCGGCGGTCGTGGAGCGCCTGTTCCCTATTCAGCCGGCCACGGGGCAGAGGCACCCCAGCCGTTACACCGTTCTCCAAGGAATCGAGGGCGGCCGAAACGTCGGGCCCACCGACATGTCGACGCCGTGAAGGCCGTGGCACCGGCATCGGGTCTTTGATCCATCGCAACTGTAATGCTTAACGCCCGTCGCCCAGCAGCGCCGTACCCAGATAGCCCGGCATCCCGGCCAGCGGGCCATCCAGCGGCTTCACGATGACTTCCATCCCTTCACCGAAGGCTTCGATGGCGAGACCGACCGCCTGCTTGTCGATCCGCACCACCAGCACGGCGATCTCCTCCGCCTCGGCCTTTGGCGGCAAATCCAGCAAGCGGTCCAGATGCACCAGGGGAATGATGCGGTCGCGCAGCAGGAAGGCTTCCTTGTCCTTGATGGCCACCACGTCGGCCCGCGGGATACGGACCGTTTCGGCGATCTCGTCCATCGGAATGCCGAACTGCCGGCCCGATACCTCCAGCGTCATCACCCGCGTTACCGCCATGCTCAGCGGCAGATGCAGGCTGCCGGTGGTCCCGGTGCCTGGGATGCTGCTCAGTTCCACCCGCCCACCGGTCTTCTCGATGGCGGTGCGCACCGCGTCCATCCCAACCCCGCGCCCGCTGATATCCGTCACGGCGGCGGCGGTGGAGAAACCCGCTGCGAAGATCAGGTCCATCACCTCCCCGTCGCTCAGCCGCTGGGCGGTTTCGCGGTCCATCACCCCCTTCTCGACCGCCTTCTCACGCATCACGGCGGGATCGATGCCTCGCCCGTCGTCGGTGATGCGGATGATGACCTGATCGTTGTCCTGGCTGGCCCCCAATGTCAGCCGGGCGGTTTCCGGCTTGCCGGCGGCCGTACGGTCGGTCTCGATTCCACAGTGCCGCCGCGGCCGCGTCGCCGCCCGCCTCCTCTTCGGCCATGGTTCCGGCCGCCTCGGCCAAACCGGTCAGGTCGCCGCGTTCCAGCAGCAGCGCCAGCGGCTCGGCCAGCGCTGCCGCCGGACCGGCGGCCGGGGACAAGCCTGCCAGGGCCAGAGCCGCCGGCTCGACCTCCGTCACTTCGGACTGGCTGCCGACATAGCGCAGGAGATGCGCCACTTCCCCGAGGGGGGCGGTGGACAGGGCCTGGAAGGACAGCACGCAGGAAAAGGGGTCGTATTCGGCCAGCGGCGTCCAGCCGTCCGGGGGCACCGCCGCCAGATGAGCGCGTTCGGGCACCTGTGTCATCAGGGCCAGCGGGTCGTCACCCTTGAAAAAGCACTGGGACTCGGGACGGTAGGTGATGGCGAGGACCGGGGTTCCGCTCGCCGCCGCCCGTTCCACCGCCTCCATCAGCGCGTCTTCCGGCACGCCGGAGAGCCAGTGTGGCAGGGATTCCGTCCCCTCCACCGCGTCCTCCGGCCCGGAGGCCGGGGCGCGCTCCTCCGCCCTGTCCTCGGCGCCGCCGGTCAGCCAGGCGCGCAGCGCGGCGATGACCGGCTGCCCGCGTTCGACCGCGGTGCCCGGCAGCCTGCCGGTGTCCTCGATGTGGTCCAGCCACATCGATACGAGGTCCAGCGCCGCCAGGATCTGGTCCAGCATCGCGGGGTCCAGCGTCAGCTGCTGTTCGCGCAGGGCGACCAGCAGATCCTCGCCCGCGTGCAGCACGGCGGTCAGCGCCGGGATGTCGAAAAGACCCGACGATCCCTTCAGCGTGTGGACCGAGCGGAACACGGCGTTGAGACGCTGGCCGCTGCGGGGATCGCGCTCCAACCCCAGCAGGCCGTCGGTGGTCGCGGCGATCTGGTCGCGGGCTTCGACCAGAAACTGGGCGAGAAGGGGGGATTCATGGCTCGGTCGCTCCCGTCATGATGGCAGCGAACAGGCGCAGATCGTCCACGCTGATCGGCTTGACCAGATACAGGTTCACCCCCACCGCGCGGGCGGCGGCGATGTCCTTGTCCCGGTTCAGGGTGCTGGTCATCATCACCGGCAGGCAGGCGATCTCCTCCGTCGTGCGCAGGGTGCGGACGAAGGTCAGGCGAGCAGGGAGGCCTTCAGGTGCCCTCTGCCGCCCTCCGCCTCGTCGACCTCTCGAAGCAGGTCGAGAGTGACCCGTGCATCGGCCTCTTCGATGCGGGAGAGCGCGAAGCCGAGATGGACCAGGACCCAGTGTCCGATCCGCTCGGACAGTGCCTCTCCCGGATCGGCGATGCAGGAGAGATCGATTTCCCGCATTTCACCCAGGATCTCGGCGATGGCGAGCATCCGCCCGGCATCGGCGATGGCGACGATCCTTGCGGGGACTCCAAGGCACATGGCAGGGTTCCTTCACGGCGGTCATTATTGCGGCGGTCACGCCACTTCGAGTTCGACCAGCGTCAGATCGTCGCCACCGCGTGGGGCCAGGCGCAGGCCACCGCAGGCTGGGCAGGGGGCGATGCGGGTCGGCACCTCCCTTTCCCGCGCGCAATCCTCGCACCAGACCAGACCGGGCGGCTGATCGATGTCGACCGTCGCGCCCTCGGCCAGCGTGTCGCGCCGGACCACGTCGAAGGCGAACCGCAGGGCGTCCGGATCGACGCAGGCGAACCGTCCCACCGCCAACCGGATCCGAGTGACCCGATGGAAGGCATGGCGGCGCGATTCCTCCTCCAGCAAGTCCAGCAGCCGTTCGCACAGTGAAAGCTCATGCATCGTCCTTCTCCGCCGCGCAAGGCCAGAAGCCCGTTCCGGCGGAATGCCGGACCCGGTGGCCATTGTCGGGAGCAGGGGTGAATCGGTCGATTTTTCGGCAAGTCGATATGGCAAGGAATAGCACCGGAAATGAGGAATTGCAATTCACGAGTTGTTGAATTTCACGGAGCATCATATGCAATGACCTGAGCGATAAGAGATTTGTATGAGGCAATAACTTAAATTTATTCGGAATTTCCCCGATGAATATTCTAGGTGAGCCGGAATGTCGCATGTCGTTCCGTATCGGCGGCGTGCAGAATCCGGCCATGGGGGCCGGGCGATCCCGTCCGTCGGGACCGATGCTCCAGGCTTGGCGTTAAAGCGGTGCGCGGTGACGGACCGCTTGGCCGGCGCCCTTTCCTCCATCACAGCCAGGGTCACGGCCACATCATGGATCACGCAACCGCCTTTACGGCCCCGGCATCCCCGGCGCTTTCCCTGGCGCACCCGCTTTCCCACCGCGGCATGCGGCAGGTGCCGGCGACCGTCTGTACCGGATCGGGCATCGACCGCCGGGTGGAGACGATCGTCGACGAGTTGCCGGTCGGTCTGGTCTATGCCGGCGATCTCTTCGCGGTCATGCTGGCGACGCCGACCGACCTGGAGGATTTCGCAACCGGTTTTTCTCTCAGCGAGGGGATCGCAGGCACTCCCGACGAGCTCGCCATCACCGGCGTCGACGAACTGGCGGACGGTGTCCGCATCCGCATGGAACTGCCGGTGGAGCGGCTCGCCGCCCTGCTGCGCCGCAAGCGCAACCTGATGGGCGGATCGGGCTGCGGTCGCTGCGGCACCGACAGCTTCGCGGAGACCCTTCGGCCGCTCGATCCCGTGCGCTCGACCGCGCGCTTTGCGCCGGAATCGATCCGCCGCGCCATGGCGGCGCTGCCGTCGGGCCAGAGCCTGAACCGGCAGACCGGCGCCGTCCATGCCGCCGGTTTCGCCCGGCCGGACGGGGACCTGGTCGCCGTCCGCGAGGATGTCGGCCGCCACAACGCGCTCGACAAGCTGATCGGCGCGCTCGCCCGCGCCGGCATCGACCCGGCCGACGGCTTCGTCGTGGTGTCGAGCCGCTGTTCCTTCGAGATGGTTCACAAGACGGCTGCGGCCGGCATCCCGCTGATCGCCGCCATCTCGGCCCCGACTTCGCTGTGCGTGGGATTCGCCGCGACGGTGGGGGTAGGGGTCGTCGCCTATGTGCGCGAGGGCCGCTTCACCGTCTACGCCGTGCCGTCGCGGGTCCTGACGCCGGCTTGAAGCCTTGCCCCGGAATCCCGAAAATACCGGCGGGCCGGACAGTGCCGGCCCGCGGAGGTCATGCCGCCGTTCGCGTCAATGATTGGCTGCCGGCTGCCCCATCGCCGGCATCGCCTTGCGCGACGGCAGCGGGGTCAGGCCGCCCAGGCCCTTGCGGTAGATCAGCCAATAGATGCCGCCGACGAACACCGAGCCGCCGACGATGTTGCCCAGCGTGGCGAACAGCAGATTGTGCAGGATGCCGCCGGCCGTGATCATCGATACGTCCAGCCCGGCCGGCACATGCCCCGTCTCCTTCAGCACATAGGCCAGCGGCAGGAAATAGAGGTTGGCGATGCAGTGCTCGAAGCCGGCGGCCACGAAGGCCGCGACCGGCAGGGTCAGCGCCACGATCTTGTCGGTCACCGTGCGGCCGGCATAGGCAAGCCACACCGCCAGGCAGACCAGCAGGTTGCACAGGATGCCCTTGAAGAAGATGGTCACCGCGTCCGGTGCGATCTTGCCGATGGCGAGCTTCAGCACCGCGGCGCCGACGCCGCCGTTGTTCATCTCGGTGTGGTGCGACATGACGATCAGGAAGACGAGGCCTAGCGCGCCGACCGCGTTGCCGATCCAGATCGTCGCCCAGTTGCGCAACACCTGCGCCGTCGAGATCTGGCCGTTCGCCCGCGCCATCACGATCAGGCAGTTGCCGGTGAACAGCTCCGCCCCGCCGACCATGACGATGGCGAGGCCGAGCGAGAAGACCAGACCGCCCAGCACCCGCTGCACCGCGAAGCTGAGCGCCGGGTCGGCCAGCACGATGACGAAGAACATGCCGCCCAGCCCGATGCCGCCGCCGGCGACCACCGCCAGCATGAAGCTGGGCAGGAAGGGCATCGTCGCCTTCTTCACCCCCAGCTTTTCGACCTTGTCCTGGATCTCGGCCGGCGAATAGGCGTCCATGCCGAGTACCGGTGTGTCTTTCGATGCAGGATCCGCCATGGCGAATTCCTCCGCTTGTCTTGAGTTGTCCCCGAATGCATGAGAATGCTTGATCAGCCCACCGTCTCGTAAGCGTCGAAGCCCTCGCCGCGGACCAGCCGGTCGTGGACGGCCTCCACCGACAGGCGGACCGTGCTGGTGACCGGCGCGAAGAAGCTGGTGTCCTGCGGCTGGATGCCGAGGAACAGGATTTCCGGCACGGTTTCCCGCAGGCTGTCGATCAGGAAGTTCAGCGGGATGGCGTGGGTGGTCACCATGAACTGCTCTGCGACGCTGTCCTGCTCGATCAGGCGGACCTCGCCCGGCGCCAGTTCCATGTCGGCGGCGTCGACGATCAGCAAACGCTGCGGCGCCAGCGTCCGGATGTAATGGGTGTGGTTCTCCGGAACATCCTCGCCGTCCACCACCGTCCAGCCGGGCGCCGGCTGTTCGTCGAGCAACTGGGCCAGCAGCGGTCCGGCGCCGTCGTCGCCGCGCAGCACGTTTCCAACCGTGAATACGACATCGGTCATGTCAGTCGTCTCCCCATCAGATAGATCGCGGGTTCGCGCCGGATGGCGTCCAGGGCGCTGCGCAGGCGGTCGAGCCAGGCCGCCACGTCGGGCGGGGCGGTCGGCAGGACCGTCTCGATGGCCGCCATCAGCGGCCGGGCGTGGGTGATGTCCACGGTGATCTCACCGAAGCGCAGCAGGCCGGACAGCTTGCGGTGTGCCTCCTCGTCGCCCTTCAGCGTCTCCAGCACGCGGTCGAAGACCGCGGTGGTGCAGCGGAAGGCCGGCTTGAAGCAATCGAACACGCCGATGTGATGCCCGATGGCCAGCGAATAATAGACCACCTGCCTGGCGTCCTCCGGAATGTCCTCCTTCCGCTCCAGCATCTTGGCGTTCAGCTGGTAGAACACGACCTCGGGCGCGACGCCGCCGGCCTTGCGCAGGCCGGGGATGGAGCCGGGATCGGCATGTGCAAGGGTACTCATGCTGCATCCTCCCCGATGGGCCGTCCATGCACCGCCTGTTGGACGATGTCGGTCAGCCGGCCGACGATCTCGGCGCGGCGCGGGTCGCGTTCCCCGGCGATGGCGGAGAGCAGCCGCTCGGACAGGGTAAAGGAACCGGGCATGCGCGCCTGCCCCTCCAGCAGGGCCAGGAACTCCTCGACGATATCGCGGCCCTGGCGGTAGCCGGCCATGCGCCGGGCCTCGCGCTCCAACCGGACGCGCAGCGCATAGGGAACGTCCGGGTGGAGCAGGGCGGCGCACTCCCCCGCCGCCTCGACATGGGTCTCGGCCTTCAGCTTCTGGTCCAGCAGGCCGAGCGCCACGGCGAAGCCGTGGATGGTCGCGGCCGGTGTCGGCGGGCAGCCGGGGATGTAGACGTCCACCGGCACGATCTCGTCGGTGCCGCCCCAGACGCAATAGAGGTCGTGGAAGATGCCGCCGGTGCAGCCGCAGGCGCCGTAGGACACCACGATCTTCGGATCGGGCGCCGCCTCGAACGCCCGCAGCGCCGGCATCCGCATGGCGCGCGTCACCGCCCCGGTGAACAGCAGGATGTCGGCATGGCGGGGCGAGGCCACCACCTTGATGCCGAAGCGCTCCGCGTCGAACACCGGGGTGATGGACGAGAAGATCTCGATCTCGCAGCCGTTGCAGCCGCCGCAATCGACCCGGTAGACGTAGGCCGAGCGCTGGATGTTCTTCAGCAGCGCCGTCTTCATCGTGGCGATCTGCTCGGAGATGGAAACCTGCGGCAATTCGGCCGTCAGGCTGCCGGGGTTCACCGGGAGGTTCATGGCGTGGTCTCCAGCTCGCGGTCCAATTGGCGGTCCATCTGGCGATCGATTCCCATCAGGGCGATCTGGTGGACATCCTGTTTGCGCTTGCAGTCGGGGCAGGTGGAGACGGTCAGCCGCAGCCGGTCCGCCTCCTCGGCGTTGCGGGCCGACTGGCCCAGCAGCCGGGCGACATAGTCGACCTCCTTGGCCGGCGCGAAGCCCTTGCCGCAGCAGGCGCATTCGGCCAGCGTGAAGACGGCCTTGCGCGTCAGGTCGGCCTTGCTGCCCACCGCCAGCTCGAAATCGGGGGTGAGGCGGATGGCGCCGGTCGGGCAGGATTCCTCGCAGCGGCCGCAGAAGATGCAGCGACCGTAATTGATCGACCATGTCCGGGTGCCGGCCGCCGTGTCCGTCTCCATCCGGATGGCGTTCGGCGGGCAGGCGACGGTGCAGGCGGCACAGGCGATGCACGCCTCCGCCCGGTGTTCCGGCTTGCCGCGGAAGTCCTTGCAGACCTCCAGCGGGGCGAAGGGGTACTTGACCGTCGCCTCGCCGGTGCGGAAGATTTCCTTGAGTAGCTTGAGCATCGGTCGCCTCCCGTCACTTCAGCGGTGAATCCGTGCGTTCGCGGCAGTAGCGCTCCATCTCCTTGTAGGCGATGGTCTTCGAGCGCTTCTTGCGAACGTCGACCACGGTCACGCGGTCGGTGCAGGAATAGCAGGGGTCGATGCTGCCGACGATCAGCGGGGCATCCGACACCGTGTTGCCGCGCAGCATGTAGCGCAGCACCGGCCAGTTGTTGTAGGTCGAGGCGCGGCAGCGCCAGCGGTAGAGCTTCTGGTTGTCGCCGGTCATCGACCAGTGGATGTCCTCGCCGCGCGGCGCCTCGGTGAAGCCGAGCGCGAACTTGTGCGGGGTGTAGGTGAAGTCCTCGGTCAGCACCGGGCCGCCGGGCGCCTTGTCCAGCAGCTGCTCGATGATCCACAGGCTGTCGAAGAACTCGGCCACCCGCACCAGCGTGCGGGACAGCACGTCGCAGCCCTGCTCGACATGGACCGGCATGTCGAGCAGCTTGTAGCCGGCGAAGGCATGGTCGGCGCGGGTGTCGCGGCGGTGGCCGCTGCCGCGCACCACCGGCCCGACCGGGCTGTAGTCGCGGGCGATCTGCGGGTCGAGCCGGCCGACGCCCTTGACCCGGCCGCTGACGTTGGCGGTGGACAGCAGCACCTCGACCAGCCGGGTCACGTCGTCGCGCAGCTCGGCGACCAGCTCGCGGGTCTTCGCCTGCTGGTCGCCCAGGATGTCGCGGCGCACGCCGCCGATCAGGTTCAGCGCGTAGGTCTTGCGCGCGCCGGTCAGCAGCTCGGCCAGCGTCATCGCCTTCTCGCGCACGCGGAAGAACTGCATGAAGCCGGTGTCGAAGCCGATGAAATGGCAGACCAGCCCGAGGTTCAGCAGGTGGCTGTGCATCCGCTCGGTCTCCAGCAGGATGGAGCGGATGGCCTGCGCCCGCGGCGGCACCGTGATGCCCAGCGCGTTCTCTACCGAACTGGCATAGGCGACGCTGTGGGCGTAGCCGCAGATGCCGCAGACGCGGTCGGCCAGGAAGGTGACCTCGTTGTAGCCCATCCGCGTTTCGGCCACCTTCTCCATGCCGCGGTGGACGTAGAACATGCGGTAATCGGCGTCGATGATGTCCTCGCCATCGACGAACAGCCGGAAATGGCCGGGCTCGTCGGAGGTGATGTGCAGGGGCCCCAGCGGGACGACGCGCGTCTCCTGCTTGGCCTCGTTGATGAACTGGTAGGTCTCGTCGTCGGCGGTCGGTGCCGGCCGCAGCCGGTAGTCCATCGCATCCTTGCGCAGCGGGTACAGTTCGTCCGGCCAGTCGTCGGGCAGGACGAGGCGGCGCTCGTCGGGCAGGCCGACGGGGCGCAGGCCGAACATGTCGCGCACCTCGCGCTCGCCCCACACGCAGGCGGGAACCCGCGGCGTCACCGACGGGTATTCCAGCGTGTCGGCCGGCACCTCGCAGCGCACCACGACATGGCAGCGGGCGCCGGCCTCCATCGACAGCACATAATAGACGGCATAGGCGCCGTTCAGCGGCCGTTCGTCGTTGCCGACGATCACCGACAGCCAGCCGCCGTGACCGTAATAGAGGCTGGCGACCACGTCGGGCAGCGAGGAGGGCTTGACCGTGATGGTCACCTGGGCCCCGGTCTGCCAGGATTCGTCGAGGATCGCATGGGGCAGGCTGTCGCGCAGGGAGGCGATGTAGCCGATCCCGACCCGGTCCGGAGTGATGAGGTTCATTTCGAGATCTCCGTCTGCGCGAGGCTGCCGGCCAGGGCGGTGCCGGCCTTATGGGCGGTGTTTATGGTTTGCCAGGGCGCAGCCACCACCGGCCGGCTGTCGCCGTTCAGGACCACGGCGGTCGCCTGCTGGACGAGGTTGGACAGCGGTTGCGGCACGGCGAAGCCCAGGCTCAGCACCAGGATGGCCAGCACCGCCAGCGGCGCCAGCGCCCGCCAGCCGACATCGCCCTTGGCCATCGTCTCCGGGCTCTTGCCCAGCACGCTGTCGGCGACGATCTTCACCAGCCCGGCGATGGTGATGCACAGGAACAGGGCGCACAGCATCATCAGCCAGACATAGCCCTCGTTCAGCCCGGCCATGAACACCATGAACTCGCTGACGAAGATGTTGAAGGGCGGGAAGCCGGCCAGTGCCAGGGCGCAGCCCATCATCAGCAGGCCGGTCGCCGGCGCCACCCGCAGCACGCCCTTGACCGCCCGCAGGTCGCGGGTGCCGTACTTCATCAGCACGTTGCCGGCGCTGCAGAAGAACAGGGCCTTGGTGACGCTGTGGTTGATGGAGTGCAGCAGCGCCGCGGCGATGCCGAGCGGCCCGCCGATGCCGAGCGCCACGACGATCAGCCCGACATTCTCGATGCTCGAATAGGCCAGCTTGCGCTTCAGGTCCTGCTGCACGAAGAACAGCAGCGACGACACGCCGACCGACAGCACGCCCAGCCCCAGCAGCAGCATCTGCGGGAATTCGATGCCCACCGTGCCGACGGTGATCACGTAGAAGCGGATGACGATCAGCAGCGCGCATTTCAGCAGCACGCCCGACAGCAGCCCGGACACCGGGCTCGGTGCCTCGGAATGGGCGTCGGGCAGCCAGGCATGCATCGGGAAGATGCCGGCCTTGGTGCCGAAGCCGATCAGCGCGAAGATGAAGGCCAGCTTGACCAGCATCGGGTCCAGCTCGGCGGCATGGCCGACCAGCGCCGTCCACAGCACCGCCTGGTGCGGGTCGGCCAGCACGTCGGCGGCGTTGGAGAAGACCAGCACCGTGCCGTAGAGCCCGAAGGCGACGCCGACCGTGCAGATGACGACATATTTCCAGGCCGCTTCCAGCGAGGATTTCTGCCCGTACAGCCCGACCAGGAAGGCGGAGCCCAGCGTCGTCGCCTCGATCGCCGCCCACATCATGATGATGTTGTTGGCGGTGACGGCCAGCAGCATGGTGAACAGGAACAGGCTGAAGAAGCCGTAATAGACCCGCACCTTGCCGGCGTCGATCAGTCCGGCTTCCAGGTCGTGGCGGATGTAGCTGATCGAATAGAGCCCGGTCAGCAGCCCGACCACGCCGATCAGCATCATGAAGACGGCGCCCAGCGCGTCGACGAACAGCCAGTCGCCGAAGGCGCCCAGCGTGCTGCCCGCCATCACCCGCACCAGCGCCGCCATGCTCAGCAGGAAGACGTAGCCGATCGAACCAAGATGGATGCGCTCCAGCAGTTTCAGGCTGCCATGGTCGGACGCCATGGTCTCGGGCAGCGAGTCGCGGAACCAGGGCAGCGTCAGCAGGAACAGCGCGACGGCGAGCGGACCGAGCAGCAGCAGGGGGGGAAGTATGGACGGTGCGATTGAGGGTACCATGGCGGTCATCCCTTCAAGGTCGTGAGCTGGCGCGCGTCGAGCGTGTGCAGCGTGTCGAAGATGCGCGACCCCAGCACCGCCATCACCACCACCGCGAAGATCGCGTCGGTGGCGATGCCGATCTCGACCAGCTCGGGCGCGTTGGGGGCCAGCAGGGCGAGGGTCAGGTGCGACCCGTTCTCCATCAGGCAGTAGCCGAACACCTGCTTCAGGATGTTGCGCTGGGCGACGATGCAGCCCAGACCGACGAAGAACAGGGCGAGCGAGACGGCCAGCGCCGGCTTGATCGCGTCGGCCGCCGGCAGCGTCACCCGCGACACCACGCCGAAGCACAGGATGACCACGGCGGCGGCGGCGACGATGGACAACGCCGTCGGCATCACCGCGCCCGAGCCGATGGCCGGATCGTCCAGCTTGCGGAAGGTGCGGTACATGATGGCCGGGACCAGGATCACCTTGGTCAGCAGGGCGGTGAAGGACCAGAGATACAGCTCGCCCGATCCGGTGGCGCCGGCCAGTGCCACGAACAGCATCACCAGGATGAAGCTCTGCAGCGCGTAGAAGCGGGCCGAGTTGGCCGGCTTGGCGGCCAGCGTGACCAGCAGGGAGCTGACGATCAGCAGGCCGGACAGGCCGTTGACGATGAGAAATCCGTTCATGTGCGTGTCCTCCCTCAGCCGAGCCACGAGGCGGCGATGGAGCTGGAGACGATGGTCATCGCCACCAGCGCCACCAGCACGAACTTCATGCCGGCCGGCAGCGGCGCCGCCGCGGCCATGGTGGCCGACGGCTTGCCGGGCACCGAATGGCCGAGCCATTTCAGGAACCAGGCGAAGGAGCCGACCGATTCCGCCAGCGCGATCACCACCAGCAGCATCAGCGCCCAATGATGCGCCCCGACCTCGAAGCCGCCGGCGAAGATGGCGAACTTGCTGAAGAAGCCGTTGAAGGGCGGCACGCCGGTGATCGCCAGGGCGGCGCAGACGAAGGCGACGCCGAGCAGCGGCGACTTGGTGACGATGCCGCGCAGCGACGGCAGCAGGCGGGTGCCGGCGGTGTAGCTCAGCGCACCGGCGACCAGGAAGAACAGCGTCTTGGCGAAGGCATGGTTGAAGATGTGGGCGATGGCCCCCTTGAAGGCGAGGTCGGAGCCGAAGACCGACAGCGACAGCGCGAGCAGGATGTAGGCCAGCTGGGTGATGGTCGAATAGGCCAGCAGCCGTTTCAGGTCGACCTGCGGCAGATACATGAAGAAGCCGTAGACCAGCGTCAGCACCGCCATGATCGAGCCGACCCAGCCGACGATCTCCGGGGCGCCGCCGGCTGACATCAGCCCGCGGGCGAAGATGTAGACGCCGACCTTGACCATGGAGGCCGCGTGCAGGTAGGCGCTGACCGGGGTCGGTGCCTCCATGGCGTCGGGCAGCCACATGTGGAAGGGCAGCTGGGCCGACTTGCCCCAGGCGGCGACCAGGATCGCCAGCAGCACCGCCGCCTTCATCCCCGGCGCCAGGTCGGCGATGGCGGTCAGCACGAAGGTGCCGGTCGACAGGAACAGCAGCGCCGCCGCGACATAGAGGCCGAGCGAGGCGACATGGGTGACCAGCAGCGCCTTGGCCGCCGAGCGCAGCGCCTTGGGCGATTCGTAATAGCCGATCAGCGCCCAGGAGCAGGCGCCGGTCAGCTCGAAGAAGGCGAGCTGGCCGATGACGGTGGAGCTGAACACCAGCCCGGTCATCGCGCCGATGAACACCAGCAGGAAGGCGTAGTAGCGCCGCCGGCCGATGTCGGGATGCTCGCGGTTGCCGGCGTTCAGGTAGGCTGCGGAATAGATCGCGACCAGCAGGCCGATGGCGATCACCGCCAGCGCGATCAGCACGCTGACGCTGTCGACCACGAGGCCGAGGATCGAGACCGATCCCAGCGAGATCAGCTCGTAGGTGCCGCCGATCTTGCCGCCGCCGAGCAGTGACGCGGCAAGGATGCCGACCAGCGCGACGGTGGCCGCCGCGAAGCCCTGGCACAGCCATTTCGCCGATGCCCGCTCCGACGCCGCGATCAGCCCGGCGCCGGCGAAGGGGACCAGGATGGTCGCCAGCGCCAGGACACCGAGTGGTTCTGTGGGGAGTGTGATCATGATGCTGCCCCTCGCCGGCTCACAGGCCGACCAGATAGAAGACGAAGGCGAGCGAGGCGGCGCCGACCCCGATCCAGCTGTGCTGCGGGGTCAGGCAGAAGCGGACACGCGCGACGCTGTTCTCGACGATGCCGACGGCGACGAAGATCGCGGTCAGCTTGATGGCGAAGGCGACCAGCCCGAACAGCAGCCCGAAGAACGACATCTCGGGGGCGCTGCCGAAGGGCAGGAAGACGCCGATGAACCAGGCCACGACGACCGTCTGCTTCAGCGACATCGCCCATTTGATCAGGGCCAGCGACGGGCCGGAATATTCGGTCAGCGGGCCTTCCTGCAGTTCCTGCTCGGCTTCCGCCATGTCGTAGGGCAGCTTGCCCAGCTCGATGTAGATGGCGTAGGCGAAGGACAGGGCGGCGATGATCGTCGCGGTGACCGATTGCACATGGCCGTCGGCGATGGCGGTGCCGATGGCGCCGAGGTTGGTCGAGCCGGCCAGCAGCGCCGCGACGAACAGCGACAGCAGCATCACCGGCTCCACCAGCACGCCCATGGTCAGCTCGCGGCTGCCGCCGATGCCGGAGAAGGAGCTGCCGCTGTCGATGCCCGACAGCGAGAAGAAGAAGCGGGCGAGCGCGAACAGATAGATGACGGTGATCAGGTCGCCGATGGGGGCCACCGGCGTGAAGCGGGTCAGCATCGGGATGCCGGTGGCGATGACCAGCACCGTCGTCAGCATCACCGCCGGCATGATGCGGAAGGCGAAGCCGCTGTCCGGCGGGGTCAGGTCCTGCCGGGTCAGCAGCTTGGCAATGTCGCGGTAGTCCTGCAGCAGCCCCGGCCCGTGCCGGGTGTGCAGCTTGGCCCGGACCATGCGCGACAGGCCGGAGACGAGCGGAGCCGCCGCCAGCAGGAGCAGCGCCTGGAACAGCCCCACCATGAGGTGTGAGAAGGTGAGCATGGCGTCCTCCCGTCAGACGGCCAGCGCCAGCAGCGCGATCAGCGCCGCGACGATGTAGAGGCAGTAGATCCGGAAATCCCCCGCCTGGATGACCTGCAGCCGCTTGCCGCCGGCATCGACCGCGTCGGCGATGGGGCCGATCACGCTGCGGTCGGCGAAGGGCTCGGTCCGCCGCGCCAGCGTCACCACCCGCTCGAAGCCCAGCGCGATGCCGGTCCAGCGGCCGGAAATCGACCGGCGCATGGCATAGAGCGGGGCGAAGAACATGCGGATCGGCTGGGCGAAGCCGCCGGCCGAGGCCGGCATGTGATGGTCCGGCCGGTATCCCGCCGCCCAGGGGGCCGCGGTCCTGCGGTCGCCGCCACGCTTGGCCGCGAAGGCCGCCTTCAGCGCGATCGGCAGGAAGGCCATGGCGATCAGCAGGATGGCGATCAGCGGCGTCGACAGCGTCGCCTGCTGCGCGTCGCCCGGCAGCAGAGTCGTGCCGGTCGCCAGCACCACCGGCGCGTTGCCTGCGATGGCCGTGCCGATGGTGGCCGCGGCGATGCGGCCCATGACCGGCGCCACCAGCGGCGCCAGCAGGCCGAGCGCGACGCAGGCCACCGCCAGCACCGCCATGCCGGCGACCATCGCGGCCGGCGCCTCGCGCGCCTCCTCCGCATGGTGGCTGCGCGGCGCCCCGGCGAACATGATGCCATAGGCCTTGACGAAGCACATGACGGCGAGCGCGCCGGTCAGCGCCAGCATCACCGCGGCGATGGGGGTGGCGAACTTGACCAGCGGCGTGCCGTCCAGCGCCGCGGCGAACAGCGCCTGGTAGGTGTACCATTCCGACACGAAGCCGTTCAGCGGCGGGATCGCCGAGATGGCCAGCGCGCCGACCAGGAAGGACAGGGCGGTCCAGGGCATGGTACGGGCCAGCCCGCCCATCTCCTCCATGTCCTTGGTGTGGGTGCGGAAGATGACCGAGCCGGCGCCGAGGAACAGCAACCCCTTGAACACCGCATGGTTCAGCAGGTGGTACAGGCCGGCCATCAGCCCCAGCACCGCCAGCACCGGCTGGTGCAGCGCCATGCCGATCATGCCGGTGCCGACGCCCAGCAGGATGATCCCGATATTCTCGACCGAGTGGTAGGCCAGCAGCCGCTTGATGTCGTGCTCGGCGAGCGCATAGACCACGCCCAGCACCGAGGACACCGCGCCGAAGGCCAGCACCAGCAGGCCCCAGCCCAGCATCGACGGACCGGCGCTGGCGCCCAGCAGGTCGATGCCGACCTTGACGATGCCGAAGACGCCGATCTTGATCATCACGCCCGACATCAAGGCCGAGGCGTGCGACGGCGCCGCCGGATGGGCACGCGGCAGCCAGATGTGCAGCGGGATCATGCCGGCCTTGGCGCCGAAGCCGAGGAAGGCCAGCAGGAAGGCGACGCTGTCCAGTGGGGCCGGCAGCGGATGCGCGCGGAAGGCGGCGAAATCGAAGCTGCCGGCCTCGTTCGCCATCAGGAAGAAGGCGGCCATGATCAGCACCGAGCCGCCATGGGCGACCAGGAAATAGAGGAATCCGGCGCTGACCGCCTCGTCCTCCTGGTCGAAGATCACCAGGAAGTATGAGGCGAGCGACATCATCTCGAAGAAGATGAGGAACCAGAAGCCGTTGTCGGCCGCCACCACCAGCATCATCGAGGCGATGAAGGCGTTCATGAAGAAGCCCATCGCCCCGACGCCGCGCCCGGCATACTCGCGCACATAGGCGAAGCCGTAGATCCAGGCGACCAGCGACAGCAGCGAGATGACCGCGATCATCAGGCCGGCCAGCGGGTCGAGCCGCAGGACGAAATGGGCGAAGGGGTAGGGGCCGGCGGCCTCCAGCATGGCCGGCTGGTCCGCCGCGATGGCGGTCAGGCCGGAGCCGAGCCCGGCCAGCGCCGCGGCGATGCCGACACCGCTGCCGGCAAGACGGACATCCCCCTCCCGGGACTTCAGGAAGAGGCAGAGGATGGCGCCGCCGCAGGACAGCAGCAGCGACATGATGAGAAGGGAGAGTGGAATCATGGGGCCAGCCCCTCCAGCGAGGCGAGCGGCATTTCAAGGCTGACCGGTGCCGCGGCGGCCAGCGTGCGCTTGACGGCGGCGGCCTGTCCGGCCGCGGCGGCGTCGACCGCATAGAGGGCGGCGGTCGGGCACACGCGCACGCAGGCCGGCCCGTCGCCGGAGAAGGCGCAGAGATCGCATTTGACCGCGACGCTCTTGACGCCGATGTCCCAGGCCAGCAGCGGATCGAGCGCCGCCGAATGGGTCGGCGTGGCGGTGCCGGTGCCGGCGACCCCGGTGACGGCGGTGCCGCTCGGGGTGATGGCGCCGAACGGGCAGGCCAGCGCGCACATCTTGCAGCCGATGCAGGCCTGCTCGTCGAGCAGGATGCTGTCGGCGGCGTGGGTGATGGCATTGACCGGGCAGACCCGGGCACAGGGCGCGTCCTCGCACTGGTGGCAGAGGACGGGTCCGGTGTCGTCGGCGATCCGCATGACCGTCAGCCGGGGATGCGACTGCAGCCCCTGTTTCCTGTGTGCCTCGGTGCAGGCCGCCATGCAGGTGTTGCACCCGATGCACTTTCTCGGTTCCGCGATAACGAAGCGATTCATGTTCAGACCTCCGGCTTCCCGGGCGGGTGCGTCTAATCGGTCAAAGCAGGGCTGGTCGGTCAGGGTCTGTCCCGATAAAAAAACCTGATCGGCCAATAAGAAGTCAGTATTGACCCGCGCATTCCTCCAGCTCCGCCTGTCTTCACAGGCAGTTCGGCAGGATGAGAGTCATCTGTTGCGAATCATTGTCAGAATGGCGGCCTTAACCGGAAGCGCCATCGACTTGACTACGCTATTCTCTTGAATGACGTCATGTCAACTAGACACATAAAAAAAGTGGGTATAAGGTGCCCGCCATAAAACGAGGAAATCATGTGGCGCTTTGCTTTTGTCGCATGGATGGTGAGTACCGATAAGGAACGGATAATACTCGATAGGATCGGCTTATCGCCATCGATTACTTTTAAAGATCGGGCGATAAGCGATTTCAATCGGCCGTGAAGCCCCCGGTGCCCGGCATGGGAAGCCAATGAGGCAAACCGATGCGGCGAACCGGCGCGAAACGCCAGGGAACAGTGAAGCGACGCCGGGACGGACCCGTCACCCAACCCCGCTCCGGTTTCAACCAAGGACGACGGAAATGAACAGATTCGTCACTGCCAACCCGAGCAAGTGCATCGGTTGCCGCACATGCGAGATCGCCTGTGCGCTTGCCCATTCCGACAGCGCGGGCGTCGAGGGCCTGGCGCCCGAGACCTTCAAGCCGCGCATCCGCATGGTGAAGACCGCCAGCGTCAGCACCGCCGTGATGTGCCACCATTGCGAGGACGCGCCCTGCGTCAACGCCTGTCCCAACAACGCCATCGTCTACCGCCAGCACAGCGTGCAGGTGGAGCAGGAGCGCTGCCTGGGCTGCAAGAACTGCGTGCTGGCCTGCCCCTTCGGCGTCATGGACGTGGTGACGGTGCCGGCGGTGCGGCAGTTCGCCGGAATGACGCTCAGCCTGGGTGTCAAGGCGCAGGCCCACAAATGCGACCTGTGCGTCGGCCGCGACGCCGGTCCGGCCTGCGTCTCGGTCTGCCCGACCAACGCCCTCACCCTGATGGACCGGGCGTCGATGGACGAGACCCTGCGCCTGCGCCGCGAACGCGCGGCGATGGAAGCCGCCGAGGTCGCGGCCTGATCCCCCCGGCCGCGGCCGCGCTCCGGCCACGGCGTTCGAGCCAGAACAAGCATCGAGCCAGAGACATCGAGGTCATGATGGAAAAGCATATGGCGGTCTGCCCCTACTGCGGTACGGGCTGCAAACTCAATCTGCTGGTCGAGGGGGGGAAGGTCGTCGGTGCCGAACCCCTGAACGGCGTCACCAACGAAGGAGAGCTGTGCCTGAAGGGCTATTTCGGCTTCGACTTCATCAACGACACCAAGATCCTGACGCCGCGCCTGCGCAACCCGATGCTGCGCCGCAGCCGCGACGCCGCGTTCGAGGCGGTGTCGTGGGACGAGGCCATCAAGTACGCCGCGACGAAGCTGTCGGAGATCAAGGCCAAATACGGCCCCGACTCGATCATGACCACCGGCTCGTCGCGCGGAACCGGCAACGAGACCAACTATGTGATGCAGAAATTCACCCGCGCGGTCCTCGGCACCAACAATGTCGACAACTGTGCGCGCGTCTGCCACGGCCCGTCGGTCGCCGGTCTCCAGGTCACGCTCGGCAACGGCGCGATGAGCAACTCGATCCCGGAGATCGAGCACACCAACTGCGTCCTGGTCTTCGGCTACAACGTCGCCGACAGCCATCCGGTGATCGCCAAGCGCATCATCAAGGCCAAGGAGCGCGGCGCCAAGATCATCGTCTGCGACCCGCGCAAGATCGAGACGGCGCGGCTGGCCGACCTGTGGCTGCCGCTGAACAACGGCTCCAACATGGCGCTGGTCAATGCCTTCGCCAATGTCCTGATCAATGAGGGGCTCTACAACAAGGAGTATGTCGCCAACCACACGGAGGGCTTCGACGAATACAAGACGATCGTCGAGAAATACACCCCCGAATACGTCGAGTCGATCACGGGCCTCGCCGCCGCCGACATCCGCGAGGCGATGCGCATCTATGCCGCCGCCCCGTCGGCCACCATCCTGTGGGGCATGGGCGTTACCCAGTGGGGCCAGGGCGTCGACGTGGTGAAGGGGTTGTCGGGCCTCGCGCTGCTGACCGGCAATCTCGGCCGCCCGAATGTCGGCGTCGGTCCGGTGCGCGGCCAGAACAACGTCCAGGGCAGCTGCGACATGGGCGTGCTGCCGACCGAGTTTCCCGGCTACCAGAAGGTCACCGATCCGGAAATCAGGGCGAAGTTCGCCAAGGCCTGGGGGGTCGACTCGCTGCCCGGCGAGATCGGCTACCGCCTGACCGACGTGCCGCATCTGGCCGAGACCGGCAAGCTGAAGGCCATGTACGTCATGGGCGAGGATCCGGCCCAGACCGAACCGGACCTGACCCAGGTGCGCCGCGGCTTCGAGGCGATGGAGTTCGTCATCGTCCAGGACATCTTCATGACGAAGACGGCGATGTTCGCCGACCTGATCCTGCCGGCGACCTCCTGGGGCGAGCATGAGGGCGTGTTCAGCGCCGCCGACCGCAGTTTCCAGCGCTTCACCAAGGCGGTGGACGCCAAGGGCGACGTCAAGCACGACTGGGAGATCATCAGCCTGCTCGCCACCGCGATGGGCTACCCCATGCATTACAACAACACCAAGGAGATCTGGGACGAACTGCGCGGGCTGTGCCCGATCTTCTACGGCGTCACCTACGAGAAGATGGAGGGGCTGGGCGCCGTGCAGTGGCCCTGCCGCGAGCTCGACTCGGCCGGCTCCAAATATCTCTACGAGGGCAACGTCTTCCAGAGGCCGGGCGGCAAGGGCCTGCTGTTCGCCACCGAATGGCGTCCGCCGCAGGACCAGCTGACCGAGGAGTTCCCGCTGATCCTCTGCACCGTGCGCGAGGTCGGGCATTACTCCTGCCGTTCGATGACCGGCAACTGCGCCGCCCTGCAGACGCTGGCCGACGAACCCGGCTATGTCACCATCAACCCGAAGGACGCCAAGGCGTTGGGCATCCGCGACCAGGAGCTGGTCTGGGTCTCGTCGCGCCGCGGCAAGGTGATCAGCCGCGCCAGCGTCACCGACCGCACCAACAAGGGGGCCGTCTATATGACCTACCAGTGGTGGATCGGCGCCTGCAACGAGCTGACCATCCACGCCGTCGATCCCATCGCCAAGACGCCGGAATACAAGTACGCCGCCGTCCGGGTGGAGGCGATCGCCGACCAGGTCTGGGCCGAGAACCACGTCCAGCAGGAATACGCAAAGCTGAAGGGCGGCCTCAGCAACGCGGTGACCCGCGCGGCGAAGAAGGCTCCGGCCTACGCCTGATCCGGGAGCGATCGCATTTGCCTCCCTCTCCCGCCCCGGGAGAGGGAAGGGGTCCATGCGGAGCATGGGAAGGGTGAGGGGTGATCCAAGAAACCATACGGTCTGGGTTTCTCGTCTTGCCCCTCCCCCTCCCCACGCCTGCGGCGCGGGTCCCCTCCCTCTCCCGGGGCGGGAGAGGGCATGCTGCCGAAGGAGCCTGTTTCATCATGCATGAGATCGCCGTTTGCCAGTCCCTGCTCGAACAGGCGATGACGGCGCGCGACGCCCGGCCATTCGGCCGGGTGGTGCGCGTCAGCCTGTCGGTCGGCCGGCTCAGCCGGGTGGAGCCGGATGCGCTGCGCCATGCCTTCGACCTGCTCAGCCGCGACACCTTCCTGGAGGGGGCCGACCTGCGGATCGACCGCCCGCCGGGCGACGGCTGGCGCCTGATCGAGATGGAGGTCAAGTGACCGCCCCAATCCCGCATCCCGCGGCCCGCATCCGCATGGCGGCAATGCTTCGCAGTCCAACGATGCGTCGCTTTGCCGCTGCGCCGGCCAGCCGGTGACGGAAAATTGCTGATCCGAATCAATGACATTGACGAGGCTGGGATCGATAACTCCCCCCGCGCGGTCCCCCGGTTTCCGCGCCGGCCGCCCTTCCGTCCGGGACGGGCGACCGAAAGTCACATCCACCCGGCGGCATCCGGTCGTCATCATCGGCTGCTGGTCGGTACCCCGACGTGCGCTGTGTCATCGATGCGCAACGCGCCCGACATGGTGGGAGGAGCCCCGGCATGCAGGAAAAACTGGAATTTCTGATCGCGCTGGCCACGGAAAAGCATTTCGGCCGCGCGGCCCAGGTCTGCGGGGTGTCGCAACCGAACCTGTCGGCGGCGATCAAGCAGCTGGAAACGACCCTCGGCGTGCCGCTGGTCGACCGCGGGGCGCGCTTCATCGGCTTCACCGCCGAAGGGGAGCGGGTGCTGGACTGGGCGCGGCGGATCGTCGGCGACTACAAGGCGATGCGCGCCGACGTCGAGACGATGAAGCAGGGCCTGACCGGCACGCTGCGGCTGGTGGTGGTGCCGACGGCACTGCCCATGGTCCAGCGGCTGACCTCGACCGTCTGGTCGCTGCATCCCGGCATCAAGATCACCATCGCCTCGCACAGCTCGACCGAGATCCTGTCCCGGCTGGAGAATCTGGAGGCGGAGGCCGGGATCACCTATCTCGACAACGAACCGCTCGGCAATGTCGACGAGGTGCCGCTCTACCACGAGCGCTACCACCTGATCACCGCGGCGGACGGCCCGTTCGGCGCGCGCGACAGCGTCACCTGGGAGGAGGCGGCGACCCTGCCGCTCTGCCTGCTCAACGCCAACATGCAGAACAGGCGGATCATCGACCGGGCCTTTGCCGAGGCCGGGGTGCGCGCCGAGCCGATGCTGGAATCCAACTCCATCGTCGTGCTGACCAACCATCTGCGCACCGGCATGTGGTCGACGGTCATGCCGCGGATCATGGCGGATGCGCTGCAGCTTCCTCCCACCATCCGCGCCATTCCCATCGTTGCGCCGGAGCTGTCGACCCTGATCGGGCTGGTGGTCGCCCGGCGCTTTCCGCAGCCGCCCCTGACCGCGGCCCTGCTTGCCGACGCGCGTCGCCTTGCCCCGGAACTGGCCCAGGCAGCCTGATATCCGCCCGACGTCTGTTGGCATTGCGGCAGGGCTGCCCTGCCGAGTGGTCATACCACTTGACGAATTGTCGCGGACCCATGTTGCGGTGCAGCATGTTAAGAGAGGGCAAGGGAGACGCCTTGGGATCGTCCCGGACCGCCTCCCGCCAGGAGTGCTTTTTCCATGCATCGCGACAGTTCTTCCCACCGCTGGTCGGTGGCTCCGGCCCAGCGCGCCCTCGACCATGAACCGCTCGGTCCCGAAATCCATGCCGGCTTCGCCGCGGTGGTCGGCCGGCTGCGGGCCGAAGCGGAGGCGCTCGGCGCCCGCATGGCCGATGCCGGCACCATCGAGATCGTCGAGCGCGAGGGCGGGGCGCAGGTCCTCTATCGCCCGCACCACGGCGAGGGGCTGCATCGGCTCGTCGGCGATTTCGACCTGCATCTGACCCACGACGGCAAGGCGGCCATCCACATGCGCATCCGCGGCGTTGTGCCGCCGGCCGAGATCCTGGACTTCGGCCGGGCGACGGCGGACCATCTGCGTAGCCGGCTGCGCGCATTCGAGACCGATTGCCGCCGCCCCGACGCGCTGGCGGCCTGACCGGACCCGCTCGATCCGGGCGGTCGGGCCGAAGCAGCCGGGCTTGCGCTGACTGTAGCCGCCCAGGGCGGGTCATGGCGTCGGAGCCGGGAGCCCGCCCCGGCGGCACGGAGGAGAGAGCAGATGTCTGAAGACGATGGACTGATCACGGCGGCGCTGCGGCATGCCGCGGCCCTGCATGAAGGCACCTACCGCCCCGACCGGGCGCGCACCCCCTTCGTCTCGCATTTGTCGGAGACGGCGGAACTGGTCAGGCATGCCGGCGGGACGCCGGCCGAGGTGGCCGCCGCCTGGCTGCACGATGCGGTCGAGGACGGGCTGACCACCGTCGACGAACTGGCCGGACTGTTCGGCGAGGAGGTCGCCGGGCTGGTGGCGGCGGTGAGCGATGCGCCCGAGGATGTCGGCCGGGCGATCGGCGAGCGCAAGGCGCTCCAGGCGATACGCCTCGCGGCGGCACCGGACGGCGCCAAGCGCATCAAGCTGGCCGAACAGATCTCGATCCTGCAGGCGCTGGCGGTCGAACGCCCGCTGTCCTGGAGCGTCGAGCGCGCCGACGCCTATGTCGAGGGTTCCCGCCTCGTCGCCGCCGCATGCGCCGCGGCAAGCCCGCAGCTGGCGGAACGCTATGCGGCGGTGGCTGCGCTGGCCGGGGCGCCTGCCGGGGCGCCGGCCTGACCGCTGTCCCCTGTCCCGGCCAGCGGCACGGACCGGCTTGAGCCTGCCACGATAGGGTGGAGGCTCATCGCGGCGTCCATGGCAGCGTTCCGCCTTGCCAGAGCCAGACCAGGGCCGCCACCGCGCCGCCCAGGACGAGCACCAGCGCCAGCACGATTCCGACGGCGGTACGGCGGTCCTTCGCCGCGCGCAGTTCCGCCTCGCGCCGCTTCTTCAGGAGAAACTGCTGCTCGGGGCTGAGGAAGCGTCCGGCATTGGGATCGGACATGGCCGCGAAGCTCCCCCTGCGTCCCTTGGTTCCTGGCGTCGCACCCAGGCCGCGAAGCGGTGTCGTCAAACCGCCGGGCGCCGGCCGTGCCGTGCCGGCCGCATCCACGGCTGGGCCGCGGGCCCCCGTCGCCTGCCTGCCCTTGTTGCGTTTCCGCGGTATCTTGCGCCGTCTGCCCGCCATGTCGCTCCCTCGTCTTTCGCCGGGGCAGCATAGACGCGCGATGCGGGCTGCGCAGCCGATCACAAGACGATCTGCGGAAAAACATATGCGGAAAGTCATCGGGGCTTGCGCGGACCATCTGCGGTCCCATTCGAAACCCGGTTGGGTTGCTTCATCCGCATGCCGGCCTGCGCCATCGGAAAGATGGACAGGCGGGGGAACTCGGCGTCCGTCCTCCTGTCGAAGGAAGTCCCTTCCCCTCGGACGGAGTGACCGGGATGCGACTCCTTCTCCTTGTGCTGGCGCTTGCCGTCGTCACGGTCCCGGCCGCTGCGGGCGCGCAGGGGGCTGGTCCTGACCCTGGTCCGGGCATGGGCGCCACTCTCTGCCATCCCGGCGACGGCGGTTGCGCCGGCTTCGTCGGCGATGCGAAGCGCTCCCTGCCCAAGCGTGGCGGAGCACGCCAGCCGGTCGTCATCGGCGCCGCCGTCTTCATGCTGACCGCCTGGGAGGCCGAGCGCGAGCGCCGGTGCCTCGCCCTGGCCGGCTGGGCCGAGTCGCGCGGGGAGGGGGCCGATGCGATGGCCGCCGTCATGTGGGTGGTCGCCAACCGTGCCGCCTCGGCGGCGCAACCGTCGCTGCCCTGCCGCGTCGTCGTTGCTTCCGGCCAGTTCGAGCCCTTCGCGGCCGAACCCGTGGCGCCGAAGACGCGGCAGAAGCAGGCGAAGGCCGTGAAGGCGCGGGACAAGGTGCATGACAAGGCGCATGGGCCGCGGGACGACGCGGCCGGACGCCGTGCCGAGGCGCGCCGGCTGCTGGCCGACGTGCGCCGGCAGGCGGGCGTCATCCGGGCGGGCGGCATGCCATCCTGGCCGAAGCCTCGCCTTGCTCCCGACCGGGAGGCGCTGCGGGTCGCACGCGGCCTCGCCTGGAACCTGAACGACGACGAGATGCCGGACCCGACGGCGCGCGCCTCGCTGTTCTACAGCCCGTCGGCGCAGGCCCATCTCGGGAGGAAGAAGCCCGACTGGGCGGAGGCGCGGCTGCGCACGGCCTCCATCGGCGACCATGCCTTCTACCGCCACCCGCCGGCCAGGACGGTGGAGAGCGAGACGCAGGTGGCCCAGGCCGGCGACTGACCCGGCGACTGATATCGCGCGCCCAGGAAGTCCCGGCTTTGCGGGCACAAAGGAATTCCTGCCGGCATTTTCCACGATGCGAAAAGCCGGGCGCCGAATTGCTCCAGATCAATCGTCTTCATTTGCCGCTCTCCCAATATTCCAGCGGTGAACGACAACGAAGGGAGCGAAACCATGAAGGCTATCGATCTGATGACGCCGCGGGTCATCACCATCGGCGTCGACGAGACTGTGGCCGATGCGGCCAGGAAGATGCTGGAGAACCATATCAGCGGCATGCCGGTGGTGAACGCCGCGGGCGATGTGGTCGGCATCATCAGCGAGGGCGACCTGCTGCGCCGGGTCGAGCTGGGAACGCAGCGCCATCGCTCCTGGTGGCTCGGCATGATGTCCGGCGGCACCCTCCCGGCGGAGGATTTCATCAAGTCCCATGCCCGGAAGGTGGCGGACGTGATGACCAGCCATGTCACCAGCGTCGACGGGAACGCGTCGCCCGAGGAGGTGGTGCGCCTGATGGAGACGCACCGGATCAAGCGCGTGCCGGTGGTCGAGCGGGGCACCCTGGTCGGCATCATCAGCCGGGCGAACCTGCTGCGTGCGCTGGCCAGCGTCCTGCCGGAAACGACGGCGGCGGCGCCGGACGACCGGGCGCTGAAGGAGCGCGTGACTGCGGCGGTGAAGGAACTGGACTGGGAAGCGCGGTCGCACGACGCCATCGTCGTCCGCAACGGCGTGGTCCATCTCTGGGGCTTCGTCAGCAGCGGGTCCCAGCGTGACGCGGTGCGGGTCGCCGCCGAGGGTGTTCCCGGCGTGAAGGGGGTGGAAAACAACCTCCAGGTTGTCGACGCCGCCGAAAGCGGTGCCTGGGGTCTCTGATCCGGCGACCGCCTCAGTCCTGAATGATCCCTGAAACCGGCCGGCATGGCCGAACCGATCGTGGTTCGGCCATGCCGGCCGTCATTTTTGACGGCTCCGGGCGGCGGTGCCCGTCAGTCGCCCCGCACGGCCGGCACCGCCGGGGTCAGCGTGTCGTCGAAGCGGCGGATACCACGCCGGATGATGTCGGCCAGTTGCGGCCGGCGGCCGAGGCAGCGCGACACCGGACCGGCGACCACGATGGAAAGCCGGCGGGGGCCGACCGGCAACGGCAGCGACACGCCCGCCAGATCCGGCTGGAATTCGGCGTTGCTCTGGTGGTAGCCGCGCTCCGCCGCGCGGCGAAGCTCCGCTTCCAGCGCGTCGATGCTGGTGAGCGTCGTGTCCGAGAAGCGCTCGAACTGCATGCGGCGGTAGAGCGCCTGCCGTTCCTCCGCATCGTACTGGGCGAGGATGGCGCGGCCGACCGAACTGGCATAGAGCGGGATGCGGTCCCCGACCTGGGTGAAGTAGCGGATCGCGTGCTTGGACACCTCGACATGGATGAAGATCGCGTGGGCCCCCGCCGGAGCGGCGACCACGGTCGTCTCCCCGCTTTCCTCGGCGATCTCGGAGGCCAGGAGCAGGACCGCTTCCGGCAGCGGTTCCGCGTCGGCGACGGCCTGGGCCAGCGTCAGCCAGCGCGGCGTCGGATAATAGCCGCCACGGATGCGCGGTTCGTAGAGGAACCCCTTGTCGGCGAGCGTCCCGACCAGATTGAAGGTGCTCGACCGCGGCCAGCCGAGATCGTCGGAAATCTCGGCAAGCGTCGCCGGCCGTTTGCGCTGGGAAAAATACTCCAGCAGTTCCAAGACGTTGGCAGCCTGTTTGACGTGCATTCTATCCTGCGATGCCTGCGGATGTGGTCCGGTCGGGGCAACACGGCCCATGGCCGTTGAAAGGCCCGGAGCCGCTTTCTCGCCATCCCGATCCGCCGCATCCAAGATGAACCTCTGATTCCTATACGTGAATTGATCACTGCTTGCCATGGATTTCCAGCAGGCCGGCCGACGATGCCGGAACCCCCGTTTCCGGGCGGGGATGCTTGGCAGGGAACGGCCATAGCTGGCTGATTCCCGTAAATTTGATTGCTGCCGAAACACTCTGTCGGCCCACCAAGCAATCAGGCAAAATTCCTTTACAGGGATAAAAAATTCACATACAAGAATTTTATCGCCATCGGACAGCCTGAACCGCCGGCAGGAAGCGCCGGCCCCAACCGGCCAAAAGACCGGAAGCGTCCGAAGCCAACGAAGCGAATGGCAACAGCCGAAATGGGAGGAAAACCGATGTCGTCATCACGGCGCGGAGCCGCGCTGGCTCTCGCACTATCCGCATTCCTCGGTGCCGGTTCCTCGGCCGCCGCGCAGGTTCCCGTCAAGCTCGGCGTCCTCGCCGACATGTCCGGGATCTTCTCCGACATCGGCGGCAAGGGTGCGCTCGAAGCGACCCTGATGGCGGTGGAGGATTTCAGGAAGCTGCCGGGCAGCGACGCCCTCAAGATCGACGTCGTCTCGGCCGACGCGCAGAACAAGCCGGACATCTCCAGCGGCATCGCCCGCAAATGGTTCGATTCCGAAGGCGTCGACGTGCTGGTCGATCTGCCGACCAGCGCCATCTCGCTGGCGGTGGCGCCGCTGGTGAAGGAAAAGAACAAGGTCGCGCTGTTCACGGCCTCCGGCACCTCGGAGCTCACCGGCAAGGCCTGCACGCCCAATTCCGTGCATTGGACCTACGACACCTGGGCGCTCGCCCACGGCACCGCCGACGCCATCGCCAAGGCGGGCGGCAAGTCCTGGTTCTTCCTGACGGTCGATTTCGCGCTCGGCCATTCGCTGGAACGCGACGCCACCGCGGTCATTAACGCCGAAGGCGGCAAGGTCGTCGGCGCGGTCCGCCACCCGACCGACACCAAGGATTTCTCCTCCTACCTCCTGCAGGCGCAGGGGTCGGGCGCCAAGGTGGTCGCGCTCGCCAATGCGGGCGGCGACACCATCACCGCGATCAAGCAGGCCGCCGAGTTCGGTCTGGTCGACGGCGGCCAGTCGCTGGCGGGCATGCTGCTGTTCATTTCGGACATCCACTCGCTGGGCCTGCAGACCGCGCAGGGGCTCCAGCTCACCACCGGCTTCTACTGGGACCAGAACGAGCAGACCCGCGCCTTCGGCAAGCGCTTCGCCGAGCGCAACGGCGGCCGTTACCCGACCATGAACCAGGCCGGCGCCTATTCGGCCTCGCTGGCCTATCTGAAGGCGGTGGCCAAGGTGGGATCGCCCAAGGACGGGGCGGCGGTCGTCAAGGCGATGCGGGAGGCCGGCAGCTTCGACGATCCCCTGTTCGGCAAGACCTCCCTGCGCGAGGATGGCCGGGTCATCCACCCGATGATGCTGGTCCAGGTCAAGAAGCCGGCCGAGTCCAAGGGTCCGTACGACTATTACAAGATCCTGGCCACCATCCCGGCCGAGAATGCCTTCCGGCCGCTGAAGGGCAGCGAGTGCCCCCTGGTCAAGTGAGCCGGGGCCAGTGATCCGGAGATGACGCGAGCCCGGCCCGCTTCATCCATCCCAATCCCATTCATCGACATCACCATGAAGGAGGCGGAACCATGAGTTCCTCCGCCCACGGCACGGCTTTGCCGCAAGCCGGCACCCCCGCCGGCAGCATGGCCCGGTACGAGCGTCTCTTCATCGGCGGCGCCTGGGTCGCGCCGGAGGATGGCGGGCTGATGGAGAGCATCGACCCGTCCGTCGGCCGTCCCTGGGCCGTGGTCGCCTATGGCGGCAGGCGCGACATCGACAAGGCGGTCGCCGCCGCCCGCGATGCCCTCGACGGTCCCTGGGGCCGCATGCCGGGCCATGAGCGCGCCGCCCTGATGCGCCGTTTCGCCGATCTCTACAAGGAACGCGCGCGGACGCTCGCCACGCTGGAGACCCGCGATTCCGGCCGGGCGCTGCGCGAATCCCTGCTCGACGTCGGCGGCCATTCCAACGGCTACCATTGGTGGGCCTCGCTGGCCGACAAGGCATCCGGCCGCACCATCCCCTTCGACGACAGCGTGCATGCCTTCACCAGCCGCGTCCCGGTCGGGGTGGTGGGCGCCATCACGCCCTGGAACGTGCCGCTGATGGCCGCCGCCTGGAAGCTCGGCCCGGCGCTGGCCGCCGGCTGCACGGTGGTGCTGAAGCCGGCCGAACACACCCCGGTCACCTCGCTGGAACTGGGCCGGCTGTTCGAGGAGGCCGGCTTCCCGCCCGGCGTCGTCAACATCGTTCCCGGCTACGGCAAGGACGGGGCCGGCGAGTATCTCGTCGCCCATCCCGGCGTCGACAAGATCGCCTTCACCGGCGAGGGCGCCACCGCCAAGGCGATCCTGCGCACCGGCGCCGAGACGATGAAGCGCTTCACCTTCGAGCTTGGCGGCAAATCCCCGCACATCCTGTTCGCCGACGCCGACCTGGAGCAGGCGCTGAACGCCGCCACCAATTCGGCCTGGACTCTGTGCGGCCAGAGCTGCGCGCTGGGCTCCCGCGTGCTGGTGCAGCGGCCGGTCTATGACCGGGTGGTCGAGGAGTTCGCCCGGCGGGCGGCCCGGGTGCGGGTCGGGCAGCCGCTGGACGAGGCGACCCATATGGGGCCGCAGGCCCATGCCGAACAGCTCGCCAAGACCCTGTCCTACATCGACATCGGCCGCAACGAGGGTGCCGAGCTGGTGGCGGGCGGCAATCGCCTGGGCGGTGCGGGGCTCGACGGCGGCTATTTCGTCGAGCCGACCGTCTTCGCCGGGGTGTCGAATGCCATGCGCATCGCCCGCGAGGAGATCTTCGGCCCGGTGGCGGCGCTGATCCCCTTCGATGACGAGGAGGAGGCGGTGGCGATTGCCAACGACACCAGCTACGGCCTGACCGCCGGGCTGTGGACCGGCGACGTCGGCCGCGCCCACCGCGTGGCGAACCGCATCCGGGCCGGCATGGTGTGGGTGAACACCTACCGCTTCATCCGCTGGTCCACCCCCTATGGCGGCTTCAAGGCGAGCGGCTGGGGCCGGGAGAACGGGATCGAGGCGCTCGAGTCCTACCTGGAAACGCGGACCACGGTGATCAGCACCACCGGCCGCTTCGCCGACGCCTACGCCGTCTGATCCTCCATCGCCCGACAAGAGAGAACCGAACATGCGTCTTGCCAACAAGCTCGCCGTGGTGACGGCCGCCGCCTCCGGCATGGGCCGCGCCGGCGTGGAGCTGTTCCTGCGCGAAGGCGCGCGGGTCGCCGCCATCGACATCGATGCCGACGCGCTGGCCGCCCTCGCCGCCGAGATGCGGGCCAAGGGCCACGAGATCGAAACCGTCCAGGCCGACCTGTCCCGCGGCGACGAGGTCCGCCGCTCCATCGCCGAGGCGGTGGACCGGCTGGGCGGCGTCGACATCCTGTGGGCCCATGCCGGAACGCCCGGCCCGGCCGGGGTCGAGAATCTGGACATGGCGGCCTACGACCATGCGATCTCCCTCAACATCACCTCCGCCACCCTGGCCGCCGGCGAGATCATCGGCCACATGCGCAAGCGCGGCGGCGGCTCGGTCGTCTTCACCGCGTCGGTATCGGGCCTCGTCGGCTCGATGTTCAGCCCGGTCTATTCGGCGGCGAAATTCGCCGTGGTCGGGCTGACCAAGTCGCTGGCCCAGCGCTTCGCCGCCGACAATGTGCGGGTCAACGTGGTCTGTCCCGGCCTGGCCGACACGCCGATGAAGCTCGGCTTCACCGGCCGGTCGGGCGACCCGCGCGAGGCCGCCGCCAACCAGGAACGGATGCTCGCCGCCGTGCCGATGGGGCGGCTGTGCAAGGCGGAGGAAGCCGCCCATGCGGTGCTCTGGCTCGCGTCGGACGACGCCTCCTTCGTGACCGGCGTGGCGTTGCCGGTCGACGGCGGCTTCACCGCGCGCTGACGGCGACAATCGACGGGAAGAGGAAGGCGCAGCATGGCAGGGCCGCTCGACGGCATCACGGTGATCGACCTCAGCACCGTGATCGCCGGACCATATGCAAGCCAGATGCTGGGGGATTTCGGGGCGCGGGTCGTCAAGGTCGAGCCGCCGGCCGGCGACATCATGCGCGCGCCCGGACCCGCCCGGTCGCCGGGGATGGGGGCCGCCTTCCTCAACTGCAACCGCAACAAGGAAAGCCTCGTCCTTGACCTGAAGGACCAGCGGCAGCGCGGCGAACTCCTCGCCCTGCTCGACGGGGCGGACGTGCTGCTGCACAACATGCGGCCGGCCGCCATCGGGCGCCTCGGGCTCGATTACGAAACCGTCCGGGTGCGCAATCCGCGGCTGGTCCATTGCTCCATCGTCGGCTATGGGCAGGACGGCCCCTACCGCGACCGGCCGGCCTACGACGACGTCATCCAGGCGGAGGCGGGATGGGCCGAACTCGCCGCCAGGACGGGAGGCGAACCCGGCTACGCGCCGACCATCGTGGCCGACAAGGTCACCGGCCTGCATGCGGCGGCGGCGATCAATGCGGCGCTGCTGGCCCGCGCGGCATCGGGCGTCGGGCAGGCCGTCGAGGTTCCGATGTTCGAGGTGATGGTGTCCTTCCTGGCTGTGGAACATCTGGGCGGCCGGACCTTCCGTCCCCCGCTGGGGCCCAGCGGATACAACCGCGTCCTGGCGGAGCACCGGCGGCCCTACCGCACGAAGGACGGCCACGTCTGCGCCATGCCCTACACCGCCGCCCACTGGCGCGCCGTCTTCACGGCGGTCGGCCGGCAGGACTGGGCGTCCGACCCGGCGCTCGGGTCCGACGCCGCCCGTGCGGCGATGATCGGCACGCTCTACGAGCGGCTTGCGGACATCCTGCCGGCCGACAGCAGCGCCAACTGGCTGGCGCTGCTGCGCCGCCTCGACGTTCCCTGCGCGCCGGTCAATTCCATCGACGACCTGATGGAGGACGAACACCTGACGGCGGTGGGCTTCTTCCAGGCGATGCACCACCCGAGCGAGGGGGAGATCGTCGGCGTCCGCCCGCCGGTCGGCTTCTCGGGCACCCCCTGCGGCACGCCCACCCCCGCCCCGCGGCTGGGAACCCAACCTTCGGGGCGGTGACGGCCGGCGGGTGAAGCCGGACGGCGGCTCGACGGTAAGGGCCGCGACCGCGGCCCCGCAGGCACATGCCTGCGAAGGCAAGCGGCCGGACGGCCGCGCCCGCCGTTTGAGGGCGAGCATAAAGCCTGATCTGTCAGGCTTTATGCTCGATACTCTCAGTGGAAGACGCGGGTCAGCGCGCCGTCGATGGCCAGGACGATGCGGTCGATGTCGTCGGCGGTGGCGATCAGCGCCGGGCTGAGGCACAGCGTGTTGTTCAGCCCCGGCAGCGAGCGGTTGGTGGCGCCGATGATGACGCCGTTCGCCATGCAGTCGGCGACCACCGCCTGCACCAGCTTCTCGTCGGCCGCCTCCTTGCTGGCGCGGTCCTGCACCAGCTCCACGCCGCAGAACAGCCCCTTGCCGCGGACGTCGCCGACGGCGCGGTGACGCTCCGCCAGCTCCCACAGGCCGGAGAGCAGCCGCTCGCCCATCGCCCTGGTGTTGGCGAGCAGCCCCTCGTCCTCGATGATTCGGATGTTCTCCAGCCCGGCGGCCGGGCCGGCGGTGCAGCCGCCGAAGGTCGAGATGTCGCGGAAGAACGACATCGGGTCGGCCGGGTCGTCCTTGAACAGCTCGAAGATCCGCTCGGTCGTTGCGGTGCAGGAGATGGCGGCATAGCCCGACGCCACCCCCTTCGCCATGGTGACGAAGTCGGGCTGCACGCCGTAATGCTGGTAGCCGAACCACTCGCCGGTGCGCCCGACGCCGCAGACCACCTCGTCGATGTGCAGCAGCACCTCGTGGCGCCGGCAGATGTCCTGCACACGCTCCCAATAGCCCTTGGGCGGGGTGATGACGCCGCCGCCGGCGGTGATCGGCTCCAGGCACAGCGCGCCGACGCTGTCCGGCCCCTCGCGCAGGATGACCGCCTCGATCGCGTCGGCGGCCAGCTCGCCGTAATTCTCCACCGTGCCGTACTGGCTGCGGTATTCCAGGCAGTGCGGCACCTCGACGAAGCCGTCGGGGAAGGGGCCGAACTGGGCGCGGCGCTGCGCCTGCCCGGCCGCCGCCAGCGTGCCGAGCGTGGTGCCGTGATAATCGCGCTCGCGGTAGAGGATCTTGGACTTGGCGCCGCCATGGTGCCGGTGCGCGATCTGGCGCACCATCTTGAACACCTTCTCGTTCGCCTCGGATCCGGAGTTGGAATAATAGATGCGGCTCATCCCCGGCATCTTGGAGATCAGCTTCTCGGCGAAGCGGGCGCCGGCGACCGAACCGGCGGAGTTGGCGAAATAGTTCAGCTTGACCAGCTGGTCGCGCACCGCGTCGGCGATGCTGGTCCGGCCATAGCCGACATTGACCGTCCACACCCCGCCCGACACCGCGTCCAGATACTCCCGCCCGGCGGCGTCCCACACCCGCATCCCCTTGCCTTCGACGAAGATGCGGGGATCGCTGGTCTCGAAGCCCTTGTGCTGGGTCAGATGGTGCCAGACATGGGCGCGGTCGGCCTCGATGACGTGGCGGATGTCGTTGACGCGTGACAGGTCGTTCCGAAGGACGTCATCCATCGGTCATCTCCTCGGGTGGGGCCCGGGGCGGGGCCCCGGGTGGGAAGGGGGCCTGCCGCCTTAGGCAGGCGTTTCGCGGTGGATCCTGAACGGCGCCCAGGACTGGCTGACCGGCATGATCTCGACGCTGTTGATGTTGACGTGCGGCGGCAGCGACACCACCCAGCGCACCGTCTCGGCGATGTCCTCGGGCTGGAGCGGGTTGGCGCCGGCATAGAGCGCGTCATAGGCGGCCTTGTCGCCGCCGGTGCGCACCAGGGTGAATTCGCTTTCCGACAAACCCGGCTCGATCGAGGTCACGCGCACGCCCTGTGCCGAGAGGTCGCAGCGCAGCCCGAGCGAGAACTGCTGCACGAAGGCCTTGGTGCCGCCATAGACGTTGCCGCCCGGATAGGGCCAGTTGGAGGCGACCGAGGCGAGGTTGACGATCAGCCCGCGCTGCGCGATCAGCCGGTCCAGCAGAAGCCGGGTGATCGTCACCAGCCCGGTGACGTTGGTGTCGATCATCGCCCGCCACTGCTCCAGGTCGCAGTCCTGCGCCGGCCCGGTGCCCAGCGCCAGCCCGGCATTGTTGACCAGGACGGAGATGCCGCTGAACTTCTCCGGCAGCGAGGCCAGCGCGTCGCGCGTCGCCGCCTCGTCGCGGATGTCGAAGCAGAGCGGGTGGGCCACCGACGGCCCGCCCAGCGATTCGACCAGGGCGTCGAGCCGGTCGCGGCGCCGGCCGGTGGCGACGATGCGCCAGCCCTCCGCGGCCAGCCGCCGGGCGATGGCGTCGCCGAAGCCGGAGGTGGCGCCGGTGACGATAGCCGTCTTGGCGGCCGTCTTGGGGGCGATGTTCGACATGGTGTTCTCTTTCCTCACGACGGATTGAAGCTGCGGCCCAGCGTGTAGACGGTCTGGACGAGTCCCGCCACCGCGACGGCGACCAGGCCCCCGGACGCCAGCCGCCGCCAGCCGTCGAAGCTGAGCCGCGCGGCCAGCAGGCGGCCGGCAAGGAAGCCGGCGAGGGTGGGGGCCGTGAAGGCCGCCAAGAGGCCGACGACGCCGGGGTCGATGGCCCCGACCATAGCACGGCCGGCGAGGCTCAGCGCGTCGACCGCGCCGAAGAACACCGCCAGCGTGCCCTTGATGGTCCGCCGGTCGCGGCCGCCGGCCAGCAGCCATGCGGCGATCAGCGGCCCGCCGACGGCGAAGGCGGCCAGCAGGACGCCGACGACGAAGGCGATGCCCGCCCCGATGGCCCGGTGCCGCAGCCAGGGCGGCGGCTCCCGCACCAGGGCGACGCAGGCGGCGCCGAAGACCGTGACCGCGACCAGCACCCGCGAGGTGCCGTCGTCGAGGCTGGCGGCGACCACGCTGCCGCACAGCGCCCCGGCGAAGCCCATCGCCAGCAGGAGCCGCGCCACCGCCCAATCCACCGCCGCCTGTTCGCGGTCCAGCAGCAGGAAACAGGTCAGCAGCAGGTCGCTGACCAGGATGAAGGGGACACCGGCGGCGGGGGAGGGCAGGAACAGCAGCCCCAGCGCCGCGATCAGGGCGTAGCCGAACCCCGTCACCCCGCGGAAGGCCGCGGCGAGGAAGGTCACGCCCCCGAAGAGGAGCATCGACATGGCGGACATGACCTTCCTGGAGAAACCCTCAGACCTTGCCCTTCCAGGGCGACGATTTCAGACCTTGCCCTTCCAGGGCACCAGACGGCGTTCCAGCCAGCGCATGCCGAATTCGAACAGCGTGGCGAAGAAGCCGATCACGAAGATTCCCATCAGCACGATGTCGGTGCGCAGGAAGTTGGAGGCGTTCAGCACCATCTGGCCGATGCCGGTGGAGGCGGCGACCATCTCGGCGGCGACCAGCGTCGTCCAGCCCACCCCCATGCCGATGCGCAGGCCGACGAGGATGTCGGGCAGGGCCGCCGGCAGCACCACATGGACCACCACCTGCCAGCGGCTGGCGCCGAGCGCCCGGGCGGCGTTGACCTGATCGGCCGCCGCCGCCGACACGCCGGCCCGGGCGGCCAGCGCCACCGGTGCGAAGCAGGCGAAGAAGATCAGCAGCACCTTCGACGTCTCGCCGATGCCGAACCAGATGATGACCAGCGGCAGATAGGCCAGCGGCGGCAGCGGCCGGTAGAATTCGATGAAGGGATCGAGCGCTGCGCGCAGGCTGGTGCTGAGCCCCGTGGCGAGCCCGACCGGGATGCCGATCAGCGCGGCGAGCAGGAAGGCGCCGACGACGCGCAGCAGGCTCACGGCGATATGCTCGGTCAGCGGCGCGCCGTCGATCCGCCCGTCCACCGCGTCGAGGAAGGCCTGGAACACCGTGCCGATCTTGGGCAGGAACAGCGGCTTCACCACCCCTTGGCCGGTCAGCGCCGCCCACAGCGCCAGCGCCGCCAGGATGGCCGCGAGGCTGATCAGCGCCGGCTGCGACCGGAAGCCCTGCATGCGGCGGCGCAGCCGGCCGAGCGGCACCAGCCCGGTCGGAACCCCCGCGAGGCTGTCGGCCGTCTTGGCCCGTTCCGTGGCGGTCGGCTTCATGCGGCCTCTCCTGTAACGGCGTCGTTGCGGTCGTGGATGAAGCCCAGCACCCGTTCGCGCATGGCGATGAAGTCGGGGGAGGATTTGACCGACCGCGCATCCTGCCCGGCCAGGAAGCGCCGGCTGAAGTCCAGCGGGATTTCCTGGGCGATCCGGCCGGGGCGCGGGGTCATGATGATCAGCTTGGTGGCGAGGAAGATCGCCTCCTCGACCTCGTGGGTGATGAAGAAGGCCATCTTCCGCGTCTCGGCCCACACCCGCAGGATCAGCTCCTGGATCTGTTCGCGGGTGAAGGCGTCGAGCGCGCCCAGCGGTTCGTCCATCAGCAGCATGCGCGGGTCGGCGGCCAGCGCGCGGGCGATGCCGACGCGCTGCTGCATGCCGCCCGACAGCTCGTAGATCCTCTTGTCGGCGAAGGCGTCCAGCCCGACCAGCTCCAGCATGCTGCGGGCGCGCCGCGTCCGCTCGGCCTTGGCCATGCCCTGCATCTTCAGGCCGAAGGCGACATTGTCGGCCACGCTCAGCCAGGGCATCAGGGCGTGGCGCTGGAACACCACGCCGCGATCCGCCCCCGGCCCGGCGACCGGCTTGCCGTCGAGCAGGATGTCCCCGTCCGTCGGCGGCAGGAATCCGGCGATGCAGGACAGCAGGGTCGTCTTGCCGCAGCCCGACGCGCCGAGCGCCACCACGAATTCTCCCGGTTCGATGGTCAGGTTGACCCAGGAGAGGGCGACGGTGCCGCTTTCGCCGCCGCCATACTGGACGCTGACATTGCGGACTTCGAGCATGCCGGGCTTCCCGATGTGAGAGGATCCGAAGGGCGGGCCCGTCGGGGGGCCGCCCCCGTTGCTGGGCCGCCGTTACTTGGCCGCCGCCTTGACCACGTCGGCGGTCACGAACTGGCTGTAGTCGGGGGCCAGCTCGGTGACGCGGCCCTGGCTCTTCAGGAACTCGGCGGTCGATTTCAGCGCCTCGGCGGCACCGCCGCCCAGCCACTCCTTGGACGCCTGCTCCTCCAGCGTCGGGAAGCGGTAGGCCGCCAGCCCCTCCGGCACGTCGGCCGGGGCGGCGCCGGTCCATTTGGCGACGGCGGCCACCTGCGGCGACGCCGCGGTCCAGGAGGCGCCGGTCTTCGCGTAGTCGGCGTCGGCGGCGGCCAGCAGCTTGACGAAGCCGGTCATGAAGTCGGGGTTGGCGGCCATGAAGGACTTGGTCGCGACGATGCCGTCGAAGGTCGCCTTGCCCTTCTTGGCGAAATCGCCGGCGCTGGCGATGACGGTGCCGTTCTTCTTGGCGGCGGTCAGCACCGGCGCCCAGATGAAGGTCGCGTCGATGTCGCCGCGTTCCCAGGCGGCGGCGATCTCCGGCGGGCGCATGTTCAGCAGCTTGACGTCCTTGCCCGACAGCCCGGCCTCCTGCAGCGCGTACATCAGCTGGTAGTGCGAGGTCGAGACGAAGGGCACGGCGACCGTCTTGCCCTTCAGGTCGGCGATGGACTTGATGCCGCTGCCGTTGCGGACGACCAGCTGCTCGGCGTTGGCGATGTCGTCGAGGATCCAGAACAGCGAGATCGGCAGCCCCTGCGACGCGGCGGCGGCGATGGGGGAGGACCCGGCCTCGCCCACATCCACGTTGCCCGACGACATGGCGCGGATGACGTCGCCGCCGCCGCCGAACTTGACCCACTTCACCGTGTAGCCGGTCTTCTTCTCCAGCTCCCCGCTTTCCATCAGCACGCGGATGGGGGTCATCATGTCCTGATAGGCGAAGGTGACGGTCTTCTCCGCGGCCACGGCCGGGGCGGAGGCCCCGATCAGCGCGCCGAAAGCGATGAAAGCGGTGGCGAGCAAGCTCTTGCTGAAGGTCATGGCGGTGGGCTCCGTCGAGGCCGTTCGTTCCGATGCGGCCATTAGGACCCAGCGATCCCCCTGCCGAAAGGTCCAGATCCTCCCGCTTTGCGGAGCCGGCTGGTCCTGCGCCATTCCGGCGCCCAATCCGCTGCCATATCCTGCGCCATGTGCCGTCCGATTGGGCAAACGCCCGTCGGATGGACGCCGCAGCGGCGATGGCGGCCCGGATCCAGCCCTGCGCCGGCCGGCACCCTTCTTGCTTTCGCATACCCCGGCAGGAAGCCCATGATGAAGGACGGCTGGCACCATGCAGATCGACACCGCCTGGCGGCTCCTCTTCGGCGGCATGGAGCGCGACCACCAGGGGCTCAGCCTGCGGGTTCGCGGCATCATCGCCGAGGCCATCGAGACCGGCATGCTGGTCCCCGATACGCGGGTGCCGTCCAGCCGCAGCCTTTCCGAGGCGCTGGGCATCTCGCGCAACACCGTCAACGCGGCCTATCAGCTGCTGATCGACGACGGCTTCCTCGTCTCGCGCGAGCGCAGCGGCGTCTACGTGGCGTCGTCCCAGGACAGACCGGCGGAAAAGGCCAGGGACGGGAAGGCTTGCGGCTGGGCAGCGCGCTTCGCCATCCGCCCGTCGCTGATGCCGCAGATCACCAAGCCGCGCGACTGGATGGATTATCCCTATCCTTTCCTGTTCGGGCAGTTCGACCCCAGCCTGTTCCCGACCAACCCATGGCGGGAGAGCGTGAAGGCCGCCTCCAGCGTGCAGGAGATCACCCGCTGGGCGCGCGACATGATCGACGACGACGATCCCGACCTGCTGGAGCAGCTGCGCCACAAGGTCCTACCCCGGCGCGGCATCTTCGCCGGTCCGGGGGAGATCATCGTCACCATCGGCTCGCAGCATGCGCTGTCGATGCTGGTCCAGCTGCTGGTCGGGCGCGACACCCCGGTCGGCATCGAGAATCCGGGCTATCCCGACATGCGCCACATGGTCGGCATGGCGACCACGGACATGCGGGCGCTGACCTGCGACCGTCATGGCGTGGTGCCGGACGCGGTGTTCGCCGGCCGGCGGGTCGCCTTCGTCACGGTCGGCCACCAATGCCCGACCACCGCCGTCATGCCGATCGGCCGGCGGCGCGAGCTGCTGGAGGCCGCGTCCCGCCACGGCGTCGTGCTGGTCGAGGACGATTACGAATCAGACCTGTCGGTGGAGGGCGACGCCGACCTGCCCTGTCTGAAGAGCCTCGACCGGGCGGATTGCGTGATCTACACCGGCAGCTTCTCCAAGATCCTGGCGCCCGGCCTGCGCATCGGCTACGTCGTGGCGCCCAAGCCGGTGATCGACGAGCTGCGCGTCCTGCGTCGCCTGATGCTGCGCCACCCGCCGACCAACAACCAGCGCAGCCTCGCCACCTTCATCCAGCTGGGCCATTACCGCCAGCATCTGCGCCGCACCGCCACCGTCCTGCAGGAGCGGGCCGGGCTGATCGCCGACCTGCTGCCGGAGCTGCTGCCCGGCTGCCGGTTCCGCCGCGATTTCGGCGCCAAGAGCTTCTGGATCGAGGGGCCGCCCGGCCTCGACAGCCGCGAGCTCGTCCACGCCGCGCGTGCGCAGGGGGTGCTGGTCGAGGCCGGCGACATCTTCTTCCTCGACCCGGCCGAGGGGCAGCGCCACTTCCGTCTCGGCTTCACCTCGATCGCGACCCACCGGATCGAGCCGGGACTGCGGCGGCTTGCGGCGCTGGTGCAGGATGGCCGGGCCTGCTGAGGCGATGGTGGGAAGGTGCCGCCGCGGCCCGCCGCATCATGCCTTGCCGGCGCCGCCGGCCTTGCCCAGCGCGCTGCCTGCCGAGGCGCAGACGATGAGCCCGATGGCCGCCCACTGGACCCAGCCCAGCCGCTCGCCCAGCATGGCGAAGCCGATCAGCGCGGCGACGGCGGGCGAGGCGCTGACGGCGAGGCCGAACACATGGCCGGGCAGGCGGCGGAGCGCCACCATCTCCAGCGAATAGGGCAGCATGCTCGACAGGGCTGCGACCGCAAATCCGCTGAGCAGCACGCCGGTCGCCAGCAGCGCCCCGCCCGCATGCGCGACCCCCAGCGGGACCGTGAAGGTGGCGGCGACCAGCATGCCCCAGGCCACCGCCTGCCCGCCGGGCAGCGAGGAGGCGCGCTTCCCGAACACGATGTAGAGCGCCCAGCACAGCGCCGCCGCCCCGGCATACGCCACCCCCACCGGGTCGAGCGGCGCACCGGCGGCCTTCACCGGCAACAGCAGGGCCAGCCCGGCGGCGGCGCAGGCGATCCACAAAAAATCCTTCAGCCGGCGGGAGCCAAGCAGCGCCACCGCCAGCGGTCCCGTCACCTCGATGGCGATGGCGATCCCGATCGGAATCAGTTCCATTGCCCGGTAGATGGACAGGTTCATCGCCCCAAGCGTCGTGCCGTAGACCAGCAGGTTGCGCAGGTCCCCGCGTCCGGGCCGGTTGCGCCATGGCCGCCAGATCGCCGCCAGCATCAGGGCCGACAGGCCGACCCGCAGGGCCGTGACCCCCTCCGCCCCGATCAATGGGAACAGCGACTTCGCCGACGCCGCCCCGACATATTGCGACAACAGCGAGGCCAGCAGGAGCAGCAGCGGCAGCGCCGCGGACTCCGGCACGGCGGGGGAGGGGGGCTTGATGGATGTGTTCGCCACGCGCTGGCTCCGGCTTTGGGCCGTCCCGGCCCCTGGAAGCGTAGAGGCGCAAAGATAATGTGACCGGGCCGTGCGGAGCGCTTAAGTTTCGGTCATCCTTTGCACCATTCTTGCGTGAAAACGCCGATGCGATCAAGAACCGCTCCATCGCCGGACCAGCTCGACGACCAGGACCGCGCGATCCTGCGCCTCCTGCAGAAGGACAACGGCACGCCGCAGCGCGTCATCGGCGAGGCGGTCCATCTCTCCGCACCCGCCGTCCAGCGTCGCATCGCCAGGATGGAGGCGAACGGCGTCATCCGGCGGAACGTGGCGGTCATCGATCCGGTGGCCGTCGGCCAGGGCGTGACGGTGGTGGTGGAGGTCCAGACGGTCAACGACCGCTCCCCCGTCGTCGATGCGGCCAAGCGGATGTTCCGGGATGCGCCCGAAGTGCAGCAATGTTACTTCGTCACCGGCAGGGCCAGCTTCATCCTGATCCTGCTGGCGCCCGACATGGCGGGCTACGAGGCCCTGTCGCGCCGCCTGTTCGCCGACAACGAGCTGGTGAACAGCTTCCAGACGCTCGTCGTGCTCGATCCGGTGAAGGTCACGCTCGACGTCGACGTCTGACACCGGCGACCGGCGGCGGCGGGCGCCGTCATTCCCGCCAGTCGCCATACTCCCAATCCTCGGCGTCGGGATCGGCCGTGCCGAGAGGGGCGACCGTCGCCCCGGCATCGAGCGCGGCCGCCAGCCAGGGTTCGACGGCGACGACCGGCGACATGCGGCACCACCGGCGGCGGCGGGCATCCCACCGGCAGTGCCCCTGACGCTTCATCTCCTCGCGCAGCTCCCAGGACGGCGCCGCCGGGAAGCGGAGTTCCAGCCCGCGGTCGTTCTGCAGGATCTCCACCACCTCCCCGCCGGCCGTGACGTGGGTCAGGCCGTCCTCCAGCACCCGGCGGAGTGCCGAGGCACGCTCGTCGCGCACCCGCGCCTCGGCGTCCCGTTGCCGGCGTCGCTCGGCCATCGCCTTGGCGATCCAATCTGGCGGTTCTTCGAGCGTGCGGTAGCCGCTGCCGCCGCGGGGGCCGGGAGCCTCCTCGACGAGGCCGGCCTCGACAAGCTCGGCAAGCTGGCGTTTGAGGCGGTCCCGGTCGGTCCGGCCGCCGGGCGGGCGTTGCGCCGCGACGTCCGCCGCGGTGAACCGCTCGCCGGCCCCCCAGCTCTCGTAGAGGCCGGCGGCGAGCGCATGCAGGTCGGCGATGCGGTCCCGTTGGCCGGCCAGGCGCTCCCTGACGACCGGGTTGGGCGGCAGGTCGACCTGCCCGGCTAGCCCGCAGGTCTGGCACAGCCAGCCGCCGGGGGCGGACAGCGGGATCCGGGGGGAGCAGTTGCGGTGCCGGCAGTGGTCTTCGCTGCCCGGTTCCGGCAGGCCGCGCCCGCTGTCCAGCAGCAGGCGGATCGCGTCCGCGGGATGGTCGGCGACGGCCTTCAGCCGGTCGAGAAGATCGGCCGGCAGCCAGACCTCGGAGCCGCCGGACCCGTCGGGCACGGCGGGGCGGCCTTGCAGGGTGTGCCGGCGGGCCGGGGCGAGCATGCCGAGGATCCGTTCGGCGGTATAGGTTTCGTCGAAGCGGTCGGCGAGCGCGTCCGCCAGATCCGCCAGCGATGCCGACGGCGCCAGCGCGGCCTCGTCCCCGGCCGCGACGATGCGGCGGGCCTCCTCAAGGATCCCCTCGAGGGCGTCCCTGCTTTCCGCCTGTGCGTTCCGACGATTGCCCGCCATCTGCGTCCCGATGCCCGACCACCCCAGCGCACCGAACTGGTTGTGCCCGCGATGCTCTTCAAGCGGGGCCGGGGCCGTCAGTCGGAGTGGTCAGTCGGAGGGCGGCGGCGGCACCTCGTCGCTGCCCTCGGTGCGGTCGCGGTAGAGTGCGGCGCGCGCCAGCAGCATCAGGGTGATGGGTGTGGTGACGACCATCAGCGCGGTGATCAGCACCTCGTGCAGGATCGCCCGCGTCTCCAGGACCGAGAAGAACAGCATCGAGGCGAGCAGGACGCAGCCGATGCCCAGCGTCGAGCCAAGCGTCGGGGCGTGGACCCGCTGGTAGAAGCTGTCGAACCGCAGCAGCCCGACCGTCCCGATCAGGGTCAGCACCGCGCCGGTCAGCAGCAGCAGGGCGGTCAGGACCGCGGCCCACGCCGGGATTTCGGCCAGATGGGTCATTCGATCACCTCTCCACGCATGAGGAACTTCGCCAGCGCCGCCGTCGAGACGAAACCGAGCAATGCGATGATCAGCGCCGCCTCGAAATACAGCACGCTGCCGGTGCGGATGCCGAAGGTCAGCAGCAGCATGGTCGCCGTGACGTAGAGGGTGTCCAGCCCCAGCACCCGGTCCTGCGCGCGCGGGCCGCGCAGCACGCGCACCGCCGAGAAGGCCATGGCGAGCACCAGCAGGATCTGGGTCAGCAGGATCGTCCAGACCAGCAGCTTCACGATCATTCGAACAGCTCCATCAGCCGTTTTTCGTACCTGCCCTTGATGGTGTCGATCCACACCCGCTCGTCGACGAGGTCGAGGATGTGGAGAAGGATGGTGTTGCGGGTCCGGTCATGGGCGACCCACACCGTGCCGGGGGTGGCGGTGATGATGCAGGCCAGCGTCGCCAGCCCGTAGGGCGCCCTGAGGTCGAGCGGGATGCGCACGAAGCCGGAGACCCGCCCGCCCTGGCCCGGCCGCAGGATGATCCTGGTGACCGCGATGTTCGAGCGCACGATGTCGGCCAGAACCACCAGCAGCAGCGACACCGCCGCCTGCGGGCGCCGGAACCGGCCGCCCGGCAGGTCGAGCGTGCCCAGCGTCAACGCGGTGCCCAGCGACAGCACACCGCCCAGGATGACCGTGCCGGGCGCCACGCTCTCGTTCAGCAGCAGCCAGACGCCCAGCAGGGTCGCCGTCACCATCGGATAGGCCAGCCACCGCCTCATCGGACACCTCCCGCCGTTCCCGGCGCCCTGGACGTGGACAGAACGGCCCCGACATAGTCGCGCGGCGCATGCAGCGCATTCGCGGTGTCGGTCATGTAGCGCATCGCCGGTCCGGCCTGGATCGTGAGGGCGACGCCGAGGGCGAGCAGCAGCATGACCGGCGCGATCTCGGCCACCCGCACGCGCGGCACCTCGCCGGCCGGCGAGGCCCAGAAGGCGTCGATGCCGGCGCGCGTCATCGCCACGACCGTCGCCAGTCCGGACAGCACCAGCGCCGCCAGCAGCACCCAGGTGGTGACCGGGACGTCCTGTCCGGTCGCCAGCAGGGGGGACAGGATGGCGAATTTGCCGAGGAAGCCGGACAGCGGCGGCAGGCCCGCCAGCAGCAGCGCGCTGGCCATGAAGCCCATGCCGAGGATGGCCATCGTCGCCGGGATGGCGACGCCGACCTCGTCGTCTTCGGTGTCCTCGTCGTCGCCTTCGCCGAACGCCTCGCGCGTCACCGCCAGCACGTCGGCGCCGACGCCGCGGCCACGCTCCACCAGCTCGATCAGCAGGAAGAAGCCGGCGATCGCCAGGACCGAACTGGTCAGGTAGAACAGGGCGCCGCCGGTCACCGCCGCCTGTCCCGCCCCGACGGCGGCCAGCAGCGTGCCCGACGACACCAGGACGCTCGCCCCGGCCAGCCGCGGCAGGCTCTGCGTTGCCAGCACGGCGATGGAGCCGAAGCCGATGGTCAGCAGCCCGCCGACCAGCAGCAGGGTGCCGCCGAAGCCGGCCGACGCCCCGGCGGCATCGCCGAACACCAGCAGCCACAGCCGCAGCACGGCGTAGATGCCGACCTTGCTGAGGATCGAGACGATGGCGGCCGACGCGGCGCCGACGGTGGAATAGGTGTTGGGCAGCCAGAAGCCCAGCGGCCACATCCCCGCCTTGATCAGGAAGGCGAGGCCGAGGATCGCCGCCCCCGCCTCCAGCAGTGCCCGGTCCTCGGCGGCCACCCCGGCGACCCGCCCGGCCAGGTCGGCCATGTTGAGGGTGCCGGAGATGCCGTAGATCATGCTGACGCCGATCAGGAACAGCAGCGACGCCGACAGGTTGATGGCGATGTAGTGCAGCCCGGCGCGCACGCGGGCCAGCCCCGAGCCGTGCAGCGCCAGCCCGTAGGAGGCGGCCAGCATGATCTCGAAGAAGACGAACAGGTTGAACAGGTCGCCGGTCAGGAAGGCGCCGTTCAGCCCCATCAGCTGGAACTGGAACAGCGAATGGAAATGCGCCCCCGCCCCCTGCCAGCGCGGCAGCGCGAACAGCAGGGCCGCCACCCCCAGGATGCCGGTCAGCACCAGCATCAGCGCGGCGAAGCGGTCCAGCACCAGCACGATGCCGAAATTCGCCGGCCAGTCGCCCAGCCGGTAGACCCTGACCTCGGCCGGGCCGGCGTCGGCGACCGTCAGCGCCAGGATGGCGAGCCCGAGCAGAGCCACCGCCGACGCCATGCCGAGCGCCGCCTTCAGCGTGCGCCGCCGCTCGTCGATCAGCATCATCGCCGCGCCCGCCAGCAGCGGCAGGACGATGGGCGCGATCGTCAGATGGTCCATCCAGCCGCTCACCGCTGCTTCTCCTTGCCGTCGACATGGTCGGTCCCGGTCAGGCCGCGGGCTGCCAGCAGCAGAACGAGGAACAGCGCCGTGGTGGCGAAGCCGATGACGATGGCGGTCAGCACCAGCGCCTGCGGCACCGGGTCGGCATACATTGCAAGGTTGCCGGCCCGGCCGCCCTCCAGGATCGGCGCGGCGCCGGTCCGCAGTCCGCCGGTCGAGAAGATGAACAGGTTGACGGCATAGGACAGCAGCGAGAGGCCGACGATCACCTGGAAGGTGCGGGGCCGCAGCAGCAGCCAGACGCCGGATCCCGTCAGCACGCCGATCCCGAGCGAGAGAATCAGTTCCATCAATCGTCTCCTACGGCGGTCGGCACCGGATCGGGGATGGCCGGCATCTCGGCCGGACGGGGGGCGGCGGCGCGGTGACCGCGCACCGACTGGCGGGCCAGCGCGATCAGGATCAGGATGGTGGCGCCGACCACCAGCGCGAACACGCCGATGTCGAACAGGAGGGCGCTCGCCATCGGGAACTTGCCCAGCACCGGCAGCTCCGCATAGGCGAAATAGCTGGTCAGGAACGGGCGGCCGAAGAGCCAGGCGCCCAGCCCGGTGCCGGCGGCCAGCAGCAGCCCAATCCCCATCCAGCGCATCGGCAGCACGCGCAGCCGCGTCTCCACCCATTGGGTGCCGCCGAACATGTATTGCAGGATCATGGCGATCGCCACCGTCAGCCCGGCGGCGAAGCCGCCACCCGGCAGGTCGTGGCCGCGCAGCAGCAGGAACAGCGCCACCATCAGGATCACCGGGAACAGAAGCCGCGCGATCAGCGACGGGATGAACAGCCAGTCGGCCACGGTGTCGCCGTCCTTGCGGTTCGGCCGGGAGGCGTCGAAGGCGCTCTGGTCACGCTGCTGTTCGGTAACGTCGACGCTGTCGGTCGCCGGGCGGAAGCGGCGCAGCAGCGCATAGGCGGTCAGCGCCACCGCGGCCAGCACGGCGATCTCGCCCATCGTGTCGAAGCCGCGGAAATCCACCAGGATGACGTTGACGACGTTGGTGCCGCCGCCCTCGCTGTAGGCCAGCTCCAGGAAATGCTGGGCCAGCAGTTCGGGCGGAAAGCGCGTCATCACCCCGAAGGCCAGCCCGGCCATGCCGGCCCCGGCGGCGATCGAGATGCCGAGGTCGCGCAGGCGGCGGCCCAGCGTGACCGCCTCCGACCCGCGCGTGCCGGGGATGTCCAGCCGCTTGGGCAGCCAGCGCAGGCCCAGCAGCAGCAGGATGGTGGTGACGACCTCGACCAGCAGCTGGGTCAGCGCGAGGTCGGGCGCGGAGAACCAGACGAAGGTTACGCAGACGACCAGCCCGGTGGCGCCCAGCAGGATCAACGCCGCCAGCCGGTGGAACTTGGCCTGCCAGGCGGCGCCCAGCGCGCAGGCGGCGCCCAGCACCCAGACCATCGCCAGCACCGGATCGATGCCGGAGGGGACGAGGTTGCCCGGTCCCAGCCCGCGCAGCCACACCGCCCAGCCGGCCGCCAGCACCGCCGCGCACACCACCAGCCGCAGCTGCGGCTGCAGCCGGCGGGTGCCGAGCAGCCCCTCGGCCGTGCGGGCGAGGCGCCAGGACAGGAAGACCATGGTGCGCTCGAACATGCGGCGGCCTTCCAGGCTGCGGATCAGCGGCGGCCCCTCGATCCCCTTGACCAGATGGCGCTGGAGCAGCAGGTAGAGGGCGACCCCGGCGGCGAGCGCGGTCATGCTCATCACCAGCGGGCGGTTGACCCCGTGCCACACCGCGAGGCTGTATTCCGGCGGCGCCGTCCCCAGGGCGGCCCGCGCCGCCATGTCCAGGAAGGGGCCGACGGTGGCGGCCGGCAGGACGCCGATGATGATGCAGGCCAGCACCAGGATCTCGACCGGGAAGCGCATCCAGGCCGGCGGCTCGTGCGGCTTCTGCGGCAGGTCGACCGGGTCGGGCCCGAAGAAGGCGCCATGGATGAAGCGCAGCGAATAGGCGACGCTGAAGGCGCTCGCCACCGTCGCGGCGATCGGCAGGATGTCGAAGAAGACCGGTAGCGGCCCCTTGACCGACAGCGCCTCGGCGAAGAACATCTCCTTCGACAGGAAGCCGTTGAGCAGCGGCACGCCGGCCATCGCCGCCGCGGCGACCATGGCGAGTCTGGCGGTGAAGGGCATGAAGCGGTTCAGCCCAGACAGGCGCCGGATGTCGCGGGTCCCGGTCTCGTGGTCGATGATGCCGGCGGCCATGAACAGCGAGGCCTTGAAGGTCGCGTGGTTGATGATGTGGAAGATCGCCGCGACCATCGCCAGCTCGCTGTTCAGCCCGAGCAGCAGGGTGATCAGCCCCAGATGGCTGATGGTCGAATAGGCCAGCAACCCCTTCAGGTCGTGCTGGAAGATGGCGATGTAGGCGCCGAGCAGCAGCGTGGCGAGCCCGGCCGAGCCGACGATCCAGAACCACGCCTCGGTTCCCGCCAGCACCGGCCAGAGCCGCGCCATCAGGAAGACGCCGGCCTTCACCAGCGTCGCCGAATGCAGGTAGGCGGATACCGGGGTCGGCGCCGCCATCGCGTGCGGCAGCCAGAAATGGAACGGGAACTGCGCGCTCTTGGTCAGGGCGCCCAGCAGGATCAGCACCAGCGCCGGCAGGTAGAGCGGATGCGCCCGGATTTGGTCGCCCGCCGCCAGCACGATGTCGAGGTCGTAGCTGCCGGCGATGTGTCCCAGCACCAGCATGCCGGCGAACAGGCAGAGGCCGCCCGTCGCTGTGACGGTCAGGGCCATGCGGGCGCCGTCCCGCGCCGCCGCGGTGTGGTGCCAGTAGCCGATCAGCAGGAAGGAGAAGAGGCTGGTCAGCTCCCAGAAGAAGGCGAGCTGGATCAGGTTGCCGGAGAGCACCACCCCGGTCATCGACCCCATGAAGGCGAGCAGGAAGGCGAAGAAGCGCGGCACGGGATCTTCCGCCGCCATGTAATAGCGGGCATAGACCACCACCAGCGTTCCGACCCCCGACACCAGCCCGGCGAACAGCCAGGCGAAGCCGTCCATCCGCAACGCGAAATCCAGGCCCAGCGACGGCATCCAGGCGACGCTGTGGCGGACCACGCCGCCCGCCGCGACCGTCGGGTAGGCGGCCCAGACCATCGCCAGCCCGATGACGGCAATGCCGCCGGCCAGCCAGGCCGCCGCGTTGCGCGCATGCGTCGGCAACAACCCGGCGACGATCGCGCCGGCGAACGGGAGACCAACGGCTGTCAGGAGCAGGAGGGCGTCGGGCATGAAGTCCTACGGTTGATTTTCCAGGCCGGTTGATTTTCCAGGCCGAACTCCCGGTATCGTCGGGCGGGGCCGTCTTGGGGGGAGCCGTCTAGAGCGGGCCGTCGCACGGGCCGGTTTCGGACGCCATCGCCTTGAGCAGGATCTGGACCGCGTCCTCGGCCGTCTTGGCGGCGCGCAGCTTGCGGGGGGCCTGCGGGTCGCGCAGCGCCCTGCAGATCTCCGACATGGCGGACAGCAGCCCCTTGCGGTTCGATGCCGGCCACAGGGCCAGGAAGACGAGGTCGACCGGCTCGTCGTCGCGGGCGTCGAAATCGATGGGGCGCTGGAGCCTGGCGAACAGCACCAGCGGCGTGTCCATGTCCTGGAGCTCGGTGTGGGGAAGCGCCACGCCCTTGCCCAGCGCCGTTGAGCCGATCTGCTCGCGCGCCCGGAGGGCGTCCAGGATCTCCTGCCTGGACTGGCCGTTGCGGGCCGCCGCCTCCGACGCCAGCAGGTCGAGCAGGGTCGCCTTGTTGCCCGGGCCGGCGTCGAGGATGACGTCGGCCGCGGAGAAGTACTCAGAAATGGCCATGCCCGTCTCCATTGTGGCCAATGATCGATGCCGGCACCGGATACCGGCCACCGTCCCCGCCGTCCGGGGCGCCGGAGCGCTCACGATGGTACAGGAGGTTTCCGCCGGCCATGGCTACTTTCCTGGACAGCGGAACGGATCGAGTCCGGACGGTGTTCCGCCGATCAGCACGTCGCAGGGCAGGAGGTCGATCGCCTCCGACGCCGTGCTGCCCAGCAGGGCGCGGGAGAGGCCGCCGCGCCGGGCCGAGCCCATGGCGACCAGATCGTAACGCCCCTCGCGCGCCAGCCCGACGATCTGCCGGCCGGGCGGGCCGGCGCGCACGACCATCCCGACGGCCGGCTCGCCGATGACGGGGGGCGCACCGCCCGTCCCGGCGAGCAATTCGCCGAATTCCCCGGCGAAGTCCGCCGGGTCCAGCTCCGTCCCGTCCCGGACGGCGCTGGCCGGCACGTCGAGGACATGCAGGAGATGGATGTCGCCCTCCGGCACCAGCATCCGCACGCCGTCCAGCGACAGCCGCGAGCGGTCGGAGAAATCCACCGGCACCAGCGCGCGCAGATAGGGCTGCAGCGGCTTGTCGCGCACGATCAGCATCGGCGTGCCGTCGGCGACGGCGATGCGTTCGACGGTGGAGGACAGGAACAGGTCTGCCACCCGGTCGCGCTGGTGCAGCCCGACCACCAGCAGGTCGGGCCGCCACAGTCCGGCATAGCCGGCGACGCGATGCTCGACCGCCTCGCCGCGCACCGCGACGGCATGGGCGCGGATCCCGGCCCCGCCGGGCACGGCGAGGATGTGGCGGTGCAGCTCCGCCTCGACATGATGCAGCGGCAGGTGGCCGTAGGGGCCGCCCGCGGCGCCGGTCCTGTCGACGACATGCAGCGCCGTCAGTTCGGCCCCGAACCGGACGGCGAGCTGCACGGCGCGCTCCAGGGCGCGATCCGATTTCGGTTCGAGGTCGGTTGCCAGCAGAATGCGCCGCAGAGTTGCCATCGCCCCTTTCCCCTCCCCTTGTCTGCGTCCGGATCCGCCCGTCGGCGATCCCTGCCAATGATCTGAAGATGGGAGGCCTGCTGTCCATGCCGGGTAATACGGACCCTGAAAGCCGGGTGGGGAAGGCGGGAGCGGCGGTGCCATGGCCGATCCGTAGTAATACGGGGCTGCGTATTTCCCCTGATGCGCCCGGGGCCGGCCGGCGCTACGATCCATCCATGCCACAGACCGTCAGCCGCCGATGGATGTTCGTTCCGGCCTATCTCGCCGCGCATGTATCCCTCGACTGGATCAGCTTCATCCATACGGTCGCGCCGATCAACCTCACGCCGTGGAACCCGCCGGCCGGGCTGATGATGGGCTTGTCGGTCCTGCTCGGCCTCCGCGCGGTGCCGCTGGTCTGGCTTGGGCTGATCGTCGCCGACATCGTCGTCCGCGACCTGCCGGTCGCCCTGTGGACCACGGTCCTGGCGAACGGCGTCGTCGCCTGCGGCTACGGGCTGGCCGGCCACCTGCTGCGCCGGGGGCCGGTTCCGGGGCTCGATCCCGGCCTTGCCCGGCTGCGCGACATCGTCCTGCTGCTGGGCGGCGGCGCCGTCGCGGCCCTGGCCGTCGGGCTGGGCTATGTCGCCATCCACACCGCGGCCGGGCTGTTCGACTGGGCGCGCTTCCCCGAAATGCTGCTGCGCTATTGGACCGGCGAGATCATCGGCATCGCCGTCCTGACGCCGATGGTGCTGCTTGGCCGGAGGATGCCGGCGGTGCGCTGGTCCTGGACCGGCGCCGCCGAAATAGGGGCGCAGGGGGCGCTGATCGGCCTTGCGCTGTGGCTGGATTTCGGTCCGCTGGCCTCGGCCGAGTACGATTACTTCTATCTGCTCTTCCTGCCCGCCATCGGGATCGCCGTCCGGCACGGGCTGGCGGGGGCGGTGCTGGCCTCGGCCGCCACGCAGGCCGGCCTGATCGCCGCCATCCAGGCGGCCGGCGTCGACACGGCGCGCATGGCCCATTTCCAGCTCCTGATGCTGACGCTCGCCGTCACCATCCTGCTGCTGGGCGCCGTGGTCACCGAGCGCCGCCGGGTGGAGGCGTGGCTGCGGGTTCGGCAGTCCGACCTCGCCCATGCCTCCCGCCTGATCGAGGCGGGCGAGATGGCGGCGGCGCTGGCCCATGAGCTGAACCAGCCGCTGGCGGCGACGATGAGCTACGCCCGCGCCGCCCGCAAGATCGCGCGGATCGAGGATGCGTCACCGCGCCTGACGGAGATCCTCGACAAGACGGTCAGCCAGGCCGAGCGGGCCGACCGGGTCATCCGCAGCCTGCGCGACTTCGTGCGGAAGGGCGCGCGCGACCGGACGCCGCTGTCGGTCGCCACCCTGGTCGCCGACTGCCTGACGCTGGCTGGCCCGCTCGCCAGCCGCCATTCGGTCGAGATCGCCGCCGAGGTCGCTCCGGCGCTGCCCGCCATCGGCGGCGATGCGGTCCAGCTGCAGCAGGCGATCCTCAATCTGGTGCGCAACGCGGCCGAGGCGATGGCGGAGGCGATGGCCGATGCCGATCCGGCCGGGCGCCGCATCGTGGTCTTCGCCCGTCCAGCGCCCGAGCCCGGATTCGTCGCCATCGGCGTGCGCGACACCGGTCCCGGGCTGGCCGAGGTGGTCGAGCGGAACCTGTTCGCCCCCTTCGTCACCACCAAGCCGACCGGCATGGGGCTCGGGCTGTCCATCGTCCGCACCATCGTCGAGACCCACGGCGGCACCCTGTCCGTGCAGCGCGGGGGCGGTGGGGGAACGACATTCTGCTTCACCATTCCTGTGCATGGGATGCCAGAGCGTGGGATGCCCGGGCGTGGCACGGACGCCGAAGGAGGATCCGCATGATGACCGATACCCCCGCCGCGCCGGCAACTCCGGTCGTGCCGGTGGCCTTCGTGGTCGACGACGACGAGGCCGTCCGCGATGCCCTGGCCCTCCATCTGGAGCTTGCCGGGCTGGCGGTCCGCTGCTGCGGCTCGGCCGCCGAGTTCCTGGCGGCGGCGTCGCCCGAGCAGCCGGGCTGCGCCATCCTCGACATCCGCATGCCGGGCATGGACGGGCTCGACCTCCAGCAGGAGATGGTCCGGCGCGGCCTGACCTTGCCGGTGATCGTCATCACCGGCCATGGCGATGTCTCCGCCGCCGTGCGGGCCTTCCGGGCCGGGGCGGTTGATTTCCTGCAGAAGCCCTTCGACGAGGATCTGCTGATCGAACGGGTGCAGGAGGCCTTCGGCCGCGACCTCGCCGCCCGCCGCGCCGATGTCGAGACCGCCGAGATCCGCAGTCGCCTGACCCTGCTCAGCCCCCGCGAGCTGGAAGTGATGGATCTGGTCGCCCAGGGGCTTCCCAACAAGACCATCGCCCACCGGCTCGCCATCGGCATCCGCACGGTGGAGACCCACCGCGCCCGCGTCCTGGAGAAGATGGAAGCGCGCAACGCCCCGGAACTGGCGAGGATGCGGATGCTGCTGGGCGACCGTGGCGACTGATGCCAGAGCCGGAAAATTCTGACTCTCTGGAGAAGTGGACCGGCTCGCCACGCCGGAGCAGGACGGTTGACACCCTTGCTTGCCAGCGCCGATGCGACAGCGAGAAGGAGCACGCCCGTCCAGTGCGGTGGTTTCGCTCCGGTGCGGCCGCACGGATATCCCTTTATGTCGTGCCGGCCGACAGGAACGAAGCGGGGCGGGCTTGAAACGGCCGTCCCGGCATTCTATTTAAAACTTGCTTCGCGGTATCGAGGCCAAATTTGGAATCCTGAAATACGGTGCCAGGAAAATTCGCCTGGGCGCCCCTTTAATCCGTTGTGAAAATTCCCATATAGAGTCTGTTGCGCTGTTGGAAGCGCCGTCCACCTCCTCCAGGATGACATCTGCGCGTGTGAATTCCCTTTCGTTTCCGGCTCGGTTGCGCTGATTGGCGTTGCCCACCGGTTCCTCCCCGGTCCTGCGGCGTGTCGGCTGCCGCGACCTTTCCCCGGTCGTGGCGCCGCCCGCGGAGCCGGGGAGGATCCTCTTGCTTCCGATCCAGCACCCTCCCGCGGTGCACGCCTCCCGGCAGCGTCGAATGCCGGCCACGCATCGAACGACCGACCGAGCATCAACAGGCCCGATCCGGACAACGCCGAGGGGACATCTCCTGCGGCGCCGTTCCCGTCGGCTGGGAGAAACCGAGACACCATGCAGCGAAATGCTGAAACCCATACCGCTCAAATCCGCTCCACCGAACCCCGTTCCGCCGAACCCCGTTCCGCCGAACCGATGCAGCTCTACCTGCAGGATGCCCGCAAGTACCAGTACCTGACACCGGAACAGGAACTCGACCTTGCGGTCCGTTGGCATGAGCGGCAGGATCCGTCCGCACTCGACAAGCTGGTGGGCAGCCATCTCCGCCTCGTGGTCAAGCTGGCGCGCGGCTATCTCGGCTATGGTCTGCCGCTGTCGGATCTGGTGGCCGAGGGCAATGTCGGCGTGATGCAGGCGGCGCAGAAGTTCGACCCCGGCAGGGGATTCCGGTTCGCCACCTACGCCTCCTGGTGGGTGCGCGCGGCGATCCAGGAATATGTGCTGCACAACTGGTCGTTGGTGAAGATCGGCACCACCGCCGGGCAGAAGAAGCTGTTCTTCAGCCTGCGCCGCCTGAAGGCGCGGATGCAGGAGCTGGAGAGCGGCGACCTGTCGCCCGAGGCGGTGGAGGCCATCGCGACCGAACTGAACGTGTCGAAGGCCGAGGTGGTGGAGATGAACCGCCGCCTGGGCAACGACCGCTCGCTCAATGTCGGCCTGTCGGAAGACGGCGACGGCGAATGGCTGGACCTGCTTGCCGACGAGGGGCCGAACCAGGAAACCACGCTTGCCGATGCCGAGGAACGCCGGCGGCGCCAGCAATTCCTGAAGCTGGGGCTGGGCGTTCTGGACGACCGCGAGCGCCGAATCCTGGTCGCCCGCCGCCTGCGTGACGAACCGCTGACGCTCGAGGAGTTGAGCCAGCAGTTCCACGTCTCGCGCGAGCGGGTCCGCCAGCTGGAGGTCCGTGCCTTCGAAAAGCTCCAGAAGGCGGTCATCGCCAATGCCCGGACGGCACAGCTGCCGGCGCAGGGAAGCCTGGTCAGCCAGGGCTGAGGCTTCCCTCCCGTCCGGCACGCAGGATCATGCCGAACAGGTCGCGCGGTTCGTCGGGGTCTGCCAGCATGTCGAGATCCTGGTAGAGCCCGGTGCCGGCCAGCACGTCGCGGACATAGCGCAGGGCGGAGAAATCCTCGGTCGCGAAGCCGACGCTGTCGAACAGGGTGATTCTCCGGGCGTCTGCCCGGCCGGGTGCCGCACCGGTCATCACCTGCCACAGCTCGGTCACCGGGTGGTCGGCGGCCAACTGCTGGATCTCGCCTTCGATGCGGGTCTGCGGCGTGTATTCGACGAAGATGTCGGAGCGCAGCAGGATGTCGCGGTGCAGTTCCGTCTTGCCGGGGCAGTCGCCGCCGACGGCGTTGATGTGGATGCCGGCCCCGACCATGTTGTCGGTCAGGATGGTGGCATACTGCTTGTCGGCGGTCACCGTGGTGATGATGTGGGCCCCCTCCACCGCCTCCTCGGTCGAGCGGCAGGCGGCGATCTCGAAGCCCCGATCCCGGAGGTTGCGCACGCATTTCTGCGTGGCGGCGGGGTCGATGTCGTAGAGCCGGAGCCGGTCGACGCCCAGCAGGGCCTTGAAGGCGAGCGCCTGGAATTCGGCCTGGGCGCCGTTGCCGACGATCGCCATGCAGGAGGCGTCGCGCGGCGCCAGATGCTTCGCCGCGACGGCGGAGGTCGCGGCGGTTCGCAGAGCGGTCAGGATGGTCATCTCCGACATCAGCACGGGATAGCCGTTGGCGACGTCGGACAGCACGCCGAAGGCGGTGACGGTCTGGCGCCCCTCGCGCGTGTTCTTGGGGTGGCCGTTGACGTATTTGAAGCCATAGATGCGGCCGTCGCTGGTCGGCATCAGCTCGATCACGCCGTCGGCGCTGTGGGAGGCGACACGCGGGGTCTTGTCGAAGCTCTCCCAGCGGCGGAAATCCTCCTCGACATAGGCGGCCAGCTCCGACAGGAAGCGCTCCACGCCGATGCGCAGCACCAGCTTCATCATGTGGTCGACACTGACGAAGGGGACGAGGTTCAGGTTTGGGATCATGTGGGTGGCTCCGCTTCAGAAGCTGCGGGTGGGGTAGTCGAGGACGCGGCGGCCGAGCAGGCTGGCCAGCAGGTCCACCATCAGGATGGCGGTGCGCCCGCGCTCGTCCAGGAAGGGGTTCAGCTCGACCAGGTCGACGCTGCTGACCAGCCCGGTGTCGTGCAGCATCTCCATCACCAGATGGGCCTCCCGGAAGGTGGCGCCGCCGGGCACCGTCGTGCCGACGCCGGGGGCGATGCCGGGATCGAGGAAATCGACGTCCAGGCTGACATGGAGCAGGCCCTGCGCATCCTGGACCTTGCGCAGGAAGCCGCGCAGCAGCGGGGCGATGCCGTATTCGTCGATGGTCCGCATGTCGTGGATGGCGATGCCGGAGGATTCCAGCGCCAGCCGTTCGGCCGGATCGACGCTGCGGATGCCCATCATGCAGACGTTTTCCGGCTTGATGCGGCCGGCGGCGGGCGGGAAATAGCCGTCGAAGCCGCCGCGGCCGGTGGCATAGGCCATCGGCACGCCATGCAGGTTGCCGCTTTCCGAGCTGTCCAGGGTGTGGAAATCCGGGTGGGCGTCCAGCCACAGCACGAACAGCTCCCGTCCGCTCTTCTCCGCCCGCCGGGCGAGGCCGGTCAGCGTCCCGGCGGCGAGGCTGTGGTCGCCGCCCATGAAGACCGGCAGGGCGTCCGGCCCGGCGCTGGCCTCATAGGCCGCCGCCGCCAGGGCTGCGGTCCAGCCCGCCACCTCCGGCAGGAATTTCAGCGCGGCGTTGCCATGCGCCGGCGGCCGCAGCGCGACCGGCGCCACATTGCCGAGATCGGTGACGCCGTGGCCGAGTCCGGCGATCGCGCTCGCGATGTCGGCGGTGCGGAAGGCGCTCGGCCCCATCTCGCAGCCGCGCCGCCCGGCGCCGTCCTGCACCGGCACCCCGATCAGGCGGCACTGCTTCGGCTTCATCATACCCTGCCCCTTTCCTTGTCCCATGTCCGGGCTTTTCCGTCGCCCGCCCCGCAATCAGACCATGGAGCGGTGGCGGATCGGACAGGGCAAATTGACAGAACTGCCGCGATGGCTTAGCAAAATGGCTAGTTTGACTTAGCAGAACGGCAGGTGCCGGCCATGTCCACGCTCGACCCGCTCGACGAGAGGCTGATCACCCTGCTGCGCCATGACGGCCGCCGCAGCATTTCCGACCTCGCGCTGGAATTGGGGGTGTCGCGCGCCACGGTGCGGGCGCGGATGGAGCGGCTTGAGCGCGCCGGCATCATCATCGGCTACACCGTGATCCTGCGCGCCGATACGGTGGAGGCGCCCGTCCGCGGCATCATGCTGATCGATGTGGAAGGGCATGCGGCCGACCGGGTGGTGCGGGCGCTGAGCGGCTTTCCCGAGGTTCTGGAAATCCACACCACCAACGGCCGTTGGGATCTGATCGTGGAGCTGTCGGCGCCAAGCCTGCCCGACCTGGACGCGATCCTGCGGCGCATCCGCCTGATCCCCGGCATCACCGGCAGCGAGACGAACCTGCTGCTGAACACCCCGCGCAGCACCCGGGCGCGGTTGTGACCGGCGCAGACCGGCTTGGCGTCATGCGTGCCCTCGCCCGACGGAAGGAGGCCCGGCACCGCATCGAAACGCCGGGCCTGCGAGAAGGCCGGTAGGGATTACGCCTTTTCCGGCCTGAGATCGACGGTGGTCGGCAGCCGATCCGACAGGAGGTGACGCTGCACCTTCTGGGTCGCGGTCTTCGGTATCTCGGGGCGCGTTTCGACGAAACGGGGAATCATGAAGGCCGGAATGCGGCCTTGAAGGAAGCTCTCGACGTCCCGTGCCGCGAAACCGGGCCTTGGGACGACGACCGCCTTGATCTCCTCGCCCATGATGGCGTCCGGCACGCCGACCACGGCGCAGTCCTGGATGGCGGGATGCTTCAACAGGGCGAGTTCGATTTCCGCCGGGGCGATCATCTCGCCGCCCCGCCGGATCAGTTCCTTCATGCGGCCGTCGAAATGCAGGAATCCGTCCTCGTCGAAGGAGCCGCGGTCGCCGGTGTGCAGCCAGAGGTTCCGGGTCGCCGCGACGGTCGCCTCGGGCTTCCTCCAGTAGCCGTCGAACATCAGGCCGGGGCGGCCCGGCCGCACGACGATCTCGCCCTTCTTGCCGGGTGGGAGCGGGGTGTCGTCCCCGTCCACCACCCGCACCTCCATGTCGGGTCGCGGTGCGCCGACCGAACCGAAGCGCGAGGTGGCGGCGGTGTTCATCGTCACCCAGCCGCCGGTCTCGGTCATGCCGTACAGCTCGCGCACGGCGATGCCCAGCCGATCCTCGATCTCCCGCCAGACGCCCGGCGGGGCGCCGCCGCCGACCGCCCAGCGCAGGGCGTGGCCGCGGTCCGCTTCGGTCAGCCGCTTGGCCAGGATGCTCAGCACCGTGCCGACATAGGTGAAGCCGGTGGCACCGAAGCGGCGGGCATCGTCGAGCAGCCGCGAGGCCGAGAAGCGTGGCAGCAGGGCCAGCGTGGCCCCGGCGTGCAGGCAGGACATCACGCCGTACATCTGCGGGTTGGCGTGGAACAGCGGCAGGAAGACCAGGATGCGGTCGGCCTCGGTCAGTCCCAGCGCTTTCGTCATGTGTGCGCCGGCCAACTCGTAGCAGGCATTCGGAATGACCGCCCCCTTGGGCAGCCCCGTGGTTCCCGAGGTGTAGAGGATGGCGTTCGCGGTTCCGCCGGGCAGGGCCAGCCGCGGGCGCGGTGCGCGCTCCCCGCCGTCCGCCGTCTCGAAGCCCGCCGTCTCGAAGCCCACCCTCTCGAAGCTCTCGTCCATCGCGAGCTGCGGCGGGGTGGAGGCTGGCAGGCCCGCCCGGAACTCCTCCTCCAGGATCAGCAGCGAGGCGTCGCTCTGTTCCAGCAGATAGCGCAGGCCGTCGCCGACCAGGGCGGTGTTGAGCGGCACGGCGATGGCACCCAGCTCCGACAGGGCGAACCAGGCAACGAGGAAGCCGGGGCGGTTGCCGACCAGCATCGCTACCGTCTGCCCGGCGGTCACGCCCTGTCCGGCGAGCCGCTCGACCGCACACTCCACCAGGGCGGCCATGGTGCCGTAGGTGAAGGTCCGGTTACCGAACAGCAGGAAGGGGCGGTCGGGCGCAGCGGCGGCACGGGCATAGAGGGCGTCGGCGATCACCGGCCTGCCTCCCGGCCTTCGGCGATCCCTTCGGCCACATGGTGTTGCAGGCGTTTGGCGATGGTGTTCTTGAGGATCTCCGACGAGCCGCCGGCGATCTCGTAAGCCTTGGCATCGCGCAGGTAGCGCCCGAAGCGTGCCGATTCCATGACGCCGTAGGCGCCGCAGATCTGCACCGCGCGGGCGGCGGTTTCGGTGGCGACCCGGCTGGCCAGCAGCTTGGCCTCGCTGCCGAAGCGGGCGATGTCGGTATGGCTGTCGAGCGCCCGGGCGGCGGCGTAGGTCAGCAGCCGGGCGGCGTCGATTTCCGCCAGCATGTCGGCGAAGTACCATTGGATTCCCTGGAAATCCAGGATCCTCCGGTCGAAGGCGCTGCGCCCGGCGGCGAAGGACAGGGCGCCGTCGAAGGCGGCCCGCGCGATGCCCAGGCTGATGGCGGCGGCCATGGTGCGCGAATAGTCGAGCGTCGTCACCGCCTGCCGGACGCCCTTGCCCTCCACCCCGATCAGATGGTCGGCCGGCAGCGTCACGCGGTCCAGCACCAGATCGACATGCGGCCCGTTGCGCAGCCCGAAGGTCGCGGCGTTCGGCCCCTCCTCGGTCGAGACGCCGTCCATGCCGCGGCGCACGAAGAAGGCGGACACGCCGACCGGCGTCTCCGCCAGGATCACATAGGCTTCCGCCGCCGACCCGGAGGTGATGAAGGACTTGCGCCCGGTCAGGATCCAGGTGTCGCCGTCGCGCACCGCCTTGGTGTCGAGGCTGCGGATGTCGCTGCCGTGGTTGGCCTCGGTCAGGGCGTAGGAGGTGACGAGGCCGCGGCCGAACTCCGGCAGGACCGTGCGCTTCAGGCTGTCGGAGCCGAACAACCGGATGATGGTCTGGGCCTGGAGGATGGTGATCAGGCTGATGCCGACCGCGGCGCTGGCGTAGGACGCCTCCTCGAACAGGGCGGCGCAATGGGCGAAGCCCAGGCCGGCTCCGCCCTGGTCCGGCGACAGGGTCAGGCTGTTGTAGCCGTGGCTGGCCAGTGCCTTGATCGCCGCGACGGGATAGACGTCGTCGCGATCGATGGCGTCCGCCTGCGGTTCCACATGCTCGGCGACGATGCACCGCAGCGGTTCGAGAAATTCCGGTTCGACCAGATCGGTCCACAAAGCCATAGCCCCGTTTCCTCCCTTATCGACAGAGCCCGCGCCGGCTGTGCCGGGCTCGGACCGCATCTTTATCGTTCGTAATGCTGATCGTTGAGATTCTGATTGAACTCGTTCGCATGCGATAATATGGTACCGATATATCGGCTGTGCATCAACAATATCTTGAACTTGCTGCGAGGAGGAAGCCATGAGACTGACGGACGCCCAGATTGCCGAGTATGAGGAGCGCGGGTTCCTGGTGTTCCCCGGGCTGGTGTCGCATGAGGAGGTCGAGATTCTGCGCCGCGACCTGCAGCGGGTGGCGGGGTTCGAAGCCGAGGGCGTGATCCGCGAGAAGAGCGGCACGGTCCGTTCGGTGTTCCGCGTCCATGACGGGCGCAGCCCGACCGCTTCACCGCCCTTCCAGGCGCTGGCGGAGTTGCCCCGCGTGCTGGATCCGGCCCGTCAGGTGCTGGGCGACGAGCCGGTCTATGTCTACCACACCAAATGCAACCTGAAGGACGCGATCGACGGCGCCATCTGGCAATGGCACCAGGATTACGGCTATTGGAAGACCGACGGCGTCGCCCGCCCGGACATGACGACCTCGCTGCTGATGCTGGACGAGGCGACGGAGATCGGCGGCTGCCTTTATTTCATTCCCGGCAGCCACAAGCTGGGCCGTCTCGACCCGGAGATGGACGAGACGACGACCTCCTACAAGCTGTGGACGGTGCCCAAGCAGCAGGTCATCGACCTGATGACGCAATTCGGCGACCCGGTGGCGATCACCGGCAAGCCCGGAACCGTCGTGCTGTTCCACCCGAACCTCGTCCACGGTTCGGGCCACAACATGTCGCGCCATTCGCGCTGGCACATCTACACCGTCTACAACCAGGTTTCCAACCGGCCGCAGGGGGTTGAGAAGCCGCGCCCCGAATGGGTGGTCGCCCGCCGTTGCGAACCGCTGGACACCGGCAGCGACGACTCCATCCTGCGGCTGGGCGCCGCGGCGCAGGCGGCGGAGTAGGGGGGATGGCGGGAATGCCCTTCCGGGCGGCGGTGCTTCGCGAGATCGGAGCGCCGCTGTCCATCGAACCTTTGACCCTGGCTCCGCTCGAGCCGAACGACGTGCTGATCCGCATGCACGCCGCCGGCCTCTGCCACACCGACCGCGAGGCGATGACCGGCGCCTTCGCCGTCCCGGTGCCGGCGGTGCTCGGCCATGAGGGCGCAGGAGTGGTCGAGGCTGTCGGATCGGCGGTCCAGCGGGTGAAGCCCGGTCAGCGTGTCGTCTGCACCATCTACGCCGCCTGCGGCCAATGCTATTACTGCCGCCACGACCAGCCGATGCTGTGCGAGATGGTGGCGCCCAACCACCGGGCGGCCACGCTGTCGGCCGGGCGCAAGCTGCTGCGTGACGGCGACGGGCGGGAGGTCGGGCATTTCCTCAGCGTCTCCTCCTTCGCCGAATATGCGGTGGTGCCGGAGGCCGCGGCCATCCCGGTCCCGGACGAGATGCCGTTCGACCGGGCCTGCCTGCTGGGCTGCAGCGTCATCACCGGCGTCGGGGCGGCGCTTCGCGTGGCGAAGGTCGGGCTGGGCGACAGCGTCGTGGTGGTCGGCTGCGGGCCGGTCGGGCTGAATGTGGTGCAGGGCGCCCGGCTTGCCGGGGCCGGCGCGATCGTCGCCGTCGACCGCAGGCCGGACAAGCTGGAGCGTGCGAGCGCCTTCGGCTCCACTCACACCATGCTCGTGGAAAAAGGGGAGAGCGTGGCGGAGCAGGTCCGCGCCATCACCGGCGGGCGCGGTGCCGACCATGCCTTCGAGGCGGCCGGGGTCGTCGGCTCGTTGCAGGAAGCGGTGGATTGCACCCGGCCGGGCGGCAGCGTCACCATTCTCGGCAAGACCGATCCGAACCGGCTGGTCGAATTGCGCTTCGGCTCGATCTCCGGCGAGCGGCGCATCCTGCGCTCCAGCCTGGGCGGGGCCCGGGCGGCCGACGATTTCCCGGCCTATGCCCGCGCCTATCTGGATGGCCGGCTGTGCCTGGACGAACTGATCGACCGCCGGCTTCCGCTGGAGGACATCAACGATGCCTTCGAGGACGTGGAGCGCGGCGACGTGATCCGCGCCGTGGTGGTGATGCATGAGTGACGCGACCGAAACCGCCGGAACCGTCCGGCTGGAGCGCCGGGGTGCCGTCGCGCTGCTGACGCTCGACGCGCCGAAGACCCGCAACGCGGTGACCGACCCGCCGGTGCTCGCTGCGCTGATCGCCGCGCTGGAGGAGGTCGGGGCCGACCGCGGCATCCGGGTGCTGGTGGTGACCGGCGCCGGCAAGGCGTTCAGCGCCGGCGGCAACATCCACGACATCCGCAACCGGCGCGGCATGTTCGCCGGCCCGGCCGACCAGGTGCGCAATGCCTACCGCGACGGGGTGCAGCGCATTCCCCGGACCTTGGCAAATCTGGAAATTCCGGTGATCGCGGCGATCAACGGCCCGGCCTACGGCGCCGGCTGCGATCTGGCCTTCATGTGCGATCTGCGCATCGCCGGGGAGTCGGCGCGCATCAGCTCCAACTTCGTCAGGCTCGGGCTGATTTCGGGCGACGGCGGGCTGTGGTTCCTGTCGCGCGCCGCCGGCCCGGCGGTCGCCGCCGAACTGGCCTTCACCGGCCGGGCGGTGAGCGGCACCGAAGCGGCGGCGCTTGGCCTCGTCTCGCAGGTCGTTCCCGATGGGGAGTTGCTGCCCGCAGCCCTCGCCCTGGCCGGCGAGATCGCGGCCAACCCGCCGGAGGCGGTGCGGATGACCAAGCGCATGCTGCAGCAGGCCGGACGGGTCGACCTGTCCACCATGCTCGACATGGCGGCGGCCCTGCAGGGCATCTGCCATGTCGGGGAGGAATCCCGCGCCGCCATCGCGGCGGCCGCCGGGCCGGTGCCGCAACCGCCGGCATCGGAACAATAAGAACAACAAGCCGAAGGCAACACGCAAACCTGAAAAGAGAGAGGGAGGGACGATCCATGAAAAAGCCCGTGTCGAACCCCATCGCGCATGCGGTCCTGGCGGCGACGGCCGTTCTGGCGCTCTGCGCGTCCCCCTGGCCGGCCGCTTCGGCGGCGGCCCAGGGTGGCCAGCCTGCTCCTGCCGCTTCCCCCGCGTCCACCGGGCCGATCCGCATCGGCGTGCTGACCGACCTGTCCGGCTCGCTGGCCGACCTCAGCGGCCGCGGCAGCGTCGAGGCGGTCAAGATGGCGGTCGAGGATTTCGGTGCCTCGGTGCTCGGCCGTCCGGTCGAGGTGGTCGCCGCCGACCACCAGAACAAGGCCGACATCGGCTCGCAGATCGCCAACGACTGGTATGACAACAAGAATGTCGAGCTGATCATCGACCTGCCCAATTCGGCTGTGATGCTGGCGATCCAGGAGCTGGGCCGGCGCAAGAACAAGATCGTGATCGGCACCGCCGGGGGCTCGTCCGACTTCACCGGCAAGGCCTGCTCGCCGAACGGCATCCATTGGGTCTATGACACCTATGCGCTGGCCGCCGGAACCGGGCGGACCATGGTCAAGCAGGGCGGCGACAGCTGGTACTTCATCACGCTGGACTATTCCTTCGGCCTGTCGCTGGAGCGCGACACCGCCGCCTTCGTCACCGGGGCGGGGGGCAAGGTCCTGGGCTCCGCCCGCCATCCGCTGAACAGCGCCGACTTCTCGTCCTACCTGCTGCAGGCGCAGGCGAGCAAGGCGAAGGTCATCGGGCTGGCCAATGCCGGCGGCGACCTGATCAACACGGTCAAGCAGGCGGCCGAGTTCGGCATCACCCGGCAGGGCCAGAAGCTGGCCGGCCTGCTGATGTTCCTGTCCGACATCCATGCGCTGGGGCTGGAGACGGCGCAGGGTCTGGTGCTGACCGAATCCTTCTACTGGGACCAGAACGAGGCCACGCGGGCCTTCTCCAAGCGCTTCTTCGAGCGGACCGGGCGGATGCCGACGATGGTCCAGGCCGGCAACTACGGCGCCATCACCCACTACCTGAAGGCGGTCAAGGCCGCCGGGACGTCCGACACGGCGACGGTGATGAAGACGATGCGCGACACGCCGATCAACGACTTCATGACCAGGGACGGGCGCATCCGCGAGGATGGCCGGGTGCTGCGCGACATGTACCTGTTCGAGGTGAAGGCCCCGGCGGAGTCGAAGAGCCCCTGGGACTACTACAAGCAGCTCGGCGTGATCGCCGCGGCCGACGCCGCCCGCCCGCTGGCCGAAAGCGACTGCCCGCTGGTCCGCAGCAACGCCGCCGCCGCGAAGCCCTGAGACCGATCCTCCACCGTCAGTTCCCAAGTCTTGCATCCATGCCTTGCGTCCATGCCTTGCGTCCCGGGCGCGGGCGCGCTAAGCCAGCATCGGGACGTGAGACGCTCCGGCCAAAGGCCGGAGCGTGGCCGCAGCCAAGGGACGAGACAAGGGGCGAGGGCGGTGCCGTGACGGATCCGGGCAACCAGACTGAGATTGGGCCGGCCGAAACCGGGCCGGCCGAATTCGCGTCGATGGCCGACAAGGCCTATGCCGGGATCGAGGAGCTGATCGTGTCCGGCACCTTGCCGCCGCGCGGCTTCGTTTCCGAAAAGCAGCTCAGCGCCCAGCTCGGCATCGGCCGCACCCCGGTCCGCGAGGCGCTGAAGCGGCTGGAGCTGGATGGCATGGTCACCATCGTCCCCTCCCGCGGGATCATGGTGACCGAGGTGGACGTCAAGCTCCAGCTCTATGTCCTGGATGTCCGCCGTGAGCTGGAGCGGCTGATCGCCCGCCGCGCCGCCCGCTACGCCCTGCCGGCGGAGCGGGAGCGCTGCCGGGCGGTCGCCGCGGAGATGCTGGACGCCGCCAGGGCGGAGGACGGGATGCGCTTCATGCATCTCGACCAGGAGGTCAACCAGCTTCTCGACCAGTGCGCCCGCAATCCGGTGGCGACCCAGACGATCCGTCCGCTGCGGTCGCTGTCGCGGCGCTTCTGGTTCCAGAACTACCACGCCCATTCGGGCAGCCTGGAGGACGGCGCCCGGACCCACGCCGACCTGATGCTGGCGATCCACACGGGCGACGTGGAGGCGGCTGCGACCGCATCTGACCGGCTGATGGGCTATGTCGAGGCCTATGCGCGCGAGACCCTGCGCTACCCCTTCGGGGACGAGCTTTCCGGGAGCCGGCTTCCCGGAGGGCGGGCGGCACAGTAGCCGGTCTTCCGCGCCATGGATCGCCGCCGGCTCCAATTCTTCGTCGCGCTCTGCGAGGAGCTGCATTTCCACCGCGCCGCCGCGCGGTGCCACATCACGCAGCCTGCCCTCAGCCAGCAATTGCGGCAGTTGGAGGATGAGCTTCAGGTTCAGCTGATCCACCGCAACAAGCGGCGCGTGTCCCTGACGCGGGCGGGAGAGACCTTCCTGGCCGAGACCCGGAAGATTCTGCGGCAGATGGACCGGGCCTCGCAACTGGCGCGCCAGACGGACCGGGGCGAGATCGGGCAATTGTCGGTCGGCATGACGGCGCCGGCGCTCTACATCGTCTTTCCCGAGATCATGCACCGGTTCCGCACGGCGTTGCCCAATTTCGGCGTCAACGTCCATGTCATGACCACGGCGGAACAGGAAGAGGCGCTGCGGGCGGGAGCCATCGATGTCGGCATCTTCCATCCGCCGCTCGACGACCAGTCGCTGTCGTCGCACCCGATCGCGCGCATGCGGTTCAACGTCGTGCTGTCCGACCGCAATCCCCTGGCCGCCCTGCCGAGCCTGCGGCTGGAGGATCTGTCGAAACAGCGATTCATCATCTTCCCGCGGGTGATCGGGCCGCGGCTCTACGACGAGATCATCAGTTTGTGCCAGCAGGCCGGGTTCAGCCCGGAACTGATCCTCGAAGCCTCTCCGGCGCAATCGATCATCGCGCTGGCCGCCGCCGATTTCGGCATCGGCCTCATCGCCTCCGATCTCCAGCAGTTCGAGCGGCCGGGGGTGGTCTACCGCCAGTTGGAGGGGCCGGCCCCCTATCTGACGCTGGGGGTCGCCTATCAGAGCGACGATACCTCCCCCGCCATCCAGACTTTCCTGAACGTGGCGACCGCCGTCGGCGAGCAGGTTTCGTAAGTCTGCCGGTTCCCGGTTCTGGCCGGTGAAAACTTTTCCTTATCAAACGATCATTTTAAATCGTTGGACCTACTCAATTTGTTGGCCCTATCGTTCGTGCAACGGAGGACCCCGCCAATGAAAGTCTTCATGATTGGAGAAGCTGCCAATCACAAGGACAAGCTCGCCGCTTTCCTGACAACGTCCTGCGACATCGTTCCTCTTCCCCGCGAAGCCGCCCAATCGTCCGAGTTCGATTCCGCAATCTCCGCGGATGACGTGGTCGTGTCCTTGCGCTTCTCCCGGCGCGATGGCCCGGCCCCGGATTTTCGCCTTCTGCATGTGCCGGGGGCCGGGCTGGACGGGATCGACATGGCGTCCGTGCCGGCCGGGGCCGGCATCTGCAACGTCTTCGAGCATGAAATTCCCATCGCAGAGTTCGTCATGTCGGCGATGCTGAACTGGGTAATCCGTCCCGACGCGCTGCGCGCCTCGTTCGCCACCGATACATGGGCCGACGTCTACCGGTCACGGGTGCCCCATGGCGAGATTTGCGGCCTCACCCTCGGCCTGATCGGCTTCGGCCGCATCGGACGGACCATCGCCCGGCGGGCACGCGCCTTCGGCATGCGCATCGTCGCCGTCGACCAGTTCGCCGAGGACACCGACGGCCTGGCCGACGCCATCCTGCCGCCGGACCGGTTGCCCGAGATGCTCGCCGGGGCGGATTTCCTGGCGATCGCCTGTCCGCTGACCGACCGCACCCGCAACCTGATCGGGACCGCCGAACTCGCAGCCATGAAGCCGACCGGCGTGCTGGTGAACGTGTCGCGCGCGCCCATCGTCGACGAGGCGGCGCTGTACGACGCGCTGTCGCGCCGGACGATCGGCGGCGCGGTGCTCGACGTCTGGTACGGCTATCCGGCCGGGGCCGACGACCGGGTCGCGCCGTCGCGCTTCCGTTTCGAGGAACTGTCCAACGCGGTCTGCACGCCCCATTCGTCGGCCTGGACGACCCGGCTGCCCGAGCGCCGCTACGCCTTCATCGCCCGGAACATCGACCGGCTGGCCGCCGGCGAACCGCTGCTGAACCTGGTGCGGGAGCCCGTCCCGGCATCCCGCCCCGCCATCCAAGACACGAGCGTTCCATGATCCGAGACAACGAGGACCTCGCCCGCCGCAGCGCGGGCGTGCCGATCAAGATCACCGGCGTGAAGACCGTCGTGGTCAATGCCGAGATGCGCAACTGGATCTTCGTGAAGGTCCTGACCGACCAGCCCGGCCTCTATGGCTGGGGCGAGGCCAGCCTGAACTGGAAGACGCGGGCGGTCACCGGCGCGGTCGAGGATCTGGAGCCGACCGTGCTGGGCCGCGATCCGCGCGACATCGAGCAATGCGTCCGCGCGATGAACAAGTTCAGCTACTACAAGCTGGGCATGGTCGGCGCGACGGCGATCAGCGGCATCGAGCACGCGCTGTGGGACGTCTTCGGCAAGAGCGTCGGCCTGCCGGTGTGGCGCCTGCTGGGCGGCAAGGTGCGCGACCGCGTGCGCGTCTACACCCATCTCGGCCTCGGCGAGATGAAGTCGGTCTATGAGACCTTCGACATCGGTTCGCTGAAGGAGCGCGCCGCCGCGGTGACGGAGAAGGGCTACGACGCGCTCAAGGTGGTGTTCATCCCCTATGGCGCCCACAGCGCCCCGATCCCGGCCCAGCGCCATGTCGGCAAGATGATGCAGGCTCTGCGCGACACCGTGGGCGATGGGGTCGACATCATGATCGACTTCCACGGCCGTCCCGGTTCCATCGCCGCCGCCATGGGCTATATCCGCGAACTGGAGCCCTACCGGCCGATGTTCTGCGAGGAGCCGGTCCAGCCCGGCGACACCGAGGCGCTGCGCCGCATCGCCGAGCAGGCCGATTGCCCCATCGCGTCCGGCGAGCGGCTGGTCGGGCTGAAGGAGTTCCAGCCGGTCTTCGCGCAGAAGGCGGTCCACATCGCCCAGCCCGACCTGAACCACACCGGCGGCCTGCTGGAAGGCAAGCGGATCGCGGCGCTGGCCGAAGCCGAGCTGATCGGCATCGCCCCGCACAATCCCAACGGCCCGCTGGCCGGCGTCGCCGCCCTGCATTTCGACGTCTCGACGCCGAACTTCGTCATCCAGGAGGAGATGAGCGGCGCGGTGCCCTGGTACGACGACGTGGTCCAGACCCCGATCCGCCGCACCGGCAGCCATTGGGAGGTGCCCGACGCCCCCGGCTTCGGCATCGAGGTGAACGAGACGGAGGCGGCGAAGCACCCGTTCAAGCCGGAGGTGATGCACACGACCTCGGCCATCCTGGACGACGGCACCATCGTCGACTGGTAAGCGCCGCCTTCAAGCGATCCATCGGACGGATTTCCATCATGAGAGAATTCAGCACTCCCGGCGACGTGTTCAATGCGCTGCCGTCGCGGGTGGTCTTCGGGGCCGGCGCCGTCGACCGGATCGACGCGGAGGTGGAGCGGCTGGGCGCCGGACGCGCGCTCGTCGTGTCGACCCCCGGCCGCAGCGCCATGGGCGGGCGCGTCGCCGACCGTCTCGGCGGCCGCTGCATCGGCATCCTGCCGGAAGCCATTTCCCAGGTGCCGATCGAGTTGGCCATCCGCGGGCGGGCGAAGGCGCGGGAAATGGGCGCCGACTGCCTGGTCAGCGTCGGCGGCGGCGCCTCCATCGGGCTGGGCAAGGCCATCGCGCTGGAACTCGGGCTGCCGATCATCGCGGTGCCCACCACCTATTCCGGATCGGAGATGACCGGCTTCTGCGGCATCACCATCGACGGCGTGAAGCGGATGCACCAGAGCCTGCGCATGCTGGCCGGCACCGTCGTCTACGATCCGGCCCTGACGCTCGGGCTGCCGGTCGATGTCAGCATGGCCAGTGCCATGAACGCGCTCGCCCATTGCGTCGACGCCATCTACACTCCGACCATCAGCCCGGTGATCGTGCCGGCGGCGATGGAGGGCGCGCGGGCGATCATGGACGCGCTGCCGCGGGTGGCGGCCCGTCCGGACGATGCGGAGGCGCGCGCCGACCTGCTTTACGGCGCCCATCTTGCCGGCGCGGCTCTGGCCGGCGGCTTCGCCCTCCAGCATGGCGTCGCCCATGTGCTGGGCGGCACCTACGGGGTTTCGCACGGCCTGTCCCATGCGCTGGTGCTGCCCCATGTCGCCGCCTACAATGCGCCTTTCGCCCGCGGGGCGATGGACCGGCTGGCCGCCGCCATCGGCGTGGCGGATGTCGGTGCCGCCATCTTCGACGTGATGGAGACGGTCGGCCTCCCGACGCGCCTGACCGAGGTCGGCTTTTCCGCCGACCGGATCGAGGAGGCGGCCCGGATCACCGTCGAGACCGACAACGGCTACAACCCCGGCCCGGTGACCGAGGAGGCCGTGCGCGGCATTCTCGCCGCGGCGCTGGAAGGCCGTCGCCCGGATGTGCAGCAGGTCCGGTGAGGACGCCGAACCGGAACAGAGAAGACAAAAGGGGAGGAAACCAGGATGTTGATCAAGCGTAGACAGTTTCTGGCCGTCACCGCGGCGGGTGCATTGGCCGCACCCTTCATCTCCAAGGCGCACGCCGCGGAGTTCGCCTGGAAGTTCGGCCACGGCTTTCCGGCCACCCATCCGCTGCATGTCCGTGCCGTCGAGGCGGCCGAGCGCATCCGCAAGGAAACCGGCGGCAAGGTCGACATCGCCGTCTTCCCCAACAGCCAGCTCGGCGGCGACAGCGACCTGCTGGCGCAGGTCCGCTCCGGTGCCATCGAATTCTTCAGCACCGGCGGGCTGATCCTGTCCACCCTGGTTCCGGTGGCGTCGATCAACGGCATGGGCTTTGCCTTCAAGGACTACGACGCGGTCTGGAAGGCGATGGACGGCCCGGTCGGCTCCGTGGTGCGCAAGGGCTTCGACAAGGTCGGCCTGTTCGCCTTCGACCGCATCTGGGACAACGGCTTCCGCCAGATCACCACCAGCACCAAGCCGATCGCCGGGCCGGCCGATCTCGCCGCCTTCAAGATCCGCGTCCCGGTCAGCCCGGTCTATGTCTCGCTCTTCAAGGGGCTGGGCGCCTCGCCGACCAGCATCAACCTGGGCGAGGTCTATGCCGCGCTGCAGACCGGCGTGGTGGACGGGCAGGAGAATCCGCTGGTGGTGGCCGACACCGCCAAGTTCTACGAGGTGCAGAAATTCTGCTCCATCACCAACCATGTGTGGGATGGCTCCTGGATCGTCACCAACGGCCGCTCCTGGCGCGGGCTGCCCGACGATCTCCGCCAGATCGTCAGCCGCAACCTGAATGACGGCGCGCTGCAGCAGCGCCAGGACATCGCCGGCCTCAACGCCGCATTGCAGGAGTCGCTGTCGCAGAAGGGGCTGACCTTCAACAAGGTCGACCCGGCCCCCTTCCGGGAAATCCTGCGCAAGTCGGGCTTCTACGGCGAATGGAAGGCCAAATACGGTGAAGAGGCCTGGAGCGCGCTGGAAAGCTCGGTCGGGGCACTGACATGACGGCGGCGGTGGATCACAAATCCACCGCCGGCCCGTCCGACGGCGCCGGCTCCTGGCTGGCGCATGTCGACCGGCTTCTGGGATGGGTGTCGGAACTGCCTGTGGCGCTGCTGGTGGCGGCGGAGGTGGTGATTCTCTTCTCCGGGATCGTCGCCCGCTATGTGCTGCACACCCCGATCACCTGGTCGGACGAGCTGGCGTCGATCCTGTTCCTGTGGCTGGCGATGATGGGGGCGGTCGTCGCCTTCCGCCGCGGCGAGCATATGCGGATGACCGCCTTCGTCAGCTGGGCGTCGCCGCGCATGCAGGCGTTCCTCGACGTCTTCGCGGTGGCGGCGGCGCTGTGTTTCCTGCTGCTGGTCATCATGCCGGCCGGCGAATTCGCCTGGGAGGAGCTGGAGATCACAACGCCGGCGTTGGAGATTTCCAACATGTGGCGGGCGGCGGCCCTGCCGACCGGCCTCGGGCTGATGGTCGCGACCGCCCTGGTCCGGCTGGCTCGGGTGGGCGACCTCAAGCTGGTTGCGACGGCCCTGGCGGCGGTGGGCGCGGTCGTCGCTCTGTTCCTCCTTCTGCAGCCGGTTCTGGCCGATCTCGGCAAGCTCAACCTGCTGGTCTTCTTCGTGCTCGTGGTTGCCGGCGCCGTCTTCGCCGGCGTGCCGATCGCCTTCGCCTTCGGCCTGTCGAGCTTCGGCTATCTGGCATTGACCACGAGGGTGCCGCTGCTGGTGGTGGTCGGGCGGATGGACGAGGGGATGTCGCACCTGATCCTGCTGTCGGTGCCGCTGTTCGTCTTCCTCGGACTGCTGATCGAGATGACCGGCATGGCCCGCGCCATGGTCGCGGTGCTCGCCAACCTGCTGGGCCATGTGCGCGGCGGCCTGTCCTACGTCCTGGTCGGCGCCATGTATCTGGTGTCGGGCATCTCCGGCTCGAAGGCGGCGGACATGGCGGCGGTGGCGCCGGTGCTGTTTCCGGAGATGAAGGCGCGCGGCGCCAAGCCGGGCGACTTGGTGGCGTTGCTGGCGGCGACCGGCGCGCAGACGGAGACTATTCCGCCCAGCATCGTGCTGATCACCATCGGTTCGGTCACCGGCGTGTCGATCGCTGCCCTGTTCACCGGCGGGCTGCTGCCCGGCCTGCTGCTGGCGGTGATGCTGTGCATCGTCGTGCGCTACCGCTACCGCAACGAGAATTTGTCCGGGGTGCGGCGGCCGACCGGCCGCGAGTTGGGGCACAGCCTGGTGGTTGCGGTTCCGGCGTTGGCCTTGCCGTTCGTCATCCGCACCGCGGTGATCGAGGGCGTCGCCACGGCGACCGAGGTCTCGACCATCGGCATCGTCTATTCGGTTGCCGTCGGGTTGCTGGTCTATCGCCGCTTCGACTGGCGGCGGGTGGTTCCCATGCTGGTGGAGACGGCGGCGCTGTCGGGGGCGATCCTGTTCATCATCGGCACCGCGACCGCGATGGCCTGGTGCCTGACCCGGTCGGGTTTCTCGACCGATCTGGCGCAGTTCATGGCCGGTCTGCCGGGCGGCGCCTTCACCTTCATCGCCGTGTCCATCGTCGCCTTCATCGTCCTGGGCAGCGTGCTGGAGGGCATCCCCGCCATCGTGCTGTTCGGTCCGCTGCTGTTCCCCATCGCCCGCGAGATGGGCGTGCATGAGGTGCAATATGCGATGGTGGTGATCCTTGCCATGGGCATGGGCCTGTTCGCCCCGCCCTTCGGTGTCGGCTTCTACGTCGCCTCGGCCATCGGCCGGGTCAACCCGGACGAGGGCATGCGCCCGATCCTGGGCTATCTGGCGGCGTTGCTGGTCGGCCTGGCGCTGGTCGCGGCCATTCCCTGGATCTCGATCGGCTTCCTGTAGGAGCCGCCCGACGCAAGGAAGCCGGCCCCGGTGCGAACCGGGGCCGGCTTCTTCGCGTCGGCGTCGGGCTGCGTCACGCCGTCCGCAGCTTGCGGCGCTCCACGTCGGGCAGGAAGACGGTCAGCAGCCCGAGAAGCGGCAGGAACGAGCAGGCCGCATAGACGAAGCCGATGCCCTGCCAGTCTGCCAGAATGCCGAGCCCTGCCGCGCCGATCCCGGCCACGCCGAACGCCAGCCCGAAGAACAATCCCGACACCATGCCGACCCGGCCGGGAAGCAGTTCCTGCGCATAGACCACGATGGCCGGGAAGGCGGAGGCCAGCGCCAGCCCGATCACGGCGCTGAGAATGACCGTCGCCGTCAGGCCGACATAGGGCAGGGCTAGCGTGAAGGGCAAAATGCCGAGGATCGAAACCCAGATGACCGTCTTGCGGCCGATCCGGTCGCCGACCGGGCCGCCGATCACCGTTCCCGCTGCCACCGCCGCCAGGAAGACGAACAGGCAGAGCTGGGCATCCCCGGTGGACAGAGCGAAACGCTCCATCAGGTAGAAGGTGTAGTAGCTGGTGATGCTGGCCAGATAGACGTATTTGGAGACGATCAGGGCGATCAGGATGCCGACGGCCCGGGTGACCTGTCCGGCCGGCAGCCCGTCCTGCCTTGCGGTCGCGTGTCCGCTCCCCATGCGGGGTTTGACGTTCAGCCGCTGCCAGCTGCCCAGCCGGGCCAGCACGACCATGCCGGCGAGCGCGGTGATGGCGAACCAGCTGAGGCTGCCCTGGCCATGGGGCAGGATGATGAAGGCGGCCAGCAGCGGGCCGAGCGCGGAACCGAGGTTGCCGCCGACCTGGAACACGGACTGGGCCAGCCCATGGGCGCCGCCCGACGCCTGCCGCGCGATGCGCGACGCTTCCGGATGGAAGATGGACGAACCGAACCCCAGCAGCATTCCGCCGGCGAGCAGGGCCGGGAAGCCGGGCGCCCAGGCCAGGGTCAGAAGCCCGAGCAGGGTGGAGCCCATGCCGAAGACCAGCGAATAGGGCATCGGCTTGCGGTCGGTGAAAAGACCGACGAGCGGCTGCAGCAGCGATGCCGTCACCTGATAGGTGAAGGTGAGCAGGCCGAGCTGCGCGAAGCTGAGGCCGAACCCCTCCTTCAGGATCGGATAGATCGCCGGCAGCAGCGACTGGATCATGTCGTTGAGCAGATGGCAGGCGCTGATCGCGCCCAGGATGGAGAAAGCGGTCGTTCCGGTGCCCGGCCGGCTCAGGGTGGTCTCAGTCACGGGACTTGCCCTTTTGTATCCGTCGCGGGCACTTGGCCCGGCGGAGTTGCATCGAATGGACCGTAAGCCTACGGTCGTCGATGACGGCCCGCCACCGCGGTCAGGCCAGTTTCTTACGAGAATGGGCCATGGTCCTGAATCTCCGCATCGACGAGCTCGACTCCGTGCCGCGGCCGCTGATCGCCACCCGGCACGATTATCCGGACGGCGGCACCCTGCCGCTCCACCGCCACCGGCGGGGGCAGCTGATTTCCAGTGCCTGCGGCGTGCTGATCATGTCGACGCCGCAAGGGCGGTGGGTGGTGCCGCCCGATTTCGGCCTGTGGATCCCGCCCGGTGTCATGCATGAGGTGCGGATGATCGGGACGGTGACGACGCACAGCCTCTATCTGGAACCGGCATTTACGGACGGGATGCCGGATCGCTGCCAGGTGGTCGGCCTGTCCCCCTTCGTCCGCAGCCTGTTCTGCCGGGCGATGGAGGTTCCGGTGGACTATGATCCGGACAGCCATGGCGGTGCGGTGATGGCGCTGCTCCGGTACGAGATGCGGCATCTGCCGGCCCAGCCGCTGTCCGTTCCCTTCCCGACCAACCCGGCGCTGGCCGATCGGTGCAGACGCTTCCTGCGCGAGCCGGCGGTGCATGAGACGATCGAGCAATGGTGCGAGGGGCTGGGCGTCAGCCGGCGCGCCTTTACCCGGCTGTTCCGGCGCGAGACCGGGCTCAGTTTCCTCGAATGGCGCCAGCAGGCTTGCCTTGCCGCCGCCCTGCCGCGGCTGGTGGCCGGTGAGACCGTCACGACGGTCGCCATCGACCTCGGTTATGACAATCCGGCGGCCTTCACGGCGATGTTCAAGCGGGTGCTCGGCTCGTCGCCGCGGGCCTATTTCAAGGGTGGCGCCTGACCTCCGCTTTTGATGCGGCCACCGTTGATGTCGCCCTGGGGCAGCCCCATCTGGCACTGCACCAAACGGAAGGTTCGACAGGAATGCGCAATCCCTACTGGCAGGGTCCCCGGTCCCACAATTTCGATGGCGTGCGTTTCTTCAATCCCGGCGAACCGGAGACCGACCGTACGCTTGCCCAGGTCCTTCGATGGAAGTTCGCCCGGCAATCGGTCAAGTGGCCCGACAGGGTCGCGGTCGATCCGGTGGTGCCGGAACCCAGTGTCGAGGGGCTTCGCGTCACGGTGGTCGGGCATGCGACGGTCCTGATCCAGGCTGCGGGGCTCAACATCCTGACCGATCCGGTCTGGTCGACGCGCGCAAGCCCGTTGCGGTACGTCGGTCCGAAGCGGGTGACCGCGCCGGGAATCGAGTTCGACCATCTGCCGAGGATCGATGCGGTCCTTCTGTCGCACAACCACTACGACCATCTCGACCTGGATACCCTGCGGCGCCTCCATCACCGCGATGCGCCGCTGATCGTGACGCCGCTCGGCAACGACACGATCGTCCGGCGGCATCTGCGCGGGGCGAGGACCGTGGCGGGCGATTGGTGGGACAGCTTCGGGCTCGGGCAGGATGCGGAGGTCCATATCGTGCCCGCCGTCCATTGGTCGTCGCGGACGCTCCGCGACCGGCGGATGGCGCTGTGGGGCGGGTTCGTCCTGCGCACGCGCAGCGGGGTGCTATGCTTCACCGGCGACACCGGCTATGGCAGTGGAAGCGTCTTCAAGGCCATCCGGGACCGGCTGGGGCCCAGCGACCTCGCGCTCGTCCCCATCGGCGCCTATATGCCGCGCTGGTTCATGGCCGCGCAGCATTGCGATCCGGACGAGGCATTGCAGATCATGCTCGATCTCGACACGCGGAAGGCCGTCGGCATTCATTGGGGCACCTTCGACCTGACCGACGAGGGAAGGGAGGAGCCGCCCGAACGGCTTCGGGCCGCGCTGGCCCGGCATGGCATCGACCCGGGCCGGTTCGAGATCGGCTTTCCCGGTGCGGTCGTCAGCACCTGACCATCGCGAAGGCGGCCTCACTCGGCAGGATGGGAGGCCATCGCCTGCCGGAGGACCGTCACAATCCGTGGATCGTCCGATTGCGCGACGTTGAAGCGCAGGAAGGCCGCGGCGGTCTGCGAGACGCTGAACACGTTGCCGGGTGCCAGGACGACGTCCTGCTCGACGGCCTTGCGGGCAATCGCGGCGGAATCGAGGCCGTCGGGCAGCCGGCACCAGAGGTAGAAGCCGCCGCGCGGCATCAGCCAGGGCCGGATGCCGAGGGGCTCCAGTCGGGCCGCCGTTTCACGTCTTGCCCGGTCCAGGCGGCGGCGCAACTCGTCCATGTGCTTGCGGTAGCCGCCCTCCGCCAGAACGCCGGCGATCAGCTCCGCCGCGACCGGGCTCGGTCCGCCGAAGCTGGTCGCCACCTGGAGATCGAGCAGGCCTTCGATCCAATCCGCCCGTGCCGCGATGTAGCCGCAGCGGATCGAGGCGGACAGGGTCTTCGAGAAGCTGCCGATCCGGATGACGCGGTCGAGGCCGTCGAGCACGGCGAGACGCGGCGATGGCCCCGGCTCGAAATCGGCGAAGATGTCGTCCTCGACGATCGTCAGGTCATGGGCCGCAGCCGCGCGCAAAAGCCTGTGGGCGGTCTGCGGCGAGAGGCTGGCGCCGGTCGGGTTGTGGAGCGCCGAATTGGTGATGTAGAGGCGCGGCCGTTCCGTGGCCAGCGCCGTCTCGTAGGCCGCCATGTCGGGTCCGGAAGGCGTGTAGGGCACGCCGACGATCCGGACCCGATGCGCCCGGAGCAGCGCCTGGAAATTGAAGTAGCAGGGATCGTCGATCAGCACCGTGTCGCCGGGGCTCAGCAGGAAGCGGCAGACCAGATCGGTCGCCTGCGTTCCCGATCCGGTCAGCAACAGCTGTTCGGGCGATGCGTCGATGCCTTCCTCGGCGAACCGTCCGAGCAGGAGCCGGCGCAGGGCCGGCGAACCGCGCGTCCCGCCGTAATCGGTGAGCGTCGCATCCTCACCCCGCGCCAGCGTCCGGACGGCCCGGCGCAGCGGCGCGGTCGGCATCCAGTCCGCGGGCAGCCAGCCGCAGCCGGGCTTCAGGACCGCGGGATCGGCGTCGAGCGATTGCCGCGACACCCAGAAAGGATCGACGGCCCGGTCCTGCCGCTGTCCCGTCTGTGCCAGCGTCATCGGCGACGAGGCGGTGCCGGCGACATAGAAGCCGGAGCCGCGCCGGGCACGGATCAGCCCCTCGGCCGCGAGGCGGTCATAGGCCTCGACCACCGTGGACGGCGACACGCCCATCGTCGCGGCGAAGCTGCGGATCGACGGCAGCCGGTCGCCGGACGCCAGGGCGCGGTTCGACACCTTCATCCGGATGGCCGCCATCACCGCGCCCGTGCGCGTATCCCGTTCGTCCGACATTGGTTCACCGGAAATTGTATTGATTGTCGTAGGCATACAGTTCTGCAGAATTGTACTGTACTGTCTCTGTTTCCGCCAGCCATCGGTGCCTAGACTCGCTCTCCTGGAAACGAGGGCAACGGATCGGACGCATGGACGGGGCAGCGGGTGGATTGGGCAGGGGCTTCGGCAAGGGGCTGGGCAGCGGCCTGTTGGGGGTCATCATCTTCAGCGGCTCTCTGCCGGCGACGCGGGTCGCCGTCGGGGACTTTCCACCGCTGTTCCTGACCTCGGCCCGTGCCCTGATCGCGGCGCTTCTCGGGGCGGTCTTCCTCGCCGCGCTCCGTCAGGTGAAGCCGGCGCGCGCAGACCTCCGCTCGCTTGCGGTGGTCGCCGTTGGCGTCGTGGTCGGCTTTCCGCTGCTGACGGCGCTCGCACTCCGGCATGTCACCTCGGCCCACTCCCTCGTCTTCATCGGCCTGCTGCCGCTGTCGACCGCCCTCTTCGGCGTGCTGCGCGGCGGCGAACGGCCCAAGCCGGTGTTCTGGCTGTTCTCGGGCCTGGGTGCCGCGACAATCGCAGGCTTCGCCCTCCTCACCGGCGACGGAGGATCGCTCACCGGCGACCTGCTGATGGTGGCGGCGATCCTGCTGTGCGGGCTGGGATATGCGGAGGGGGCGACGCTTTCACGTCGGCTCGGCGGCTGGCAGGTCATCTCCTGGGCCCTGCTGCTGGCTCTGCCGGCCATGGCCGCCGTGGCGCTGGTGACCAGGCCGGACAGCTGGGCCGGGATCGGCGCTCCGGCCTGGCTCGGTCTCGCCTATGTGTCGATCTTCAGCATGCTGCTCGGCTTCGTCTTCTGGTATCGCGGGCTCGCGCTCGGCGGCATCGCCGGTGTCGGGCAATTGCAATTGCTTCAGCCCTTCTTCGGCCTGGCGCTGGCGGCCCTGCTGCTGCATGAGCCGGTCGCCTGGACGATGATCGCGGCGGCGGGGGTGGTCGTCCTCTGCGTCGCCGGAGCCAAGCGGTTCGCCTGAAAGCCCGCGCGGGGCCCGTTCAGCCGGTTGTGCCGCTTCCGGGCCGGAGACAATCGTCGAAGCCGGGAAGCTGCCACGGTCCGCCAAGATCGGCGTTGCGCAGGAGAAGCACCAGCTCGTCGCGCGACCGGGTGACGGCGGTGTAGAGCCAGCGCCATCTGTGTTCCCGGAACGCCGCCGAATCGTCGACGACGGTGACGGATGGGAACTCCGACCCCTGGGAGGCATGGCATGTGATCAGCCATGCCCAGTCATAGAGCTGGATATCCTTTCCCACCCGCGGTTGGGCCGTTCCCTCGGTGTAGTGGGCCTGGAACATCCAGGGATGCACGATCAGCTTGCTGCGCGGCCGGACTTCGTCCTCCATCTGCACGCCCAGCGACCACAGCCCGGCATCGCTGCCCCGGGCTTCGGTCGCCGGCCTCGTCAGCGAGCCGATCATCCCGTTGAAGAGCCCCTCGTCCTTCTGGTTGCGCCGGCAGATGACGCGTTCGCCGGCCTGGGGCATGACGGAGTCATGACCGAGCAGAGCGCGCATCCTCTTCGTATAGGTGGTGCGGACACGGTGCGTGCCGCAGATCGCCTGCGTCGAGGGCCGCATCACCAGGGCCTGCGTGCGGTGTTCCAGGGGGAGGACATGAACCTTGCCGACCGAGCCGAACCGGCGGGGCAACTGCTGGCGGCGCAACAGATGGGCGAGCCGGATGACCGGGCTTTCCCTGGCGGTGCGGTGAGGCTCGGTCAGGCGGAAATCGGGCTCCCCGGCGGTGAACAGGCCTTGACCGGACACCGGCGGCAACTGGTAGTCGTCGGCGATCACCAGGATCTTCTTGTCGGTCCGGAGAAGGTCGCGTGCCACGTCGTCACCCACCATCGACCCCTCGTCGCAGACGATGAGATCGGCGTCGGCCAGCGGCCCGTCATTCCGCCGGGCGAAATACAGGTCGCCGGTGTCGCCGTCCTTGCGCGGGGCGTAGAGAAGCGAGTGCAGCGTCGCCGCACCCTCGATGCCTTTCTGGCGCAACACCTGCGCAGCCTTTCCGGTCGGTGCGCCGATGGCGTAGTCCCTCAACCGCCGGCGCTCCTGCAGATGGTCGAGCACGAAGGCCGTGGTCTTGCTCTTCCCCGTTCCGGCCTCGCCGGCAAGCCAGAAGACCTGCGGGGCCTGGTCGTCCATATACCAGGCGTCGATCGCCTGGATGGCGCGATGCTGCTCGTCGGTCGGCGTATCGGAAGACATGGATCCAACTGGTATCGATTCATGGTTGGGGGCACCCTACTTTGGCAGCCTTTCTCCGGTCCATAGGCCGTGTGCCCGCTGGCTGCCAGATTCCGCGGTTCGGCGCCGGCGCCCCTTGGAAAAAATGTGGTTACGTTCCAACCAGATAAGGAACCACGCCGCATGTAGGAAAACTACATATCAGTTGTTCAGGCTTGGAATCTGGCATGTCTGAATGGCGGTGCTCTTCCCTGTGAGAAATCCGAAACCCTTGGTGCGTCGTCTGATCCAAATCAAATGTAAGGTCAAGTGGTATGACCAGCCTTGTCGTCCGACCGGGAAGTAGGTAGGTTTCCTACATACCGCAGGAGCCGCAATGGCGCGCCGCTGGCGCGTTGCATCGGGTTCCGGGCCAAGGCGCCGGCCATATGGCGACACCCGACGGGAGACGCCCGATCATGGTTACGACTGTCAATACCCTTGCCGACCTGAACGCCCTGATCGGCCGCGTGAAGGCGGCGCAGCGGCTCTTCGCCGAATTTCCGCAGGAGAAGGTCGATCTGATCTTCCGCAGCGCCGCGCTGGCCGCCGCGAATGCCCGCATCCCGCTCGCCAAGATGGCGGTGGAGGAGACCGGCATGGGCGTGATGGAAGACAAGGTCATCAAGAACCATTTCGCTGCCGAGTACATCTACAACAAGTACAAGGACGAGAAGACCTGCGGGGTGCTGTCGGAGGACCGCGACGCCGGCATCATGACTATCGCCGAGCCGGTCGGGCTGATCTGCGGCATCGTTCCCACCACCAACCCGACCTCCACCGCCATCTTCAAGGCGCTGATCGCGCTGAAGACCCGCAACGGCCTCGTCATTTCCCCCCATCCCCGCGCCCGCAAATCGACCTGCGAGGCGGCCCGACTGGTGCTGGCCGCCGCGGTCGAGGCCGGTGCGCCCGACGACATCATCGGCTGGATCGATACGCCGTCGCTGGAGCTGTCCAACGCGGTGATGCACCATCCCGACATCAACCTGATCCTGGCCACCGGCGGACCGGGCATGGTCAAGGCGGCCTATTCGTCGGGCAAGCCGGCCATCGGCGTCGGCGCCGGCAACACGCCGGCGGTGATCGACGAGCATGCCGACATCAAGCGCGCCGTCGCCTCCATCCTGATGTCCAAGACCTTCGACAACGGCGTGGTCTGTGCGTCCGAACAGTCGGCGGTGGTGGTCGACGCCGTCTATGACGCGGTGCGCGACCGTTTCGCCCACCATGGCGGCTACATCCTCTCGGCCAGTGAGGCGGAGGCGGTGCGCAAGGTGCTGCTGGTCGACGGCCATCTGAACGCCGACATCGTCGGCCAGCCCGCCCACGCCATCGCCGCGCTCGCCGGCCTCAGCGTTCCGGCATCGACCAAGGTGCTGATCGCCGAGGTCACCGACATCGACGAGGCGGAAGCCTTCGCCCATGAAAAGCTGTCGCCCACCCTGGCGCTCTACCGCGCCAAGGACTTCATGGAGGCCTGCGACAAGGCGGCGGCGCTGGTGGCGCTGGGCGGCATCGGCCACACTTCGGCGCTCTACACCGACCAGGACCAGCAGGGCGAGCGCATCCGCCATTTCGGCGACAAGATGAAGACCGCCCGCATCCTGATCAACACGCCGTCCTCGCATGGCGGCATCGGCGACCTCTACAATTTCCGGCTGGCGCCGTCGCTGACGCTGGGCTGCGGGTCGTGGGGCGGCAACTCGATCTCCGAGAATGTCGGGCCGCAGCATCTGATCAACAAGAAGACGGTGGCCAAGCGGGCGGAAAACATGCTGTGGCATAAACTTCCCAAGTCGATCTACTTCCGCCGCGGCTGCCTGCCCTTCGCCTTGGAGGAGTTGCGCGGCAAGAAGCGCTGCCTGATCGTCACCGACCGTTTCCTGTTCGAGAACGGTTATGTCAACGACAGCGTGCGCATGCTGAAGTCGCTGGGGCTGGAGGTCGAAACCTTCTTCGAGGTCAGTGCCGATCCGACGCTGGCGGTGGTGCGCAAGGGCGTGGCCTTGGCGAACGCCTTCCAGCCCGACGTCATCCTGGCGCTGGGCGGCGGCTCGCCGATGGATGCGGCCAAGATCATCTGGGTGATGTACGAGGCGCCCGAGGTGGCGTTCGAGGATCTGGCCCTGCGCTTCATGGACATCCGCAAGCGCATCTACACCTTCCCCAAGCTGGGGGTGAAGGCGCAACTGGTGGCGGTGCCGACCACGTCCGGCACGGGATCGGAGGTGACGCCCTTCGCGGTGGTCACCGACGAGCGCACCGGCACCAAATACCCGATCGCCGACTATGAGCTGACGCCGACGATGGCGATCGTCGACGCCAATCTGGTGATGGACATGCCCAAGGGGCTGACGGCGGCCGGCGGCATCGACGCGGTGACCCATGCGCTGGAGGCCTATGTCTCGGTCGTCGCCAACGAGTATTCGGACGGCCAGGCCCTGCAAGCGCTGAAGCTGCTGAAGGAGCATCTGCCGTCCGCCTACCGCAACGGCGCCCGCGATCCCAAGGCGCGCGAACTGGTGCACAATGCCGCGACGCTGGCCGGCATCGCCTTCGCCAACGCCTTCCTCGGGGTCTGCCATTCGATGGCACACAAGCTGGGGGCTGAGTTCCACCTGCCGCACGGCATCGCCAACGCGCTGCTGATCGCCAACGTGATCCGCTACAACGCGGCGGACATCCCGACCAAGCAGACGGCGTTCAGCCAGTATGACCGGCCGAAGGGGGTGGCGCGCTACGCCGAGATCGCCCGCCATCTGGAGCTGGGGGGCAGCCGCGACCATGAGCGGGTCGAGAAGCTGATCGGCTGGGTCGAGGAGATGAAGCGGGCGCTGGAGATTCCCGCATCGATCCAGGCGGCCGGCGTGCCGGAAGCGGCCTTCCTCGCCAGGGTCGACGCGATTGCCGAGGCCGCCTTCGACGATCAATGCACCGGCGCCAACCCGCGCTACCCGCTGGTCGCCGAGATCAGGCAACTGCTGCTCGACAGCTATTACGGGCGCGCCTATGTCGAGCCGTCGGGCCAGGCCCAGGCCCAGAACCCGGGCGTGACGAAGCCGGCCCCGCGCAAGGAACCGGCGCTCGCCAAATGACCCGACATGGAGAGGGGGCCGGTCATCCCGGTCCCCCTCTCCGCTGTCTTGCCCCGCTCAGATTTCCCGCCGGCTCATCTGCTCCGCGATGTGGTCGGCCTGGCGGATCGCCAGTGCGACGATGGTCAGGGTCGGGTTCTCCGACGCTCCGCTGGTGAACTGGCTGCCGTCGGACACGAACAGGTTCTTGATGTCGTGCGCCTGCCCCCATTTGTTGACGACGCCGTCCCGCGCATTGGCGCTCATGCGGTTGGTGCCGAGATTGTGGGTGGAGGGGTAGGGCGGCGTGTGGATGGTCCTGACCGCACCCACCGCGTCGTAGACGGCCGACCCGCGGCCATAGGCGTGCGTGCGCATGGCGATGTCGTTGGGATGATCGTCGAAATTTACGTTCGGAATGGGCAGGCCGAACTTGTCCTTTTCGGTGGCGTGCAGCGTGATCCGGTTGGTTTCGCGCGGCATGTCCTCCCCCACCAGCCACATGCCGGCGATATGGTCGTAGGCGTCGAGCGCCGAGCTGAAATCGCGGCCCCAGGCGCCGGGATCGAGGAAGGCGGCCATGAAGGGCACGCCGAGGGACAGCGTCTCCATCTCGTAGCCGCCGACGAAGCCGCGCGTCGGGTCGAAACGGGATTCGTCCTTGATGATTCCGGCCATGGTGGTGCCCCGGTACATGTGCACCGGCCGGTCGAACACTCCATAGACCGAGCCGGTCATGTGCCGCATGTAGTTGCGCCCGACCTGGCCGGACGAGTTCGCCAGCCCGTCCGGGAACATGGTGGATGCCGAGTTCAGCAGCAGGCGCGGGCTTTCGATGGAATTGCCGGCGACCGCGACGATGCGGGCCTTCTGCCGCTGCATGGCGCCGGTGCCGTCGGCATAGAGCACCGCGCTGACCCGGCCCTTGGCGTCATGCTCGATTTTCAGCACCTGGGAGTTCGGCCGGACCTCCAGGTTGCCGGTCGCCTCGCCCTTGGGGATCTCGGTGTAGAGGGTGGACCATTTCGCACCCGACTTGCAGCCCTGGAAACAGAAGCCGATCTGCTGGCAGGGGCCGCGGCCGTCGCGCGGCTTGCTGTTGATCGACATGTTGCCGGTGTGGAACTCGGAATAGCCCAGCTTCTTGGCGCCGGCCGCCAGCACCTTGTAATTGTTGTTGCCGGGCAGGCGCGGGATGCCGTTGGTGCCGGTCGTTCCCATCTTGGATTCGGCCTTGGCGTAATAGGGCTCCATCTCCGCCAGGGTCACAGGCCAGTCGAGCAGGTTGGCCCCCTCCACCGCGCCGTAGGTGGTGCGTGCCTTGAACTCGTGCTCCTGGAAGCGGAGCGAGGCGCCGGCCCAATGGACGGTGGAGCCGCCCACCGCCTTGACGATCCATGCCGGCAGGTTGGGGAAATCCTTCGCCACCCGCCAGCCGCCCGACGTGGTGCGCTTGTCGAGCCATGAGATCTGCGAGAAGCTCTTCCACTCGTCATTCACGAAGTCCTGGATCTCATGGCGTCCACCGGCCTCCAGGCAGACGACCTTGATGCCTTTCTGTGCCAACTCGTTCGCCAGCGTGCCGCCGCCGGCACCCGACCCGATCACCACCACCACGCCGTCGTCGTCCAGTCCGAATTTCGCAGCCATTCCTCGGTCCTCCCCTAGGGGCGTTCATTGCGCGTTCATTGAGGCAGATCGACGGGCCGCTCAGGCGTCCTTGATCCAGTCGAGATCGTCGAAGCCGCGGTGGATGTAGCCGCCATACTCGGCCGACGCGCCTTCGTAGCCGAGCTTCGCCCATACCTCCGGCTGGTTGTAGAGGGCGACCACCATGTCGCCGCGCACCTTGCGGAAGAACGGGGTGGCTTCGATGGATTTCAGCACCGCGACGCGGTCCGCCTCGGCCGGAATCGCGGCGTAAGGGGTTTTGCGGAGCTTGCGGGCGGCGGCGTCGAGTTCGGTGGCGCCCTGGTTCAACTGACCTGCCAGGGTTGCGTCCTTGGCCGCCGCCTGGTCCATGGAGGCCAGCGCCTTTTCGTAATAGGCGTCGCCGAGACGGTCGTGCGGATAGAGGTCGCGCACCATGACGAGCAGGGTCTTGGCCGCGTCGGGCTTGATGACGCTCAGTGCCTCGGCCCAGGCCGGGGGCGCCGCCATCGAGACCATGCCGCCCGAAACCGCGCCCGCCGCGGCAACCGACGCCGCGGAGCTTTTCAGGAAATTCCGTCTGTTGATCCGTGTCCGTTTGTCGAGAACGCGCATGATCGACGTCTCCTTCCCATGGTTTGTGGTTCTTGATGCCGTGTAGGCGGTCAGCGTTGGGGGGTCAGCGGTAGCGGCCGTGGCGCTGCAGGACCTCGGTCTTGTAACCGTCCGGATCCGTGACGAAGAAGAAGCGGGCCAGCAGCGCGCCGCCGGGCGCGAACTCCTTCACCGGTGTCACCGGAAAGCCCAGTGCCGAGAGCCGGGTGTGTTCGCGGTCGAGATCGTCCACCGCCACCGCCATGTGCCCGTAGCCGTCGCCGTGCGTGTAGGGGGCGGCTCGGTCATGGTTGACGGTCAGCTCGAGTTCGACGTCATTCTCGGCGTTGCGCAGGTAGATCAAGGTGAAGCCGTCGAAGGCCAGCCGGTCGGCCGGTTCCAGCCCGAAGGCCTTTGCATAGAAGTCCAGCGACCGCTGTTCGTCGAGGACGCGCACCATCATGTGGATGATCTTGGCCATGGTGATTCCTGCGATTGCGTTGACGGGGCGGCGTCACCGGGTGGCGCTGCTTTCCAGGAAATCGACGATGCTCCGGCGGACGCTGTCGTCGTCCTGGCGGTAGTTCATGTAGCTGCCGGGAACGAACGCGTTGGAGTTCGCCAGCCAACGCTCCAGATGGCCGGCATCCCAGGCGAATCCGGCCCCACGCAGCGCGTCCGAGTACTCGAAGCCGTCCGCCGTTCCGGCCTTGCGGCCGATGACCCCGTACAGTGGCGGGCCGGCGCGCGGCCCATCGTCCTTCTTCACCGAATGGCAGGTGCCGCATTGCTGCCGGAACAGCGTTTCGCCTTCCGCGGCCGCGGATTTCCGGGTGAGGGGCGAGAACGGTATCGACAAAAGGAGCAGCAGCATCGCCAGGCGGCGCGGCGACAGTCTCGCATGCCTCATCTTTTCAAATTCCTTCCGAAGCCTGTGTCGGCGCCTCCGCATCTCATCCGCAGACCGGCCGGGACGGCGCCGTCGAAAGGAAAAAGCAAGCGTCATGCCATCATTCGGGCCGAGGGCTGCGGTCATGATGGATGGCCCGTTTCACTGCACCGCACCGGCACCGGCCGTCTCGACTGTCTCGTTTCGAGACATCGTCCCGCGACATATCGTCCCATATCGAGACAGTAAGAGACGCAAACAATTTGCGAAATCCGAATGGCCGGCACCGCTTGGCGGATTGGCATGGACATTGCTTTACAGGATGGACGATGTGGCCGCCCCGGTTCGGCGGACGCAAGCGGACTGAAGTCGGCGGCTTTTAAAAGCGGCACTGCGCCGTCGGCGCCATTTCCGCCGATCCCGCCGACAAGACCCTTCAGGCCCGGTCACCGGATCAACTTCATCAAAATCATGGGGAGAGACGACATGCCGGATGGATTGACGCTGAACAAGATCACCAGCCAGAAAGGCATCGGCATCACGGAGGCGGCACGGCGTGTCGCCGATCTCGGCTGGACGCCGTCCTACGTCAAGGAGGCGATGGCCTTTCCGACCGACTACAAGATTTCCAAGGCACCGCGCGACCCGATGAAGCAGGTCTTGCGCTCCTACTTCCCGATGCAGGAGGAGAAGGACAACCGGGTCTACGGTGCGCTGGACGCAGCGCTGCGCGGGGACATGTTCCGCAATGTCGAGCCGCGCTGGATCGAATGGATGAAGCTGTTCCTGGCGATCATCCCCTTCCCGGAGATCTCGGCCGCGCGGTCGATGGCGACGCTGGGGCAACTGGCGCCCGGCGACGACCTGCGCACCGGCTTCACCATGCAGATGATCGACGAGTTCCGGCACTCGACGATCCAGATGAACCTCAAGAAATGGTACATGGAGAACTATATCGACCCGGCCGGGTTCGACATCACCGAGAAGGCGTTCGGCAAATGCTACGCCACCACCATCGGCCGGCAGTTCGGCGAGGCCTTCCTGACCGGTGACGCCATCACCGCGTCGAACATCTACCTGCAGGTCGTGGCCGAGACCGCCTTCACCAACACGCTGTTCGTCGCCATGCCGTCGGAGGCGGCGCGCAACGGCGACTATGCCCTGCCGACCGTCTTCCTGTCGGTGCAGAGCGACGAATCCCGCCACATCGGCAACGGCCATTCCATGCTGATGTCGGTGCTGAAGGAGCCCGACAACCATCTGCTGCTGGAACGCGACATCCGCTATTCCTTCTGGCAGAACCACATGATCGTCGATGCCGCCATCGGCACGATCATCGAATACGGCACCAAGCACCGCGACAAGAACAAGGAATCCTACGCCGAGCTGTGGCACCGCTGGATCTTCGAGGATTACTACCGCACCTACATGCTGCCGCTGGAGAAGTACGGCATCAAGATCCACCACGACGACGTTCACGAAGCCTTCGACAGCATCGTCAAGAAAAACTACGTCCACAAGATCGCGCAATTCTTCTCGGCCGGCTGGTGGGCCAATTTCTGGCGCATCGAAGCGATGACCGAACGCGACTTCGAGTGGTTCGAGAGCAAATATCCGGGCTGGTACGACGAGTTCGGCGTCTGGTGGGAGAACTACGCCAAGCTCAGCAAGCCCGGCAGCGTGCCGATCACCTTTGCCGACACAGGCTATGTCTATCCGCACCGCTGCTGGTCGAGCCTGGTTCCCTGCGTGATCCGCGAGGATTTCCAGGTCGACGAGGTGGACGGCGAGCTCTACACCTACGCCTCCGAGGTCGACCGCTGGACCCACAAGGAGGCCTTCGCGGCCGAATACCAGGGCCGCCCGACCCCGGCCATGGGCCGCTTCTCCGGCCGGCGCCAGTGGGAGGAGGTCTATGACGGCTGGGATCTCGCCGACGCGATCCAGGACATGGGCTTCGTCCGTCCCGACGGGAAGACGCTGGTCGCCCAGCCGCATCTGTCCTTCGAGGAGAAGGACATGTGGACGCTGGACCATGTGCGCGGCCACACGATCCGCAGCCCGCTGCTGGCTCTGCGCGAGATGAGCCCGGACCAGCGCAAGGCCCATGTGGACGAGTACCGCAAGGGCTTCAAAATCCGCCGGGTCTGATTCCCAGCCTCACCTCTGGGGCCACCCCCTTTCCCACCGGAAAGGGGGACGGGGATCCCATGCGGACATCACCGCGGAGATCGACAGACCATGACCGCACAAGCGCTGCAGAACAGCCCGGCCGTGCACACCGTCCGGCTGGAGCCGGTTGGCATCGAAATGGAGGTCGCGGAAGGGGAAACCATCCTCGACGCGGCCTTCCGCCAAGGCGTCTCGCTGATGCATGGCTGCAAGGAGGGGCAATGCTCCGCCTGCAAATGCCTGCTGATCGACGGCGACGTCGAGATGCTGAAATACTCCACCTTCGCGCTCTCCGATCCGGAGCGCGACAGCAACCACATCCTGCTGTGCCGCTCGCTGGCCTACAGCGACGTGTCGGTGGAACTGCTGAACTACGACGAGGATCTGCTGTCCCGCTCCATCCCGGTGAAGGACTTCATCGCCCGGCTGGCCGGGGTCGAGGCGCTGACCCACGACATCGTGGCGATCACGCTGGAGCTCGACCAGCCGATGAAGTTCTGGGCCGGCCAGTATGTCGACATCACGCTGCCCGGCGCCGGCATCACCCGGTCCTTCTCGATGGGCAACCCGCCGGAGGATGGCGGACTGCTGGAGTTCATCATCAAGAAATATCCGGACGGCGCCTTCTCGCGGCAGTTGGACAGCGGTCTTTCCCTTGGCGACCGGGTGGCCGTCCGCGGCCCCTACGGCAGCTGCTTCCGGCGCGAGGGGCGGGACGGGCCGATGATCCTGGTGGGCGGCGGGTCGGGCATGGCGCCGCTGCTGTCGATCCTGCGCGATCAGGCCGCCAGCGGCGAGACGCGGCCGGTGCGCTTCTTCTACGGCGCCCGCAGCCGCCGCGACCTGTTCCATCTCGATCTGTTCGAGGAGTTCGCCCGCCGGCTGCCCGATTTCGCCTTCATCCCCGCCTTGTCGCATGCCGAGGACGGCGATGGCTGGGCCGGGGAGGCCGGCTTCGTCCATGAGGTGCTGCGCCGGCACCTGTCCGCCATGCCGGACGTGGAAGAGGCCGATGTCTTCTCCTGCGGGCCGCCGCCGATGATCGATGCGGTCCTGCCGGTCCTGCAGATGGCCGGCGTCGATTCCGCACGCGTCTATTTCGACAAATTCACCCCCGCCACCCGCTGAGCCGGGCCGGAGAATCAAGGGCCGCAAACCAAGGGAGGAACGACGATGACCATGCAGGATACCGCATCCGCGTCCGCCGCCGCCGGAGCCAAGGTCTTTCCAGGCTCCGACAGCCGCCGCTACAACTACTTCGAGCCGAAGGGCCGCAAGGCGACCCATTACGAGGACGTGACGGTCGACGTCCAGCCCGATCCGGAGCGCTACCTGCTCCAGAACTGGATCATCTCCTTCGGCGACGGGACGCCGACCTATTCCAAGGACTGGACCGCGCTGAAATGCACGGACTGGCACGGCTTCCGCGCTCCCGACCAGGAATGGGAACGCACCCATTACCAGCGCCAGTCGACCATCGTCGGCATGATCCAGAACGTCGTCGAGAACGCTCGGCGTGCGGGCGCGCCCCAGCGCTTCGACAAGGCGTGGGTCACCGTGCTCCAGAACCATGTCGGCGCCTTCAAGCATGCCGAATACGGGCTGGGCACGGCGCTGATGCGGGCGCAGCGCTACGGCTACACCCAGATGGTCAACAACGCCATCCTGACCAACGCCTCCTACAAGCTGCGCTTCGCCCAGGATCTCACGCTCTATCTGGCGGAAGTCGGCAGCGATATCGGAGGGTTCGACCTGGATGCCGGCAAGGCGCACTGGCTGGACGACCCGATCTGGCAGCCCTGCCGCGAGGCGGTCGAGCATATCCGCGCCGCGACCGATTTCCTGGAGCAGTATTTCGCCGTCAACCTCGTCTTCGAACCGCTGGTCGGCGAGCTGTTCCGCAGCGGCTTCGTCATGCAGGTGGCCGCCGCCCAGAACGACTTCTCAACCCCGTCGGTCATCTCGGCGGCGGAAGCCGACTACGAGCGCAACCTCGCCAACGCGGTGGAGCTGTTCGCCCTGCTGCTGCGCGACCCGGCCCATGGCGAGGCGAACCGCGACATGCTGCAAAGCTGGTTCGCCCACCATGGCGGGCTGGCGATGAAGGCGGCGTTGCAACTGCAACCGCTGTGGTCGCTGCCGCGGGTCAAGGCGGCGGGCTTCGCCGACGCCTTCGAGCGGGCGCGCAACCGGGTGGCCGCCATCGGGCGCGAGGTCGGCATCGACGCCGACCTGCCGGCCCTGCCGCCGGTGGAGGCGGTGCAGGCGGCTGCTCAGGTCACCACTCCGGTTGCCGGGGCCGCGGCCGAGTGACCCTTCCCGTTCCACCCCGTCGGCTTCCGTCATGAGAGGACAAGAACCATGAGCGTGACCACCGTGCAGCAGCTGTTCAAGCCGCTGAAGGACATCACCCAGGACAGCACCATCTCCCACCAGTGCGGCGTGACCATGAACGACAGCGTCGAGGCGCGCTGCATCGCCGAGGTGATGGAGAGCAAGCCGGGGATCACCGTCACCTATCTGCCGGCGATGATCCGCATCGACGGCGAAGGCAAGATCGAGTTCAGGATGAGCGAGATCGGCGAGGCGCTGGGACGCGAGATGACCCCGCACATCTTCGAGATCTCCACCTCCACCCATTATGGCCGCATGGTGATGATCGACGAGGATACGGTCGTCCTCTTCGGCAACATGGACGACGCGCTCGCCTACGAATGAGCGCAGGGGCGGGGACCGCTCGGGTCCGGCGGACCCCGCCTCCTTTTTCCAGAATTGCAGAACCAGGAACGGGAGGAAACGACGCCATGCCGAAGATGATGCTGCACCATGCCGAGGCGCGGGCCGCGCTGGCGCGCGGGGTCGGGAAACTGGCGCTGGCGGTACGCGGCACCTTGGGGCCGAAGGGCACCAACGCGATCATCGACCGCCCCATCGGCACGCCGATGATCTCGCGCGACGGGGTCAGCATCGCCGCGGAGATCGAACTGCCCTGCCGCTTCGAGAACATGGGCGCTCAGGTGGTGCGCGAGGTGTCGAAGCAGACCAACGACGTGGCCGGCGACGGCACCACCACCGCGACGGTGCTGGCCGACGCGCTGATCCAGGACGGCGTCGCCGTGCTTGCCGATGGCGATGGTTCTGGCCATGGCTCGGTCGAGCTGATCGGCGGGATGGACCGCGCCTGCGGCTTCGTCGTCGACCGGCTCCGCGGCATGGCCCGGCCGCTGGAGAGCCACGCGGGGCTGGAACAGGTGGCGACCGTCGCCGCGACCGAGCCGGCGCTGGGGCAACTGGTGGCCGATGCGCTGCGCCGGGTCGGGACGGATGGGGTGATCGACATCGAGTACGGCCAGCCGGGCGCGCCGACGGCACTGCATGTGCTGGAGGGCATGGTGCTCGACCGCGGCTTCCTGTCCCATCACATGGCGACCGAGCCGACCGGCCAAACGGCGGTGCTGGAGCGGCCGTACATCCTGCTGACAGACCACAAGATCGCCGATCCGGACCCGGTCCTGCGCCTGATCGACCGCATCGCCGCCGCCCGGCGTCCGCTGCTGATCGTCGCCGACAGCGTGGCGCCGGAGGTGGTGGCGGTGCTGATGGCGCTGCGCCGCGACGGCCGCGCCACCGTGGTGGCGATCAACCCGCCGGAATTCGGGCACTGGCGTCAGGCGACGATGGACGACATCGCAATCCTGACCGGCGGTCGCGTGGTCGCCCGCGACCTGGGCGGACGCCTCGACAGCGTGACGGCGGAGGATCTGGGAAGCGCCGACCGGGTCGAGGTGTCCGCCGCCCGCACCTCCATCCTGCGCGGCCATGGCCGGGCCGATGCGTTGGCGGCCCGCCGGGCGCTGGTCCGGACCCAGTGGGAGGAGGCGCCGCCCAACATCGAACGGGACAAGCTGTCCCAGCGGCTGGCGAAGCTGACGCAGGGCACCGCCTTGATCGAGGTCGGCGGTGCGACGCCGGTGGAGCAGAAGCGGACCGCGCAGCTTCTGGAGGATTCGCTCGCCGCCGCCCGCGCCGCCCTGGCGGAAGGGGTGGTGCCCGGCGGCGGCACGGCGCTGGCCCGCATCGCTCCGCAGCTCGACCGGCTGGCCGAGGATGTCGGGGAGGGAGAACGCGCCGGGGTGCGGCTGGTGCAGCGGGCATTGCTGCACCCCCTGATGTGCATCGCCGGGAATGGCGGCGTCGACGGTCGCGGCGTCGCAACCCGTGTCGCGGAATTGCCCGATGGCGCGGGATTCGATGCCCGGACCGGCCGCTTCGGCGACCTGTTCGCCGCCGGGATCATCGACCCGGTGAAGGTCACCGCCCTGGCCTTGCAGAACGCGGTGTCGGTCGCCAAGCTGGTCCTGACCACCCATACCCTGATCGCCGACATCCCCGACGATACCGATCCCACCGCCGGTCCGGCCCGCGGCGGCGGAATGGAACGGTATGGGCGGACTTGAGCCGTCCGTCGCCGCCCCTCTTCGCCGCCCCTGCCGGCGCGAGCATCCCTCCACCTTCGGGGAAAGGAGCAAGGAAAAAGGCCATAGAGTATTCCGCTACTACCGCTCCCGCTTCTGTTCGGCTTATGATTTTCTATACGAACAATTCGGCATGCCGAGCATATGGGGCGAGCCTCTGCATCCGGACCAAAGCACAATCGGCGCACGGGGAAGCAACCGCGGAAGACGCCGGGTAGCAGGGAGGGGACTGTGTTGGCCAATGAAGAGGTCGGCATCGGCCGTCGGGCCGTTGCCTCGTCCGGTCCCGCCCTCCACGCGCTGGTGGAGGGTGAAACGGCGACGATGAAGGCGTGGGAGGATTTCCTGTCCGGATCCAGACGCGAGAACCTGCCGGTTCGCGACGTGGTGATCCGGTCCTGGGCACGGTGCCAGAGCTTCCTGGTCGATGCGCGGGCAGGGGCGGCCCCGGTTGTCGGCAGGGACCAGATCGAAGCCCTGCGCCGCGACAACCGCGATCTGCTCCAGGCGGCGGCCACGACGCTGGCGGAGGCGGCCGACCTGCTGGCCGGAACCCGGACGGTGATGCTGATCACCGATGCCGGCGGGGTGGTGCTGGAGGCCGCCGGCGACCGCACGACGCTGAATGCGGCGCGCGACATCAGCCTGGGCTGCGGCGGCCATTGGAGCGAGAGCTGTGCCGGCACCAACGGCATCGGCACGGCGCTTGCCTCCAAACAGCCGGTGATGGTCCAGGCGGCCGAGCATTACTGTGCCGGCATCAAGGGGTGGAGCTGTGCCGGCGCACCGATCCACGATCCGGTCGACGGATCGGTCGTCGGGCTGCTCGACATCTCCGGGCTGAAGCAGGGCTTCAGCGGGCAGGCGCTTGCACTGGCCGTGGTTGCCGCCCGGCAGGTCGAATGGAACCTCGCCCGCCAGACCGAGGCGGAGCATGTGCGCCTCCTGGAGGCCTGCCTGGAGGACAGCCAGAAATATGCGGGCGAGGGGCTGATCGCGCTGGATGCCCGTGGCCGCCTCCTCTATGCCAGCCGCAAGGCCGCGCATCTGCTGAAGGCCAGCCTCGGGTCGGAGCTGCCGCAGCTGAGCCGTGGGACGAGGCTGCCCATTGCCGGAAGCGGGGCGGGAGCCGGGGACGCGACGACCGGCCGGCTGCCGGTTCCGGCCGACTGGGTCAGGCCGCTGATGCTCGACGGCGAACGGCGGGGCACGCTGCTGGTCATTCCCGGAACGGCGTCCGCCCGGCCGACGCCCGGTCGCCGGCCGGCTGCCGATGAGTCCGACCAGGCGCGCTCGCGTTTTGCCGACATCGTCGGGGGCAGCGACAGCCTGCGCGCGGTGATCGGACAGGGGGAGCGGCTTGCGCCTCTGCCGGTTCCCATCCTGATCGAGGGTGAGACCGGGGTGGGCAAGGAACTGTTCGCGCGCGCCATCCACGGTCACAGCATGGTGGCCGGCGGTCCTTTCGTGCCGTTCAACTGCGGCGCCGTCTCCCGCGAGATGCTGGGCAGCGAGCTGTTCGGCTATGTGCGCGGCGCCTTCACCGGGGCGGCGGCCGAGGGGCGGGCGGGCCGCTTCGAGCTGGCGGATGGCGGGACCCTGTGCCTCGACGAAATCGGCGAACTGCCGCTGGACCTTCAGCCCTATCTGCTGCGGGTCCTGGAGGAGGGCGTGCTGTACCGGATCGGCGACGGCACGCCGCGCCGGGTCTCGGTCCGGCTGCTCGCCATGACCAACCGGAACTTGCGGCAGGAGGTGGCCGCCGGCCGGTTCCGGCGGGATCTGTACCACCGTCTTGCCGTGACCGCCCTGCGGGTGCCGCCGCTGCGGGAGCGTCAGGGCGACGTGCCGCGTCTGATCGCCCATTTCAACGGCCAGCTCGCCGCCCGCCATGGGCGCGGACCCGTCCGCTTCACGGCCGAGGCGTTCGAGCGGCTGCACCGGTATGATTGGCCCGGCAATGTGCGGGAACTGAGGAATCTGGTCGAGCGCGCGGTTCTGCTCTCCACCGGCGGCATTGTCGGCATCGACGATCTTCCCGAGGAGTTGCGCGACGCCTGCGGCACCGCGGCGGCCGACAGCTGGCCCTTGCGGAGCCCGGCGATGCCGCTCGGCATGTCCGGAGCGATTTCCGGCGCCATGCCGCCGTCGGTCGTGTCCCCCATATCTCCGTCCCCCATATCTCCCATGTCCTTGACGGTGACCGAGCAGCGCACCATCGAGGACGTGATCGCGGCGACCGGTGGCAATCTCTCCGACGCCGCGATGGTGCTCGGTATTTCCCGAAGCACGCTTTACCGGAAAATGAGCCAGCACGGCATCAGGCGAACGACGGCCGGCAAGACGCGGGACGACCGGACGGGGATGGGCGGCGTCGTCGGCCAAGCCTGACACCGGCCCCCGACACCGGCCTGGAGCATGAAGTAGACCTTGTTCGAAGGGGAGCCGAGGCATGTGCCGGATCTTCGTCAACACCGATCCGATCCTTTACGAGGCGCGATCCCGATCGGTGCGCATCCACGGCATGGTCACCAGCATCCGGCTGGAGAACTTGTTCTGGACTGTCCTGTCGGACATCGCCGCGGAACAGGGGACCACGACCAACCGCCTGATCGTCACCCTCCATGACGAGGTCGTGGAGGCCCATGGCGCCGTGCAGAATCTGGCATCCTTCCTGCGCGTCAGCTGCGCGCGCTATCTGAGCATGACGGCAGGCGAGCCGTTGCCCGACGAGGTGCGCACGAAGGCCGGCTCGACGGGTGAGGCGATGACAGGCGGCGCATCCGTCATCGCCCTGTGGCGGGACCGTTCTCCGTCGGACAGGGCGTGAGGGCTGCAATCGGCGGGTCCGGGATCGGTCGTCCCGCCATGCGGGCGGCGACGCGGGAGACCGCCTGCGGATTGATGTCCGCGGTCCGCTCCCCCCCGCACAGCGCGCCGCGGAAGCCGAGATAATCGGGCGACAGCGCCAGCAGGGCCGGGATATCCGCGACCCGCAGCGACCCTGCCAGCCCCGTCAGCAAGCCGAGCGAGCGTGTGCAGGTCACGAACGCCGCGAGCTGTGCATCCGGCCAATGGTGGCGGAGGCCATGGCGCTTTCCCGCCGTGTCGAGCATTGCTCCGGCAAAGCCGGCGGCCGCGATCCTGTCGATCGGCAGGCAGCCGGGGTCGGTCGGCCACAGGTCGGCAAAGAGCACGGCGATCAGCCGGCTTCCTGTCGCCGTCAGCGGCGCCAGCGCATCGATGCATCGATCCGGAGCCCCCTCGGGCGCGAAGCCGATCTTCACGAAATCGACCCCGGTCTCAGCGACGCGCCGCACTGCCGGCAGAACGATATCGGGCTTCATCGGATGGTCGCCGATGGTGGCGCTGAGCCTCGGGCGTCCGGGCAGGAGCGTCAGATCGCGCACCGTCGCGGCGATGTGCTCGACCGGCCAAGCCCCCAACGCTCCGGCGGCAGGGTCCTTCAGATCCAGGATGTCGGGTGCTGCCGGCAGGATCCGGGCGATTTCGACGTCGTTCGCGACGCTGGCAAGCCAACCTGTCATGGGTTCTCCCCTGCGCGATGTGCGGCGATGCGGTCCATCAGCCAGCCCCACGCCTCCAACTCGCGCGGGCCGGCGGTCTTGCCGATGGCGATGGACAGATAGCCGATCTCCTGACCGATCTTGTCGGCGGGCAGCATGTGCAGCCGGCTGGCCAGGATGGCCGCCTCGATCACCGCCGCCTGCGCCCGGTTGAAGCCGCGGAAACGGGCATGTGCCGCGACATGGACGGTGCGGCAGAGGAAGCGCGGGCGCAGCGGGTCGTCCAGAACCTCCACGACCGCGACCTCTTCATGGGCCAGACAGCCGGCGAGGCGCGGCGCATCGACCCGTTCGGCCGGGACGGTCGGCCAATCGCGGCGATGTCCGCTGATGCAACCGGCGAAGACCCGCACGTCGTCGGTATGGTTGACGACGGCACAGCGCCGGGCGAGCAGGTTGTCCAGCGTTCGCGATGGCCGGAACGGGGCAAGCACCATCCGTTCGCCGTCCTGGTCCGGCTCGATCGTCACCCCCATCGGCGCCACATGGGGCCGCCCATCGGCGTCGGCGGTCGTGACGATGGTTTCGCGGATCAGGGGCATCGTCTGGTCGGGCCCTCGGCTTGGAAACCGGCCTGATCGCCAGCCTCCTCGCGGGTCGGGGCGTCGGTCGCGACACCCCAGCGCAACGCGCTGTCCTGGGCATAGCGCTTGCCGAGCTGCCACGCGATCTGCGCCCGTGCCAACTCCACCCCCAGGTAGAAGGCGTGGCCGGCGTCGGTTCCCGGATCGAGCCGGGGGAACAGGTCGAACGGATCGGTGGCAAGGTGGTGGCCGGCGCGGTTGTAGAGATGGATGCCCTCCGCGCTGACTTCGATGCGGTAATTGGGGTCGCGGATCTGCGTGGCGGTTTCGGCGATCTGTTCGGCGCTGCGGACGAAGGGCCGGCGGTCGCGCAGGCACAGCAGCCCGCTGCCGAAGCCGCGCGGCATGCTCCGTGCCTCGCGGGCTGCGAAGAACTGGCGCCGTGCCGCGTCGAATTCGCGGATGGCGCGTCGGCAATGCGGGCTGACCTGCACCGCCAGGACGTTGGCGATGCGCAGCTCCGAGACCACGCCCATCAATACCGCGGTGACGCCCGGCGTATCGGCGTCGGTCAACTCGGTCACGTTGCCGATCCCCATCAGCATCTCGGCGTCCGGCCAGCGCTCCCGCACCGTCCGGTAGCGCAGCAGGGAGTCGGTGAAGCCGTGATGGATCGGCTCCAGGATCGGATCGACCAGGAAACGGCGCCCCCGGTGGCTCATGCGGTCGATGGCGCGGGCGAGGCTGTCGAGGTCCTGCGGTGTGGCCGGGATCAGCACCGGCACGGCATCGCCCTCTTCGGCGAGGTGGAGCGTCTCCTCGGTCAGGCTGAGCAGATAGTCGGCGCCGGCCCTGTTGGCCCGGCGCAACTCGCCCGCATCCAGGGAATCGAGGCTGACGGCGAAGCCGGCGCCATGCAGGGCGGTGACCGCCTCCTCCAGATGGGGAAAGGGAGTATCGGGCAGGCAGCCGAGATCGATGACGTCGGCCCCCTCGGCCCGCAGTTCGGCTGCCTTGGCGAGGATGGCGCCGGTATCGCGGGACGGCGCGTCGACGATCTCGGCGAAGATACGGGTGTCGTGGCGGCTGAGGTCGAGCGGGCGGGCCTGCCGTTGGAAGAACTGCGGCAGATCCTCGAGCTCGTCGGGGCCGCGCTCGAACCTCGTGCCGAAATGTGCGGCGAGGAGGTCGAGATCGCCGCGGAAACGACCCGGCAACAGAACCAGATCGGCACCGCGTACGGAGTCCAGCCGCCGCATGACGATCTCCGTGGTGGCGAGGGCGGCGACCTTGACACCGAGATTGACGATCCCCGCCTCGAAGGGCAGGGGATGGAGCGAGTCCAGGACCTGACGCAGCCGATCCTCCGCCAGGGAGCCGGTCAGGAAGAGAATGTGCCGGGCCATGCCGCCTCCGGTTCCCGCACCGCAGACTTCTTAACCGGTAGCAGCAGCGTGCCGGCCGGCGGACCGCCGCGCAGGTCCGCGGCGAACAAAGGCAGGTCGTCGCACCCGACGCAGCGGACCTCTGCCGACAGGCGTCCCATGCGCTTTGGCAGGACCGGGTCGATCACGCCGATCCGCGACAGCGCCAGCGCGTCTGCCGTTTCCGCCGGCAGCGGAACCGATTTCACCAGCACCAGCCGTTCCGCTCCCAGCCGCTCCGCCAGCCATGCCGCGAGCGTGTCGGAGGTGACGTCCCAGCTTTCCTCGACATCCGCCTCGGCTGCCAGCGTCGACGGCAGCCAGACCGCGGCACCCGGCGCCGCCTCCATGTCGGCGACCGTCCGCGCCGGGACCAGCCCCGGCTCCAGGTCGAGCAGTGCCAGCCCATATTGCTCCATGCCCAGGATCGCCATGCGATGCGCCGCCCGCGCGCCATAGCCGAGCACCGGTTGCGCGTGGCGGACGGCGTCGGCGAAGGGGCCGCCGCCGGGAACGATGACGATGCGCCGTGTCCGTTCGGCCGCAAGATGGGAAAGCCAGGGGCGGAGGGCGTCGCCGTTCCACAGGCTGCCGCCCAGCTTGACGATCCAGGGTCCGTTCATTGCGTCACCGCCCGCGTGCCGGTCAACACCACGCCGACACCGGTCGCCCGCGGGACGATTTCCAGCTTTTCCACCTGCACGCGGGCGGAAACCGCCTGTGGCGGCGACAGGCACAGCGCCAGCAGTTTCTCGGCCAGCACCTCCAGCAACTGGATGTGGGGGCTTCGCGCGAAGGCCTCGACACCGTGGATCAGGTATTCGTAGGAGACGACGGCGTCGAGATCGTCGACGAAGGGCCGGTTCGGCACCTCCACGGTGACGGCCAGGTTGACGCGCACGCGCTGGGTTCCGGTCTTCTCATGGTCCCAGACGCCGATGCGGAAGTCGCCGACATAATCGTGCAGTACCAGATCGTAGCGGCGCATTGCGGTATTGGTGGGGGCGGCATTGGTGGGGGCGGCGTTGGCGGGCGCCGCCGGCCGCAGGACGTTCATGATGGTGCGGTAGCCGCTCTGGGTATCGTCCGGCATGTCCCGATCCTCTTTGCCACCTGCCGCAGCATCCGCCGGGCCGCCGCCGCTCATCGCTTCACCGGCGCATGCTCTGCCAGCCGATGCTCCACCAGCCAGGCGACGCCGCGCGACCACGCGGCGGCATTGTCACCGCGGATGTCGCCGCGCGCCGTCGTCACCACCCGGCCGGTGCCGACATCCTCGACCACCAGGGCGATCCACAGGATCAGGCTGCTGACCTTGTGGACGACGCCGAAGACCACGAGGTCGGCGCCGGCGGCGCGCGCGATCCCGTTCTCGCAACCGTTGCAGGAGCGGATCTCCGTTCCCGGCGGCACCAGCCGCGCCGTCGCGTCGCCGTCGATCACCCCGTAGCCCCTGTCGTCCAGAAGGCGACGAAGCTCCGCGCTGACCTGCCTCAACCGTGCCGCATGGTCCGGTGCGGGTGGCTCGCCGCTGGTGTCCTCCAGCTCGATGTCCAGCACCAGGGTCCGCGCTGCGGCGGCGGTCGCGTGGGCGAACGATGCCGCCAAGCCGATCATTATCATGCAGATCATAGCGGCTCCGGTCCTCCTCTCCGCATGATCCATCGGGCTTCCCCTTTTGCGCACCGGTTCCGATTGAACCGGATCGTCGGTGTTGCCATCATTCCCGTCATGCACCGACATCCTCTCGCCCTCGCCGCGGTTCTGATCATCGGGTTGCCGGCCGCCGCCGCCGCGCAGGACCCGAAGAACCCCGACTGGCCCTGTCCGCAAATCCTGGTCCCGACCCTGTCGCCGGCCTCCGTCTGGGATGGCCCGTCGATCGATGGGCTGGGAGACGACTGGCAAGGCGATCCTGCGGTCGCCACCCTGGTCCGGCGCGCGGCCGACGGCAGCGTCGATGCCGCCACGCTGGAACCGGAGGCCGCGGCGCTGGCGGCGGCCGCGGGGGAGGGGAGGGACGGCAAGCTGGCACAGGTCTTCGCCGGAACCTTCCAGACCCTCGACCGCCAGCGCAGCGCGGCCATCGCCTCGATCGAGCGCTATGCCCAGCACCAGCGGGCCCTGCGCGAGCGCATCGCCGCCGCCCTGCGCGACCTCGACGCGGCTTCGGGCGATGCGCCCCGTGCCCAGGAGATCAAGGCAGCCATCGCCTGGGACCGCCGTATCCTCGACGACCGGCGGCGGGCGCAGACCGCGGTGTGCGAGCAGCCCGCCCGCATCGAGCAGAGGCTGGGCCAGATCGCGCGCCTGCTGTCGGCGCTGCTGTCCTGAACCGCTGTCCGGACGGGGCGGCACTCAGTTCGCCGCCCGGGGTTCCGGCCGGGGTTCCGGCTCGACGGTGACGAGTTCGCGGCCGGACGCCGTCCATCCGTCGGTGCCGGCGGGATACCAGTTGACCGCCCGATAGCCCATCGCCATCGCACGCTTGGCGGCGTTCCAGCTCATCCAGCAATCGGGCTGGCAGAACACCACCAGCGGGCGCTTGCGATCGCCGCCGGTCAGAGCCTCCAGGTTGATCCGGAAATAGGCCTCCTGCTCGGCCGAGAGGGCGCCGTAGCCGACATTCGGCAGCCAATGGGCACCGGGAACGCTGCGGTGCGGTGGCGGAACCCACTGGCTTTGCGCCGACAGCCCGTCGGGCTTCGGCGGTGTCGGCAGGACGTCGATCAGGACGGCGCCGGCCTTCGCCAGCCGCTCGACGTCGGCCGGTCCCACCGTCCCGGCGCCGCCCAGGGATGGTGGCGTCGGAGACCGGTAATCCGTCATCCGGTAGCCCTCGGGCTCCGGCACATCCGCCCGGATCGTTCCGTCGGCGTCGACGAGCGGGACATGGTATTCGGTCAGAATGCGGTCGATGTCGCCCTGACGGCGCACGATGAAGCCGTTCAGCCAGTGCCGCCAGTCCGGTTCGTCGGGACGGATGCCCATGGAGATCATGTATTGGAAGGGCGAGGTCCCCGGCTCGTCCCTCAGCGGCACCACCGCCATCGGCACCGGCTGCCGGGCGGCGAAATAGCCGGCGATGGGACCCCAGAGGATGGCAGCGTCGGTCCGGGCCGCGGCGACATCCTCGACCGCCTGCTGTGCCGGGTGATGGGCCCGCGTGTCGGTATCCAGCTGGTAGGGTTCCAGGTTCGTCAGCCCGTGGCGCAGCATCGCCTCCGATGGCGGCGTGCGCGCGACCACCCCGATGCGCGCACCCTGCAGCGACGGATCCGCCAGCGTCTTGGCCGTGATCCCGGAATCCTTGCGGTAGATCAGCGCGTAGGTGGAACGGTAATAGGGATTGGTGTTCTGCATCAGCTCTTCGCCGACCGCCGTCCCCATCACCAGGTCGCACTGGCGGGTGCGCAGCGTGTTGCGGACGAAGCCGATGGTCTGCGGCCACCAGGTGAAGGTCAGCGGCAGCTCCAGCTCGTCGGCGATGAGCCGGGCGATCCGGTTCTCGAAACCCTCGCCGCGGTCGTTGGAGAAGGGAAGCAGGCTGGCGTCGGCGCAGACGCGCAGCATCTCCGTCGGGATGCCCTCCGCCGCCCGGGCGGGGCTGCCGGCGGATGCGGCCGCTGCGCACAGCGCCGCGGCCACCACGCCGGCCATTCCTGTCGCGGGTCGTCGGATCACGCCGGACACACGACCCGGATTCATGACGGTGCCTTGAACCGCTCGGGCCGGCCGCGACCGACCTTGTCGTCGGAGCGCGCCTTGAGATAGCGGTAGATGTCGGCGAGATGGAGCATCACATTGGGATCGGAGCCGAAGGTCGGCATCACCTTGTCGCCGGTGGCGCCCATGTTGGTGCGGCCGTTGGTCACCACATCGGTGAATTTCCAATAATCCATCTGCTTGAGGGAATCGACCAGAGATGGCGCGAAGGACGATCCCAGCCCGTCCGGCCCGTGGCAGACATGGCAGGACGAGGCGTAGCGCCGGTAGCCGTTGTAGGTGCCCTGGTCCACCTTGCCATCCCGCACCGCATAGAGCGGCACGCCCTCGTCGTCCACCAGATCCTCGGGGTCGGCGGCCTTCGCCTCCTGCGGGGCGCTCTTCCCGTCCGGTGGAGTTTGCGCCGTCCGGTTCGGAGCGGACGGGTTCTGTGTCGCATCCTGCTGGCCGAATGCGCTGCCGAGGGTCAATGTCGCGGCGAACCCCAGCGCGGCGCACAGCCCGATCAGGTAATTGGGCATCTCGATATCTCTCCCCACTGCCTTTTCTCGTCGGTGCCGAATATCGGATAGGAGAGGGCACCGGCCCCCCAGGACCGGCGCCCTCCTGGGACACGTCACTGGTTGTCGGGCAGTGCGAAGACGCTCAGCGTGCCGCCGAGCTGGGTGTATTCGCCGAGCGACTTGTGGGCACCCACCGCACCGAGACCTTCCTGTTCGCCGGTCAATCCGGCGGCCAGCCCGATGCCGGCCCAGCCGCCGACGCCCGACAGGACGGCGATATACTGCTTGCCCTTGTGCATGTAGGTGTTGACGTTGCCGATGATGCCGGACGCGGTCTTGAAGCTGTACAGATCCTTGCCGTCACGCAGGTCGATCGCCTTCAGGAAGCCTTCCAGCGTCCCGTAGAAACCGACGCCGCCCTTGGTCGACAGGGCACCGCTCCACACCGCGAAACGTTCAGGCTTCGACCAGACGATCTTGCCGGCGGCCGGATCCCAGGCGATGAAATTGCCCATCCCGCCATGCGAGTTCGGGGCCGGATACATGCTGAGCGTCGCGCCGACATAGGGCTGGCCTGCCGAATACTCCACCTTGAACGGCTCGTAATCCATGCAGATGTGGTTGGTCGGCACATAGACCAGGCCGCTGTCAGGCGAATAGGAGGCCGGCTGCTGGTCCTTGGACCCCAGCGCCGCCGGGCAGACGCCGGTGGTGTTGTGGTCCTCGCCCTGGGCGAAGGTGCTGTACTTGTCGTTGACCTTGGGGCGGCCGGTCTTCATGTCGATCTCGCTCGCCCAGTTGACGGACGGATCGTATTTCTGCGCGACCAGCAATTCGCCGTTGGTGCGGTCGATGGTGTAGGCGAAGCCGTTGCGGTCGAAGTTGATCAGGGCCTTGCGCGGCTGCCCGCCGATGGTCACGTCGGCCAGGATGTTCTCGTTGACGCCGTCATAGTCCCATTCGTCGAACGGGGTCTTCTGGAACACCCATTTCGCCTGTCCGGTGTCGGCATCGCGGGCGAAGATGGTCATCGACCATTTGTTGTCGCTCTTGGCCCGGTCCTTGTCGACGGCGCGCTGGGCCGGGTTCCAGGTTCCGGGGTTGCCGGTGCCGTAATAGATCAGGTTCAGTTCGGGATCGTAGGTGTACCAGCCCCAGGTGGTTCCTCCGCCGATCTTCCATTGGTCGGCCGGCCAGGTCTTGATGCCCAGGTCGGGCTCGCCGATCGGCTTGCCGAGCATCATCGTCTTCTGCGGGTCGATCATCACGTCCTTGTCGGGACCGGTCGAATAGGCCCGCCATACCATCTTGCCGGTGTTGATGTCGTAGGCCGTCAAATGGCCGCGGACACCGAACTCGCCGCCGCTGATGCCGACATAGACCTTGTCCTTCACCACCATCGGGGCGGCGGTCAGCGTCTCGCCCTTGGTCGCGTCGCCGTTCTTGGCGGTCCACAGAACCTTGCCGGTGCCGGCGTCCAGCGCGACCAGCGTGTTGTCGGCCTGTCCCAGAAACAGCTTGTTGCCGGCCACCGCGACGCCGCGGGTGACGGTGTCGCAGCACATCACAGGAATGACGGTCGAATCCTGCTTGGGCTCGTACTTCCACTTGATGCGCCCGTTGTCGTTGAGGTCGAGCGCATAGACATTGTTGGGAAACGGAGTGGAGATGTACATCGTGTCGCCGATCACGACGGGACCGCCTTCGTGCCCGCGCAGCACGCCGGTGGAGAACTGCCACACCGGCCGCAGGTTCTTCACGTTGTCGCGGGTGATCTGGTCGAGCGGGCTGTAACGCTGGCCGGCATAGTTGCCGAGCTGCATCGCCCAGTTCGCCGGGTCCTTCTGGTTCTTCAGGGTATCGTCATTGGCATGGGCTGCGGGAGCGGCGAAAGCGACCGCCTGGATCGCGGCAGTGACGAGCAGACAGCGCACAAAAGGGTTCATTTGTTTCCTCCCATTTTTAAAGGGGTGGTCGGTTGTCCCGGTGGAGGTGCGGCGACGAGGGTCGGTTCTTCAGAGGGCGCGTTCCCTCCATGAGTAAGGCCCGACGCCGATCCGGTCGGCGTCGGGGCATCGGTTCCCGATAGTCCGAATCCAAACTTCTGCAGCATCGCAGGCACCCCGGTTATCGATGCCGGAGCCAGATCCTTGGCGAGGTTCTAAACAGACCCGCACTATGTTGGTGATGCTGACATTCAGTTTGATCAAATAAACATAAGCTGTGAAGATTATTTTCCGCTATCGTTCAAAAGTTTTCAAAAGAAGCGAAATAGCGGATATCGGAGACCGAATGGGGTAATCCGTACGGGTGAAAAGGCCACGCTTCCGGTCGGCATGTCAGGATTGTTCCGTCGGTCCGCCGCGCCGGGCCCAGAAACCGCGGCCGGGATCGTAGGCGAGCACCGCGGCACCGAGGAACACCGCCAGGCAACCGGCCACCGCAAGCAATGCCGTGCCGTCGACTCGGAGATAGAGGCTGAAGCGGATCAGCTCCACCGCCTGGGTGAAGGGGTTGAAGGCGGCGATCAGGTACAGCGACGGGCTGCCCTCCTTGATGCGCCACAGCGGGTAGAGGGCGGAGGAGGCGAAGAACATCGGGAAGATCACGAAGTTCATCACGCCGGCGAAATTCTCCAGCTGCTTGACGAAGGACGACAGCAGCAGCCCCAGTGCGCCCAGCATCAGCCCGCTGAGCAGCAGCGCCGGCAGCGCCGCGAGGTAGCCGAGCGGCGGCGGCTCCACCCCCCATAGCCAGGCGATGCCGAGGAACACATAGACCTGTGCGATCGACACCGCGACGCCGGCCAGCAGCTTGGCCATCAGCAAATACCAGCGCGGCAGCGGGCTGACCAGCAATGTCCGCATGCTGCCCATTTCGCGGTCGTAGACCATCGACAGCGAGTTCTGCATGCCGTTGAACAGCTGGATCATCGCGACCAGCCCGGGAACCACATATTCGTCGTAGAGGATGTAGGTCTCGTAGGGCGGGATGATCGACACGCCCAGCACCGCGCGGAAGCCGACGGCGAAGATCGCCAGCCAGACCAGCGGCCGTACCAGCGCCGCGAAGAAGCGCTCGCGCTGATGGACGAAGCGCAGGCCCTCGCGGACGATGATGCTGCGCAGGCAATACCAGTAGGCGGCGGCATCCATCATCGAACCTCCCGTGACGTCAGGGACGCGAAGGCGTCGGGCAGGGTCGCCGTGCCGGTCGCTGCACAGAGCGAGCGCATGGTACCGGACGCTTGCAGGCGGCCCTGGTGCAGCACGACGATGGTGTCGCCGGCGTCCGCCTCGTCCATCAGATGGGTGGCCCAGAGCACGGCCAGCCCCTCCTCCCGGCAAAGCGCGCGGACATGGTGCAGGATGTGCCGGCGTGCTTCGACGTCGAGGCCGACGGTCGGTTCGTCGAGCAGCAGCAGGCTCGGCCGGTGCAGCAGGGCACGGGCGATCTCCACCCGGCGGCGTTGCCCGCCGGACAAGGTGCGGACCTTCTCGTCGGCGCGGTCGGCCAAGCCGATGCGCTCCAGCTCCTCCATCGCGCGGGCTTCGCAATCGGACGGCCGCATCCCATGCAGGCCGCCGTGATAGCGCAGGTTCTGGCGCACGGAGAGATCGAGGTCGAGCGTCGGCTGCTGGAACACCACGCCGATGCGCGCCAATGCGCGGGTCGGATGGCGTCGCAGGTCGAAACCGAAGATGCGGATTGCACCGGTGCGGTTGGTGTAAAGCCGGGTGATCAGCGAGAACAGCGTCGTCTTGCCGGCGCCGTTGAGGCCGAGCAGCATGGTGAAGCCGGCCGGCGGAACCGCAAAGGACACGCGGTCCAGCGCCACGCGCTTGCCGAAGCCATGGCTGAGATCCTCCACTGCCAGGGCCGCCGGAACCGGCACTGCCGGGTCGTCGCTGCCGGGAATCGACGGAGGCTCCGCAGGCATTGCGGCTTCGTACATCCTGTCTTCCCCCACGCCGCGCCGAGGGCGCAGCCACGCCGTTGTCCGGAAGGGCCGTTGCAAAGATGGCCTCTTGGCGTGATTGTTGGCGGTGCGAATGAATATTCAAGCTGCTTTCGCAAGAGGGCGCGCAATCTTGACGCAGGCGGTAATCCCGAAAAGTGGCGATCCCGTTCCCGCCGTGGATCGTCCTCCAATGGTTCGTAGGGGCGAGGCCATGCCCGGCCCGGACTTGATGGTCGTGGCGCTGTCGGCACGGGCGCTGTCGGCCAGCGCCCGCCGCGGTGGGAGGCAGGTCGCTGCGGTGGATTTGTTTGCCGATGCGGACACTGCTGCGATGGCCGAGCGGTGCATCGCCCTGCCGTCGTGCCGGCTGCGGATGCCCGGTCCGGCGCTGCTGCGGGCCTTGGCGGCGCCTGACCTGCGCGGGGTGCCGCTTGTCTATGGCGCCGGGTTCGAGGACAGGCCGGACCTGCTGGCAGCACTGGCGCGCGGCCGTCCGCTGATCGGCAACCGGGCGGAGACGGTGGCCCGGCTGAAGGATCCGCTGGGCTTTGCGGCATTGCTCGCCCGGCTGGGCATACCGCATCCGGAGGTCGCCGCATCGTTCCCGCGTGTGTCCGGGGAATGGCTGGTCAAGCGTGCCGGCGCCAGCGGCGGCGCCCATATCCGGCCGGCGCGCAGACGGATGCCGGCCGGATGTTATGCCCAGCGCCGCATGCCGGGACGTCCGGTGTCCCTGCTGTTCCTTGCCGATGGCAGGCGGGCGGTGCCGGTCGGCTTCAGCCGGCAATGGTCGGATCCGGCACCAGGGCAGCCCTACCGCTATGGCGGGGCGGTCGGTCCGCTGCCGCCGTCGCCGGCCTTCGGCGGGATCGCCGCGGCCATGGTCGATGCGGCGGCGCGGATCGCCGGGGCGGTCGGGCTGGTCGGGCTCAACAGCGCCGACTTCCTGGCCGGTCCTGCCGGCTGGTGGCTGCTGGAAATCAACCCGCGGCCGGGGGCGACGCTCGACCTGTTCGACCGTCCGCCGATGCCCAGCCTGCTGGACCTGCACTTGGCCGCCTCAGCCGGGGAACTGCCGCACCGTCTGCCGCCCCTTGCCGGCTGCCGGGCCGCGGCCCTTGTCTACAGTCCCGTAGCGGTCGCCTTGGGGCATGAGGTCGGTTGGCCGGACTGGACCGCCGACCGCCCCCAGCTCCCGGCGCGGATCCCGGCGGGGGCTCCGCTCTGCACCGTGCTTGCCGATGCCACCGATGCGGTGGCGGCCCGGCGCCTCGCCGGCCGGCGCAGGCGGGAATTGCTCGCGGAGCATGTTGCGGAGGAGATGGCATGACCGGCCCGGTCGCCCTCTTCACCGATGGAGCGGACTGGCATGCGGCACGGCTGGAGCGTGCCATCGCGCGGCGGGGATATGAATGCCGCCGCGTTCCGTTGAGCGCCTGCGGTTTCGCCGTCGGACGGACTGAATCGGGGTTGCTGTTGCCTGGGTTCGGCGATGCGCTGCCGTCGGGTGCCTTCGTACGGGTGGTCGGGCAGGGCAGCTTCGAACAGGTGACGCTGCGGCTGGGGGTGCTCCACGCGCTCGGCCGGCTGGGGGTGCCGGTTTACAACAACGCCCGCGCCATCGAATGCTGTGTCGACAAGAGCACCACGAGTTTCCTGCTGGCCCGCGCAGGCATACCGACGCCTCCGGCCGTCGCCGTGCAATCGCCCGGGATGGCGCGTGCAGCCGTGGAGGCATGGCCGGATTGCGTGCTGAAGCCGCTGTTCGGCGCCCAGGGGCGCGGCCTGCGCCGCCTGTCGGCGCCGGCGGACGTGCCCGAGTCCGAGGCGGTGGCCGGCGTCTATTACCTGCAACCCTTCGTGCCGCCGCGCCGGGAAGGCGAATGGTGCGATTGCCGCGTCTTCGTGGTGGGAGGCCGCGCGGTGGCGGCGATGATCCGCCACGGCCGGAGCTGGATCACCAACATCCACCAGGGCGCCAGTTGCGAAGCGCTCGCTCCTGACGGTGCCGTGGCCGATCTGGCGGTGCGCGCTGCCGCGGCGGCAGGCGCGGACTATGCCGGCGTCGACCTGATCGCCTCCCCCGGCAACTCCGGGGGCAATTCCGGGCAGTGGCTGGTGCTGGAGGTCAATTCGATGCCGGCCTGGCAGGGGTTGCAGACCGTCAGCGACATCGACATCGCCGACGCGCTTGCCGGGGATTTCCTGCGCCTCGTCGACGCCGCGGCATCAGCGGGGCTGCGATGACCGGGGCAACGATGACCGCGCGCATGCTCCGGCTGTTTCCCGGGCCGCCGGAAGAGGTCGCGGTCACCGGGGCCTATCTCTCCCATCGCCTGCATGAGTTGGGGAGCGAAGCCAGTCCCTTCGTCTATGCCAGTTTCGTCAGCAGCCTGGATGGTCGCATCGCGCTGCGCGATCCCGCCACCGGAGAGAGCCGCTTGCCGGCCGGACTGGTCAGCGACACCGACTTCCGCCTGTTCCTCGAACTCCAGGCACAGGCGGATTGCCTGATCACCCATGGCGGCTATCTGCGCGACCTCGCGGCGGGGCGCCTGGACGATGTGCTGCAAGTCGGCATGCAGAAGGCTGCAAGCGGACTCGCACGCTGGCGGGCCGACAACGGCCTGCCGCCCCAGCCGGTCGTGGTGGTCGCCAGCGCCAGCCTGGAGTTTCCGATGCCGGACTCGCTGGCGCGTTACGGACAGCGCGTTTTCATCGCCACCGGCGGCGCCGCCCCGCCGGAGCGGGTCGCGCATTGGCGCGCTGCCGGTTACGAGGTTCTGATCGCCGGTGCCGGGCAGTCGGTGGAGGGGGCTGCGCTCTTGCGGGAATTGGGCATGCGGGGGCTGCGCCGCCTCTATCTGCTTGCCGGACCGCGCATGCTCGACACCATGCTGCGCGATGGCCGGCTGTCGCGGCTGTATCTTACCACTGCGCACCGGCTCCTCGGCGGAGAGAGCTTCCACAGCATGCTAGCCGGCTCCGAACTGGGGACGGCGGGCCGGCTGCGGCTGGGCGCGTTGCACTACGATTCCGGCACGCTGGACGGCACCGGCCAATTCTTCGCCCATTTCGAGCCATGGGCACATGAGCCTTGAGCAAATGGGCCTTGAAACGAGCGCATTCGATCGGCTCCGGCCGGCCGCACGGAACAGCACAGGCAGCGGCGGCATCCCGTGCGGTTCCGATCCCGCCGCGGGAAGCCGCCGTCAGGTGCCGCCGTCAAACATGGCAAGCGGCACGGTGTTTCACATTGCGGCTGCTGCCGCTGCGGTCACAAACCCGCACATGCATAGGCATTGATTTCAGTTCCGACCGAAATTTCGACGGTCGTCGGCTTGCGCCAGCTTTTCATGTCCGTGTCCTCCTCCGTTGAACTGGGCGGTCAGGCATCATCGCCGGGGTGGCCCATTAGGAAACTGTACCCGCGATACTCCAGCGCAGCCATCACCCGAATGGATAGGGAAGTGAGAATTATGGCTAGATCTTTGTGCGCTGCAAAACGATTTGCGGATTGGTTGTCGATTTGAATTAGAATAATTCAATCCATTAGGTATTGATTTTAGAGATTAGATGATCATCGAATATTTTATTACAAAATCAACTCGAGTGGCACGGCGTTGCCTGAAACTGTTTCGCCAGGAAGATGGGCCGAGACGATGGGTTGTTGGACGGAAGGTATTCCATCCTTTCCGATGTCCCGCACAGCTTTGTGAGACGGCTGGGAGCGAAGGCGGTGACGCCCCTGTCCGGTCGTGGGGCCGGGAAAGAGGCGCCACCCGTCCGGTCATGCAGCGAACGGATGCTTGGCAATGTCCTTTTGGTTCAGCAGATCCTTGGCGGTGGGATAGCCCGACACCGCGCGTTCGATGGCTTCCTTGGTGGCGCGATAGTTGTAGTCCTGGATCTTGGCGTTGTCCTTGGCCTCCCAATGGATGAAGACGCCGACGCAGATGAAGATGTTGTCGATCTCGTCCTGCGGGATGGTGCCCTCGGCGACGCAGTCGGCGACGGCCTTGGCGACGCCATGCTGGGCAGGCCCGAACATCTGCACCGCCTGTTCGGCACCCTTGATCGTGACCTTGTTGAACAGGATGGTTGACGGCTTGCATTGCAGGTTGGGGGCGATGACCGCCAGCAGACTGGTGAAGCCGTCCTTGTTGTTGGTCAGCGCAGTGCAGAAGGCGGTTTCCGCCGCACTTCCGCGAGGTCCCATGATCAGATCGATGTGGGCCACCTCGTTTCCGTCGCCGACGAGCGATTCGCCCACCAGCACGCGATTGATCTTCGGGGATGACCCCTGCCACATGCCCATTGCCGTATTCTCCCATATTTTTGAAATCAGTGGAGGACCGCCGCAGGGTGACCGCCGTGGTCCTTGCGGTCGTGCCGTCCATGTCGATCCAGAGAAAGCAGTGGTCTGGACAACCGCGGTCCGGCATCGGTCACGGCAGGCAGTATGCCAGTTTGTTTGTTGGTGCAACAAACTCGCAAAAGGGGTTCGGAGTAACTTGAAATCGCAGCCGCCGCCTTTCCTCTGAGCGAATACAGGCCGGGACGGCATGGCCGATCGGTCGGTATCACCCCATCTTCGGGCAATCTCTGTGCAGGACGGCGGCTGCGGTTGCGCCGCAGGACGAAGGCAAAGCGGCGTTACTGCTGACCCTGCTTGTCGGACGATCCACCCGAACCGCCCTGGGTGACCGGCTTCCCACCGATGGTGCCCTGCCGCTGCTGCTGCAAGGAGCTATCGGGCAGTTGCCCTGTCGGAGTCGCGGTTCCGTCGGTGGACGAACCGGAACTGCCCTGGGGCACCGGGGCGCCGCCGATGGCGCCCTGCCGCTTTCCAGGCAGGGAGTCGGGGGGCAATTGTCCGCTGGTCGCGGCCGGAGCGTTCTGGGTGCTGGGGCTGTTGGGCGAAGTCGCACCGGAATTGCCCGTGGTGGATTGGGCCGAAGCCGGCAGGGTCGCGGCAGCCATGGCGAGGATTCCGCCGGCGATTCCGATGGCGAGGATGAGTTTCGTCTTCATGATGTGGCCTCCCTGGCGACCGGGCTGCCGTCGGCGGTCGCCGGCGCGCCGGCCCGGTCACTTCCGTCAACCGGCGGTGCGGCTTGCCGGTTCCCTCTCCCCTTCTTGCGTCACTGCTTGACCACGACGCCCCACGGGGCGCCGCCGACCGGGATGCTCTTGATCACCTTGTTGCGTTCCAGGTCGATGACCGACAGGTCGTTGCTGATGCCGTTGGTGGTGTAGAGCCGCTTCTCGTCGGGCGAGAAGGCGAGGTTCCAGACACGCTGGCCGACCAGGAAGTAGCGCTTCACTTCGAGGCTCGCGGTGTCGATCTCGGCGATGCGGTTGGCCGGGCCCAGTGCCACGAAGGCGCGCGTGCCGTCGCGGGTCATCTGGATGCCCACCGCCTGGATGGCCTCGCGCCGGACGCCGGTGACCTCGAAGCGGATCTTCTTGATCGTCTTGCGTGTCGCCGCGTCGATGACGCTCACCGTGCCGCCGATCTCGCTGGATACCCAGACCTGCTTGCCGTCATCGGTGAAGCGGGCGACGCGCGGCCGGCTGTCGACCAGCACATTGCCGACGACGGCGCGCTTCTCGGTGTCGATGAAGTGCGCCATGTTGGTGGTTTCCGACGTGTTGACCAGGGTCTTGCCGTCGGGACTGATGCCCATCCCTTCCGGTTCGACGCCGACCTGGATGTTGCCGATCGCCTTCCGGCTCGGGATGTCGATGATCGTCACCATGTTGTCGTCCTCGTTCGCGACGTAGAGCCTGGTGCCGTCGGGGGAGAGGACGAACAGCTCCGGATCGGGGCCGGACGGCAGCGCATGGACCACCTTGCCGCTGGCGATGTCCACGACATCGACCCGGTTGTCGTCGCCGACGCACACGTAGAGCTGCGTTCCGTCGGCGCTCAGCGTGATGCCGCGGGGCCGGCGCCCGACCTTGATCTTGTTGGTGATCTGCAGGCTGTCGCCATCCACGACGGCGATCTGGTTGTCCTTCTCGTTGGAGACGAAGATGGTTTCGGATGCCGCCGGCTCGGCCATCAGGGCCGGTGCGGCGAGGATCAGGATGGCATAACGAAGCAGGTGCATGGGGCGCTCCACCTTTTTTGTTACCGGTTGGGACGGCATTTGGTTTCCGGCGCGTCGTCGCCGAGCGTGTCGAGGGGGGTCACGGGATGCAGGAAGCCCTCCTGCGGCGACACCGAGACCAGCATGCGGGGGCCGGCGATCAGGATGGGCTGGCGCATCTGGCCGTCCCATGCCCGGAAGGACAGGGCTTCGCCCTTGAATCCGGCCAACTCGAAGTCCGGGCTGCGCAGATAGGCGGCGAGATCGTCGAAGCCGGTGCCGCCGGTGCGGGCCGCCGCCTCGCCGATGCTGCGCACCGCCAGCCACGCGGCATAGTCGCGCGCCGTCATCCAGCGGCCGGCCAGCTTCTCGAACCGGCTCTGCAGCTGGGTGCCGCCCCATTGCTCGTTGACCCGCGACCAGCCGGTTGCGGTCAGCCCTTGGGTGCCGGCCACCGGGCGGGGACGCCAGGTGCGTCCGTCGAGGTAGTCGCCGAAATCGCCGATCTCGTCGGCGACGATCAGCACCTCGTAATCCGGCCCCTGGGTGGCGAGCGGAATGTCGGATTGGATGGTGGTGATGCCGGTGTCGGTGCGCCGGTTGCCGGTGTCGAAGGTCCAGGTCGTTTCCGCGACGATGCGACCGCCGAAGCGCTTGGCGGCACGGCGGATGGCCTCGGCATAGAGCGCGTCGCCGGGAGTGCGGCCGATCAGCAGGCTCCAGCCGGTCCATTTCTTCCAGGCGAGATACTGTGCCAGCGCGTCGGCCAGCATGCGCCGGCTGGCGGCGGTGTGCAGGATGTTGGGCCGGCACTGCTCGTTGCGCAGCGCGTCGTCGGGTGCGCGGGCGTTGAACAGCAGCATGGAGCGGGCTTCCGGCCGGTCGGCGGCGCTCAGCAGCGCGTCGGCCGGCAGATCGGCGACGACGAAGCGCACCCCCTCGTCGGCCAGCGCCTTCAGCCCGGCGCCGATGTCGCCGTCCGCAGGCAGGACCTGCTCGACCAGCCGGTAGCTCTGGTTCAGGAACATGCCGGTGGTGGTGTTGTCCGCCAGGGCCAGCCGGGCCCCCTGGAGCCCCTCGTCGGTGGCCACCGGTTCGAGGAAGCTCGCGGGCGTGCGCGGGTCCTCGTGGCGCGCAAGATAGCCGATCGCAACCGCCTGTGCGCCGCCATCCTGGGCGACGGCGGTGGACGCCGTTGCTGGCGCGAGCATCGCAGCCGACAGGACCGCCGCCGCAAGCCACCTGCCGGCATGCGATAAGTTCGATCTCCGATCAGGCAATCGCCAGAATCTCACCATGCCCTCCTTCCGCAAGATCGCCGATGAAACGATGGGCGCGGGTCGTGCCCGCGCGCTCGAACCAGCTGCCGGTCCCCTCCAGCGCACGCCGCAGGAGGTGCAGGAACAGCCAGTCGCGCGTGCCGCCGTCGGCAAAGCCCTCCGGAGGCGCGGCCTTCGGCCGGCCCAGCAACAGCGTGCCGCGCCGCATGCCGAATCCTGGATGCAGGCCGCAGCCTCCGCCGATGGCAAGCGTGCCGGCGACCATGAAGGCGGCGGTGTGGGCGCCCGCCCGGCCGTCGACGACGACGATCCCCCGCCGCATCCGCTCGCCCGCGCGGTCGCCGCTGTTTCCGCCGACGCTGATCAGCCCGCCCCGCATTCCCTGCGGCCGGCCGGGCAGGGCGCCGCCCAGCGCCTCCCCGGCATTTCCGGTTATGCGCAGCAGCCCGCCGCCCATCCCGGCGCCGGCATGGGCGGCGACATCGCCTTCGACCAGGAGTCGTCCCGATGCCATGCCGGCGCCGACCCTATGCAGGATGGCACCGCCCGGCCGGATCAGCAGACCGTCCGTCGCATCGCCCGCCGACACATCGAACAGGTCCCCCAGGGGAGCCGACCCGCCGCGGCAGGGCAGCGACAGCCGCGCGACTGTATCCGCCGGAAGCCCGGCCAAGCGGTCGGGCAGCACGGCGGACATGTCCACCGGCAGTCCGGCATCGCCGCGGAAGGTCAGGGTCAGGCCGGTCATGACATCACCCTCATGCCATCACCTCATGCAGATGAAAGTGATGCGGGCCGAGCTTGCCACCGTAGTTCCCGGCGGTGATCGCCAGTACGCCGGCCGCCGCCCCGCCGGCCGTGGCGGCGGCGATGCCGGCCCGCATGCCGGCGCGGATGGCCGCCTCGTCGGTTCCGTCGAGCACCAGTTCCAGCACCGCCTCGACATCGTCGGACAGCAGCGTCCTGGGTTCGACGGCCCGCAGGGTCGGGCAGAAAGAGGTGTTGGTGGAGGCGACCAGCCCACGGTACTTCGACCCCACCTTGGAGCCGGACCGCACCACCCCGCCGGGAAAGGGCAGGATGATGCCGGGAAGCGGCCGGATCGCCGCGACCGCCGCCTCCGCCGCGGCGAGGCACTGGCGATGGCTGGCGGCGAGGATCAGGAAATTGCCGCCGCCGATGCCCTTCGCCACGGCGACGCTGTCCTCGCAGACGAACTCCCCGTCCATCACCGGGATCCGCCAGAATCGGCGGGTGCCGAAGCGCTTGGAGATCTGATGGCCGTCGCCGAAATAGCGCAGGCCGTTGCCGAGCGGGATGCGCTTGGCGCCGTCGAGCAGACCGGCGTAGCAGGCCGAGCCCGGCGAGGTCATGACGCATTGCCCGACGCGGGCGACGACATGCTTGGCAAGATCGGCGGTCGACATGCCGAAGATCATCACCGCGGCCCCCGGGCGGCTGTCCGGCGTCTCCTCCGGCGTCAGCAGCCGTTCGACCGCCGCCTCGCAACCGCAGCCGATGACGGAGGTGGCGAAGCCGGTCAGGCTGGCGGTTGCCGCATCGACCCAGACGGGGGTGTCGGCGGTCACCAGTAGCCGCGTGTAGCTCATCGGAAAGGCTTCGGCGAAGGTGTCCTCGATGCGCACGCCGTTGATCCGCATCCCGTCGGTCGGCATCTCCGCCATCACGGCACCTCCCGACGCCGGCAGGGGTGGAGGAGGGGACCGGCGCCATGTCGGATCTCCTCGTCGCGGATGCGGAAATGCTTGATCGGCAGGCCCAGCCTCTCGTCGAAGTGGCGGGCGATGCGGCGCTCGATCAGATCGTCGTAGCCGGGCCGGACGACATGGGTCCGGCCCTGCGCCATCGCCACCAGCGTCCCGTCCCGCACCACCAGCCGCCCGCTCTTGAAGACCAGATCCGGCCGTTCGAACATGGCCCGGCGGTCGGGCCGGTCGGTGTAGACGGTGACGTCGGCCGAGGCGCCCGGCCCGAGATGGCCGCGGTCGGCGAGGCCGAGGATGCGGGCCGGAGCCGCGCGGGTCATGACGGCGATCTCGCCCAGCGTATATTCCCGGGCGATCGACCCCAGCGTGGTGTTGGCCGGCGCGTCCGGGTGGATCTCCGCGAGCTTCTCCAGCCGGTAGTCGCGGTCCATCAGAAGCCGGATCAGCTCCGGATAGAAGGTGAAGGGGGCGCCGTTCGGGTGGTCGGTCGTCAGGAACACCCGCCAGGGATCGTCGAGCAGCAGGAACAGCTCCAGCCCGATCGCCCATTGCAGTGCGTTGACATAGGATTTATCGCGGTAGCGGAAGGGCACCACGCCGCAGCCGGCATCGCATTCGATGTCCATCGCCAGCCATTTGCGTGGATGCGCCAGCGGGGCGGTGTGGCGCTGCGCCATGGTGTCGGCCGATGCGGTCACCGTCTGGCCGAACATCACCTGTCCGATGTCCACCGACAGTGTTGGCGTCCGGTTGATCGCCTCGGCCAACGCCACCGCGCCCGATGAGAATTTGCGGTCGCCCACCGTGTCGTAGCTGTGGAACTGGATATGCGTCATGTGCAGCGGCAGGCCGGATGCCGCCTGGATGGTGTCGAGCGTCGTCGCCACGTTGCCGGGAACGCCCAGGTTGCAGCCATGGACATGCAGCGGGTGGGGCAGTCCCAGCTCGTACACCGCGCGGGCCAGCACGGTCAGGACGGTGCGGGGCGTGACGCCGTAATGCGGCCCGGCCTCGTCCAGGTCGAGCTGGCGGGCGTTGAACTTGAAGGCGTTGATGCCGCCGGGGTTGACCACCTTGACCGCAAGGCTCTGGGTCGCCGTCAGCATCCAGGCGACATAGTCGTTGACCGCGGCCTGCCCCGCATTGGTGGCGATCAGGTCCAGCAGGAAATCGTCGTTTCCCAGGACCAGATAGCCGCCGGTGTCGATGTAGGGGATGTCGGCCATCTCCAGATGGGCATGCCGGGCGTTGGACCCCAGCATCGCCGGCTCGAAGGCGGCGGTGAATCCCATCTCGATGTAGCGGGCGCCGGTCGTGCGGGTGGAAGGGGTGGCGATGCCGCTGCCCCCGCCGCAACCGCCTCCGCCGCAGCTGCCGGCGGCGAAACGGTGGTGGTCATGCTCCTCGCCCATCAGCAGGCGGGCGAGGTTGACCTTGCCGCCGGCGATGTGGCTGTGGATATCGATGGCACCGGCCATCACCAGCTTGCCGGACAGATCATGCACGGTGTCGGGTGCGGCACCGGGGCCGGGATCCGGGGCGATGCGCTCGTCGCGCAGCCAGAGGTCGGCGACTTCGCCATGCCGGCCGTTGGCCGGGTCGAACACGCGCCCGCCGGACAGCTTCGTCAGCATCGGGAAGGCTCCGTGGAAGTGGACGTGTCTTCAAGTGCCGTCGCGATCTGCCGCAGGACAGTGGCGACGCTCGGCAGGCCGCGGTCGACCAGCGCTCCGGTCCGGAGCGCCACCACGCTGTCGGCGCGGAACACGTCGCCGGCATGGTCGATGCCCGGAGTCCCCACCGGAATGAAAAGGGCGGGCTCCGACGTGAAGGCGGTTTCGGGGGTGGCCAGCGCGATGACGGCGGTCCCGGTGCCGGCCATGGCGGCGATCTCCGGCATCTCCGGACGGAAGGCGGAAATCCATAGGATGACGTCCGCGTCGCGGGCGCGCTCGCGCCAGTCGAAGCGGTCGGGGTCATGCAGCGGCATTCCCCCGTCGAAGCCGGTGCGCAGCGGAAAGCCGGTGCGCCATGTGCAGGCCTGGTTGGCGCCGACCAGATTGTCGGCCCCCGACAGAGGGAGACCGGCGCAGCGTGTCGTGCCGTCCACCTTGCGGATCAGGCGGACCAGCCCCTCGACGATCAGGTCGGGCTGCGGTTCCGCGAACAGCCCTGCCGCCCAGACCACCACGGCATAGCGGGCGGCGCGAATCCGGGCCGCCAAGTCCGCCATCGGGCCGGTGGTCCCATGACCGGCCAGCCCATGACCGGCCAGCGCGGCACGCAATCCGGTGACGAGGCTGGCGAGGTCCGGTTGCGGACCGTCCGCCATCCCAACCTTTTCGATCCGGCCGCCGAGGCACTGCGCCGTTTCCGGCAACGGATCGCCTCCCAGGAACAGCACGCTGCGGCCGGTGCCGCCGGGGAAGGCCGGCTCGGGCGCCACCCACCGCTCCCACAGTCGCGGGAAGGCGGCGGCCGGATCCGGCCCGACGACCAGCACGAGGTCGCACCGGTTGCGCAGTTCGGCCAGTGTCGTCACCGACCAGCCGAGGCGGCGGAGCACCGCCAGATTGCGGAACAGGGCGTCGGAGCGTTCATGGTCCACCGTGGCCCCGATGCGTCCGGCCAGCGTCAGGGCGGCGAGCACGCCGTCCACATCGGTCGCCAGCCCGGCGATCAGCGGGGCGCGGCTGTCGCCCAGCAACCGGGCGGCCTCGGCCACGGCCTGGGTCATGGGAACGGCTGAGCCGCCGATGCGGGGGTCGGTCGGCACCGCCGTCGACCGGCGGAACAGCCGGTCCGCCTGCGGGCAGCCGCTGGGGCGGGGCGCGATCCCGGAATCGTCCTGCTCGATTCCGATATCGCCGCACCCCAGCCCGCAGAACGGACAGAGGGTATCGGGGTGGAAAGCCATGGCGCCCCAATCACCTGAGCTGGATTTCACCGGTGCGGAAAGTCACTGGAAGGCCGGCCGTGCCATGCGCGGCAGTCAGTGCGGGGAAATTCAAGTGTATGGCCGTCTTCGCCGGCCTCCGGACAAACGCCGTGCCAGGCACGGTTCGTAAAATGGCTGCGCGTCATCGGCCCCGGACATGCCGAGCGATCCGTTCATTGCCAGTTTCCTTCCGAAATGCCGCACCCCGTTCGGGCTAATACGCGTAGGTACTCGTTCGCGCTACGGACAATTTTGTTTGCAACGCTAACATTGTGTCCTGAGCCGCGCAAAGGGAATGCAGATGAGCGATCAGCGCAATCGGATAGGAGAGGTGAGAATCCAGGCACCCGCGCGCCTGCATGCCGGCTTCGTCGATCTCAATGGCGGGTTGGGACGCCGCTTCGGCAGCCTCGGCATCGCCATCGACCGCCCGGCCATCGTCCTGAGGGTCCGCCCGGCTGCCCGGCTGGCCGTCATCGGCCCGTCCGCCGACCGCGTCCGCCGCAGCGTCGAGCGCCTCGGCCGCGAAGCAGGTCTTTCCGACGCCGTTGCCGTGACGGTGGAGGAGGCGATCCCCGCCCATGTCGGGCTGGGATCCGGCACGCAGACCGACCTTGCCGTCGCCACGGCGCTGGTCTGTCTGGAAGGAGGGTGCACCGCTGCCCGCGATCTGGCCAGGGTGCTGGAACGGGGGGCGCGGTCCGGCATCGGGCTTGCGGCCTTCGAACAGGGCGGGGTGCTGCTGGACGGTGGCCGGGGCGGGCTGGATGCGGCCCCTCCGGTGATCGCGCGGGCCGAGTTTCCCGAGGACTGGCGCATCCTTCTCCTTCTCCATCGTGGCGGGCACGGGCTGCATGGTGCGCCGGAGGTCGAAGCCTTCCGGCGCCTGCCGCCCTTTCCACCCGACGCCGCCGCGCATCTCTGCCGGTTGATGCTGATGGTCGCCCTGCCGGCGCTGGCCGAGCACGATGCCGAGCGCTTCGGTCAGGCCATCGGCGAGTTGCAGCGCACGGTCGGTGACCATTTCGCTCCGGCCCAGGGCGGCCGTTTCACCAGCCCGCTGGTGGCCGGGGTGTTGGGATGGTTGGAGGCGCAGGGGATTCCCGGCGTCGGGCAAAGCTCCTGGGGCCCAACCTGCTTCGCCATCGTTGGCGAGTCCGGGCGGGCGGAGCGGCTCGCAGCAAGGATGCGCGAGCGCTGGGCCGGAACCCCGCTGGAGGTGCTGGTCTGCCGCGGACGGAATGTCGGTGCGAGCGTCGAGAACATCGCCGCCGAGTCCGGGCATGCACCTGCTGTCAGACGGGCGGTCGGCGGATGAACGGGAGAACGATGGGAGAGAGGCAGACATGAGCGCGCCCTATGTGCTGCACATGATCACACCGCTGGCGAATGTCAGCCCGTTCGACGTCAACATGGCGGTCGATGCCGGCATCGACACGGTCGTCCCCTATACCGGGGTCGGGACCGCTCAGGTCGAAGCCCTGACCCAGGACGCCATGTTCTCCCGCGATCCGAGGAATGCCGTGCGCACCGGCCTGTTCATCGGCGGGCGCGATGCCGCCATGGCGCTGGACATGCTCGACGCGGCGCGCAAGGCGATGTTCCCACCTTTCCAGATCTCGGTCTTCGCCGACCCCTCGGGCGCCTTCACGACCGCCGCCGCGATGGTCGCGGTGGTGGAGCGGGCATTGCAGCGTGCGGGCGTGCCCGGCCTCACCGGGCTCGACGTTCAGGTCTATGGCGCGACCGGGGTGGTCGGCGGCATCGCCGGCCTGATCGCGGCACAGGCCGGCGGCAAGGTCACCCTGGTCAGCCATCGCGGCGTGTCGGCCGTGCAGGGCAAGGCGGAGGAATTCGGACGACGCTACGCCGTCCAACTCGACTGCGCCGACACGTCGGCCGCCGGCAAGGCCGCACTGCTGGAGCGGGCGGAGGTCGTGCTGGCCTGCGGCAAGGCCGGCGTCATGGTGCTGTCCGCCGAGGATCTGCGCGCTGCCGGTCGCCTGCGGGTGGCGGCCGACATCAACGCGGTCCCGCCGGCAGGCGTCGAAGGGGTGGGCGTGCAGGATGATGGAGTCGCCTTGCCCACTGCGCCTGGAGCGGGGAATCTGGCGGTCGGCATCGGCGCGCTCGCCATCGGCAATGTCAAGTTCAAGGTCCAGCACCGGCTGCTGGAGCGCATGCGGAGCGGCGGGACCGCGGTCGCCTTCGATTTCAGGGACGCCATGGATGCGGCGCGCACCATCGCGGGAAAGGCATAGACATGCAGCGTCCGAGCTTGTCCGCTCTCGCCGCCCCGCTTGCCGTTGGCCTGGTGGCCGATGCGGTCCGATTGCGTCTCGGCATCGACCGGGTGGCCGGCGCGACCGTCGTCGATGCCGGCATCGCACATCCGGGCGGGCTGGAGGCGGGACGCCGCATCGCCGAGCTGTGCATGGGCGGGCTGGGCCGCGTCACGCTCCAGGCCGATGCGCAGGTGGAGCGCTGGCCCTTCCTGGTCGCGGTGCACAGCACCGATCCGGTGCTCGCCTGTCTCGGCAGCCAGTATGCCGGCTGGAGCCTGTCGCATCAGGACGATGCCGGATCCTTCTTCGCGCTCGGCTCCGGTCCCGGACGTGCGATGGCACGCAAGGAGACGCTGTTCGACGAGCTGGGCTATGGCGACACCGGCGATCACGCCGTCCTGGTCCTGGAAAGCGGCACCGTTCCGCCGGCTCCGCTGGTCGAACGGATCGCCGGGGACTGCGGGGTGGCGCCGGAACGGCTGACGCTGGTGCTGACGCCGACGGAAAGCCTTGCCGGCACGGTGCAGATCGTCGCCCGCTGTCTTGAGGTCGCGATGCACAAGGTGCATGCGCTGGGCTTCCCGCTGGATCGCGTGGTCGACGGCATCGGCAGTGCGCCTCTGCCGCCGCCCGGCAAGGGATTCGTCGCGGCGATGGGGCGGACCAACGACGCGATCCTGTTCGGCGGCACCGTCCAGCTGTTCGTCGCCGGTCCGGAGGAAGCCGCCGCCGACCTGGCGCACCGCCTGCCCAGCACGGGGTCGCGCGACTATGGGCGTCCCTTCGCCGAGGTGTTCGCCGCGGTGAACAAGGATTTCTATGCTATCGACCCGCTGCTGTTCGCGCCGGCGCGTGTCGTGGTGACGGCGCTCGACACCGGCCGCAGCTTTCACGGTGGGCACCTCGCTCCCGCCATGCTCGACCGGTCGTTCGGCGGGTGAGGGGAATGGTGCCCGACGTTGCCGGACTGTTCGTCGCGGCCTGCCGGGCGGAGATGATGGCGCTGAAGCCCGGCAACGTCCATGTGCATGCGGCCGGCCATGGCATGACCGTGGCGGATTTTCTCGCGTCGGCGGATGTCGCGGCGCCGGAGATCGCGCGTGCCGGTGCGCCGGTTGGCGAGCGCGTTTTCGGGGCGGTGCGGGCGACACGGGCGGCGGTGGGATGCAACACCAATCTCGGCATCCTGCTGCTGGCCGCCCCGCTGGCACGGGCCGCCGAGCTGACCGCATCGTGGCCGTTGCAGGATCGTGTATGCGCCGTGCTGGAGGAACTGACGGTGTGCGATGCCGAGGCGACCTATGCGGCGATCCGTCTGGCGGCGCCCGGCGGGCTCGGTCACGCCGCGGAACATGACGTCGCCGGCCCCGCCACGGTGGATTTGCGGACCGCGATGGCGGCGGCGCGGTCGCGCGACCGGATCGCGCTGCAATATGCGGACGGCTATCCCGACGTGTTCGGCATCGGCGTCGCCTGTGCGCGGGCGATGACCGGCGGCGGCTCGCTGTCGATGGCCGAGGCCGTCTATCTGGAGTTCCTGACCGCCTTTCCCGACAGCCATGTCCGCCGCAAGCAGGGCGAGGCCGGCGCGGCGGCATTGCTGGCGGAAGCGCGCGAGGTGCGGCGGCGGGTGGAGGCGGCACAGTCCGCTGCCGTCCGCCGCGAGCATTTGTTCGTCTTCGACGCGCGGCTGAAATGGCAAGGCGTCAATCCCGGCACCTCGGCCGACCTGACCGTTGCCAGCCTTTTCGCCCATGGACTCGAGGGGGATCGGAGTGGAAATGGAGGGCTGGAAGCAAAGGGTGAACGGTATGATGGCCGTCCTGTTCCTTGATCTGGCAGTGTGCCTCGTCGCGGCGGCCGTGCCCGCATCGGCCGAGCCGTTGGCGGTGACGGAGATCGCACCCGGCGTCTTCGTCCACCGCGGCGCCGTCGCCGAACCGGCAGCGGACAACCGCGGCGATACCGCCAACATGGGATTCATCGTCGGCGAAAGCGGCGTGGCGGTCATCGACACCGGCGGCACGCCGGAACTGGGGCATCGGCTTCGCGACGCCATCGCGGTGCGGACCGACAAGCAGCCGGTCATCGTCATCAACACCCACATGCACCCCGACCATGTGTTCGGGAATGCCGCCTTCCCCGGAGTTCCGGTCGCCGGTCACGCCAACCTTCAGGATGCGGCGGCCGCCCGTCAGGAGATCTATCGGCGGCGGCTCGCCGACGAACTCGGCGCGGAGGTTGCGGCCGGGATCCTGCCGCTGCGGGTGGACCGGCCGGTCACGGGTGAATTGCGGATCGACCTTGGCGGGCGTACGCTCGTGCTGGCCGCCCATCCGACGGCTCACACCGACAACGACCTGACGGTCTTCGATCCGCAGACCGGGACGCTGTTCACCGGCGATCTGCTGTTTGTCGACCATCTTCCGGTGGTGGACGGCAACGCGTTGGGCTGGTTGCGGGTGCTGGATGCGCTGTCCCGCATGCCGGCGGTGCGCGCGGTTCCCGGCCACGGGCCTTCGGTGGTCGCGTGGCCGGATGCACTCGCCGCCGAACGGCGGTATCTGACCGCGCTGGTGGACGGGGTCCGGCAGGTGCTGAAGGCCGGCGGCGGGATTCAGGATGCCGTGGCGTCCGTTGCGGCGGACGAACGGAGCCGCTGGCTGTTGTTCGATGCATACAACCCGCGCAACGTCACGGCGACCTTCGCCGAATTGGAATGGGAATAGCGGCGCAAATCCAGGGAGGATGCGATGGCCCGATATCCATCGATATGGCTGGCGATATGGCTGGCAGGGCTTCTGACGATCCTGTCCATACCCGCTTTTGCCGTCACCGGGACGGCGGACGATGCGGCGCGCTGGGATCTGCTGCACGATATGTATTTCAAGGATCGGGCGGTCGAGGAGGCCGGCGACCGGATGCGGATCGATGCCCCGGCCCGCGCCCATGACGCCGCCCTGGTGCCGGTGAAGGTCGAGGTCGCCCCGTCCCTTCGCCTGAAGACGCTGTCTCTGCTGGTCGACAAGAACCCGGTGCCGCTGGCGGCCATTTTCCGCTTCGGTCCGGCCAGCGCCGGCAGTTCCATCGAAACCCGCCTGCGTGTCAACGAGTACACGACTGTCCGCGCCATCGGCGAGACGGAGGACGGTCGGCTGTTGATGGCGCATGTCTTCGTCAAGGCGGCCGGCGGCTGCTCCGCCCCCGCGCTCAAGGACCCGCAGGAGGCAATGGCGCGTCTCGGCCGCATCAAGGTCAAGCTGGCGGACACCGTGACCGCCGGCAGCCCGGCTTCCGCACAGGTGATGATAGGCCACCCCAACAACAGCGGGTTGCAGTTCGATCAGGTGAGCCGCACCTATATTCCCGCCCATTACATCGAATCGATCGTCATCCGCTCCGGCGGCCGGCCGGTCCTGGAGGCGGACACCGACATCTCGATCAGCGAGGATCCGAACCTTCGTTTCAGCTTCATGCCCATGGAGGGCGAGAGCCTGGAGGTGGTCGCCCGCGACACCAAAGGCGCCACCTTCACCCGGAGCGTTCCGGAGACGCCGGAGCAGGCAAAGGATGATCCCGCCCTGTAAGCTCAGATGTCCGGGATCTCAGAAACACTGCCGGTCGGCTGCGACCTGGGCTTGGCGGAACCGGTCCATCAGATCCTTGGCCCATCCGGCGCTGCGGAACATCCCGGCCCGTTCGCCCGGCAACTCGGCCATCACCTTCACGGTCTCGATGGCGGTATAGTCGTCATAGGTGATGCGGTCGGCGATGGCGTCGATGCTGCAGGAGCATTTCTCCATGACGATGTGCGACTGCCCGTTGGCCGCCATGCAGCCGATCACGTAATCGGCCCGCGCCGCGGTGGGGTAATCGTTCACCGGACCGGCGGCGGCGGGAACCGTCGAAAGCCCGACGGCGGCCAACCCGGCGGCCGCGAAGAGACGCACGATGCGAACAGGCATTTTCCGGACTCCTCCCGTCATTTTCCACGGATCGCAGTCCGAAGGACCGCTTCCGCCTGTCTGCAACAGCTTCCCTATATAACAATCAAGGGCGCTGATGGGACTCGTCCATTCCGGGTGGGTGGACGCGTCCTTCGGAGGGTGCGATGGATGGTGAGGCTTGCCGGCTCTATCTGCGTCCGCTAGGGCTGACCGTGCCGGAACAGGCATTGCCCGGTGCCCGTCGGCTGGCAGGTGGCTGGCTGTGCTTCGACCGTTGCGAGGCGGTGCTGCGCACGGAGAACGCAGTGGAGCGCAGGGTGCTGTCACTTGCGGATCTCGATGGGTGGGCCGTTCGGCTGCCGGACCGGGTGCAGCCCTCCTGCCGCCTCTGGCTGGATCGGCTGACGGCGGAGCGGCGGCCGATTCTGGGGCTTTCCCTGGACAGGCCCCGCCTGATGGGCATCGTCAACCTCACTCCGGACAGCTTCTCCGATGGCGGGCGGTATCTCGATGCGGACCGGGCGGTCGCGCATGGGATGGAGTTGGCGAGGGCAGGGGCCGACATCGTCGATATCGGTGCGGAATCGACCCGCCCCGGTGCGATGGCCGTTGCGCCGGAGGCGCAGATCGCCCGCGTCGTGCCGGTGATCGCACGTTTGGCGGAGCGCGGCATCGTCGTCTCGATAGACACCCGCAGCGCGGCGGTGATGGCGGCGGCGCTGGCGGCAGGAGCGCGGCTGGTCAACGACGTTTCCGGTCTCGGCCACGATCCGCTGGCCTTGCCCGTGGTCCGGGAGGCGATGGGCCGAGATGCGGGCATCGCCGTCGTCCTCATGCACATGCGGGGAGAACCGGCGACCATGAATGAAGCGCCGGTCTACGACGACCCCGCACTCGATGTCTTCGACGAACTGGCGGAGCGTTTGCAACTGTGCATCGACAGCGGGCTCGACCGGAGCCGCATCCTGGTCGATCCGGGGATCGGCTTCGCCAAGAGGATGGAACATGGTGCCGCCGTCGCCCGGGCCTTGTCGCTGCTGCATGGGCTGGGCTGCGGCGTGCTCGCCGGCTTCTCACGCAAGGGGCTGGTCCGGCGATGGTCGGACCAGACGGAGCCGGGCGAGCGGCTGCCCGGCTCGCTCGCCGCCGCGCTGGCCGCCTTCGAACAGGGGGTTCAAGTCCTGCGCGTCCACGATGTGCGGGAAACGGCGCAGGCGCGCGACGTCTGGGAAGCCCTGCGGATGCGCTGAGCGTCCGGCCCGCGGCAGCCCTGGGGCAAACCGCTTGGATCAGACCATTCGGCTCAGACTTGGCGAGGCTCGCATTTCCAGCGGCGGACCGTGTATTTCGGGTGCTGCTCCGCCCATTCGGCTGCCCGGAACACACCGGTGCGCGAGCAGGCCATCACGTTGACGAAGGGCTCCTGGAACGACGGGCGCTCGACGGAGCAGCGGTCGGGTTGGGAGACGAGGCAGACCACGAAGATGAGTTCGATCATGACATCTCCACGCCGTCAGGAGTGTTCGATGGGTTCCAGCCGATGATAGCGGCCAGGGTGCATGCTCAAAGCGTCATGTTGCACTGCACACAAACAAAGCGCCCGAGTCAAGATATTTGCCCTGTGGCGGCCACGTTGGAACGAACATCGGGCAACGGCGTAAAGGCGCGATGAAATAAGGAATAAGGGATATCCCTTTGTTGCGGGGTGGCCGGCGTCAACCGGCGGCCAGGGCCGGCTCCATCAGCGTTCGGTAGGCCATCTGGTCCTCGTACATCCGCAGGAAAACCTGGTATTTGGCGTCGTGATAGGTGCGCAGCCGGCCGACGGCCGGCTCCATGGTCTGGCCGGCTCGGCTCATGCCGGCCATGCCGGCAGCGATGTCGGGGAAGGTGCCCGCCGCGACCGCTCCCAGGATGGCGGAACCGAGCAGAACCGCTTCCGGCTCCTCGGGCAGGATCAGGGTGCAGCCGGTGGCGTCGGCATGGGCCTGCAGGAACACCGGATTCTTCGTGCCGCCGCCGCAAGCGAGGATGGTGTCGATCCCATAGCCGCTGTGGTTCATCGTCGCGACGATGTGGCGGGTGCCATAGGCGATGGCCTGCACCGTCGCCAGATAGAGCCGCGCCAGATCCTCCACGCTGTCCGACAGGCGCAGGCCACTGACGCCACCGCGCAAGGTCGCATCGGCCCGCGGCGAACGGTTGCCGTGGAAATAGGGCAGCACATGGAGGTCGCGGGTCAGTTCGGCCACCGGTCCGCCGCCGTGCGCGGCGAGCGCCGCCAACTCCTCGTTGAGCAGCTGGTAGACGGTCGTTTGCCTGTGCCGGGCCTCGGCGTCGAGTTCGGCGCGGCGTGGATGGCCATTGATGACATGGTCGACAAGTGCGCCGGTCGCCGATTGCCCGCCTTCGTTCAACCACAGCCCCGGAAGCATCGCCGAATGGTAGGGGCCCCAGACACCGGGGATGAAGCGCGGCGAGCCTTCCGTCATCGCCATGTGGCAGCTCGACGTGCCGCCGATCAGGGCGAGCCGGCGATTGAAGTCCACGGGACCGGACGTGGCCAGCGGCACGCCGATGACGCCGATCCCGCCGGCATGGGCGTCGATCAGCGAGGTTCCGACCGCGATGCCCGGAGTCAGGCCGAGTTCGCGCGCCGCATCGTCGGTCAGGCCGCCGGCAATGGCGCTGCCGACGCTGCCGACGTCGGTGCCGATACGGGCGTGCCGCTCCTCCACCAGATCGCCCAAGCCGATGGCACGGAGATAGCCGTCGTCCCACCGCCCCTCATGGCCCAGATAGGTCCATTTGCACACCAACGAGCAGAGCGACCGCCGCGTCGCCCCGGTCGCCCGCCAGGTCAGGAAATCCGGCAGGTCGAAGAAATGGGCGGCACGGCCCCAGCTCGCAGGAAGGTTTTCCTTCAGCCACAAGAGCTTCGGCGTCTGCATCTCCGGAGACAGCCGCCCGCCGACATAGCGCAGCACCTCATGCCTGCCGGCATTGATCCGTCCGGTCTGGTCGAGCGCCCGGTGGTCCATCCAGACGATGATGTTGCGGGCGTCGTCGCCGTTCGGGCTGACCGTCACCGGCCGGCCCGCCGCGTCGAGCACCGCCAGCGAACAGGTGGCGTCGAAGCCGATGCCGACGATGTCCGGCCTTGTGGCGCAGCCTTCCACGGCTTCGCGCACCGCGGCGCAAACCGCGGTCCAGATGTCGTCGGAGGATTGCTCCGCCCATTCCGGGTCGGGGCGCCATGTCCGGATCGGCCGGGAGGCGATCGCCAGCCGGCGCCCGTCAAGACCGAAGATGCCGGCGCGGGCGCTGCCGGTTCCAACATCCACTCCGATCACGGCGCGCGTCATGGCATGCCCTCTCCTTGGGAACGGTCAGTGGTTGGCGCAGAAGGCTTCGAACGCCTCGCGGGTGGCATAGGATTTCTGGGTGCCCGGCCGGGTGATGCTGTCGGCGGCATAGCGCACCGCCATGTGGAGGGCGGCGTCGAGGTCGCGGTTCTCGACATAATAGCGGGCGAAGCTGCCGATGAAGGCGTCGCCGGCCCCGGTGGTATCGACCGGCGTGACCCGCACCGGATCGATGCGCCGCGTTTTCTCCCCCTTGGTCACCAGCAGCGCGCCGCGGGCGCCCAGCGTGACGATCACCGTGCGGATGCCGCGCTCGACCAGGGAGCGGGCCGCCGTCTCGGCCTCCGCCTCCGACGTCACGGGCAGGCCGGAGATGGTTGCGAGTTCCGTCTGGTTCGGCACCAGGAAGGTCACGTGCCCGATCCGCCCGGGATCGAGGTCGGCAGGGGCGGGGGCCGGGTTCAGCAGGGTTTCGATGCCGTGTCGGGCGCCGAACCCGATGGTGTGGTAGATCGTCTCCAGCGGGACTTCCAACTGCATGACGATCAGGTCGCAGTTTTTCAGATCCTCGGCGGCGCGGTCGACGTCGGCGGGGGACAGCAGGGCGTTGGCGCCCTTGATGATCAGGATGCTGTTCTCGCCCGACGGCTCGACGAAGATCGGGGCGACACCGCTGGAGGTGCCGGGCACCCGCTCGACATGGCGGGTGTCGATGCCCGACGCCTCGAAATTGCGGATGGTGTTGTCGGCGAAGATGTCGTCGCCGACCTTGGTGACCATCATCACCTCGGCTCCCAGCCGGGCGGCGGCGATGGCCTGGTTGGCGCCCTTGCCGCCGCAGCCCATCTCGAAGCGCGGCGCCTCGATCGTCTCGCCGGGGCCGGGCATGCGGGCGGTGTAGGTGATCAGGTCGACCATGTTGCTGCCGACCACGGCGATCTTGCCCATCATCGATTCTCCTCTCACAGCGCCCGGATGGCGCATTCCTCGGCTTCGGCCTCGTCGGCGGTCAGATAGCCCAGCCGCACCGAGAAGTGCCGCGTCCCGCCACCCGCCAGTTTCTGGACATTGCCCTTCGCGCTTTCCGCACCGTAACCCTCCGGCTCGCAGGTGGAGGGCAGGGCGAAGGCGCAGACCTTCTGGTCGCTGTTGACCAGCACCCAGCGCACCGTCCTGGGGAAGTCCCGCGTGCTGTAGGCGATGTGGAAGGCGTCGCCTTCGCGCCGCCGCATCATCACCGCGGTGCCGCCATCCTCGTCGGTGCGCAGGCCGCGGATGTAGAAGACCTGCTCCGGGTCGTAGCGTTGCGGTTCGTCGAGAACCTCCATCGCCGAAGGATCGCGGGCCAGGGTCTCCAGCAGCGCGTCATAGGCCGGGCTGCGCGGCACATGGGCCGGCACCGCCGTCCGCACCGCCGTCGCCTCCGGCGTGAAGGGGGCGGGCTGGACGATGCGCGCACCCTCGGCGAAGGCGAAATTGACGTGGCACATGTACATCAGGTCCATGGCCGCGCCCGACAGGTTCTCGACCTCCATCCGGATGTCGAACAGGGCGGAGCCGGGGCGCAGCACCACGCGCGGGCGTGCGGCGTAATGGGCGCCGAAGCCCATCACATACTCGCGCAGGCCGGTCACCGCCATATAGGGGCCTTCGTCGTCCTCCCCGACCTCCAGCCCGGCGGCGTCCATCGGCGCGCAGGGCATCTCGCCATGCAGCGGGTGGCTGTCCTGCGGACCGGGGCAGCCGTTGCGCAGCAGCCCGGAATGGAAGGCGAAGCAGCCATAGGTGCCGACGATCTCGGTGGCAGGACGCGGCATGTCGAACATGTTCGACATGGTCAGGTCGACGCCGTCGAACACGGCATCCCAAACCATCTGGCCGTAATAGGGCAGGACCACCAGATGCCCGCGGCGGTTGGACAGCCGGACCGCTTCGATCCCGCTGTCGTAGCGGAACAGGCTGGCCGTCATGCCGTGCGCCTCGGCCATCGGGCGTTCGGCCTCGCCGAAGAAGCTCTTGCGGAAATGGATCGCGGTTCGGACGCTCATCGGATGTCTCCCCCGACATTCGGGCTAGCGGGTGCGGTTCTTGTAGGCGTTGATCACGATGACCAGCAGCAGGAACGCGCCCCAGATGAAGTCGATCAGATGGTTGGAGAAACGCAGGATCTGGAAGCCGCTCGACAGCAGCATCAGCGCCACCACGGCGATGGTGATGCCCAGCACGGTCCCCTTGCCGCCGGCCGGGTTGGTGCCGCCCAGCACGGCGATCAGCACCGCCTGCAACAGATAGGAGTTGCCGTAGTCCGACTTCGCCGCATTGGTCCGCCCCGACAGGATGATCCCGGCGACGGATGCCAGCACGCCGGTCAGCATGTAGCTGTACAGCACCATCCGTTCCCGCTTCAGCCCGGCGAACAGCGCCGCCTTCGGGTTGGTGCCGATCAGCATCAGGTTGATGCCCAGCGCGGTGCGGGTCAGCAGGAAGGCGATCAGGGCGGCGATCAGGGCGAACAGCACGAAGGGTGTCGCCAGCCCCAGGATCTTGCCGTTGCCGAGGAAGGCCCAGGCGGTGGGAAAGCCGACGATGGCCGGCCCGCCGGTCAGCACGATGGCGAGCCCGGTGAAGACCTGTCCGGTGCCGAGCGTCGCCAGGATCGGCGTGATGCCCAGCCGGGTGATCAGCAGCCCGTTGGCCGCTCCCGCCACCAGCCCGGTGCCGAGCGCGACGACGGCCCCCAGCAGCACCGTCAGCATGCCGGCATCGGCGATGCCGGCGGCGCCCGCCAGCTTGTGGAACAGCACGCCGGCCAGGATGCCCGACAGGTTGGCGACCCCCACCACCGACAGGTCGATGCCGCCGGTCAGCATGGCGATCATCATTGCGATGGAAAGCAGCCCCAGTTCCGGAAAGATGTAGGTGATGGATTCGAAGTTGTAATAGCGCAGGAACTTGTCGGGGCTGAGCGCCGTCATCACGGCGAAGATCAGCACCGTCATGACCAGCAGCTGGACGATGTTGTTGTCGCGGTTGACCAGATTGCGGATGTTCATTTGTGCCTTCATGGTCCGCCTCCTCACGCCGTCCGGCGGCGGTCGCGCCAGGCCGACAGGGCGGTCGCGACGATGACGATCGTGCCCACGGCGACGAGCTGCCAGGTGGTGTCGACCTTCATGATGATCAGGCTGTTCTTGACCATCACCAGCATGAAGACGCCGAGCATGGTGCCGAGCACGCTGCCCCGCCCGCCGAAGATCGACGCCCCGCCCAGCACCACCGCGGCGATCACGTCCAGCTCCAGCCCGACGAAGTCGCGCGGGTTGGCCAGCCAGATCATGCCGCTGTGCAGCAGCCCGGCGAAGCCGGCCAGCGCACCGGCGACGCAATAGACGAAGAAGATGGTCTTGCGCAGATCGAAGCCGGCACGGCGTGCCGCCTCCGGATCGCCGCCCAGCGCGTAGGCGCTGCGGCCGATCATGGTGTGGCGCAGCACCAGGTGCATGGCGAGCGCCAGCCCGGCATAGATCAGCACCATCGCCGTCAGGCCGTAGGTGGTGCCGTCGGCCTTGGTCACGCTCACCACGTCGGTGCGGGCGAAATCGATCAGCGCGGTCGGCATCTTGTTGATGTTGATCATGCTGGTGCCGACGACGCCCAGCAGGAAGCCGCGCACCATGGCGCTGGTGCCCAGCGTCACGATCAGCGGGATCATGCGGAACTTGTAGACGAAGAAGCCGTTCACGGCGCCGAACAGCAACCCCATGACTGTGGCGGCCAGCAGCGGCAGGACGACGCCGTTGTATCCCAGCGCCAGCATGCCCTTGATCGTCAGATACATGGCGGCGACGGCGAAGGCCGGGAAGGACACGTCGATGCCGCCCGAAATCAGCACCAGCAGGACGCCCATCGCCATGATGCCGATGATGACGTTGCTGCGCATCAGGCTGAACAGGTTGTCGAGCTGCCAGAAGGCAGGGTTGATCGTGCCGATGAGGACCATGGCGAGCAAAAGGATGCCCGCGATGACCGTTTCCGACCGGCGGAGCAGGGCCATCGGTTCCTCCCCTAGGTAAACGTCTTGAGGCGGTCGCTGACCGTCTCTTCGGTGGCGTCGGCGCCGGGCAGATCCTCGACGAAGCGTCCGCGGTGCATCAGCACGATGCGGTTGCAGTTCTGCACCAGTTCCAGGACATCGTCGGAGATCATCAGGACGGCGAGGCCGTGGTGCTGCGCCAGTTCCCGGATCTTGGCGTGGATCTCGGCCTTCGATCCGACATCGACGCCGACCGTCGGGCCGTTGAGGATCAGCACGCGGGCATCGGTCAGCAGCCAGCGGGCCAGCACGACACGCTGCTGGTTGCCGCCCGACAGCTGGATCACCGGCTTCTCGGCGGTCGGCGTGGCGATCTGCATGGCGCGGATCATGCCCTGCGTCATCTCCTCCGCCTTTTCGCGGTCGATCACCAGCTTGCGAGCCAGCCGTTCGTAGGAGGTGGCCAGCATGTTGCGCTTGATGCTCTGCGGCAGGAACAGCCCTTCGGTCAGCCGGTCTTCCGGCACATAGGCGATGCCGGCGGCGATGGCGTCCTGGGTCGTGCGCAGCCGCACCGGCGTGCCATCGACCAGGATTTCCCCTTGGTACTGCGGTGTCATGCCGAACAGGGCGAGCGCCAGATCGGTGCGGCCGGAGCCCAGCAGTCCCGACAGGCCGACGATCTCGCCGGGCCGGATGATCAGGTCGAGGCCTTCGCATTTGCCGGGCACCGTGAGGCCGCGGACGACCAGGCGGGGCGGCGGTGGGGCGCCGGCCGGCGGCGTCCAGGCATAGGGCTCGTTGAGGATGTCGCTGCCGGTCATGTGGCGGGTGATCGACGCCTCGTCGAAATCGCCGGTCGGTCCCTCCGCCACCTTGCGGCCGTTGCGGATGACGGTGATGCGCTCGCTGATCTCCAGCATCTCGCGCATCTTGTGGCTGACGAACAGGATGGCGATGCCGCGGGACTGGATGTCGCGGACGATGCGGAACAGCGTCTCGACCTCCTTTCGGGTCAGCGCCGTGGTCGGCTCGTCCATGATGATCAGGCGGGCGTCGGACATCAGCGCGCGGGCGATGGCCACCAGCTGCTTGCCGGCGGTCGGCAGCGACCCGACCTCGGCGTCCAGGTCCAACTCGACGCCCAGCCGGGCGACCGCCTCGCGGGCGATGGCGCGGGTGCGGCCCCAGTTCATCAGGCGCCGCTTCTCGCGCAGATGGACGTTCATCGCCAGATTCTCGGCGACCGTCAGGTTCCCGAACAGGGAGAAATCCTGGTAGATGACCTGGATGCCGTGGGCGATGGCGCCGATCGGGGTCATCCCGCCCGCCGGCTTGCCATCGATCAGGATTTCACCGCCGTCCGGCTGGTAGACGCCGGACATGATCTTGATGACGGTGGATTTGCCGGACCCGTTCTCGCCTGCCAGGCAATGGATTTCGCCCGGCTTGATGACGAGGGACATGGCGTCCAGCGCGACGACACCGGAAAACTCCTTCCGGATGCCGCGGAGTTCGATGAAACCGTCCGACATGTCTTCCGCCCGGCGGTTTGAGGACAGGATGAGGTCACCGCGGCGGATGCGGGCGCCGTCGCCGGCTCGCCCGCACCCGCCGGAACGGCGTCAGAAATCGTAGGCGTTCATGTTTTCCTTGGTGACGCCGACCCAGCCCTGGCCGTACAGAAGATTGGCCTTGGCCCCCTGCGGCGTCGTCAGGGCGGTGTAGCCGGGCAGCCCCAGGTTCAGGCCGGCCTTGATCTGGTCCTTCTTCCCGTCCAGCGCCATCACCGCCATCATGTTCATGGCATAGCCGGCGACCGCCGGATCCCAGAACTGGATGTACTGGATGTCGCCCTGGGCCAGATACTGGCCGGCCACCGAGACGAGGCCGGTACCGGAGAAGTACAGCTTGTTCTTCAGCCCGCGTTCGGCCACCAGGCGGCCGGCACCGGCCGAGGTCGGCATCGGACCGCCGACGATCCCCTTCAGGTCGGGATAGGTGGTCAGGACTTCCTTCAGCTTGTTGTAGTCGGTGTTGGCGTCGTCATAGGTCTCCAGACGGTTCGTCACCATCTGCATCTTGGGGAAATTCTGCTTCTGGTAGGCAATGGCGCCGTCGATCCACTCGTTCTGCGACTTCGACGTCAGGCTGCCGACGGTGCAGACATACTTGCCTTCGCCGCCCATCGCCTTGCCCAGCACTTCCATCAGCTTTGCGCCGTAGGCGAAGTTGTCGAAGGCCTCCAGGACATAGTCGGCGTTCTGGATGTTCGATGCCTCATGCGCGATCACCACGATGCCGCGGTCGCGCGCCTTCTTCAGCACCGGCTCCACCGCCTCGACCGAGAAGGGGACGATGGCGATGGCGTCCACGCCCTGGGCGATCAGGTTTTCGACCAGCTGGACCTGTGCCGCCGCATCGGCCTGGCTCGGGCCGACCATCCAGGTGTCGTGGCCGGTGTCGGAAGCGAACTGCTTCACGCCGTCGCGCATGCGGTCGAACCAGGCGATGCCGTCCACCTTCACCACGGTTGCGATGGTGTATTTCTTCTTGGTGGCGTCGGACTTCAGCGTCTTGACGGTATCCGGGGTCGGGACCGGGTCGGCGGCCATCGCCGGCCCTGCGGCCAGCGATGCGGCGACGATGAGCGAAGACAGCAACTTCTTCATATTGGCGTGACTCCCATGGCAGGCGATGAGCGCCGCGCGGCGGCTGTCGGGCAGCCGGCGGTGCCGGGGTGTTTGCCACCCCACTCCGCGTCGTTCCGTTTTTTGGTGATGCTGCGCCGGGTGGAACGGACGGAACACCCGCCCGCCCGGCGCATGCGCCTCGGCATGTGCGGCCGGCGTCAGCCGCCGACGATCGCCACGCTGGCGCTGGCTCCGACCCGCGAGGCGCCGGCCGCGATCATGCGGCGGGCATCCTCGGTGGTCCGCACGCCGCCCGACGCCTTGACACCCATCGCGTCGCCGACGGTGCGGCGCATCAGCGCCACATCCCCGGCGGTGGCGCCGCCGCCGGCGAAGCCTGTGGAGGTCTTGACGAAGTCGGCCCCGGCCTCCTGCGACAGCCGGCAGGCCAGGACCTTCTCGTCGTCGGTCAGCAGGCTGGTCTCTATGATGACCTTCAGAAGCGCGTCGCCGCAGGCCCGCTTGACCGCAGCGATATCGTCGCGCACGGCAGCGGCCTCGCCGGCCTTCAGCAGGCCGATGGGGATCACCATGTCGACCTCGCGGGCGCCGTGACGGACCACCCATTCGGCGGCATGCGCCTTGATCGCGGTGGGATCGGCCCCGAACGGGAAGCAGATCACGGCGCAGGGGACGACTTTCGAGCCGGCCAGCCGCTCCGCCACCTGCGGAATGAAGATCGGATTGACGCAGACCGCCTTGAAGGCGTGCGCCCGTGCCTCGTCACACAGCCGCGCGACATCGGCGGGCGTTGCATCGGGTCGCAGCATGGTGTGGTCGATGAACGGAGCCAGATCGGCCGGCGCCGTCGGGACGCTGGACACGGGCATCTTTATCCTCCCGGGGAGACCCTCGCGGGGGCTCTCCTCATTTGCGTCTGGATGTTAACATCCTAACATTTTCTGATAGGATAGTTTCACCATGCTGCCCATTGTGTCAAGATGAATGCATGCCTGCGTGAGCGTAGCGACAACCACCGCAATCCGGGCAGCGAGCCATTGGGTTTGACCCGTCCGGATTGCTAGGGTGCGGCCGCGCGTGAACTGGGCGGATCGAAGTGGTGCGGGATGCGGACATGTCGATAAGAAGGGCCGACCGCCTGAACCGGTTGCAGACCGCGCTGGAAACCGGGGGCTATCTCCGGCTGAAGGATGCGGCGCAACTGCTGGGCGTCTCCGAGATGACCGTGCGGCGCGATGTCGCCTCATGCCACGGGCGCTTCACCTACCTTGGCGGCTATATCGCAGGCGGGTTGGAAGCGCCGGGCGGCATGGGGTACATCCTTGACCGCGAGCGGGACGCGCATATCGAGATGAAGCGTGCGGCCTGCGAGGCGGCGGCGACCTTGCTGAAGCCCGGCGAGACGGTCTTCATCGACTGCGGCACAACCACCCCCCATCTGGCCAGCCGCATCCCGCCCGACAGCCGGATCACCGTCGTCTGCTATGCGATGAACATCGCGGAGATCGTCTGCCGGAAGCCGGGCGTGCGCGTGGTCATGCTGGGCGGCCTCTACCATGCATCCTCGGCGTCCTTTTCCAGCCCGGAATCCCTGGAGATGCTGCGCGGAATCGGCATCAACACCGCCTTCATCTCGGCCGGCGGCGTGCATGAAGCGCTGGGGGTCAGCTGCTCCAACTTCCACGAGGTGGAGATCAAGCAGGCCGCCATCGCCAACGCCCTGACAAAGGCGCTGGTGATCGATTCGTCCAAGTTCGATCAGGTCAAGCCGGCTTTCTTTGCCAAGCTCGACGGCTTCGACCTCCTGTGCTGCGACCGCGGGATCGATGCTGCGCGGTCCGAGCGGCTGGCTGTGGCCGGCGTCCGGAGCGTGCTGGCCTGAACCGCGCGCACGTCGAGGGCGGTTACCCAGGAAGCCCTGCGGCCGCTTTCGCGATGCGCAATCCTGCGCAGGGCAGCCGGCTTACCTTTGGGGCAAGCGGACGGTTGACAGTCCGCACCGTCCGGTAACATACCTTCCCGATGATGGAATTCCAGGGAGACGCCACGATGACCGACACCGCCCCGCCGGTCCTGCTCATCCGCGAGGGTGCCGTGGCGTGGATCAGGTTCAACCGCCCCACCGTTCTCAATGCGCTGGACGAACCCACCGCCGCCGCCTTCCGCGATGCTTGCCGCAGCGTGGCGGAGGAGGGTGGACGGGGACCGACGCGCGTGCTGGCGATCGCCGGAAACGGCCGGGGCTTCATGGCCGGTGGCGATGTCGGCCGCTTCAACGACGATCCCGCCGCGGCACCCGAGGTGGCGGGCGCCATCATCGCCCATCTGCACGAGTCCCTGCGCATCCTCGACCGGCTCGATGTGCCTGTACTGGCTGCCGTGCATGGGCCGGTGGCCGGGGCGGGGATGAGCCTCGCCTGCGCGGCCGATCTCTGCATCGCCGCCGACGACGCCAGGTTCACCATGGCCTATGCCCGCATCGGTGCCACGCCGGACGGGTCGGGCAGCCACCATCTGCCGCGTCTGGTCGGCCTGCGCCGGGCCATGGAATTGGCGATGCTGTCCGACGTGATCGACGCCGCGGAGGCGCTGCGGATCGGCCTGGTCAACCGGGTCGTGCCGGCGGCGGCCCTGGCCGGGGAGGCCGCGGCGCTCGCCGCCCGTCTGGCCGCCGGTCCGACCGCCGCCTATGCCGGCATCCGCCACCTGTTGCGGCAATCCTTCGCCCGGACGCTGGACGGGCAGCTGGACGCCGAACGCGACCGCTTCCTGGCCACTGCCGAAACGGCCGATTTCCGCGAGGGCATCGCCGCCTTCGTCGCCAAGCGTAAGCCGGACTTCACCGGCCGCTGACCCTTCTCCTCCGCCCGACAAATGGATCGAACCATGCAGAACGACATCGTCATCGTCGGCGCCGCCCGTACCGCCATCGGCGGGTTCGGCGGCAGCCTGAAGGATGTGCCGCCGACCCGGCTCGCCACCGTCGCGGTGAAGGCCGCGCTGGAGCGCTCCGGTGCCGCGGCCGATGCGGTCGGCCATGTGGTGATGGGCAACGTCATCCCGACCGAGACCAACGATGCCTATCTCAGCCGGGTCGCGGCGATCGACGCCGGCATTCCCGTCGGCGTGCCGGCCTTCAACGTCAACCGGCTGTGCGGCTCCGGCCTGCAGGCCATCGTCTCGGCGGCGCAGTCCATCGCGCTCGGCGACTGCGACGTCGCCATCGGAGCCGGTGCCGAATCGATGAGCCGCGGTCCCTATTTCGTGCCGGGCGCCCGCTGGGGAACCCGGCTCGGCGACGGCGCGCTGGTCGACTACATGAACGGCATCCTGCACGACCCGTGGCAGAAGATTCACATGGGCGTCACCGCCGAGAATGTCGCCGCCCGCTACGGCATCGACCGCGAGGCGCAGGATGCCCTGGCGATCGAAAGCCAGCGCCGCGCCGCGCGCGCCATCGCCGAAGGGCGGTTCAAGGAGCAGATCGTCCCGGTGGAGATCGCGTCGCGCAAGGGCACCGTCGTCTTCGATACCGACGAGCATGTCCGTGGAGACGTCACGCCCGAAGGGCTGGCGAAGATGAAGCCGGTCTTCAGGAAGGACGGGTCGGTTACCGCCGGCAACGCATCCGGCCTGAACGACGGTGCCGCCGCGGTGGTGCTGGCCGACGCCCGCCGGGCCGAGGCGCTGGGGCTGAAGCCGCTGGCCCGCCTGGTCGGCTACGCCCATGCCGGCGTCGAGCCCGATTACATGGGCATCGGCCCGATTCCGGCGACCCGCAAGGTTCTGGAGCGTACCGGCCTGTCCGTGGCCGACCTCGACGTCATCGAATCGAACGAAGCCTTCGCGGCACAGGCCTGTGCGGTCATCCGCGAGCTGGATTTCGATCCGGCCAAGGTGAACCCCAACGGCTCCGGCATCTCGCTCGGCCATCCGGTGGGTGCGACCGGCGCCATCATCACGGTGAAGGCGATCCACGAACTGCACCGCACCGGCGGGCGCTATGCCCTGGTGACGATGTGCATCGGCGGCGGCCAGGGTATCGCCGCGATCTTCGAGCGGGTGTGACCGCAGCCGGCCGGAGCGCTGCCGGAGCGCAGATGGGAGGACGGGCGGACGCCTATCCCTCGCCGCGCTCCTCGCGCTTGGCCTGCTGCCAGAACGCCTCCATCTCGTCCAGCGTTGCGTCCTGCGGCTTGCGGCCCTGGGCCTGCAGCAAGGCTTCGATCCGGTGGAAGCGGCGTTCGAACTTGGCGTTGGTTCCGCGCAGCGCCGATTCCGGCTCGACCTTCAGCCGGCGGGCGAGGTTGACCAGGGCGAACAGCAGGTCGCCCATCTCGTCCGCGACCCGCTCCTGCGCCGATCCGGCGTCCATCTCGGCGCGCAATTCCCGCACCTCCTCCTCGATCTTGTCGAGGATGTCGCGGGCGTCGGTCCAGTCGAAGCCGACCCGCGCGGCCCGGTTCTGGAGCTTCAGCGCCCGGGTCAGCGCCGGCAATCCGGCGATGACGCCCTCCAGCGCCGACGGCGCCCGCCCCTCCTCGGCCGCCTTGGCCGCACGCTCGGCGGCCTTGTGGTCTTCCCAGCGCGAGGTCTGATGGTCGGCGGTCTTCACCTCGTCCGGTCCGAAGACGTGGGGGTGGCGGCGGATCATCTTGTCGGTGATGACGCCGGCAACCTCGTCGAAGTCGAACAGCCCTTCCTCGTGCGCCATCTGGCTGTAATAGACGACCTGGAACAGCAGATCGCCAAGCTCTTCGCGCAGGGCGGCCTTGTCATCCTTCTCGATGGCGTCGGCGACCTCATAGGCCTCCTCGATCGTATGCGGCGCGATGCTGCGGTAGGTCTGCTCCAGATCCCACGGACAGCCGCCGTCGGGATTCCGCAGCCGCGCCATCACCTCGATCAGCCGGTCGATGTTGTGGGTCATGTCGTGCCGTCTCCGGATACGGGGGGAAGGGGAGGGACCGCGACGATAACCGAGCGGGGCAGGCGGGGGAAGCGGGGAGGGCCATGGCAGATGGCACATCGTCACCCACGAAACGCCGGTATGACTTGGAAAAGCCAAGATTCCGGTTGCTCCGCAGAATCACCCCCAATTCAACATTCATGAAAATGCCACGCATCACCTTGGAGCAATGCCGGGTGATCAACAGGATATCGGGGGTGCTGTGCCGGTGCTCCGCGATCCATTCCGACACCCCGTGCACGGGCCTGCTCCGCCTGGCTGGACGGTTTCGATGGCCAACAGGGATTCCCGGGGGATCTGCGCAAGGGAGCGGCCGCTGCTGGCCAACAGCGCCACCGCCTCCTGCTTGAACTCGTCCGCAAAGCGGTGCGGTTCAGGACTCGATCGGCCGAAAAGCGCGCTGCCGGGAAATTCCCGATGGGGCTATTCGCCGATACTGTAGGGATTGGGAAATAGCCACCGAGAAGGAGGATCGAGCTGCGTCTGCCATAGGCAACTTCGGTTGGAACTGAAGCTTTGCGCCAGAGACCGAAGGGTCGCATATGGTTTGGTGCGGTCGCTACCGATACTGTCCAATATGCCCGGCTCCAGGTTCTGCAAATCGTCGATTGCGAAGTTCTGGCGGATTTCCGGCACCAGACGGGATAGAACTGCATAGCAATAGACATGCACACCCTTTTTGACCGCATAGGTGGCAGCCCTGGCCGTGCCCCGTGCGGACGGGACATCGCGAAGTGCGGCCAGGGCTGCCAAGACCGCGTCCGTCTTTTCCCGAGGAGTCCGGGCCGTTTGAGCCAGGAGCGTCGCCAGCATCGCGAACAGGCCTGGGCAATCCGTTCGATTGACATCTTCCGACAGAGCGGCCTGCAAAACCAGAATTCCAGTTTGAATGAGCTCCTTATTGCCGCTTTCCCGACAGCGCTCGCCAAACCGGATCGCCCAGGATGGAGGAAGACGCGGCCAGTCGCCGGCCTGTCCCAAAGATTGCAAGCGTCCCGCCTCGGCCGCCAAATCGATCCAGTCGCAGCCGAATGCCGGTTCCTTTCCCGCTTTCCACAAGGCCTCGATACTGTCGATCAGGACCTGCAAAGGCTGAAATCCTGGAATCAGTCCGGTGTACAGCTCCGCAATGGCACGATGCCGGGTCAGCCAGACATTCTCCGCTTCCGGTCCTTTCCCTGTATAGTCCGGTGGATCGTCCGATATCTGCCGTGATGGGCGACGGATTTCGGCGGCCAAGGCTGGCAGGATCTCCCCATCCAGTTTCGCCGGATCCATGCCAAGCGCCTGCACCAGAACCGGTGAAGTGACACAAGCTTTATTTTCGGCATGAGCGGCGGCAACCAACGTCAGCGCCTTCAATGCCTCCGGCTGCCGGGACAGCGTTTTGCGAACATGTTCGACGCAGAATGTCGGCCATCGCGAGTCGATGCCCCATCCCTGCACCCCGGCCTTGTCGAAGGCCAGCAAGCCTCCGAGCCAAGACCAGGCGGGCCGCATGACGGTGTCGCGGAAGAGACCTTCCACCTGCCGGGCGGCCTCGGGTTTCAATCCAGCCTCTATGACCTTTGCCGTCCACGATTCGATGGCCGGGCGGATGCTGTGATCCCATGTTGGCGGCTGCGGCGAGAAGGGGATTGCCGACCCGTAGTGTGAAGGCAGTTGCGCCCTTTCCAGAGGATCGCCACCGAAGAGAAAGGCGATGCGGTCTGGCGCCGACAGCAGGGCGGCGTCCTGCATCATTGCCACGATCTCCGCCGGATGGCGGGTGGCGTTGTCGACCACCACCAGAATCCGGCGCTTTCTCCCCTCGTCTTGCGTCAATTTTCCCAACGGCAACCGCGTCAGGGGCCGGTGCGGCCGGTGCCGGTAAATCACCCAGTCCGACATCCGGTGCATGACTTGAAGCCGTGCCGTGCCGCCGCCTTCCCCATGGGGCGCCTCGATCCAGGCCCACGCGCAGGGGTGGGTACACGAGGACCGGGTCGTCAGCCTCTCCAGGGCATCGCCAGCCATGTCCGTGGCTCCATCCATGCTCCCTCCGGCGGGTAAGGCCGCGGCCAGAACCCGGTCGGCATCGCCCCCCATCAGATAGCATCGCCAACGCGCCCGATCCGGCGATGCGGACGACGGAGCGGGATCGTACCGTTCCCAACTGTTGCGAAAGGGCTGCAGCCAGTCGATGAAGGCCTCGGTCGCCGGTAACGGAAAGACGAACGAACCGTCGGCTTCGGGTTGCAAGGCGAAATCATCCGCTGCATAGGCGCTGGAATCGGACCGCAGGCTGCCTCCGACAGCGATGCGGGGAAGAAGCCGGAATTGCTCGGCATTGGGGGTGAAAGTGAGAAGGGTATAGCCCCCGCAAGCATCCGTCCTCCCGGCAACCGCCCCCCGCCGGCCGGTGAGATTGGCCGCCCGTGCCTGCAACGCGATGAAGACGCCGCTTCTCTTCAGATCGAACTGGCCGTCACCGACGTGATAATGCCCGTGAAGATAGATCGCCTTGTATTTCTCCAATGCGGCCCGAACGCCCTTCTGTGCCGCAGGGGCGAGCCAGGACAGCGGATGATGACTCAGCACCAACCGGATGCCGATGTCATCATGGTCCAGTCGCTTCAACGCCGCTTCCAACAGGCTGCATCCGGGGTCGAGCGCGCCCTCGCCGCCGTCCGCGGACTTGCCGTCCAGCAGCCACCCGGTGTTCAGCCCGACAACCCCGATGGACAAGTCGCCCCGACGTAGAACGTCGCTGAATACCCCATTCTCCAACAGCCAATCCTGGCTTGGGCCGAACGGTCCTGGAAAAGCCATGCGGTATTGGCGCAGGCGGGCGCACAGCATCTCCCGGAGCGGGGTTTCCCCCGGCTGGTCGACGTCCTGGCCGAACCGCCTCTCGATCTCTTCGCGCGGGAGCGAGACCGACAGATCATGGTCATGGTTTCCCGGTACGATCCAGAAAGCGGGCCGGGACGGCAGCGCCGCCATCATCCGGTCGATCACAAGTTCCTTGAAGAGGGCATATCCTTCCGCCGTACCGCCCGTCGCGATATCGCCGGTGACGATCACTGCGTCGACCCCATCACGCACATCCTGCATCACCGCGTTCATCAGTTCCGTGATGGCGGCACGTTGCGCCGGACTCGTCGGGGTGCAGATGTGGAAATCCGTGAGATGCAGAATCCTAACCGGATCGACCGAAGCGAAGACCGCTGAATCTACAGGATTTCCTTGACCGTCCATGGTGTCCTCGCAAAGGAAATGCATACGTTGATATGTATTTGACCGCGGTATCGGAAGGTTGGCAGTTGACAGACATTTTAATAGACAATTTGATTATATCAAAAGATCATGATCTATGACCACCATATCTGCGATGACAGGGAAATCCGATGGCCCAGACCAATCCCCATCCCTTTCCAGTCAGCGATACCCACTGCGGCGCGGCTCCGCTCGATGGCCTGGTGGCGCTGTCCCCGGCTATGGCCCGTGTCCTTCATCATTTGCGCAAGATCGCACCGCTGGAAGGCCCGGTTCTCCTCACCGGGGAAACGGGAACCGGCAAGACGCGCCTGGCGGAACTGATCCATGCCCTTTCCCGCCGGCGGGACGCCATGCTCATCAAAAAGGGGTGCGGGGAGTTGGTGGACGAGATTCTGGGGTCGGAATTGTTCGGTCACCGCAAGGGGGCATTCACGTCCGCCCTGGCGGATCGACGCGGGATTCTCGCCACGGCGGACGGCGGCACCCTGCTTCTGGACGATATCGACACGCTGTCGCCGTCGTCGCAGGCGCGTTTGCTGCGGTTTCTGGACGACGGCATCGTGACGCGGCTGGGCGATGATGACAGCGGGCGGCAAGTGACGGTGCGAATCGTCGCCACCACGAATCGCGATCTGGAGGCCCGCGTCCGGGATGGGAGCTTTCGGGAGGATCTGTTCTATCGGCTGCGGCGGTGGCGCCTGCACATCCCGCCGCTTCGCGACCGGTCGGAAGATGTGGCCGAACTGGCCCGGCGCTTTCTCGACGCCTATCAGAACCAGTGCGGCAGTGGCGAGGCGCTGAGTTTCGACGACGAGGCCATCGCGATGCTGTGCCACTTGCCGTGGCGCGGCAACATCCGTGAACTGCAGGAGGTCGTGGAGAACATTGCCGCCTTCGGCGAGCCGCGCAACGGCCAGATCACGCAGGACACCGTGGCACGCGTGTTGTTCGTGCCCGGCAATACACCGTGCAGCATGCCCAGCGCCCTGCCGGAGGATCTGGACGATGCGGCCCGCATCCATCGCGCCCTGACCCTGGCCAATTGGGACATCAGCAAGGCCGCGCGCATCGCCCGCTGTTCGCGCGGAACCGTCTATGCCCGCATGAAGGAACGGGGATGGAAGCGGCCCTGACGGGGCAGCGCCTGTCCGCTTGAACATCCTGCCGGACAGGTTGAACACGATACGGAACGATCAATTGCAGGAAATCCCTTTCGGCTCCTTGTCCCTAAAAATGGCATGATGTTTGCGTTATCCATCGCGATGGTTGAGAGAATGTCGCGATGGAGGTTGGAATGGGCTGGTGTCTGCGCATGTTGGCCGGGCTGGTTCTGTATCTTCTGGCCATGACCGGGGCCATGGCGCAGGGAACGGCTCCCGCCGCGGGCGCCGTCAGCGATCAGGAATCCCTGCCGCCGCTGGATCTGCTGGTCTATGTGGATCGTTCGAAAACGATCTACACCGGCACCGGCTCCAGCGCCCCCAATGTCCGCCTTGCCGAGATGCTGGGCAAGATGTTCGACCTGAAGATCGACGGCGGCCGGCGAACCTTCATCACGACCAACGATCGCGTCTTTCTGTACAGCTTCGGCGACAGGGTCGCCGATGTGAAGCAGGTGGAGGATGCGGGCGACCGCCCGGCCCTGACGGCGGCAATCCAGGCGTTGAACGACGTGACGCCGGATACCAAGACCAATTTCAAAGCCCTGCTGGACGGCATCGATGCGAACGGCCTGCTGAAGGGAGGAGATCAGCGGCTGAAATTGATTCTCATTGCCAGCGATTTCATCGACGATCCCGGCGACAGCGCCAGCAACGCCGACGGGACGGGCGTGTGCGATCTGCTGGGACGCTATAAAGGCAATCCATCCTCTACCCGGATCGATTCCGAAATCCAGGCCCTGGCCACGACCCTGGGCGAAGAGGCCTTGAGAAGTTGGCAACCATTCGTCGGTCTGCTCGTCGTCGAACCGACGGCCCAGGATTTCGCCGGGGTCAAGAGCGCCGGCTACCGGGACTGCCTGAACCAAACGGTAGCGCTCGGGACCGTCCACAAGGCGATGACCCAGCAGCTTGGGGCCACCCCGATCCGTTACAGGGATGTCGCCAACGACACAGGTCGCTTCGCAAACCAATTTGTCGAGGCGGCCCTGCAATCGGTGAAGCTCGGCCTCTCCGTCGAGCCGAACGGAAGCTACTGCCGCGTGCTGGGGGCGGAGGGGAATTGCGTGATCAATCTGTTCAATCGGTCGCGGCTTCCCAACACCCTGTCGGCATTGCGCTTCCAGCTCTCCGAACAGGAGCGTGCGCCGCTCTTCACCATTCCAGCCGCCCTTGAAATGGCGGCCGGCCGTCGCATCCAGCAGACGGTCCGCCTCACCGCGGATCATGTGGCCAAGCTTCCCGCTCGCGTCGAGGCGCTGTATGTCGGTACCGAAGACGGCGGACGCCGGCCCCAGAAGCCCGTCAGAATCACCTTCCAGCGTCCCCTGCCCATCGAGGTGATATCGGCACAGGCGAGCCATGCGGAATCCGGCGACGGTGGCGCCGAGATCGCCCTGTCGCTTCGCAATCCCAACCCGGCGGAGGCCGGGGTCGCCGAACTGCGTTTCTTCAGCGACGACACCGCGACGCAGCCGCGCGCCCGCCTCCCCTTGGGCGATACCCGCTTGCCGGCCGGCGGAGGCGGCACCTCCTTGACCCGTCCATTGACGCCGCAGCTGATTCAGTTGCTGCCCAACGGGCTGTTCGTGGAGGCGGTGGATCGGAATGGCCTTCCGTCATCCCGTCAACGTGTGGCGCCACTGAAGGAGATCATGCCCCTGGTGTTGCAAAAGGCCGAGATCAAGCAGGCGGGCCAAGGGGTGTATCGGCTGGAGGTCAGCGTCAGAAATCCCGGTCCGATCGCGAGAGGGGTCGGGCAGCTGGTGTTTTCGTCCGTGAACAAGGGGGCATGGCGGCAACGCAAATCCATCGCCTCCCCGGAGGCGATCCCGGCGGACGGGGTGACCACCATATCGCTGGGCCTCACATTGGCGGATGACCAGGACATCGTGAAAGGGCGCGAGGTGGCGGTCTCGTGCCTGGATACCCGGGAACAGGCTTGCCGCGAGGCAATTCCCGTGACGGTGCCGCAGGCGGAATCCCTCTTCATCGACCGCTCGATGACCTGGACGGGCAGCGCCACGGCGGAGACTTTGAGCCTGAATTTTGCGGTTCGAAACCCCGGCCCGGTGCCTGTCCGGCTGGAGCGTGTCGCCGTCTGGCGCGGCGGGGACCGCGAAAATCTTCCCTTGGTGGAGAAGCCCACGGTTCCCGCCGGTGGCGAGATCCCCTTGACGGTTCCCTTCGATGGCGGGCCGGAATTCTGGCAGCGCTTTCACCCGAACAACGGAAGCGAACTGCGTTTGATCTGCGAGGACGGCGTGGATTGTGGCGGCGCGTCGGCGCGGGTGCCCGATCTGCCGAGCAACTCCCTGACCATCGACGGAACACGCCCGGCGTGGAACGACAAGGTGAGCAGTTCCGAACTCACGGTTCAGGTGGGCAACACCGCGGACTATGGAAACCGGATCAGGGCGGTGTTGTCCTCTGTCTCCGGGCGCACGGGAGGGCCGGTTTTCCCGGTCACCCTGGCAGAGAACAAGGTCGTTCCGCCGAAGGGCCCCCTGCCTGTTCCGCTCTCCTTCAAGGACGTGCCGCTGGATGTGCTGACCGGCTCCATCATCCAGCTCTGCGTGATCGGCCGCTACGATCCGGTGGTGCAGGACGGCGGCGCCCTGCAGTGCCCGCCCCAGGGACGTTGGTACGATATCCGGCTGCCCGACCGCAAGCCGTTGACCCTGACGGTGGATGACAACAAGGATGCGTTCGACCGGGCCAATGCCCAGGTGCAACTGATCGCCAGAAACACCAACCCCGTTCCCAGCCGCCTTTCCGGAGTGGTGCTTGCCGCCGCCGACAAAGGCGGGGCGCCCTTCCGTGTCGAGTTGCGGACACCCATCATCATCGCACCGAACAGCGCCGTGAGCTTTGCGGTGCCGTTGGATCCGGACCAGCTCAATCTTCTGGAGGGCGCCCTGCATGCCAAGGCGGCGCCGGTCGACACATCGAACGCCAATCAGTCGAACGAGACCATCCTCGGCAGCGGCACCCAATTCACCACCGAAAGCTACAAGCTGAAGATCGTCAAGGCGGTCGAGGAGGTTCGTTGGGAATTCTTCGACGCCGTGCCGTTCGTGCGCATGCGCACGCACATCTCCGCCAAGATCATGGAGACACGGTCTTCGCCCGCCTCGCAGGTTCCGCAGATGCTGGCGGTCCGGCTGACAGGGCCGGGAGCCGCCGCCTTGCCCGGCACCCTCCGTGAGGTCAAGGACATCGCATTCAGCAATGGTGAGGGCTTTGCGACAGTCAGCTGGGTTCTTCCCGTTGGGTACAGGATCGACGGATCGATCAGTGTCGAGGTCCGTCATCGTCCTCTGGAAAATGTATCCGATCAAAAAACTGTGGAGCGCGACAGTTTTGCATGGATTTTCGACCTGACCCCCCATCTTTTCCTCGCATTCACGGTGTGCCTTGTTCTGGCGTGGACAGGCAGCCGTGAAATAAAGTTGAGAAGATATAACGTTATAAAAAAAATAGAATCCGTCTCTGATTTTCTTATCGATTACCTGTCTGATTATGCGAATATGGCGCGGATTGTTTCAATATTGCTTACAATTTTCACGGCAGCTCAAATGATTCCTGGAAATGGTTTTATGGAACAGGCCGCAGTATTCTTAACGATATTTGCATTCATTGCCGCCATTGGCATATCTTCAGGGATATTGCATGCCTATAAATTGTACCGGCAACTCGATCATGCCGTGCGTTCAGGCAGCCCCATGATGGCGTACCCAATCTTGGTTGCCGCGACGGAAAGGAAAGCAAAGCGCTGGTTCTGGGTGCTTTTTGTTGTTGTGATCATCGCCGGACTTATTCTGTCTTATTTGACCATCCCCTTGCATAAGGCCCCGGATGCCAGATGGATTGACCTGTAGTGCGCAGCCGCGGCGCCGGCGGCTGCGTGCCGGCGCCTGAATTGACGAACGTAAAGACGGAATTCCTTTCAGGAGGCATCATGGCGAGCGACGACACCATCGGCACGGTCCGGCGCGTTCCCACTTTGCTGGTCGCCCTCGGCGGAACCGGCATGCGCACCGCCCGTTACGCTTTGTGGCTGGCCGGACGCAGCGGCGACGCCGGCTTGCGCGACATGGTGCAGACCGGGCAGCTCCAGGTCGTGGCGGTGGACACCGATTGGAAGGCCAACCGCGAGGATGTCTTTGTCGAGGATTATGTGGTTCCCACCGTATCCGCCCAGGATGGCCGGTCGCGGCAGGAGCATCGGCGTCTTCCCCGCGTGCCCCGCGTCGTTCTGGTCAAGACCGAGGACATCACCCGCGCGGTGCAGGCCATCCGGTCGCGGCACCGGGGGCGGACGAACGGGCATCATGCCGGAAAGGAGGAAGAGAACCTGACGGAAATGGCCAACCGCTGGGCGCGGCGCAACGGCATGGCCCTGGAGGATTGCCTGTCCTGGCTGCCCCAGGTCGATCCCCGCGCGGGGGAGGAGATCTCGCCCGGCCAGGCGCGTTACGAGGGCGCCGGCCAATGGCGGCCGCTGGGCCGCGTCGGCCTGTTCCTGGAGGCGCGGGCGATTTTGGACGAGCTGCGCGAAGGCTATCGCCGGGTCCGCGATTCCACCCCGTCCGGCCGTCCGGTGCGGGTGCACATCGTCTGCTCGCTGTCGGGCGGAACCGGCTCGGGCATGTTCTGGGACATCGCCTGCCTGCTGCGGCACATCGACGCCTCCTGCACCATCACCGGCAATTTCCTGCTGGCCGAACCCTTTCGCGGCGCCGACCGGGCCGAGCGGATCGAGGCCAATGCCTACGCCGCGCTGAAGGAACTGGCGGTCTACAAGAATCTGCAGCAATCCCGCCCGTTCGAGGTGCTCTACCCCATCGGCCCGAGCGGGCTGCGTTTCCGGCGCGAACCGAACGATCCCAGCCTGTTCGATTACGTCTATGTCTATCAGGGCTTCGCCCCGCGCATACAGACCTCGCAGGTCGGCGACGTCAACGAAGCCGCCATCGAAACCAGCTGTTTCCGCCTGGCGCAGAACATCATGGCGCAAATGCGGGACGATGTCCGGGCCCGCATCGACGAGGGCGCGAACAACGAGCGCAGCGATACCAACGCCGTCCCGGGGCATCCCGAACGCGGGTATGTCTTTTCGACGTCTGCCGTGGCCGATCTGGAGCTGATGGACGCCACACAGCTGGGCAACACGCTGGAATCAGCCTTTCTGCACAGCATCCGGGACCGGTTGATCGGGCGGGAGCGCCCGATGATGACGGACAATGAACTGGCGATGCTGATGTTCTCGCCGCTTTTGGAGGCGATCCGCCATATGGTGGCCGCCGATGGCAGCGTTTCCAGTCCGGCCGAAGGCGCCGATGCGACGATCACGCTGCCTGCGGATGTCGAGCGCAATCTGGAGGCTGGAACGGTATCGTTCCCGATGACGGTCAGCGAGGAGAATTTCAAGACCGCCCTGGAAACGACGCGACGTGTCGCCGAACACCGCGTCATCGCCGAATACAAATCCATCCGCCGGATGCTCGATGGGTTGACGGCGTTGGAACGCAAGGCCGACGACCTGGATCTGATCGGGGACGAGGTTCGCCGGCAGGTCATCGCGCTCTACAACGACAACAGCTATGTCGCTCCCAAGCTGCGCGAAGCCTGGAACGCCCGCATGCTCAGCCCGGAATGGAAGGATGGAAAGCCCCCGAAAGACAATGCCGATCCCGTGATCGCGACAATCGACATCGCCGACTTCCTGCACGACGATGCCATGGCGCTGTGGCGGTCGTTGGAACAGGGCATCGTCGATGCCAGAAACGCGATCAAGGATCGTGGGGCCAGCCTGTCGCAGGCGACCCGGCAGGTCATCAACGACTGGCGGCGGCAGATGGACCGGTCTTGGGAGCGGAAGGAGATTCCGACCGTGGAAATCGCGGCACCGGGATCTCTGGTGCAGCTCCGTCCTGCCCTGGATCTGCTGCGGCACCAGCAAGACCGGGAATTGATCGACCAGATCCGGAAGTCCGCCCATTACGGTCCGATGGGCCGGATGCTGAAGCAGTTCGCGGTGCGGCTCGGGCAGGAACTGAACGCCATCGCCAACAAGAGCGAAGTGCGCAACGGCATCGGCCCCGCCTTTGCCGGCTACATCGACAAGAACCGGGCAACGATCAAGGACACGCTGAAATGCCTGTTGGATCAGGCCGATGCCAGCGAAGCCCTGATGCGTGAGCGGGCAGACAGGGTGCTGTCCATAGGATACGGTCCGCTTGCCAGCGTGTTCCAGGAAGCGGAGGAATATTACGAGCGCTTCGAACACTCGACGGCGGGCACGCTGATCGACGCGCTCGGACGGCTGAAGAACGACGAAACCCAGCGGACAATCAACGACGCGGCGGAGCGGATCGCCCGCTTGGCGGAGAGCACGGCGCGCGAGGTGGACCGGAATCCGCAAGCGCTGCTTGCCCGCGATTTCCAGGCCACCGAAGAGCAGGTCAAGCTGTGGCGCACGCTGCTGGATACTCTTTCCGACAAGATCGCCGCCCTTGGCATGAAGACGGAGGAGCGGTTCATTCTGCGCCTGTCCCGTTGCCTGGAAGAGCATTTCTGCCTGCCCTGGTCGGCGGAGGATGCCAAGGATCCCGAGCGCTTCGAGCATCGCCTGACCCGGATGCGCATCGTGTTCAAGACCTTCGTCCGCTATTGGGCGGAGCAGGAGGATTTCATCCTGGCGAGGATGGGTGGCGAGGACGGGTTGCGCGGGCTGCTGGAGAATTGCCGTAGCCGGGTGTTCGGCAAAGGAAGCATCGCTCCGTCGATCCAACAGGACAAGCTCGTCATCGGCAAGCCACTGGTGACCGAAGGAGCGCTCGACCGGCGTGCGGCGTCCCGTAACCGCCTGGAACAGACCTTCCGGGATGCGGCGCAGGCCGTCATGAACCAGCCGCCCACCTTCTGCCGCGAACCCTCCTCCCGCCCCATCGTCTATCATGAACAGCTGTACCGGGCCGGAGCCGAGATCGTCGGCATCGAGCGCTACCATCAAAGCTACATCTCCGTCCCCGAAGAGCAGCGGGCATTGCATCATTTCATACCCGAAGCGGCCGGGCTGTCCGACTTGATGGACAGCAGCCTGCAGCCGCGCACGCAACAGGCCTCCTGGACCTGTCCGGACCTGGCCCACGAGCACACCCACATTCCCTGGAACCAGCCGATCTGCCCGGCCTGTCTGGAGGAATACAATTCGGGTGTCCGCCCGCTTCGCCTGGTGAACCGGCGCAATCCGCGGGAAACCCCGCTGCCGTGCCCGGGATGCGAGCCGGAGCATCCACGCATGATTCCGCCGTCGATGATCCGGTTCCTGTTCGATGGCGTGATGCCCAACGAGCTGCCCGCATTCGAAAAGTTGACCGAGCAACTGGATCTGGACGTGGCCTGCCGTCATGGCTCCAGCCTGCGCCACATGATTTTTCCCGTGCTGGAGGAGACCGTCAACGGAAAGCGCCGCCGCCATTACCTGTACCGGGAGCATGGCGGATTCCGTTCCACCAAGGACGCGACGCTCATCGAGCACAGCTGTTTCCATTGCGGCTACCCGATTACGGCCCGTCAGTTGGAAGCCATTCGTGACGGGCGGAAGGTCTGCTGCCCCCGGTGCCAGCGGGAGCTGCGCGAATGCCTTTACTGTTCGCACAGGGACAATGCCCTGTTCCAACCGACGGGTTCGAGCGGCGAGCCGGACCGTTGCCCCCGGTGCAGCAACCTGATGCACCGCCACACGCGCGACTACGATCCGAACCCGGAAGAAGGGCTGGCAATGCCGGGCTTCTGCCGCAACATTTTCGGATGCCCGGCGGGAGGACGCCCATGGAGCAGCGCCGCAGCCATGGATCGCGTCATCGTCGGCGATGGCAGCGCCGAATGGTGCGATGCCTGCCACGACCATGACGATCCCGGGCTTCTTCTGCCTTGGGAGGATTTGCGTTCCCATATAGAACGTTGTCCGATTTGCCTGACATTGATCGGCCTGCCCGACAATGGAATCGTCCACCGGCTGAAGCCGGATGAACTGGCGGCCCATCTGCGCAACCGACATGAGGACGAGCCTGACCGCCATTGCGTGCTGTGCGGAACCGAACCGGGAGCGGTTATCCAGTGGATGCTGTCATCCGACTATTTCGACCAGTCCGACACGCCGATCCCGACAGCTCATATAGGAGACCTCAAGGACCGCTACACCGGACGCTACACGATGCCGGAACTCGATGCGGTAACCGGATTTGAAATCCTCGAACAGATGTGGCGGTACCACGACGACCGCAAGCTGTTCGACGCCGTGCGGGCCATTTCGGGCATCATCGGGCCGAAACGGCGCTTCGCCGATCTGGAACGGGATCTGCGGCGCCTGTTCACCGACCGCAGCCTGACGCAACGGGTTGTCGGCCGTCGTCTTTCCGGGTTGACCCGGATCGAGGACGATATCCGCGCCCGCCAGGAGGGGCGGCCCGGGCAAACGCCGGGGTCCGCCGATCAGCACCGGGCCAGGATTGCCCATAGCCTCAAATCGTAAGAGGCCGGAATGGTCCAGTGCAACTTTCCATGGCCGATATCGGCGCCAGCCTCATCTGCCGGGAAATTCGTCCGGTGAACCGCGCCGAGTTTCCCGGCACCTGTATTCAGGTTGGTTTTGGTGGCGGGCAATCGGTGCCCATTGGACCATGGCGTCGAGGCTGACGGGGAGCTTCCGAGCGGTGGTGCAGATGTCGATGGGGGAGGGCGGATCGTGGCCGAAGGCCGCGTAAGCCGCCCGAACGACGTGGGGGGCGCTGAGGCAAGCTGAAGCGCGACAACATGGTTATGTCGATTGAGGGCCAGTTTTTTAGCCATCATGTCAGGAGAGGAGAACTCGTTCCGGTAGTCCACAGGCTCGATCCGCATCTCCATCGCGATGGCGGCTCGAGCCGGATTTTCCTGCGGATGGTCGAATGGGACGACCAAAAGCCCCGGCGATTGCCGCCATCGGCATCCCGGCATTGCGCAGTTGTATTTCATGGTGGTGCTTCCTGCATTTGTGTGTAATAAACGCATAATAATCATTATGGAAATAAATGGTCCTCCGGGACCATGCGACGTCGCATGGTCCCGGAGGACCGCTCCTATGGCGACGGCGATTTCAGCGGCGGCCCGGCCCTTGTCGCCTGATCCTTATCGGCCGTTCCGGGTGGCGAGCCGCAGGACAAGCGCACCGGCCGAGGCGGCGGTGGCGACGGCGACCACGCCGTTCCACCCCCAGATCGCCAAAGCATGGCTGCCCAGCGTGGCACCGGCAGCCATGCCGATGAACATACCCACCATCAGCACGGCGTTCAGGCGGCTGCGGGCGGCCGGGTCGATGCCGTAGACGATGGTCTGATGGGCGATCAGGGACGCCTGGACGCCGAGGTCGAAACCGACGGCGCTCGCCACCAACAGCCACAGGCGGCCACCCTCCGGCACCCACGGCGACAGCGCCATGACGGCGAACGACACAGCGGCCAGACCGGCACCCAGCCGGGTCATCAGCTCCGGCCCGCGGCTGTCGGCGATGCGGCCGGCGACCGGCGCCACCAGCGCACCCGCCGCGCCGGCAAGACCGAAGGCACCCGCCGTGGCGGCTCCCAGATGGAACGGCGCGCCATGCAACATCACGGCAAGCGTCGACCAGAAGGCGCTGAAGCCCAGCGACAGCAGGCCCTGCGCCAGCGCCGCCCGGCGCAAGGCGGCATGACGGGTCCACAGCACAGCCAGCGACGCCAGCAACTCACCATAGCGCAGGTCGGTCGTCGGCGTGAAACGCGGCAACCCGCGCCACAGCGCGACGGCCAGCAGTGCGATGCTGGCCGCCGCCGCCACGAACACCGCGCGCCAGCCGAAATGCTCGGCAACGGCGCCGCTGACGACGCGCGACAGCAGGATGCCCAGCAGAAGCCCGGTCATCACCGTGCCCACCGCCCGGCCGCGATGTTCGGCAGGCGCCAGTGCGGCAGCGGCCGGCACGATGTCCTGCGCCATCGTCGCCGACAGCCCGAGCACGAGGCTCGCCCCCAGCAGCGCGCCGATGGACGGCGCGAGCCCCGCCGCCAGCAGGCCCGCTGCCAGGACGGAGGCCTTGGCCAGGATGATCCGGCGCCGGTCGAACCGGTCGCCCAGCGGCGCCAGCAGCAGGATGCCGAAGGCGTAGCCGAGCTGCGTCATCGTCGGCACCCAGCCGACCGCACGGTCGTCGGCCTGGATGTCGGCGCCCAGAATGCCCAGCATCGGCTGGCTGTAATAGAGCGAGGCAGCGGCCAGACCGGCACCGGCCGCAAGCAGGAGGATCAGAGGCTGGCTCAGACCGGTTTCGCGCACCGCCGGCATGGCAACCGGGTTTTCATGCGCATCTTGAATGCTGGACATCGTGTCATCCCCTCAAGGGCTTGGTTGAGGGGGATAATGGCCCTGAAAATCCATGCATGGTAGCCGAACAGGGTGTAGATTTGCTATACACTGGGCGTATGAACAGCGATCTTCTTCCCATCGGCAGCGACCGCATCGCCCTGCTGGAAACCTTCATCCGCATCGTCGATTCCGGCAATCTTTCGGCGGCGGCGGTCCAGTTGGGCAGCACCCAGCCGACGATCAGCCGCCGGCTTCAACAGCTGGAGCGCATGCTGGGCGTCCGGCTGCTGCAACGATCGACCCACCGGATGAAGTTGACCGAGGATGGTGCGCGCTGTTACGAGCGGGCCAAGGATCTGCTCGCCGGCTGGCAGATGCTGGAAAGCGATGTGCGCGGGGCCGACGACCAGCCGTCCGGGCATCTGCGGGTGGTCGCGCCCCATGCCTTCGGACAGCAGCAACTGATCGGCCCGCTGGCCGATTATCTGCGGCGCTACCCGCGGATGACGGTGGAGTGGCTGCTGCACGACCGCATGCCGGACTTCATCGCCGAAGGCATCGACTGCGCCATCCGCGTGGGCGAGATCGGCGATCCGTCGGTCATCGCGCTCCGGCTGGCCGAAGTGCCGCGGATTGCTGTGGCTGCCCCTGCCCTGCTCGCCGGCCGGCCGGTGCCGTCCCACCCGTCCGAGCTGGCGGAACTGCCATGGCTGGCCTTACGCACCTTCTACCGGGACGAGGTGACGCTGACCCATGCCGGAACCGGCGAGATCGCACGCTTCCCGATCCGGCCGCGCCTGTCCACCGATGGGTTGCAGGCTGTGCGCAATGCGGCGATCGAGGGCTTGGGTGCCGCCATCGGGTCGCACTGGGCGATTGTCGAGGATCTGGCGGCAGGCCGGCTGGTGCATCTGGCACCGGACTGGCAGGCGGCGGCACTGCCGGTCAATCTGGTCTATCCGCCGGCCCGCTTCCAGCCGGTCCGCCTGCGCCGCTTCATCGAGGTGATGCGACATGCCGTTCCCATCGCCTTCGGCACGGTCCAGGCACCGTAGGCGGTTCGCGCCGCAGTGCAGCGGACCGGATGCGCACTGTCATGATGTAGCAACACTACAGAACCTCAACCGGCGCAGGCATCCGCTCATTTTCCCTGAAAAACCTTGCTTTTTCTCACTCCGGCCCGGTCCCCCCTGCGACCGAATTACCCAGGCGATGCGCTTGCCAGGGCTGGGCCGACGAGAGTATGTAGTAAAGCTACAAGGCAGGGCGCGGCAGTAAGGACATCGAGCGATGAACATGGACAGCAAGGACGTGGGCGGCTGGAGCCAGCCGACCTCTCAGACCCTCGACGCGCTGATGCCCGACGCCATCGCGCTCGCCGCAGAGAATCTCGGCGTGAAGAAGGCCCATTACGATACCCCCACCCTGTTCGCCCTGGCGGTCCTTGCCGGTGCCTTCATCGCGCTGGGCGGCCTGTTCGCCACCGTCACGATGTCGGGGGCCGAAGGCATGCTGCCCTACGGGCTGACCCGCCTGCTGGGCGGGCTGGTCTTCTCGATGGGGCTGATCCTGGTGATCGTCGGCGGGGCGCAGCTGTTCACCGGCGACGCGCTGATGGTGATGGCCTGGGCCAGCGGCCGGCTGCATGCCCGCGAGATGATGCGGGTGTGGACCACGGTGTGGATCGGCAATTTCGTCGGCGCCGCCGGCACCGCGCTGCTGGTGTTCCTGTCCGGGCAATACACCTTCGGCCATGGCGCGGTCGGTGCGTCGGCCCTCTACTTCGCCATGTCCAAGAGTTCGCTGCCGACCGGCCAGGCCTTCTTCCTGGGCATCCTCTGCAACGTGCTGGTCTGCCTCGCGGTGTGGCTGGCGCTGGGCGCCCGCAGCGTCGGCGACAAGATCCTGGCGATCACCTTCCCGGTCGCCGCCTTCGTCGCCGCCGGCTTCGAGCACTGCGTTGCCAACATGTATTTCGTCCCGCTCGGCCTGCTGATCGAATGGGGCGCCCCGGACAGCTTCTGGGCCGATATCGGCCGCGCCGCGCCCTCCATCCCGGTCGGCCATTATCTGGTCAACCTCGTTGCCGTCACCATCGGCAACTGGATCGGCGGGGCGGTCATGGTCGGCGCCGTCTACTGGTTCATCTACCGGCGCCCCAAGCTGCACTGAGCGGCCCCGACGCGGCACCGGCCCCGCCTCCTCCCCTCAAGACACATCCTAGATACGGGACATCCCTTCCCATGAGCGTCATCACCGAGATTCACGCCCGCGAAATCCTCGACAGCCGCGGCAACCCCACCGTCGAGGTCGACGTCTCCCTGGACAGCGGCGCCTTCGGCCGCGCCGCGGTGCCGTCGGGCGCCTCCACCGGCGCCCATGAGGCGGTCGAGCTGCGCGACGGCGACAAGGGCCGCTTCGGCGGCAAGGGCGTGCTGAAGGCCGTGCAGTCGGTCAACGGCGAACTGTCCAAGGCCCTGGTCGGCATGGACGCCGCCGACCAGCGTGTGCTCGACATGACCATGATCGAGATCGACGGCACCGAGAACAAGGGCCGCCTGGGCGCCAACGCCATCCTGGGCGTGTCGCTGGCGGTTGCGCGCGCCGCCGCCGAGGATGCCGGCCTGCCGCTCTACCGCTATGTCGGCGGCGCCTTCTCGTCGCTGCTGCCGGTGCCGATGATGAACATCATCAACGGCGGCGCCCATGCCGACAACCCGATCGACATCCAGGAATTCATGATCATGCCGGTGGGCGCCGAGACCGGCGCCGACGCCATCCGCATGGGCTCGGAAATCTTCCAGTCGCTGAAGAAGAAGCTGAAGGACGCCGGCCACAACACCAATGTCGGCGACGAGGGCGGCTTCGCCCCCAACCTCGCCTCGACCGAGGATGCGCTCGGCTTCGTCATGAAGGCGATCGAGGCCGCCGGCTACCGGCCGGGCGACGACGTCATGCTCGCCATCGACGCCGCCTCGACCGAGTTCTTCAAGAACGGCAAGTATGAGCTGGCCGGCGAGGGCAAGTCGCTGTCGCCCGAGCAGATGGTGTCCTACTGGGCCGATCTGGTCGGCCGCTACCCGATCGTCTCGGTCGAGGACGGCATGGCCGAGGACGATTGGGAGGGCTGGAAGGCGCTGACCGACGCCATCGGCTCCAAGGTGCAGCTGGTCGGCGACGACCTGTTCGTCACCAACCCCAAGCGCCTGGCCGACGGCATCAAGCGCGGCGTCGCCAACTCGATCCTGGTCAAGGTCAACCAGATCGGCACCCTGTCGGAGACGCTGGAGGCCGTCGACATGGCGCACAAGGCCGGCTACACCGCCGTCCTGTCGCACCGCTCGGGCGAGACCGAGGACAGCACCATCGCCGACCTCGCCGTCGCCACCAACTGCGGCCAGATCAAGACCGGCTCGCTCAGCCGTTCCGACCGCCTCGCCAAGTACAACCAGCTGATCCGTATCGAGGAGCAGCTCGGCGTCGCAGCCCGCTTCGCCGGACGCGGCATCCTCAAGGCCTGATCCGTCAAGGGATTTCGCCAAAGAGTTTCAGAGCTCCAGGGATCCCGACGCCCGGCAGCCGCCCCTCCCCGCCCTCTCCCGCCCCCGGAGAGGCGGAAAAGGGCGGGGCGGTTGCCCCAAAGGGATTTCATGGACGGGCGGCGAGCGTCGTGATCGCTGAGACGTCTCGCCCTTGGCCCCCTCCTCCCGTCTCTCCCCGGGGGGAGGGGGAAGCCCCGCCGGCTCCCGCTTCGATACGTCTTCCGCCGCACCTGCGGCATAGTGTCAAGGCCGCCGGTTTTACTTCGTTTCGTGTTGCAATGCACACTTGATATATTAATATATTTATGGTTCCCGCGCGGCGTTGAAAGCCGGCGCACACATGGCGGCGGAACGTCCCCGATTTTTGAGACGCCGCCCCATCGGACCGCACAGACGGGCCGTTCGCTCGACCCGGTCAACCGGAGTGTTCAAACAATGCGTGCCAGTGGTGAAGCTTTCGGCAACGGCGCCAGCGCCGCGGTCGAGAATGTGACCTTCGACGAAATCCAGATCGGCCAGTCGGCCAGCCTGTCGCGCCAGTTGACGCTGACGGATGTCGAGCTGTTCGCCACCGTGTCGGGCAACATCAACCCGGCCCACCTGGACCCGAAATTCGCGGCGGACAGCCGCTTCCAGAAGGTGATCGGCCCGGGCATGTGGTCCGGCTCGCTGATCTCCGGCGTGCTGGGCACGACCCTGCCGGGCGCCGGTTCGCTCTATGCCGGCCAGAGCCTGCAGTTCCGCCGCCCGGTGGGCCTGGGCGACGTCGTCACCGCCACCGTCACGGTGATCGAGAAGCGGCCGGCCAAGAACATCGTCGTCTTCGACTGCGTCTGCACCAACCAGGACGGCGAGGTTGTGGTGCTGGGCACCGCCGAGGTGATCGCCCCGACCCAGAAGGTCATCCGTCCGGCGCATGAGCTGCCGCAGATCCAGATGATCCGCCACGACAAGCACGACGCGCTCCTGCGCAAATGCGACGAGCTGCCGCCGGTGCTGACCGCCGTCGCCCATCCCTGCGACGAGAGCTCGCTGCGCGGCGCCGTCGAGGCGGCCGAAGCCGGGCTGATCGACCCGATCCTGGTCGGCCCGGCGGAGAAGCTGAAGGCACTGGCCGCGTCCAAGGGGCTCGACATCGCCCGCTTCCGCATCGTCGACGTGCCGCACAGCCACGCCGCCGCTCAGACCGCCGTAGCGCTCGCCCGTGCCGGCGAGGCCGAGGCGGTGATGAAGGGCAGCCTGCACACCGACGAGCTGATGAGCGAGGTCGTCCGCAAGGAAACCGGCCTGCGCACCAACCGCCGGCTCAGCCACGTCTTCGTGATGAACGTGCCGACATACCCGCGGGCACTGCTGATCACCGATGCGGCGATCAACATCTATCCGACGCTGGAAGACAAGGTCAGCATCACCCAGAACGCCATCGACCTCGCCAAGGTGCTGGGCGTCGAGGTTCCGCGCGTCGCCATCCTCTCGGCGGTCGAGACGCTGAACCCGAAGATCGCCACCACGCTGGAAGCGGCGGCGCTGTGCAAGATGGCCGACCGCGGCCAGATCACCGGCGGCATCCTCGACGGCCCGCTGGCCTTCGACAACGCCATCTCCGCCGAGGCCGCGCGCACCAAGGGCATCAACTCCCCGGTCGCCGGCCAGGCCGACATCCTGCTGGTGCCGGACCTGGAAGCCGGCAACATGCTGGCCAAGCAGCTGTCCTTCCTCGCCAACGCCGACGCCGCCGGCATCGTGCTGGGCGCGCGGGTTCCGATCATCCTGACCAGCCGTGCCGACAATGTGCGCACCCGCCTCGCCTCCTGCGCGGTCGCATCGCTGCTCGCCGCCTCGCAACGCCGGCCGACGCTGTCGCTGGCCGCCGAATAGGACCCCTCGTCATGGTCGCATCCTCCTCCAAATCCGGCAGCGACGCCTGCCTGGTCGTCAATGCCGGCTCCTCCAGCCTGAAATTCTCCGTCTTCCAAGGTGGCAGCGCCGCCGAGCTGGAAGCGGTCGTCACAGGTCAGATCTCCGGCATCGGCACCGCTCCGCGCTTCGAGGCGAAGGACGCCGCCCGCCACAAGCTGGCCGACCACAGCTGGCCGGCGGGCGAGAATCCGGGCCGGCCGGAGCTTCTCCACCATCTGCTCGACTGGATCGGCGACACGCTGAAGGGGGCCACGCTGGTGGCCGCCGGCCATCGCGTCGTCCATGGCGGCACCCGCTTCTCCCAGCCGGTGCGGGTGACGGCGACGGTGCTCGACCAGCTGGAGGAGCTGATCCCGCTCGCTCCGCTGCATGAGCCGCACAACATCGCCGCCATGCGGGCGCTGGCCCAGGTCTACCCGTCGCTGCCGCAGGTCGCCTGCTTCGACACCGCCTTCCACCAGACCCAGCCCTGGCAGTCGCAGACCTTCGCCATCCCGCGCGAGCTGACGGCCGAAGGCATCCGCCGCTACGGCTTCCACGGCCTGAGCTACGAGTACATCGCGCACCGCCTGCCCCAGGTGGCGCCGGAGCTGGCCGACGCGCATGTCGTGGTCTGCCATCTCGGCAGCGGCGCCAGCCTGTGCGCCATGCGCGCCGGCCACAGCGTCGACACCACCATGGGCTTCACCGCGCTGGACGGCGTGCCGATGGGCACCCGGCCCGGCGCCATCGACCCCGGCGTGCTGATCTACCTGATGCGCGAGAAGGGCTACGGCGCCGACGAGCTGGAAAAGCTGCTCTACCACAAGTCGGGCATGCTGGGCGTGTCGGGCATCTCCAACGACATGCGCGACCTGGAGAATTCCGACCAGCCGGCCGCGGCCGAGGCCGTCGAGCTGTTCTGCCACAATGTCGCCAAGCAGGTCGCGGCGCTGGCCGGCTCGATGGGCGGGCTGGACGCGGTGGTCTTCACCGCCGGCGTCGGCGAGAACTCGACCCTGGTCCGCTCGCGGGTGGTGGAGAAGCTGTCCTGGCTCGGCCTCGCCCTCGACCCGGCGGCCAACCGGGCCAAGGCGACGCGCATCTCCGCCCAGGAAAGCCGGGTGCCGGTCTTCATCATCCCGACCGACGAGGAACGGATGATCGCCCGCCACACCCTGGGCGTCATCGCCGCCGAGGCGCTGAGCCGGGCGGCCTGACCGCGGCGGTCCCCTTTGCCCCCCGGCAATGGTGCTGGGGGGCCGTCCTTCAGCGAAGGGCATCATGGAACAGGTTCCCACCCAACCCACCGCGCAGCCGCCGGAGAATGTCCGGCTCGGCATCCTGTCGATGCTGCTGGCGATGGTGTTGATGACCATCATGAACGCCCTCGCCAAGATCCTGGCCGAACGCTATTCGCTGGGCGAAGTCACCTTCTTCCGCAACCTGTTCGCCCTGCTGCCGGCCGTCGCCATGGTCGTCGCGGGCGGCGGGCGGCGCTGCCTGCACACCGACCATTGGCAGGGCCATCTGTGGCGGGCCGTCGTCGGGCTGGCCTCGATGGTTCTGCTGTTCTGGGCCTACCACCTGATGCCGCTGGCGAATGCCGTGGCGATCTCCTATTCCGCCCCGCTGTTCCTCACCGCCCTGTCGGTGCCGCTGCTGGGGGAGCGGGTCGGCCCCTTCCGCTGGGGCGCCGTGGTGGTCGGCTTCGCCGGCGTGCTGATCATGGTGCAGCCCGGTCCCGACATGGTCGACCGCGGCGCGCTGGTCGCCCTGACCGCCGCCGTCTGCTACGCCCTGGCGATGATCGCCATGCGGCAGCTCGGCCGCACCGAAAAGCCGGTGACCACCGTCTTCTACTTCACCGTGATCTCGACCCTGCTCAGCGCGCTCGCCCTACCCTTCGGCTGGACCACGCCGGATGGGTGGTCGCTCGTGCTGATGGCGGCGATGGGGATCGCCGGCGGCGGCGCCCAGTATTTCAGCACCCGCGCCTATTCGCTGGCCCGGGCGGTGGTGGTCGGCCCCTTCAGCTATGCCAGCCTGATCTATGCGACGATCCTCGGCTGGCTGGTCTGGGGCGACGTGCCCGCCCCCCATGTGATGATCGGCGCGGCTGTCGTCATCGGCAGCGGCCTGCTGATCCTGTACCGGGAAACCCGCCGGGCCGCCGCTCCCCGGCCGGAGGCGGACTTATGCCCAAAGCAGCAGCCCACCGCGCCGGCCAGGACGGCATGAGCCGCGTTCTGCGGCATTTTGGCAGGCCCCGGCCGAAGGGAGCGGAACGCTCTTGCGCCGACTGCTGATATATTAATATACTTCCTGATGAAGGAAAGGACAGGCATCATGGCTAGGTTCGATGTCGACAGCACTCCGGTTCCCCGCCTGGCCGGCCGGATGCGACTGATCCAGGGCGGACGGGACGCGGACGCCCCATCCGGCCCGGCACCGTTCTCCCCGGCCCGGATGGCCGTACGGCCGGATCTTCCGGCGGGCACCACGCTCTGCGCCATCGTCGGCGGGACCGGCCTGTCCGGCAAGCTCGACCTGCTGGCCCGGCTGGTGACGCGTGTCGACGTGCTGGCGCTGGGCGGCAGCATCGCCAACAGCTTCCTGGCGGCGACGGGCACCGAGATGGGAGCCTCGCTGTGCGACCATGACCTGATCGGCCGGGCCCGCACCCTGCTGGACAAGGCGAAGGCTTGCGGCTGCGAGTTGCTGCTGCCGGTCGACGTGGTGGTGGCGAGCGAGGCCCGGGAGGGGGCGGAGGACCGCATCGTCCCCTGTGCCGCCATCGGGCCGGAGGACATGGTCCTCGACATCGGCCCGGCGACGGTGACGCGCTTCACCGCCCGCATCGAGGCGGCCCGCACCGTCCTGTGGACCGGGCCGCTCGGCGTCTACGAGATCGCCCCCTTCGACGGCGGCACCAACGCGCTGGCCTGGTTCATCGCCCGCCGCACCCGCGACGCCGGCCTGGTGTCGGTCGCCGCCGGGGCGGACACCCTCGCCGCGCTGGCCGCGGCAGGGGTGACGGACCGGTTCAGCGAACTCACCAGCCGGGAGTCCCTGGCGGCCCGGCTGGACGGCCCTGCGCCGCAGGCCGTCCCCGCCTGAGGCTCCGCCTGAAACCGCCTTCAAAAAACGAATCCCCGGCGGGTCGAATCCCCGCCACCTCGGTTGAAACGGGTCTCCGCCCCCTGCCGGCTCGAGACCACAATGGAATGACTGGAGCACGATCATGGCTGTACGGGTAGCGATCAACGGTTTTGGCCGCATCGGCCGTCTGGTTCTGCGCGCCATCTACGAGAGCGGCCGCAAGGACGTCGAGGTGGTGGCGATCAACGACCTCGCCGACCTGAAGGCCAACGCGCACCTGCTGAAGTACGACAGCGTCCACGGCCGCTTCCCCGGCACCATCGAGACCGGTGTCGATGGAAACGGAGGGGGCGTCCTGATCGTCAACGGCCACTCCATCAAGGTCGTGCAGGAGCGTGACCCGGCCAAGCTGCCGTGGAAGGATCTGGGAATCGAGATCGCCATGGAATGCTCGGGCATCTTCACCAAGCGCGCCGACGCCGCCAAGCACCTGGAAGCCGGCGCCGGGAAGGTGCTGATCTCCGCCCCGGCGACCGACGAGGACATCACCGTCGTCTACGGCGTCAACCACGACAAGCTGACGGCCGAGCACAAGATCGTCTCCAACGCCTCCTGCACCACCAACTGCCTGGCCCCGGTGGCCTTCGTGCTGAACAATCTGGTCGGCATCGAGAAGGGCTTCATGACGACGATCCACTCCTACACGGGTGACCAGCGGATCGTCGACACCAACCACAAGGACCTGCACCGCGCCCGCGCCGCGGCCCTGAACATGATCCCGACCTCGACCGGCGCGGCCAAGGCGGTCGGCAAGGTCCTGCCGGAGCTGAAGGGCAAGCTGGACGGCACCGCCATGCGCGTGCCGACCCCGAACGTGTCGGTCGTCGACTTCAAGTTCACCGCCGGCCGCGCCACCTCGGTCGAGGAGATCAACAACGCGATCTCCGACGCCGCCAACGGCGCGCTGAAGGGCGTGCTGGGCGCCTACAGCGAAGAGCTGGTTTCGTCGGACTTCAACCACGACCCGCACAGCTCGACCTTCGCGTTGAACGAGACCAAGGTCGTCGACGGCAATTTCGTGCGCGTCATGGCTTGGTATGATAACGAGTGGGGCTTCTCCAACCGCATGGCCGACACCGCCATCGCGATGGCGAACGCCAAATAGGACAACCACCGCCGACCAAGGGCGCCGACCCAGAACCAAAGGAGCCGGACGATGAGCAAGACGATCATGTGGGCCGAAACCGACGCCAAGGGCTTCGAGTCCGAGTGCCTGTTCAACGAGGACAGCCGCCACTATGAAGTGATGGTCTGCGCATCCGGCCGCCGGCTCTGCCGGTCGGAGTCCTTCCCGGCGCAATCCGACCCCATGCAGGGCATGACCGAGGAGGACCGCCGGCAGGCCCTGCATTGTGCCGAGCGTCTGGTCACCGAGATCGAACACGACCTGGGCGACCGCTGACACCGCCTGTGCAGAAGCGGCCAAGCCAGGGCGCGCAACCCGGATGCCGCAGCGCGTCGATGGCTCAGGATAGGGACGGGGGTATGGCGGACGTCGGCGGATGCACGGCCCCTGCCATACCCCCTGATTTTTTGTACAAGCCATGCTGGCCGGACCTGTGTCTGCCAGCGCCCCGCCTTCTGCACAGCGGCGAAGTAGGCGGGGTCGGACGACGAGGATTCATGCGGATTGCGGGTATGGTCATGAACGAGGGTCGCGCCCGCCTCGAAGGCCGCGCGGGTGGTTCGACCACCTCGTCCGGAGTGATCGGAACCGCCGGATTGCCCTTCTTGCGCGGAACGGACCCGTTCACCGCGACGGCGATGACGGTGCTTCGCATGGTTTCATCCCTGAACCGCACGCTCCTGCGCGGCGGAGTTGAACAATCGGGGCTGCGCAATGGGGCCCGCCGGCATGCGGTGCGCATCGTTCCCGGATATGGTTGCAACCGAACACCGCAGCGCTGCCCGCCAATGGACGACAGTCACCGTTACAGGCCGGACGTCCTCGACGAGGTGAAAATCGTCGGACGAAGAGACTCGAGCATGTCTGGCACTTATAAAATAGAGCGATAATCGCACTTAATATCGTTTTCCGAACAAATTGAGGCGGCCCCGGTATACGTGTCAAGGGCGATTTTCGCGATATAAGTTCGATAAACGCCCAAAATGCGAGAAATAGCGTGTTTCCAGGCATTTATCGTCAGTGAAACAAATTATTTGCAGGCAAATGTACGAACTGGTACGTTTGTTGTAGCAAACGAATCATGCCGCTGTCGAAGGGGCCGCCATGCCGTCCAGCGCTTTTACCTTCAAGAAATCGATCGCCACCGTCTCGCTCAGCGGCACCCTGCCGGAGAAGCTCGAGGCGGCGGCCGCCATCGGCTTCGACGGGGTCGAGATTTTCGAGAACGACCTGCTGACTTTCGACGGATCGCCTGCCGATGTCCGCCGCATCGCCGAGGGGCTGGGGCTGGAGATCGCCATCTTCCAGCCCTTCCGCGACTTCGAGGCCATGCCCGACCCGATCCGCGCCCGCAATCTCGATCGTGCGGAACGCAAGTTCGACGTCATGCAGGAACTCGGCACCGATCTGGTGCTGGTCTGTTCCAACGTGCAGCCGGCCGCCATCGACGACCCGGCGCGCGCCGCCGCCGATCTCGCCGGAATGGCGGAGCGGGCGCAATTGCGCGGCCTGCGCGTCGGCTACGAGGCGCTGGCCTGGGGCCGCCACGTCAACCGCTGGCGCCAGGCCTGGGACATCGTGCGGCAAGCCGGCCATCCGGCGCTGGGGCTGATCGTCGACAGCTTCCACACGCTGGCGCTGGGCGACGATCCGTCCGGTATCGCCGACGTTCCGGGCAACCGCATCTTCTTCGTGCAGCTGGCCGATGCGCCGAAACTGTCGATGGATGTGCTGTCCTGGAGCCGGCATTTCCGCAATTTCCCCGGCCAGGGCCAGTTGCCGGTCCGGCATTTCCTGGAATCGGTCCTGGCGTCCGGCTATCGCGGCCCGCTGTCGCTGGAGATCTTCAACGACGAGTTCCGCGCCGCTCCCGCCCGCCTGACCGCGCTCGACGGGTTGCGCTCCCTCATCCATGCGGAGGCGGATGCCGGCTACGGCCCCGGACTGCCCGCCCCGCCGCTCTGCCACGGGGTGGAGTTCCTGGAGTTCGCCGTCGACGCGGCGGCGCGTGAGCAGCTGGCCGGCCTGCTCGGCACGCTGGGCTTCCGCCACGCCGGGCGCCATCGCTCCAAGGATGTCGACCTCTACCGCCAGGGCGGTGTCAACCTCGTGCTCAACAGCGAAGAGGACTCCGCGGCGTCGGAGCATTTCCAGATGCATGGCCCGTCGGTCTGCGCCATGGCCTTCAAGGTCGACGATGCGGCCCGTGCCACCGCCCGCGCCGAGGCGCTGCGTTGCGTGCTGTGGCGCGAGCGGATCGGCGACGGCGAACGCAGCATCCCGGCGCTGCGCGCGCCCGATGGAACGCTGATCTATCTGGTCGACGACAAGGACGCCCGACGCAGCATCTGGGAGGACGACTTCACCCTCTTCCCGGAGGAGCCGTCCGGCCCCCCCATCCTGACCGGCATCGACCATGTCGCCCAGGCACTGCCCTTCGGCCGGATGGACAGCTTCGTCCTGTTCTACCGCGCGGTCTTCGGCTTCGTGCCGGAAAGCCTGTGGGAACTGCCCGACCCCTACGGCCTGATCCGCAGCCGCGCCCTGGTCAGCCCGGATGCGGAGACCGGCCATGGCGTGCGCCTGCCGCTGAACATCTCGGAAAGCCGGCGCACCGCCACCGGCCGCTTCGTCAGCGCCACGTCGGGTGCCGGCGTCCATCACGTCGCCTTCTCCGCGGACGACGCCGCGGCGCTGGTGGAGGACCGTCTGGCGGCGGGCGCGCCCTTCCTGCCGATCCCCGCCAATTACTACGACGACCTCGCGGTCAGGCACCCTCTGGACGACGCGGCGCTGGAGGCGCTGAAGCGGCGCGATCTGCTCTACGACCGCGAAGGCGAGGGCGAGTTCCTGCACGCCTATACCGACAGCTTCGCCGACCGCTTCTTCTTCGAGGTGGTTGAGCGGCGCCGCGGCTACCGCCAGTTCGGTGCCGTCAACGCCTCGGTGCGCATGGCGGTGCAGGCCCAGCTGCGCGAGGGCGCCCGGCCCGAGCTCTATCTCGACTGAAAATGAACGAAACAGTGCGTTTGTTCGGAGACCTCCCATCATGAGCCGCCCCATCCTGGTCCTGAACGGACCCAACCTGAACCTGCTGGGCAAGCGCGAGCCGCACATCTACGGCCACGAAACCCTGGCCGACGTCGAGGCCGACTGCCGCCGCACCGGCGAGACGCTGGGCCTCGGGATCGACTTCCGCCAGTCCAACGCCGAACATGTCCTGATCGACTGGATCCACGAGGCGCGCGAGACGGTGGATGGGCTGGTCATCAATCCGGCCGGCCTGACCCACACCTCGGTAGCGCTGATGGACGCGCTGTCGGCCTGCGCCTTCCCGATCCTGGAAGTCCACATCTCCAACATCCACAGGCGCGAGGAATTCCGCCATTTCTCCTACGTGTCGCGGGTTGCGGCGGGGGTGATCTGCGGCTTCGGCACCCAGGGCTACACGCTGGCGCTCCAGCGGATGGCCCGCCTGCTGGAGACCGCCGCGCGATGAACGCCGTCTCCCGCCCCGCCCCCTCCGCCGCCGCTCCCGCCGCCGGAAACTCCACGCTCGTCGGGCTGATCGGCGCCGGGATCCAAGCCTCGCGAACCCCGGCGATGCACGAACGCGAGGCCGACGCGCTCGGCCTGCGCTGCATCTACCGGCTGATCGACCTCGACCGCCTCGGCCTCGGCATCGACGCCCTGCCGGAGCTGCTGTCAGGGGCGGAGCGCATGGGCTACACCGGCCTGAACGTCACCTACCCGTGCAAGCAGGCGATCATCCCGTTGCTCGACGAGCTGTCGGACGATGCCCGCGCCATCGGGGCGGTCAACACGGTGGTGCTCAGGGACGGCAGGCGGATCGGCCACAACACCGACTGTTCCGGCTTCGCCGAGGGCTTCCGCCGCGGCCTCGGCGCGGTTCGGATGGAGCGCGTGCTGCTGCTCGGGGCCGGCGGCGCCGGTGCCGCGGTCGGCCATGCCGCCTTCCATCTCGGCGCCGGCCGGCTGGACATCTTCGATGCCGAGCCTGCGCGCGCCGCAACCCTGGCGGGCCAGCTCGACGCCCGCTTCGGCGCCGGCAGGGCCGTGCCCGTTGCCGGCCCCGAGGCGCTCGCCGAGGCCGTGGCCGCGGCGGACGGGCTGATCCACGCCACGCCGACGGGCATGGCGAAGTTCCCCGGCTTGCCGCTGCCGGCCGGCATGCTGCACCCGCGGCTGTGGGTGTCGGAGATCGTCTATTTCCCGCTGGAGACCGAGCTGCTGCGCGCTGCGCGCGCCATCGGCTGCCGGACCGTCGACGGCGGCGGCATGGCGGTGTTCCAGGCGGCGGACGCCTTCCGCCTGTTCACCGGGGTTTCCCCCGATGCCGAACGCATCCGTGCGCATTTCGCGTCGATGGACGGCGGGGTAAGCGGCGCCTGATACTCGATGCAAATCCAACACCAAGAAGCCGGCCCCGAGGCCGGCCCCGGGAGGGACCGCATGAGACCGCTGGTCGAGGCCTATTTCACCCTTATCAAGATCCTGATGGCGCTGTGCATGGCCGGCATGGTCGTGCTGGTGTTCGGCAACGTCGTGCTGCGCTACGCCTTCAACAGCGGCATCACGGTGTCGGAGGAGCTGTCGCGCCTGTTCTTCGTCTGGATGTGCTTCCTCGGCGCCATCCTGGGGCTGCGCGAACGGGCGCATCTGGGCGTCGACACGCTGGTGGCGCGGTTGCCGCGCTCCGGCAAGTTGGCCTGCGGGGTCGCCAGCTGCGGCCTGATGCTGTGGGTCACCTGGCTGGTGCTGCAGGGAAGCTGGGCGCAGACCGTCATCAACTGGGGATCGCAGGCCCCGGCGACCGGGCTGTCGATGGGGCTGCTGTACGGCATCGGCGTGGTGTTCGGCCTGTCGACCGGCGCCATCCTGCTGCATGAGCTGTACCGCCTGCTGACCGGCAGGGCCAGCGACGCCGACCTCGTCATGGTCTCGGAATCGGAGGATCTGCCGGAGGCGGCCGCGCACGGCATCCACACCGGCGGCCACCGCACCCACCGCGAAGCGGCGCCCCTCCCCGCCCGCCCCGCCTCCAGCCGCTGAGGACGCCGGCCATGACCATCACCATCTTCCTCGGTTCCCTGCTGGGAGCCATGGCCATCGGCATGCCGATCGCCTACGCCCTGCTGCTGTGCGGCGTGGCGCTGATGATCCACCTCGACCTGTTCGACGCGCAGATCGTGGCGCAGAACCTGATCAACGGCGCCGACAGCTTCCCGCTGATGGCCGTGCCCTTCTTCATGCTGGCCGGCGAGATCATGAACACCGGCGGGCTCGCCAAGCGCATCGTCAACCTCGCCATGGCGATGGTCGGCCACATCCGCGGCGGGCTCGGCTATGTCGCCATCCTGGCGGCGACGGTGATGGCGAGCCTCTCCGGCTCGGCGGTGGCCGACGCCGCGGCGCTGGCCACCCTGCTGGTGCCGATGATGGTGGCGGCCGGCCACGACCGCAACCAGTCGGCCGGGCTGATCTCCGCCAGCGCCATCATCGCGCCGATCATCCCGCCCTCCATCGGCTTCGTCCTCTACGGCGTCGCCGGCAATGTCTCCGTGACCAAGCTGTTCCTGGCCGGCATCTTCCCCGGCATCCTGCTCGCCATCGGCCTGTGCGGCGCCTGGTGGTACGTCTCGCGCAAGGAGAACCTGGTTCCGCCGCCGCGCCGGTCGCTGCGCGAGGTGCTGGCCATCCTGCGCGAAGGCGTGTGGGCGCTGATGCTGCCGGTCATCATCATCGTCGGGCTGAAGTTCGGCGTCTTCACGCCGACCGAGGCCGCTGTGGTGGCCGCCGTCTATTCCCTGTTCGTCGCCGTCTGCGTCTACCGCGAGATGTCCGTCGCCGACATCTACCCGGCGCTGCTGGGGGCGGCGAAAACGACCAGCGTCGTCATGTTCCTGGTCGCGGCGGCGCTGGTGTCGTCCTGGCTGATCACGGTCGCCAACCTGCCGGCCATGGTCGGCGACCTGCTTGAACCGCTGATGGACAACCGGACCCTGCTGCTGCTGGCGATGATGGCGCTGGTGGTGGCGATCGGCACCGCGATGGACATGACGCCGACCATCCTGATCCTGACACCGATCCTGGTCCCGGTGTGCAGGCAGGCCGGCATCGACCCCGTCTATTTCGGCGTGCTCTTCATCATCAACAACGCGATCGGCCTGATCACGCCGCCGGTCGGCACCGTGCTCAACGTGGTCTGCGGCGTCTCGAAGGTCAGCATGGAGGGCGTCGTCAAAGGCGTCTGGCCCTTCATGCTGGTGCAGCTCTTCGTCCTGCTGCTGCTGACGCTGTTCCCCTCGCTGGTGATGGTCCCGGCCGCCTGGCTCAGCCGCTGACCCTGCTTTTCCACCCTGCCTTTCCAAGAACAAACCTGGAGGAAACCCAAGATGTCGCTCATGAAGTCCCTGCTCGCCGGCCTGATCCTGCCCGGCCTGATGGTCGCCGGCGTTGCCACCGCCGCGGAGTACAAGGACCGTTCGGTCAAGTTCGCCTTCCAGAACGTCAAGGAGCACCCGCAGGGCCAGGGCGCCCAGAAGTTCGCCGACATCGTCGAGGCCAAGAGCGGCGGCAAGATCAAGGTGAAGCTGTTCCCCGGCGGCACGCTGGGCGGCGACGTGCAGACGGTGTCGGCGCTGCAGGGCGGCATCGTCGAGATGTCGGTGATGAATGCCGGCATCCTGGTCAGCCAGGCCAAGGAGTTCGCCCTGGTCGACCTGCCCTTCCTGTTCAACAGCGCGGCAGAGGCCGACACCCTGCTCGACGGACCGGTGGGCGAACAGCTGATGGCGAAGCTGCCGGAGAAGGGAATCGTCGGGCTGGGCTTCTGGGATCTGGGATTCCGCAACCTGACCAACAACCGCCATCCGGTGAAGGCCGCGGCCGACATCGCCGGGCTGAAGATCCGCGTGATCCAGACGCCGATCTATATCGACATCTTCAAGTCGCTGGGTGCCAACCCGGTGCCGATGGCCTTCCCCGAACTCTACGGCGCGCTGGAGACCGGCACGGTCGACGGCCAGGAGAACCCGGCCAAGACCATCGAGCTGACCAAGTTCAACGAAGTCCAGAAATACATGACGATCACCCGGCACATCTACAATCCGCAGTCCCTGATCGTCTCCAAGAAGTTCTGGGATACGCTGAACGCCGATGAGAAGTCGCTGTTCCAGAGTGCCGCCGCCGAAGCGACCGTCTTCCAACGCAAGCTGTCGCGCGAGCAGGAGGCCGATGCGCTCGCCTCGCTGAAGGCCAAGGGCATGACCATCGACGAGCTGCCGGCCGACGAACTCGCCAAGATCCGCGACAAGGTCAAGCCGGTGGTGGACAAGTACAAGGCGGAGATCGGCGAGGCGCTGGTCGCCCAGACCTATGCGACGCTGGAAAAGAAGCGCGCGTCCAACTGACGCCGGTCCGGGGCGGAGCGGGCCGACCCGCTCCGCCTCTCCATTCCGGCATTGAGCTTTGGGCGGCCTTCGTTCATTACCTCCGGCGGGGGCGCGGACGCGCCGCACCAGCATGGAACAGGGCATGACCGCGGACGACGCCACCGATACGGGCCGCAAGACCAAACCGAGCCGCAAGAACGATCCCGAAGGCACCCGCCAGGACATCCTGGACGTGGCGACGGAGGAGTTCGCCTCGCTGGGCTTCAGCGGCGGCCGGGTCGACGCCATCGCCGCGCGCACCCGCACCACCAAGCGCATGATTTATTATTACTTCGGCGGCAAGGAAGAGCTGTACCTTGCGGTGCTGGAGAAAGTCTATGGCGACATCCGCGCCATCGAGAACAGGCTCAACCTACAGGATCTGCCTCCCGAAGCAGCGATCCGCGCCCTGGTCGACTTCACCTTCGACTATCAGGAACAGCACGAGGACTTCATCCGGCTGGTGAGCATCGAGAACATCCACCGGGCCGAGAACATGAAGAAGTCGAAGGCGATCCGCAACCTGAACGTCACCGTCATCGACACGCTGGCCCGCATCCTGGACCGCGGCCGGACCGGCGGTGTGTTCAAGACCGACGTCCAGCCCATCGACCTGCACCTGATGATCAGCGCCTTCTGCTTCTTCCGGGTGTCGAACCGCCACACCTTCAACCTGATCTTCCACCAGGACCTGGCGGCCGCCGACACCCGCGCCCGCCACAAGCGGATGATCGCCGACGCCATCGTCAGCCTGCTGAAGGCCGAACCGGCGGCCGGCTGAGGGGCGGCCGGAACCGCCTCCGAGCCCATCCCGTCGGCGGGCCCGCCGTAGCGGATCAGTTCTCCTCGTCTTCGGCCGGTTCGTCCAGGACGACCTCGTCATCGACGGCATAGAGCATGCAGTCCTCCTTGCCGGCGACCTGCCCGCACTTCTCCACCGCCGCCTCGCCGGCCTCCTCGGCGCTGTCGCGGTCCCACACCGACCCCCAGCGGCCGGTCAGCGTCACCGCAACCGCCTTGTGCCCGTTGTTGCGCTGGTAGTTCACCATGCCGACCCTGCGCGTGTGGTCGCTGACGAAGGGGACGCGGGCCGGATCGAATTTTCCGGCCCCGACGATCTCCACCGGCATCGGCACGAAGGTCTTGGCCTCCATCACCACGGCATCGCCGACCGCGTAGAGGGTGCAGGGCTCGTCGGCCCTGTACTGGCAATATTGCAGGGCGCTGCGCCTGACGTCGTCCTCGGTCCGGCTGTTCGACTTGTTCGAGAAATAGGCGTAGTTCCCCTTCGCCGAGATCGCCAGGGCCTTGGGCGACGGCAGGTCGGGATAGGAGGCGAGCGCGGCGCGCGACTTGGGCGTGAGATAGGGGATCGCCGCCACATCGACCCGCTTGGCCGGGGGAGCCTGCTGCGCCAACGCCGCCAGGGCTGCGGGAAGCGGCGGCGCCGCCAACGCCGCGACCGCCAACGCCGCGACCGTCGCCGGCGCGCGTTCCGGCGAGGTCGCCTCCGCGTTTGCCGTCGCCGAAGCCAGGGGCGCGCCCAGCTCCGCGATCCTCGCCTCGGCGATGGCGGTGAAGGTGCCCTGGGGGAACTGCTTCAGATAGGCTTCGAACAGGCTGCGGTTGGAACTGCCCTTGATGCTGTCCCAGAACAGCGCCTCCTTGTCGGCGCCCGCCGGCACGGGTGCGGCGGCGGCCGGCGCCTGCGTCACCACCGTCGTCGGTCCCAGGAAATAGAAGCGCCCCTCGATCGGCGAGGCCGATACCCAGGGCTGCTGGACCCCGCCGGTGTTGCGCTTCACGGCGAGGCCGACATCGTTGAAGATGTCGAACACCGTCTCTCCCGGCTTCAGCAAGGCCTTCGACAGCGCCTCGGTGTAGGGGCTGTTGGCGCCGCTGCCGTCGGCGGCAACGGCGCCCGGCTGGGTCGCATAGGCGATGATCGTCCCGGCCGGCGCCTGCATCTGCGCCAGCCCCGGCGATACCGCCCGCAGCCCGCGCCCGCCGAACGGATTGTTGCGGCAGGCGTCCAGGATGACGATGTTCAGCCGGCTTTCCGCCAGCGCCATCTCGTCCAGCACCATGGCGACGTCGATCAGTTCGTAGCGGACATCCGATTCCCTGGTCAGGTTGGCCGAGACCGGCAGCAGGAAGTTCGTGCCCCGCGTCTGCAACCCGTGTCCGGCATAGTAGAACAACCCGACATCCGCCCCGGCCAGCTTGGCCCCGAAGCTGCGGATCGCCTGCTCCGTCCCCGCCTTGTCGAGGTCGAGCTGGGCCGCCCCGCCGATCAGCTCGAACCCGGCATCGCGCAGGGAGTCCGCCATCGCCTTCGCGTCGTTGACCGGGTTGGGCAGCCGCGGCGCATACCGGTAGTCGCTGTTGCCGAGCACCAGCGCCACCCGCCGCTCCGGCCCGCCCGTTGCTCCCCAGGACGGGCCCGACACCCAGACGAACAGGGCCAGAGCCAACGCTGCGGTGCGTGCCAGGGTCATCACGGCGTCTTTTTCCTTCGAATCGAAAGCATTGCAGTCACTCTGCCAAGGCAACGGCTCCGGTTTCAAGGCCGGCGACGATCCCCCTGTGCCCCCTCCGGCCGGGCCACCGGTTCAGCCGTTGCCGTCGCCCATCTCCGCGTCCACCGCGCGGACGGCATCGATGAAGGCCCGCAGGGCCGGCGCCATCTGCCGTTGGCGCGGATAGCACAGGAATCGGCCGGGAAAGGCGGCAGACCAGCGCTCCAGCAGCGGAACCAGCATTCCAGTTGTAATATGGTCCCTCACCGTATCCTCGACGCAGAAGCCGATGCCAATTCCCCGCAGGGTCGCGCGCAACGCCATGTCCTTGTCGTTGAAGATCAGCGGTCCGTCGACTGCGACCTCGAACCAGGATCCGTTCTCGAAGAATTCCCAGGCATAGGGCATCACATGGCCCGGCCAGCGCCAGCGGATGCACCGGTGATCGACCAGATCGCGGGGGTGCTCCGGCCGGCCGTGACTCTCCAGGTAGGCCGGCGCCGCCACGGCGACCTGCCGCAGGTCCGGACCGAGACGCACCGCGACCATGTCGCGGTCGATCACCTCGCCGATCCGGATGGCCGCATCGAAGCCGCCGGCCACCACATCCACCACCGCGTCATCCAGCGTGATGTCCAGCACGACATCCGGGTAGCGCTGGGTGAAGGACACCAGCATCGGCTCGATATACCGCTCGGCCGCCGCATGGAAGCTGTGGATTTTCACGGTCCCGGCCGGGCGTTCCCGATACTGCCGTACCTGCCCGACGGCATCGCCCAGTTCCGAGACGGCCGGCTGTACACGCCGGTACAGATTCTCGCCGGCCTCCGTCAGCGCGACGCTGCGCGTGGTGCGGTTGAGCAGCCGCACCCCGACCCGCTCCTCGAAGCCGCGGACCAGTTGGCTCAGCGCCGACGGGGAGACGCCCAGCCGCTCCGCCGCCCGGCTGAAGCTCAACGTCTCGCCGACAGCGAGAAAGGCGCGCAGCTGGTTGTAGTCGCTGCCGGAGAGCATGGGATCCATCGACCGAGATAACCATTATTCAGCTCAGCTTACAAGTCTCGTCAGAAATCCCGGCATTCTGCGCCGGCTGGCCGGGGTGTATCTCCAGGTGCGAAAGGAGACCTTCCATGACCACTTGGTTCATCACCGGCATCTCGCGCGGCCTCGGGCTGGCGCTCGCCAGGGCGGCGCTGGCGGAGGGCGACACCGTCATCGGCACCGTCCGCACCGGCAAGCCCGATCTTACTGCCGCTGCCGGCACCCTGCATGTCCTCACCCTCGACCTCGCCGACGGCGATGCGGCCGAGGCAGCCGTCGGCCAGGCCTTCGCCTTGGCCGGCCGCATCGACGTGATCGTCAACAATGCCGGCTACGGCCTGCTGGGGGCGATCGAACAGGCGACCGACGAGGAGGTTGCCCGCCTGTTCGCGGTCGATGTGTTCGCCCCCTTCCGCATCGTCCGAGCGGCCCTTCCCCGCCTGCGTGCCCAGGGGTCCGGCCATATCGTCAACATCACCTCCATCGCCGGACGGGCGCCGGGAGCCGGCGCCGGCCTCTACGCCGCGGCGAAGCATGCGCTGGAGGGGCTGTCCGCCGGCCTCGCGCAGGAGGTAGCACCGCTCGGCATCAAGGTGACCGCGGTGGCTCCCGGCGCCTTCCGCACCGACTTCCTGTCCAGCCATTCGATCCGCAAGAGCGCCACCGAGGATGCGGCCTATGCCGACAGCGTCGGGCGGATGTCCGCCGCCTTCGACGGCATGGCGGGCCGCCAGCTCGGCGATCCGGACCGCGCGGCGCAGGCCATCCTGGCCGCTGTCCGCGCCGACGACCCGCCGCTTCATCTGCTGCTGGGAACCGACGCCCTCGCCCGCGCCCGTACGAAGCTCGGCAGCGTGATCGCGGAGATCGACGCCTGGGAAACGGTGACCCGCGGCACCGACTTCACCGGCCCTGCCTAGAGATAGGCGATCAACCGTCCCGAGGCCAGGACCGCGATCCATAGCAGAAGGGAGGCCGCTCCGGCCGCGCGCGCGGCCGGCGGCGGCTTTCCTCCCCCGCCCCACCCGGCAATCAGTCGCCCTGCCCCGCGGTGGAACAGGGCGATGTTGGCGAGCGCCAGCACCAGAAGCCCCATCTTCACCAGAAAGGCCGGGTTGCCGGCAAGCGCCGTCGCTTCGCTGACGAACAGCAGCAGGCCGGTCGGCACCACCATCGCGAAGCCGGCCACTGCCACCGGCAGCAGCAGGCGGGACAGCGCCTGGGCCGGCAAACCCGCATGCAGGCCGATCAGCCGCAGATCGAAGGCCGCGATCGACCCGACCAGCAGCGCCAATCCCAGGATATGCAGCACCTCGACCAGCGGGTAGAGCCAGAGCGACTGCCGCAGCGTCTCGCCCAGGCCGGACGTCTCCAGCGCCACCAGCCAGCCGGGACCGAGCGGGCCTTGGCTGTGGTCCATCAGCGCAGCTCGACCGTCTGTCCGTCCGCCGTGATGCGCTCCGCCCGCAACTCGGCGGGATCCGACTTGGCGGCATAGCCGACGACCGTCACCGTCTGCCCGACCTTGATCGCACCGTCCGGCAGGCCGCGAGCGGTCATCCGGCCGGGCGGGGCCAGCACCACATGCCACAGCGTGCCGTCAGACCGCAGGTTCAGCATCGCGTGCGGGTTGCTAAAGGCGAGCTGCTCGACCGTGCCGGTCAGGGTCAGCGTCTTGCCGGACTCGTAGCCGCCCCACCCGTGATGGGCGAGGGCGGGCACGGCGACCATCGCCGTGGCGGCGCAGGCGGCGGCAACAAGCGCCCGGATCCGGGCGTTGCGGATTCGGGCGTCGATCGGATGGGCATTGACCATGGCGACACTCTCCCTCGAATCAGGCATCCTCGGCTCACATGGGGTGTGCCGAAGCCCCGGCAAGAGGAGGCGAGGCACTGCCCTCCGGCCGCACCACCAACGGAGATGCCGATGCCCCGGATGCCCACCCCGTCCCGCCGCTTCGCGATGACCGTTCTGCTTGCCGGCCTGGTCGCCATGCTGCTGCCCGCCGACCCGGCCCGGTCGATGGAGACGGCCGGCCTCGTCGTGCTGATGCGCCATGCGCAAGCGCCGGGCACCGGCGATCCGCCCGGTTTCCGGCTGGAGGATTGCGCGACGCAACGCAACCTCAGCGACGGCGGGCGCGCCCAGGCCGGGCGGATCGGCGACCGGCTGCGGCAGCTCGGCATCCGCGAAGCCCGCCTGCTGTCCAGCCGGTGGTGCCGCTGCCTGGACACCGCCCGGCTGCTGGATCTCGGCCCGGTCGCGGGGCTTCCCGCCCTCGACTCCTTCTTCGGCCAGGCGGAGGACGCCAAGGGCCAGACGGCCGGGCTGCGGCAATTCCTGGCCGACCTGCCGCGCGACGGAGCGCCGGTCATATTGGTGACGCATCAGGTCAACATCACCGCCCTGACCGGCATATTCCCGGCATCCGGCGAGGCGATCCTGCTGCGGGCGAACGGCACGCCCACGCCCGACCTCCTCGACCGGCTGGCAGATTAGAACGGCCGGCTAGAAGGGCAGCGCCGGGGCCGGCGCGCCCTTGGGCCGGGCGGGGGCCGGCAGGCCGCAGGGCAGGAAACTGCCGCGGCCGGGGGCCGCCAGCAACGCGCCGTCGCGGCACACCACCTCTCCGCGCGACAGCGTGACCACCGGCCAGCCGGTGACCTCGATCCCCTCATAGGGGGTGTAGTCGACGTCATGATGCAGGATGGCGTTGCTGATCGTCACCTTGCGGGCGGGATCCCAGAGGGCGATGTCGGCGTCCGAGCCGACGGCGATGGTGCCCTTGCGCGGGTGCAGGCCATACATGCGGGCCGGATTGGTGGCGGTCAGCTCGACGAACTTCGTCAGCTCCATCCTGCCCGTCATCACCCCTGCGGAGAACAGCAGAGGCAGCCGCGTCTCCACCCCCGGAATACCGTTGGGCACGCAGCGGAAGGGAGCCTTCTCGCCATTCACCTTCTTGCCGCCCGGCCCGTCGAAGCGGAACGGCGCATGGTCGGAGGAGAAGACCTGGAAGGTGCCGCCGGTCAGCCCGTCCCAGATCACCTGCTGGTTGGCGGCGTCGCGCGGCGGCGGCGAGCAGATGCATTTCGCCCCCTCGAATCCCTCCCCGCCCAGATCGTCGGCAGTCAGGAACAGGTATTGCGGGCAGGTCTCGGCATAGATGCGCAAGCCCCTGCCCTGCGCCCACCTGATCTGCTCCACCGCGTCGGCGCCGGAGACATGGACGATCAGGATCGGCACATCCACCAGCTCGGCCAGCGAGATGGCGCGGTGGGTCGCCTCGCGCTCGGCCACGCGGGGGCGGGAAACGCCATGGAAGAAGGGGGCGGTCTGGCCGGCGCGCTCCAGCCTCTCGGTCAGCCAGGCGATGCAGTCGGCATTCTCCGCATGCATCATCACCATCGCGCCCTCGCTTCGGGCGATGTCCAGCACCTCCAGGATCTGGCGGTCGTTCAGCTTCAGCGCGTCATAGGTCATGTAGATCTTGAAGGAGGTGTAGCCGTCGCGGATCAGTGCCGGCAGCTCCTGCCCCAGGACCTGTTCGGTCGGGTCGGTGACGATCAGGTGGAAGGCATAGTCGATCACCGGCTTGCCCGCCGCCCGGCGGTGATAGTCCTCCACCGCGGCGCGCAGCGACTGGCCCTTCTGCTGGCAGGCGAAGGGCAGCACCGTGGTGGTGCCGCCGAACGCCGCCGAACGGGTGCCCGACAGGAAATCGTCGGCCATCACCGACGCATCGCCAGTCGGCTGGTCGAAATGGACATGGCCGTCGACCCCGCCCGGCAGCACCAGCAGCCCGTCGGCGTCGATCTCCTGCCGCCCGGCGGCGAGCCCGCTGCCGAGCGCCGCCACCATGCCGTTCCGCACGCCGACATCGGCCTTGAACACGTCCGACGCGGTGGCGACCGTGCCGTTGCGGATGACCAGATCGAAGTCCATGCTGCCCTCCCCTCTTTCCGCTCTTACCCGTGCAGTTCCTGGAACAGGCTGCCCCAGCCCTGGACCCGGCGGGTGTCGACGCCGGTCATGCGCAGCGCCTTCCACAGCACGGTGGACACCGTGTCGTAGACGGGGATGCCCAGCGCCTTCTCCACCCGCTCGGCCACCGGGGCGCCGCGCATGTTGGTGCAGATGATGGCGATGGCCTCGGGCTTGGCCTCCGCCACCTCCATGCACATGCGCTCGATCCGTTCCTCGGAGATCTCGGAGAAGGAGAAGTTGCCGCGGTCGTTCAGGTGCCGCTCGGCCACCACCTCGAAGCCGGCGGCGTTGTAGTTGGCGACCATCGTCTCCTGGATCTCGTCCAGATAGGGGCTGACGATGGCGAAGCGCTTGCGGCCGGTCGTCTCCAGGATCTCGTTCAGCGCCAGCATGGAGGTGCAGGCCGGAATCCCGGTCTCGTCCTCGATCGCCTTGCACAGCTTCACGTCGGCGTCGAAGCCGAGCCAGCCGGCCGAGGTGCCGTTCCAGCCGATCGCGTCCAGCCGGGCGTCGGCCAGAAGCCGGGCGGCATCCAGGAAGGGCGCGTCGGTGAACTGGTCGAGCGCCGCTGCGCGCAACGAGATCTCCTTGACGGTGAAGCGGCCGAAATGGGCGCTCACCTCCGGCAGGCCGCTCAGCATCGCGGCGGTCACCGGTTCCAGCACCGTGTTGGAGGACGGGGTCAGCATGCCCAGAAGAACGCGCTTGGTCATCTCGGGGAACTCGTCTTTCTTTGAAGAAGGTTGGCTTCGAAGGGGTGGGTCAGGCCCGTGCCCACAGGGCGCGGGCGGCCTTGTCGGCCTCGGTGCAGATCTCGTCCAGGTCGGCGCGGACGGGGCGGCCGTCCTCGACCAGGGTTTCGCCGTCCACCAGCACCATCTCGACGTCGCCGCCGCGGCCGGTGTGGACCAGCGTGCCCAGCGGGTTGATCAGCGGGCGCAGGTGCGGCCGGCGGGCATCGAAGACGACGAGATCCGCCGCCTTGCCGACTGCCAGCGTGCCGATCTCGTCGGCCATGCCGACCGAGCGGGCGCCGCCCAGCGTCGCCATGCGGAAGACGTCGGCCGGCTGCCAGTCGGCGGTGACGCCGCCCTGGCCGATGCGCCCGGTGGCGAGCGCCCAGCGCATCGCCTCCACCATGTCGCCATGCTGGGTGTCGGTGCAGAGCGCCAGATTGACGCCCGCCGCCTTCAGCGCCGGGGTCGGCGCCAGCCGGCCCGACGCGGCGTTGCATTTCGGCACATGGACGGCATGGGCCCCGGCCCGCGCCAGCCGGGCGATGTCGTCCTCGTCGACATAGAGGCAGTGGGTGGCGAGCAGCCGGTCGTTCAGCAGCCCGGTCTCCTCCAGCAGCGCCGCCGGGGTCAGGCCGGTGGCGGCCTTCACCCGCTCGACTTCCACCCGGCTCTGCGCCAGATGGGTGTTGACGCGCATGCCGCGCGCCGCGGCCTCCGCCGCCAGCGTGCGCAGGAAGCCGGGGGAGCAGGTGTCGGGCGCGTGCGCCGCCATCTGCACCCGGATGCGCCCGCCGAGCGCACCGTCCCAGCGGTCATGCAGGTCGAGCGTCCGGCGCAGCAGATCCTCGCCGAGCGCCGGGTCGAAGCGCCACTCGCCCTTCGGCACCCGCGAGAAATCGACGTCGTGCACCCGCCAGCCGGCATGGATGCGCAGCCCCAGTTCGGCCATCGCCTCCAGCGTCGCGTCGGCATGGACGAAATGGTCGCAGACCAGGGTGGAGCCGGCGAGCAGCGCTTCCACGGCGCCCAGCCGGGCCAGGGCGCGCGCCTCCTCCGGCGTGGCGTCGGTGCCCTTCGGCACGCCCGGCGTGTAGGACGGCGCGAAGCCGAGGTCGGCGGCGACGCCGCGCACCATCACCAGCACGGCATGCAGATGGGCGTTGACGAAGCCCGGCGTCACCAGCCGGCCCGGCAGCGCCACCGTCCGCCTGGACGGCGGAGCCGGCTGCGTCGCCGGGGCCAGATGGACGATCCGCCCGTCGCGGATGCCGAGCGCCGCGTTCTCCATCGCGCCTGCGTCATCGCCCGTAATGACGGTGGCGCCGGTCAACAGCAGGTCCAGAGGCTCCGGGAATGGAGCCCCGGTCATGCCGCCGCGACCTGCCGCTGTTGCAGGCCCTCCTCGCGGATCAGGTTCAGGATGTGGCGCTTGTGGTCGTTGAAGCGCGGGCTGGTGATGTCGCGCGGGCGCGGCAGGTCCAGCTCGATGCGTTCGCGCAGGCGCCCCGGCCGGCTGGTCAGCACCGCGACCTGGGTGCCCAGCACCAGCGCCTCGTCGACGCTGTGGGTGACGAAGACGATGGTGCAGCGCTGCTTCTGCCAGATGGCGACCAGCTCCTCCTGCATGTCCATCTTGGTCTGGGCGTCGAGCGCGGCGAAGGGCTCGTCCATCAGGATGACCTGCGGGTTCAGCAGCAGGGCGCGGGCGATGCCGACGCGCTGGCTCATGCCGCCCGACAGTTCGGCCGGGTAATGGTTCTCGAAGCCCTTCAGCCCGACGAGGTCGATGTATTCCTGGGCGGCGGCGCGGCGGTCGGTCTTGCGCCAGCCCTTGAGGCGCAGGTGGAAGGCGATGTTCTCCCACACCGGCAGCCAGGGCATCAGGGTCGCCTGCTGGAACACCATGCCGCGGTCGGCACCGGGGCCGTCCACCGGCTTGCCGCCGACGGTGACGGTGCCCTTGGTCGGCTTCTCGAACCCGGCGATCATGTTCAGCAGGGTGGATTTGCCGCAGCCCGACGAGCCCAGCAGGCAGAGGAACTCGTTGCGCTCGACCGTCAGGCTGACGTCGTCGATGGCCAGCAGGTCGCGCTTGCGCTTGGTGTCGCTGTAGATCTTGGTGATGTTCTGCAGTTCGATGGAGGCCATGGGGTCAGCCCTCCCGGCTCTGGAGCGTGGAGGCGTGCTGCCAGTGCAGCGCCGCGGACATCAGCAGCTTGATCAGCGCGTCGGTGGCATAGCCCAGCAGCCCGATGCTGGCCATCGCCGCAAGGACGAGGTCGTAGCGCAGGAAATAGTAGCTGTCCCACAGCACGTACCCCAGCCCGCTCTTGACCGCGACCATCTCCGCCGTGACGGTCAGCATCCAGGCGGCGCCGATGCCGATGCGCAGGCCGGCGAAGATGCTGGGCAGCGCCGCCGGGAACACCACATGGCGCAGCAGCTGCTGCTCGGTGGCTCCCATCATCGAGGCGGCGCGGATCAGGTTGCGGTCGGCCGTCTTCACGCCATGGATGGTGTTCATCAGGATCGGGAAGAAGGCGCCGAGGAAGACCAGGAAGATCGCCGGCTTGTTGGCGATGCCGAACCAGATGATCGCCACCGGGATCCAGGACACCGGCGGCACCGGGCGCAGCATCTGGATGGTCGGCTCGATGGCGCGTTCCACCCAGCTCCACCAGCCGATGGCGATGCCCAGCAGCACGCCGCCGGCCACCGCGATGCCGTAGCCGGCGGCGACGCGCACCGCGCTGGACAACGCGTCGGCCAGCCAGCGCCCGCTGTTGGCCTGCGACGTCTCGTCGAAGCCGAAGACCCAGTCGGCCCAGCTGTGCAGCACGACCGACGGGGCCGGCAGCAGCGCCGCCGGCAGCAGGCCGGACCGCGACACGATCTCCCAGGCCACGAGGATCAGGACGGGAACGACCGCGCGCTCCCAGGATTTCGACAATGCGGTCATGGACCGGCTCCTTAAACGCCGTCGGTGGCGGAAAATCTCCGAATGCCCCCTCCCCAACCCTCCCCCGCCCTCGGCCGGCCGAAGGCCGGTCCGATCGCGGGAGAGGGGGTAAGTGCGAGAGCGGCGGAGTTCCCTCTCCCGCGAAGCGGGGGAGGGTTAGGGAGGGGGAAGAACTTGGAGAGGCTGGACCTTCAGCCTGCCCTCAGCCCCCCAGCTCGCTCTTCGGCTTCTTCGTCACCGCCTCCAGGAAGCGGTAGTCGATGTTCTTGACCACCGCGTCGGACACGTCATGGCTGATGTATTTCAGGTCCCGCATCATCGTGGCGATGGCGACTGTGCTGTCCTTGTGGATGGCATAGTCGGGGAAGGCGTTCTTCAGCGATTCCGCGGCGATGTCCTTGTTTAGGCCGGTGTATTTGTTGATGGTGTCGACCCACACCGTCCGGTCGCCCTTCAGCTTGTCGACCAGCGCCACCACCGAGGCGACGGTGGCCTCCACCGCCTTCGGATGCTCCTTGATCACGTCCGACCGCGTGACGATCAGGTTGGTCAGGTTGCCGGCCGCCTGGTCGTAGGGCAGCGCGAAATGCGCGCCGACGCCGGTGCCGCGGATCTGCGAGGCGAAGGGCTCCACCGTGCAGATCACATCGACCTCGCCGCGCTGCAGGGCGGCGGCATGGTCGGACGGGTTGGGGATGTTGATGAACTGGACGTCCTTGTTGACGTCGATGCCGTGCTTCTGGAAGGCGCCGCGCATGTGGATGTCCTGCGCGTTCCCGCGCGAGGCGGCGACGCGCAGCGGCTCGCCCTTGGCCTTGCGGGATGCCGCCAGCGCCTTCAGCCCGTCCCAGTCCCCGGCCTTCAGGTCGATGCCCTTGGCGGTGACGATCTCCGACCCGCCATTCACCTGGCCGGAGATGGCGACGACGTCGAAGCCCTTGTCCAGCGCGGTGACGTAGTGGAGGTAGGTGACCTGCGCCACGTCGATGCTCTTGGACACCAGCGCCGTCAGCACGTCGTTGCCGGAGTTGAAGTTGATCGCCTCGATCGACACGCCCTTGGCCAGATCGGGCGTCAGCGCCATCGGCAGGCAGTGGGCGCATTTGGCGAAGCCGAGTTTCACTGCCTCCGCTTCGGCGGCCTGCGCGGCCGGGACGGCGCCCGTCACCACAGGCAGGGCCAGCGCGGAAAGACCCAGCGTGGCGGCGGTGACGGCGTTCAGGGAGAAGGACCGGATCGACATTGGGCTTCGGCTCCAGGGGCTGTTGCGTTTCCATGGCGGTCGCAAAGGCCGTGCCAGATTGTATACAAAATCTCTATTTTCATTTTTCATATTTATATCAATATGATAGGCTGGTTTCTATTCAGCGTGTGACTCTTGACGATTCTTGCCTTATTTTTAAGCGCATGGCATCGTTTGAGCATGAATGCCCAAGTATGATGCAGAACAGACTCCGCCGGATCGACATGGACAGCCTCAAGACCGCGAGACCCGCCAGCGGCCCCCTGCGCCGCGAAACGCTGCATCATTCCGCCGTGGCGGAGTTGCGGGCGATGATCCTGGACGGGGAGCTGCCGCCCGGCCGCCGCGTGCCGGAGATGCAGCTGTGCGAACAGCTGGGCGTCTCCCGCACCCCCCTGCGCGAGGCGTTGCGCGTGCTGGCGGCCGAAGGGCTGGTGGAGTTGCGGCCGCACCGGGGCGCGGTAGTGACGCCCATCGACCCCAGGGAGATCGCGGCGATCTTCCAGGTGATGGAGGCGTTGGAAAGCCTTGCCGGCCGCCTTGCCTGCACCAACGGATCGGACGCCGCCTTCGGTGAGCTGAACCGCCTGCACGACGACCTCGCCGCCCAGTTCCGCGCCGGGGAACGTGCGGCCTACTCGACCACCAACCGCCGCATCCATGCCTGGATCGTCGCCATGGCCGGCAATCCGGTGCTGGAGGCCACCCACAAGGGCTTCGCCGCCCAGCTCGCCCGCGCCCGCTCCCTGGCGAATTACGACGCCGACCGCTGGCAGGAGTCGCTGACCGAGCATGAGGCGATCATGGCGGCGCTGCGCCGCCGCGACGCCGATGGCGCCGCCGGCCTGCTGGCAGGCCACAGCCGCCGCACCGCCGACGCCGTGCTGCGGACGCTGCGGCAGGGCGTGGAGAACGGAGACCGCTGAGCGCGTGCACGCGTGGATTTTCTCGCTGCCCTCCCCGCAGGCCCGTGACCGTGATAGGAATGGACAGGCTGTCTCCATGCGGGGAGCGTTCCCGATGTTCCACCGGTTCCCCTCTGCCGGTTCTGTTCGGCAAAGGATTGTTTCAGCAAAGGAATCCGGAAACAGGCTCGACCTTCCCGCGTCGGCCGCTGGCTGCCGGCGAGGCGGATGGAACAATGGAACAGGCCTGGATTCCTGTTTCATCCTGTTTCAAACGTTCCATTCCCCTCCCCGCCGCAGGACACGGGAGGCTCGGACGGCCCCTTTGCGCGGCACCCGGTCACCGGCATTTCTGGCCGGTTGTATTCGCCTCCCATTTGCCTTACCAAAAGGATCGAAGCCATCGGGAAGCCGTGCCGGACCGTCCGGCATGGAGCGGCAAAAGGGAGCGTCGCCATGCTGAACTATCTTGCCACGCCCCTGCTGGCGGCCACCCGCGGCACGGTCATGGAGCCGGACGCCGGCACCCGCAACGCCCTGTGCGACGTCCTGCGCTTCGCGCTTGAAAACTACTACGTCCATCTGCCGCAGAAGCGGGCCGGCTTCGCCATCGATCCGGTGCAGGCCCTGCAATTGCTGAAGGAATCCGACGGCAACCGCTTCAGCCGGCGGCTGCTGTCCATCGTCTCCTCCCTGCACGACCGCCACACCACGTTCCGGCTCGCGCCGCCCTGGTCCGGCCTCGTCGCCTATGTGCCCTTCCTGCTGGAGCAGTATTTCGAGAACGGCCGTCCCCGCTACATCGTCACCAAGCGCTTCTTCGGGTTCGAGGAAATCCCGCTGGGGGTCGAGGTCACCCACTGGAACGGCGTGCCCATCCATCTGTATCTGGAGAATCTGGCGGCCGAAACCCAGGGCGCCCATTGGGCGGCACAGATGCGGCTCGCCCTGTCCAACCTGACCATCCGGCCGCTCGCCTTCATGCTGCGGCCGAGCGAGGATTGGGTTGCACTGACCTATGCCGACCCATGGGGCAAGCCGTACACCGCCACCACGCCGTGGCGCTGCTACGCCTCCCAGCCGGAAGGGCCGTCAGGTTCGGCGTCCGGGGCCTACGCGATGGCGCAGGGCGTCGACCACAAGCTGCTGGCGACCGGCGCCTTCCTGCGCGATGCCGGCCGCACCACGCAGCCCTCGCCCACCGGCCTCACCTCGCAGGGGGCGTTCCGCCATGGCCGGGTTCCGACCGCGGCGGGCGAGGCGGGCTATCTGCGCATCTTCACCTTCCAGTCGGACGACCCGGCGCAATTCGCCGCGTCGGCAGCCGGCATCCTGGCGTCGCTGCCGCAGGAACGCCTGATCGTCGACATCCGCGGCAACCCCGGCGGCAACATCCTGGCTGGGCAGAAGCTGGTGGCGCTGCTTGCCGGCGGCCGGATCCCCGGCATGGCCCCCATCGCCTTCCGCAACACCAGCCAGACCCTGGCGCTGACGAGCCTGCCGCCGCTCGCCCCCTGGAACCCGTCGATCCGGCTGCAGACCTCCACCGGGCTCGGCTTCTCGCAAGCCTTCAGCATCACGCCGCTGGACGACCTGCCGCCCTACCGCTATCCGGGACGAATCCTGCTGATCGTCGACGCGCTGTCCTACAGCACCAGCGATTTCTTCGCCGCCGACTTCGTCGACAACGGGCTGGGACCGGTCCTCGGCGTCGATCCGCTGACCGGCGCCGGCGGCGCCAACGTGTGGGAATGGGGGGCGCTGATGGAGCTGGCCGGCCCGGCCGGCGGAACCGTCGCCCCGCTGCCCCCCGGCTACGGCCTGAACCTGTCCGTGCGCCGCGCCCTGCGGACGGGGGCCAGCGCCGGAATCCCGATCGAGGATGTCGGCGTGGCCGCGACCGTCGTCCACCACCTGACCAGGACCGACATCCTCGACGAGAACCGCGACCTGATCGCGTTCGCTGCGCGGGTGCTGGGCTGAGAGCCTCAGTCCCGGCCCTTGCCGACCAGCAGCCGCTCCAGCCCATAGACGCGGTCGAGGACCAGCATGGCGGCGACCGTCACGAAGATCAGCGCCGCCGACACCGCGGCGACCAGCGGGTCGATGTTGTCCTGGATATAGAGGAACAGGCGCACCGGCAGGGTGGTGGTCTCCGGCGAGGCGATGAAGACGGTCATCGTCACCTCGTCGAAGCTGTTGATGAAGGCCAGCACCCAGCCGCTGGCGACGCCCGGCAGGATCAAGGGCAGCGTCACCCGGCGGAAGCAGGTCCAGGAGGAGGCGCCGAGCGAGGATGCCGCGTTCTCTACCGCCCGGTCCATGCCGGTCGAGGCCGCCAGGATCAGCCGCAGGGCGAAGGGCAGGATGATGATGACATGGCTCAGCACCAGCCCGACGAAGGTGCCGCCCAGCCCGATCATGGTGAAGAAGCGCAGGAAGGCGATGCCGAGCACGATGTGCGGCACCATCAGCGGCGACAGGAACAGCGCCTGGATCGCCTCGCGCCCGAAGAACTGGTGGCGTGCGATGGCGAGCGCCGCCGGCACCGCCACCAGGATCGCCAGGGTGGAGGACACCGCCCCCAGCAGCAGGCTGTCCTTGAAGGCGCGGATGAATTCGGGGTTGTCGCCGATGGCGCGGAACCAGCGCAGCGACAGCCCGTTGGTCGGCAGCGACAGATAGCCTTCCGAGGTGAAGGCCACCGCGCAGACGATCAGGATCGGCGCCAGCAGGAAACCCAGGAACAGGACGTGGAAGATCAGGGCGACCGGACCGTTGCGGTTCATTCGAACACCTGTTTGTAGCGACGTTCGACCAGCCGGTTGCAGCCGACGATGATGACGACGTTGGCGACCAGCAGCAGCACCGCCACCGTGGCGCCCAGCGGCCAGTTCAGCGTGTTCAGGAACTCGTCGTAGGCAAGCGTCGCCGCCACCTTCAGCCGCCGCCCGCCGATGATCGCCGGGGTGGCGAAGGCGCTGGCCGCCAGCGCGAAGACGATGATGGAGCCGGACAGGATGCCGGGGACGATCTGCGGCAGCACCACGCGGCGCATCACCGTCAGCGGGCCGGCGCCCAGCGACAAAGCGGCATTCTCCACCTGGGGATCCAGCCGTTGCAGCGACGCCCAGACCGACAGCACCATGAAGGGCACCAGCACATGGGTCAGCGCAATGACCACGCCGGTCTCGGTGTACATGAACTCGATCGGCGTCGCGATCAGCCCCAGCCCCATCAGCCCCTGGTTGACCAGTCCGGTCGAACCGAACAGCAGCGCCCAGCCCAGCGTGCGCGAGACCACCGAGATCAGCAGCGGCCCCAGCACGATCAGCAGGCACAGGCCGCGCCAGGGCGACTTCATCCGGCGCAGGATATAGGCCTCCGGCGCGCCGAACAGGGCGCACAGCAGCGTCACCACCGCGGCGATGCGGAATGTGCGCAGGAAAACCTCGTGGAAATAATCGTCGGCGATGATGTCGGCATAGTTGCCGAGCTGCCAGACATCCTGGATGCCACCATAGAAGCTGAAGCTGTTCAGCGACAACAGGAAGGTCATGACCAGCGGCACCAGCAGCAGCACCGCGAACAATGCAAGGCCGGGGGCGCTCAGCAGATAGGGCACCAGGGGCCAGTTCCGCCGCCGGGGGGCCGCCGGCGGCTGGGTAGCGGCCATTTGGGGATCGCCTGAAGCCGCCATGCTCATGCCGCCTCCCGGACGGCGGAGGCCGCCTCCGGATCGGCGGGCATCACCGCCATGTCGTCCGGGCGCCAGCCGACCATGACCCGGTCGCGCTCGGCCGGCAGGGCCGAGCCGTCATGCTGGCGGATCACCATCATGCGGCCGGCTGCCGTCTCGATCTCGAACAGCCACTGGGTGCCCTGGAAGACGCGGGCGAGCACGGTCCCGCTGAGGCCGCCCTCGCCGACGAAACCGACCTTCTCCGGCCGGACGGCAAGCGCCCCCGGACCGGGCGGCACCGGCTGCGACACCGGCCAGACGCTGTCGGCGATGGTGATGACCGTGCCGGCAGCGCCGCTGCCGACCATGCCGGGCAGCAGGTTGGTTCGACCGAGGAAATTGGCGACGAAGGCGTTGGCCGGACGGTCGTAGGCCTCCTGCGGGGTGGCGACCTGCTGGATGCGGCCCTTGTTCAAGACGACGACGCGGTCGGACAGCGCCATCGCCTCCGACTGGTCGTGGGTGACCAGGATCATGGTGGTGCCGACGGTGCGCTGGATGCGGCGCAGCTCGATCTGCATCTCCTCGCGCATCTTGGCGTCCAGGTTCGACAGCGGCTCGTCCAGCAGCAGCAGGCTCGGCTTGATCACCAACGCACGGGCCAGCGCCACGCGCTGCTGCTGGCCGCCCGACATGCGGCGGGGATGGCGGTCGCCATATTGTTCCAGCCCGACCAGCTTCAGCGCGTCGGCGACCATGCGGTCGCGGTCGGCCCGGCCGACCTTGCGCATCTCCAACCCGAAGCCGACATTCTCCGCCGCGGTCATGTGCGGGAACAGCGCATAGCTTTGGAACACGATGCCGAGCCCGCGCTCGTTCGGCTTCTTGGCCAGCAGATCCTGGCCGTCCAGCGTCACCCGGCCGCCGTCGGCGTCGAGAAAGCCGGCGATCATCTGCAAGGTGGTGGTCTTGCCGCAGCCCGACGGCCCCAGCAGCGAAACCAGTTCGCCCTTCTCCACCGTCAGCGAGACATGATCGACCGCCGTCCAGGTGCCGAAACGCTTGGTCAGTTGGTCGAGAACCAGATAAGCCATACCGTCGTTCCCCTCTCCCTTTTCAGGGGCCGCCCACTCCCCACCATGGGGGAGCGGGCGGCGTCAGCCGATCAGCGCTCGATCTCGCGGGTCCAGCGCTTGTTCCACACTTCACGGTTCTTGTTGATGGTGTCCCAGTCCACCACCAGCAGCTTGCCGACCTGCTCCGGACCATAGGGAATGCCGGCCTGTTTCTCGACGGGCAATTCCACCGTCTTGTTCACCGGACCGAAGCCGGCGCTGACGGCCAGCGCGGTCTGCGCCTCGGCGCCCAGCATATGCTGGATGAACTTCTGCGCCTCGGGCGCGTTCTTGCTGCCGGCGATCTGGCAGGCGGCGGAGCCGAGCACGATGCCGCCTTCCTTCGGATAGACGAAGGTGGCGGGGAAGCCGGTGTCGGCCAATGCCTTGGCGCGGCCCGACCCCCAGACCGCGATCACCGCCTGGTTGCTCTGGAACAGCTCGGTCATCTTGCCGGGCGACGGCTCGTAGGCCAGCACGTTCGGGTTGATCTTGTCCTTGAATTCCTTGAAGCCCGGATCGATGTCGGTTTCGCCGCCGCCGTTCAGGCGGGCCATCATCACCAGCGCGTGCAGGCCATAGCTGTTGTTGATCGGCGGAATCGCCAGCTTCTTCTTGAAACGCGGATCCTCGATGTCCTTCCAGGAGGTCGGGGCGGGAATCTTGTTCTCGTCGAAATACGCCTTGTTGTAGAGGATGCCGGTGCCGACCGCGCCGAAGTTGATCGCCTTGCCCGACGGCATCTTCGCCAGATCGTAGAGCTGGTCGTAGACCGGCGCCTTCTCCAGGTCGGCGCAGAAGTTCAGCGCCACCGCCTGGTACATCGGCCCGTCGTCGAGGATGACGACGTCGATCTGCTGGTTGCCCTTCTGGGCCTGCAGCTTGGCGAGATTGTCGGTGGAGTTGCCGGCGACATACTCGACCTTCACCCCCGCCGCCTTCTCGAAGGCCGGGATGATGTCCTTGCGCATGGTCTGCTCGAAGGAGCCGCCGTAAGCAGCGACGTAGAGCGTCTTTTCCTGGGCCTCGGCCGTCTGGACCGCGGCCATGCCGCACCACAGGGCCGCCGTCGCCATCAACCCGCAAGTCACGGAGCGCATCGTCATTCTCCTCTCCACATGTCCCTGTTCATGATCCTGAGCTTCATTGAACCTGATCTTCGGTCCATGCCGTCGGGCAGGTCCGGATCGCCGCCTTGCCGGCCGCCGTCGCGGCGGGCCGTTGTTCCGGGAAGGTCATGCTCAGGACATGGATCAGGGTGATGGTGCAGTCACATAACCGTCAAATCGAATTCCCGCCATCATTCATCCGATAATGTTATAATTCCGTGCTCCGAACCACTTGTAGGCCGGTCCGGCCGTCACCGGCCGGTCCCCCCAGCGTTTCACGGAAGCGTGTCGTCTCCTCCAGGAAGCCGGCCAGGAAATCCTCGGCGATCATCGACAGCGGCACCTGGGCGGAGCGCAGGATGGCGATGTCGAAGCCGATGCGCGGCGCGAACGGACGGACGACCAGCCCGTGCGGGACATAGTCCTGGGCGGTGAAGGGATCGACGATCGACATGCCGTGGCCGGCCGCCACCATGGCGCAGGCGTTCATGGTCAGCTGGGTCTCGACCCGCATCAACCGCGTCACGTCGTGGTCGGCGAAGATGGTGTCGATGCGGTAGCGCAGCAGCGTCGGCGGGGTGGTCGAAATGAAGCTCTCGCCTTCGAAATCCTTCGGTACCAGCACATCCTTGGCCGCCAGCGGATGGCCGGGCGGCAGGATGGCGACGGCGGGAAGCCCGTGGATCTTCTCGGTCAGCACGGCGGCATGCTCGATGGGCGTATGGGCGAATCCCAGCTCGCACTGGCCGGTCGCCACCCAGTCCAGGATGATGGGCGAGGTGCTGCCGCGCAGCGCGATGTCCACCCGCGGCCGTTCGGTCAGGAAGCGCGCGACGTAGCGCGGCAGGAACCCGACACCCAGCGCCGGCATCGCCGCCACCCGCAGGGTTCCGCTGCGCCGGGAGGTCAGGTCGCGCGCCGTCTGCTCGATCAGGTCCAGCCCGACGAAGGCACGGTCGACCACCTGGTAGAGCGAGATCGCCTCGCTGGTCGGGGCGATGCGGGGACCGCGCCTCTCGAACAGCGTCAGCTTCAACGCGTATTGCAGGTCGCTGATCAGACGGCTGACCGCCGGCTGCGAAATGTTCAGCAACTCCGCCGCCGCGGTGATGCCGCCGGTCAGCATGACGGCACGGAAGGCTTCGATCTGGCGCGGGTTGATCATGCCGCCCAATCCATGCCGGCAGCAACAACATAACATTCGATCATGAAACACCCCTTCGAACTGATTTGACAGTTATAAGTTGGCTGCCGATGCTGTCGCAAGGATCGAAGAGCGGCCACGCGGCGCCGGGCAGCATTCTGCGGCGCCCAGCCAAAGAAAGCCCTGCGGACCGCAAGCCTTCATACGGGAGTCCGGGGTGCGATGCCGGACCGTCCCGGCATTTGGAAAAGACCACGCGCTGCATTGCCAGGCATTCGGCACCGCATGCGGGAGCCGGATAAGGCGATGCGCGCCTCACGATAACGGCGGCGGCCGGTGCGCAAGGGACATTGTGCGAAACTGGCCGCGGGAGTGGAGACGATGACTGAGCCCAGTCGGGGCGGAGAGTATGACGTCGCCGTGATCGGCGGCGGGCTGGTCGGATCGGCGCTGGCCTGGGGTCTCGCCCGGTCGGGCCAGAAGGTCGCGATGCTGGACGAGGGCGACATCGCCGTGCGGCCGTCGCGCGGCAACTTCGCCCTGGTCTGGGTGCAGGGCAAGGGGCTGGGAATGCCGGAATATGCCGGTTGGACCAAACAATCCTCCGACCTGTGGGGCGGCTTCGCCGACCTGCTGCGCGAGCAGACCGGCATCGACGTCGCCTTCCGGCGGCCCGGCGGCTTCATGCCGATGCTGTCGGAAGAGGATCTGCAGGCCCGCGCCAACACCCTGATGCGGCTGCACAACCAGCCCGACATGATCCGCTACCCCTACGAGGTGATGGACCGCGAGACGTTGCGCAAGGAATTGCCCTTCATCGGCCCCGACGTGGTCGGCGGCACCTATTGCCCGCTGGACGGCCATTGCAACTCGCTCCGGCTGCTGCGGACGCTGCACAAGGGCATCGGCATGCTGGGCGTGGCGTATCTCCCGAACCATCGGGTGGAGCGCATCGACCACCGCGACGGCGGTTTCCGCATGGCGACCGCCGGCGGAGAAATCCGTGCCGGCAAGGTGGTTCTGGCCGCCGGCCACGACAGCTTGCGGCTGGCACCGATGGTCGGGCTGTCGGCCCCCGTCCGCCCGCAGCGCGGCCATGTCATCGTGACCGAGAAGACAGCCCCCTTCCTGCACCACCCCACAGGCTATGTCCGCCAGACCGACGAGGGCGGGGTGATGATCGGCGACAGCTTCGAGGAGGTCGGCCTCGACACGACGCTGCAACCCGGCGTGTCGTCCGCCATCGCAGAGCGCGCCATCCGCTTCTTCCCGCTGCTGGGCAAGCTGAACGTGGTGCGGAGTTGGGCGGCGCTGCGCGTCCTGACGCCGGACGGCTTCCCGATCTACGAGGAATCTGCGACGGCACCCGGCGCCTTCGTCGTGACCTGCCACAGCGGCGTAACCCTCGCCGCCAACCATGCGCTGACGCTGGCGTCGCTGATCGCGGCCGGCGACCTCGGCGACCGTTTTGCGCCCTTCAGCGCCCGGAGGTTCCATGTTCCGCAGGCTGCATGAGATCGAGACCGCCGCCAAGACCGCTGCCGAGACGGTCGCCTTCACCATCGACGGCCGAGCCGCCAGCGCACGGGCAGGCGACAGCGTCGCCGCCGCCCTGCTGGCCAACGGCGTCGTCACCTGCCGCAACACCCCGGTCAGCGGCGCGGCACGCGGCCCGTACTGCATGATGGGCGTGTGCTTCGACTGCCTCGTCACCATCGACGGCACCGGCAACCGCCAGGGCTGCCAGGTGCGGGTATCCCCCGGCATGGCGGTCGAGACCCAGAACGGCAAGCGCGAGGTGGAGCGATGAGCGCCCAGGGAGCAGAGTTCGACTTCGACATCGCCGTGATCGGTGCCGGCCCGGCCGGTCTGGCCGCGGCGGCGCTGGCGGCGTCCAGGGGCGCGTCGGTGGTCCTGCTCGACGAACAGGCGGAACCCGGCGGCCAGATCTACCGCGCCGTCACCGAAACGCCTGTCCGCGACCGCAAGATTCTGGGACCGGACTATTGGCATGGGGCGGAGCTGTTGGGCCCGCTGCGCGACAGCGGCGCCACCCATTGGCCGGGCACCACCGTGTGGAGCGTCGCCCGTCCGCGGGATGACGCCGCCGACGGACAGCGCCGCATCCAGATCGGCCTGTCTCGCAACGGCGCCGCGGCAATGCTGACGGTGCGCCATGTCATCATGGCGACCGGCGCGCTGGAACGTCCCTTCCCGATCCCCGGCTGGACGCTGCCCGGCGTGCTGGGGGCCGGTGCGGCGCAGGTTCTGCTGAAGACCTCCGGCCTCGTGCCGTCGGGTGCCACGGTGATGGCGGGCAGCGGACCGCTGCTGTGGCTGCTGGCCTGGCAGTATCTCCAGGCCGGCGCGCGGATCGACGCGATCCTCGACACCACGCCGAAGGAGAATTGGCGCGCCGCCCTGCCGTTGCTGCCGGGATTCCTGCGCTCCCCCTATCTCGGCAAGGGCATGAAGCTGATGCTCGAGGTTCGACGCAAGCTGACCGTCATCGGCAACGTCACCGCCCTACGCGCAGAGGGAGATGGCGCGCTGAAGAGCGTCACCTACACCCGCAACGGCACGGAGCACCGGCTGCCGGCCGACACGCTGCTGCTCCACCAGGGCGTGATCCCGAACCTGAATCTTGCCAACGCCACCGGCTGCGCCCAGCGCTGGGACGAGGTGCAGCGCTGCTGGCGGCCGACCGCCGACGAGTGGGGCGCCACCTCGGTCGAAGGCGTGTCGCTGGCCGGCGACGGTGCCGGCATCGGCGGTGCCCGTGCGGCGGAAGAGGCCGGACGGCTGGCCGCGCTCGATGCGCTGCACCGGCTGGGCCGCATCGACCGGGCCCGGCGCGACGAGGAGGCTGCCCCCTTCCGCGCCGCGCTGGACCGTTCGCTGACCGGACGCAAGTTCCTGGACGTCCTCTACAGCCCGGCGCAAGCCTTCCGAGCGCCGTCCGACGACACCATCGTCTGCCGCTGCGAGGAGATCACCGCCGGCGCGGTGCGCGAGGCGGTACGGCTCGGCTGCTCCGGCCCCAATCAGGCCAAGAGCTTCCTACGCTGCGGCATGGGGCCGTGCCAGGGCCGGCTGTGCGGCCCGACGGTGACGGAGGTCATCGCGGCAGAGCGTGGCGTCTCCCCGGCCGAGGTCGGCTACTACCGCCTCCGCCCCCCGGTGAAGCCGATCACGCTTGCCGAACTGGCCGCCCTGCCGAAGACCGACGCCGACATCGACGCCGTGTTCAAGCATTGACGGAAGGCGCCCGATGACCGCAACCGCCTCCCCCAGCCCGGCCTTCCCCCAGCCGGCCATCCAGCGTCCGGACGTCATCGTCATCGGCGGCGGCCTGCATGGCTGCTCGGCCGCCCTGCATCTGTCGATGCGCGGTGTCCGGGTGCTGGTGCTGGAAAAGGACCATGTCGGCCGCCACGCCTCCGGCGTCAATGCCGGCGGCGTGCGCCAACTCGGCCGCCATGTGGCGGAGGTGCCGCTGTCCGTCGCCTCCATGGCGCTGTGGCACCGCATCGGCGAGCTGGTGGACGACGATTGCGGCTTCGAGAGCCACGGGCAGGTCAAGGTGGCGGAGACCGGGGCCGAGCTGGCGACGCTGGAGGCCCGCGTCGCGGAGCTGCGGGCGCTGGGATTCATCCACGAGGAGGTGGTCGGACGGGACGAGCTGCGGGCGCTGGTCCCCGCCATCGCCGATCATTGCGTCGGCGCGCTGGTTTCGCGCGGCGACGGGGCGGCGATCCCCTTCCGCACCACCTTCGCCTTCCGGCGCAAGGCGATCTCGCTCGGCGCCCGCTTCCAGGAGGGCGGGGTCGTGACCCGGCTGGTCCGCCAGGGCGGACTGTGGAGCGTGGAGACCGCCGAAGGCAATGGACAGAGGAACCGGTTCGAGGCGCCGGTGGTGGTGAACTGCGCCGGTGCCTGGGCCGACCGTGTCGCCGCCCAGGTGGGGGAACCGGTGCCGCTGGAGGTCATCGCCCCGATGCTGATGATCACCGCCCGCGTGCCGCCCTTCATCAAGCCGGTGGTTGGCGCGACCGGCCGTACCCTGTCCTTCAAGCAGTTCCCCAACGGCACCGTGCTGATCGGCGGCGGGCTGCTCGGCCGGGCGGAGCGGGACGAGAACCGGACCGAGCTGGACTTCTCGCAGGTGACGGTGAATGCCCGCACGGTGTGGGACCTGTTCCCGGCCATGCGCGGCGCCACCATCGTCCGCGCCTGGGCGGGGATCGAGGCGCGGATGCCCGACCAGATCCCGGTCATCGGTCCCAGCGGGACGGAACCGGACCTCTACCACGCCTTCGGCTTCTCGGCACATGGCTTCCAGCTCGGCCCGATCGTCGGCAGGATCACCGCCGACCTGATCACCGGGGGCGCCACCGACCTGCCCATCGCCCCCTTCCGCATCGGCCGCTTCGCCGACTGACCCTTTGGAGCATCCCACAGTGACGATCCAGCGCTTCCACCTGACTCCCCGTCTCTGCGACATGGTCATCCACAAGGACACCGTCTATCTCGCCGGCCAGATCGTCGACGACGGCTCCACCAATGTGGAGGCGCAGACCCGCGACGTGCTGCGCCAGATCGACGCCCTGCTGGCCGAAGCCGGGACGAGCAAGAGCAACATCCTGACCGCCACCGTCTATCTGGCCGACATCGCCACCTTCGCCGAGATGAACGCCGCCTGGGACGCCTGGGTCGACAAGGCCAACCCGCCGGCCCGCGCGACGGTGGAGGCCCGGCTGGCCGACCCGTCGATCCTGGTCGAGATCGTCGTCGTCGCCGGCCGCTGACCTCTTCCACCTGCCATTCCCGGAGCCTGCCATGAAGCGCCTCCTCACGGGCGTTGCCGCCCTTCTGTTGCTTGCGTCCGGCGGTGCCGCCTCGGCGCAGGAGATCCGCATCGCCACCGAGGGCGCCTACCCGCCCTTCAACTTCACCCAGCCCGACGGCAAGGTGGCCGGGCTCGAGGTCGATCTTGCGCATGCGCTGTGCGAGCGGATGAAACGCCCCTGCACCATCGTGGCGCAGGAGTGGGACGGCATCATCCCCGGGCTGCTGGCGAAGAAGTACGACGCCATCATGGCGACGATGAACATCACGCCGGAACGGGCGAAGGCCATCGGCTTCTCCACCCCCTACATGGTGGTGCCGGCCTATTTCGTGGCGCCGGCCAAGTCCGCCATCGACGGCTCGCCGGCCAGCCTGCGCGGCAAGACCATCGGCGCCCAGGTTTCCACCACCCATTCCCGCTATGTCGAGAAGCATCTCGGCGGCGACGCCACGCTGAAGACCTACGATACCGCCTCCAACCTGCTGGCCGACCTGAAGGCCGGGCGGATCGACGCCGCCATCACCACCGGCGCCACCGCGTCCGACTGGGTCAAGGGCGACGGCGGCAAGTCGGTCAAGCTGGTCGGCCAGCCGGTGATCGACCCCGAGGTGTTCGGCCCCGGCATCGGCGTCGGCCTGCGCAAGGAGGACGCCGCGCTGAAGCAGTCCTTCGACGAGGCCATCCGCGCGGTCGCGCAGGACGGAACGCTGGCGCGCATCGCCGCCCGCTACGTCGATTTCTCCATCATCCCGTGACCCCTTTCAAAAACCAGGAGCATTTTCCAGTGATCAAACGCATCGAGAAGACCAAGATCATGCACCGCGTCGTCGTCAACAACGGCACGGCCTATCTCGGCGGCATCATCGCCGACGATGTCGGCGTCGGCATGGGCGGCCAGGTCACGCAGATCTGCGGCAAGCTCGACCAGGTGCTGGCGATGGCCGGCAGCGACAAGACCAAGCTGCTGTCCGCCCAGCTGTTCATCACCGACATGAGCCTGAAGGACGAGATGAACGAGGCATGGCTGGCCTGGCTCGACGGCAACGACCTGCCGGCCCGCGCCACCATCGGCGTCGCCGACCTCGGCAAGCCGGAGATCAAGATCGAGGTGGTGGTTACCGCCGCCGTCTGATCGCCGATACCCGATCGCCGTCTTTCGACGGACCATGCGACGCCCCGTGCCCGACGCACGGGGCGTCGCTGTTTTGGCGCCGGGCGCAGCAGCACGATCAGCAGCAGTCCGCCCGCGATGAACCGGCCGATCAAGACGAAGCCGTCGATATAGGCCAGCACATAGGCCTGCTTGCGCACCCCCGCCGACAGCAGCGACAGCGCCCGCTGCGTCGCCTCCTCGGTCCCGGTCGAACGGGCGGCGGCCCGCGCCATGGTGCCAACCAGCCGGCCGACGGTTTCGGCGTCGCCGGGCACCACGTCGGACACCAGCCGGAAGCTGTGGAATTGCTCGCGCATGCCGGCGACGGTCTGCGTGAAGGCAGCGACCGGCAACCCGTACCCCATCAGCAGGCCTCCTAGCAGCAGGCTGGCGACAAGGCCGGAGTTCAGCCAATCCAGCCCGCTCCCTCGGTAGAGCGCGGCGTAGAACATGGCCCTGCCGGTGCTGGCATAGACGCTCCCCCACCAGCACCGCCGCCAGCCCCTGCCCCGTGAAAAGGCGCGTTGCACCAAAGTGCAACCCGACGGTTCCGGTTCGCGGTCGTCGACAGCGACCGCCGCCCCCCAGGAGGATTTCCCAAGAAAATCCGTTCGCAGTACACATTATGCACAGTTGATATACGCTAAATAGGTATCGTATTCCCTTGTTCCTTCATATTCTTCCCTGTAGCGTGACAGGAACCGCCCGGCGCCGGCAGAGCGCCCAAGCTGGCGGACCAACCAAACCTCCCCATCCGATAAACACCGGGCACCAACCGATGAACTGGCTGAAATCGCTTCTTGTCGCCGGCCTGATACAGGTCGCCGCCGTCGCCTCCGCTCAGGCCCAGACGGACCTTGACCGCATCAAGGCGGACGGCGTTCTGAAGATCGGGACCGAGGGCACCTATGCCCCCTTCACCTATCATGACGCCTCCGGCGCGCTCGTCGGCTTCGACGTGGAGATCGGGCGCGAGGTCGCCAAGCGCATCGGCGTCAAGGCGGACTTCCTGGAAGGCAAGTGGGACGGGCTGATCGCCGGCCTGGACGCCCGCCGCTACGACGCCGTGATCAATCAGGTCGGCATCACCGAGGCGCGCAAGGCCAAGTACGACTTCTCCGACCCCTACATCACCAGCCGCGCCGTTCTGATCGTACGGGGCGACAACAACGCCATCAAAGGTTTCGCCGACCTGAAGGGCAGGAAGGCGGCCCAGTCGCTGAGCAGCAACTTCGGCAAGCTGGCCGAGGCGTCGGGCGCCCAACTGGTCGGCACCGACGGCTTCGACCAGTCGATCCAGCTCGTCCTGAATGGCCGGGCCGACGCGACCGTCAACGACAGCCTGTCCTTCCTGGACTTCAAGAAACAGAAGCCCAACGCCAACGTGAAGATCGCCGCGACCCAGGACGCCGCCGACCAGTCCGGCATCATCGTGCGCAAGGGCGAGGCGACGCTGGTGGCCGCGATCAACGACGCCCTGACCGCCATCAAGGCCGACGGCACCTACAAGACCATCTCGCAGAAATATTTCGGCGACGACGTTTCGAAGTGACGGTAAGGGACCGGCGCTGTCCCCCGTCCGTCCGGGACGGGGGGCGGCGCCGCCTTGTCCCGGCCCCGATTTTGCGCCCCGAACTCGCGAGAGGCACCTTTCCGTGCTGCACTGGCTTACCCTGATGGCGGACTCGCTTCCGTCGCTGCTGTGGGCGGCGCTGACCTTCACCGTTCCGCTGACGCTGGCGTCCTTCGTGCTCGGCCTCGCCGTCGGGCTGGCGGCGGCGGTGATCCGGCTGTTCGGTCCGGCCCCGCTGGCCGCCGCCGTCCGTTTCTATGTCTGGATCATCCGCGGCACGCCGCTGCTGGTGCAGCTGTTCCTGATCTTCTACGGCCTGCCCAGCGCCGGCATCGTGCTGGACGCCTTCCCGGCGGCGCTGATCGGCTTCACGCTGAATGTCGGCGCCTACACCTCGGAGATCATCCGCGCCGTCATCGGCTCGGTCCCGAAGGGCCAGTGGGAGGCCGCCTATTCCATCGGCATGAGCTGGTCCCAGGCGATGCGGCGCACCATCCTGCCGCAGGCCGCGCGGGTGGCGGTGCCGCCATTGTCCAACAGCTTCATCTCGCTGGTCAAGGACACCTCGCTCGCCGCGGCCATCACCGTGCCGGAGCTGTTCCAGGCCGCCCAGCGCATCGTCGCGACGACCTACGAGCCGCTGATCCTGTATGTGGAGGCGGCGCTGATCTATTTGGCCCTCAGCTCCGTGCTGTCGGCACTGCAGGTCCGGCTGGAACGCCGGCTCGGCCAGTATGGCGGTTTCCTGGAGGCCAAATCGTGATCCGGCTGTCGAGCATCGAGAAGCGCTTCGGCGACCTGACCGTCCTGAAGGGCGTGACGGTGACGGTGGCGGAAGGGCGCGTGACCGCGCTTATCGGCCCGTCCGGCGGCGGCAAGAGCACGCTGCTGCGCTGCATCAACCTTTTGGAAATCCCAACCTCCGGCACCGTGCGCATCGGCGAGGAGGAACTGTCCTTCCAACCCAGCGGCAAGCCCGGCTGGAAGGACATCCAGCGGCTGCGCGGCCAGACCGGGATGGTGTTTCAGAATTTCCAGCTCTTCCCCCACCGTACGGCGGTGGAGAATGTGATGGAGGGGCTGGTCACCGTGCAGAAATGGCCGGCCGACAAGGCGCGCGACCGTGCCATGGCCCTGCTGCGCAAGGTTGGCATGGACCACAAGGCCGATGCCTGGCCGGCGACCCTGTCGGGTGGGCAGCAGCAGCGCGTCGCCATCGCCCGCGCGCTGGCTCCCTCCCCCCGCGTGCTGCTGTGCGACGAGCCGACCTCGGCGCTCGATCCCGAACTGGCGGACGAGGTGGTGGAGGTGCTTGGGACGCTGGCGGCGGAGGGCACCACCATGGTGATGGCCACCCACGACCTGCGCCTCGCCTCCCGCATCGCGCATGAGGTCGTCTTTCTCGACGGCGGGCTGGTGGTGGAAGCCGGGCCGTCGCGCGACCTGTTCACCCATCCGGCCCGCGAGCGCACCCAGCGCTTCATCGCCACGCTGACCCAGCAGGTGCAACAGGGCGAGGGGGTCTGAGCAGGTTTTCCGAACTCCCCCCCGAGGGACGGCGATCAGAAGCCGCCGGCGAGGTCGGCCAGGGCGTCGTGGTCCAGCAGTTCCAGCTTGCCGCCGACCAGGATGCGGATCAGCCGGGCCGATTTCAGCTTGGTGAAGGTGCGCGACACGGTCTCGGTGGTCAGGCCCAGATGGTCGGCGATGTCGCTGCGGCCCATCGGCAGGTCGATGGGCCGGTCACCGCCCTTGCGGTCGCAGAGGCGCAGCAGGAAGCTGGCGACCTTCTCCGCGGCCGTCTTACGGCCGAGCAGCACCATCTGGTCCTGCGCCGCCAGCAGTTCCGAGGTGGTCGCCGACAGCAGCTTGCGGGCAAGGGCCGGCTGCGCGTCGAGCAGGGCGTCCAGTTCCAGGCGCGGGATGCGCTGGATGGTGGTCGCGGTCACCGCTTCGGCGGTGTAGAGATACTGGGCGGCGAAGGCCAAGCCCATCATGTCGCCGGCATGCAGGAAGCCGATGATCTGCCGGCGCCCGTCAGGCAGCATCTTGTGCAGCCGGACCATGCCGCTCTGCACCCGGAAGACCGAGCCGGCGGCATCGCCTTCGCTGAAGACGGTCATGTCGCGGTCATAGACCTTAGCATGGCCAAGCGCCGCCAGCGGATCGGCGGCGCTGCGCGGCTGGAGGGCAGGCAGGCCCGCGGCCGGCGTCATCGCAATGGCGGAAACCAGGTACCCCGGGACGGCGCGGCTGGCATTGGCGGCAATGGCGGCGTGCGTGGACATGGGGGCCTCGGCCGTTGCGGTGCGGTCCGGATCGTTCCGGGGTGCACATGATGGCCCGAAGCTATCCGGCGTCCGCCCGGCTGTGCAGTTCGGTGATGTACCTAAGGAAGTTTGCGTACGTAGGTGTACCTACATACGGGAGCCCGATCCTGTGTCCCGTCAGGCGGACCCGGCCGTCGGCGGCAGCAACCGGTTCAGGGTCTCGATCAGCAGATCCTCGTCGAAGGGCTTCTCCAGCACGGCCATGACGCCGGCATCCTTCGCGCGGGAGAAGGTGGCGGGATCGCCGCGCCCGGACACCATGATCACCGGCATGCCGTGCAGGTCGCCGCCATGGCGCTCCATGAACTCCAGCCCGCTCATCACCGGCATGTGCAGGTCAAGAACGAGGCAGCCCTGAGGATTGCCGTCGAACCGATCGAGGAATTCCTGGCAGGAGGCGAAATCCCGCACCTCGAAGGCGAAGGCCTCCAGCAGGGCCTTCAGGGAATCGCGGACCGGCTCGTCGTCGTCGACGATGTGGACGATCCCGTCGCCCGGCGCAACGCCCGGCCCGTCGCCAGATCGATCCATGAGAGCCTCCGAATTCCATGCAAGCACACCGGCGCCGACGGTGCGGCGCGTCGTGAACCATAAAATGCAGTGGAGGGCATCGATATAAGGACGATTGCGTATGGAGGCCGGTTTTGATGCAGATCAGCCGTCGCCCGGCGTCACCCCTGCGGCAATCGCCATGCGCACCAGCGACGGCAGGCTGTCGGCCTGCATCTTCTCCATCACGCGGGCGCGGTGAATCTCCACGGTGCGCGGGCTGATCGACAGTTCGAACGCGATGACCTTGTTCGATTTGCCCGCCACCAGCCAGCGAAGGACATCATGCTCCCGCGGTGTCAGCGCCGACAGGCGGGCCAGGATTTCCGGCGGCACGGCCGGAGACGGGGCGGCAGCCGCTGTGGAGGCGGCGGACGGCTGCTCCAGAGCGGCTGCCGGCTGGCCGGGCGAACTCTTCCGGGCATCCGCCGCACGGTCCAGGGCGGAGCGGACGGCCGAGAGCAGAGCCTCCTCCTCGAACGGCTTCTCCACGAAATCGACCGCGCCGGCCTTCATGGCGCGCACGGCCAGCGGCACGTCGCCATGGCCGGTCATCACGATCACCGGCATGTCGCGACCGTCGCGGCCCAGCCGTTCCTGGACCTCCAGACCGCTCATTCCGGGCATCCGCACATCGACGAGCAGGCAGCCGGGACGCGACGGCGCTCCGGACTCCAGGAAGGCGACCGGGGTTGCGAAGCTCTCCGCCCGGAAGCCGGCGCATTCCAGGAGGATCTGCAGGGACTCGCGGATGGGCTCGTCGTCGTCGAGGATGAACACCGTCAGATTGGATGTCGCGTCGACGGGCATGGCGTCTTCAGGCATCGCCGGCCTCCGGAGCGGCCAGGGGAACGGTGAACAGGAAGGTGGCGCCCGTCTGCGGCGTTTCCAGCCACAGACGCCCGCCATGGGCCTCGATGATCGACCGGCAGATCGACAGGCCCAGCCCCATGCCGCTGCTCTTGGTGGTGACGAAGGGCTGGAACAACTGGTTGCGCACCGTGTCCGGCACGCCGGGTCCGGTGTCACTGACGGCGATCCGCCGGAAATCCGGCTCGTCGGGCGCCGGACCGGTGTGGATGGTCAACTCCCGCCTCTCGCCCTGCGCCATCGCCTCGATGGCGTTGCGCACGAGATTGAGGATGACCTGCTGGACCTGGACCTTGTCGACCAGCACGCGGGGATCGGCGGGATCGAAGTCGTACCGCACATGCAGCCCCCGCTCCTTGGCGCCGACCAGGGCCAGCGCGCCCGCCTCCTCCACCACCTTGTTGAGGAACTCGACGGAACGGTGGGTCTGGCCCTTTTCGATGAAGCTGCGCAGGTGGCGGATGATCTGCCCGGCGCGGCTGGCCTGGGCGCTCGCCTTGTCGACCATCTCCATCGCCTTGGTCACGGTTTCGGGCCGCTCCATCAGGCGTTTTGCGGCCTTCGCGTAGTTGATCACCGCGGTCAGCGGCTGGTTCAACTCATGCGCGAGGGTGGACGCCATCTGGCCCATGGCGCTCACCCGGCTGACATGCAGCAATTCCGCCTGAAGCTCCTGCAGCCGCCGCTCGGTCGCCTGCCGCTCGGTCAGGTCGCGGACGAAGCCGGTGAAGCGGCGCTGGCCCGACAGCAGGACCTCGCCCACCGCCAGTTCCATCGGGAACACCGACCCGTCGCGCCGCTGGCCGGAGACGACACGGCCGATGCCGATGATCCGGCGCTCGCCGGTACGCTGGTAGCGCTCCAGATAACCGTCATGCTGGTCCCGGTAGGGCGACGGCATCAGCATGCTGATGTTGCGCCCGACGACCTCCGGCGCCTCGTAGCCGAACAGCCGCTCCGCCGCCGGGCTGAAGGATTCGATCAGCCCCGTCTCGTCGATCACGATGATGGCTTCGGGGACTGTCTGCAGGATGGAGAGCAGGCGGGCCTCCCGCTCGCGCAGTGCCGCCTCCGTCCGCCTGGCTTGGGTCAGGTCGCGGATGATGCCGATATAGACCGGCGCCCCGTTCTGGCTCGCCTCGCCGATCGACAGATCCATCGGAAAGCTGGTGCCATCCTTGCGCAGGCCGGTCACCTCGCGGCCGATGCCAATGATCCGGCGTTCGCCGGTGCGCTGGTAGCGCTCCAGATAGCCGTCATGCTGGTCCCGGTAGGGCGACGGCATCAGCATCCTGACATTCTGCCCGACCACCTCCCCGGCGGTCCAGCCGAACAGGCGTTCGCAGGCGGGATTGAAGGTCTGGATCCGTCCACGGCCGTCGATGACGACGATCCCGTCGGGCACGGTGTCCAGCATCGCCCGCAACTGCGATGAAGCGTCCAGGTTTTCATCCCGGAAGTCGTCGGCCACGTCCCATCCTCAACACTGCCATATCGTCGGCACCAGAGTAGTTGAGCGCAACCGTGGGTCAAGGCTCCATATCGACGGGATCGCCGCGGTGCCGCCCACAGGGAACAGGTGCGGCGGAAATGCCTGCACGGTCAGCGTGAAAAAGGATTTGTTCGGACACGATCATTCATTTATCATATTTCAGTCGAAGTAATCAAATAGTAATTATTTTTGCCGAGATTGGCCTCTGCCGCCTCCGGCTGCCGTTTCAATGGGCAGAACGCCCGCCCTTCCCATCCCTCCATCGCGTCCGGCGAGCCGTCGGCGCGACTGGCTCAGTCACGCCCCCGTTCCCGCAGAGAAAGGCACACCATGCACCGCTGGTTTTCCGACCGGAAACTGGTCCACAAGCTGTTGATTCCGGCGATCCTGCTGCTCGCCGTGATGGGAAGCGTGGTGTGGACCGCCCGTTCGGCGCTGGTCGAGCTGACCGCATCCACCAGCCGCGTGACCGAGGTGGTGGCCGGGCGGCTGTCCGCGGCGCTGGCGATCCAGTCGGCGATGGGCGATGCGATGGATGCGGAATCGAACGCGCTGGTCGCCGGCACGCGCGAGCGCATCGATGCCGCCTTCGGCACCTACAAGGACAATATCGGCAAGGCGCTGGCCGCTATCGACCGGCTGGCCGCGGCCTATGATGCCGCCGCCGACCGCGAAGCCATCGCCGGCATCAAGTCCATCGTCGGCGAATATGAGCGGGTGTCACAGAAGGCGGTGGAACTGGCGCGGGCCTACGACACCGACAGCGCGATCCGCGTCTCGATCGACGTCGGCCGCCCGGTGCGGCAGAAGCTGACCGCGGCGCTGGGCGAGCGGGTGGACCGCAGCGTCGAGGAGACCAGGCTGGCGGAGGAGCGGGCGCTGGCCCTGTCGTCCAGCGTCATGACCCGCCTGACGACCGTCGCCGCGGTCGGGCTGCTGGTGGCCATCGGCCTGTTCGGCTCCATCATCGTGGTCTTCGTCGTCCGCCCGCTGCACCGGTTGATCGACGACATGACCGCCATCGCCGGCGGCGACCTCGCCGTCACCGTCCAGGGCGCCGAGCGCAAGGACGAGGTCGGCCTGCTCGCCCGCGCGCTCCAGGTCTTCAAGAGCAACGCCCTCGCCATCCGGACGCTGCAGGAGGAGCGCGAGGCGCAGAAACAACAGGCCGAGCGCGACCGGCAGGCCGGCATGCGGGCGTTGGCCGACCGCTTCGACGCCGATGTGCAGGACGTGGTGCAGGCGGTGGCGTCGGCAGCGCGCCATCTGCGCAGCAACGCCGAAACGATGACCGCCATCGCCTCGCGCACCACCGAACAGGCATCGGCCGTCGCTGCCACCACGGCGCAATCCTCCGCCAACGTCGCCACCGTCGCCGCAGCGTCGGAGCAGCTTGGCGGCTCCATCGGCGAGATCGGCCGGCAGGTCAACGCCGTCGCCGCCATTGCCCGCGACGCGGTGGAGGAAGGCGAACGGACCAACGCGCTGGTCACCCGGCTGGTGCAGGCGGCGCAACGGATCGGCGACGTGGTCAGCCTGATCCAGAACATCGCGAGCCAGACCAACCTGCTGGCCCTGAACGCCACCATCGAGGCGGCGCGGGCGGGAGAGGCCGGCAAGGGCTTCGCCGTGGTGGCGCAGGAGGTGAAGGCGCTGGCCACCCAGACCGCCCAGGCGACCGAGGAGATCGGCAGCCAGATCGCCGAAATCCAGACGGTGACCGATGGCACGGTGACGGCCATCCAGACCATCGGCCGCACCATCAACGACGTCGACTCCATCGCCGGTGCCATCGCCGCCGCGGTGGAACAGCAGACCGCCGCCACCCAGGAGATCGGCCGCAACATCCAGCAGGCCGCACAGGGCACCCGGCTGGTCACGGACAACATCTCCTCCGTCAGCGGCTCGGCCGGCGAGGTCGGGCGGGCGGCATCGGAGGTGCTGGGCGCCGCCGACAGCCTGTCGCACGATTCCGAGCGGCTGCGCGAGCGGATCCAAACCTTCATCGGTGAGGTCAGGACGGCGTGACGCCGGCCGCCGGCAAAATCGGCGGTCGACCTGCCAGGATGTCAGGCTGACAGCCGCCCCGGCAGGTCGGCGAACCCGTCGAGGACGCCGTCATGCGGCAGGCCGTCGAGCGGAACGCGGGCGTAGCCGTAGGGCACCAGCAGAACCCGCGCCACCCCGGCCGCGCGGGCGGCTGCCACGTCATGCTCGTTGTCGCCGACGAAGGCGGCCTCCGCGGGCGGAACCTCCAGCCGCTCCAGCAGGCCCAGCACCGGTTCCGGCGAGGGCTTGCGGGTCGGGTAGCTGTCGCCGCCGACCACGGCGGCGAAGCGTCCGGCGATACCGAGATCGTCCAGCAGCCGCCTGGTCGCCGCCATCGGCTTGTTGGTGCAGACACCGAGCCGCAGCCCGGCTTCAGCCAGCTTGCCCAGCGTTTCGGCGACGCCGGGATAGAGCGCGCTGCGGGCACTGGGGTCGGCCTCGTAGATCGCCAGGAATCGTCGGAGGCAGCGGGCGGCCTCGTCCGGGGCCGGCACCCCGCCGGTGGCGGCCAGCACGCGCTCCACCAGCTTGGGCGCCCCGTCGCCGACGAAGGAGCGCACCGCCGGCAGATCGACCGGCGGCCGCCCCAGCTCGGCAAGCAGGGCGTTCGACGCATGCGTCAGGTCGGCGATGCTGTCCACCAGCGTGCCGTCGAGGTCGAAGGCGACGGCACGGATGGGGCGGCAATTCAGGGGTTCGGTCATGGTGGCTGCACCTTGCTGGCGGAGGAAGCTGGCCTTGTCGGCGGCAAGCCGCCGGCCGCGGGAGCGAGGATGCCCCGGAACACGGCCGGCAGCCGGTCAGGCCGGCGCGTAGCCGACGGTGCCCTTGATCTCCAGGAACTCCTCCAGGCCGAAGTCGGCATATTCGCGACCGTTGCCGGACTGCTTGTAGCCGCCGAAGGGCGCGCCGGCATCCCAGGCCGGGTGGTTGATGTAGACGTTGCCGCTGCGCATGCTGGCGGCCACCTTGCGGGCACGTTCCAGCGACCCCGATTGGACATAGGAGGCAAGGCCGTAGGGTGTGTCGTTGGCGCGCCGGATCGCCTCCTCCTCGCTGCCATAGGGCAGGATCGCCAGCACCGGTCCGAAGATCTCCTCGCGCGCGATGGTCATGTCGTCGGTAACGTTGGCGAAGACCGTCGGGCGGACGTAATAGCCGCGGTTCAGCCCCTCGGGGCGGCCGGGGCCGCCGGTGACCAGCAGGGCGCCCTCGGCGACACCGGTCTCGATCAGCCGCTGGATCTTGTCATACTGGATTTGGCTGACCACCGGACCGAGCCGGGTGTCGGCGGCGGCCGGCGCGCCGGCCTTGAGCCGCTCGGCCGTGGTCTTGGCGATCGCAATCGCCTGGTCGTGAAGGGAAGCCGGCACGAACATCCGGGTCGGGGCGTTGCAGGATTGCCCGCTGTTGTTCATGCAGCTCTCGACGCCCAGCTTCACGGCGCGGTCCAGGTCGGCGTCGTCCAGGATGATGTTGGCGGACTTGCCGCCCAGTTCCTGATGCACGCGCTTGACCGTATCGGCCGCCGCCTTGGCGACGAGAATGCCGGCGCGTGTCGATCCGGTGAAGGATACCATGTCGACGCCCGGATGGCGCGCGATGGCCTCGCCCACCGTCGGGCCGTCGCCGTTGACGAGGTTGAACACACCCTTCGGCACCCCGGCCTCATGCATCGCTTCGGCGAAGAGAATGGCGTTGAGCGGCGCGATCTCGCTCGGCTTCAGCACCATGGTGCAGCCGGCAGCCAGCGCCGGCGCCACCTTGCACATGATCTGGTTGATCGGCCAGTTCCACGGCGTGATCATGCCGACCACGCCGATCGGCTCCCTGCTGATCAGGGTCGAGCCGCGCAGTTCCTCGAACGTGAAGCTCTCCAGTGTCTCGATCATCCGGGCAAGATGGGCGGTGCCCATCGCGGCCTGGGAACGATGGGCCAGCGTCGTCGGCGCCCCCATCTCACGCGACAGGGTGTCGGCGACGGCATCGTAGCGCGCCTTGTAGGCGTCCAGCAGGCGCCGCATCAGCGCCAGCCGCTCCTCGCGCGAGGTGGCGGCGAAGGCCGGGAAGGCGGCGCGGGCTGCGGCGACCGCCCGGTCGACATCGGCAGAGGTGCCCATCGCGATGGTGGCGAAGGGCTCCTCCGTCGCGGGATCGATCACGTCGAGCGTCGCCCCAGCCGTCGGATCGACCCATGCGCCGTCGATGTAGAATTTCAGGAAGTTCGACACCGGAGCCTCGCTTTCATGGGGTGAGAACCGGCGGCATCACGGCCGGGCCGGCATCTTGCCTCGCAGCGGACGGTTGATCAACCAGAAGCGGGCCTGCCTCGCCACCGGTCAACTGGTGGCGCTGGAGAGCGATGCGGAGGATGGAGCTCCCGCAAGGTAGCCCGCATGAATGGGGCGATCTCCACCGATCGCGCGATGACTCCATTGTAAGGCATCCGGATGGCTTGAAGATCCCATTGACAGCCCATCGGTGACGCTGCATTTTAAATACGTACTTTGGATGCAATGTACGTCAGTTGCCGCCGACCGTCCGGAAGACGCGACCCGACCGTATCCGCCAGCGCACCCACACCCTCGGGGGACATGGATGCCGCGGCCATTGCAGGCCTTGCAAAAGAGCGGAATTGACCATGCCATCGCCCAGGCCGGTGATCACCTGCATCGAAGACCTCCGCATCCTGGCGCGGCGCCGCGTGCCGAGGATGTTCTACGACTACGTCGACTGCGGCTCCTGGACGGAAAGCACCTACCGCGCCAACACGGCCGATCTGGCCGCCCTCCAGTTCCGCCAGCGCATCGGGATGTGCATCGCCGGACGGACCACGGAAAGCCGCATCCTGGGGGAAAGCGTCGCGATGCCGGTGGCGCTGGCGCCGACCGGCCTGACCGGGATGCAGCATGCCGACGGCGAGATTCTGGCGGCACGGGCGGCGGAACGCTTCGGCGTGCCCTTCACCCTGTCGACCGTCAGCATCTGTTCCATCGAGGATGTGGCGGCCAATACCGGCAAGCCGTTCTGGTTCCAGCTCTACGTCATGCGGGACCGGGCATTCGTCGAACGGCTGATCGCCCGGGCCAAGGCCGCGAACTGTTCGGCGCTCGTGCTCACCCTGGATCTCCAGATCCAGGGACAGCGGCACAAGGACTTGAAGAACGGCCTGTCGACCCCGCCCAAGCCCACCCTGCGAAACCTGGTCGATCTGGCGACCAAGCCGGGCTGGTGCCTGGGAATGCTGCGGACCAGGCGGCGGACCTTCGGGAACATCGTCGGCCATGTGTCCGGGGTTTCGGACGTCTCCTCGCTCGCCGCCTGGGTCAGCCAGCAGTTCGATCCGACCCTGACCTGGGAGGATGTCCGCTGGATCAAGAAACTGTGGGGCGGCAAGCTGATCGTGAAGGGCGTCCTCGACGTCGAGGATGCGCGGCTGGCCGTCGAGAACGGGGCGGATGCCATCGTGGTGTCGAACCACGGCGGCCGGCAGCTCGACGGGGCTCCGTCGAGCATCGCGATGCTGCCCGCCATCGCCGAAGCCGTCGGGCAGCAGACCGAAGTCCTGTTCGACAGCGGCATCCGGTCCGGGCAGGACATCCTGAAGGCCGCCGCCCTGGGCGCCAAGGGCGTCATGGTCGGGCGGGCCTTCCTGTACGGGCTGGGTGCCATGGGCGAGGCCGGCGTCACGCGCTGCCTGGAAATCCTGCAGCGGGAACTCGACCTGACCATGGGATTGTGCGGCCTCACCGCCATCGGCGCGGCCGATCCCTCCATCCTGATCAATGGCGGCGGCACGAACGACAGCCGGCACAGGCCATCCGCCCTCCCGCCCGGCGTCCCCGATTTCGCCGCACGCCCCGGCCACCGGCCCATATCCGCCGCTTGACGGGCAGCCGGACCGGCGCCCGGCTGAACTTCGAATACCAAGACTTCGACCGAGGAAGGAAACGTGATGTTCGGTAAGTACAAGATGCACGAGAACAGCGGGGTCAATCCGCCCTACGCGCCGGCCTATCCGCTGGAATGGGAATGCCCGCTGCGCACGGTCGAGGTCGTGACCCGCGTGGAGCAGTCCAAGGTGGCGAAGCTGCTGGCGGACACGCCGTTCGAGCTCGTCAACGATCGCGTCGCCTTCCGGTTCATGCTGTCGCCCGGGCACACGCTGGCCCTGCATGCCGGGGAAATGTTCGACCTCATGGTTTCGGTACCGGTGCGCTACGACGGCCTGTTCACCCACACCCACATCTTCATGTACTGCTCCGACCCCATGGGCATCGCGGCCGGCCGGGAGGTGTTCGGCTACACGAAGAAGGATGCGACCTACCGGTTCGACGAGGCCGCCGACGGCAGCATCGAAGGCTGGGTCAAGCGCCGCGGAACGCCGCTGGCCGACTTCACCTTCACGCCCGACGAAACCGCGCCGGCCGTGCGGCTGGTCGAAGAGGACGAACAGCCGGCCGGCGAGATCCATGTGCGCCGCGTTCCGCACCCGGAACGGCCCGAACCCGTCTATGCGGACATCGTCTACCGCCGCACCCCGCTGGAATATTCGCCGCCCCGCGCCGGGCGGGCGACGATGACGCTGCACGCCTCGGAGTATGATCCCATCGCGGCGCTCGAACCGGAGATCCTCGGCGCGCATTTCATGGCGTCCGACGTCTATGGCGGCGGCTTCGCGGTCGAGGACCGGCGCCTGCTGAAGCGCCTGATCCCCTGACCGGTTCGCGCCGGCAGCCCTGAACAGACACAAGAAAGAAGCATCGCTTCCGGCGGGGCATCCCCCTTGCAGCGTCCTTGCGCCGCCGAACCGTTGGGAGGAAACAATGTCCATGAACAGCAAGGGATTCCACCGCCGGCACGTCCTGGCGTCGGCCGTCGGCATGCTCTGCCTGTCGGGCTTCGGCGCGCAGGCGCAACAGGCGCAGCAGGCACCGCTGAAGATCGGCGTGCTGACCGACATGTCGAGCCTTTACGCCGACATCACCGGCAACGGGTCGATCAGCGCGGTGCAGATGGCGATCGAGGATTTCACCGCCGGACGGAAGACGCGGCCGATCGAAGTCATCAGCGCCGACCATCTCAACAAGGCCGACATTGCCGCGGCCACGGCACGGGAGTGGATCGACCGCGAGGGCGTCGACGTCATCGTCGACGTGCCCAACTCGGCCGTGGCGCTGGCCGTCGGCAACATCGTCCGCGACAAGAACAAGGTGATGCTGGCCTCCGGCCCATCCTCGTCCGACCTGACCGGAAAGAGCTGCTCGCCGAATACCATCCACTGGACCTACGACACCTACTCCTTGGCGACCGGCACGGCGACCGCCGTCGTCGAATCCGGCGGCAAGAGCTGGTTCACCCTGACCGCCGACTACGCCTTCGGCCACGCGATGGAGCTGGACGTCAAGAACGTCGTCACCAAGATGGGCGGGCAGGTGCTGGGAAGCGTGCGCACGCCGCTCAACACCCAGGATTTCGCCTCCTTCCTGCTCCAGGCGCAGGCGTCCAAGGCCCAGGTCATCGGGCTGATCAACGCCGGCGGCGACACCATCAACTCGATCAAGCAGGCGGTGGAGTTCGGCATAACCAGCGGCGGCCAGCGGCTGGTCGCGACCGTGCTCTACGTCAACGACGTGCATGCGCTGGGATTGCCGGTGGTGCAGGGTCTGCAATTCACCGAGGCCTTCTATTGGGACCTCAACGACCAGACGCGCGCCTGGAGCAATCGCTTCGCCGAACGCAACGGCGGCCGCAAGCCCAGCGCGCTCCAGGCCGGTGCCTACGCGTCGGTTCTGCATTATCTGCGCGCTGCCGAGGCCGCGGGCGGTTCCGCCGACGGCAAGGCGGTGGTCGAGAAGATGAAGGCGATGCCCACCGACGACCCGCTCTTCGGCAAGGGCAGCATCCGCGTCGACGGCCGCAAGCTGCACGACATGTATCTGTTCGAGGTCAAGAAGCCGAACGAATCCAAGTATCCGTGGGACTATTACCATGTCCGGAAGGTCATTCCGGCGGCCCAGGTCTGGCGCCCGCTGGCGGAGGGCGGCTGCTCGCTGGTGAAGTCGTGAGCGTCGCCCTGGTGACCGGCGGTGGCAGGGGCATCGGCCGGGCGACCGCGCTCGCCCTCGCCCGCGACGGTGCCGACGTCGCCATCGCCGATCTGGACGTTCCGCAGGGGGAGGAGACGGCCCGCCTGGTCGAGGACGCCGGACGCCGGGCGCTCTTCCTGCGGACCGATGTGACGGACGGTGCAGAAGTCGCCGCCTGCGTCGACCGGGTGGAACGGGAACTTGGGCCAATCAGCGCCTTCGCGAACAATGCAGGCATCGAGGGGGTCGTCGCCCCGATCCATCTCTATCCGGACGAGGTGTTCGACAGTCTGCTCCAGGTCAACGCCAAGGGGGTCTTCCTGGGCCTGAAGCATGTCCTCGCCCGCATGGTCCCGCGCGGGACGGGCGCCATCGTCAACACCGCCTCGACCTCGGCCATCCGCGGCCGGGCAGGCTTGGCCGGCTACGTCGCCACCAAGCATGCGGTGCTGGGCCTGACCCGCGTGGCGGCGCTCGACGTGGCGGGAACCGCGATCCGGGTGAATGCCATCCTTCCAGGCCCGGTCGAAACCCGGATGATCGAATCGCTGGACGAACAGGCGCGGCGGTCGGGCGGCATCCGCCGTGCCGGAGCCGCCGCCTACGGCAAGCCCGACGACATCGCGACCGTGATCGCCTTCCTGCTGTCGGACAAGGCGAAGCATGTCAACGGCGCCGCCTGGACCGTGGACGCCGGCGCCACGATTGCCTGAAGGGCCGCCCGGGCGGCGGTTCCCTCCCCTTTTTCCCAGATCGACGCCGTGGAACGGCGGACGACCAGCCAGGATTACCTTGCCATGAAGCTCTGCCAATTCGGCGACCCGAACCGTGAAAAGCCCGGCCTGATCGACGGCCAGGGGCGGTTGCGCGACCTCTCGGCCCTCCGCGACGCTATCACGGCGGAGGACCTTTCACCTGCCGGGCTTGCCACGCTTGCCGCCATCGATCCCGACAGCCTGCCGCTGGTTCCAGGCACGCCGCGCCTGGGCGTGCCGTACCGCGGCATCTCCAAGCTGGTCTGCATCGGGCTCAATTATTCCGACCATGCGGCGGAAACCGGCCTTCCCATCCCATCCGAGCCGATCATCTTCCTGAAATCGACCACGGCGATCTGCGGGCCGGACGACGACACCATCCAGCCGCGCCACTCGACCAAGCTCGACTGGGAGGTGGAGCTTGCCGTCGTGATCGGCAGCGAGGCGCGCTATGTCAGCGAGGACAAGGCACTCGACCATGTCGCCGGCTATTGCGTGATGAACGACGTGTCGGAACGCGCGTTCCAGATGCAGTCCTCGCAGTGGGACAAGGGCAAGGGATGCGACAGCTTCGCGCCCATCGGTCCCTGGCTGGTGACGGCGGACGAGGTTCCGGACCCGCAGTCCCTCGACATGTGGCTGGACGTAAACGACCGGCGGATGCAGTCCGGCAACACCCGCACCATGATCTTCGGCGTGGCGACGCTGGTGTCCTATTGCAGCGCCTACATGACCCTGCGTCCGGGCGATGTCATCGCCACCGGAACCCCGCCAGGGGTCGGCATGGGCATGAAGCCGGAGCCGGTCTGGCTGAAGCCGGGCGACGAGGTCGCGCTCGGCATCGAAGGCCTCGGCCGGCAGCGCCAGCGCGTCGTGCCCTGGCCCGGATGACGCGCGGAGCTCAGGACCGGCCGGGCGCGTCGCCGGGCGCGAGATAGGGAGGGAACTGCAGCTGCGTGGTGCTGGCGATGATCTCGAACCGCTTCAGCCAGCGGTCGTCGGCCACCTTCAGATGATCGTGGAGGGCCTGCGCCGCGCCGCCGGCATCGCCGCGCAGGGCCCGTTCGACGATGTCCAGATGTTCCCTGAGCGCTCCCTCGATCATTTCGACGGGAACGCCGAGGAACGGATGGAACAGGTAGCGGGTCGGACCGAAGACCATATGCGTCCGTTCCAGCGCCCGCAGGATCTCCTTGTTGGGACAGAAGCCGAGAATGCCGACATGCAGGTCGCGCTCCACCTGATCGAAGGCGGAACTGCTGGGACTGGAACGGTCCAGCGCCTGCCGGATGTTGGCCCGGGCGCTGCGCAATTCCGCCGCCGCGATGCAGGGCAACGCCTTCAGCAACGCCTGGGGTTCGAGGAGGCGGCGCATCTCGTAGAGATCGCGGATGTGTTCGGGCGTGATGCGCCGTGCCAGCCAATGGCCGGCATCGTCCTTTTCGATCAGCCCCATGCCATGCATGCGGGCCAGCAGGTCGCGCGTCACTGTCCGGCTGACGTCGAAATGCAGTGCCAGCTGCTTTTCGTTGATCCTCACCGCACCGAACAGGATACGGATGAAAAGCTCCTGCTCCACCTCCTTGTAGATGCGTTCCCATTGCGGCGTCGCCTGGATCTTGACCGGGTCAAGGGTGGCGAGCGGCCCGTCGCCACCGGTTTCGTCCTTGCCGGCAACGACGAACCCCTTCCCGTCATGTTCATCGAGAATGCGGTCGGCGCAGAGCGAGCGCAGGGCATGCCGGGCCGGTGAGCGGCTGATGCCGAAAGCCTTGGCGACCTGGGCTTCCTGCAACCGTTCGCCGGCAACGATCCGGCCGTCCGCGATCATGGATTTCAGCAACAGATACGCGCGCTCCTGGAGCGATACCGTCCTGTCGCCGCCTTCGGAGCACTCGTCTGTCAGAATCGCGCTTTTCATTGGATCGCCTTGATGACAACGGAAGACGGGCTTTCAACCGGGACAATCATGATCAGCCGCCGCCATTCCTGCACATCTCCCACGCCATGCGAGGCCATCCATCCACAGCATGAGGAAACTCGGATTGTCAAGCAGCTGAACGATTGATTGAGGCACTTTGGATGCACTATACACAAACAACTGCCGCTTTGAACGATCCGGATGCACGGAACGATGCCAATCGCTCCGGTTGCCTGCCCGCCTCTGACGACATCATCCTGGAAGCGCGCAACCTGACGAAGGAGTTCAAGGGCTTCGTCGCGGTCAAGGAGGTGAACCTGCAGGTGAAGCGGGGCACCATCCATGCGCTGATCGGCCCGAACGGCGCCGGCAAGAGCACGGTGTTCAACCTGCTCACCAAGTTCCTGACGCCCACCCGCGGCCGGATCCTCTACAAGGGCCGCGACATCACCAGGACCAAGCCGGCCGACATCGCGCTGATGGGCTTGGTGCGGTCCTTCCAGATCTCGGCCGTCTTCCCGCATCTCAGCGTGCTGGAGAATGTCCGCGTCGCCCTCCAGCGCCCGCTCGGCACCAGCTTCCATTTCTGGAAGTCGGAGTCGTCGCTCTACGACCTGCATGACCGGGCGCTGGAGCTGATCGAGGCGGTCAACCTCTCCCCCTGGGCCGGGCACACCGCCGCCGAGCTGCCCTACGGCCGCAAGCGCGCGCTCGAGATCGCCACCACCCTGGCGCTCGACCCGGAGGTGATGCTGCTCGACGAGCCGCTGGCCGGCATGGGCCATGAGGACATCGAGGGCACCGCGGCCCTGATCAAGCGCGTCGCCGCCGACCGCACCGTGCTGATGGTCGAGCACAACCTCTCGGTCGTCGCCCACCTCTCCGACACCATCACCGTGCTCCGCCGCGGCGAGATCCTCGCCGAGGGGCCATACGAGGTGGTGTCGAAGAACCCGCAGGTGATGGAAGCGTACATGGGCACTGGGGGGACCGGACATGCCTGACGGGATCGACACCAAAACAGCGATGCTTGAGATTTCCGACCTGCACGGCTTCTACGGCGAGAGCCATGTGCTGCACGGCGTCAGCCTGGAGGTGCGCCACGGCGAGGTGGTGACGCTGCTGGGCCGCAACGGCGCCGGCAAGACCTCGACCATGCGCGCCGTGATGGGCATCATGGGCAAGCGCACCGGCTCGATCCGCTTCCAGGGCCAGGAGCTGACCGGCATGGCCCAGCACAGGATCCCGCGGCTCGGCATCGGCTATGTGCCGGAGGAGCGCGGCATCTTCTCGAGCCTCAGCGTCGACGAGAACCTGACGCTGCCGCCGGTGGTGAAGGAGGGCGGCATGACCGTCGCCCAGATCTACGAGCTGTTCCCCAACCTGAAGGGCCGCGGCTCGACCCAGGGCACGCGGCTGTCGGGCGGCGAGCAGCAGATGCTGGCGATCGCCCGCATCCTGCGCACCGGCGCCACCCTGATCCTGCTGGACGAGCCGACCGAGGGGCTGGCTCCCGTCATCATCGAGCAGATCGGCGTGGCGGTGCGGGCGCTCAAGGCGCGCGGCTTCACCATCCTGCTGGTCGAGCAGAATTTCCGCTTCGCCGCCACCATCGCCGACCGCCATTACGTCATGGAGGAGGGGCATGTGGTGGACATGATCCCCAACGACCGGCTCAACGCCAACATGGACAAGCTCCACACCTATCTCGGCGTGTGAAGCGGGAGACGAGAGACCCACCATGTCCCATCTGCTCGGCATTCCGCCGCAGGCCCTGTTCGGCCAGCTGCTGCTCGGCCTGATCAACGGTTCCTTCTATGCGCTGCTCAGCCTCGGGCTGGCCGTGATCTTCGGCATGCTCAACGTCGTCAACATGGCGCACGGCGCCCTGTACATGGTCGGCGCCTTCGTGGCGTGGCTGTTGCTGACCTATGCCGGCATCGGCTATTGGGGGGCGCTGGTGCTGGCGCCGCTGGCGGTCGGCGCCGTCGGGCTGGTGCTGGAGCGCACGCTGCTGCGCCGGCTCTACACGGTCGACCATCTCTATGGGCTGCTGCTGACCTTCGGGCTGGCGCTGATCCTCGAGGGCGCCTTCCGCCACCAATATGGCGTGTCGGGCCAGCCCTATCCGATCCCCGACCTGCTGAAGGGCGGCACCAACCTGGGCTTCATGTATCTGCCGACATATCGTGGCTGGGTGGTGGCGGCGTCGCTGCTGGTGTGCCTGGGCACTTGGTTCGCCATCGAGCGGACGAAGCTGGGGGCGTATCTGCGGGCGGCGACGGAGAACCCGACGCTGGTGCAGGCCTTCGGCATCAACGTGCCGGTGATGGTGTCGCTGACCTACGGCTTCGGGGTGGCGCTGGCCGGGCTGGCCGGGGTGCTGGCGGCGCCGATCTACCAGGTGTCGCCGCTGATGGGCTCCAACATCATCATCGTGGTGTTCGCGGTGGTGGTGATCGGCGGCATGGGCTCGATCCTCGGCGCCATCGTGACCGGGCTGGGGCTGGGGTTGCTGGAGGGGCTGACCAAGCTGGTCTACCCGGAGGCCTCCAACATCGTGGTGTTCGTGATCATGGCCGTGGTGCTGATGGTGAAGCCGGCCGGCCTGTTCGGACGGGAGAGATAAGCGATGAGCATGCAAACCCAGGCGCTGCCGCGGACGGGGATGGAGGCGGGGGCGCGCAAGGCGCTGCTGCTGGGGGGCGGGCTGCTGCTGGCGGTGCTGGCGCCGTTCCTGCTGTATCCGGTGTTCCTGATGAAGCTGCTGTGCTTCGCGCTGTTCGCCTGCGCCTTCAACCTGCTGATCGGCTTCGCCGGCCTGTTGAGCTTCGGCCATGCCGCCTTCTTCGGCGGGGCGGCCTACATCGCCGCCCACACGGTGAAGGAATGGGGCTGGGCGCCGGAGGCGGGGCTGCTCGCCGCCACCGCCGTCGCCGGGCTGATGGGGCTGGTCTGCGGGTCGATCGCCATCCGGCGGCAGGGCATCTACTTCGCCATGATCACGCTGGCGCTGAGCCAGATGATCTTCTTCCTGGCGCTGCAGCTTCCCTTCACCCATGGCGAGGACGGCATCCAGGGTGTGCCGCGCGGCACGCTGTTCGGGCTGTTCGACCTGACCCAGCCGCTGACGATGTATTACGTCGTGCTGGCGATCTTCCTCGGCGGCTTCGCGCTGGTGTGGCGCACGGTCCATTCGCCGTTCGGGCAGGTTCTGAAGGCGATCCGCGAGAACGAGCCGCGGGCGGTGTCGCTCGGCTACCGCACCGACCGCTACAAGCTGGTGGCCTTCGTGCTGTCGGCAAGCCTGGCGGGGCTGGCCGGCGGGACCAAGGCGCTGGTGTTCCAGCTGGCCTCGCTGACCGACGTGACGTGGCAGATGTCGGGCGAGGTGGTGCTGATGACGCTGCTCGGCGGCATGGGCACGCTGCTCGGCCCGGTGGTGGGGGCGGCGCTGGTGGTCACGCTGGAAAGCTACCTCGCCGCCACCAGCCTGCCGGTGCCGGTCGTCATCGGCTGCATCTTCGTCGTCTGCGTCCTGCTGTTCCGCAGGGGCATCGTCGGGGAGATCCTTTTCCACATTTCCCGAGCGACACAGTTAAGACGGGCGGCACGCTTGCCCCCGCACGGCCGACCGGCATAGGGGACGCCCTTGCGGGCGCCCCTTCCCTTTTACCGTGATGCTTAGGCTCAGCCGAGGTTGATGTCGGAGAGCGAGAGCACCGTGCCGTTGTAGACGCCGAGCAGCCGGACCTCGGTGGCGGCCACCTGGCCGTCGCCGTTGGTATCGACCACCTGGTAGAGACCCGAGTTCGTGCCGTTGTTGGCCAGAACCAGGGTGCTCGCACCAGCCGACGAGTTCGTCAGCGTCCCCAGAGCCGAGCGGAAGCTGGCGAGGTCGGTTTCCGTCAGGCTGCCGCTCACCGCCGAGGTCAGGCTCACCAGTTCGTTGGTGACGCTCACCCCGTTGGTCGCCGCGGACGCCGTGGTCAGCGCCGAGTCACCATTCTTGTCCGCCGTGGTCCGGGCCGTACCGGTCAGCTGCACCTTGTCGGTGCCCGTCTGGAAGTTGCTCACCGAGATGAACCCGGTGTTGGCCCCCAGAGCGCTGATGTCGGTGAAGGACGAGTACACGATCGTGTCGGTCCCGCTGCCCGACGCCAGGCTGATGCTGTCGCCCGTGCCGCCGAGGAAGCGGATCGAGCCAGCCGTCACCGTCACCGAGTCGGTGCCGGTCCCGCCGATCAGCGTCTCGACGTTGCTGAGCGACATGGTCACACCGGTGTTGCCCAGAGTGATCACGTCGTTGCCGGTGCCACCCGCCAGCGTCTCGATGCCGCGCAGGAGGATCGTCGAACCACCGTCGCCGAGGCTGACCACGTCGCTGCCCGCGCCGCCGACCAGGATCTCGATCCCGCTCTCGGCCCGCATGGTGACGCCGGTGTCGCCCAGGATCACCAAGTCGCTGCCCGCACCGCCGGTCAGGGTGTCGATGCCGCGGGTGATGACGGTGTTGCCCGCCGAACCCAGGGTGACGACGTCAGAACCGGTGCCGCCGACCAGGAACTCGACGCCCGAAGCCAGCATCGTCACGCCGGCCGAACCGGTGAAGACGATGTCGGTGGAAGCGCCGCCGGTCAGCGTGTCGATGCCCGACACGGTGAGCGTGTTCGCCGTGTCGCCGAGCGTGATCACATCCGTACCGGTCGAGCCGATCAGCGTCTCGACCGCGCGGGTCAGCAGCGTGCTGCCCGTGGTGCCCAGCGTGACGACGTCGGTCGCCGCACCGCCGATCAGCAGCTCGATGCCGCTGCCCAGCGCCATGGTGACGCCGGTGTCGCCCAGGAACACCCAATCGGTGCCCGCACCGCCCGACAGCGTGTCGATGCCGCGGGTGATGACGGTGTTGCCCGCCGAACCCAGGGTCACGATGTCGGTGCCGCTGCCGCCGACCAGGAACTCGACGCCCGAAACCGTCATCGTCACGCCGGCCGTACCAGTGAAGACGACGTCGGTGGAAGCGCCGCCGGTCAGGGTGTCGATGCCCGTCACGGTGATCGTGTTGACCGTGTCACCGAGCGTGATGACGTCGGTGCCCACGTTGCCGATCAGTGTCTCGATCGCACGGGTCAACAGGGTGGCGCCCGAGGTGCTGAGCGACAGCACGTCGGTGGCCGAACCGCCGACCAGCGTTTCGATGTCGGTACCCAGCGTCATCGTGTTGCCGGTGTCGCCCAGGATCACCAGGTCGGAACCCGCACCGCCGATCAGCGTCTCGATGCCGCGGATCGTGGTGGTGTTGCCGGCCGTGCCCAGGGTCAGGACGTCGGTGCCGGCGCCGCCGATCACGTAGTCCGCACCCGACACGGTGAGGGTCGCACCGGCGGAACCGGTGAAGATCACCTCGAGGCCCGTGCCACCGATCAGCGTCTCGATGCCGATGGCGAGGGTCGTGCCGCCGACCGTGCCGATGGTCACGACGTCGGTGCCCACGCCACCCGTCAGCGTCTCGATGCCCGACACCAGCAGGGTGTTGCCCGCAGTGCCCAGCGTGACGATGTCGGAAGCGATGCCGCCGGTCAGCGTCTCGATGCCGCTCACCAGGAGCGAGTTGAACGTGTTGCCCAGCGTGATGACGTCGGTGCCGGTCAGGCCGGTCAGCGTCTCGATGCCGCGCAGCAGGACGGTGTTGCCGGCCGTGCCCAGGGTGACGAGGTCGGTGCCCGTGCCGCCGATCAGGATGTCGATGCCCGACACCAGGACCGTCGAACCGGCCGAACCCAGGAACACCAGTTCCGAACCCGTGCCGCCGGCGATCGTCTCCAGGGCGTTGGCGAGCAGCGTGCTGCCGACCGTGCCGATGGTGATGACGTCGGTGCCGGCAGCGCCGGTGATCGTCTCCAGAGCCGAAACCAGCAGGCTGTTGCCGGCCGTGCTCAGGATGACCAAGTCGGTGCCCGAACCGCCGATGACGGTTTCCAGCGCCGAGATCAGCATGGTGGTGCCCGTGTCGCCGATGGTGACGACGTCGGTGCCGACAGCCCCCCTCAGCGTCTCCAGGCCGCGCAGGAGCAGCGTGTGGCCCTCCGTACCCAGTGTGACGACATCGGCGGCGGTGCCTCCGACCAGAATCTCGATGCCCGAAACCAGGACGGTGGTGCCGCCCGAACCCAGGAACATCACGTCGGTGCCCGAGCCGCCGATGGTCGTCTCCAGCAGGTTGGCGAGCAGCGTGCTGCCGGCCGTCCCGATGGTGATCAGATCGGTGCTGGCGGAGCCCGTCACCGTCTCCAGCCCCGAGACCTGCAGGGTGTTGCCCGCCATACTGGCGAGCGTCACCGCATCGATGCCCGAACCGCCGCTCAGCGTCTCGATCAGCGTCACCGCAAGGGTGTTGCCCACCGAGCCCAGACTGACGACGTCGGTGCACGCACCACCGGCCAGCGTCTCGAGCGCCGAGACGAACAGGGTACTGCCGGCGGTGCCGAGATCGATGACGTCGGCGGCGGTGCCGCCGACGATCGTCTCGAACAGCGAAACCGCCACGGTGTTGCCGGTGTCGCCCAGCGTCAGGACGTCGGTGCCGGCATTGCCGGCCAGCGTCTCGATACCGCGCAGCAACAGCGTGTTGCCGGCGTTGCCGAAGGTGACGACGTCGGTGCCTGTGCCGCCGATCAGGATGTCGATGCCCGACACCGAAACCGTCGAACCCGCGGAACCCAGGAACGCCAGTTCCGAACCGGTGCCGCCCGTGATCGTCTCGAGCAGGTTGGCGAGCAGCGTGCCGCCGGCCGGGCCGATGGTGACGATGTCGGTGCCCATGCCGCCGGTCAGCGTCTCCAGCGCCGACACCAGCAGGCTGCTGCCCGCCGTGCCCAGCGTGACGACGTCGATGCCCGAACCGCCGGACAGCGTCTCCAGCGCCGAGACCATCATCGTGGTGCCGGTGTCGCCGATGCTGATCACGTCGGTGCCGACGGAGCCCGTCAGAGTCTCCAGGCCGCGGACGGTGGTTGTGCTGCCGGCCGTCCCCAGCGCAACGATGTCCGAAGCGCTGTTCGCCGTCTCGATGTTGCTGCCGCCGACCAGCGTTTCGATGCCCGAGATCAGCAGCGTACTGCCGCCAAGCCCGGTGAAGACCACATCGGCACCCGCGCCGCCGGTCAGGCTTTCCAACCCCCCGACCAGCAGCGTACCGCCGGCCGAGCCCAGCGTGACGGCATCGGTGCCGACGCCGCCGGTCAACGTCTCGAAGGCCTGGACCAGCAGGGTGTTGCCGGATGTGCCCAGCGTCGCAATGTCCCTCGAGGTCCCGCCGATCAGCATTTCCAGGGCCGAAACCAGAAGCGTGCCGCCCACCGAGCCCAGAGTGACGACGTCGGTGCCCGCACCACCGGCCAGCGTCTCGAGCGCCGAGACGAACAGGGTACTGCCGGCGGTGCCGAGATCGATGACGTCGACGGCGGTGCCGCCGACGATCGTCTCGAACAGCGAAACCGCCACGGTGTTGCCGGTGTCGCCCAGCGTCAGGACGTCGGTGCCGGCATTGCCGGCCAACGTCTCGATACCGCGCAGCAACAGCGTGTTGCCGGCGTTGCCGAAGGTGACGACGTCGGTGCCTGTGCCGCCGATCAGGATGTCGATGCCCGACACCGAAACCGTCGAACCCGCGGAACCCAGGAACACCAGTTCCGAACCGGTGCCGCCCGTGATCGTCTCGAGCAGGTTGGCGAGCAGCGTGCCGCCGGCCGGGCCGATGGTGACGATGTCGGTACCCATGCCGCCGGTCAGCGTCTCCAGCGCCGACACCAGCAGGCTGTTGCCCGCCGTGCCCAGCGTGACGACGTCGATGCCCGAACCGCCGGACAGCGTCTCCAGCGCCGAAACCATCATCGTGGTGCCGGTGTCGCCGATGGTGATCACGTCGGTGCCGACGGAGCCCGTCAGAGTCTCCAGGCCGCGAACGATGGTCGTGCTGCCACCGGCACCAAGGGTCACGATGTCGGTGCCGGTTCCGCCAAGCAGGGTTTCCACCGCATCGATCACAAGGGTGTTTCCGGTGGCCCCCAGCTGGATGAATTCGGTACCGGCACTGCCGATGATCGTCTCCAACAGATCGGCCACCAGGCTGGAGCCACCTGTCCCCAACATGATAAGGTCGGTTCCCGCAGAGCCGATGATTGTTTCGAGCGCCGATGCCTGGACCGTCGTGCCGGCGGTACCGATCAGCAATGTGTCGGCGCTGGACGAACCGACAACCGTCTCCAGGGCGCCGGTGAGGATCGTGGTGCCGGCCGAGCCGATGGTAACGATATCCGTACCGGCGCCGCCCACCAGGGTTTCCAGCAGGGATATCAGCAAGGTGCTGCCGGCCGTGCCCAGCGTGACGACGTCTGTACCGGTGCCTCCGGTCAGGGTTTCCAGCCCAAAGACCAGCATGGTGGTCCCGGTGTCGCCGATGGTCACGACGTCGGTGCCGCCCTGCCCCACCAGGGTTTCCAGGCTGCGCAGCAGGATCGTGCTGCCACCGGCGCCAAGGGTGACGATATCGGTGCCGCCACCGCCCACCAGGGTTTCCACGGCAGTCACCAGCAGCGTGTCGCCGGAGGAGCCGAGATAGAGCAGGTCCGATCCCGCACCGCCGGTGAGTGTTTCCAGCAGATCGGCAAGGATGGTGACGCCGCCGACGCCCAACGTGACGATGTCGACCCCCGTCGAACCCGTCAGCGTTTCGACGGCGGCGAGCAGCAGCGGGACACCCGTGGTCCCCAGCGTCACCACATCGGTACCGGCCCCGCCGATCAGGGTTTCCAGCCGGTCCGCCAGCAGGGTTCCGCCTGCGCTGCCAAGGATGATGACGTCGCTACCGTTCCCACCGGCGATCGTCTCGATCATGGTCGCCAGCAGGGTGATTCCGGAGGTCCCGATGGTCACGACATCGCCGTCGGTCGAGCCGGTCAATGTCTCGAGACGCTCGACGAAGACGGTGCGGCCCCCGCTGCCGAGCGTGATCACATCGGATCCCGACGACCCGATGATGCTCCTGTACTGGGCCGAAACGGACAGGGTGCTGCCGCCATCGTCCAATATGAGGACATCGGCGCTCAGGATGCTGACCAGGGTTTCCAGCCCACTGAGATGAAGCGTCTGGCCGGTTGCGATGACGGTTTCGATGCCGGTGACCTGAAGCGTGGCACCTTCGGTTCCGATCACGATGACGTCGGTGCCGGCCCCGCCGATCAGCGTTTCGATTGCGCCCGCCAGCAGCGTGTTGCCAGCCGTGCCCAACGTTACGACGTCGGTGCCCAGCCCGCCGATCAAAGTGTCGATGTCGGACACCGAAACCGTCGAGCCGGCCGTGCCGAGGACGACCAGTTCCGTGCCAGCGCCGCCCGTGAGCGTTTCCAACAGATTGGCGAGGATCGTCGCGCCGGCCGAACCGAAGACGATGACGTCGATGTCGGACGAGCCGTTGATCGTCTCGGCCGCCGAAATCATGATGGTGTTGCCGGCCGGATCCAGCATGACGACATCGGTACCGGCGCCGCCGGTCAGCGTCTCCATAGCCGAAACGGACAGCGTGTTGCCGATGCCGCCCAGCGTGACGACGTCGGTGCCGGCGGAGCCCGTCAGCGTCTCCAGGGCCGCGACGACGAGGGTGTTGCCGGATGTGCCGAGTTGAACGACGTCGATGCCGGCACCGCCGGTCAGGAATTCCAAGCCCGAAACCGTCGTTGTACCGGCGCTCGTCCCGAGAAGGACCAGATCGGTCCCCAGGCCGCCGACGATGGTGTCGAGCAGGTCCGCAAGCAAGGTGCTGCCGGCCGTGCCCAGGGTGACGACGTCGGCGCCGGTGCCGCCCGAGATCGTCTCGAGTGCCGAAATTGAAAGCGTATTGCCGGTGCTGCCCAGCGCGACGACATCGGTTCCCAGACCGCCGTTGACTGTCTCGAACTGCAGAGTCGAGATGGTATTGCCGGCGTCGCCCAAATTCAGGACATCGGTACCGGCACCTCCGACCAGTGTCTCGACACCACTCGTCAGCAACGTGTTGCCGGCCGTGCCAAGCGTCACAACGTCGATACCAGTGCCGCCGATCAACGTCTCGATACCGATGACCGACAGGGTATTGTCGCTCATGCCCAGCGTCACGACATCGGTGCCGGCACCGCCGGTCAGCGTCTCCAGAGCCGAAACCAGCAGCGTCGAGCCCGCCGTGCCCAGCGCCACAACGTCGATACCAGTGCCGCCGGTCAGCGTCTCGATAGCGATGACCGACAGGGTATTGCCGCTCGTGCCCAGCGTCACGACATCGGTGCCGGCACCGCCGGTCAGCGTCTCCAGAGCCGAAACCAGCAGCGTCGAGCCCGCCGTGCCCAACGTCACAACGTCGATACCAGTGCCGCCGGTCAGCGTCTCGATAGCGATGACCGACAGGGTATTGCCGCCGGTGCCCAGCGTTACCACGTCGGCACCGGCACCGCCAGTCAGCGTCTCCAACAACCGGACCAGCAGCGTCGAGCCGGCCGTGCCGATGGTCACGACATCGGTACGGGTACCGCCAATCAGCGTCTCCAACCCATCCACCAGCAGCGTGCTGCCGGCCGAACCCAGCGTCACCCTATCGGTGCCGATGCCGCCGGTCAGCGTCTCCAGCAGCGACACCACCATCGTCGAGCCGCTGGAGCCGATGGCGATCACATCGGTGCTGATCCCACCGATCAGAGATTCCATCCCGGCGACCAGCATCGTGATGCCGCCGGTGCCAAGGGTCACACTGTGATCGACGGAATTCGTACCGATAAGGGTTTCGATATTGGAGACGCCGATAATATAAGACCCTGAAAGGGTGACGACATCCGTGGCCGAGGAACCGACGACATAATCAAGGTTACCGACCGATATCGTCCCGCCATCCGCTCCGACCTGGACGGTAAGCGTTCCGCTCCCTGAGGCGTTAATCGCCTCGATGTTGCTTAACGTTATGGTTTCGGTAGTACTCAGAATGTAAGTGATAATGTCGGAGCCCGAGCCACCGAACAGCGTCTCGATCTGCCTTACGGCCAAACTGTTGCCGGCATCGCTCAGCGTGATGATATCGGTGCCGACCCCGCCGGTCAGCGTGTCCAACAGCGATACTGTCATCGTGCTGCCGCCGCTGCCGACGGTGACGACATCCGTTCCGGCACCACCGGTCAGAGTCTCCAGCAACCGCACCGACAGCGTGTTGCCGCCGGTGCCCAGCGTTACCACGTCGGCACCGGCACCGCCGGTCAGCGTCTCCAACAACCTGACCAGCAGCGTGCCGCCACCACTGCCGATCGTCACCATGTCGGACCCGATACCGCCGGTCAGCGTCTCCAACTGCGACGCCGCCAGTGTCGAACCGCCCGAGGCAACCGTCACAACGTCGGTTCCGCTCCCGCCCGTCAGCGTCTCGATCCGCCAGACGGTCAGCGTGCTGCCGGACGAGCCCAGCATCACCGCATCCGCCCCCGCGCCGCCGGTCAGCGTCTCCAGGTCACTCGCCAGCAGCGTCGAGCCACCCGTGCCCAGCGTCACCACATCGGTACCGGCACCGCCGGTCAGCGTCTCCAGAAGCCGCACCAGCAGCGTGGAACCGGCCGTGCCGATCATCACCACATCGGTGCCGACGCCGCCGGTCAGCGTTTCCAGCCGGGAGACCAGCATGGTCGAACCGGCGGTTCCGAGGGTTACGGCGTCGGTGGCGATGCCGCCGGTCAGGGTCTCCAATCCCGCCGCTCGGGCGGTGACGCCGGTCGATCCCAGCGTGATGACGTCGGTGCCGACGCCGCCGACGATGCTCGTTATCAACGATACCGTGGTGGTATTGCCCTGCGCCCCCAGGTTCAATGCCGTCGTGCCGCCTGCACCGCCCGCGGTGACGAATTCCACGCCCCACGCGGCGACCTGCACGCCATTGGAGCCGAACAGTACGACATCCGTTCCAGCACCACCGATGACGGTTTCAGTGGAGTAGACCGCAATCGTGTTGCCGGTGTCGCTCAGGACGACGACGTCGGTGCCGGTACTGCCCAGCATAGTTTCCATGCCGGACAACGCCACGGTGTTGCCCGACCCCAGCAGTGTGACGAGGTCGGTACCAACTCCGCCGAGCAGGGTTTCCACCTCCCTCATCGTCGTGGTGTTGCCCGCCGAGCCCAGCGTGATGACGTCGGCTCCAACGTTGCCGGTCAGGCTGCTCAGCCGCGACACCGTCATGGTGTTGCCGGCCGAACCGGCCAATGTGATCACATTGGTGCCGCCAATCCCGGACAGCGCCTCCAATCCGCTCACCAGCATCGTCGAGCCGCCGGTGCCCAGCGTGACGACGTCGGTACCGGCACCGCCGGTCAGCGTCTCGACCGCGCGGACGGTGAATGTCGCGCCGATGTCGCCCAGCGTGATCACGTCGGTGCCGGCACCGCCCGTCAGGGTGTTGATCTGCGACAGCGTCAGCGTGTTTCCCGAACCGCCGAGCGTTCGTACGACGGGCGCGATGTTCCTGAAATAGGAGAAATCTCCGCTACCGGTGCCGAAGAGCGCATCGATGTCGCCATCGCCGTCGAGGTCGATGAAAGCCGGATTGGGGGAACCACTGATGGAGATGCCATAGACATCCGTTCCAACCGAGGAGAAGGTCGGAGATGCCGTCGTGCCGGTATTGATATAGACGGCGTTCTTGACGACAAGATCGAGGTCGCCATCGCCGTCGAGGTCGGCGAAGGTCGGGGACGCGGAGCCAGCCGATTCGTTCGTGATGCCGAAGGGGTTGCTTCCCTCCAGGCTGAAGGTCGGAGACGACGAGGTTCCGACGTTGCGATACAGAAGAAGATCGCCTGCTCCGTTCCCGATCAACAGATCGAGGTCGCCATCCCCATCCAGGTCGGCGAAGGCCGGATCCGCATTGGTGCCGACATTGGCGATTGCGAAGGGATTGGTGCCTTCAAGCGAAAAGGTCGGCGTTGACGCCGTTCCATTGTTGCGGAAGAACTGCGTATCGCCGGCCGCGTTACCGATGAACAGATCGAGATCGCCGTCACCATCGATATCCACCAAGCTGGGTGTGGCATTGGTGCCGACGTTGGAAATTCCGAAAAGATTGGTGCCCTGCAGGGAGAATGTCGGCGCCAGCGATGTCCCGACATTGGAGAAATAGACCAAGTCGCCGTTTTGATTTCCAACCAGCAGATCCAGGTCTCCATCGCCGTCGAAATCCTGGAATGTCGGGGACGAGGATCCGCCGACATTCGTCACACCGGAGATGCCGCCGCTGATCAGCGTGAAGGTTGGAGTGGCCACGATCTTTCAATCCTTCCAGTACAACGGCAAATCCCGTGCCGGTTCAGCGGTTGCACCGGACTGGCCGGTCATTTCAAAAAAAGTCTGCTCGCTTCTCAGTCGCTTCGGCAGGCACGCACGGGTCAGTCGTCGAAAAAGAGAAAAAAGCAGGTCTCATGCCTCATAAATGGAAGATGCGATGATGCAACCGGTAGCTTCCAGCCAATCGGGCAGGCGTGGCACGCCATACGGCATTGGATCGACCTGCTCCAAACATGTCACCCGACCGCCTCCAGCTTTTTTCGACAACCTCTGCATGGTATCGTTGATACTAGCAATACACTGGAAATAATTGGATTCGGGATTCTTGGAATCCCATGTTCGTGGGATTGATAGGATAGAAAATGCACATAATATTCATACGGAGCTAGTTAGAGATTCACCTGATTCCGCTAAAGAGCAGCACCGGCGCAAGCGTCAGATGTTCTGGATGCCAGGATGCAGGCGATCGCCGACCACCTCCGGAGGCTGGCTCCTGGACATCCGCATTGTTCCCCGGTCTGGCCCGGTAAAAATGGAAAGCCATTCGCGTCAAGCGAGTGGCCGCCGGCTGCGCCGGTTCCGTCCCGATCACCACATCGGACCGCCTGCCGACGATCAGGATTTCATCGAACCTATCGCGAGGCCCCACCCTAGGCCATCGAAACAGGAAAATTCATCCTCATCGCGAACGATGAGTTGGAGGAATCCTTTTTTGAGGCCGAAACATCGAGAATATTTTATGTGACATCCGCCGATCATTGATTAGGCGTTTTTTTATTGAAAATCAATAACATTGGATTGTTTGTTCTTGAAGAGAGAATTGGGCAGGCGCAGTTGAAAATAAAATTTCACCGATAGATTTCTATATTTCACTCCGCAGCCCACGATCCAGACATCGGAAATATCCCGATTCGCCCTACTGGCAGCTTGACAATCCCTCTCTGGCCCTCGCCCTTATAGGTAGAACAAACATTCGCTGGCGCCTTCCGGTTTGGACAGGCACCGGCCCATCTTCTTTTTCAACCGGGATCTTCTCGCGATGCAAGATGCCAGCTCCCGTGCCGCCATCCTGAACGGACTCATCGCCCATCTGCAGGGGCCAACTGGAACCGGTGAGGCGCTGAAGGCAATTTCGGAATGCTGCGAGGCCGCAAGGGCGGCGGGATTGGGAAACGACGCCGCAGCGATGGAGACGCTGGACGCCGCGACCGCCGGTCTTGACCCCATCCTGCGGGAATCGGCGCTCGCCCATGTTTCCGGCGATCTGCACAGGTACCTGCGCATTCTGGACATGCTGGACAATGTCCTGGATCTGGCACCGCTGGAGGGCATCAACCAAATCTACTGGTCGATGCAGCGCCAGCTGTTCCTGATGCGCATGGACATGGCATCGGTTCCGGATTTCGTGGCAGGCCGGCTCCTTCCCTTCTACGAACGCTTCCTGCGGCAGATGTCCATAAGGCTGGGATTGGCTCCGGCAGCCCGGCCGGCGGGGAGGCCGGACACGGGCAGGATCGTGGTCGTGACCAACCAGTTCCTGTCCGACCAGCATCAGCCATCGCGCGACCTGCTGCTGCTCGCAGGCCGGCTGCAACGGGATCTTGGCCGCGAGGTTCTGGTGCTGAACACCAACATGATGCCGGACCGCTATCACAGCCCCTTCGTCCCGCCCTTCGCCGCCGCCGTCGAGGAGAGGCTGTCAGGCGAACAAACGATCCAATTCGAAGCCGGAACCTTTCGCCTGCTGTCCTCCACCGAACCCGGCCTTTCCGCCGCCAAGCTGAGCGGCCTCCTGTCGGCAGTGGAAGCCTTCGACCCCGACCTCGTGATCGCCTTCGGCGGCTCGGTAACCGTCGCCGACCTGCTGGAGGGCGTGCGCCCGCTGCTGTGCATTCCCACCACCACCGGCCAGACCGTCTCGCTCGCCGACATCCTGCTGGATTTCGGAAGCAGCGAGCCGCCGGCCGGCGAGGGGCGGCTTGCCCGGTCCTGGCGGCCTTTCCGCTTCGGCCTGTCGCTGCACCGTACCGGCGACAGCACGACGCGCGCGGACGTCTCCATTCCGGAAACGGCATTCGTCTGCATCGTGGTCGGCAACCGCCTGGATGCGGAAGTCGATGGCGGGTTCCTGGACATGCTGGAACATGTGCTGGACAGGATTCCGGAAGCGCTGGTGCTGTTCGCCGGCGGGGTGGACTCCCTGCCCGGGCGGCTGTCCGGCAACCGCCACGCCGCAAGGCTGCTCTGTCTCGGCCATGTCGAGCGCATGGAAGCGCTGATGTCGGTCTGTGACCTATTCCTCAATCCCCGCCGCACCGGCGGCGGCGCCGGGGCGGCGCAAGCATTGGCTGCCGGAGTGCCGGTGCTGTCCTTTGGCGGCGGCGACGTCGCAAGTGTGGCCGGCCCGGCCTTCCTGGTTGCGGATGCGGATGCCTTCATCGCCCGCGCCACCGAACTGGCCGCCGATCCGGCGCTGCTTGCCGCCGCGCGGCAGGAAGCCCGTGCCCGCTTCGCGGTGGTGGAGCGGGAAGGCAACGACGTGACACAGTTCGCCGCCTACCTGGACGAGGCGGTCACCCTGTTCAGGAACCGGTAGGGCATGCGTTTTCTTCTCTGCGGACAGGGCACCTCCGAAATCCTGTGGTCGATCCATGCGGCGCTGGTTGATCTCGGCCATGAGTCGGTGCTTGCCTTGCCCGACATCTCGCAGGATGTGATCGACCGGCGGATCGACGCCCTGTTCGTTCTGAACCTGTTCGAAATTCCCCGTCCGACGGTCAAAATGCTGTGCGCCTACATCGCCGGTTTCGGCGCAAGGCCAGCCGTCATCCACATCTGTCTGAAGCATCCGCTGGAGGAGATCGGCGCCCGCTCGGCAGAGGAAATCCGCGAAACCGACCGCTGGATGGCGGAGAACGGTATCTCCATGTGGTGCATGTGCCGGGGATCGGCGGAACAGTCGGTCCGGCTCGGCCTGACACGGGTGTTCCACGAACCGCTGGGACTCCATCGCTGGATTTACACGAGCCCTGCGCACGACGGTTCGGTCGATCTGTACAAGCGCTGGATGTCGCTCGACACGCCCGGCCTGCGGCGCCATCCCTATGCCGCGATGAAGGGGCAATCGGATGCCAAGGATGCCGAGGCAGCGGTGCGGAACCGTTTCCTCTATCTGGGGCAAGGTTGGCCGGACCATATCGAATCCGGTCGCGAGCGGGTTGCCCCTGCTGTGCAGCGCGATGCGGACGCCGTGTCCGCCGCGATGATGGAGCAGCCGAGGCTGCACCGGCTGGAGGCAATGGACCTTTGCGGGCTGGCGGACCGGTCGGCAGACCCGGCCTGGACACTCGATTTCAACCGTGCCTTCACCATCGCCTTTGCGGTGGAGAACCGCCGCCGCTTCGCCGCCGCCCTTCGGAGCGGCTTCGGCGAAGTCTTCGCTCTGTGGGGAAATGGCTGGGAGCGGTTCGGAATCGATGCCGGACCGATCTCGCCCCTGCCGCGGAACGCCTACCATGCCGCGGGCGCCTGCCTGGATTTCGGCAGCCTCGCCTACGACACCGCGATCTTCCCGAGGACGCTGGAGATCCTCAAACGGGACGGGTTGCTGGTGAGCTGGCGGCACACCGACACCGCCCGGCTGTTCGGCCCGCATGAGGATGACCTGACCTTCACCGACGAGGCGGATGCGGTCCGGATCCTTTCGGAACTGGCCGGAGATCAGGGCCGCCGCGCGAGAGTGCGCTCGGCTCACCTCGATTGGGCGTTCGACAGTTTGGCCCTGACCGCCATTCTGCCGGCGGCGATCGCCGCCGGGCTGGCCTGACCGGATCCGCTGTCCGTCCCCTGCCGGAGAGCATTCATCCGGCCGAAAGCTCCGGACCGGACAGCGCGCCGGACTGGCGCGGCGGTCCAGCCTCGCGCATCCGCAATGCACCGCAGAGCGTGGCGGCCGCGCAGGCGGAGACGTACCAGGCGGGGGAGATGGGGTCGCCGGTGACGCCGATCAGCCAGGTGACGATAAACTGGGCGAAGCCGCCGAACACCGACACCCCGATGCTGTAGACGATCGACAGGCAGGTCGCCCGGACGCGGGCCGGAAAATTCTCCATCAGCAGAAGCCAGGCAGGATCCCGCCCCGACCGCGTTGAAGGCGATCGGCAGCCCGACCACCGCAAGCGCCGCCGGAATGCTGGCGATGTGGGACAGAACCCAAAAGGCGGGATAGGTCAGCAGCGCGCTTGCCAGCGCGGTCCAGACGACGAAGGGACGGCGACGTCCGAGGCGGTCCGACAGCAGTCCCGCCAGCGGAGCTATCGCCAGCATGGTCGCCCCGGCGACGCAGCCGGTCAGGAAGGCGGTCTGCGGCGGCAGCCCGATCATCCGGATCAGATAGGTCGGCATGTAGAAGATGTTGACGTAGGTGGAAGCGGTGCCGCCCATGATCATCAGGATGCCGATCAGCAGCTTGGCCCGATGACGGGACAGCAATTCCTTCAGGACGGCCTCGCGGTCGGACGACGGCTTCACCGTTTCCGGCAGCAGCCGGCGCAGATGGAGGCCGACCGGCACGATCAGCAGACCGGCGATGAAGGGAATGCGCCACCCCCATGTCTCCAGCGCGCCGGCCGTCAGGTGTGTCGACAGCAGATAGCCACTGAGCGCGCCCAGCAGCGCCACCGCCCCCTGGCTCGCCATCTGCCAGCCGACGCGCAGGCCGCGGCCGGCAGGGCGTCCCAACTCCATCAGCATGGTCGTCGCCACGCCGATCTGGCCACCGGCCGAAAAGCCCTGCAGGATGCGGCCGACGAGGATGACGATCGGAGCGGCGGCGCCGATCTGCGCATAGGTCGGACACACGCCGATCAGCAGCGTGCCCAGCGCCATCAGGGCGATGGTCAGGACCAGCGCCGGCTTGCGCCCGACCCGGTCGGCGTAGGCGCCGATGACGATCCCGCCCAGCGGCCGCACGATGAAGCCGATCCCGAAGGTTAGCAATGCCAGCAGGAGCGGCCCGAAGGCCGATTGGACCGGAAAAAACAGCTTGCCGATGGTCAGCACGAAGAAGCTGTAGATGGTGAAGTCGTAGAGCTCCAGCGCGTTGCCGACCGACAGGGCCAGGATGGTGGCCCGAGGCGACGGCGCGCGCGGGTCGCCGGCATCGATGCCCGATGACGTCATGGCCTGACTCCTGCCTCCGCGATCCAAAAAGGGCGGAGCCTGGATGGACGGCGACCGAAAAAGAGAAAATCGCTCATGGGAATTCGATCAGCAGCCATCCAGAAAAGGAGAACCTCCAATTTGGGATATCGAATGGAGAAAGCGCTGTCTCTTTCTGTAACATTACCGCAAATCGAGACATGAAACTATCGGATACGCGTTGTTTCAATGCCGGCTATTTCCATTCATTGATTGTTAATACCTAGGGATAGCTTTGAAAAGGGTTAAATTCCGGTAGCCATTGTAGTCACCGGCGTTCCGCGGCGCCCATCCGACGAACCGTTGACGCACAGACAGGGGATATTGACGATGCAATCCGAAGACTCCACGCCGCTGCCGGCGGCGGGCGCCGCCCGCCGTACCCTGATCGTCGGCGCGGTTGGCGCCGCTGTTGCCGGCGCCGCCATCGCAGCCGCCGGCAGCGCCGCCGCGGCCGAGCGTCAGCCCGCCGGCAGCCACCCCACCCACAAACCCGAAGGAAAACGGACGATGACCAACGGCAAGACCGAAGACGGGTTCGTCACGGCCAAGGACGGCGCGTCGATCTATTACAAGGATTGGGGCCCGCGCGACGCCCGGACCGTCATGTTCCATCATGGCTGGCCGCTGACCGCCGACGATTGGGATGCCCAGATGCTGTTCTTTTTGAACCACGGCTACCGCGTCGTCGCCCATGACCGGCGCGGGCATGGGCGCTCGACCCAGACGGCGACCGGGAACGAGATGAACAGCTATGCGGACGACGTGCTGGCCGTCGTTGCCGGGCTGGACCTGAAAAATGTCTTCCATGTCGGCCATTCGACCGGAGGCGGCGAAGTCGCGCGCTATCTGGGCCGCCATGGCACCGCGCGGGCCGGCAAGGCGGCACTGCTGGGCGCCGTTCCGCCGATCATGGTCAAGACCGAGGCCAACCCCGGTGGCCTGCCGCTGGAGGTGTTCGACGGGTTTCGCGCGGCGCTCGCCGCCAACCGCGCCCAATTCTTCCGCGACATCCCCTCCGGCCCCTTCTACGGCTTCAACCGCGACGGCGCCAAGGTCTCGCAGGGCGTCATCGACAATTGGTGGCGTCAGGGCATGATGGGCGGCACCAAGGCGCATTACGACTGCATCAAGGCCTTCTCGGAAACCGACTTCACCGAGGATCTGAAGAAGATCGACATCCCGGTGCTGGTGATGCACGGCGACGACGACCAGATCGTGCCGATCGCCGACTCCGCCCTGCTGTCGTCCAAGCTGCTGCCGAAGGGCACGCTGAAGGTCTACAAGGGCTTCCCGCACGGCATGGCGACCACCCATGCGGAAATCATCAACGCCGACCTGCTGGCCTTCTTCAAGGCCTGACTGCCCACCGGACCCCGCAGGGCCGCATCCGGCTTCGCGGGGTCCGCGGCGGAGGTCAACCTATACGCAGGTATGGATGGCGCAAACCGCTCCAGTTGTTGAAATGGAACGCTCGCAACGCCGGCGGTTGGCAAGCCGGAGCGAGGCTGGAATGCGATGTCGTGCAGAGTGTTCCCACCATCTGTGTCGTCGACGATGACGAAAGCATCCGGGGAAGCCTCGACAACTTCCTGCGCTCGGTCGGGATGCGGGTGCGCACCTTTGCCTCGGCGGAGGACTTCATCGCTTACGAAGGCGAGGCCGCTTGTCTGATCACCGACCTGAACCTGCAGGACATGGACGGCTTCAGCCTGCAGATGGTGCTGTTGCAGCAGGGCCGCAATCTGCGTAGCGACCAGTTCGCCCCACCGCGCGAAGGACCGCATCTTCGCGACGACCCGCACCGCATGCCGGGTGCTGGCGGTGATACGGTTCAGGCTGGTCGCCACCTCGTCGAGGTTCGGGACATCGCGGGCCAGCCAGCGCGTCGCCGCCGCAGCGTGGCCTGCGATGGAGACCAACGGCTGCGACACCTCGTGCGTCAGCGACGCCGCCAGCTCTCCCACCAGCGACAGGCGCCCGGCATGGCTGAGGTTGGCCTGGGCGGCCATCAGCGCCTCCTGCACCCGCTTAGGCTCTGTGACGTCGACGGCGAAGAAATGGAGGCGGCCATAGGCCTCCGGATCGGCGGCGCCGCCCGGCAGGCGCGCGCGCCACAGGATGGGGACGACACGGCCGTCCCCGGTGTGCAGCACTCGCTCTGCCTGGCAGACGGTCCCGCCGCGCACCATCGCCTTCAGCACCTGGGCCTTGCTGGCCGGGTTGGCCGGCAACCTGACCCGCGATTCCTGCAGGAAGGCGTCCTTGTCCTGGAATCCCAGCAGGTCGAGTGCCATGCGGTTGGCATCGAGGATGCGGTGGAACCGCCGCACGTCGAAGAAGAATTGCGGGTTGTCGTCCAGGAAGCGGTCGAAATCCGTCACGCCGCCGGCAATCGCCTCGTCGACGGCTCGCTTCACCCCAGACCGATCCTCGCACAGGATCGAGATGGGAGATATCTCGAAGAGATCGGAGTGCAGAAAGCCCATCAATCCAAATCCCTAGCCATCGTCGCCTGAATTGGTAGCGCAGCGATGCCGCATGGCTTTGGTAAGCTATAGTAAATTATTGGAAAGATTGCAAATTTGTCTGAATTTATGGCATTCTGATGATTTCAGTCATTCAATATACAAGAGTTTGTGACTCCTAATACCTAGGGATGGATGCGGGAGCGCGAAACCGAGCGCAAGAATAGAGGTCAGCAAACCGGGTCCGCCCATGGAGACCGTCATGACCACAATCAACGTCAACGGCCGTGCCTATCAGGTTGCGGTGGAAGACGACACGCCGCTGCTCTGGATCCTGCGCGATACGCTGGGACTGACCGGAACGAAGTACGGCTGCGGCGTCGCCCAGTGCGGCGCCTGCACCGTGATGATCGATGGCACCGCCACCCGCTCCTGCCAGGTGCCGGTGGAGAGCGTCGGCACCGCCGACATCCGCACCATCGACGCCATCGAGGAGGATCCCGTCGGCCGCAAGGTGGTGGAGGCATGGGTCGCCGCCCAGGTGCCGCAATGCGGCTATTGCCAGTCCGGGCAGGTGATGGCAGCGACCGCCCTGCTGAAGCAGACGCCCAACCCGACCGACGGCGACATCGCCGACGCGATGACCAACCTGTGCCGCTGCGGAACCTACAACCGCATCGCCGCCGCCATCCGGCAGGCCGCCCGCTGAGAGGAGAACGCATCATGGACCGCCTGCTCACCGTTGCCCCGATTCCGTCCTCCGCCCTGGCCTCCTCCGGCACCACCGCTGCGCTCTACATCCGGAGCGAGGCGCAGTCGGCCGTCGCGCTGATGAAACCGGATAGCGTTTCCAACCTGTCGCGCCGCGCCTTCCTTGGCTTCGGGGCCGGCGCGCTGGTGCTGGGCGCATTGCTGCCGGCCCTGCCGGCACGTGCACAGACCGCCGCCGCCATCAAGCCGGGCAGCCGCATCCCGGCCTTCCTGATCATCGGCAAGGACAATGGCGTGACCCTGCTCAGTCCCTTCGTCGAGGGCGGCCAGGGCATCAGCACCGGAATGGCCCAGATCGTCGGCGAGGAGTTGGACGTCCATCCCGGCCGCTTCACCGTCGAATGCGCGCCGCCGGGTCCCGACTACGCCGTCATCAACGGGTTGCGGATGACCGGCGGCAGCTTTTCCACCCGGTCGAGCTACCCGCTGATGCGCCGGATCGGCGCCACCGCCCGCGACATGATGATCCGCGCAGCCTCCACGAAACTGAAGGTCAAGCCGCAGAGCCTGACGACGGAGGACGGCTTCGTCATCCATGCCGCCAGCGGCAAGCGGCTGTCCTATGGCGAGTTGGCTCACGCCGCCCTCGCCCTGCCGCCGCGCGACGACGTGGCGCTGCGCGATCCGGCCAGCTTCCGCTATATCCGCCAGCCGATGGCGCGGCTGGACTTGCGGGCGAAATCGACGGGCAAGGCGGTCTATGCCATCGACCAGAAGCTGGAGGGCATGCTCTATGCCGCGGCCCAGCATGCGCCGAACCAGGGCAGCATCGTGCAGTCCATCGCCAACGCAACCGCTGTGGCCGCGATGCCGGGGGTGCATTCCGTCCATACTCTGCCGGGCGCTGTGGCGGTGGCCGCCGACAGTTGGTGGCGCGCCCGCAAAGCGGTGGAGGCGCTGTCGGTGAGCTGGTCCGCCCCCGCCGCCTCGGGCTTCGACACGGTGGCCGCCGACTATGCGTCGGACGGGCTGCTGACCGCGCTGAAATCCGCCACGCAGGCCGGGCTTCCGGCGGAAACGGCAGGCGACGCCGCCGCGGCCTTCGCCGGCGCCGCCAAGGTGATCGAGGCGGAGTACGACGCCCCCTATCTGGCCCACGGACAGTTGGAGCCGCCCTCCTCGATGGCGCGCTTCAACCCGGACGGCACGCTGGAGCTGTGGGTGCCCAACCAGATGCCGGAGCTGTTCCAGTCGGTGGCGGCACAGGCGGCCGGTCTGGCGCCGGATAGGGTCATCCTGCATTCGCCGATGCTGGGCGGCTTCTTCGGCCGGCATTTCCTCTATGGCGGCGCCAATCCCTTCCTCCAGGCGATCCAACTGGCGAAGGCGACCGGCCGGCCGGTGAAGATGCTGTGGTCGCGGGAGGAAGAGTTCCGCATGGATGCCCTGCGGCCGCTGAGCTTCAGCCGCTTCCGCGCGGCAATCGGCGCAGACGGGCGCCCCACCGCCATCCAGGCGCGCACGGTGGGCGAAGGGCCGCTCGGCCGCTGGTTCGGCGCGGTGTTCAAGGATCCGGTCGACAGTTCGGCGGTGGAAGGCATCACCGGGAAGCCCTATGCCATCCCCAACCGCGCGATGGAGTATGTGAAGTTCCCCCATCCGGTGACCATCGCCTTCTGGCGCTCCGTCGGCCATTCGATGAACGACTTCTTCTACGAAGGCTTCCTTGACGAGATCGCCGATGCCGGCGGTCAGGATCCCTTCGCCCTGCGGATGGAACTGCTGAAGGACAAGCCCCGCCATCGCAAGCTGTTGGAGACCGTGGCGGCAATGTCCGGCGGCTGGAAGCGCGGTCCCTACGAGGTGGATGGCGTGCGGCGGGCACGCGGCGTCTCCATGGCCTCCCCCTTCGGGTCGGAGACGGCGACCATCGCCGAGGTTTCGGCCGAGGGTGGCGAGACGCGGGTCCACAATGTCTGGGTCGCTTTCGATCCCGGCAGCATCGTCAATCCGGCCATCGTCAAGTCCCAGGTGGAGTCCGCCGTGGCCCTCGGCCTGTCGGCCACCCTGTTCGAGGAAATGGTCTACAAGGACGGCGCGCGCCAGTCGCACAATTTCGACGATTACCCGATCCTGTCGCGCCGCTCCATGCCCGCGGTTCATGTGGAGATCGTGGAAAGCGGCGCCCCGATGGGCGGCGTCGGCGAACCCGGCCTGCCAGGCGTGCCGCCCGCGGTGGTGAATGCCGTGGCGGCGCTGACCGGCCAACGCATCCGCAGCCTTCCACTGGTGAAGACGAGGATCGGGGTCTGATCGCGGAGACACCCTGCACAGCGTGAATGTCTGGAAAGGTGGCTTCCTCGACATTTGCGCCACAGAAAGCACGGCCTAAGCTTCGGACATCCGCCATTCTCCGCAAGCTGTCCTTCGACAGGGCACGGGCTTCCCCGGCAAGCGTCCGGACGCCCGCGCCGGCCGGAATGGCCCCGCACAGGACTTCCCCATGACCCCCATGACCCTTCATTCCTATGCGCCGCTCTATTGGCTGGCGCTCGGGACCTTCGCCGTCGGGACCGAAAGTTTCATGATCGCGGCGATCCTGCCGGACATCGCCACCGACCTGTCGGTCAGCGAACAGGCGGCGGGCCAGCTGGTTTCCGTCTTCGCGCTGACCTACGCGGCAAGCTCGCCGGTGCTGACCGACCTGACAGGGAACGTCGGCCGGCCCTGCTGCTGATCGCCACGATGCTGGCCTTCGTCGCCGCCAGCATCGTGGCCGCCGCTGCCGACAGCTATGGCGGGCTGATGGCGGCCAGGGTTCTGCTGGCGATGGCGGCCGGTCTGTTCGTGCCCAACCCCTATGCGCTGGCCGGGGTGCTGGTGTCGCCGTCGAAGCGGGGCCGCGCCCTGTCCATCGTCACCAGCGGCCTCAGCCTCGCCATCGTGTTCGGCGTACCGCTCGGAGCGCTGGTCGGCAACACGCTCGGCTGGCGCATGACCTTCGTCGGCGTCGCCGTTCTGTCGGTCGCCGCGGCGGTCGGTCTGTTCTTCGGCCTGCCGCGGGCCATCGGCGCTGCCGCCCCGGTGGCCGGGCTGGGCGAACGGCTGCGGGCGCTGAAGAATCCGGCGGTGCGCCGGCCCCTGCACGTCACCACGCTGTGGGCGATGGGCCCCTTCACCGTCTACCCCTACATCGCCTCCTACCTGCAACGGGTGACCGGGCTGGAGGGGGCGGCAGTCGGCTTCGCCCTGTTCGCCTGGGGCCTGTCGGCCTTCGCCGGGCTGGCGGTGGGCGGACGGCTGACCGACCGGCTGGGCGGCGCCCGCATCGTCGCGCTGACCCTGCCGCCGGTCTCGCTGGCACTGGCGAGCCTGTCGTTGACCGCGGACCTGCTGCCGCCGGCTTTGGCATTGGCGCCCGCCTTCGCAGGAATCATGGTCTGGGGCTTTGCCGCCTGGGCCTTTTTTCCGGGCCAGCAAGCGCGGCTGATCGGGATCGTCGGACCGCAGCACGCGCCGATCATCCTGTCGGTCAATGCCTCCTTCCATTATTTCGGCTTCTCGGGATCACTACACGAAAGTGCGCTTCGACTTTGCGCATTTTGGGACGCTTGTCCTGTCCTGTGCGGGCGTCGCAATTCCGTTGGCGAAAGGTTGTTGGCAGGTCAATGTCCGATGACACCACGGGTGCCCTATGGCACACATCGCCGTTCCCCTTCCTCCGACTTTTGTAGCTTGGCTGTGGCCCTATCTGGTCGCCTTCTCGGGGCGCACCCGATCGACGGTGGCCGCGCTCGCGGTCGGTGCGGTGCTGGCGGTTGGTCCCCGCACCGTCGCCAACCTGCTGCGCACCCTCGGCTTGGCCGACGACCCCGGCTTCGCTGCCTTTCACCGCGTGCTCAACCGGAACCGCTCGTCGGGGCTGAAGCTTGCACGCACCTTGCTGAACGCCCTGGTCAGCGCCTTCGTCCCGGACGGCCCGATCGTCATCGGTATCGATCACACCCTTGAACGGCGCCGGGGAGCCCATGTTCGCCCGGCCAGTCATTGCTTCGACTCCGTCCGGTCCTCGACGGAGCAGACGGTCACCAGCCGCGGATTGCGCTGGATGACCGCCATGCTGCTGGTCTAGGTTCCATTCGCCGGCCGCATTTGGGGGCTGCCAGTGCTGAGCGCACTGGTGCCAAGCCGTGCCTGGTGTGAGGCACAGGGCCGGCATTACCGGCCGACCACCACCTGGGCCCGGGCAATCCTGCTGCGCCTGCACCGCTGGCTGCCGGACCGGCCACTGGTCGCCGTCATGGATGGCGAATTCGCCGCGCTGACGCTACTCGACGCCGTCAGCCCGCACATGGTCGCGATCACCCGGCTGCGCCTGGATGCGCGCCTGTTCGATCCGCCACCAGACCCGCCCTTGAGCTTGCGGCAGGTAATGAAGGGCGCCCGCCAGCCCAGCTTGCGGTCCCGTCTGACGGACAAGGCAACGATCTGGCGCCGGGCCGTCCAACCAAGCCGAACCCGGTGGCGCTCCGGCGGCTGGATCGACTATGCCTCCGGCACGGCGCTGTGGCACCACCAGGGCAAGCCGATCGTGCCCATCCTCTGGGTGATGGTGCGCTATCCCGATGGCCGGCGCGATCCGGAAGCCTTTCTGTGCACCGACCTGTCGGTGCCGCCACGCACCGTCCTGGAATGGTTCAACCGCCGTTGGGCGATGGAGACGACGTACGAAGAGAGCCGGGCCCATCTCGGCATCGAAACCCAGCGACAGTGGGCGGACCCGGCGGTTTTCCGCACCGCCCCGCTGCTGTTTGGCCTCTACTCGTTGATCACGCTGTACGTCCATCAGAATGCCGACCGCCTCGCTCTCTCGCCCCGGCGCGCCATCTGGTATCCGAAACCAGCGCCCACCTTCGCCGACACCTTGGCCCGTTTGCGCCAGCACCTGTGGTTCGAACAGGCCGTCATGTCGCCCGCGGAGGGCGACATGCTCAGAACACCGCCACCGCTCCTCCGACGGCTCGTCGACGTCGCCTGCTACGCGCCGTAATCCCCGTCACACCGCTCCGCTACTGGACTTGTGAACCGCCTCCTAACCGAGACGGCGATCCCAAAATGCGCAAAATCGAATGCGCAGATTGTCCGGGATCTGAGAACGCTGCGTGAACGTGAGCTCAGCTGTGCTCTACCTCTGCCCGTTGCCCACTTCCGAGTTCGTCTAGAACATGCTGGTATTCGCCCGGTGGAAGGGCGCGTGCATCCTCGGCCATGTGCCGTAAGGCAGCGAGGCCGGCCTCGGTAAAGCGAGCCCGCAGCCAATGGCTACCGTCATCCCGCAACTCCAGCAGCCCACGCTCCAGCATCCCCTGAATGACCGTTCCCGGCTTCGGCTGCCCCTTGTTCGGCCCGGTGGCCCACCGCTTCACCAAGATGCCGCTCTCCAGCCGCGGTGCCTGCCCAAAGCGCACCATGAATTCGTTACGGATCAGAGCCCGCTCTCGCGGCGTCAAGGTGATGTCGCTCACCGGTTCATCTCCCTCAATCCTCTCCCCGCGATACGCGGAACCAGTGCTCCGCATATTGCCGACACAGTTCAGCCTCCACGCCATCTCCGGTGCGTTCGGCATCGGCCGCGCGGGTGAGCCACTGAGTTTGTTTTTGAAGCGCTGATCCATTCACACGGACGGGTGCTGGTCGAACCCCGGCCGAAGCGGCAGCGGCGGGGCGGGACTTGCTGAAATTCGGTCGCGGCACTGGTACGCGGGGCCTGGAGGGTGGCATTGGGCCTACTGACTTCCTTGAATAGAGTGGAGGGTCATCTTCTGCCCCCCGGCAGAGTCTACGCCGTGCATCGCTACGCTGTGCAGGATTTTTCCGGTGCGGCGGTGGAGGCGACGTCTGCCGGCGCGCTGACCGACATCGAGGGCGCGGCCGATCAGCCGGCTTGGTGGCCAGCAGCCTGGTCGGCCCCCTCAGCGCCGGCGGCGCCTGGCCTTACCGCCCTTTTCGCGACAGCGGCCGGACGCTCCCGGCCGCTCCTTTTCGCGACACTCCGATCCGCCTGAACCAGAGTGTCCGCATTGCCACGGGTTTCCGGACAAGCAGCAGGGGCGTCCGGAGCGAGGGCGACGAGTTCCTCCGTGGCGGTCAACGCTGGCTGTTTCAACGTATAGAGCTCGCGGTTCGAGCCAGGAGAAACGCCCTTCAAGAGTTTCGCGACAGCGCAAAAACACGTTGACACCCAGAATCACCGCAGATACTGTACCGATCAGTCAAGACTTGACTGATCGGTAAAATCATAGATTTGCAGAGGAAAATCAACATGTCACGTCCTCCTCTTCCCCCGTTCACCCGCGAAACTGCTATCGAAAAGGTTCGTCTGGCCGAGGACGGCTGGAACAGCCGCGACGCCGCCAAGGTCGCTCTCGCCTACACGGTCGACACCCGCTGGCGGAACCGCGTCGAATTCGCGACCAACCGCGAAGAGGCGCAGGCATTTCTGACACGTAAGTGGAACAAGGAGCATGAGTACCGCCTCATCAAGGAGCTCTGGGCTTTCACCGGCAACCGCATCGCTGTACGGTACGCCTACGAATATCGCGACGACAACGGGCAGTGGTTCCGCGCGTATGGTAACGAGAACTGGGAATTCGCAGAGGACGGCCTGATGGCGCACCGCCACGCATGCATCAACGAAATGCCAATTGCTGAAAGTGATCGCTTGTTCCATTGGCCGCTCGGCCGCCGTCCGGATGATCATCCCGGCCTCAGCGATCTGAGTCTCTAATCATGGCCCGCATGGTCGCCGAAAGATCCGACGCCATTGCCAGCTTGGCCGAAGTATTTCGCGAGCATGGATACGAAGGTGCAAGCCTTGCCTTGATCAGCAAGGCCACCGGCCTAGGCAAGGGCAGCTTGTACCACTTCTTCCCGAATGGGAAGGAGGAGATGGTGCAGGCTGTGCTTGCCGAGATTGAGCAATGGTTCGAGGATTCCGTCTATTCCCCCCTGCGAGACGGGACCGATGCCGATGCCTCCATCGCTGCGATGCTCGATGAAACTGCGAAATACTTCAGGTCGGGCAGGCGCGTCTGTCTCGTCGGTGCTTTGGCTGTCGCCAACACGCGTGATCTCTTCGCGCAAGCGATCCGGGGTTACTTCGTAGCCTGGGTAGACGCGTTGCAGTCGGCGCTCGTTCGGCAAGGCCGCGACGCTGAACAGGCGCGCCTCCTCTCCGAAGACGCCGTTCTCGCCATTCAGGGGGCGATCGTTCTCTCTCGGGCACTGGATGATCCGGCAGTGTTCCAACGTGCCATTGACCAACTTCGTCGGCGATTAGCCCGGATAACTCACCAGAGCTGAAGCTGGGGCGGCGGGCGCGAGTTTAAGCCGCTGACTTCCTGTATGATTCTGGTGCTGAAGCAGTCTCACCACGGATCAACGGAGTTCACGCCCGCCGTGGCCGAGTGTACCGGGGTTCTGCCCGGCTTGGCGCCGGTTGCCGGCAAGCCGGTCATCGCCGCCTTCGATGGCGGCCATCTCACCTCCGACGCTGGCATCCTGCTGCTGGCCGAGATCGACCGGCGGCTGGGGAGCTGCGAGCGCTTGGCGGGCTGCATAGAGGGGGGCACTACACGAATGTGCTCAAATTGCCCGGGATCTGAGAACGCGGTATGAACGTGAACTCAGCCGTGCTCTACCTCTGCCCGTTGCCCACTTCCGAGTTCGTCCAGAACATGCTGGTATTCCGCCGGTGGCAGGGCGCGTGCATCCTCGGCCATGTGCCGCAAGGCAGCGAGGCCAGCCTCGGTAAAGCGAGCCCGCAGCCAATGGCTACCGTCATCCCGCAACTCCAGCAGCCCACGGTCCAGCATCCCCTGAATGACCGTTCCCGGCTTCGGCTGGTCCCCTGCGCTCCTTCGATGGACGATTCCCAATGTGAACATTCCATCATTACGGTTGCCCAATTTTCCCCCGCCGAGGCGCTGAACCACACAGGATGACGCGTCTCAGGTTAAGAAGGCACTCCACCCTTGCAGTCTCCTCCTGCCCTGCTCGCTGGCCTACCACCGACGCAAAGGCCTCGTCGAGCTAGCGGAAGCCGGTATGGCGGCGATCATTGGGCATGGTCATGGCGCCGTTTTGCTGATCTGCATTTCCACGGTGAGGCCTGAACGTGAGGGCGCCGCTGACACCGCCACGGATGTTCCGAGGTGCCCAGCTATATTATTAAATTGTATTGCTTATTTATTTTTCATCAAAAAAGTTGATACAACATGATCATTGCTATTACTGGATGTAACAACCTATGTTCTTGTCGTGATGGGTCGGTCGATCCATCAAGTTAACGACACCATCATTGGCTTTCGCGCATGACACGCCAAGATGCCGATCTGGAGAATGAAATGTCGATCGATATCCAATTGAACGCGGTGTTCAAGGTCGGTAATGCGATCTACAACGCCAGCATGAGCGTTCCGGCCGCGACACCGACCAAGGACAGTCCCTTCATCTTCGATGTCACCAGCAAGCCGGCGACCGACGGCGACGACAAGGAGGCGAGCGTCCTGACGGTTGCCATCGGCGGTTCCGGTTTCGTCTATGTCGCGGTGGCGCCGCCGCAGGATCTGATCACCGCCGCTGCCGGCGACATCGTCCAATCCCTGAACGTGGTGGTGGCGGAAGGCGAATACGACAAGGTCAAGAAGACCTTCAAGGCGGCGGCAGCCATCGAGGGCAATTGAGAACCGTAAAGCCATAGCGTCCTGCATGGCGGTCGGAGTCACGCCCGGGAGCGGTTCCGGTTCTTCACGATCCGATCCCGATGTGGCGTTTCTCTGCGGCGTTCCTGTGCGGCGTATCGATCCCGCGATCCGGCCGGGTCGCTTGCCGCACACCCGCCTCCTCGTTTGAAAATTTGCGGAAAGAGCCCGTCCATGCAGATCGGCATCAGCGCAACCTTCCAGTTTTTCAAGGTTTTCAGCAAGAAACTGGAAGCGTCGACCGTCTGCAAATTGTCGATATCGAAGTCACACAGCCTGATCTATGCCGAAATGAGAGATCTCGACATCGTCGAATTGCTGGACGAAGCCTTCGATCTCGAATTGGACGGGGTTTTCCTCAAGGTATCCTCGGCGGGCTTCTTCACCTTTTCCGCCACCGGCGGCGGCTCTCCGGAAACCACCCTGCGAAGCGCCTTTCCCCAGTCGCCGGTTCCCGCCTCCGTCGCGGCTGTCACCCGGCCGGTCACCGGCACCACGTCCTTCTGGCTGACGGTCGCGCTGACCGATCCCGATGCCGACGGCGGCCTGTTCTACAGCATCGCCGACATCGGAATTTCCAAGGCGAGCTCGATATCCCTGTCGGCGACCTTCGCCAAGGACACCAAGGCCGCAACCGCCATCCGCAATGCGCTCTACACCGCCAGACTGGATGGTTCGGTCAGCCTGTTCGACATTTTCACCTTCCGCGACATCGCCGTCACCTACAGCATCGTGGAGGGGAAAAAGCTCTCCGTCAGCGGTTCGCTCGACGTCTCCCTGTTCGGCAGCCACTTCACCTTCACCGGCGACATCCAGTCGGACAGCGCCAGGAAGGTCGTCACCGCCGATATCGCAGCGGTCGGGAACGTCGATCTCGCCTCGCTGTTCGATGGCGGTTTTCCGAACATCTCGTTCACCGGCCTCCGCTTCAACCTCCATTATCCGTACGGGCGGAACAAGAGCGCCGCCAAGTTCATGATGCGGGGCAACTGCGATTTCGCCAGCCTCCAATTCACCGGTCTCCTGTATCTGGAGGGCACGAAGCCGACATTGGCCAGCGTCGTCTTCACCCGGTCGGCGTCCATAAGCACCCTGTTCGACCAGTGCATCGAGAACGCATCCTGGCCCTCCGATCTGGTCGACCTGACCCTGCTGGCAGGCAGCCAAGTCTACTACAACGCGACACGGGACCCGCTGACCCTGACGCTGTCCCATGACGGAACAGCCCCGACGCTGCTGCCGGCTCCCGCCGGCGCGGCCGGCCCGCTTCCCGGCGGTCCGAGGAGCGTCACCTACCGCGAGGGCTTCAACGTCGCCGCCTCGTTCGTCCTGACCTTGCTGAAGGACATCGAGATCGCCGGTACCCTCCTGGTCAACGACGAGGGCGTCACCGCCAGGATCGAGATCGCCAAGCCGATCGACATCTATGTCCTGTCGATCACCCGGCAGGGCGACCGCAGTCTCGGCCCCGTGCTGTCCTTGAACACCAAGGGCAGGACAGGATCGCTCGGCTTCGCCGGGTCGCTGCTGTTCTTCCAGGAATCCTTCGGCGTCGACGCGACCGTCGCCGCCACAAAGAGCGCGGCCGGGAGGCTGAAGATCGAGACCATCCTTTCCCCGTCCCGCGACTACCTGCCGCTTCTGCACGCATCCGACCGGCTGTCCTTCAGCTACAGCGCCGACCAGGGTTTCAAGGTCGATCACTGGCCGGTGTTCGAGGCGGTCGAGGACATCATTGATTTCTTCAGCACCCTGAAGGAGTTGTCCAGCGCGAAGGGCGGCAACGGCATCTGCGGCAAGATCGTCGACATCATCACCGACAAGCTGCTGGGCCAGACATGGTCCCTGTCTCCCACCTTCGCCTCCGACAGCACCAGGGGCCTCAGCCTGAACCTCAGCATTTCCTACAGCCTGGCCTGCGACGGCAACGCCTTCGCCACCGTCACGCTGAAGGACGCGCTGGTGATCCCCATTCCCAACAGTGTCAGCCTGGACTCCTCCAGTCCGCACTACCTGTGGACGGTCATTGGCAAGGCCATCGAGGGCGCTGCGGAATCGATCGTCCAGGCCCTGCTGAACGACACGGAATCGATCGCCAAGTTCCTGGCGCTGTTCGCCGGCAAGGAGGCTGCGGAGTATGCCGCGACCCTGATCTGCCAGAAGCTGGTCGATGCGGCGCTGGACGCTGCCGTCGACGCCGCCCTTGCCGCCCTGGCCGACGCGGCCGCCACCGCGGCCGGTCCTGCCGCAGCCATCGCGGCGATGGGACCGGCCATCGCCGCCGCCCTTGCCGCCGCCGGCAGCCAGAGCCGTCCCGACGGCGATCCGCCCGCCGCACCGGGCAACCTCGCCGTCACCGTTTCGGGCGGGGTGGTCACCGCCCGCTGGATGCCCAGCAGCGGCGCCCAAGGCTATACGGCCACCCTCTCCGGCCAGGACGGCAAGCCGATTGCCGCCAGCGGCATGTTGGATTACCGGGCGCGCTCCCATTCCTTCGACGTCCGGCCGGAAGCCCTTCCCGTCCACTGCACCATCACCGTCACGGCGACGGGCGACCACGGAACCGGCCCGGCGGCGACCACGGCGGTCACCTATCTTGCCGCTCCCGCCGGCCTCGTGGCCGGGCCAGCGACCGTTTCCGACGGAGGCACCAGCCTGGAGGTCACCTGGACGGGCGTCGACGGTGCCACGTCCTACGCATTGACCGCGGCCGGACCGGCAACGCTCCAACAGACCGGGCCGGCAACCGCCGCCACGCTGACCTTCGGCCCGGACGAACCGGCCGGCGCCTATGTGGTGACGGTCGTCGCCACCGGCGGTGCCGGAACCGTGTCGAGTCCGGCATCCGCGCCGCTGACCCTGACCCGCCTCGGCATCCCCGAGGGGCTGGCTGCCACTGTCGATGACGCCGGCACGGTCGCCCTGCGCTGGACGGCCGTCGCCGGCGCTTCCTTCTACACGGTGACCGCCGCCGGGCCGGTAATGCTGAGCCGAACCGTCACCACCGCCGAAACCACCCTGGCCTTCGGTCCCGACGACCCGGCCGGCGATTACGTGGTGACCGTCGCCGCAACCGGGGAGGAGGGGACCGTCGCCGGCCTGCCGTCCGAGCCGCTGACTCTGATCCGGCTTGGCACGCCCACCGGGCTGATCGCCGCTGCGAAGACCACTGCCGATGTCGCGGCGCCCGCCATGATCGTCGCCAGTTGGGAAACCGTCGCCAATGCCGGCTCCTACCGGCTGATCCTGACCGCGCCGGACGGCACAATTACCGCGGTGCCGGTGGTTGCTGCCGAGGGTGATTCCCAGTCCGGCGAGGTCATGGTGCCGGCACCGGCCGGCGGAGCATGGACGCTGGCGGTTCAGGCATTGCCGCCCGACGGGGAATCCTCGACCGTCGCCGGTACGCTGTCGACCGTCGTCCCCTTTACCGGCCTGCCGGCTCCCACCGGATTGACCATTGTGAGGAGCGTGGCTTCCGATCCGCCCGATGTTGCGGCGGAGGTTCGCTGGAGTGCTGTCGCCCAGGCCACGTCCTATACAGTGACCGCTGTGGGGCCGGCGACACTCAGCGTCACCGTCTCGGCTGCCGAGGCCCTGCTGAGCTTCAACTCCGATGAACCGGCCGGCGAGTATTCAGTGACGGTCACCGCCAAAGGCGGCGAGCAAACCCTTCCCAGTGCGCAATCCGCCGCATCCGCCCTGGTCCGGCTCGCCACTCCCGTTCTGCTGCAAGTCGAGCGCTCTCCCACGGCTTGCGGTGTCATGTGGAACACTGTCGCCGGTGCGGAAGCCTATTTCCTACTTTTGACGACCCCGGACGGAAAGAGCGTGACCGAGACGATCGCTGCGGCCGATACGCGTTATCAGCGTTACGGCAAGTCGCTGAATTTGGAGGCCGAAGGCGACGCCTGGACGGTCGCCCTGCAAGCCTTGCCTGCCGACGACGCGGACCGGGTTGTTGGCAGCCCGTTGAGCGCGCCGGCGACCGCCTTGATCGCTCTGCCGGGAGGGCCGGTCAGGATGGTACGCGACCGCAAGAAAGAGGGCGATCCCGCTGCCTGCGGCCGGGAGGTGATCACGGCCTTCCCGCCCCTGCTTCCCTATGGCCTGGCCAAGGCGATGGATGTCTCTGCATACCGTACCGACGACATTCGTACTGCACTGCGGGCGGCGTTTCCGTCGATTGCCTCCGAACAGTTGAACGAGATCATCCGCCGGCTCGCTCCGCCGACCTATGACCCCTTCGATCTGATCGAAAATTGCCGGGCGCTTGGGATGAGTGCTGCCGATTGCGGCCGGCAGATGATCTTGCTGCATGCAGACTACTACTTCGGCGCTCTGATATTGGCGATGTTCATGGCCGGGTACGGTCAGGATGAGGCCAGGAAAGGAGTGCAGGCAGCCTTTCCCACGATCACCGAGGCCGAAATGGCTTCGGCTATTGCTCAAGTGTATCCCAAAGCGGATTCCGATCATTCCGGTTCGTAACCGGCGGCGGTGAAGAAGGCTCGGCCATCGCTTGGCGTCGCACCGTCGATGGCGTCTCGTGTAGCATCCCACAGTTCGGGAAGCGTCCTTGCGGCGGCTTTCCCGAGGTGTGTCCTGATCTTGGAGAGGGCCATCTCGAAAGGGTTGAAGTCGGGGCTATAGGGCGGCAGGAGCTTCAGGACGGCGCCTGTCCGCACGGCTGGAAGGCATCGTTGCTCTGTCGAAAACCTCGCGCTCTGAAGGTGTGCTGCCCATCTGACGGGTATCATGGAGAAGCATCTGCTGTGCTTGAGGAGAGCGCGATAGGTGTTAGGTAAACAACGCCGCCATTATCAACCAAAGACAGCTACGGCGGAGCGAATGCTGATCCCGCCGTCCTTGGTTCGCCGGAGTTGGCGCCCAACAGCATAACGGAAGACGGCGGGAAGCTGGAGCGCTGGGGGAACACGGGACCACAGGGTTTGGATCACCGTCCGCCCTTTGCGGGTTCGGCGTTGGGCCTGACCTGCCACCGTGCGCTGGGACCAGCGGAAGCCGATCTCGCCGAAATACAGGTCAGCATGGTCGGGGCTGATGTGATGGAAGACGCCAGCGATCGTGCGCCGGACACGATCGTTGAAGCCCTCGGCCGAATTGGCATGCACGCCGCCGCGAACATACTCGCGCTGGGAATGGCGGACCGTATCGTGCGCAGCAAACGCGCTGCCGATGGCGACGAACGCCTTCCATTCGTCGCTCATCAGGTGCGCGTCGGGATCGACAGCGGCTTCCAGCACCCGCTCAGCCTCGTCGAGCGACAGATCAGCAACCACGGCGGCACGGGCTTCGCCCGCCGGTGTCCCCGGCTCCCGACCGCTTGGCCGCTGAACGACCGCAAGTGCTGGCGTCTTCGTCGTGCGGGGCTGGCCCTTGCGTCCACGCCCCAACTTGGGAGGGTTGTGATCCCGGCGCGGCTTGGCGCCGAAATGGAACTCGTCGATCTCCACCGTTCCGCCCAGCGGATGGTCGCGCAACACCAGGAGCCGCAGAACATGGCCCATCCGCCATGCCGTCGGCTGGCTGACGCCGAGTGCTTCGGCCAAGCGGATGGACGAAATGCCCTTGTCCGATTGCAGGATGAACCACAGCCCCATGAGCCAGGTCCGCAACGGCAGCTTCGTTCCATGCAGCGGGGTTCGCGTCGTCACGGTGAACTGGAAGCGGCAGTCCGGATTGCAGCACTGATAAAGTCCCGGCCGGCACCGTCGTCGCGTGTCGCGCCCCGCCAGGGTGATCGAGCGCCGCGAGCCGCAGGCGGGGCAGAGCCGTCCATTAGGCCACACCATCGCCTCAACCAGCCAGCGGCACCGCGCCTCGTCGCGGAAGGCCTCGGTCATCTCCGCCACGGTCCGAATGGCCGTCAGCTCTTCGAGCACCGATCCCATCCTCCCCTCCGTGCTTGATGGCTGAGAGTGGCACGTAAACGCTGGAGAAGCTACGCTTTACTGTGTTTGGTTGATAATGGCGGCGTTGTTCGCCTAACACCTATCGCGCTCTCCTCGATTACGGCGCGTAGCAGGCGACGTCGACGAGCCGTCGGAGGAGCGGTGGCGGTGTTCTGAGCATGTCGCCCTCCGCGGGCGACATGACGGCCTGTTCGAACCACAGGTGCTGGCGCAAACGGGCCAAGGTGTCGGCGAAGGTGGGCGCTGGTTTCGGATACCAGATGGCGCGCCGGGGCGAGAGAGCGAGGCGGTCGGCATTCTGATGGACGTACAGCGTGATCAACGAGTAGAGGCCAAACAGCAGCGGGGCGGTGCGGAAAACCGCCGGGTCCGCCCACTGTCGCTGGGTTTCGATGCCGAGATGGGCCCGGCTCTCTTCGTACGTCGTCTCCATCGCCCAACGGCGGTTGAACCATTCCAGGACGGTGCGTGGCGGCACCGACAGGTCGGTGCACAGAAAGGCTTCCGGATCGCGCCGGCCATCGGGATAGCGCACCATCACCCAGAGGATGGGCACGATCGGCTTGCCCTGGTGGTGCCACAGCGCCGTGCCGGAGGCATAGTCGATCCAGCCGCCGGAGCGCCACCGGGTTCGGCTTGGTTGGACGGCCCGGCGCCAGATCGTTGCCTTGTCCGTCAGACGGGACCGCAAGCTGGGCTGGCGGGCGCCCTTCATTACCTGCCGCAAGCTCAAGGGCGGGTCTGGTGGCGGATCGAACAGGCGCGCATCCAGGCGCAGCCGGGTGATCGCGACCATGTGCGGGCTGACGGCGTCGAGTAGCGTCAGCGCGGCGAATTCGCCATCCATGACGGCGACCAGTGGCCGGTCCGGCAGCCAGCGGTGCAGGCGCAGCAGGATTGCCCGGGCCCAGGTGGTGGTCGGCCGGTAATGCCGGCCCTGTGCCTCACACCAGGCACGGCTTGGCACCAGTGCGCTCAGCACTGGCAGCCCCCAAATGCGGCCGGCGAATGGAACCTAGACCAGCAGCATGGCGGTCATCCAGCGCAATCCGCGGCTGGTGACCGTCTGCTCCGTCGAGGACCGGACGGAGTCGAAGCAATGACTGGCCGGGCGAACATGGGCTCCCCGGCGCCGTTCAAGGGTGTGATCGATACCGATGACGATCGGGCCGTCCGGGACGAAGGCGCTGACCAGGGCGTTCAGCAAGGTGCGTGCAAGCTTCAGCCCCGACGAGCGGTTCCGGTTGAGCACGCGGTGAAAGGCAGCGAAGCCGGGGTCGTCGGCCAAGCCGAGGGTGCGCAGCAGGTTGGCGACGGTGCGGGGACCAACCGCCAGCACCGCACCGACCGCGAGCGCGGCCACCGTCGATCGGGTGCGCCCCGAGAAGGCGACCAGATAGGGCCACAGCCAAGCTACAAAAGTCGGAGGAAGGGGAACGGCGATGTGTGCCATAGGGCACCTGTGGTGTCATCGGACATTGACCTGCCAACAACCTTTCGCCAACGGAATTGCGACGCCCGCACAGGACAGGACAAGCGTCCCAAAATGCGCAAAGTCGAAG
>NZ_CP167905.1:1300000-1311549 GCF_041507355.1 Azospirillum sp. HJ39 | reverse complement strand
ACTTCGGCTTCCGGCCTTTCCCGCGCATCCCCGAGCGCGCCTTTCTGCTCACCGCCTCGGTCATGACGGCTCTCAACGGATTGAAACCATGATCTCTCCGCAGCCCGATCACACTCTCGTTGGACAAGCTGCGAAATGCGTAAGTCTTTGCGCTATGCCAACATGCGCACCTCTGCACCAGTGCACGCCAAGCCATCCGGATATGCGCCAAGACTTCTACCATCACATTGATCCAGAATGATATTTTTCTCCCCCAGCTAAACCACTACAGGCATCCTGGCCCGTGGACGGTTCGAACCGTTGGGACATGGGGAGGCCGCCGTGGCAAAGCCCAAGGGGAAAACAGCCGACGCGCTGCGCCTGGTCGCCGCGGCGGCCGGCGGCGCCCCGGCCACCGGTGCAAAGCCCGACCCGCGTCTCGTCGATCTGGTCCGCCTGCTCGCCCGGCAGGCCGCCCGGGAGTTCGCCCGCAGCATCGAGGAGGGCCGAGCCGACCACCGTCCTCCCACATGAGGAGGCCGCCCGATGAAGGCTGCTCTCTACGCCCGCTACTCGTCCGACAACCAGCGCGACGCCTCGATTGAGGATCAGCTGCGGCTGTGCCGGAATTACGCCGAGCGGCAGGGCTGGCGCATCGTCGACAGCTATTCCGACCGGGCCATCTCCGGCTCCTCGCTTTTACGCCCCGGCGTTCAGGATCTGATCGCCGACGGGCTGAAGCGGCGATTCGACATCATCCTGACCGAATCCCTCGACCGCCTGTCGCGCGACCAGGAGGACATTGCCGGCTTCTACAAGCGCATGCGTTTCGCCGGCGTCGCCATCGTGACGCTGTCGGAGGGCGAGGTCAGCGAGTTGCACATCGGCCTGAAAGGAACGATGGGCGCGCTGTATCTGAAGGACCTCGCCGACAAGACACGCCGCGGGCTGCGCGGCCGGGTCGAGGAGGGGAAGTCGGGCGGCGGGTTGTGCTACGGCTATGAGGTGGTCAAGCAGACGGCCGCCAACAGTGAGGCAACCCGCGGCAACCGCCGGATCAATGCCGCCGAGGCCGCGGTGGTGCGTCGCATCTTCAGTGCCTATCTCGGCGGCCAGTCCTCGCGCCGGATCGCCTGGGAGCTGAACGACGAGGGCGTGCCCGGCCCACAGGGCAGCGCGTGGGGACCGTCGACGATCCATGGCAACCCGAAACGCGGCACCGGCATCCTGAACAACGAGCTGTATATCGGTCGGCTGGTTTGGAACCGGCTGCGCTACGTGAAGGATCCAGATAGCGGCAAGCGGGTATCGCGGCTCAATCCCGAGAGCGAATGGGTCATCCAGGAGGTCCCTGAGCTGCGCATCGTCGACCAGGATCTCTGGGACGCGGTCAAGGCCCGGCAGAAGGCCTTCGCCTTGACGCCGGTGGAGACCAAGGAGGTTGACGGAAATATCCTGACCGATCGCCGCCGACCAAAGCATCTGTTTGCTGGACTGGTGAAGTGTGGCTGCTGCGATGGCGGCTACAGCATGATTTCGAAGGATCTGCTCGGTTGCTCAGCTGCACGCAACAAAGGCACCTGCGGTAACTTGAAGAACATCCGGCGGGACTCTCTGGAGGCGTCGGTGCTGAACGGGCTGCAAGCCCACCTGATGGGGCCGGCGCTGTTCAAGGAGTTCTGCGAGGAATTCACCCGCGAAATGAACCGGCTGCGCATGGAGCAAAGCTCCGAGATCGCCGGCCGCCGCAAAGAGTTGGAACGGGTTCAAAGGGAACTGGATCGCGCGGTCCAAGCCATTCTCGATGGAGTGCCCGGTAGCCAGCTCAAGGATAAGATCGGAAAGCTGGAAGCACGCAAGGCTGAACTCGCCGATATACTGGCGAGCGCGACCGAGCCTCCTCCCCTTCTGCATCCAAACATGGCCGAAATGTACCGGCAGCGGATCGCGGCTCTGCACGAACGCCTACAGTCCGAGGAAACCAAGGCTGAAGCCGCCAACATCCTCCGCGGTCTGGTCGACCAGATCAACCTGCAGCCGGACGGCAACGAGCTGGCGATCGTGCTGCGCGGCGATCTGGCGGCAATGCTGAGCTTCGCGTAAGCGGTGTTTTCAGGCCACGGCAGTTTCGGCCTGCTGGGCATAGCTCCAGGGCAGCAGTTCATTGAGCCTGGTGATCGGATGCCCGCTGGCGAGTTTGGTCAGGACATCGGCGAACCAGGCCTGCGGATCGACACCGCTGAGCTTGCAGGTTTCCACCAGCGACGCGATGGTCGCCCAGTGCTCGCCGCCACCGTCGCTGCCGGTGAACAGAGCATTCTTACGCGTGAGGCCGAGCGGGCGGATGCTACGCTCCACGCTGTTGCTGTCGATCTCCACCCGGCCGTCGTCGAGGAACAGCGTCAACCCTTCCCAGCGGCTGAGCGCGTAGCGGATCGCCTCGGCCAATGTCGATTTGCGCGACACGGTCGCCAGTTGCTTTTCCAGCCACGTCTTCAGTTCCGCAATCAGCGGCGTCGAGCGGGCCTGGCGCTCCCGGCGGCGCGCTTCGGAGTCATGGCCGCGGATCTCGGCCTCCACTGCGTACAACTGGGCGATGCGCCGCAAGGCTTCGCTGGCGATCGGCGCCGAGCCGCCGGTCTGGAGATCATAGAAGCCACGGCGGACGTGCGCCCAGCAGAAGGCGAGGCGCACGGCTCCGCCCTCGGCCAGCTTGTGATAGCCGGCATAGCCGTCGACCTGGAGCACGCCGGTGAACCCCTGCAGATGCATCACGGGGCGTTCCGCCTTGCGATCGGGAGCATAGACGTAGGCCACCGCCGGCGGCTCCGGTCCGTTCCAGGGGCGATCGTCGCGCGCGTAGGCCCAGAGCTGGCCGGTCTTCGTGCTGCCCCGTCCGGGGTCGAGCACGGGCGCCGTCGTCTCGTCAGCAAACAGCTTGCCCGACGCCTTCAGGCTGGCCAGCAACCGCTCATGCAGGGGCCGCAGGTACCACGCCGCCCGTCCGACCCAGCCGGCCAGGGTGGAGCGGTCGAGATCGACACCCTGGCGCGCGTAGATTTGGGCTTGGCGGTAGAGCGGCAGGTGATCGGCGTACTTGGACACCACCACGTGGGCGATCAGCGCCTCGGTGGGGATGCCGGCGTCCACGATGCGCGCCGGCGCCGCGGCCTGCACGACGCCCTCCTCGCACTGGCGGCAGGCGTATTTCGGCCGACGGGTCACCAGCACCCGGAAGCGGGCCGGGACGAGGTCGAGACGCTGCGAGACATCCTCGCCGATGGGATGCAGCGTGCCGCCGCAACACGGGCAGGTCTTGTCGGCGACATCGATGAGGATCTCCTCGCGCGGCAGATCGGCCGGCAGGTTGCCGCGGTTCACCCGACGCCGTGGCGGCGAAGGGGCCGGCTTGGCCGCCGCGGTGCCGGTGGGCTCGGCCTCCTTGGCGGCCAGCGTCTGCTCCAGGTCCTCCAAGGCCAAGGCCAACTGGTTCGGATCAAGGCGCTCGGCCCGGCGGCCGAAGCGATGGCGCTGCAATTCCCGGATGATCTGGCGTAGCCGGGCGATCTCCTCCTCGGCCGAGGAACGGGCCGCCGTCAACTCCGCGGCATGCCGGACCCGTTCGGTCAGCAGCAGGGCACGCAGTTCGTCAGGATCGCTGGGAAGGGTTTCAGGCGCGGTCGTCACGTCCACCAGTATAGCGGCGGCTTGCGCAGTCCTCGCCTCCGAAGCGGTGGCCGAGTCGCTGTGTCGCAGCTCAGCTGGCGGACGTCGGCCGAGACACCCGCACGCCCCGCACCCGGGTCCAGTCCAGACCCTCGACGAGCGCCGAGAGCTGAGCCGGGGTCAGCCGGATCACGCCGTCGCGGATCGCTGGCCAGCGGAACTGGCCGGCCTCCAATCTCTTCGCGATGAGAACCAATCCGGTGCCGTCCCAGTGCAGGAGTTTCACCCGGTCGGCTCGCTTGGAGCGGAAGACGTAGACGACCCCGCTGAAGGGATCCGCCCCCAGTTGCTGCTGCACCAGAGCGGCCAAACCATCCATACCCTTGCGGAAATCGACCGGCTTGGCGGCGACAAGAACCCGCACCGCGCCCTCGATGCCGATCACCGCGACGCCCTCACCGCGCGCAGCACCGCCTTGACGGTGGCGCTGTCCATGCCGGCCGGCACGCGCACCACCGCATCGCCGATCTGCACTTCGATGGCCGGGAGTTCCTTCGCTGCGGCTGGGGGCGGCGTGGTGTCCAGCACCACCGGCGCAAACACCAACCCCTCTTCCTGGAAGCGGTTGGCGGCACGCGCTTCCCGGCGCCAGCCGAACACCTGCTGGGGGCGCAATCCGTGACGCCGGGCCACTTCGGAGACCACGGCCCCGGGCACCGCCGCCTCCGCCAGGATCCGTTCCTTCTCCTCCGGCGACCAAGTCCGGCGGCCCACATCGCCGGTGATCACCTCCATCCGGCGCACCCGCACGGGCTCAGAGGCAAGCGTAAGGTCGAGCGCAGACACAAACCGATCTCCCATCCATTCGATCCGGGAGACTCGCTCCGCCCTGTTTCCGCTGAAAGCTGGGGCCAGAACACCGCTTACCGAACAACAGAGTCTTCAGTGAAACCGGTACGGTTCAAAGTACGGATCGCAGCCATTTCACCCCACACCTGCTCTCAATGATCAAGGCGTATTACCGACAGAGGAGTCGGATCAACTATGCGATGGAATTCCACAGCGCCCAGTGCTGTTCCAGGGCTTGGTGCTCCAAAGGAACCCGGGGGAGCCACCGCAACCGCTTCAGGGACACGCTCCCGAGTGATGCACACGAAAATTGGGGAAGAGAATTCGCTCGTAAGCCGGTAAGTTGCTCCTCGGGAAAGGGAAACGCCTGCCCGAGCATTGGCTGCCTTTTCGATAACAGTATCCAGCCCGAGGTTTGCTGCCTGCTCGGCACTCAGTTCCATAGTCATAGCATGAGCGCTTAGCGCATCACGAATTAGAAAATATTCACTTCCAGGAACCTGAGCGGCAGTCCGCATCCAATTCCTTGCCGCCTCATGCAAGGGCTCGTCATAGGTGCGATGTTCATCAATTCCACTATAAATCACTGATCCTGTCCATTGCTGCTGCGCATGAGCAGCCAAGTTAGATGAAAAGCCAGGCACTAAACTTTTCAATAACCCGATGGATAACGATGCAGCATCAGCGCCGGTGCGCATCGCTGCGACAGTTTGCACATTCTCGGCAGTATAGACGGAACGTCGCAGATCGGGATCCGCAAGGAGATTCTGAGCCAGAAAAAAAGCACCCGATTTATCACGTCGAATTATTGTGCCTGGCCCCTCAAAACTACTCGGAACCTGAAGGCAACTATATTGTCCAATGTCAGGAGGTGGCGGTGGCTGAAGGTTTGTGCACGCAACGAGCAAGATCATTAACACTAAGGCGACAAGCAGCTGAGGCGATTTCATTTGCATGTACATTCCCTCACACCTTCGGGGTTAAGATAGCACGGAAGAAATGCATGCCGATTTATCCGAACTAAGAAACGCCGCCCCAGAGCCTACCTAACGTGGCAAGCTCCCTGGCGGAGGGAAGGCTTCGGCAGCCTCTAGAATGGCTGTCGGATCGATTCCATCCGCCCGCAATGCTTGTGGCCGACGTTCAGCTGAGGCAGCGAGAGATCCTGCAAAGGCACGCGCAGCCGGATGGTCGGGATAAAGGCTAAGAGCATGCGTCACGTCATTGAGTGCTGCCGGAAGTGATTTGGGCTCCTCGGTCAACCGAATCGCGGCACGCATCGAGTACAGGGTTGGGTTAAAGGGCGTTAGCTTTAGCGCCTCACTAAGCGCTTCTTCTGGACTGGCGCCTGGAGGCTTTACATCCTGCTTCAGACGCGATAGCGCGATGAGTTGGAGCGCCATCGCATGCGTAACAGGGTCTCCACGCGAGGTTTCCCCATGAAGGAACGCCCTGAATTCGCGCTCGGCTCGCGGATACTGAGCTGCACCGTATCTGTATAGTCCGGCAAGGAAATGTACCGCTGGCAATCGGTGGACTGGTTCAACCTCGTCCTCTTTAACCCAACCACTGCGGTGTTCACTTGAAATTTGGTACCACAACACGCCGGAAGTGCGCCGAACACTTTCGACACGATGAGGCCCCTGCGTCTGCAACTGCCCCCCCTGTAACGTGCCTGGAGCGTTCCGCAGCATTACAGGCCTATCAGGTGGTATGGTGACTGCAATCGGACCAAACTCAGCATGGTAAAAGTTCATCCATACTCTCTCACCGGCAGGCAACTCTACGTTCAACCACTTGCCTCTTGCGCCGATGATCTTCAATGGCGTACCTTCGACTGGTCCAGTCGGCAATCGCGCTTGCTCCTCCGGCGCACTTTTAATTGGCACGCCATTCGGACAACCCGCGTCAAGATTGCAGCGGGCCGAGACCGGCGAGCCGAACAGCACATCTGGCTCCGCAATTACTGGAGCGAAGGCAAGGCGGTCAATTTCCACTGGCAATCGGGCCAAAGCCGGTGCGGTAGGATCGGACGCCAAAGGAACTTTGATTTCCAGAATTGGTTTCCATACCTCCGGAATGACGCTAAGAAAACTATGAAGTGCTACACGGGTATCGCTTTTAACCACGCCTCCCCATGCCACCATTTGTCCGTCGAGCGCTTTACCAAGGCGGAGTGCACCAGGATGAAAGCTTCCCTGCAGGATCTGTACAGGATCCATCCCAAATTCCCTGAGCAACTCGTCCCAGTTTTCTCGCTGCGGTGCAGTGTCGCCCGATCGAGTAGCGAGCAAGACACCGCGGCCACGCATGTTGCGGATAGCCGTAAGCGTCTCTCGCCACATCAGGCGACTGGCCGCCTCGCCGTATCCTGTGTTGCTGGGGTCAATGAATTCGAGAACAACAGCTTTTTGCGCAACATGCGGGAGCGCACGGTCTACGCAGCTAATGCGCCCTGCATCATTCAGGCAGACACCCTCTCCAGCAGTAACGGAGCCTGAAAGCGCGATGAGGATGACTACCACGATATGGACCCACCGACTTCTCATTGCGCGGCTCCCATTCGCTACTTTAACAAATCAAGAAGTTTTTGACGCTCTTCTTGAGTACTTCGGACAGTGGCTGCACTGCTAATCCAAGTAATCGCGTCTCTTCGCTCTTGGTCCGTGCGGGCTCTTCGCAGCTGCTTCTCTGCAACAGCGAGCATTGTATTAAATACCCATCTTTGATCGAGCCGCTCGGAAAACAACGTCGGGTCATTCACCTCAGATACTAGAATTTGATCATCCACCCAAAAGGACCCGCCCGCCAGCCTCGCGTCGCTGGGGAGGACAATGGCAGATTTCAGATGCACAAGGGGCTTCCCACTTGGCTCAGGGCGTAAAGATCCGAATCCAATCACAATACCAAGGGCGTTCAAACTGCATCCCAGTTCACGAAGCTGATCGAGGCGTGCAGGTGGGATGCCGAGATCGCTGCGGTCGTATCCCACTTCGGGTACGTTCAGAGTACTGAGGCGCGGCCCTAAAGCGACAAGGAAAAGATTCTCACGAATACGGTTCAGGTTCGCCGCAACTTCGGCAGTTTCGGCGCCGGGCGGGAACTGATAGGGCTCAACATAAATAGTACGGCCGCTACTGCTGCGCGGCACTGACGTAGGCGGCTCCACATCGCAGGCAGAATGATCAGATTTACCACAGCCCAGCCGCACGTTTTTGACCTTATCAGCAATCCATCCTTTGATTATAGAAATAGGCAAAATTGCATTCTCACCTTCAACGCGCAAAGTCTGTCCCTTGCTATTATCATAGAAAGAGCCTCCGAGCGCGATAGCCACAACACTTCCTGTGCCGGACAGCACTGGTCCACCCGAGTTACCAGGATTTATTGGCGCATTTGTAAACATGGCTTCTGCGAGGTTACCCCCGAGATCCGTATCGGATGTTCTAATTTCACCGGGAGCTTGATCGTAGATTTTACCTTGTGTGAATCCGAGCGCTACTACGCGGTCTGCGACTTTTGGGCGTTGATCGAAACACAATGGCAGGACTTTCACCGAAAGAGTCGGATCGTTCGCGGACAAGAGGGCAAAGTCGTGCTCTGGGTGCAAGTACAGTTTGTCGGATGAAATATGAAATGCCCTACCATTTGGAGGAGCCACACCAATACGACCCTCAATCTTTGTCGAAGCTAGCGGCTTTCCGTCTTCACCGACAAACAGGTGCTTAGCCGTCAATATCCTCTGGTCCTCCGAGATGAAAAACCCAGTCCCCGTTTTCTCATTAATAGGGCGTCCTGTTTTCTGATCGATGCCGTTCACCGTCAAGTGAACTATGGCCAATTGAAGCGCGTCCTTAAAATTCGGGTTTTCGCTTGCCTGCGCTGCGAACACGTTGCAGACGAGCGGCACAAACAAAGAAAGAACTATCAGGAAGCACTTCATAGCCCTAACCTCCGATTTCGATCAGGACACGCTGGGCTTCTACCTCCGGATCAATCCCACCGCGAGGTTCCCGACCAATAATCACGATGCGTTGCGCTGGGATGCCCGCATCAAGCAGGTAGGCACGCACGGCATCAGCCCTAGCCTGTGCAACCGAAGCCAAGCTACCGCCAGTATCAGCGAACCAGAAAAGTTTTACAGTCGCTCCGGGGTTAGCGCGCGCTTGATTTGCCGCACTAGCTGTTACATCACGGGCAAAGGTGTCGAGAGCAGATTGCTCCTCAAAGAACACCATTCGCCGTGCTATGGGCTCTCCCGCGCACGAAACAAGTATCCAGCATGCCACGGTCACCGCCCATCGCGGTTCCGCCAAGGACCATTCGAGGTTCGGAGCGAAAGCTCCGATTTTCCTTGCGACGCGAGTCAAAGTGCATATAGGCCACGTACGCATCGCCGATCCCTGGGCGTGATAGAGGGAGACGGCGTAGCAGAATATTGGTCCACCGTCCATTCCTTGGGTATAGGGTACATCATCAGTGAATGATCGTTGAACTCCGGATCACCAATGCACTGCGTGGCTGTATCGTAGCGAGTAAAGACATTAGCTCTGGTATATTCCTCGCTCCATGGCGGATCCTCCTTCGCCATGGCGTTGATCACCGCGCGCTCCGCCCATTTAATTCCTCCCGTTGGATGCTGATGTTCATGCCTAAGCCCGAGCGCATGACCGAATTCGTGCATAATAATGTTGTCCACGACATCGGCAATGTTCATCGTCGGCTCATCTCTGTTTGTTTTTCCCAAAGCGTTACGGCCAATCAATGACCAGTTCCCACCGTGGCCAAATCGGACACGTATGTGGGCATCTTTCGGGTCCACTTTGTCTTTCGAGAGCACGTTCCATGAGAAATCAAGATACGCATCGACCCCATCGCGCAGCCACTCGGACGCCGCACGAATGCATTGATTGTGCTCTTGGGAAGTGCCATTCAAGAAGAATACGCTTAACGTCACTTTGCCGCTCGGCGTTAGGCCGTCACTGGGCATCCATCTGTCGCGGGCCGATGCCAAGCCGAAAGGTGTGAATCTGAACTCGTTTGTTAAACGCTCCGCGGCGAAGGGCGACAGCGTGACTGGGCCAGTTTCGGCATTGAAAGGTTCGAAGCGGAGCCCTGACTGCTGCAAAGGCGGCTCTAACGTGGCGCAGATAAAAGCGCCACGCTGTGTTGCGTTGCCCTGCTGAGCACCCACAAGCTTACTTGCAAGGCACGCGCCCCCAGCGCAAACGCAGCTTAATAATAGTTGACGTCTATGGAGCTTAAGCATGAACCAACTCCAGCCCGTATCCGGAAATCGCACCGCAGGCATGCTCAGACATGCGACCTTTGTGCCTAAGGTAGTCTATTAATGTAATTTTTGCGACTCACGCGCAAACTGGTATTAGGGCTTCATCTTCAAGCGCACCGAACAACACTAAAAAACCCGCTAATGGGCGTATCTACCCCAATTTTGGGCTTTGCAGACGAAGTAATGCGGCTTGCCGTAAAAATCGGTTTGGCGAGCGTCGTTAGTCCACGTTTAACAAGATGCGGAAAAAGGCTATGCTGCGGCGGGTTCTCGTGATTCTCTCTGCTGGCACGGGTGCGGTCGGAGAGGGGACGATGCGCAGATCGGACGTATGCCTCCGGTGAGGGCCGTCTTGGCAAAATAGGGTCCGACGTCTGAGTTTTGCGTTGCGCGTCATCGCGCGGACGCAAACGAGTTGTAAACGTCATGGCTTATCAGCGGGTCGAGGTTCTGACGGGGACGGAGCGGCGGCGGACCTACACGCCGGCGGAGAAGGTCCGAATGGTCGAGGAGGCGAGTGGGACCGCTGTGGCCGAACCGTCCAGCTTCGTCGCAGTGACCATTACGCCGGAGCCGACCGCAACCGAACCGCCGGTCTTGGAGCCCCCTGAACCATTGCCGCCTCCAGCGGTTCCGACCACGTGTCAATCGGCTTGAGATAGGAACCCCGGATCGGCACGGAAAAGGGGCTCTGTCGCAGATTTGATGGTGCTGGACTGTTGTTGGCTTTGGTTTCACCAGCGGAATTAGCATCATGGCTCAGTCGCTTCGCTGCACGGGGTGTGTACCGCCCGGCTTCGTGGTCATCGAGGCGACGGACGCCGGCCTCACCGTTCAGATCACGGTGCGCTCCACCGCCGCGTTCAGCCCTTGCCCGGTGTGCGGCGGGCACTCGTTTCGGGTGCACAGCCGGTACCAGCGCTTCCTTCTCGACCTGCCGCTCTCGGGGCGTAACGTCCACCTGCACCTCCAGGCGCGGCGCTTCCACTGCGATGTTCCAACCTGTCGGCGCCGGATCTTCGCCGAATGAACCGCGCCGGGTTTTCTGGAGGCCATTTGTGTTGAGTCACGCCGCCATGGCGACGTCCTCGACTTGAACATAGTAGCGTGCTTCGGCCTCGGCGGGCGGGATATTGCCGATGGGTTCGAGGAGGCGCCGGTGGTTGAACCAGTCGCCCCATTCCAGGGTGGCGAACTCGACGGCCTCCAGAGTGCGCCAGGGTCCTCGTCTGCGGATCACCTCGGTCTTGTAGAGACCGTTGACGGTCTCGGCCAAGGCGTTGTCGTAGGAATCGCCGACGCTGCCCACGGAGGGCTCGACGCCGGCCTCGGTGAGGCGATCGGTGTAGCGAATGGCAAGGTATTGCGAGCCGCGGTCGGAGTGGTGGATGAGGCCGCTGCCCTTGACCGGCCGACGGTCGTGGAGCGCCTGTTCCAAGGCGTCGAGGACGAAGCCGGCGTGTGCCGTGCGCGACACCCGCCAGCCGACGATGCGACGGGCAAAGGTATCGATGACGAAGGCCACGTAGACGAAGCTCTGCCATGTGGCCACGTACGTGAAATCCGCCACCCACAAGGCATTCGGGCGGGGCGCCTGGAATTGGCGGTTCACTCGGTCGAGCGGGCATGGCGCCGCCCGGTCGCTGATCGTGGTGCGCACCGCCTTGCCCCGTGTCGCGCCCTTCAGGCCCATTTGGCGCATCAGCCGGGGCACCGTGCAGCGTGCCACGTCGATGCCTTCCCGCCCCAACTGCCGCCACACTTT
>NZ_CP167905.1:875000-1292500 GCF_041507355.1 Azospirillum sp. HJ39 | reverse complement strand
GCGAGGTAGAAGATCCGCACCGCCGGCTCGCGGCCGGCCGGGGGATGGTCGAGACGCCCGGCCAGCTCGTCCCAGCCTTCGTCGCTGGTGGCGTTGACCGGGACATAGTCGAGCCGCTCGAGGAAACGGGCGACCAGCGCCGGATCGCGTTCGTCGGCGGGAACATGCTCGGCGATCGCCTGCTCGGCCTTGGCGCGATAGTCGCCCGGCGACAGCGGGCTGCGCGAGACGCCGATGATGCGGCTGCCGTCGGCGACCTGCCCCGCCTTGTCGCGCAGATAGAGCGCCGGCAGCAGCTTGCGCAGGGCGAGGTCTCCGGTGCCGCCGAACACCGTGTAGTCGAAGGGAGGCAGGGCGGGTGCGACGGCGGAGCGGGAGTGCGACATCGGTCCTCTCAACGTCGGTGGCGCGGGGAGCGGGAGCCGCCCGCACATGATGGTGCCATAGGGGTGGGCCGGCCACAATGCAGGCCGGCCCGGCTGAACGGCCTGCCGTTCAGGCCTAAGCAGGCTTTCCGAACTCCGCCCACGAATGGGCGGGCTCGGAAAACCTGCAAAACCATAGAGTCCGCAGGTTTCTCCCGGCCGGGCCTGTGGCCCGATCTGGAGAAACCTGCTTAGTTGCCCGGTGCCAGCAGCCCGAGCACCGAGGCGCCGCTCTCCGCCGGGCCGGCGGCCCCGCGGAACAGGGCGAACAGCTCGCGGCCGCAGCCGTGCGAAGCGTCCTCGCTGGGCGGCGGGGGGGCGCCGCGGCCGTCCCACTCGGCGGCATCGACCAGGGCGTCGAGGGTGCCGGCCTCGGCATCCAGCCGCAGGACGTCGCCGTCGCGCACCCGGCCGAGCGGGCCGCCGGTCTTCACCTCCGGCGTGACGTGGATGGCGGCGGGCACCTTGCCGGACGCGCCGGACATGCGGCCGTCGGTCACCAGCGCGACCTTGAAGCCCTTGTCCTGCAGCACGCCCAGCGGCGGGGTCAGCTTGTGCAGCTCCGGCATGCCGTTGGCGCCGGGGCCCTGGTAGCGGACGACGACGATCACGTCGCGGTCGAGCTCGCCGGCGCGGAAGGCGGCCTGCACCCCCTCCTGAGTGTCGAAGACGCGGGCCGGAGCCTGGATGAGCCGGTGTTCCGGCTTCACCGCCGAGGTCTTGATGACGCCGCGTCCGAGATTGCCGGTCAGCACCCGCAGACCGCCCTCGGCCGCGAAGGGGGCCGCGGTGGTGGCGACCACCGCCGGGTCGCCGCTCCGGTCGGTGGCCGAGCGGGTCCAGGCCAGCGCCCCACCTTCGTCAAGGGCGGGCATGGCGCGGTAGGGCTCCAGCCCGCCCTCGCCCAACACGGTGGCGACGTCGGTGTGCAGCAGCCCGGCATCGATCAGCTGGCCGATGACGAAGGGCATCCCGCCTGCCTGGTGGAAGCGGTTCACGTCGGCGCTGCCGTTGGGGTAGACGCGGGCCAGCAGCGGCACCACCGCCGACAGCTCGGAGAAATCCTCCCAGTTCAGCTCGATGCCGGCGGCGGCGGCGATGGCCGGGATGTGCAGGGTGTGGTTGGTCGAGCCGCCGGTGGCCAGCAGCCCGACGATGCCGTTGACCAGGGCGCGCTCGTCGACGATGCGGCCGATCGGCGTCCCGGCGCCGGGACCGGTCATCGCCACCACCCGCCTGGCCGCGGCGTCGGTCAGCGCGTCGCGCAGCGGCGTGTTAGGGTTGACGAAGCTGGCGCCCGGCAGATGCAGGCCCATGATCTCCATCAGCATCTGGTTGGTGTTGGCGGTGCCGTAGAAGGTGCAGGTGCCGGGCGCATGGTAGGACTGGGACTCGGCGTCCAGCAGCTCCTCCCGCCCGACCTTGCCCTGGGCATAGAGCTGGCGCGCCTTGGCCTTGTCGGCGTTGGACAGGCCGGACGGCATCGGGCCGGCGGGAACGAAGACCGTCGGCAGATGGCCGAAGGCGAGCGAACCGATCACCAGGCCGGGCACGATCTTGTCGCAAATGCCCAGGCACAGCACGCCGTCGAAGGTGGCGTGGGACAGCGCCACGCCGGTGGCCAGCGCGATGACGTCGCGGCTGAACAGCGACAGCTCCATCCCCTCATAGCCCTGGGTGACGCCGTCGCACATCGCCGGCACGCCGCCCGCGACCTGGGCGACGCCGCCGGCTGCGCGCACGGACTCGCGGATCAGCGCGGGATAGCGCTCGTAGGGCTGGTGGGCCGACAGCATGTCGTTGTAGGCGGTGACGATGCCGATCGACGGCTCCTTCTCGCCACGCAGGGCCGCCTTGTCGTTCGCCCCGCAGGCGGCGAAGGCATGGGCGAGGTTGGCGCAGCCGAGGCGATGGCGGCGCGGCTTGCCCCCGGCGCTCTCCAGCCGGGCGAGATAGGCGGCGCGGCGGTCGCGGCTGCGCTCCGCGATTCGTTCGGTCACGCGGGCGACAACGGAATTCAGGGGAGCGGAATTCGACGTGGCTGGCTTGCTCATGATCGCATCTCGACCGTTTGTGGGAGGCGATGATTTCCGGAACGGACCATACGCCAGGGGGAGCGGGCTGTGAAGAAAAATTTCTTCTTATATGCGGCATATCCATCGGATGTCTCGCCTTTTCCGGCGATTTTCTTCATGATGGCGGGTGTATCGTCCGAACCCCGCCCTTCCCGGCCTCTCCAGCGGGCCGATGCCTCACAGGGAAGTAACCTTACGTCATGGCCGCCCCTGTCGACACCGCCATCAACGCTGCCGCGCCCCCGCCTCCCCCAATGGACATCGTGGACGGGATCCGCCGCCTGCGCGGCGAGTTGAAACGGTCGGAGGGGCAGATCGCCGATCTGGTGCTGGCCGACCCGCGCCGGGTGCTGGAGCTGAACGTCACGTCGCTGGCCCAGGCGGCGGAGGTGAGCGAGGCGACGGTGGTGCGGTTCTGCCGCAGCATCGGCTGCACCGGCTTTCCCGACTTCAAGCTGCGGCTGGCGGAATCCCGGGCCCGCGATGCGGTGCGCGGCGAGGTGCGCGGCGGCACCCCCTATGTCAGCCAGGACGTCGCGCCGGACGACGATGTCGGCACGCTGGCACGAAAAATTTTTTCATCGAGCGCAGCCGCGCTGACCGCCGCCGCCGCCGGCCTTGACGATGCGGCGCTGGATCGGGCGATCGCGCTGCTGGCGACCGCCCCGCGGGTGCTGTGCGTCGGCACCGGGGGATCGAGCGCGCTGGCGCAGGACGCGGCGCACAAGCTGCTGCGCTTCGGCGCCGATGCCCAGCCCTGCGCCGACCCGGTGCTGGCGCGCATGCTGCTGGCCAATCTGGGGGCCGGCGCCGTGCTGCTGGCCTTGTCCAACACCGGACGCAGCGGCACGATCAACGAGCTGGCCGCTGCGGCACGGGCGCAGGGCATCGCCGTGGTGGCGATCACCGCGCCGCATTCGCCGCTGGCCGCGATGGCGAGCGTGGTCGTCGCCAGCCAGCCGGTGGAGGATACCGAGATGTACACGCCGATGGCGTCGCGGCTGGTGCATCTGACGCTGATCGACGTGCTGTCCACCGGCGTGGCGCTGCGGCTGGGCGACCCGGCGGTGCGGCAGCTGGCGAAGGTGAAGGCGGCGATCAATGCCGGGCGGCTGCCGCCGCTGGCCTGAGCGGCAGCCAGGACCAACCATCGGGGCCGGCCGCCAGGACAGGTTGCCGCAAACGCCATCCGACCATCGACCAGCGGGAACGGAATGGCGGAGCCGCCGCAACGGGCGGTTCTTGTACCATCGTCGAATAATTAAGCGCACGAACGATTGCTATTCTCGACCGCAATCCGGCCCCACAATCTTCGACGCTCCGCCCCACCATGTTGCCCCACGCCCCCGCAGCGCCGCTCCACGCGAAGACCCGCCGATGCGGGCAAGCCGGGCCATACCCGATGGCGGTGCGACATGTTCGCGCACAAAACAATTTGTCAATACGCGTTGTTGCTCCCCGCCAAGCCCGTCTGACACAATGGCGGGGGACGCCTTCCACCATCCAGCCTCGTCCGCTCCACTGGGCGCTCCACAGGGAATCGCAGGCCATGACCCGGATCCTGATCGCCGATGACCATCCGATGGTGCGCGACGCCTTGCGCAGCGCGGTGCTTTATTCCTGCCAGGCCACCGACGTGATGGAGGCGGACCGGCTCGACACCGTCATGCAGGCGCTGGAGGAGCGCGGCGACCTCGACCTCGTGCTGCTGGACGTCAACATGCCCGGCATGAACGGGTTAGGCGGCCTGCGCGCCCTGCGCCAGCGCTTTCCCGCGACCCCCGTCGTCGTCGTCTCCGCCCATGAGGAACGGCGATGGGTCCGCGAGGCGATGGAAAGCGGCGCCGCCGGCTTCATCCCGAAATCGACCCCGCGCGACGCCATCGCCGCGGCGCTGCGCCAGGTTCTGAACGGCGAGCTGTATGTTCCGCCCCAGACCGGCGACGAGGGGGCCGGAGCCGTGGAGGATGCCGAGACCGCGGAGATCGCGCGCCGCATCGCCACCCTGACGGCCCAGCAGCTGCGGGTGCTGGAGTTGCTGGGCACCGGCAAGCTGAACAAGGAAATCGCCTTCGACCTCAGCATCACCGAAACGACGGTGAAGGCCCATGTGTCGGCCATCCTGCAGAAGCTGAAGGTCTACAGCCGCACCCAGGCGGTGGTGATCGCCAACCGCGTGCTGGCCGACCGGCGGTGAGCGTCCGGAGCCGGATGGCAGGCGCGGTTCTCCTCGGCCTCCTCCTCACCGCCGCTGCCCTGGCCGCCCCCGCCCATGCCGCCCCCGCCCATGCCGCCGGCGTGCCGCAGCCGGACGGCTACCGCATGTCCGACTACCGATCCCCCACGCCGGACGGCGTCGCAGGGGGCGAGACCGCCGACACCCCGGCCGTGCAGGCGCTGCTGGCGCAGGGCCGCGCCGTTCCGGTCTTCGTCCAGCGGCTGGAGCGCAGCACGCTGCCCGGCGGCCCCTGGCTGCAATCCAAGGCGTACAGGCAAATCCCCGGCAGCGTCTGGCTGCCCAATGTCGGGATGGGTGCGCCCGACCCGGCGACCCTGGCCTGGTTCGAATCGCAGCTGGAACGTCTGACCGGCGGCGACCGGAACCGCGATCTCCTGTTCTATTGTTTGTCGGATTGCTGGCTGTCGTGGAACGCCGCCAAGCGTGCGGTGTTGTTTGGGTATGCCCGGGTCCATTGGTACCCGACCGGCATCGACGGCTGGATGGAAGCCGGTCTGCCGACCGAGGAGGCGCATCCGCTGCCACCGCCTGCGGTTTCGCCTGCGCCCTGAGCATATCCCCTGGGCCTACCCCCTGGGCCGCCCCGAACCCTTGGGGGTAGCCGCGAAAAAGGGGAACGGATTGCACCATCGTAGCATGGCGGAAGTCCGCTCCGGATCTGTATCCTTCATCCCGCCAACCATCATGGTCAGCAACAGTCAGCAAGCAGGAGTATCACGCGATGAAGACCTGGCGCAAACCGAAGACCACCGAGATCGCCGTCGGCACCGAGATCAACGCCTACGCCTGCGCCGGCCTCTGAGCCGGACACCGGCCGGCGACGGCCGGTTCGGGAAGCCGGGGCGGGACGGCGCAAGCCCCCGTCCCCGGCGCCCCCGCTCCGATAGCGCGGCTTTCCGGACCGCGGCAGGACGATTTCCGGAGATGACGCCCGAACGATACGCCCGAGCGAAACGGTGGCCATGAAGATTCTCGTTCTCGGTTCGGCGGCCGGCGGGGGGTTCCCGCAATGGAACTGCGCCTGCGAGGGCTGCCGCCGCGCCCGCTCCGGCGATCCCGCGGCCCGGCCGCGCACCCAGTCGTCGCTGGCGGTGACGGCGGACGGGGAACGCTGGCTGCTGCTGAACGCCTCGCCCGATCTCGGCGCCCAGCTGCTCGCCAGCCCGCCGCTGCATCCCCAAGTCGGCCTGCGCGGCAACCCGATCGCCGCGGCGCTGCTGACCAATGCCGACATCGATCATGTCGCCGGCCTGCTGAGCTTGCGCGAATCCCACCCCTTCGCCGTCTATGCCACCCCGCGCGTCCATGGCGTGCTGGCCGCCAACAGCGTCTTCAACGTGCTGAACCCCGAGCTGGTCGCCCGCCGGCCGATGGCGCTCGGCGAGCCGTTCCAGCCCGCCGGGGCCGACGGCCGCCCGCTGGGGCTGGAGGTGGAGGCCTTCGCCGTGCCCGGCAAGGTGGCGCTCTATCTGGAGGACGTGTCGGCCGGCCCCGGCTTCGGCTCCGTCGCCGAGGACACGGTGGCGCTGCGCATCCGGCCGACGGACGGCTCCAGTGAGGGCTTCTTCTATGTCCCCGGCTGCGCCGGCATGCCCGGCTGGCTGGCCGACCGGCTGCACGGCGCCCCGCTGGTGCTGTTCGACGGCACCACCTGGACCGACGACGAGATGATCCGCAGCGGCACCGGCACCAAGACGGCGGCACGCATGGGCCATATGCCGATGTCGGGGCCGGCGGGCAGCATCGCCGCCTTCGCGCCGCTGCAGGTCGCCCGCAAGATCTACATCCACATCAACAACACCAACCCCGCCCTGCTGGAGGATTCGCCCGAGCGGGCGGAGGCCGAGGCGGCCGGCTGGCGCATCGCCCATGACGGGCTGGAGCTGACAGTATGACCATGTCCCCGACCGCCGCGCCCCTCCCCCGCGAGATGTCCCGCGACGACTTCCGCGACGCGCTCCATGCCATCGGCGAGCGGCAGTATCACGACCTCCATCCCTTCCACCAGCTGCTGCACGGCGGCAAGCTGAAGAAGGGGCAGATCCAGGCCTGGGCGCTCAACCGCTTCTATTACCAGGTGTCGATCCCGCGCAAGGATCTGACCATCATGTCCCGCATGGACGACCCGGCGCTGCGCCGGGCCTGGCTGCAGCGGGTGCTCGACCATGACGGGCTGACCCAGGCCGGCGAGCTGGACGAGACCAAGGTCGGCGGCATCGAGCGCTGGCTGCGGCTGACCGACGGGCTCGGGCTCGACCGCGACTATGTGAAGTCGCTGGAGGGCATCCTGCCCGCCACCCGTTTCGCGGTGGATGCCTATGTCCATTTCGTCCACGACCATTCGCTGCTGGAGGCGGTGGCCTCGTCGCTGACCGAGCTGTTCGCCCCGTCGATCCACCGCGAGCGCATCGCCGGCTTCGAGCGCAACTACGCCTTCGCCAACGACAGCACGCTCTCCTATTTCCGCAAGCGGCTGGACGAGGCGCCGCGCGACGTGGAATTCGGGCTCGACTATGTGCTGACCAACGCCCGCACCGCCGAGCAGCAGCAGCAGTGCCTGCGCGCCCTGCGCTTCAAGACCGAGCTGCTGTGGGCCCAGCTCGACGCGCTGCACCATGCCTATGTCACCCCCAACCTGATCCCGCCCGGCGCCTTCGTGCCGGAGGACATGGACCCGACGCGGTACAGCCGGTGAACGCGATCCCGCCCCGCATCGGCGAAAGCGACCGGCTGCGGCTGGCGCCCGGCGTCATGCTGCGCAACGACCGCCGCCGCAGCCAATGGATGCTGATGGCGCCGGAACGGCTGCTGGTGCTGGACGAGATGGCGCTGGCGGTGGTGCGGGCCTGCGTGGGGCCGGAGGGTGCCGAGGTCGCCGCCGGCATCGACCGGCTGACGGCGGAATACGACGCGCCGCGCGCCGAGGTCGCCGCCGACGTGCTGGAGCTGCTGACCGACCTGCGCAACAAGGGCTATGTCGTCACATGAGGTGCGTCCCATGAGCTGCGCCCTGCCTGCCTTCGCCGCCGCGACCGATGCCGAACCGGCACCGCCCTTCGCCGTGCTGATGGAGCTGACGCACCGCTGCCCGCTGCGCTGTCCCTACTGCTCGAACCCGGTGGCGCTCGACCCCGCCAGCGCCGAGCTGGACACCGCGACCTGGAAGCGCGTGCTGGAGGAGGCGGCCGACGCCGGCGCGCTCCAGGTCCATTTCTCCGGCGGCGAGCCCTGCGTCCGCAAGGATCTGGAGGAGCTGGTCGCCCATGCGACCGAGGCCGGGCTCTACAGCAACCTGATCACCTCGGCCGTGCTGCTCGATGCGGCACGGCTGGAGCGGTTGCAGCGCGCCGGGCTCCAGCATGTGCAGATCAGCCTGCAGGATGCCGAGGCGGCGGGCGCCGACCGGGTCGGCGGCTTCAAGGGCGGCCATGCGAAGAAGCTGGAGGTCGCGCGGGCGGTGGTGCGGCAGGGGCTGGCGCTGACCATCAATGCCGTGCTGCACCGCCACAACATCGACCGGGTGAACGACGTCATCGACCTGGCGATGGATCTCGGCGCCGGGCGGATCGAGATCGCCAACGTCCAGTATTACGGCTGGGCGCTGGCCAACCGCGCGGCGCTGATGCCGTCGCGCGAGCAGCTACTGGCGATGGATGCCGCGGTGCGCCGCCGCCTGCCGGAGCTGGCCGGGCGGATCGTGGTGGATTACGTGGTGCCCGACTATTACGCCCGCCGGCCGAAAAGCTGCATGGGCGGCTGGGCGCGGCGCTTCATGAACGTCACGCCGCGCGGCCGCGTCCTGCCCTGCCATGCGGCGGAGACGATCCCGGGCATGGAGTTCGAGACCGTCCACGACCGCAGCCTGTCGGAGATCTGGCGCGACGGCCCGGCCTTCGCCCGCTACCGCGGCACCGCCTGGATGCCGGATCCCTGCCGCTCCTGCGAGCACAAGGAGGAGGATTGGGGCGGCTGCCGCTGCCAGGCGCTGGCGCTGGCCGGCAGCGCCGACGCCACCGACCCGGTGTGCGAGCTGTCCCCCGCCCATGCCGAGGTCGCGAGCGTGCGCGACCGCGACGCCGCCGCACTCGGCACCGGCTGGACCTATCGGGGGCTGTGACCCCACCTCATCCGGTCAGCCGAGATGACGGTCCAGCACCATCAGCGTCGTGACCTCCGCCACCTCCGGCAGCGCGACGATGGCGGCGCGGACCGCCTCGATGGCGCGGACGTCGGCGCCCTCCGCCCGGATCACCATGTCGATGGCGCCGGCCACCGAATGGAGCGAGACGATCCCGGGAATGCGCCGCAGCTTGGGGACGAGCTGGACGCAGGTCCGGCCCGGCTGGTGGCGCAGCAGGAAATGGGCGCAGGCGCCCGCCGGCCGGTCCTCTCCCTCGACGACGGTGAAGCCGCGGACGATACCCGCCCTCACCAGCCGGTCGAGCCGTTCCTGGGTCGCGCTGCGCGACAGGCCGATGTCGCGGGCCAGCGCCACCAGCGTCCGGCGCGCGTCCTTGCGCAGGGCAGCCAGAAGCAACCGGTCCTTATCGTCCATCACGCCGTCCATTCCCCTCTCCCCGAGCCGCCGGCGGAATGCCGGCCGCTCCGGCATCATGCCGGGCTGCAACCGGCAGCCATTCGGGGGAAGAGGACCATGGACGATTTGAATGGAGCTTCCAATGCGCCTTTTTCCCCAGGCAACGCTTCTGCTTGCCGTCGACATGCAGCGCGCCTTCGACGAGCCGCGCTGGCCGCGCCGCTGGAACCGCAACGCCGACCGCAACGGGCTGAGGCTGCTGGATGCCTGGCGGCGGACGGCGCGGCCCATCTTCCATGTGCATCATGATTCGGCCGAGCCCGCCTCCACCCTGCGCCCCGGCCAGCCGGGCCACCGCTTCCGCGAGGGCTTCGAGCCGCAGGACGGCGAAGGGACGGTGGGCAAGATCGTCAATTCCGCCTTCATCGGCACCGACCTCGACATCCGCCTGCGCCGCCTCGGCATCGAGGAACTGGTGGTGTTCGGCATTTCGACCGACATGTGCGTCTCGACCACCATCCGGACCGGCGCCAACATGGGCTGGCGGATCACGCTGGCCGCCGACGCCTGCGACTGCTTCGACCTGCCGGACGGACAGGGCGGCACGATCCCGGCCGAACAGATCCATGCCGCCCATGTGGCGACGCTGGGCTTCGAGTTCTGCGAGGCCGCGACCACCGACGGCATCGTCGCCCGGCTGTGACGATGCCCGCACCTGATGCCCGCCGGCCGGTCAGTCGTGGCCGGAGCCGCCCTTCCTGCCGCCGCCGTCCTGCTTGTTGACGGTGGCCCAGGCCCGGCTTTCGGCCTCGTCCGCGGAGAGGCCGCGCTTTTCGTAGCTCTCCTCGATATGCTCGGCCTTGCGCTTCTGCTTGTCGGTGTATTTGGACTTGTCGCCCTGGGACATCGTGGCCTCCCCTGTTGCACTCGCCTTGAAACGGCGGCGGCCGGCGCGATGTTCCCTGCCGAACCGCCAGGGAAATAGCCGGAAAGTCCTATCCGGGACCGGAGAGACGAAAAGCGCGGCTTGCCGCGGGCCGGGCGGTGACCCATCCTTTCCCCCAAGCTGGGCCGCATCGTCGCGGCCAAACCGTGCATCGGGGGGATTCCGGGGTGTTCACACTGTTCGACAAGGGCCGCGCCATGCTGGGCGCGGCGGCTCTGGCGCTGGCGCTGATGGCGGGACCGATGGCGGGACCGATGGCCGGAACGGCGCAGGCCGCCGATGCGGTCCGCGTCGGCTCCAAGCTGGATGCGGAAAGCGGGCTGCTCGGCACCATGATCCTGCAGATGCTGCAGGCCAACGGCATCCCGACGGAAAACAAGATCCAGCTCGGCCCGACCAAGATCGTGCGCGGCGCACTGCTGTCGGGCGAGATCGACATCTATCCCGAATACACCGGGAACGGCGCCTTCTTCTTCAACATCGACAGCGATCCGGTGTGGAAGAATGCCGGCGCCGGCTATGAGAAGGTCCGGCAGCTCGACCAGGAGAAGAACGGCATCGTCTGGCTGAAGCCGGCGCCGGCCAACAACACCTGGGCGCTGGCGGTGCGCCGCGACGTGGCCGACGCCAACAAACTGAAGACCATGGAGGATTTCGCCAAGTGGGTTTCCGGCGGCGGCAAGGCCAAGGTCGCGGCCTCGGCCGAGTTCGTGGAAAGCCCGGCGGCCCTGCCCTCCTTCCAGCAGACCTACGGCTTCACCCTGCGGCCGGAACAGATGCTGGTGCTGGCCGGCGGCGACACCGCCGCGACCATCCGTGCGGCGGCCGAAGCCACCTCGGGCGTCAACACCGCCATGGTCTACGGCACCGACGGCGCCATCGCGGCGCTCGACCTCGTCGTGCTGGCCGACACCAAGGGCGCCCAGATGGTCTATGAGCCGGCGCCGACCGCCCGCGCCGCGGTGCTGACGGCCAACCCGAAGATCGCCGACCTGCTGGGTCCGGTCTTCGCCAGCCTCGACGCCGCGACCCTGCGGACGCTCAACGCCAAAATCTCGGTGGACGGGCAGGACCAGAAGCAGGTCGCCACCGACTATCTGAAGTCCAAGGGCTTCCTGAAGTAAGCGGAAGACGTGAGCGCCCCCCACCGTTTCGCCCTGCACAACCGCGTCGCCCTGCTGATGGTGCTCGTCGCAGCGGTGGCTGCCGCGGCGTTGCCCTTCCTTGGCTTCGCGCCCAACCGGCTGCTGTCCGGACGGCCGGTTGGGCTGTGGGCGGCCGTGCAGGGGATCGACGGAGCGGCGGTCCTGCTGTCCGGGCTGATCCTGCTGGCGACGCCAGTCCTGCGCCCGACCCGCGCCGGGCTCGGCCTGACCGTCACGGCGGGCGCCCTGCTCGCCGTTTCCCTGCTCTGGCTGGCGGGGGAGCATGCGGCGCGGCTGGCGGACGGCGCGTCGGCGTCGGCCCGGACCTCCTTCGCCTCGGGCTTCTGGGTGATGGCGGCCGCCGGGCTGCTGGTCGCGATGGACGCCGCCCGCCGGATCCGCATGGGCGCGGTCGGCCGGCTGGCGGTGGGCGGAGCGGTCGCCGGGCTGGTCGCGCTTCAACTGGCGTCCGGCCATCTCGACGCCCTGTCGATCCTGAAGGAATACGCCAACCGGCGCGACGTGTTCGCCGACGCCGTGCTGCGCCATGCCATGCTGGTGGCGGCGGCGCTGGTGCCGACCCTGCTGGTCGGCGTGCCGCTGGGCGTCGCCGCCCACCGCGTCGCCGCCGTCGGGCGCGCGGTGTTCCCGGTTCTCAACGTGGTGCAGACGGTGCCGTCCATCGCATTGTTCGGACTGCTGATGGCGCCGCTGGCCGCGCTCGGCGCCCTGCTGCCGGGCTGGGGGATCGGCGGGGTCGGGCCGCTGCCGGCGGTGATCGCGCTGACGCTCTATTCGCTGCTGCCGATCGTCCGCAACACCGCGGTCGGGCTGGACGGCGTGCCGGCCCCGGTGCGCGAGGCGGCGCGCGGCATGGGGCTGACCCCGCGCCAGATCTTCCTGCGCGTCGACCTGCCGCTGGCCCTGCCGGTCTTCCTGTCCGGCCTGCGCATCACGGTGGTGCAGGCGGTGGGGCTGGCGGCGGTCGCGGCGCTGATCGGCGCCGGCGGGCTGGGGGCGATCATGTTCCAGGGGCTGTTCGCCAACGCGCTGGACCTCGTGCTGCTGGGAGCCGTTCCCGTCATCCTGCTGGCGGTGGCCGCCGACGCCCTGCTGTCCATCGGCATCGCCGCCGCCACCAGCCATATCGGCCTGCTGCCGGGAAGGACTGCGTCATGATCGAATTCGAGCGCGTCACCAAGCGCTTCGGCTCCTGGACCGCCGTCGAGTCCGTCTCCTTCACCGTGGCGGAGGGGGAGTTCCGGGTGCTGATCGGCCCCTCCGGCTCCGGCAAGTCGACGGTGCTGCGCATGATCAACCGGCTGATCCCGGCCGACGAGGGCGCCATCCGCATCGACGGCGAGGACATCGCCGCGCTGCAGCCGGAGGAGCTGCGCCGCCGCATGGGCTACGTCATCCAGTCGGTCGGGCTGTTCCCGCACTGGACGGTGGAGCGCAACATCGCCACCGTGCCCGCCCTGCTGGGCTGGCCGAAGGCGCGCATCCGCGACCGGGTGACCGACCTGCTGGAGCTGCTGAACCTCGACCCGCGCCGCTACCGCGGGGCCTACCCGCACCAGCTGTCCGGCGGGCAGCAGCAGCGCGTCGGCGTCGCCCGCGCGCTGGCGGCGGAGCCGCGCATCCTGCTGATGGACGAGCCGTTCAGCGCGCTCGACCCCATCACCCGCGCCAGCCTGCAGACCGAGCTGTCGGCGATCCACCGCCGCACCGGCACCACCGTCGTGTTCGTCACCCACGACATGGACGAGGCCTTGCGGCTGGGCGACAGCATCGCGGTGATGGACCATGGCCGGCTGGTCCAGTGCGCCCCCCCGCTCGACATCCTGACCCATCCGGCCAGCCAGCTGGTGCGCGATCTCGTCGGGCGCGAGGAATGGGGGCTGAAGCGGCTGGCGGTGGAGACGGCCGGCGACCGCGCCCGCCCGCAGGAAACCCTGGGCGGCGAACCGCTGGCGAGCGCCACCCCGCTGCACCGCGCCCTGTCGGAGATGGTGGCCCGCGGCACCGAACGGCTGCCGGTGGTGGACGGAGACGGCCGGCCGGCCGGGGTGCTGCACCTGTCCGACCTCGTCCGTCCCGGGCCCGGCCCCGGCGGGTACCCATGAGCGCGTCCATCCCCGGGACCATGGCCCCGCGCCAGCTTCTGACCGACCGGCTGATGCTCGGGCTGGCGCTGCTGGTGGCGCTGGTGCTGGGCATGCCGTCGCTGAAGCCGCTGTTCGCGACGCTCTATCCCGGCCTCGACCGCCCGCTCTACGAGGCCGAGAGCTTCGTCCGGCTGACGCTGGACCATATGGCGCTGGTCGGGCTGTCCAGCCTTGCCGCCGTGCTGCTGGGCGGTGGGGCCGGCATCGCCGTGACGCGGCCCTGGGGGCGGGAGTTCCGCGGCCTGCTGGAGACGGTCGCCACCATGGGCCAGACCTTCCCGCCGGTGGCGGTGCTGGCGCTGGCGGTGCCGGTGATGGGGTTCGGCCCGGAACCGGCGCTGATCGCGCTGACGCTCTACGCCCTGCTGCCGGTGGTGGAGAACACGCTGGCCGGGCTGGACGGCGTCTCCCCCGCCGTGCTGGACTCAGCCCGCGGCCTGGGCATGGGACCGCTGGAGATGCTGTTCCGGGTCGAGCTGCCGCTGGCCGCGCCGGTGATCCTGGCGGGGGTGCGCACCGCCGTCATCATCAATGTCGGCACCGCGGCCATCGCCTCCACCGTCGGGGCCAAGACCCTCGGCCTGCCGATCATCGTCGGGCTGAACGGCTCGAACCAGGCCTATGTCATCCAGGGCGCGCTGATCGTCGCCGCGCTCGCGGTGGTGATCGATGCCGGCTTCGACCGGCTGGCGCGGTGGCTGGCGCGCTGGTCGCAATGATGAAAAGACACGAACTATCGGATAATTATCCGGCAAGAGACGGTTAGTATTCTTTTTGCATTCCGGCACGAAATAGTCAGTACCGGAACCATGATTAGTATGCTTATGGTCGATTCCGAACACGAGGCCGTTCGGAACCGAGCATCGCCGCATGCCCCCTCCCCAGCCCTCCCCACCTTCGGAGGGAGAGGGGGCAGCAGGATGCCGCAAAGACTGAACCCAGCATCCGAGCGGTCCCCATTTTTCAGGGAGACCATCGCCATGACCAGCCTGCCGCCACCCCTGGATCCCGTCCAGGCCCTGGAACGCATGATGCTGATCCGCGCCTATGAAGAGACGCTGATCGACCTGCACGGACGCGGGCGCGCCGCCGGCACCTGCACCGCCGTCGGGCAGGAGGCGCCGGCCGTCGGCGTGGTGTCCGCCCTGACCGCCGACGACCTGATCCTGACCAACCACCGCAGCGCCGGCCACCTGCTGGCCCGCGGCGCCGATCCCGGCCGCATGCTGGCCGAGGTGATGGGCAAGCGCGACGGCTATTGCGGCGGCAAGAGCGGGTCGCTGCACATCTCGGCCAGGGATCTCGGCGTGGTGCTGACCTCCACCATCGTCGGCGGCGAGCTGGCGCTGGCGACCGGCGTCGGGCTGTCCCGCAGCATGCTGGGCAAGCCGGGCATCGTCGCCTGCTTCTTCGGCGACGGCGCGGCCTGCCAGGGGCGCTTCCAGGAATCGCTTAACCTCGCCGCGGTGTGGGCGCTGCCGATCCTCTATGTCTGCGAGAACAACCAGTGGCAGGCCTTCGTCCACCGCAAGGAGACGATGATGGCCGACGGCATCGCCGGTCAGGCGGCGGCGCTGGGGGTGGAGAGCGCGGCGGTCGACGGCAACGACCCGCTGGCGGTGTTCGACGCCGCCCGTTCGGCCGTCGACGCCATCCGCCGGACCGGCAAGCCCTTCCTGCTGGAGGCGATGACCTACCGCCTGCGCGGCCATTTCGAGCCGGACGACCAGTCCTATGTCGACGGCGCGGAACTGGCGCACTGGCGCGAGCGCGACCCGATCCTCCGCCTGCGCAGCCGGCTGGAGCGCGACGGCGGCCTGACCGCCGAAGGGACCGCAGCCATCGAGGGCCGTGTCCGCGCCGCCATGGAGGCCGCGGCGGCCTTCGCCGACGCCAGCCCCTATCCCGGCCCCGATGCGCTGACCAGCGACGTCTACGCCTGACCGGAGAAAGCCATCATGAGCACCATGACCGTCAACGACGCGATCTCCGCCGCGCTGGCCGAGGAGATGCGCCGCGATCCGACCGTGATGATCTTCGGCGAAGGCGTGGCGACCAAGCGCCGCGACCTGCTGGAGGAATTCGGGGCTGCGCGCGTCCGCAACACCCCGCTGGCCGAAGGGATCATCGCCGGCACCGCCGCCGGGGCCGCCGCGACCGGCCTGCGCCCGGTGGTGGACCTGCTGTTCGCGCCCTTCCTCTGCTATGCGATGGACGAGATCGTCAACAGCGCCGGCAAGCTGCGCTTCATCTCCGGCGGGCAGTTCAGCTTCCCCATGGTGGTGCTGGCGATGACCGGCGCCGGCTGGGGCGTCGGCGCCCAGCACAACCACAATATCGAGAGCTGGTTCGTCCACAGCCCCGGCCTGAAGATCGTCATGCCCTCCACCCCCGCCGACTTCAAGGGGCTGATGAAGGCGGCGATCCGCGACGACAACCCGGTCCTGGTCTTCGCCGACATCGCGCTCGGCTACAGCGCCGGCGAGGTGGCGGAGGAGGTGGACGCCATCCCGCTGGGCAAGGCGGCGGTGCGGCGCGAGGGCCGCGACGTGACGCTGGTGTCCTACGCCAAGACGGTGGGCACCTGCATGGCCGCCGCCGACGATCTCGCCGCAACCGGGATCGATGCCGAGGTGATCGACCTGCGCAGCCTGAAGCCGCTCGACGAGGACGCCATCCTGCGCTCCGTCGCCAAGACCGGCCGGCTGGTCGTGGTCCATGAGGCGAGCCGCCTGTGCGGCGTCGGCGCGGAGGTCGCGGCGCTGGTCGCCGAAAAGGCCTTCCCGTCCCTGCGGGCGCCCGTCCTGCGGCTGACCGGCCCGGATGCGCCGGCCCCGGCGAGCTTCCCGCTGGAAAGCGCCTTCGTGCCGCAGGCCGACGCGGTCGCCACGGCGGCACGGTCGCTGATGGGCAACGCCTGACCCCGACAAACAGCCATTCGTTCGGAGCACTCTTCCATGATCCGCCAGACCATCGCCGCCCTGCTTCTCTCCGCCGCCGTCTCCATCCCGGCGGCCATCCCGTCCGCCATGCCCGCCAGTGCGGACGGCACCGCCAAGGACGCGGTCGCCCGCGGCAAATATCTCGTCACCGTCATCAGCTGCGGCGACTGCCACACCCCCGGCCATCTGCTGGGCAAGCCCGACATGGCGCGCATGCTGGGCGGGTCCGACGTCGGCTTCGAGATCCCCGGCCTCGGCGTCTTCCACGGCTCCAACCTGACGCCGGACATGGAAACCGGGATCGGCGGCTGGACCGAGGAGCAGATCGTCACCGCCATCCGCACCGGCAAGCGGCCGGACGGGCGGATGCTGGCGCCGTCCATGCCCTGGATGTCCTTCGCCGCGCTCAGCGACGAGGACGCCCACGCGATCGCCAGCTACCTGAAGACGCTGCCCCCGGTCGCCAACAAGGTCCCCGGCCCCTTCGGCGCCACCGACAAGCCGACCGGCCTCGTCATGCGGATCTCTGCACCGCAGTGACGCCGCAATGACGCCGGGAAGGCGCCACCGGCCTCGGGGGGCATTCGGGCCACCCCGGGCAGCGGGATGAACCCCGGGGGCCGCGGCGCCGTTGTCCGGTGTGGCGCCACCCCCGGCGCCACACCGCCCGAGGCCCGACGATGCTGCAACTGAATCCGCCGCTTCCCCTGGAAACCCCCAAAGGGCCGGCGCTCGCCCATTTCGTCATCGACTATGGGCCGGAGCATGATCTGTGCTGGGTCTGCTTCCAGGACGAAACCGGCGAGTGCTGGACGTGGCGCAACCCGGACGTCCGCGCGCCGAAGAACATCACCATGGGCCGCCGCACCGACACGGCACGCCGAAAGGCCGACCTGAGGGTGGCGGAATAGCCCTGCCGCCCGCCGGACCCCCCTTCCTCCGGATCGTCTGCTAGAGTGGCCGCCCGCGGGCCGGCCGGCCCGGATTGCAGGCTTTTCGGAGACCATCGATGCCGTCGCCGTCCCAGAGCGAGGCGGTTCCCGCCGCACCCGTCCACTATGCGCGCCGGGGTCGCGTCGGTGTCATCACCGTCGACAACCCGCCGGTGAACGCGCTTGGCCATGGCGTGCGCAGCGGGCTGGCGGCGGCGCTGGCGGCAGGGCTCGACGATGCGGACGCCGACATGCTGCTGCTGGTCTGCGCCGGCCGCGGCTTCATGGCCGGGGCCGACATCCGGGAGTTCGGCAAGCCGTCGGCCCCGCCGACCCTGCCGGAACTGGTCGCCCGCTTCGATGCCGCAACCAAGCCGGTGATCGCCGTCCTCCACGGTAGCGCGCTCGGCGGCGGGCTGGAGCTGGCGCTGGCCTGTCATGTCCGCGTCGCGCTGACGGGGGCGAGGCTCGGCCTGCCGGAGGTCAAGCTGGGCCTGCTGCCCGGGGCCGGCGGGACGCAGCGGTTGCCGCGGCTGGTCGGTGCCGCCAAGGCGCTCGACCTGATCCTGTCGGGCGAGCCGGTCGGCGCGGAGGAGGCGCTGGCGCTCGGCCTCGTCGATGCGGTGGAAGAGCGCGGCTCGCCGCTGGAGGCCGGCCTGCGCGCCGCCGGGCGGCTGGCGGCGGAGAACCGGAGCCCGCTGCCGGTCAGCGCCCGGACCGACCGCCTCGCCGAGACCGATGCGGCCCTGTTCATCGAACGCCGGGCGGAGCTGGCAAGGCGCCTGCCGCATCTGGTCTCGCCCCATCGGATCGTCGATGCCGTCGAGGCCGCCGTCACCCTGCCCTTCGCCAACGGCATCGCGCGCGAACGGGCGCTGTTCCAGGACTGCATGGACTCGCCCCAGCGCGCCGGCCTGATCCACGCCTTCTTCGCGGAACGCGAGGTGGCGAAGGTGCCCGGCCTGCCCGCCGGCACGCCGGCACGCGACATCCGCGAGGCCGGTGTGGTCGGGGCCGGCACCATGGGCGGCGGCATCGCCATGTGCTTCGCCAATGCCGGCATCCCGGTGACGCTGCTGGACCTGTCGCAGGAGGCGCTGGACCGCGGCATCGCCACCATCCGCACCGCCTACGAGGCCAGCGCCGGCAAGGGCCGGCTGACCCTCGCGCAGGTCGGGGAGCGGATGGCGCTCATCCGCCCGGCCCTGTCCCACGACAGCCTCGCCGATGCCGATCTGGTGGTGGAAGCCGTGTTCGAGAGCCTGGAGGTCAAGCAGGCCGTCTTCCGCAAGCTGGATAGCGTCTGCAAGCCGGGCGCTATCCTCGCCACCAACAGCTCGACGCTGGACGTGGACGCCATCGCCGCGGCGACCGGCCGGCCGCAGGACGTGCTGGGCCTGCATTTCTTCAGCCCGGCCACGATCATGCGCCTGCTCGAGGTGGTCCGCGGCGCCCAAACCTCCGACACCGTGCTGGCCACGGCGATGGCGCTGGCCCGCCGGATCGGCAAGGTCGGGGTGGCGGTCGGCGTCTGCGACGGCTTCGTCGGCAACCGCATCCTGCGCCAGCGCGGACGCGAGGCGATGGCGCTGGTCGAGGCCGGGGCCAGTCCCGAACAGGTCGACCGCGTGCTGACCGGGTTCGGCTTCCCGCTCGGCCATTTCGCGATGACCGACCTCGCCGGCATCGATGTCGGCTGGCGCATCCGCGAGGAGCGCCGCAAGGCCGGCGACCCGGAGGCCGAGGCGCCCGACTGGCTGGATGTGCTGGCCGAACGCGGCCGCTACGGCCAGAAGACCGGGGCCGGCGTCTATCGCTACGAGCCCGGCAGCCGCAAGCCGCTCCCCGACCCGGAGCTGGCGGCGCTGATCGCCGCGGATCGCAGCCGCCGCGGCATCGCGCCGCGCCCTGTCGGCGACGACGAGGTGCGGGACCGCTGCCTCTATGTTATGGTGAACGAAGCGGCGAAGATCCTGGAAGAAGGCATCGCCGCCCGCCCGGTCGACATCGACGCCATCTGGCTGCACGGCTACGGCTTCCCGTCCTGGCGCGGCGGGCTGCTGTTCTGGGCCGAGCGCGAGGGCCTGGGCCGGATCGCTGCAGCGGTCCAGCGTTACCAGCGCGACATCGGCGGCCCGCAATGGTGTCCGTCGGCTTTGCTGCTGAAATGTGCCGCGGCCGGACGGCCGATCGGATGCTGAAACCGGAATGCGGGTTACAGCCCCGAAACTCGTTTCCTATACGGATTGTTAGGAATCTAGCCTATATTCTTCCGACAGAGCCGCCCCGCCGGCCCTGACCGGCCCCGAAGCCGGACGGGGGCGACAGGGGACGGAGCCGGGTCAAGGACAAGGGGAAGACCATGAAGGACATCACCGTCGCAGCCACCGACTGGGGTCTCCACGCCGTTGCCTGCACCGGCCTTCGCCACGCCGCCCCCACCGCATGGCTCGGCACTCTGCGCAACGCGCTGTCCGGTGCCGGTGCCGGTGCCGGCCGCAGCCTGTTCCTCGATCTGCGGGAGGTCGGCGGCTCCCCCCTGCCCGCCTCCCATCTCGGGGCGCTGGCGTCGGTCCTGGCCCTGGCCGGGTCCAGCGCGGTGCTGGTGTCGGACCTGCAACTCGGCCACGCGCTGTGCGATGCGGTCCGCCGCAGCGGCGGCGCGGCCGGGGAAACGGCGGGACTGCGCATCCTGCCGTCGGAAGGCCGCGACCGCGTCGCCATCGCCGCCGCCTACCAGTGGCTGCTGAACCGGCGCGAGCCGGCCGATGCCCTGCGGACCGGCGACCGCCCCGCGGTTATCTCCTTCCCCGCTCCCACCGGCCAAAGCGTCGCCGTTCCGGTCTCCTCCCCCGTTCAGGCCGGTTTGCGCCGCGCTTCGTAACCGCTTTCCTCCGCTGTCATCGTCGTCTCCACTGCCTCGTCGCCCCGGCCGGATCCCCCTCCAGCCGGGGCTTTTTATGTCCGCGCTTCTTTTCCGAAAAATCTGCGCCAGCTTTCGCCCGCCGTTCCGTGGATAGCCACAGAACGATTGGGGCGGCGCCTGCCTGCCGCCCATCCCAGAACGACACCGGCCTGAACCGCCGCGGGATCCCGTCCGGATTCCGCGAACGGGCCGCGATTGGGTGGAGAAGGCGATGCTGGTGGATTCGGTCAGTTCCACGTCCTCGACGACCACGACGTCCTCCTCGTCATCGAGCAGTTCGTCGTCGAGTGTGAGCGACAGTTACGAAACATTCCTGACATTGCTGCTGAAGCAGCTGGAAGTCCAGGATCCCACCAATCCGGTGGACACCACCACCTTCACCACCCAGATCGTCCAGCTCTCTTCGCTGGAACAGCAGATGTCGACCAACGACAAGCTGGACGAGCTGAACAGCACGGTGTCGGAGCTCTCCAGCTCCACGCTCGGCTCCGGCAGCAGCGCCATCAGCTACTACGGCAAGACCGTCGAGGCCGAAGGGGCCACCACCCCGCTGCAGGACGGCGAGGCGACCTGGGAATACGACATGGATACGGCCGCCTCCTCGGTGAAGCTGACCATCACCGATTCCAGCGGCAAAACCGTCTACAGCGACACCAGCTCCTCCACCGCCGCCGGCACCCATGAAGTGACCTGGGACGGCGTCGGCACCGACGGGCAGAGCTACAGCAGCGGCACCTACACGCTGAGCGTGACCGCGCTCGACGCCAGCGGCAAGGCCATCGACACCACCACGCGCTTCAAGGGCACGGTGACCTCGGTCGACAGCTCGTCCGGCACCGCGGTCCTCAGCGTCGGCGGCGTCAGCGTGTCGGCCGACGACGTCCTGTCGGTGTCCTGACCCTTCCCTCCCCCGCCTTATCCCCGGAATTCCAGACGACAGGTGCAGCGATGAGCATCACCAGCGCCATGTACAGCGCCACCTCCGGGCTGACCGCCCAGAGCAAGGCGCTCGCCAGCATCTCCAGCAACATCGCCAACACCAGCACCACCGGCTTCAAGGGCACGGTCACCGAGTTCACCTCCTACATCAACAAGACGACCACGGTCGACGAGCAGGTCGGCGGCGTCATCGCGTCGAACACCCGCAACATCAACAGCCAGGGCGAGATCCAGACCTCCAGCGTCACCACCAACCTGGCGGTGAACGGCGAGGGTTTCTTCGTGGTGTCGAACGAGACGGCGGACGGCGGAACCTACTTCACCCGCAACGGCTCCTTCAGCGCCGATTCCGACGGGTATCTGGTGAATTCGGAGGATTACTACCTCTATGGCTGGAAGCTGGCCGACGACGGCACGGTCGGCGCCAGCAACAAGACCTCGGTCGACAGCCTGGAGGCGATCAACCTCTCCAACATCAAGGGCACGCCCAAGGCGACCACGACGGAGAGTCTCGAAGCCAACCTGCCGTCCGATGCCGAGACCGGCGACGACTTCACCACCGACATCGAGATGTTCGACGCGCTGGGCAACAGCCATTCGGTGACGCTGACCTGGACCAAGACCGGCGACAACAGCTGGTCGCTCGATGCCGCAGACCCGGTCAGTTCGTCGGACAGCACCGCTACCACCGGCACGATCTCCGGCTTCCCGATCGAAATCACCTTCAACAGCGACGGATCGCTGGCCGGCGCCACCCAGAACGGCACGACGGTCGATCCGTCGGCGATCTCCTACTCGGTCAGCGGCTGGACCACCGGCGCCAGCGACAGCACCGTCTCGCTCGACCTCGGCACCGCCGACGGCACCGACGGACTGACGCAATACGCATCCGGCGAAAGCGATCCCGACATCGGCGACTGGACCGCGAACCAGAACGGCTACGAGCCGGGCACCCTGACCGGAACCACCATCGACGGCAGCGGCGTGGTGCGCGCCACCTTCGACAATGGCGAGACGCGGGCGATCTACCAGATCCCGATCGCCACCTTCGCCAACGCCGACGGGCTGGACAGCGAGAGCGGCACCACCTTCACCCAGACCTACGAATCCGGCAATTACCAGCTGCGCACCGCCGGCGACGGCAAGGCCGGCGACATCGAGGCCGGGTCGCTGGAAAGCTCCACCGTCGAGCTGACCGACGAGTTCAGCCGGATGATCGTCGCCCAGCAGGCCTATTCCGCCGCGTCCAAGGTGATGACGACGGCACAGGACATGCTGGACACGCTGATCTCGATGAAGCGGTGACGCCATGCGGCGCCATGCATCCCCACCATCCCCGCCGGCCACCCCGCCATCCGCTCCATCGCCGGCGGAGAACCAGTCCCTCGCCGCCGCCGACGCCCTGTTGCTGGACCACCGGCGGCTGGTCGCACAGGCCCGGTCGCTGCTGGCCCGGCCCAGCACGCGAAACGAAAGGCTGGCGCTGGCCGACGACCTGATTGCGCTGATCGACCGGCTCGGCGCGGAAAAACGCGCGTTCGCCCTGCGCATCAACCGCGGCCGGACCGCCAATGCGGCGGTCAGCGCCTATGGCCGCGCCATGGCGACCAAGCGGTAGGCCCGAAAGCCGCCGCGCCGCAAAAATCCGCGCCAGCTTTCCCTCCACCCGCCGTGAAACCTGGCATCCAAATCCCGGGCAAATCCCGGCAACCCCCGGAGCAACGCCATGGCGCTCAAGCAGACCCTGCGCAAGCCGGCCCCCCCAAAGCCGGCGCCGAAACCGGCCCCGAAAAAGGTGGGAACGCTGGTGGCGGCCGTGGCGACCGCCGATCCGGCCCCCCAATCGATCTTCCTGCGCGTCGATGCGGTCGAGGTGCTGGAAGGCTTCGTCGCCGACCTCGACCGCGCCGCGGCACGGGCGGAAACGGCGGTGCGCGAAGGCCGGCCGCGCGACGCGCTGCTGGCGGCGGGCGACATGCAGACGCTGCTGATGGCCTGGAAGGACCGGCTTGCCGACGCCCTGTCCCAGGTCCGCAGCAAGCGCGTCGCCCCCGGCGTGCGCAGCGCCGCCAAGGCCGCCGCCGAGCAGGTGCTGCCGACGCTGGCTGCCCGCATGCGGGTGATCGAGGCGCAGATCAAGGTCCACCGCGCCCGGCAGAGCGCCATCGGCGCCGCGCTGCGCGCCGCCTCCACCGCGCCGGCCGGCGTCTATGGCGTCGCCTGCGGCCCGGGTGCGCGCTATGGCGCACGGGTGGCGATGCGCACCACCGGCCATGCCGTCGGCCTGACGGTCTGAACGAACCACGGCCCAGCGAACCGCAGGAGGAAGGGGACGCGCCATGTCGCTTCGCGTTGCAAGTTCCATCGCCACGTCGGCGCTGCGCACGTCCGAGGTCGGGATCGCCGTCGCCTCCTCCAACGTCGCCAATGCCGGCACCGACGGCTACACCCGCAAGACCGCCTCCAACGTCACCCGCGACACCGGAACCAACGTCTCCAGCGTCGACGTCACCTCGGTATCCAGCAACGTCGACCGCTATCTGATGAAGACGCTGGTCGGGGCGCAGTCGGATCTCGGCTATGCCGAGACGCGCAGCACCTACCTCGACCAAATGCAGTCGGCCTTCGGCAGCGTCAGCGGCGACGACAGCACCGGCACCGACATCGGGTCGATGATCGACGCGCTGGCCGACACGCTGGGCACGCTCGCCACCTCGCCGGAAAGCGGCAGCGCCAAGGCCGCCACCGTCCAGGATCTGTCCGACCTGGCCGAGACGCTGCGCACCACCTCCTCGACCATCCAGTCGCTGCGCAACCAGGCCGACGACGAGATCGCCACCACCGTCGACAGCATCAACGAGACGCTGAACGGCATCGACGACCTCAACGACCGGATCGTCAAGGGCAAGGCGCTGGGCCAGAACGTCACCGACCTGGAGGACCAGCGCAACACCGCGCTGAAGAGCCTCGCCGAAGACATCGACGTCACCTATCAGGTCGACGACAGCGGGCTGATGCGCATCTCCACCGCGTCGGGCAAGTCGCTGCTCGACAGCTCGGTGCATGAGCTCTCCTACACGCCGGCCGCCTCGGTCAGCGCCGACACGGTCTACAGCGCCACCGGCACCAGCGGCTTCAACGGCATCATGCTGAACGGGGTCGACGTCACCGGCTCCTCGCTGGGCGGTTCGCTGGGCGCCCTGGTGCAGCTGCGCGACACCGACCTGCCGGCCCAGCAGGCGGGGCTGGACGAGCTGGCGACCTCGCTGATCGACACGCTGAACGCCATCCAGAACCAGGGCACCTCCTATCCGGCGCCGCAGACCCTGACCGGAACCGAGACGGTCTCCGCCAGCGACGCGCTGTCGGTGACCAGCGGCACGCTGCGCGTCGCCGTCACCGACAGCAGCGGCACCGCGGCCGAGGTGCTGGACATCGACCTGTCGACCATGTCGACGCTGCAGGACGTGGTCGACGCCATCAACACGATGAGCACCGCGTCCGCCTCGATCTCCGCCGACGGCAAGCTGGTGATCTCGGCCGACAGCTCCAGCAACGGCATCGCGCTGGGCGGCGACGCCAATGACGGGACGACCGGCAGCTTCTCCGACGCCTATGGCCTGAACGACCTGCTGACCGGCACCGGCGCATCCGACATCGACGTCGCGTCCCGCATCTCGGCGGACAGCAGCCTGCTCGCCACCGGCGCCCTGTCCTCGGCCGGCGGGCTGACCGCCGGCGACACCGTGCTGACCAGCGGCGAGGGCTCGATCGCCAGCGCGCTGTCCGCGGCCTTCTCGACCAGCCGCAGCTTCGATGCCGCAGGCGGCCTCAGCGCGCGCAGCACCACCTTCGCCGGCTATGCCGGCGCCGTGATCCAGGGGGCCGCCACGCTCTCCGACACGGCGGCGAGCACGCTGGAAAGCCAGGAAACCTACACCAGCAGCCTGGAAACGACCTTCTCGTCCCAGAGCGGCGTCAACGTCGACGAGGAGACCGCTGCGATCTCCACCCTGCAATCCGCCTACGAGGCCGCAGCCGCGGTCATGAAGGCGTTGCAGGAGATGTTCGACACGGCGCTCGACATGGTTCAGTAAAGGAGACCGCGATGGAACGGGTCGCGACCTACAACCATCAGAACACGCTCGTCCAGTACATGATGAAGGCCGAAGCCCAGGTGGCGGCCGAACAGGTCCGGTCGGCATCCGGCCTGAACTCCACCGATTACAAGGGCATCGCCACCGACAGCAGCCGGCTGGTCAACCTGGAAAGCCACTACCGCCGGCTGGAGCAGTACATCGACGAGGGCGAGGTCGTGAACGGCCGCATCCAGTCGATGTACGACGCGGTCGGCAGCATGACCGACCTGACCTCCCGACTCAGTTCGCTGATCACCGGGCTTCAGGGCGACAACGCCGCCGGGGTGGAAGGGGTGGTTGCGGAGGCCGGCCAGCTGATGGAGGAGCTTGCCGGGCTGATGAACACCCAGCAGGACGGCCGCTACCTGTTCGGCGGCGGACGCACCGACCGGACGGCGGTCGATCTCGACAGCTACACCGCCGCAACCTACCCGTCGAGCGCCGACACCGGCTATTACCAGGGCGATTCCACGGTCGCACATTTCCAGGCGGCCGACGATTTCGTGCTGTCCTACGGTGTCACCGCCGACGACCCGGCCTTCGAGAAGGCCCTGCGCGCCTTCAGCCTGATCGCCAACATGTCGACCGACCCGGTCGACGACGACCTGCTCGCCGAAGCGACCGGGCTGGCGTCGGACGCGACCGACGGCCTGACCATCGTCCAGGCCAAGCTGGGCGCCGCCAGCTCCTCGCTGGAGAACACCATCGACCGCCATGTCGACGAGCAGCTGGTGCTGCAGACCCAGGTGGACGACATCCGCAGCGTCGACCTCGCGGAATCGACGACCAAGCTGTCGCAGCTCCAGGCGTCGCTCGAGGCGACCATGAGCCTGATGAAGATCCTCGAAGAGAACAACCTGTCCAAATACCTGTGAACAAGTACCTGTAAGGGCTCGGCTTTTCTCCTCATCCGGCCGCCGGGCCGGCCATGCGCAAAAAAGCGCCAAGCCAATCGAAAAAGCCCGCCAGTTTTCGCCGCGTCCCCCGTGAGTCCCAGTGAGGGTCGCCGAAACGGCCCCGGTTCGATCAGGAGACCAGATCATGCCCGCCATCACGACCAACACGGCATCCAATTCGGCCCTTCGCTATCTCAACATCAATTCCGAGAACCAGTCGGATTCGGTGTCCAAGATCGCCAGCGGCTCGCGCATCACCAAGGCTTCGGACGACGCGGCGGGTCTTGCCGTCGGCACCTCGCTGCAATCGGACATCACCGTTCTGAACCAGGCGGCGACCAACGCCTCGCACGGGTCGTCGATCCTGCAGACCGCCGACGGCGGCATGTCCAGCATCTCCGACATCGTGCAGCGCATGCGCTCGCTGGCGACCCAGTCGCTGTCCGGCTCGGTCACCGACACCGAGCGCGACTATCTGGACGCCGAGTTCCAGCAGCTGCAGGACGAAATCGACGGCATCGCCTCCGGCACCCGCTTCAACGACGAATCGCTGCTCGACGGCACCGAGCAATGGGCGTCCGGCGTCGGCTTCCGCGTCGGCACGACGGCGACCGACAGCATCACCGTCACCATCGACGACGTGACCACGACCGGGCTCGGCATCAACGCGCTCGACGTCGGCACCTCGGCCACCGCCGCGGCCGCGCTGACCGCGCTCGACGCCGCGGTCACCACCCTGTCCGACGCCCGCGCCGACGTCGGCGCGCTGATCTCGCGCTTCGAGTTCCGCAGCGACATGATCAGCACCACCATCGAGAACACCGAGGCGGCGCAATCCGCCATCATGGACGTCGACGTCGCGGCACAGCAGTCGCAGCTCGCGTCGGAAAAGGTGCTGACACAGGCGGCGATCGCCGTCCTCTCCCAGGCGAACTCGATGCCTGAGAATCTGCTCTCCCTTCTCCGCTGACGGTTCGCCCGCCGCCGGTCCGGAGCGTTCCGCACAGCATCGCACATGCGCGGGGCGCCACCGGCCGGCGGCCGTTTCTCCGGCCGCGCATCTCTTCCGCAGCCTGCCGCCGCACCGGCGGCCGGCAACGGGGGAGCCTTGGGGGGATCACAGCCGCCATGACCACCGTCAGTTCCACCACATCGACCACCACGACCACGACGGCAGCGAGCTCCGGCTATACGGCGCTGACCTCCAGCGGTTCCGGCACCGGCATCGATTACTCGACGCTGATCGAGGCGAAGGTCAACGCGCGCCTGACCAAGGCGGACCGGATCGACGCCAAGATCACCACGAACGAGGCCAAGATCACCGCCTACACCGATCTGCAGGATCTGCTGCAGACGGTGAACGACTCGCTGGACGGCCTGCGCAACCGCACCACCTCGACCGGCGCGTCGAGCAACCTGTTCGGCCAGCGCACCGCCTATATCGGCGACGACGACGTGTTCAGCGCCACGGTGGACGACGATACGGAACTGGGCACCTACTCGGTGGTGGTCCAGCAGGTGGCCACCAAGCACAAGATCGCATCCGACAGCACCGGCAGCAAGACCGATGCGCTGGGCTATTCCGGCAGCTTCACGCTCCAGGCGGCCGACGGCACCGCGGTGTCGATCGACATGGACAGCGACGACAGCCTGACCGACCTGCGCGATGCCATCAACGCGCAGAAATCGACCAGCGGCGTCACCGCCAGCATCGTGCAGGTCAGCGACAGCAGCTATCAGCTGATCCTGACCGCCAACAACACGGGCGAGGAAATCAGCCTGACCGACGGCGGCGACGGGGTGCTGTCCTCGCTCGGCCTCACCGACAGCGCCGGAGCGGTCAAGAACGAGCTGGTCGCGGCGCAGGACGCCATCGTCGAGATCGACGGCGTCACCATCACCCGCAGCTCCAACACCATCACCGACGCGCTCGACGGCGTGACGCTGAACCTCTACAGCGCCAGCCCCGACACCGCGATCGCCATGGAGGTCTCGACCGACCTGTCGTCGATCAAGACGGCGATCACCGATTTCGTCGACGCCTACAACGCCTATCGCGACTTCGTGGTCTCGCAGCAGTCCACCACCTCGAGCGGCACGGCGAGCGACGACGCCACCCTGTTCGCCGACACCCTGCTGCGCCAGATCACCCAGTCGGTGTCGAGCGCGCTGAACACCTCGATCACCGCCGACGACGGCACCGTGCTGTCGATGGCCTCGCTCGGCATCACCTTCGACAGCTCCAACAATCTGGAGCTGGACGAGGACACGCTGAACAGCATCCTCACCAGCGACATCGACGCGGTGAAGCAGCTGCTCGGCCTCAACATGACGTCGTCGTCGAGCCAGATGTCGCTGCTGCGCTACGAAAGCAGCCAGTCGTCGCTGTCCTTCACGCTCGACATCGAGAGGGGCGAGGACGGGACGCTCAGTTCCGCATCGGTCGGCGGCGACAGCAGCCTGTTCACGGTCAGCGGCAACCGCATCATCGGCGCCGAGGGCACCGCCTATGCCGGCATCGTCCTGGTCTATACCGGCAGCAGCGGCAGCGTCGACGTCGATTTCTCGCAAGGGCTGGCCGACAAGCTGTTCAGCGCCATCGATTCGGCCGCCGACGATTACGACAGCGACCTCGCGACCGCGATCGACGACCTGGAGGCCCAGGACACCACGCTGCAAAGCCGGTCCGACGACATCCGTACCAAGGCGGAAACCTACCGCTCCACGCTGACCGCCTATTACGCCCGGCTGGAGGCCGCCGCCGAAACCGCGGCCCTGCTGCTGCAACAGCTGACCTACAGCGAGGACGACGACGACTGACCGGTCTCCGGAGCCGCCGTCCGCTCCCAACCCCAAAGCCCCGATCAGGCCCACCCAAGCAGGGCTCATCCCATAACGAGGATATGGCGCCATGCGCAACTCAGCATATTCGAAAGCCCTGAACGCCTATGCCGTCGCCAACAGCGCGGTGCCACCGCTGGTCGCCGTGGTGCGGCTTTACGAGCGGGCGATGACCCATCTGCACGTCGCCCGCGACGCCGCCGCGGCGCGCCGGTTCGAAGAGCACCATGCGGCCATCCAGCGTGCCGTCATGGTGTTCGCCGGCCTTGATTCCATTCTGATTTTCGACAAATATGAAGATGTCGCCCAGACGCTCAGGCAGTTCTACCGCCGCCTGATCGCCGAGGCCGGCGCCGCCGCCAGCCGGAAGGATCCGGTGGCGGCCTGCGAGTCCCTCATCCGCCAGACGTCCTTCATGCTGAAGGCCTGGCAGGCCATCGCCGCAGAACGCAGCGGGCCGTCCACTGCCGTCGGTGTTCCGGCCAAAGGGCCGCATGCATCCGTCGTCGGGAGAACGATGGATCATGCTCATGGCGGACTCTCGGCTTGATAAGCGGGGGCGGCCGGAGGATTGCGGGCAGGCAGGCCTTGCACAGGCCGGCCACGGACACGGCATGTCCGGCGACCTGACCCGCAATCCGGCCGCCGGTGTCTTCATCCCCATGGACGAGGAACCGGACGAGGCGCTGATGGCGCAAATCCGCTCCGGCAGCCAGGCGGCCTACCGCCGGCTGGTGCATCGCCACCTGAAGCGCACCTATGCGCTCGCCCGCCGCCTGACCGGCAACGAGGCGGAGGCGGAGGATGTCGTCCAGGATGCCTTCCTCCAGGTGTGGCAGCGCCGCGCCCAATGGAGCGACGACGGCGGTGCCCGTTTCACCACCTGGCTCTACCGGGTGGTGCTGAACCGCTGCATCGACCACAAGCGCCGGCCGGTCGGCCAGGATCTGGAAACCGTGGCGGAGCCGTCGGACGGCGCGCCCGACGCGGTCAGCACCATCCACCGCCGGCAGGTCGCAGCCCGGCTGGCCGACGCCCAGAACCGGCTGACGCCGCAGCAGCGCGCCGCCGTGACGCTGTTTTATTACGAAAATTTAAGCAACGCCGACATCGCGGCCGTTATGCAAATCAGCATCGGTGCGGTAGAGTCCCTATTGAAGCGCGCCCGCCAACAGCTCAGATTGCTGCTGCGCGCCAGTGCGCAGGCCGCCAGGGATTCATTCGATGACGGATGAGGAGTTTCGCGACCAGCTCGATCGTTACGGAGGCGACCTCGCCCTCTGGCCCGCCCCGGCTGCCCGGGACGCGCGGCGCCTGCTCGTTCGTTCGCTCAAGGCCCAGGCGATGCTGGACGAGACGGTCACGATGGAACTGGCGCTGGGGGAACTCGCGCCCGGCCGCGCCGCGGATCGTCCGCCGCCCGGCCTCGCCGACCGCATCTTCGCCGCCGCCTTCCACCTGCCGCCGTCCGGGCAGGGCTTCGACGAGGATGGCGATCAGCCGCCCCGGCTGATGTAGGTTCCCTCTCCCCCGGAACGCGGGGGAGGGCTGGGGAGGCGGCACTCGCCGCCGTTCCTCAAACGGCCCCCGCAACCCGCCGCAGCTCCGCCGCGATACGCTCCAGCGCATGGCCCAGCCCCTGCCCGGCCAGCGGCTGGAATATCCGCATCGACGGATACCAGGGACGTCCGCCGGTGCCGAGCTGGGTCCAGTCGCGGGCGCCGAAGCGCCAGACCGGCACGCCCAGCGCGCCGGCCAGCTCCGCCACCGAATTCGCCGGCGCAATGACGAGATCGAGCGCGGAGACCAGCGCCGCCGTCTCGGCGAAATCGTCGCGCAGGTCCAGCCCGTTCCAGCCATAGATCGGCTGGCCGAAGCGGCGCTCCGCCGCCAGGATCTCGGCACGGCAGTCGTCATACTGCAGATTGACGAAGGCGACGCCGGGAACCGCGAAGACCGGACCCCACTCGTCGAGAGGCAGATAGGCACCGCGGCGCTCGGCGGTCATCAGCTGGCTGCGCCAGCTGATGCCGACGCGGAGGTCGTCGCCGGCACCGTCCAGCCGCTCGCGCCAATCCGCCACGCGGTTGCCGTCGGCGAACAGCCAGCTGGAGCGGGCCGGGAAGGCCGACAGCCGCTCGCGCAGCAGGCGCGGCACCGATCCCGCCGCAATGTGATAGTCGCAGCCGATCGTCTCCAGCTCGGTCAGGCCGCAGGGCGGCTGCTCGGCGCGCACCATGGCCTTGGGAAAGGAGCGGGCGAACAGCGGCACCAGCCGGCGTTCGCATTCGACCACCACCGTCCCCGCCATCCTGATCAGGTCGGGATAGCAGGAGGCGAACAGGAACTCATCCCCCACCCCCTGCTCGCGCCAGACGAACAGGCGCTTGCCGTCCAGCGGCTCGCCCGTCCATTCGGGAATGGTGAAGCGGCGCTCCGGCCGGACGCGCCCGGCCTTGAAGCGGAAGGCGTAGTCGGCCCAGCCGTCGCTCAGCGCGCCGCGCTCCAGCGACAGCAGGCCGCGGTTGAAGCGGGCCAAGGCATGGTTGGGGGCGGATGCCACCGCACGCTCGAACCAACGCCCGGCATCGGCGCTGCCCTGGCGCTGTTCGGCCAGCCCCAGGGTGCAGAGCGGGTCGGCCAGCGACGGCGCCAGCGTCAGCGCCCGGCGGCAGGCCGCCGTGGCGTCCGCCGGCCGCTGGGCTCCGTTCAGCGCATAGGCCAGCACGGCATGCAGCGGCGCATGGCCGGGCATCAGCCGGATGGCGCGGTTCAGCCGCACCGTCGCGTCGGCGAACGCCTCGCGGTCGGACAGCTCGGCGCCGAGATTGCCGAGCGCGTCGGCAAAGCCGGGATTGAGCGCCAACGCGCGATGCCAGCAGGCTTCCGCCTCGTCGCGGCGGCCCTGCGCCTTGCAGGCGTTGCCCAGATTGTTCCAGGCCTCCGCCTGCCGGCGGTCGCGGGCGATGGCCCGGCGCTGGCAGGCTTCCGCCCGGTCGAAGCGGCCGAGCGCCGCTTCCGCCAGCCCCAGATTGACCAGCGCCGGCACATGGCCGGGATCGAGCGCCAAGGCCGCGCGGAACCGCTCCCGCGCCTCGCCGTGGCGGCCCAGCGCATGCAGCAGCAGGCCCAGATTGTTGCGGGTCTCGGCATGGTCGGGCTGGCGGCGCAAGGCCTCGACGTAAGCCGCCTCCGCTTCGGCCGCCTTGCCCAGGCTCTGCAGCGTGGCGCCGAGATTGGCCCAGACCGAACCGTTGCCGGCGCCCAGCCGCACCGCCTCGCGATAGGCGGCGGCCGCTTCGGCCGGGCGGCCCCAGCGGCGCAGGGCGTTGGCCAGCGCGATGCGGACCGCGGCATCGTCCGGCCGCATCCGCGCGGCCAGCCGGTAGCAGCCCAGCGCGGCGTCGGCATGGCGCAGATCCTCCAGCGCCCGGCCCATGCCGAGCCGGGGTTCGGCGAAGCCCGGCACCAGCCGTGCCGCCGCCCGGTAGCAGCGCAGGGCGACGGCGGGCCGCGCCTGCCGCCCGGCGATTGCCCCCAGCAGGCAGAGCGCGTCGGCATCGTCGGGGTTCAGCGTCAGGGCGCGGCGGGCGGCGGCCAGGGCGGCGGGGACCCGCCCCTCCTCCATCAGCGCCTGTCCCAGCGCCAGATGGTAGGAGCCGACCAGCGCGTTGGCACGCGCCGCGGTGTCGAACAGCCGGGTGGCGTCGGTCCGCCGCCCATCCTGGAAGACGATGTGGCCGAGCAGATGGGCGGCGTCGCCGTGCGCCGGGTCGATCCGCAGGATTTCGCGGTAGAACCGTTCCGCCCGCTCGGTCTGCCCGGCATTGTGGTGCTGGACCGCAAGACGCAGCAAGCTGTCGGTACGCCTGGTCGCGTTCCCGTCCATGGTCGTCGCCGTCCCGTCTGTGAACTTGTCCGCGGTGTCTGGACCGCGTCTGTTCGTTGGTACGGTGCTGCCGGGCGACTCCTGCGCGCTTCTGCTACTTTTCTTGCGGAACTTCGGTCAGTTCAATGCGCGGCTTCGACCGGTCCGACCCTGTCGGCCATGCCCCTCAAGCATGATGGCGCAGATAGGCCGCCGGGTCGCACTCCTGCCCCAGCGCCATGGCGCGGGCGCGGTGGATGTGCTGCATCAGGACGTCCCGGAACTCCTGCGCGGTCAGGTCGCTCCATTCCGGCGTCTCGCCGGCGAAGGTCATCTGGGCGGCGGTCGCCTCGAACAGGCGCAGCCATTCGTCAGCCTTGCCGGCCGGGTCGTCGGCCTTGCGGAACATCTCCGCCATCATCTTGGTCATCAGCGTGCCAAGCGCCAGCAGGTTCACATGCAGCAGCATGTTGCCCAGCATCACATCGGGCTTCTCGTCGAGCATGGGTCGGTCACTCCTGGCGATGTCGTGACCACTCACACGGACGGGCCGGCAAAAGCTGGCGCGGAATCCTCAAAAAAATTCCCCCTCTCCGCCGGGGCGGAAAGGGGGAAGTTCGGGAGGAGACGAAAATCCGGTTCCGCAGGACGGATCAGGCGTGCGCGCCGGCCCCCTGGGGCGCGGGCTTGGCCACCGCCACCGCGGCGGCCGGCTTCTTCAACAGGCGCAACGCCAGCGCCGTCACGACGGTTCCCACCACCAGCGCCACGACATAGCCCAGCAGATGCGTCACCGCGTTGGGGATGGGCAGGACGAAGATGCCGCCGTGCGGCACCTTCAGCTCGGCCCCGATCGCCATGGAGATGGCGCCGGTCAGCGCGCCGCCGATCATCAGCGCCGGAATGACGCGCAGCGGATCGCGGGCGGCGAAGGGGATGGCGCCCTCGGTGATGAAGGCGATGCCCAGCACGGCGGCGGCATTGCCGGCCTCGCGCTCCTCGTTGGTGAAGCGGTCGGCGAACAGCTTGGTGGCGAGCGCCAGCCCCAGCGGCGGCACCATGCCGGCGGCCATGGCTGCGGCCATCGGGGTGTAGACCTGACTGGCGATCAGGCCGGTGGAGAAGGCGTAGGCCGCCTTGTTGACCGGGCCGCCCATGTCGAAGGCCATCATCGCGCCGATCAGCAGGCCGAGCAGGATGGCGCTGCTGCCCTGCATGCCCTTCAGCCAGGCGCTCATCCAGGCGAGCGCCTCGGCGACCGGCGTGCCGACGACGTAGATCATCATCAGGCCGGTCAGCAGCGAGCCCAGCAGCGGCAGGATCAGCACCGGCTTCAGCCCTTCGAGGTTGCGGTGCAGCCTGATGTGCCGGTTGAGGAAGGCGGTGCCGTAGCCGGCGATGAAGCCGGCGACGATGCCGCCCAGGAAGCCGGCGCCGATGCTGCCGGCCAGCATGCCGCCGACCATGCCGGGCGCGATGCCGGGCCGGTCGGCGATGGAATAGGCGATGTAGCCGCCCAGCGCCGGCACCATCAGGGCGAAGGCGCCCTTGGCGCCGATCTGGAACAGGGCGTAGCCCAGCGTCCCGGCGTTGGCTTCCTCATAGACGTAGATGCCGCCCAGCGCGAAGGCCAGCGCGATCAGCAGGCCGCCCGTCACCACGAAGGGCAGCATGAAGGACACGCCGGTCATCAAATGCTTGTAGGGGCCGGTGCGCTGGGCCGAGCGCTCCGCCTTGCCGGCGGCGACCGCATCGGCCAGCGGCACCGCGCCGCCGCCTGGCTGCCCGCCGGCCCGCCCGCCGGAAGCGTCCTGGACCGTCGCATCGGCCAGCGCGCGGGTCACCAGCGCCTTGCCGTCGTTGATGGCGGGCTTGGTGCCGCTCATGAACACCCGCTTGCCGGCGAAGCGCGACAGGTCGACCTGGGTGTCGGCGGCGATCAGGACGATGTCGGCCTCGCGGATCTCGTCGTCGGTCAGCGTGTCGCGCGCGCCGACCGACCCCTGGGTCTCCACCCTGGCCTTGTGGCCAAGCGCGGTCGCCGCCTGCTGGATGCCCTCGGCCGCCATGAAGGTGTGGGCGATGCCGGTCGGGCAGGAGGTGATGGCGACGATCCTGCGCGGGCCGGCCGCTGCCGGCGCGGTGGCACCGCCCAGCGCACCCTCCAGCACGGCGCGCGCATCGCCCAGCACGGCGTCGAGCGGGGCGGCGGTGCGCTTCAGCGCGCCGAAGCGGCCGTCGTCGAAGTCGCCGCTCCCGACGAGGATCACCCCGTCGGCCGCCGGCACCGCCGCGGCGTCGAGCGGGGATTGGATGCCAAGGCTGGAGCGGATCTCCACCTGGATGCGGTGGCCGAGCGACGCGGCCGCCTTGCGCAAGGCTTCGGCCGCCAGCACGGCCTGGGTGGTGAGATCGCCCGCCGCGATCACTGCCAACAGGTTCGCCATGGTTTCCTCCTGGCGGGTCTGCGCCCGCCCCTGTCACTGTGTTGCTTGTCTTCCGATGCCCCGGTCGGATGCCCCGGTCGGATGCCCTGGTCAGGCAAGCGTGCTGAGCGTCACCTGGGCGGCCAGCGCCCGCACCGTCGCCGCGTCGGGCAGGTTCGGGCCGAACCGGCCGAGCTTGGCTGCGGCGAAGGCGACCGACAGCCGCGCCACCGTCTCAAGTCCGCCCCCCGGTTGCCCGTCGCCCTGTAGGAAGCCGGCGATCAGGCCGGCCACCATCGCGTCGCCCGCCCCGACCGTGCTCAGCGCCGCGACCGGCGGCAGCCGGCCATGCACGGCACCCTCATCGTCCCCTTCGCCACCGACGAACAGCGCGCCATCCGCCCCCAGCGAGACCACCACCACCGCGACGCCGCGCCGGTGCAGCCCGCGCGCCGCGTCCAGCAGGTCGGCGTCGGTCGGCAGCGGCCGGCCGGCCCAATCCTCCAGCTCGTGGCGGTTGGGCTTGATGCAGTATGGCAGCGCGCCGGTCGAGGCCAGCGCCGCCGCCAGCGGCGCCCCGCTGCTGTCCAGCACGACGCGGCAGCCGGCCGCCGTCAGCTCGGCGGTCAGCGTGGCATAGGCGTCGGCCGGCACCCCGTCGGGCAGGCTGCCGGCCAGCAGGACCGGCACCCCCGGCTCCGCCAGCCCGAGCACCGTCTCGCGCACCCGGGGCACCGCATCGGCATCGGCGCTCAGGCCGGGCAGGTTGATGTCGGTGGTGTCGTTGGCGGCGAGGTCGGCGATCTTGATGTTGACGCGCGTCTCGCCCGGCAGCCGCAGGAAGGCGTCGGCGATGCCCTTGGCGGCGAACAGCGCCTCGAACGGGGCGGCGTTGCCGGTGCCAAGCAGGCCGGTGGCGACGACCGGCGTGCCCCAGTCGGCGAGGCAGCTGGCGACGTTCACCCCCTTGCCGCCGGCATTGTGCCGCACCGCCCTGGCCCGGTGGACGCTGCCCGGCTTCAGCGCGTCGACCGTGATGGTCTGGTCGATGGCCGGGTTCAGCGTGACGGTGACGACGGGCCTGGTCCCGACCGCCCCGCCGGTCATGACGCACCCCCGTCCAGCGCCCGCACCTCGTCGGAGGATTCGCAGTCGACGGCGCGGAGCGCCAGCGCCCGCAGGCCGGCAAGGTCGCTGTCGCGCAGGCGGTCCTTGACGCCGGGGATGTCGCGCGGGGTCATCGACAGCTCGCGCACGCCCAGGCCGGCGAGCAGAGCCGCACCGAACGGGTCGCCGGCGATCCCGCCGCAGACGCCGACCCAGCGGCCATGCCTGGCCGCCCCGTCCACCGTCATGCGGATCAGGCGCAGCACCGACGGGTGCAGGCTGTCGGCCTCCGCCGCCAGCTCGGGATGCTGGCGGTCGACCGCCAGCGCGTACTGCGTCAGGTCGTTGGTGCCGATGGAGAAGAAATCGACATGGCGGGCCAGGACGTCGGCCTGGATGGCGGCGGCCGGCACCTCGACCATGATGCCGAGCGGCACCGCCGGGGCGTCCAGTTCCGCCCGGATTCGGTCGCAGGCGGCGCGCAGCGCCTCGATCTCGCGCAGCGTGGTGATCATCGGGAACATGATCGACAGCGCCCCCTCGCGGGCGTGTTTCGCGGCGCGGTAGAGGGCGCGCAGCTGCGGCTCCAGCAGTTCGGGCCGGCGCAGCAGCAGCCGGGCGCCGCGCACGCCGAGGAAGGGGTTCTCCTCGTGCGGCAGATGCAGGTGCGGCACCTGCTTGTCGCCGCCGATGTCGAGCGCGCGGACGATCAGCGGACGGCCGTCCAGCGCCTCCAGCATGGCGCGGTAGGTCTCGTACTGCTCGTCCTCGCCGGGGGCGTCGCCGCGCTCCAGGAACAGGAACTCGGTGCGCATCAGCCCGACGCCCTCCGCCCCCTGCGACAGGGCGACCGGCACCTGGTCCGGCCGGTTGACGTTGGCGCCGATCTCGACCGTATGGCCGTCGCGGGTGCGGGCGGGCAGGCCGCGCCGCTCCTCCTGCTGGGCCTTCTTGACGCGCTGCTCCTCGATCCAGCCATGGGCGGCGGTGAGGTCGCCTTCGGCCGGGTCGAGGTAGAGGCGGCCGGACTGGCCGTCGAGGATGGCAAGCGTGCCGTTCGCCAGCCCGGTCAGCGCCGCACCGCCGGCCACCATCGCCGGCAGCCCGAGCGTGCGCGCCAGGATCGCGGTGTGGGAGGTCGGGCCGCCCTGTGCCGTCGCCAGCCCGATCACCCGGCCCATGTCGAGCGCGGCGGTGTCGGACGGCGACAGATCGTCGGCGGCCAGGATGCAGGGGCCGTCCGGCAGGTCGCGGATCGAGCCGCCGCGCAGGTCGGGGTCGATGCGGGTCAGCACCCGGCGGCCGACGTCGCGCAGGTCGGAGGCGCGGCCGGCCAGCACCGGGTTCGGGTTGGCGGCCAGCGTCGCAGCGCTGCGTTCCACCGCCTCGTTCCACGACCAGCCGGGGCCATGCCCCTCGACCATCAGCTGGCAGGTCAGCGTGACCAGATCGGTGTCGTTCAGCAGTTCGGCCTGGGCGGTGAAGATGCCGGCCTCCGCCGGGCCGAGGCGGCGGGCGGTGTCGTCGGCCAGCGCCTTCAGCTGCTGGCGGGTCAGGGTCAGCGCCTCGTGCAGGCGGTTGCCGCCCTCCAGCAGCGGGACCGGTCGGTCGGGAACCGTCAGGTCGGCCTTGGGAAGGACATGCACCGGACCGATGGCGAGGCCGGGGCTGGCGCCGAGGCCGGCGACCACGGGCATGGCGCGCCCATCCGCCGCGGCGGGCGGCGTCCAGCCCTGCACCGCCGCCTTCGCCTTGCGCGCCGCCGCGGCGGCGTCCGCCTTCTCCCGGGCGCTGAGGCCGGTGATGGTGGCGCGCAGCCGGTTCAGCGCCGCCAGCGCGTCGGGACCGTCGGTGGACACGGTGACGCGGTCGCCGGGGCGGAGGCCGAGCTGCAGCAGCGCCACCAGCGTCTTGCCGTCGGCAGCCTCGCCGCCATGGCGGATGCGCACGCGGCCGGCGGCGGTGCGCGCGGTTTCGACCCAGGCGGCAGCCGGACGGGCATGCAGGCCGGTCGGGTAATCGACCACCCACTCGAAGCTCTCGGCGAGGTCGCCGGCGTCCGACGCGGGACCGGCGGCGGGGGAATCGTCCGACAGGGCGGCGACCAGCTCGGCCGGATCGGCGGTGCTGAACAGGGCGTTCAGCCGCGCCTCGTCCTGCATCAGGCGGGTCAGGCGGCGCAGGATGGCGATGTGCGCATCGGACTGGGCGGCGATGGCAACGACCAGCCGGGCGGTCTGCCCCTCGTTCCACAGCACGCCATCCGGCACTTGCAGGATGGCGATGCCGTTGCGGCGGACCAGATCGCGGTCGTCGACCATGCCGTGCGGGATGGCGACGCCATGGCCGAGGAAGGTGTTCGCCACCGTCTCCCGCCTGATCATGCTGTCGGCATAGGCCGGGTCGATGCAGCCCGCGGCGATCAGCAGCTGCGCCGCCTCACGGATCGCCGCCTCCTTGCCGGCCGGGCGGGCGCCCAGGCGGATCAGATCCGGGGGCAGGCTAAGGGGGTGCGTGTCGGGTGCCATGGCGACCGTCTCCTCCGCGTGTTTTTGTGTGACCTGTTGTGGATCAGTGAAAACGATTACAGTCGACCTGTCAACGCTTGTTGCGTTGCAACATAAGGCGTTTTCAGGGAAGAACGGCTTGTCTATGGCCGCAAAATGGGGGATGTTTCGGACAAGGCAATGGAAACGTTTTCATATTTCGCCACCCCTGGCCGGACCGGGGCGGGCATCGGTAAGATCGCCTCCCTCCATCGGGCTACCCCACCCAAACGCCCCCACCCAAACGAACGGTCTGCACATGAGCGTTTCCGGAAAGGCCGCCAGCATCAAGGACGTGGCCCAGGCTGCCGGCGTGTCGGTCGCCACCGTGTCGCGCGTGCTGAGCAGCGGCCCGGTCAGCGAGACGCTGCGCAAGCGGGTCGAGGATGCGGTGCGGGCCACCGGCTACCGCCCCAACCTGTCGGCACGGCGGCTGCGCTCGCAGCATTCGCAGACCATCGGGCTGGTGGTGTCGGACATCCGCAACCCCTTCTTCACCGCCGTCAGCCGCGCGGTGGAGGATGCGGCCTACCGCGCCGGCATGCGCGTCATCCTGTGCAACAGCGACGAGAATCCGGAGCGCGAGGAGTTGTACCTGCGCCTGATGCAGGAGGAGCGGATCACCGGCCTGATCTTCGCTCCGACCCGCGCAACGCTGGAGCGGCTGGACGGGCTGGACCTGGATTTCCCCGTGGTGCTGATCGACCGCAACGCACCGACCGGCCGCCACGACGCCGTGGTGCTCGACAACCCGCAGGCCGCCGCGATGCTGGTGGAGCATCTGCACGCCCAGGGCTACCGCCGCATCGCCGGGCTGTTCGGCAACACCAGCACCACCGGCCTGGAACGGCACGAGGGCTATCGCGCCGCCATGTCGGCCCGGGGGCTGGCGCCCGCCGCGCGCTTCCTCGCCCCTTACGCCGATGCAGCGGAGGAGGCGGTGGTGCGCTGGATGGCCGAACCCGACCGGCCGGAAGCCTTCGTCGTCTCCAACAGCCTGTTCCTGATGGGGGTGGTGAAGGCGGCGCGCCGGCTGGGGCTGCCGATCCCCGACGGGCTGGCAGTCGCCGGATTCGACAACGAGCCCTGGACCGAGCTGGTCGGCCCCGGCCTGACCGTGATCGAGCAGCCGGTGCAGGACATCGGCCATTCCGCCATGGCATTGCTGTTCGAACGGCTGGAGGCGCCGGACCGCCCCAGCCGCCGCCTGGTGCTGGGCGGCACCTGCATCGTACGCGGCTCCACCGCCGTCCGGACGGCCGGAGCCCGCATGGCCGGCACGCACTGACGCAACTTCGCCCGGTGGCATTTCGCCGGGTGGGTTTTCCAATGGGCATCGAAGGGGCACCCTGCCCGCCGCCACACCCCTGGGGGCGGAGTGCTGCGGCGCGCTTGCCACTCCAGCCGTGCGCCGCCCGCCGGACGGTGGGGTACTCCATCCGCTGTGAAATTGGTGTCCGGCACAATCGACACTCGAAAGATGCGCTAGAACTCCGGTAAAGCGCTATCGAGGGGTCGGAGAAAAATACCCTTGCAGTGTGTGGGAAGAACAGTTCCGAAAGCGGCGTTGACCGTTGCCGCGGTTCCCCACTACCGTTCGGTGTGCAAATGCGAAAGAACAAATCCAGCAAGACTGAATAACGGTATTCCCGGATGTTTGTTTCGTCGACGTAGATTTTGCACCGTCTCTGATTTTTGTTAGCCACACCCACAATCTTGCAAGGAGGTTTCCAGGGAGGTTCTGACTTGACCGACCTCCTTACTCGGCATGCGGGCAACGGATGAGATCAACCGCAAGTCGCCAAGCCCATCGCCGCAGCCTCGGGGGAGGGGCCGGCGCCCAATCCCGGACAAGAGCCTGACGCCGGCGGGATGACGCAGGACCGACGCATCTCGGGACACCAACGGGGGTGAAAGCGCAATGCACAAAGGTTCCACCGGCAGGCCCGCGGCGGCAGGCCCGGCCCGGCGCAGCTTCGCCCGGGACGGTGCCGCGACCATCCTCGTCACCGCCGCCACCATGGGGCTGGGGCTGCTCACCGGCATCCTGGTCGCCCGCAACCTGGGGCCGGACGGGCGGGGGGCGCTCGCGGCGATCCTCACCACCACCCAGCTGCTGGGCTGGCTGTTCGGCATGGGCTGCGGCAAGGCCGTGACCTATGCCCTGTCACGCGATCCGTCGGTGGGCGGGCGGCTGCTGACCAGCTGGGCGCTGATGCTGATGCCGGTCGCCGCCGCGGCGATCGGGGCCGGACTGCTGCTGCTGCCGACGCTGCTGGCCGCCCAGCCGGCGGAGACGCTGGAGCTGGCCCGGCTCTATCTGCCGATGATCGCGCTGGCGCTTCTGTCGGAACTGATGCTGGGGCTGCTGCTGGGCGACCAGGATTTCCGCGCCTTCAACGCGCTGAACTTCCTGCAGCCGGCCGGGGTCGCCGCCGCCTACGTGGCGCTTTGGGCCGCCGGCCATTTCACGGTGGAGACCGCGGTCGCCGCCCAGGCGGCGATGAGCACGCTGGTGCTGGTCGCCGCGACGGCGCTGCTGATCCGCCGCCATGGCATCGGCCGGCCCGACCTGGCGCTCGGCCGCCGCACCGCCTGGTACGCGCTGCGCACCCATGGCGACGTGGTGGGCGGCGTCGTCACCCAGCGGCTCGACCTGCTGATCATCCCGGCCTACCTGCCGGCGGCGCAGGTCGGGCTGTACGCGCTGGCCACCAGCCTGTCCTGGCTGATCGTCAGCCTGTCGGGGGCGCTCGCCACCGTCGTCATGCCCGCCGCCGCCCGCCGCGGCCGGTCGGGGCGCGTCCTGGTGCTGAACAGCCTGCAGGCGACCTTCGCCGTCGGCGGGCTGCTGGCCGGCGGGCTGTTCGTCTTCGCCGACGTCGCCATCCGGCTGGTCTACGGCCCGGCCTTCGCCGACAGCGTGCTGCCGCTGCGGCTGCTGCTGCCGGGCGCGGTGCTCTATGCCGCGGCATCGATCCTGCTGAACGGGCTCTATGCCGAGAACCGGCCCTTCACCGCCACCGTCGCCCATCTGCTGGGCATGGCGGTCACGCTGGCCGGCCTGCTGCTGTTCCTGCGCGACGGCGGGCTGGTCGCCGCGGCCCTGGTGTCCAGCGTCGCCTATGCGCTGGTCTTCGTCACCGCGGCGGCGCTCTACCGCCGTGCGACGGGCCTGCCCTGGCGGGTCTTCCTGCCCGATCCGGCGGTCGTCGCGGCAATGCCGCGGCGCCTGCTCAACAAGCCGCTCCCGGCCGCCGCCACCCCGGCCGGGCCATCGGGCGAATAGCCCGTTCAGACAGCCGGGCGAATAGCCCGTTCAGACAGCCGGGCGAATAGCCCGGAAAGCGACCCGAACCCACCGGCCCAGAGGAAACCCACGATGCGACTGTCGCTCTTGACGCCCGAATACCCACCCGGCGAAAAGCTCGGCGGTATCGCCACCCACACCCACACCATGGCACGCGCGCTGACGCGGCTGGGCCATGCGGTCCAGGTGGTGACCCCCTGGAAGGGGGGCGGGGCTGCCGCCGGCATCTCCGTCGAGGACGGCGTGACGGTGCAGCGCGTCGATCCCGGCCCGAGCATGCAGGCGGTGCTCGACCGCTTCCGCACCAACCGCCGGCTGGCCGAGGCCGTCCGCTCCTTCCGCCCCGACGTGGTCCACGCGGCCGAATTCGATGCCGACGCCTGGTGGCTGACCCGCTTCAGCACCATTCCGGTGGTGACGCGGCTGGCGACCCCGACCGGCATGGTGGCGGACACCAACGCGCAGCCCTGGGGGCCGCACACCCATCTGCTGAACGCGCTGGAGCGCGACCAGACCCGGCGCAGCGCCGCGATCTACGCCTCAACCCGCGCCATCGCCCAGCGGGTCGCCGATTACTGGCGCATCGCACCGGAACTGATCCAGGTGATCCCCAACAGCATCGACCTCGCCGCGGTCCGGGCCGCCGGCAGCGGCACGCCGCCGGTTCCCTTGCCGGACCGCTTCATCGTCTTCTTCGGCCGGCTGGAAGGGCGCAAGGGCATCGCCGCGCTCGGCCGCGCCATCCCCGACGTGCTGGCGGCAAACCCCGGCCTGCATCTGGTGATGGTCGGCGGCGAGGATCCGGCGAGCGCCGCCGTCATCGGCCAATTCCGCCGCGACGTGGCGCCGGTGGCCGGCCGTGTCCATTTCCTGGGCGCCCTGCCGCGCAACGACGCGCTGGCCGTCGTGGCCCGCGCCGAACTCGCCGTCGTCCCGTCGCTGTGGGAAAGCTTCGGCTTCGTCGTGGTGGAAGCGATGGCGCTGGGCGTCCCGGTGGTCGCCAGCGACTGCGGCGGCTTCCCCGAGATCGTCGAGCAGGGGCGGAGCGGCTGGCTGGTCCCGCCGGGGGAGGCGGCGCCGCTGCGCGACATGCTGATCGCCCGGCTGGCCGACCGCGCCGGGCTGGAGGCGGCATCCGCCGCCGGGCTGGAGCGTGCCCGGGACTTCGACGTCGACGGCGTCGCCGCCCGGGTGGCATCCCTGCTGGAGCAGGCCGGGGCCGAACGCAACCAGGCCGCCAGTTCCGGCATCTACAACAACGGCTACCGCCGCCATTTCCGCCCCGACCACCCGACCACGCCCTTCTACCGCATCTATGACGAGAAGCGGCGCGCGGTGGCGGCGGAGCTGGACCGGTCGCCGCGGCTGCGCATCCTCGACGTCGGCGGCGGCTACGGTCGCATCACCGGCCCCTTCGCCGACCGCCACGACGTGACGCTGGTCGACATCTCGCACGAGATGCTGCGCGAGGCGAAGGAGCGCTTTCCCGCGCTCACCGTGCAGCAGGCCGACGCCCGCAGGCTTCCCTTCCCCGACGACAGCTTCGACCTCGTCATCGCCATGGATCTGCTCTGCCACCTGCCCGACCTGGAGGCCGGCGTGCGCGAGCTGCGGCGGGTGGTCAGGCCCGGCGGCCGGATCGCCTGCGACACCACCAACGCCAACCCGCTCTGGGTGGTGGCATATCCCAGCTACTACCGCTGGCGGCCCGACCGGCTGCTGGCGACCATGCGCTGCCATGGCGTGCTGCCGGAATGGAAGGCGCTGGTCCGCCACCATTGGGCGCCGGAGATGCGCAAGGCCATCGCCGCCACCGGCCTGACCCTGCAGAAGACCGACCGCTTCGGTCCGCCGGGGGTGGCGAAATGGCACCTGTGGTGGTGCAGGCGCGGCGGCCCGGACGGACAGGCGCCGACAGGGCTGTCTCCGGAGGGATTCACGTCGTGACGAAGCCCCCCCTTCTCCTCTATCTCGCCCATGGCGGCGACCCGCACCGTGTCGCGGTCGCCCCGGTGCTGGCCGCCGCGGCGGAGCGTGCCGGCTGGACCTTCGACCTCTATTACGACGGGCGCCGCAGCGGCCGCCATTTCGGCGGCTGGGAAGAGGGCAACCGCACCGAGTCGACCGGCTCCGGCAGCCTGATGGCCGGCGGCCGGCACCTGGATCATGCGCTGTGGCTGACCACCTGCTACCGCGTCGTCGCGCTGGGCGACCCGGCCTCGCCGCTGTGGCCGGTGGTGGAATCCTCCGGCGAGTGCGCGCTGCGCAGCAACGACCCGGCAGCCCTTTACGAAACCGCCTTCCGCCTGCTCGCCCAGCCGGTCCCGGACGAGGTGGCGGTGCTGGACATGGCGCCGCAGACCCCGCTCGGCATCGTCGCCGCCCCCTTCCTCTACCCGCGCCTGATGGCGGAACCCTGCCTCGGCATCGAGGCCGGGGCAGATGCGGCCCTGCGGGAGCGGCTGGAGGCGCTGGGGGCCAAACGCTTCGTCGGGCTCTGCGTCGACCCGGTGCGCGCCCGCCGGTTTCCCGGCGGCCTCGACGCGGTCGAGGGCAAGGTGGCGGGAGAGAGCTATGCCAGCTTCAGCGCCGGCCTCGCCCGCCGTCATGCCGCCTGGGGACGCGGCACCCTGCTGGGCGACCCCGACCTGATCGCGGCGCAGCTGCCGCTGGCGGCGGCCAAGCGCCTGCTGCCGCTCTATGGCCGGCCGCAGACCGACGCGATCGAGCGTGCCGCCGACCTGATCCGCGCCGGGGCCGACCCGGTCTATGGCCGGCAGTTCGACGACCACGACTTCTTCGCGCTGGGCCGGCTGGGCCGCGGGTTGCAGATCGTCGATCCCGACCCGCCCTTCGCCAGCACCGCCGCGCTGCCGCTGCGCATTCCCGAGCCGCCGCGGCCCGTCGCCGACTTCGAGCCCGACGACGCCACGCTGCGCCGCTGGGCGGCGGAGGGGCGGGTGCTGACCACGCTGGTGCTGTGGTCGGGCATGATCCGCGAGCTGCACTGCATCCCGCGCATCCTCGATCTGGTGGCGGCGACCGGCCTGCGCTGCGGGCTGGTGGTCACCGTCGACAGCCTGACCCAGTCCAGCCCGGCCGACCTCGCCCTGCTGGCGGTGCCGGAGGAGCGCGGCGGCGTGCTGGGCCGGGTGGAGCTCCTGCTCGGCAGCACCGGCCGCGGCGTCTGCGCCGAAGGCGAGATGGATGACGGAGAGCTGGGGCGCCTGCTGACGGACGCACGGGCCGAGGTGGCGTCCATGCTGCCGCCCGGCCTGATGCCGCGCGGCTGGTGGCCGCTGGTGGACGCGCCGCTGGTCCCCGGCCGGACGCCGCGCCTGCATTGGGAGGAGGGCCGCCCGGTCCTGCGCATCTCCCCCCGTCCCCGCCCGGCGGAGACGCCCGCCGCCGGCGCCGCCGCGTCCGAAGACGCGCCATCGCACACTGCTTCTGCCCACACTGCTTCTGCCCACACTGCCCCGGCCCACGCTGCGCCGCCCGCTTCCCCCCCGGCGATGGACGCCCGGCGCCTGATCGGCAACGCGCTGCGCCGCTACCGGCTCGACCGCTTCTACGAGGCATGGCGCCCCTACGACAGCGCCCGTCCCGGCCCGATCCGGCCGGAGATCGCCGCCGCCGTGCGCGCGGCCGGTTTCGACTACATGTGGACCAAGACCGGCTTCGGCACCGCCGGACCGGCGCTGGTCGACGGCGGCTTCGTGGCCCTGCCCTTCACCGCCGGCGACTGGGACGGCTGGTCGCCCTTCTACACGCTGCGCAACACGGCCCAGGTCCGGGCGGCCGAACGCCGGCTGGCGCGCAGCGGCAAGCCCGGATGGCTGGCCTCCAACATCGACTCGATCCTGTGGATGCTGCCGGGCGAGGTCCTGGAAAAGGGCCGCGCGCTGTTCCAGGTCGCCCAGCTCGTCGCCGGCGGCGGCGGGACCGGGACGCTGGTCAACGTCACGCCGCACACCGTCGCCCGCTACGCCCGCATCCTGGCAGACGCGACGTCGGAGCGGAGCGCCGAGCCCGGGGCTGGTGCCGGAGCGCCGGACAACCCGCCACCGCCGGACAAGCCACCCGCCGGCCACGCCTCTTCAACCACCCCCACGGCCGCCCGCAACACGGCCGCCCGCAACACGGCCGAAGTCGGCTGAGCTCCGGCCGGACCCGCCTTTGCAGCACCGCCCCTTGCGCACCGCCTGTCGAGATGAAGGAGTTCAGCCCATGGAAGCACCGGAACACCGCCTGCCCCCCGGCGCGGCCGGCTTCGCCTCCGGTTCGGTGGCACCGCCGGTCGGATCGGGCGCCGACAAGGTCGACGTGAAGCGGCTGGCGCAGACGCTGTGGCGGCAGAAATGGCCGATCCTCGGCATCACCGCGCTGTTGTGGCTGCCGGCGGTGCTGCTGATCAACGCCATGACGCCGCTCTACAGCTCCTCGTCGGTCGTGGTGATCGACCCGCACCCAAACCGCGTCATCAACATCCCCTCGGTGTCCGAGCCGATGGGCATCTATCTCGACACCGTCAACACCGAGGTCGAGATCCTGCGCTCCCGCGATCTCGCCCGCCGTGTGGTGGAGACGCTGAACCTGGGACAGGAACCGGAATACATGGCGACCGACGCCAAGCCCGGCCTGCTGGCCCCGCTGATGGAGGAGGGCCGCGCCCTGCTGGCCGGGCTGGGATCCGCGTTGCCCGAACCGCTGGCCGGCCTGCTGACGCCGCCGCCCCGCCCGGCTTCGACCCTGGCCCCGCCCGGCGGCAGCGCCGGGGAGGTCGAGAGCGCCCGGCTGGTCGACGCCTTCCAGAAAAACCTGCGCATCAGCCCCGGCGTGCAGTCGCGGGCGATCCGCATCTCGGTCGAGGCCAGGGATCCGCAGCTGGCCGCCCGCGCCGCCAACACGGTCGCCCAGACCTACATCGCCATGCAGGTGGAGGCCAAGCGCAACGCCACCCTGCAGGCCAGCGACTGGCTGCAGAGCCGGCTGGACGAGCTGCGCCAGGACATGACCGCCACCGGCCGCGCCGCGGTCGAGGCGATGCGTTCGGAAACCGGCATGGTCAAGGGCCGCGACGCCCCCCTGGTGAACGAGGAGATGTCGGCGCTCAACGCCCAGCTGGCCGAGGCGCGCTCCGCCCACGCCAACGCCCAGGCCCGGCTGCGGCAATTGCAGACGGTGAGGCCCGGCAACCCGGAATCGCTGTCCGGCGCCGACATCGGCGGCGACCCGATCATCACCGGGCTGCGCCAGCGCCAGGCGGCGCTGAGCGCCCTGCTGGCCGAGCTGAACGCCCAGTACGGCGACCGCCACCCGGCGCTGACCCGCCCGTCGGCGGAGCTGCGCGAGCTGAACGCCACGCTGTCCACCGAGATCGACCGCGTGGTCCGCGGCCTGCGCGGCGAGGTGGAACAGCAGGTCGCCCGGATCCAGGACCTGACCCGGCGGCTGGAGGGGCTGCGCACCGACTCCTTCGACACGCTCCAGGGCGAGGTCCGGCTGCGCGAGCTGCAGCGGCAGGCCGACGCGTCGGACGACAACTACCGCCGCGCCGTCACCCGCCTGAAGGAGACCCAGGTGCTCCAGGCGCTGGAGATGACGCCGGACGTGCGCATCGTCTCGGCCGCCGCGGTGTCGGCCGGCCCGGTCGGGCCGGGCAAGACGGTGATGGCGGGGCTGGCCGCAATCGTCTGCGGCGCCATCGCCACCGGCATCGCCCTGGTGCGGACGATGAGCCAGCGCGGCGTCTACAGCTCCCACCAGGTGGAGGCGCTGCTGGGACTGCCGGCGGTCGGCATCGTTCCGCTGCTGGGCCGCGCCCGCCGCTCGGGAGGGGGAGCGGGCGGCCCGGACAAGAGCCGCAATCCCGCCCGCGACCCCTATGCCGGCACCGGCAGCGACTTCGCCGAGGCGGTCTGGCGGCTCTGCGCCCGGCTGCATCTGGTCCGCACCGGCGCCGAGCCGACGGCCGGCAAGGGCGGCGAGGTGATCATGCTGACCTCCTCCGTCGCCGGCGAGGGCAAGACGACGCTGGTGGTGGCGCTGGCCGCCTTCCTGGCCGATGCCGGCCGGCGGGTGGTGGTGATCGACTGCGACACCCGCCGCCCCACCGTCCACCGCCTGCTGGGCGACGGCCGCCCGCCAAAGGGGCTGACCGAACTGCTGGCCGGCGACGCCACGCTGGATCAGGTGCTGCATCTCGACGACCGGCGGCGGGTGGCGGTGATCGCCGCCGGCAGCCCGGTCGACCGGCCGCAGACCCTGCTCGGCTCCAAGGCGATGCTATCGCTGCTGGTCGAGCTGTCGGAACGCTACGACGTGGTGATCCTCGACACCCCGCCGGTGCTGTCGGTGTCGGACGCACTGATCCTGGCGCCGCTGGCCGACCGCGTCCTCTATGTCGTGCGCTGGGCGCGCACCGCCTCCAGCCTCGCCACCGCCGGCATCAAGCAGGTGCGGCAGGTCGGCGGCCGGATCGGCGGGGCGATCCTGTCGATGGTCAGCGCCCGCGAGCATGCCAGCCTGGAATATGGCGCCCGCCCGCCGGGCGGCCGCTCCTACCGCCTGCGCCGCATCGCCTGAGCGGCCCCCTGAACCATGCGAAGGCTGTCCCTTCCCGGAGGACCCACCATGAAAGTCGCGATCGTCCATTACTGGCTCGTCGGGATGCGCGGGGGAGAAAAGGTTCTGGAAGCCCTGTGCGAGCTGTATCCGGAGGCCGACGTCTTCACCCATGTCTACCGGCCGGAGCGCATCTCCCCGGTCATCCGCCGCCACCGGGTCACCACGACCTTCATCGACCGGCTGCCGATGGCGCACCGCATGTACCAGAAATACCTGCCGCTGATGCCGCTGGCGCTGGAGCAGCTCGACCTCAGCGCCTACGACCTCGTGATCAGCAGCGAATCCGGCCCGGCCAAGGGCGTGCTGACCCGGCCCGACGCGCTGCATGTCTGCTACTGCCACACGCCGATGCGCTATGTGTGGAGCGGCTATCACGACTACCTGTCCTCGGCCGGGCCGCTGGTGCGCCCGCTGATGCCCTACGCCATCCACCGGCTGCGGCAATGGGATCTGGCGACGGCGGCGCGGGTCGACCGCTTCATCGCCAATTCGGCGACGGTGGCGCAACGCATCTGGCGGGTCTACCGCCGCGACGCCACCGTCATCCACCCGCCGGTGGAGACGCTGCGCTTCGCCGCCGCCGAGCCGCCGCCGACGGCGGACGGGGACGGCCATTACCTGTTCGTCAGCCAGCTGGTCGCCTACAAGCGCGCCGACGTGGCGATCGAGGCCTTCAACCGCATGGGCCGCAGGCTGGTGGTGGTCGGCGAAGGCGAGGAGTACCGCCGGCTGAAGCAGATGGCCGGCCCGACGGTCGAGCTGCTCGGCCATTGCTCCGCCGACGAGCTGGACCGGCAGTATGCCGCCTGCCGCGCCCTGGTCTTCACCGCCAACGAGGATTTCGGCATCGTGCCGGTCGAGGCGATGGCCGCCGGCCGGCCGGTGCTGGCGCTGAACCGCGGCGGCGCCACCGAGACGGTGAAGGACGGGCTTTCCGGCCTGTTCTTCGACCAGCAGACACCCGAGGCGCTGATCGGGGCGGTCGAACGCTTCGAGGCGCAGGAACACCGCTTCGATCCCGCGGCGATCCAGGCCCACGCCGCCCGCTTCGACCGGACGGTGTTCAAGACACGGCTGCGCGAAACCATCGACAGCTGGATGCATGGCGAGGAGCCGTCGCTGGCGCCGGCCAGGGCCACCGTCACCGACGCCCGCGGGCGGGAGCTGGCCCCGGCATGAGCGAGCGCACGGCCATGGCACAGCCCGCCAACTCCCCGCTCCTGAGCGTCACCGTGATCGTGCCGACCTACCGCCGGCCGGACCGGCTGGCCGGCTGCCTCGACGGCCTGGTCCGGCAGACGCTGGCGCCGGTCCAGGTGATCGTCACGGTGCGCGACAGCGACCCGGCCTCGGCGGATGTGGCCCGGCGCTATGCCGGGGCACTGCCGATGCAGGTCGTCGGCATCGCGGTGCCCGGACAGGTCGCCGCCATCAACCGCGGCATGGACCATGCCCGCGGCGACATCGTCGCCATCACCGACGACGACGCCGTACCCCATCCCGACTGGGTGGAGCGGATCGAGGCGTGGTATCGCAGCGACCCGCGGATCGGCGGCGTCGGCGGCCGCGACCATGTCTACCACGACGGCGTGCCCGAGACGGGGACCGCGACGGTGGTCGGCCGGCTGCAATGGTTCGGCCGGGTCGTCGGCAACCACCATCTGGACATCGGCGCCGCACAGGACGTCGACGTTCTGAAGGGCGCCAACTGGAGCTTCCGCCGGACCGCCATCGACGGCCAGCGGCTGAACACGCGGCTGCGCGGCAGTGGCGCCCAGGTCCGCAACGAGGTGGATTTCTGCCTGCGGCTGTCGCGCCGGGGCTGGCGGCTGGTCTACGACCCGCTGGTCGCGGTCGACCATTTCCCGGCGGTCCGCTTCGACATCGACCAGCGCGGCGCCGGCCATTTCCACCCGCTCGCCCAGGAGAACGCCACCTTCAACGACACGCTGGCGCTGATGGCCCATTTCGGCCCGGCCAACCGCGTGGTCTTCGCTGCCTGGGCGCTGTCGGTCGGCACCTGCGAGTTCCCGGGCGCGGCACAATGGGCGCGGCTGGCCCTGCGCGGCGACCGCCATGCCGGGGCGAAGCTGCGCGCCACCCTGCGCGGCCGGCTGGCCGGGATGCGCGACTGGCGGGGGGCGCCGGCATGAGCCTCGCCACCGCGACACCCGAGCTCGGCGGCGCCGGGTATGGAGCAGCCGGCCATGCCACTTCCGGGCTGCCGTCCATCGCCAGGCTGGCGCCGACGCTGTTCTGGGTCCTGGTGGCGCTGCCGGTGCTGATGGGCAAGGCGGGGCTGCTGGAGATCGTCTTCCCGGTCGGCGCGCTCGCCACCGGCGCGCTGCTGGTGACGCGCGATCCCGCCCGCTTCGCCGCCTTCACCTGGTGGCTGTGGTTCCTGACGCCGGAGGTGCGGCGGCTGGTCGATTACCAGGCCGGTTGGAGCGTCATCAGCCCGGTCATGGTGACGCCCTTCGCCGTCGGCGCCATGACGTGGCTCGTGGTTGCCCAGTACCTGCCGATGCTGCGTTACCGCGCCTATTTCGGCTTCGTCCCGGTGATGGCCGGGCTGTTCTACGCCTATGTCAACGGCATCTCCCAGGCCGGCATGGCGGCGGCGACCTTCGCGCTGCTGAACTGGCTGGTCCCCGTCACGCTCGGCCTCTATGTCGCCCTGCACTGGCCGATCTACCCGCAGATCCGCGACGCCGTGCTGCGCGCCTTCGTGCTGGGGCTGACGCTGGTCGGCGGCTATGGGCTGATCCAGTATTTCGTCATGCCGCCGTGGGACGCACGCTGGCTGATCAATGTCGGCATGACCAACCAGGGCATGCCGCTGCCGATGCAGGTCCGCGTGTTCAGCACCCTGAACTCGTCCGGCCCGCTGGCCTTCCTGCTGGTGACCGGGCTGGCGGTGCTGCCGGCCGCGCGTGGCATCCTGGTGCCGGTCGCCGGGGCGCTGGCGCTCGGCTCGCTGATGCTCAGCCTGGTGCGCGCGGCCTGGCTCGCCGGGCTGTTCGTCTTCGTCTGGCTGCTGCTGACCATGCCGGGACGCCACCGGGTCCGGCTGGTCGCGGTGGGCATCGGTCTGGTGCTGTGCTCCCTGCCGCTGCTCAGCGTGCCGCTGGTCAACCAGGCCATCGTCTCGCGCTTCGACACGCTGAACTCGATGGAGAACGACCGCAGCTACCAGGAGCGGCAGGAGTTCTACGGCCGTTTCCTGATCCAGGCGCTGACCGAGGTGCGCGGCGCCGGGCTCGGCACCGTCGACACCGCGACCAAGCTGACCAACGAGGACGGCCAGCTGGGCGTCATGGCCTATTTCGACAGCGGCATCCTGCGCGTGCCCTACGAGCTGGGCTGGCCCGGCACGCTGGGCTACGTCGTCGGGATCGTCGCGCTGATGGTCGGGCTGCTGCGCCGCGGCGGCGCCCCGCCCGACCCCTTCGCCCGCTGTGCCGAGGCGGCGGCGCTGACGATCCTCGCCTGCATGGTGTTCGAGCACACGCTGGTCAAGGTCACGGGCGTCGGCTTCTGGTTCTTCCTGGGCATGGGCATGGCGGCGAAGAACCACGGCCTCGCCAGCCGGCTGGCGGCGCAGGCGCCGGCCCTGCTCGCCAACGATCTGGGCCCCAACGATCCGCGCCGGAAGGACGAGCAATGGACGGAAGCCTGATTTTCCCCGGATTCCTGCCGGAAGAGATGCGGGAGGCCAGCGTGCTCCAGCTCGGGCTGGGCTGGTTTCCCGAAACCCATGGCGGGGCCGAGAACGTCTTCTACCACCTCGCCCGCCATCTGCCGCGGCAGGGAATCGCGGTCGACGGGCTGGTGCTGGGCAGCATCCGGGCGACGCTGGACGGAGGCGCGCGCATCGACAGCTTCGCCCCGCCGACCGCCTCGCTGCCGCGGCGGCTGGCGGCGGCGCGGACGGCCGTCGCCGGGGCGCTGCGCCGTCAGGCGCCCGACCTCGTCGCCTCGCATTTCGCGCTGACCGCGGTGGCCGCGCTGCCCGCCCTGCGCAACCGGCCGCTGGTCGTCCATTTCCACGGGCCCTGGGCGCTGGAAAGCGCGGCGGAAGGGGCCGGCGCCCTGTCGGTCAGGCTGAAATTCCTGATCGAGCGGCTGGTCTACGACCGGGGATCCCGTTTCATCGTGCTCTCACGCTCCTTCGCCACCCTGCTGGCCGACCGCTACGGCGTGCCGCCGGAGCGCATCGACCGGGTGCCCGGCGGGGTCGAGGCCGACCGCTACGACCTGCCCGACAGCCGGCGCGACGCCCGCGCCCGGCTGGGCTGGCCGCAGGGACGGCCCGTCGTCCTGACCGTGCGCCGGCTGGTGAAGCGGATGGGGCTGGCCGCGCTGGTGGACTCCATGGCGGAGCTGCGCCGCCGGGTGCCCGACGCGCTGCTGGTGGTCGCCGGCCGCGGGCCGGAGGCCGCGGCGCTCCAGGACCGCATCGGCGCGCTGGGGTTGGAGGACCATGTGCGGCTGCTGGGATTCGTGCCCGACGCCAACCTGCCGCTGGCCTACCGCGCCGCCGACCTGTGCGTGATGCCGTCGCAGGCGCTGGAAGGCTTCGGCCTGACCGCGCTGGAATCGCTGGCGGCCGGCACGCCGGTCCTCGTCACGCCCATCGGCGGCCTGCCCGAGGTGGTGGAGGGGCTGGACGGCGACCTCGTGCTTGCCGGGACCGACGCCCGCGCCATCGGCATCGGCGTGGCGGAGGCGCTGACCGGTATCCGCCGCCTGCCCTCCGCCGACGCCTGCCGGTCGCTGGTGCGGACCCGCTTCGACTGGCCGGTCATCGCCGCCCGCACCGCCGCCGTCTATCGCGGCGCGCTTTCATGAGCACCATCGTCATCCTCTGCGACCACGCCCATCCCGGCGGCGGACTGGCCAAGGTCGCCATCGCCGGGGCGGTCGGGCTGGCGCGGCGCGGCCACCGGGTGCAGTTCTTCACCGCGGTGCCGCCCATCGATCCGGCCCTGCCGGCCGCTGGCATCGCCGTCCATTGCCTGGGGCAGCCCGACCTGAAGGGCAACGCCGACCGCGTCCAGGCGGCATTGCGCGGCCTGTGGAACCGCGAGGCGGCCCGCGCGCTGGAAACGCTGCTGGCGTCCTGCCCGGCCAACGACACGGCGATCCACATCCATGGCTGGGCCAAGGCGCTGTCGCCCAGCGTCTTCCCGGTATGCCGGCGGTCCGGCCTGCCGGTGCTGCTGACCCTGCACGACTATTTCCCGCTCTGCCCGAACGGCGCCTTCTTCGTCTTTCCCGAAGGCACCAACTGCCCGCACCGGGCGCTGTCGGCCGGCTGCCTCGCCACCGACTGCGACGCCCGCGCCCAGCATCACAAATGGTGGCGGGCGGCCCGCCATGCCGCGGGCGCGCTGTCGGGCGGCTTCACCGGCGGCATGGCGCTGCTGACGCTCAGCGGCCGCCAGCGCGCGGTCATCGCCCCCCATCTGGCGCCCGGCACCGTCACCCTGCCGGTTCCCAACCCGGTGGAGGTGGAGGATCGCGGCCCCGCCCCGGTCGCCGCCAACAGCCGCATCCTGTTCGTCGGCCGGCTGTCGCGCGAGAAGGGAGCCGCCCTGCTGGCGGAGGCGGCGGCGCTGGCCGGCTGCCCGGTCCGCTTCGTCGGCGACGGCGAGGAGGCCGAGACGGTCCGCCGCCTCAACCCGGACGCCGAGCTGGCCGGCTGGCTGCCGCCCGACGCGGTGCAGGAGGAAATCCGGCGGGCGCGGGCGCTGGCGGTGCCGTCGCTGTGGTACGAGACCTTCGGCCTCGCCGCCTACGAGGCGCTGGCCAACGGCGTCCCCGTGGTCGTCAGCGACAATTGCGCGGCGGCCGAAGCCGTGCGGCCGGGCGGGAACGGCTTCCTGTTCCGCAGCGGCGACGCCGCCGACCTCGCGCGCTGCCTGCGCCTGCTGGCCCATGGCAGGGAGGCGGCGCGGATCGGCCGCCAGGCCCATGACGGCTATTGGCGCCACCCCTTCACGCTGGACCGCCATCTCGACCGGCTGGAGGAGATCTACCGCGCGGCGCTCTGCGGCGGCCTGCGCGCGCTCGCCCATCTCGACGGCCCGGCGCGGGCCTGCGTTCCATGAGCGTCCCCATCGGCCGCCCCCTCAGCCGCCGGCTTCTTCTCCTGGCCGCCGCGCTGGCGCTGCCGGCGGCGACCGGCGCCACGCCGCGCCGCGGCCCGCCGGACACTCCCATCCCCGCACCGCCGCCCAGAACCGGCCCCGCCCTGTCGATCCGCGACCGCGGCGCCATCGGCGACGGGCGCAGCCATCCGCTGTCGGAACGCTACAAGAGCCTGGAGGCGGCACGCCGCGTCCATCCGCACGTCCGCTCGCTGGACCAGGAATGCGACTGGGCAGCCCTGCAGGGCGCGATCCTGGAACTGTCGCGCTCCGGCCAAGGCGGCACGGTGCTGGTGCCGCCGGGCCATTACCGGCTGGACAGCGAGATCGTCCTGCCCAACCTCGACCGCTACGACGACGCCTTCAACGAGGTGGAGATCGTCGGCGCCGGCATGCGCGCCTCGCTGCTGTCCTGGCCGGACGATCTCGGGCCGGGCCGTTTCGCCATCCGGGCCGGCAGCCGGCAGGGGAAGGGTACGGGCGACCGCGACGGCTACCAGCGCAGCCGCATCGCCCATCTCGCCCTGCGCGGCCCGAAGCCCGGCAACCGGCCGGGCGATGCGCCGCCGGGCATCGGCGGGGTGGCGCTGACCTCGCGCGTCCTGCTGGAGCGGGTCGGGGTGTTCGGCTTCCGCGCCGGGGTCGACGTCTGGCGCGACCATTCCTCGCTGATCTCCTGCCAGCTCACCAAGAACCACATCGGCGCCTACTGGTCGGCGGGAACCGAGAGCTTCGGCGACCATCTGTTCCTCGACACCGACCTTGCCGGCAACACGCTGGCCTCCATCGCGGTGGCGCCGGGGAACGGCATCGACCATTCCAGCTTCATCTCCTGCCATTTCGGCTTCTCCCCCTACGGGATCCTGGCCGAGTACGGGGCCGAGTACGGGGCCGAGCACGGGGCGGAAGACGGGCCGGCGCAGCGCACCTTCCTATCCAACAACAAGTTCCTCGACTGCGCCTTCGAGGCCTGCGGCAACGGCTGGATCCAGGGGCCGATGGCGGAGATGTTCGGCAACAGCCTGATCGGCTGCAGCGGCTCGCTGCTGCCGGACTACCGGCTGGCGAAACGGCCGGCCGCCGGGCTGATCGTGGTGCGGACGCTGGAGCGCAACCAATTCACCGGCGGCACCGCCAGCTTCGGCGACGGCACCAACGACCGCGCCGCCGACATCGAAACCGCGGCCATCGTCGCCGGCAACGCCGTCGGCAACCGGTTCGAGGATGCCGAGCGGCTGATCCGCCTCGGCCGCGACGGCCTGGCTCCCGCCCTGGCGGTCGCCGGCACCTGCCGCGCCAACCGCTTCGAGGCGGTGGACTGTTCGGGGGAATTCCGCAAGGTCGGCACCGGCGGCGTCGATGCCGGCAATCTGGTGCAGCGCGACTACGACCGGGTCCGCCGGCTGGAGCCCGAGCGCCCGGCCGACGGCGTCGCCCTGACCTCAGCCCCGGCCGGCGGCATCGTCCCGGTCGCCACCGCCGGCATCGCCCCGGTCGGCAAGACCCGCGGCGCCATCCGCATGGGCGCGGTGCTGCGTCCCGGCGGGGCCGCGTCGATGCGGGTCGACCCCGCCCCCGGATCGGGGCCCCCGGTCGGGATCGCCACCGTCGACGCACCCGCCGGCAGCGACAGCGTGACGGTGGAGTTGCGGCTGGAATTGCGGTGAGGACGGGGCCAGGGGTAGAGCCGGAGTTGCCCCCACCCTAACCCTCCTCCGCTGGGCGGGGAAGGGGACTGCCGGCGCCTCCCGCAGATGCGCCAAGCGCCCCCACTGCTGCCCCCGCCTCCTCCACCAGATCGGCATACAGCCCCGCCGTCACCGACCAGTCGTGGCGTTCGGCGACGCGGCGGCCGGCCTCCCCCATCCGGCGACGGAGCGACGGATCCGAGGCCAGCCGGTCCAGCGCCTGCACCAGCGCCGCATGCGCGTCCGGCTCGTCCAGGATCACCGCCGCCCCGTCCTCCAGCAGCCAGCCGGCGCCGGCGAGCCGCGTGGTGACCACTGGCAGGCCGCTCGCCGCCGCTTCCAGCAGGACGAGGCCGAAGGGCTCGTAGCGGGTCGGGAAGACGAACAGGTCGGCCGCCCGCATCAATGCCGCCACGTCGCGCCGGTGGCCGAGGAAGCGCACCCGCCCCTCCACCCCGAGCGACCGCGCCAGCGCCGGGAAGGGGCCGCCGCGCTCGTCCCCCACCACCGCCAGCGCCAGGCCGGGCACCTCGGCCAGGGCGCGCAGGACGCCGTCCAGGTTCTTGCGGTCGCTGCGGGCGTCGCCGACGAACAGCGCCACCGGTCGCCCGTCGGGCAGGCCGAACAGCGACGGATCCGGGGATCCGGGCCGGAACTCCGCCACATCGACGCCATTGTCGATCACCCGCAGCCGGGCCGGGTCGACGCCGTCCCGGCGCAGCTCGTCAGCCACCGTGCGCGACACCGCCACCAGCCGGCCGCTGCGGCGGAAGCTCCAGCGCTCGAAGCCGGTGTTCAGCAGGGTGTAGAGCGCCCGGTAGAGCGACAGCGGCGAGACCGCCTTGCGGATCGGATGGGCGGGCGAGCGCAGCCAGGCGGAATGGACGAAATGCACCGCGTTCACGTCCGAGCGCGCCCAGCTGACGAAGCCGTTGACCAGCACCCGGTCGAGGCCCCGCCGCCTTTCGCGCGCCAGCGCCCGCCCGGCCCGCCAGGCGAACAGCTGGTCCTTGGCCAGTTGCGTCGGCACCCCTCCGCCGTCGACCGGCACCCAGCGCAGGCGGGGATGACCCGCCAGCTCCTCCGCCACCTCGCCGGCGATGGCGACGACCTCATGGCCGCGGCGCAGCAGTTCCTCCACGACGACGGCGTTCACGCGGCCCTGCCCGTCATGGCGGACGATCTTCTGCGTCACCACGGCAATGCGCATGGGGGCGATCCGCATCGGAGTAGCTCCTGCTCGGCAGTATCGGCGGTATCGGCGGCGGTTCACGCCGAAGTCGACCACAAAGCCGCGCCGCACACCAAACAAACGAAAGACACCGAAGCCGCTCAACAGGATTAAGACTGCCGCTGTCGATCCAAGTCTTTCAGTGACTAAAGCATTCGCAGAATCAAGATCGATTTTTACGGAAGAGTCAAAGATGAGTCAAAGTGATGTCTCATCATTATCCCTCTCAATATCGGCGACAACATGTCAAGACTCCCGAACGAACAGGGTAATCCGATCGATACGGTTAACCCGTCATAGTCCTTGATTAATCTTTGGTTAATAGGAGTCGCACCGATGGCGAGCACCGAGTCCAATCTCATCGATGTCACCTTTGCGATCGACGCCTGGGGACAGGCTGCGGGCGGCATCTGGCCGCATCTGGCGCTGAAGCTGGACGGCACGACCATCGGGCAGGCGACGGTGAGCAGCGGCAGCGTCGGGCGCTACACCATCAGCGCCAAGGTCGCCGCCGGCAGCGCGCACAAGCTCCAGATCGTCTACGACAACGACGGCACCGCGAGCGGGGCCGACCGCAACCTGTTCGTCCGCGCCGTGTCGGTGAACGGCACGCCGATTGCCGCGACCGATCCGTCGGTGACCTACGACAAGGGCGCCGTCGACGGAAAGGACGTGGTGAAGGGCCAGGAGGCAATGTACTGGGGCGGCGCGCTGAACGTTGCCCTGCCGGCCTCGCTGTTCCCGGCCGCCGATGCCGTCGCCGGCACCCCGGCCGCGACCAAGGCCTACAGCGTCGTGGTCAACGCCTGGGGCAAGAGCGCAGGCGGCGTGCCGCCGCATTTCAAGCTGCTGGTCGACGGCAAGGCGGTCGGCGACGCCAAGGTGGCCGCCTCCTCCCAGACCGCCTACAAGTTCACGGTCGACCTCGACCCGAGCGTGGCGCACAAGATCCAGGTCCAGTACGACAACGATGCCGTCGTCAACGGCCAGGACCGCAGCCTTTACGTCGGCTCGGTCGTCGTCAACGGGCACAGCATCGCCTCGACCGCGGCCGGGGTCAGCTATGACCGCGGCGCGCTGGACGGCAAGGACGTGATCGCCGGCCAGCAGGGGATGTGGTGGAACGGCACGCTGAGCGTCCCGGTCACCAAGGACATGCTCGCCGGCGGCACGACCACCACCCCGACGACGCCGACCACGCCCACAACCCCGACGCCTCCCGCCACCACCCTGCCGAAGAACGACCACAACGCCAGCGCCGGCGTCAGCAGCGACCGGCCGCCGCTGAAGTCGGACGTGTCGACCATCTCCTGGGGGGCCGACCGCGGGCTGGCGCCGCAGCATCTGTTCTGGGACTCGGTGCCCGACTATGCCAGCGCCTCCCACCTGAAGGAGACGCGCGACGTCGCCGCCGACCATCTGGCCGACGGGGTGATGCCGCTGATCGGCCTGCAGCTGTGGGAGGACACCTTCGAATATTCGCAGACCGGCGGCGAGTTCGCCAATCTCGGCGGGCACAAGGCCTGGGTCGCCTGGGTGAAGGCGCATCAGCAGTATCTGGGGCGCGACGCCGACGGCAACATCCTCAATGCCGACAGCGGCAACCCCTCCGGCTGGGGCTATGTCAGCCCGCTGATGCCGCTGGACGCCAAGGACGCGCCGGCCGGCTGGACCGGCGGCACCGCCCATTACGCCGACTGGATGGCCGACAAGCTGGGCCGGCTGTCCGCCCTGACCGGCACCCGCGGCTACGAACTGGCGGACTTCTTCGACGGCAGCCCGCATTCCGGCGTGATGGACTTCTTCAATTCGCGCATGATCGCCGAGTTCAGCAGCAAGACCGGCATCAAGGTCGCAGGAACCACCCTGGCGCAGCAGGCCTCCGACATCGTCGACAACCACCCGACCGAATGGCTCGATTATTTCGTCGACGGCTGGGCCTACAGCTGGAAGGCGCTGGACGAGGCGATCGTCAAGAACACCGGGAAGGCGGCCTGGCTGACCACCCAGGTCTCCTTCACCCCGGCGGCGATGCGGGAATTCGCCGGCGTCGATGCCCGGGTGATCGCCGAGACGATGAACGAGGATGACATCCTGTTCAATGTGCAGACCCTCGAGCGCTTCGAGATGCAGCACAAGCAGGCGCCGGCCTCCTACGAGCAGGCGATGCTGGGCATCCATGCCGCCCGCGCGCCCGACGCCCATTTCGGCCACATGATGTCGTCGTCGGAGGACGATTATTGGGGCGCGGTCGACAGCCTCTATACCGGCGTCAGCGGCACGGTGCGCGAGGAACTGGGCTGGGGCCGGCTGGAACAGACCTGGATGCAGAGCGGCTGGACCATGATCGCCGACGACCAGGGCGGCGTGCGCCGCGCGGCCGAGCAGTGGTCGCGCAGCTATCACGACTGGGGCGAGGTGAAGCAGCCCTGGCTCGACATGCTGCGCGACATCGTGCCGACCCGCCCCTTCGGCCCTGCGCTCTATTACAGCGCCAATGCCGAGAAGGCGATGAACGCGCTGGAGCCGGCCGGCAACTCGATCGGCAACGCCTATCTGGGCGAGCTGCTGGAGCCGATCACCAAGCTGCACGATGCCGGCGTCACCTTCGGCTATTACGTCAGCGACGCCGCCCTGCCGTCGATGACCAAGGCCAGCGCGCCCAGCGCCTGGATCATCCCGCAGGCGACCTACGAGGGACACAACCTGTTCAGCGACGCCGAGATCGCCGCGCTGAAGGCCAAGGCGCCGGTGCTGATCGGCGACGAGGCGCTGAACTACCATCACCCGCTGACCTTCACCGACAAGGATCCGGATGCCCAGATCACCGGCTACGGCTTCTACGACCAGAAGGACCGGCTGATCGTCGTCGCCTCCGACCGGGTGGACTTCAACGACACCGCGTCGCGCAAGGCCGTCGCCACCCATGTGGAACTCCAGCTCGCCAACGGCCACTACACGGTCCAGGACCTGATCCACAACACCACCCAGGGCTTCGACGTGGTCGATGGCGTCGGCGGCTTCGACACCTCCATCGCCCGCTGGGACACCGGCGTCTACGCCATCACCCACGACATGGCGGCGTAACACCGGTTCCGGAAGGCCGGCGCCTTCCAAAGGCGGCATCCGGGATGGGGCCCCGCTTCGGCGGGGCTCCGTTTTCGTTTGCATGTTCAACGAAAATTCTGCTGGCGCTCTCTGTTTAAGAGTCTATATTATCACTGAAGCTGGAGCAGGCAGCCGACAGCATCCAAGTCTATATTTCTAATATAAATTGTTTGTAAGGAATTTTTTTCTTCTTTATGTTCCGATATCCTTTGGCTTATTTCTTCTCGAACCCTCTCCTTAAGGCTTCGCCCAGCAGGGAAGACCCCATTTCTTCGGGGTATCTCTTCCAATTTCTTCCCGCAAGAACGCCTTATTACAGTCGTCCTTCTGACGAAGGGCACTGCCCGAGCGGCATGGAATTGCCTCCCTCTGACCCTGGAAGCATTCCAAAAGTGCAGCAGACAACGCCGTGAGTGCCGGATCATAGTTTGATCTAAATTCGATTGGACGGTCATCGGCCGACAGATACGGCGTGCATCGTCCGTCGATTTCGCTCATCGCGCCGGCTCAGCGCGGCGGCAAGGCAAAGGTGCAGTCACGACGGCTCGAACGGGGAGCCGAAGGTTGTCCGCCGGACGGCAGAATCCGGCAGGCCTTGATCGTCACGCACCGTTACCGCCAACGCCGGGCGCAGCGTCCTGGGGAGGAGGCCTTGCGGTCTGGCCACGCGATGTCGCCCGCCGAACGTCTATTCTTGGGGGAGACGGACATGCCCAATCGCATTCGTGTGATTGTACACAATCAAAGCCGATTGCTGCGCGAATCCATCCTGAACATTCTGGACGATTGCTTCGAAGTCATCGATCCGCAAAGCCGCCTGGCAGGGCTTGCACCGCATCCGATGTGGAACGGGCGGGTGAACGGCGCGGGCGAGCGCCGTTCACCGGGCATTCCTGTCGGCGGCACCGGCGGCGGCGTGGCCACGCTGGAACCGGACTCCGGCGCCGGACGGGCGGCGGACATCGTGCTGTTCGACCTCGCCTCCCTGAAGACCGACGCCTGGAACTTCCGCAACTGGTACGGCGAGCAGGCCAAGCTGGCGATGATCGCCGACGAGTTCTCCGCCCATCACATGCGCATGGCCCTGCGCTTCGGCGTGCGCGGCTATCTGCTGAACCGCATGGCGCCGTCCGCCTTCGTGCTGTCGCTGCGCCTGATCCATGCCGGCGAGCCGGTGGTGCCGGAGGAATGCTTCGAGTATTTCTCTCCCACCGCGATGCGCCGCGGCGGCGAGGATGGCTCCCTGCCCCAGCACGAAACCGAGCTGCTGGGCTATCCCGGCCTCTATCCGCGCCACGCGCGCATCCTGAAGCTGATCATGGACGGGTGCAGCAACAAGGAGATCGCGCGCGAGATGCTGATGACCGAGGATCTGGTCAAGCTGCATGTCCGCCACATCATGCAGACCATCAACGTCCGCAACCGCACGCAGGCCGCCCTGTGGGCCGCCCAGAGCGGCATCATCCAGGAGATGGAGTATTTCCTGGAGCGGACCGTGCCGTAGGTAGCGCCGGGCAGGCCCCCCACAAAGCCTCAGACGGGGCCTCCGATGGGGCCTCCGACCGGGACCGCCGGCAGGGCCGGGCGGCAGGGCAGTCCGCAGCGCGACACCCATTGCGGACGCTCCCGCCGTCGGGCTATGCAACCCGCATGAGCGCCGCCGCCCTTCCCGATCCCGCCCTTCCCCGTCCGCCCGCCGCCCCGTCCGCCGCCGCCCCGCCTTCCGCGGCGGAGGTCCGGCATGCGACCGGGGTCGGCTCCATCGCCATCCTGCTGTGGTCGACGGCGGCGCTGCTGACCTCGCTGTCCAGCGCCATGCCGCCGCTGCAACTGGTCGCGGTCACCTTCGGGCTGGCCTTCCTGACCGGCATCACCGTCGCCGCACTGCGCGGGCGCGGCGTGGTGAGCGCGCTGCGGCAACCCCTGCCGGTGTGGCTGGTCGGGGTCGGCGGGCTGTTCGGCTACCATGCCTGCCTGTTCCTGGCCTTCCATCTGGCGCCGGCCGCCGCGGTGGAGGTCAACCTGCTGAACTATCTCTGGCCGCTCTGCATCGTGCTGTTCTCCGCCCTGCTGCCGGGCGAACGGCTGAAGGCGTCGCATGTCGCCGGGGCGCTGTGCGGGCTGGCCGGAACCGCGCTGATCGTGTCGGGCCGCGGCGGGGGGTTGCATCTGGACGGCGCCAACCTGCCCGCCTATGGCGCGGCGCTGGCCGCCGCCCTGATCTGGGGGGCCTATTCGGTGCTGTCGCGACGCTTCGGCAGTGTCCCGACCGAAGCGGTGAGCGGCTTCTGCCTCGTCACCGCCCTGCTGGGACTGGCCGGCCATTTGCTGTTCGAGGATTCGACGGTGTGGCCGCAACACCCGATGGGCTGGCTGGCGCTGCTGGCGCTCGGCCTCGGGCCGGATGGGCTGGCCTTCTTCGTCTGGGACCATGGGATGAAGCGCGGCGACATCCGGGCGCTGGGCGTGCTGTCCTACGCGGTGCCGCCGGCCTCCACCCTGCTGTTGATCCTGTCCGGACAGGCCAGCGGCGGCTGGACTGTGTGGGCGGCCTGCGCGCTGATCGCCGGCGGGGCCGTGATGGCCAGCTGGGACATGATCCGGGGCCGGTGAACGGGAAAAGGCTGGCCGGGAAAAAGGGTGACAGCGATTTCATGCCGCGGGCGCTGCGAATGGTGGTAATCGGCAAGGATCGTCCCGACGGCCTGCGAGTGCCTGCCAAATGCCAGAGCGTTCGTCCGATTTGCGTTCGTCCGATTTCCCCCCCTCCTCTTCCGCGCCCCTTTCCGGACACCTGTCCGCCACCCGCCGATTCCTTGCCGATGTCTGGCGCCTGACCCGCCCCTACTGGTTCTCGGAAGAGAAATGGGCGGCGCGCGGCCTGCTGGCGGCGATCGTCGTGCTGAATCTGGCCGCGGTGTTCATGGAGGTCTGGTTCACCCAGATCAACGCCGAGCTGTTCGACGCGCTCCAGGACAAGAACCAGGACGGCTTCGTCCACGCCCTGCTGATGTTCGGCGGGCTGGCGCTGGTCTTCATCGCGGTTGCGGTCTACCGGCTCTACCTGAACCAGATGCTGCAGATCCGCTGGCGCCGCTGGCTGACGGGGCGCTATCTGGGCGACTGGCTGGAGGACCAGACCTATTACCGGCTGGCCTTCGCCGGGACGGGCACCGACAACCCCGACCAGCGCATCGCCGAGGATCTGCGCGGCTTCGTGCAGATGACGCTCAGCCTGTCGCTGGGGTTCCTGACCAACCTCGTCTCGCTGGTCTCCTTCCTGGTCATCCTGTGGAGCCTGTCGGGCGCGGTCGCCCTGCCCTGGCTCGGCATCGAGCTGCCCGGCTACATGGTTTGGGTGGCGCTGGCCTATGCCGTCGCCGGCACCTGGATCACCCACCGCATCGGCAAGCCGCTGGCCCGGCTCAGCTTCGACCAGGAGCGGTACGAGGCCGACTTCCGCTTCGCCCTGGTGCGCCTGCGCGAGAATGCCGAGAGCATCGCCCTTCAGCGGGGCGAGGCGCAGGAGGCGCGCGGCTTCGACGGCCGCTTCGCCAGCGTCGTCGCCAACTGGTGGGATCTGATGCGCACGCAGAAGCGGCTGGTCTGGTTCACCTCCGCCTATGGCCAGATCGCCGTCATCTTCCCCTTCCTGGTCGCCGCCCCCCGCTATTTCAGCGGCGCCCTGCCGCTGGGGTCGCTGATGCAGACCTCCCAGGCCTTCGGGCAGGTCCAGGGCTCGCTGTCCTGGTTCATCGACGCCTATGTCAGCCTGGCCGACTGGCACGCCACCACCAGCCGCCTGACCGGCTTCCGCCATGCGGTCGAGACGGTGCGGGCCGCCGGGCGCGACAATGCCGGCATCGAGCGGACGGCCGCGACAGACGGCGTCCTGAGGCTGGAGGGGCTGGCCCTGACCCTGCCGGCGGGCGGCGCCCCGCTGGTCCGCGCCGACCTGACGGTGCGGCCGGGCGAGCGGCTGCTGATCGCCGGCCCGTCGGGATCGGGCAAGAGCACCATCCTGCGCGCCATCGCCGGCATCTGGCCGTTCGGCCGGGGCCGCATCGCCCTGCCGGCTGCCCTGCCAGCCGCCGGGCCGGATGCAGGACCGGATGCCCCGGCCGGCACCATGGTCCTGCCGCAGAAGCCCTATCTCCCCATCGGCCCGCTGCGCGCCGCGGTGACCTATCCGTCCGCCCCCGGTGCCTTCGACGACGAGGCGGTGCGCGAGGTGCTCGACGCCGTCGGCATGGCGGGACTGTCCGACCGGCTGGCAGAGGAGGATCATTGGACGCAGCGCCTGTCCGGCGGCGAGCAGCAGCGCATCGCCATCGCCCGCGTCCTGCTGCACAGGCCCGGCTGGCTCTATCTGGACGAGGCGACGTCGGCCTGCGACCCGGAGACGGAGGAGCGGCTCTACGGCCTGCTGCGCGACCGCCTGCCCGGCACCGCGATCGTCAGCATCGGCCACCGCCCCGGCCTCGCCGCGTTCCACGACCGCCGGCTGACGGTCCGGCGCGACGGCGACGGCATCGGCGACCTGGTGGGGGCGGCCTGAGCTATCCCGGCGGCGACTCCCCCTGCACCTCCCCCCGGGCCTCGGCCAGCAGCCATTGGCGGAAGGCGGCGAAGGGCGGATGGTTGGCCTTGCCGCGGGGGTGGACGAGGTAATAGGCCCGCGCGCTGCGGTGCGGGCGGTCGATGGCCGGAACCAGCGTGCCGTCGGCCAGTTCGCCGCGCACCAGGAGGGTCGGCAGCAGCGCGACGCCCAGCCCGGCCTCCGCCGCCTGGGCGGTGGTGGCGAACTGCTCGAACACCATGCCGGCGCCGGGGCGCGGGGCCAGCCCCTGGGCGGCCAGCCAATCGTTCCAGGCGTCGGCGCGCGTGCTGGTGTGCAGCAGCGGCAATGCAGGCAGGTCCGCCGGCCCGCTCAGCGGATGCGCCGCCAGGAAGGCGGGGGAACAGACCGGCAGCACTTCCTCGTCGAGCAGATGGTCGCAGACGGCGTCGGGCCAGTCGCCGGTCCCGTAATGGATGGCGGCGTCCAGGTCATGGACGCGGAAGTCGAAGGGCGCCAGCCTGGTGGTGAAATGGATGGTCACATGGGGGTGGGCGGCCTGGAAGGCCGGCAGCCGCGGCACCAGCCAGCGCGTGCCGAAGGTCGGCAGGATGGCGAGATTGAGCACGCCGCCCTTGGGCGCCGCGATGGTCCTCACCGTCGCCGCCGCGATCTGGCGCAGCGCGTCGCGCACCGGGTCGGCATAGAGCGCGCCGGTGGGGGTCAGCGTCACCCGCTGGCCCTTGCGGACGAACAGGGCGGTGCCGATCTGCTCCTCCAGCGCCTTGACCTGCCGGCTGACCGCCCCTTGCGTCAGCGACAGCTCCGCCGCCGCCGCGGTGAAGCTGCCAGTGCGGGCCGCCGCCTCGAAGGCGGTGAGCATGCTCATGGACGGGAGGAGGCGGCGCTGCAGATCCATGCCACTTCATTACCAAAGCTCATGACCTGTGGAAAGAAAGTCGTTTGCGCTCTGGTGCGGGGCGCGGCACCGTCGGTATCCTGGAGATCCGGAACAGGTGGGGCGGAGTTGCGATGAAGACCGGTGGTCAGTTGATCGTCGAGGCGCTGGAGGCGCAGGGCGTGCGGCGGGTGTTCGGCGTGCCGGGCGAGAGCTATCTCGCCGTGCTGGACGCGCTGCATGACAGCCCCATCGACATGGTCGTCTGCCGCCATGAAGGCGGCGCGGCGATGATGGCGGAGGCGCAGGCCAAGCTGACCGGCCGTCCCGGCGTCTGCCTCGTCACCCGCGGCCCCGGCGCCACCAATGCCGCGTCGGGCATCCATGTCGCCCAGCAGGACGAGACGCCGCTGGTCGTGCTGGTCGGCCAGATCGAGCGCGGCATGCGCGGCCGCGACGCCTTCCAGGAGGTCGATTACGGCAAGCTGTTCGGCGGCATGTGCAAGTGGGTCGCCGAGATCGACAGCGCCGACCGCGTGCCGGAGATGATCTCCCGCGCCTTCCACACCGCGATGGCCGGCCGTCCCGGCCCGGTGGTGCTGGCCCTGCCGGAAGACACGCTGACCGAAACCGCCGATGCCGCCGCCGCCCCGCGGGCCGAGCCGGTCGACAGCGCGCCCACGCCCGCCCAGATGGCCTCCTTCGCCGATCTGCTGGCCAAGGCGGAAAAGCCGCTGCTGGTCGTCGGCGGCTCCCGCTGGACGGAAACGTCGGTCGCCGCGCTGAAGGACTTCGCCGAGCGGCTGTCGCTGCCGGTTGCCGTCACCTTCCGCCGGCAGATGCTGTTCGACCACGCCCATCCGCTCTATGCCGGCGACATCGGGCTGGGCATCAACCCGAAGCTGACCGCGCTGGTCAAGGACAGCGACCTGCTGATCCTGCTGGGCGACCGTTTCTCCGAGGTGCCGTCGCAGGGCTACGGCCTGCTGGGCATCCCCGATCCGCAGAAGGCGGTGGTCCATATCCATCCGGGTGCCGAGGAGATCGGCCGCGTCTTCCGCCCGGCGCTGGGCATGGTCGCCACGCCGGGCGCCTTCCTGGAGGCGGCCCTGGAGAAGGTGGCCGCGCAGTCCGTGACAGCGAACCCGGCCTGGACCGCCCGCGCCGAGGCCGCGCATGCCGCCTACGAGGCGTGGAGCACCCCGCCCGACGCCATCCCCGGCGAGGTGCAGATGGGCCGCATCATGGCCTGGCTGGACGAGCGGCTGGCCGACGACGCGATCTTCACCAACGGCGCCGGCAACTACGCCACCTGGATCCACCGCTTCCACCGGTTCCGCCGGTTCGGCACGCAGGTGGCGCCGGTCTGCGGCTCGATGGGCTACGGCCTGCCCGCCGCCGTCGCCGCCAAGCTGCAGCACCGCACCCGCGACGTGCTGTGCTTCGCCGGCGACGGCTGCTTCCAGATGACCGGGCTGGAGTTCGGCACCGCCGTCCAGGAAGGTGCCGCGGTGATCGTGCTGGTCGTCGACAACGGCATGTACGGCACCATCCGCATGCACCAGGAGCGCGAGTATCCCGGCCGCGTCTCCGGCACGGCGCTGAAGAACCCGGATTTCGCCGCCTTCGCCCGCGCCTATGGCGGCCATGGCGAGACGGTGGAGACGACCGACCAGTTCGCCCCGGCCTTCGAGCGCGCCCGCGCGTCCGGCCTGCCGGCGATCCTCCACATCAAGCTCGACCCCGAGGCCCTGACCCCCAACCGGACCCTGTCGGAGATCCGCGCGGCGGGAAAGGGCAAGTAAGCCAGAGAAACATTCCCTCTCCCGCCCCGGGAGAGGGAGGGGCCCCACGCAGTGGGGAGGGTGAGGGGTGATCCGGACATGGATTTCCAAAATGGATTTCCAATCCTTGCCGGTCCCCTCACCCTTCCCGCCGCTCCGCGGCGGGCCCCTTCCCTCTCCCGGGGCGGGAGAGGGAGAGTCAGCATCACACCCAAGGAGCCACCCGGTGCAGCACAGCGACATCCTCTCCCGTTTCGGCCTGACCTCCAGCGGGTCCGGGCTGACCGCCCGGTCGCCGGTCGACGGCGCCACCCTCGCCACGGTGGCGGAGACCGCGCCGTCGCAGGTTTCGGACATCGCCGCCAACGCCGCCCGCGCCTTCGAGGCGTGGCGCTCGGTGCCGGCGCCGCGCCGGGGCGAGCTGGTCCGCCTGCTGGGCGAGGAACTGCGCGCCGCCAAGGAGGATCTGGGCCGCCTGGTTTCGCTCGAGGCCGGCAAGATCTACCAGGAAGGCCTGGGCGAAGTTCAGGAGATGATCGACATCTGCGACTTCGCCGTCGGCCTGTCGCGCCAGCTCTACGGCCTGACCATCGCGTCGGAGCGGCCGGGCCACGCCATGCGCGAGACCTGGCACCCGGCCGGCCCCTGCCTCGTCATCTCCGCCTTCAACTTCCCGGTGGCGGTCTGGTCGTGGAACGCGGCGCTGGCGCTCGTCTGCGGCGACCCGGTGGTGTGGAAGCCGTCGGAGAAGACCCCGCTGACCGCCGCCGCCTGCCAGGTGATCTTCGAGCGCGCCGCCGCCCGCTTCGGCGATGCCCCGGCCAACCTGTCCCAGCTGGTCCAGGGCGGCCGTGAGATCGGCGAGGCGCTGGTCGCCCATCCGGGCTTCCCCATCGTCTCGGCCACCGGCTCGACCCGCATGGGCCGCGAGGTGTCCAAGGTGGTTGCCGAGCGCTTCGGCCGCTCGATCCTGGAGCTGGGCGGCAACAACGCCATGATCGTGGCGCCGTCGGCCGACCTCGACATGGCGTTGCGCGCCATCCTGTTCTCCGCCGTCGGCACCTGTGGCCAGCGCTGCACCACGCTGCGCCGGCTGATCGTCCACCGCTCGGTCAAGGACCAGCTGCTGCCGCGCCTGAAGGCGGCCTACGCCTCGGTGCCGATCGGCAGCCCGCTGGAGTCCGGCGTGCTGATGGGGCCGCTGGTCGACGCCGACGCCTTCAAGGCGATGCAGCGCGCGCTGGAGTCCGCGAAGGCCGAGGGCGGCACGGTGACCGGCGGCGAGCGCACGCTGGCCGACCGCTTCCCCGACGCCTACTACGTCACGCCGGCCATCGTCGAGATGCCGGGCCAGACCGAGGTGGTCCGGCACGAGACCTTCGCGCCGATCCTCTATGTCCTGACCTACGACACGCTGGACGAGGCCATCGCGCTTCAGAACGCGGTGCCGCAGGGCCTGTCCTCCTGCATCTTCTCCACCGACCTGCGCGAAACCGAGCGGTTCCTGTCGGCCGGCGGCTCCGACTGCGGCATCGCCAACGTCAACATCGGGCCGAGCGGTGCGGAGATCGGCGGCGCCTTCGGCGGCGAGAAGGAAACCGGCGGCGGCCGCGAATCCGGCTCCGACGCCTGGAAGGCCTACATGCGCCGCCAGACCGCGACGGTGAACTATTCCTCGGCGCTGCCGCTGGCCCAGGGCATCAAGTTCGAGATCGGCTGAGCATCGTCCCGCCGCGGCGTCACCGTCCCCCGCATCGGGGGACTGGTGACGCCGCGGCGGGCCTCCTGAAGCCTCCAATCGGATCGCGGGCTGTCGCTCCATACCGCCCGCGGCGACCGGCCCCCCGCCCCGGAAGGAAAGCGCGAGCCGAGCCGGGCGAATCCGTGGGGGCTGGGTTTGATTTGACGCAATGCCGCAAAACGGATTGCGGGTCTATGCTTGGGCCTGGTGGTCGATCTGGTTGACGCTTTGCCCTCCGCCCCGACGGCGCCGCCCCCAGGAAACACCCCTCCTTGGGAGCACACAGGCGCCCCTTCCCCCGCCCGCCGGGGGAAGGCCGGGTGGCCGGGCGGGTAGCCGGGCGCCCCGGAGGAGCGGCATCGCCATGTCCGCAGTCCAATCCACGCCTGCCCAGCCTGCCGACGCAAGCTCTCCAGCGACGTCCCCCGCCACGGGACAGGTCGTCGCCGTCCGCGGCTCCGTCATCGACATCGTCTTTCCCGCCTCCGCCCTGCCGCCGCTGCTCGACGCGGTGGAGATCCTGTGGGACGGCCCCGAACGGCTGGTGGCGGAGGTGCAGAGCCACCTCGACTCCGGCATCGCCCAGGGCACCGCTCACGATATCGCCCAGGGCACCGTCCGCGCCATCGCGCTCCAGGGCACCTCCGGCCTGCGGCGCGGCGTGGCGGTGCGGGCCCTCGGCACGCCGCTGACCGCCCCGGTGGGCGACGCGGTGCTGGGGCGGCTGCTGGACGTCATGGGGCTCCCGCGCGACGACGGGCCGGAACTGCCGCCCGGCACCCCGCGCGCGCCGATCCACCGGCCGCCGCCGCCGCTCGCCCGCCGCAGCCCGCGCCGCGACCCGATGGAAACCGGCATCAAGGTGATCGACCTGCTGGCCCCGCTGGCCCGCGGCGGCAAGGCCGCGATGTTCGGCGGGGCCGGCGTCGGCAAGACCGTGCTGGTGATGGAGCTGATCCGCAAGATGGTGGAGCGCCACACCGGCATCTCCGTCTTCGCCGGGATCGGCGAACGCTCCCGCGAGGGGCAGGAGCTGTGGGAGGAGATGCGCCGCTCCGGCGTGCTCGACCGCACCGCCCTGGTGTTCGGCCAGATGAACGAGCCGCCGGGCGCACGCTGGCGCGTCGGCCTGACCGCCTTGACCATCGCCGAGCATTTCCGCGACGAGCAGCGGCGCGACGTGCTGCTGCTGATGGACAATGTCTTCCGCTTCGTCCAGGCCGGGGCCGAGGTGTCGGGCCTGCTGGGGCGCCTGCCCTCGCGCGTCGGCTATCAGCCGACGCTGGCCAGCGAGATCGCCGAGCTTGAGGAGCGGGTCGCGTCCATCCCCGGCGCGGTGGTGACGGCGATCCAGGCGGTCTATGTCCCGGCCGACGACTTCACCGATCCGGCGGTGGCGGAGCTGTTCAGCCATCTCGACAGCTCCATCGTGCTGTCGCGCGCCATGGCGGCGGAGGGGCTCTACCCGGCGGTCGATCCGCTGGCCTCGACCTCCAGCCTGCTCGACCCGCTGGTCGTGGGGGAGGCGCATTACCGGCTGGCCGAGCAGGTCCGCCGGACCATCGCGCAGTATCGCGACCTGCAGGACGTCATCGCCCTGCTGGGCATGGAGGAGCTGAGCGCCGCCGACCGGCTGGCCGTGCGCCGCGCCCGCCGCCTGCAACGCTTCCTGACCCAGCCCTTCCTGGTGACGGAATCCTTCACCGGCCATGGTGGCATCAGCGTGCCGCTGGAAGAGACGCTGAAAGGCTGCCGGGCGATCCTGGACGGCGACTGCGACGACTGGTCGGAAGGCGCCTTCTTCATGACCGGCACGCTGGATCAGGTGCGCGGCCGCGCCGCCGAGCCAACCGGGAGGACTGCATGACCGCATCGGACCTGTCCCTCATCGTCACCACCCCGACCTCCGTCGCCGTCCGGGTCGCCGGCCTCGCCCATCTGCGCGCAGAGGATGCCAGCGGTGCCTTCGGCATCTGGCCCGGCCATGCCGACCTGCTGACGGCGCTGGCGGTCTCGGTCATCAGCTGGCGCGGCGTCGACGGGTCGGAGGGGCATTGCGCGGTGCGCGGCGGGGTGCTGACCATGCATGACGGCACCGGAATCGCGGTGGCGACCCGCGAGGCGGTGGTGGGCGACGACCTGCACGCACTGGAACGCGACGTGCTTGCCCGCTTCCGCCGCAGCGCGGAGGAGGAGGGGGAGGCGCGTTCCGGCGCCCGCCGCATGCATCTGGCCGCCATCCGCCACATCCTGGGCTATCTGCGGCCGGAGCGCCGCGGCGGCGGTCCCATCGCTCCCGTCTCAGGCGGCGGGGAGGAACTGCCATGACCGACCCGGACGATCCACGGAAGGACCAGCTTTCCGGCAGCGTCCGCCGCCGCCGCGAACGGCGCGAGCGCTGGCTGCGCGAGGGGGAGCGGCCGATGGGCCGCAACCTCGCCCTGATCGGGGCGCTGGGCTGGCTGGTGGTGGTGCCGGCGCTGGCCGGGCTGTTCGCCGGGCGCTGGCTCGACGACCGCGCCGGCGGCGGCATCTTCTGGACGGCGGCGCTGCTGTTCGCCGGCGTGGTGCTCGGCGGCTGGCTCGCCTGGCACCGTATCGGGCAGGAGCGTTGACGTCATGACCGCGCCGATCCTTCTTCCCCTGATCGCCCCGCTCCTTGCCGGGGCGCTGGCCGGCCTGGCGCTGGGAACCCTTTTCTTCCGCGGGCTGGCTGCCACCGCGCGGCTCTATGTGGCCGGCGGCATCCGCCGGGCGGTGCCGCTCTACCTGCTGCGGCTGGCGGGCGCCACCGCGGCCTTCACCCTCGCGGCGCTGTGGGGCGGGGCGGAGGTGCTGTTGGCCATGCTGGCCGGCTTCCAGATCGCCCGCATGCTGGTGGTCCGCCGCGAACGCCGGGCGGAGGCGGAAGCGCCATGACCGCCTCGCCCCTGACGACGCCGGTCGCCTTCCTGCTGGGTCCGGTCCCGGTCACGCTGCCGGTCGTCGTCACCTGGGGGCTGATGGCGGCGATGACGCTCGGCTCGGCGCTGGCGACGCGACGGCTGCGGGTGGAGCGGCCGGGCCGGGTCCAGACCGTGCTGGAGTTGGTGGTTGAGGCCCTGCGCCGCCAGATCGGCGAGACGATGCAGGCCGACGCCACGCCCTTCCTGCCGCTGCTCGGCACGCTGTTCCTCTATCTGGCGGTCGCCAACCTGTCGGGCCTCGTGCCGGGGCTGAAGGCGCCGACCGCCTTCCTGGAAACCGCGGCGGCGCTGGCGCTGGTCGTGCTGCTGGCCTCGCAGGCGCTGGGCATCCGCAGCCGCGGCCTGTGGCCCTACCTGAAGGGCTTCGCCCACCCCTCCCCGCTGCTGCTGCCGCTGAACCTGCTGTCGGAGCTGACGCGCGCCTTCTCGCTGTCGATCCGCCTGTTCGGCAACGTGATGAGCGGGGAATTCGTCATCGGCATCGTGCTGTCGCTGGCCGGCCTGTTCGTGCCGGTGCCGCTGATGGCGCTGGAGCTGCTGCTGGGCCTCGTGCAGGCGTACATCTTCACCATCCTCGCCGCCGTCTTCATCGGCGGCGCGGTCGGCAGCATCGAAAAGGGGTAGCAACCATGGACGTCCATGCCATCAGCATCCTTGGCGCCGCGCTGGCCGTGTCGGTCGGGGCCATCGGCCCGGCGCTGGCCGAGGGCCGGGCGGTCGCCGCCGCGATGGAGGCCATCGCCCGCCAGCCGGAGGCCGCCAACACCCTGTCGCGCACCCTGTTCGTCGGGCTGGCGATGATCGAGACCATGGCGATCTACTGCCTGGTGGTGGCGCTGCTGCTGCTGTTCGCCAACCCCTTCGCCTGACATCCGCACCGCAACCCGGAGGCCGTCATGCAGATCGACGGTTGGACGCTGCTGCTCCAGGCGGTCAATTTCCTGATCCTGGTCTGGCTGCTGCGCCGTTTCCTCTACCGCCCGGTGCTGGCGGTGATCGCCGAACGGCAGGCCGCCACCGACCGCGTCCGCAGCGAGGCGGAGGCGGCGCGCCGGTCCGCCGAGGCGCTGCGCCTGGGGCTGGAGCGGCAGCGCGCCGAGCTGCCGGCCGAGCATGACCGCCTGATCGCCGCCGCCCGCACCGCGGCGGAGACCGAGCGGGCCGCCCTGCTCGACAAGGCCCGGACGGAGGCCGACCGAACGCGGGAGGACGCCCGCGCCCGGCTGGCCGACGAACGCGCCAGGGCGCTGGAGGGGTTGCGGCGCCATGCCGCCACGCTCGGCACCGAACTGGCGGCCCGGCTGTTGCGCGAGGTGCCGCCATCCGCCCTGACCCGCCCCTTCCTCGACGACGCCTGCGCCGCGGTCGAGGCGCTGGCCGAACCGCAGCGCCGGGCGCTGGGCGACGGTGTCGATCCGGTTCCGGTGCGCCTCGTCGCCGCGACGCCGCCGAGCGACGCCGAAACCGCCGATGCCGGCGACCGGCTGGCGCGGGCGCTGGGACGGCCGGCGGCGCTGACGGTGGAGACCGATCCCGGCCTGATCGCCGGGGTGGAACTGCATTTTCCGCACAGCGTCGTCCGCCGCAGCTGGAAACAGGCGCTCGCCGACGCCAAGGAGGAGGTGATGCGCGATGACTCCGCGAGAACCGATGCCGCCGCCCTCACCTGAGGGGGCACCCGAAGGGTCGCTCGAAGAGGCGCTCGACGCCTGGATGCCCGGCGCGCTGCGGCGGCTGGACGGCGTCGCCACCGGGGCGCGGCTGGACTCGGTGGGGCGGGTGGAGTCGGCCGGCGACGGCATCGCCCATGTCTCCGGCCTGCCCGAGGCGCGGGTGGACGAGCTGCTGCGCTTCCCCGGCGGCGTCGCCGGCCTTGCCATGGATCTCGACCGGCTGATCGGCTGCGTCCTGCTGGGCGATGCCTCCAGGGTGGGGGCCGGCGGCGCCGTCCACGGCACCGGCACGGTGCTGCGGGTTCCGGTCGGCGATAGGCTGATGGGCCGGGTGCTCGACCCGCTCGGCAATCCGCTGGACGACGGCCCGCCGGTCGAGGCGGAACGCTGGGAGCCGGTGGAGCGCCCCGCCCCGACCATCGCCGACCGCGCCGCGGTGTCCGAGCCGCTGCTGACCGGCACCGCGGTGATCGACGCCATGATCCCGCTCGGCCGCGGCCAGCGCGAGCTGCTGATCGGCGACCGCGCCACCGGCAAGACCGCCATCGCGGTGGACGCCATCCTCAACCAGACCGACGGCGACGTGTTCTGCGTCTATGTCGCGGTGGGCCAGAAGGCGTCGGGGGTGCGCGCAGCAATCGAGGCGGTGCGCCAGGGCGGGGCGGCGGCACGCACCCTGTTCGTCGTCGCCGCCGCCGATTCAGCCCCCGGCCTGCAATGGCTGGCGCCCTATGCCGGCTTCACCATGGCCGAACATTTCCGCGACAGCGGCCGCCACGCCCTGGTGATCGTCGACGACCTGACCAAGCATGCGGCGGTGCACCGGCAGCTCTCGCTGCTGCTGCGCCGCCCGCCGGGACGGGAAGCCTATCCGGGCGACGTCTTCTACCTGCACAGCCGCCTGCTGGAGCGGGCCGCCAAGCTGTCGCCGGCCCGGGGCGGCGGCTCGCTGACCGCGCTGCCCATCGCCGAGACGCAGGGCGGCAACCTGTCGGCCTACATCCCGACCAACCTGATCTCGATCACCGACGGGCAGGTCTGCCTCGACGCCAAGCTGTTCTACGAGGGGCAGAAGCCGGCGGTCGACATCGGCCGCAGCGTGTCGCGCGTCGGCGGCAAGGCCCAGCCGACGGCCCTGCGCGCGCTGGCCGAACCGCTGCGGCTCGACTACGCCCAGTTCCTGGAACTGGAGGTCTTCACCCGCTTCGGCGGGCTGGTGGACGAGCGGACGCGCAAGGCGGTGGCGCATGGCCAGCGCATGCGGGCGCTGCTGGCCCAGCGCCACCTGTCGCCCCGGCCGCTCGCATTCCAGGCGGCGCAGCTGCTGGCGCTGGCCGACGGCACGCTGGACGGGCTGGCGCTGGAGGCGGTGCCGCGGTTCCAGGCGGAGCTGGCCCGCCTGACGGCAGCCCATCCCATCGGCGGCACGCTGGACGATGCCGCCAAGGCGGCACTGCGCGCGCTGATCGGACAGGCCGCCGCCGGCCTGGCACCAATTCCGGCGGAGACGCCGCCATGACCGACCGTCTGCCGGAGGTCGAGGCCCGCCGCGCCAGCGTGCAGGAGCTGGGGTCGGTGACCGACGTCATGCGCTCGCTCGCCGCCATGCGGCTGCAGCAGGCGCTGGCGGCACTGGCCGGCACCCGCGCCTATGCCGGGGTCGTCGCCGGGGCGCTGGCCCAGGCCGTCTCGCTGCAGGACGACGCGCCGGCACGCTGGCCCCAGAATGGGCATGGCGGCGGTCAGGCCGATGTCCTGCTGCTGTTCGCCCCCGAGCACGGTTTCGTCGGCGCCTTCGCCGAGCGGCTGGTGGACGCGGCGCTGGCCGCCCCGCCCGGCTGCCTCCTGTGGGTCGCCGGCCAGCGCGGCGCCGCCCTGCTGGAGGAGCGCGGGCGGCCACCGGTCTGGACCACCGCGATGGCGACCCACACCGACGCCGTCACCGCGACCGCCCTGCGCATCGCCGAGGCGCTCTACGGCGCGGCGGCGCAGGGCCGGCTGGGCCGGGTCGAGCTGCTCTATGGCCGCACCGGCGCCGGTGCCCCGCCGGAGCCGGTCCGCCGGCCGCTGCTGCCGCTGGACCTGCCGCGCGCCCGGCCGCATCCGTTGCCGCCTTTGACCAACATGCCGCCGCGCGACCTGATCGCCCGGCTGGTCGACGAATATGTCTTCGCCCTGCTGGCCGACGCCGCGATGGAGAGCTTCGCCGCGGAGAATGCCGCGCGGCTGTCCACCATGATGACGGCCCGCCACAACATCGAAGCCACCCTGGACGAGCTGACCGCCACCGCCCGCCATCTGCGTCAGGAGCAGGTCACGACGGAGCTGATCGAGCTGGTGTCGGGGGCCGAGGCGATGGGGTGAGGGCACCGGAAGAACGCCACCAGCAGTTCCGCCGCGACCAGGGCCGCGATCACCTCCGGCCGCTTGTCGCCGGTCAGCGCGGCGCCGATCGGGCAGGTCAGCCCGCCCAGCGCCGCGGCGTCGCGGCCACGCGCCCGGAACCGGCGCTCGAACTTCGCGCGCTTGGTCGCCGAGCCGATCATGCCGACATAGGCGGCGTCGCCCCGGCGCAAGGCCGCTTCGGCGATCTCGAAATCCAGGGCGTGGCTGTGGGTCAGCACCAGATAGCCGGCCCCGGCCGGGGCGCCGGCCAGCGGGTCGAGCGGGCTGTCGGTCAGGATGCGCTCCACCCCCGGCGGGATCGCTTCGGGGAACTCCTGCGCCCGGCCGTCGATCCACAGCAGGCGCAGCGGCAGCGGCGCGAAGGCCGTCGCCATCGCCCGTCCGACATGGCCGGCGCCGAACAGCAGCAGCAGCGGACGGGCGTCGGCAGCGCGGCGCTCGCATTCCTCCAGAGCCGCGGCGGTCTCCCGCCCGGCACGCTCCAGCCGCAGCACGACATGGCCGCCGCAGCATTGGCCGGTGGCGGGGCCGAGCGGCAGATCGAGCGTCTCCAGCGCGCCGCCCTCCTCCAGCATCCGGCGCGCGGCGGCGATGGCCGTCCATTCCAGCCGGCCGCCGCCAACCGTGCCGGTAGAGGCCTGCCGGCCGACCAGCATGCCGGCGCCCGCCTCCCGCGGGGTCGAGCCGCGCGCCTCGGCCACCGTCACCAGCACCGCCGGCTCGCCGCGCGACAGCCAGTCGGCGAGGGTTGCGGACAGCAGGGTCATGCCGGTCCGGGGGCCGGTTCGGAGGGCGCGTCGGGCCCCCTCCCCGACCCTCCCCCGCTTTCAGCGGGAGAGGGAGCACGTGCCGGATCGGCGGCAGTTCCCTCCACCGCCGAAGGCGGGGGAGGGTTAGGGAGGGGGCCGGCGCCACCCGCCGCCGCCCGCTCCCGCAGGCGCCCGATGCAGGCCAGCACCCGCTCCGGCGTGGCCGGCGCGTCCAGCCGCGGACAGAGCCGGTGGTCGGCCACGCTCGCCACCGCGTCGGACAGCGCATGCAGGACCGCCATGCCCAGCATCAGCGGCGGCTCGCCCACCGCCTTGGAGCGGAAGATGCTGTCCTCGCGGTTCGGCGCATTCTCCAGCAGGGCCACGTTGAAGATACGCGGACGGTCGGAACAGGCCGGTATCTTGTAGGTGCTGGGGGCGTGGGTGCGCAGGCGCCCCTGCCCGTCCCACCACAGCTCCTCCATGGTCAGCCAGCCCATGCCCTGGACGAAGCCGCCCTCGATCTGCCCCTTGTCGATGGCCGGGTTCAGCGACCGGCCGCAATCATGCAGGATGTCCACCCGATCCACGACATATTCGCCGGTCAGCGTGTCGACCGTCACCTCGGCGCAGGCGGCGCCATAGGCGAAGTAATAGAAGGGCGTGCCGCGCCCGGCCGCGCGGTCCCAATGGATCTTCGGCGTCCTGTAGAAGCCGGTGGCCGACAGCTGGACCCGGGCGATGTAGGCGGCGCTCGCCAGCTCGGCGAAGCTCATGTCGCGCTCGCCCACCCGCACCCGGTTGCGCTCGAAGCGCACCGCGTCCTGCGCCACGCCCCATTTCTCCGCGGCGAAGGCGACCAGCCGGTCGCGGATGGTGCGCGCCGCCGCCTGCGCCGCCTTGCCGTTCAGGTCGGAGCCGGACGACGCCGCGGTCGCCGAGGTGTTGGGAACCTTGCCGGTGTTGGTCGCGGTCGGCCGGATGGTGGAGATGTCGACCTGGAACTCCTCCGCCACCACCTGGGCGACCTTGGTGTAGAGCCCCTGCCCCATCTCGATCCCGCCATGGTTCAGCTGGATGCTGCCGTCGGTGTAGACATGGACCAGGGCGCCCGCCTGGTTGTAATGGCTGGCGGTGAAGGAGATGCCGAACTTCACCGGCGTCAGCGCCAGCCCCTTGCGCAGGATGCGGCTGGTCCGGTTGAAGGCGCGGATCTCCTCGCGGCGCTTCCAATAGCCGGACGTCTCCTCCAATCGCTCCACCAGCTCCGGCAGGATGTTGTCGGTGACGGTCTGGTGGTAGGGGGTGAGGGAGCGGCCGTCCCGCTCGGGATCGGTGCCGTAGAAATTGCGCTTGCGGATCTCCAGCGGATCCTTGCCGAGCGCGAAGGCGATCTCGTCGATCGCCCGCTCCGCCGCGACCATGCCCTGCGGGCCGCCGAAGCCGCGGAAGGCGGTGTTGGACACCGTGTTGGTCTTCAGCGGCAGCGATTCCAGCCGGGCCGCCGGGTAGAAATAGCCGTTGTCGGCATGGAACAGCGCGCGGTCGGTCACCGGGCCGGACAGGTCGGCGGCATAGCCGGCCCTGGCCGCGAACAGCATCTCCACACCCCGGATCAGCCCGTCGCCATCGAACCCGACCCTGTAGTCGACCTCGAAATCATGGCGCTTCCCGGTGATCTGGAAATCGTCGTCGCGGTCGGGCCGCAGCTTGGCGGCACGGCCGGTGCGGGACGCGACCAGCGCGGTGCAGGCGGCGAACAGGTTCGACTGAGTCTCCTTGCCGCCGAAGCCGCCGCCCATCCGCCGCACCTCCACCGTCACCGCGGCGCTCGGCACCGCCAGCACATGGGCGACGATGTGCTGGACCTCCGTCGGATGCTGGGTCGAGACGTGGATCAGCACCTCGCCATCCTCGCCCGGCACCGCCATGGCGATCTGGCTCTCCAGGTAGAAATGCTCCTGCCCGCCGATGGCGAGCCGGCCGGCCACGCTGTGCGGAGCCGCGGCCAGCGCCGCGCCGGCATCGCCGACCGTCAGCGTCATCGGCGGCGTGACCAGGGTCCGCTCCCCGTCGCGGGCGGCGGCGATGGTCAGGATTGCCGGCAGATCCTCGTACTCGATCGCCGCCAGCTTCGCCGCCCGGCGCGCCTGGTCGCGGGTCGCGGCGGCGACGGCGAAGATCGGCTGGCCGACATGCTCGACCAGGGTGGAGGCGAACATCGGCTCGTCATGCTTGCCCATGCAGCCGATGTCGTTCACCCCCGGCACGTCGGCGGCGGCGAAGACCGCAACCACGCCGGGCGCGTGGCGGACCGGCGACAGGTCGATGGCGCGGATGCGGGCGTGGGCGCGGGTGCTGAGGCCGAGATAGACATGCAGCAGCCCGGCCGGTTCGGCGATGTCGTCGACATAGACCGCCTCGCCGCTGACATGCTTGTGCGCGCTTTCGTGCCGGCGCGGGTCATGGACCGCGCCCTCGATGCGGCCGGAAACGGCGCCGGGCGCGGGCGCGGCGGGGCCATGCACGTCGGGGGCCACGACATCAGGCATGGGCAAGCCTCCGGTCGCCGGCCAGACGGGTTTCCGCCGCCGGATCGCTGGTCTCGATATGGAACTTCATCAGCAGATTGGCGGCCACCATGGAGCGATAGCCCGCGCTGGCCCGCCAGTCGCTCAGCGGCGTGAAATCGCCGGACAGCGCCGCCATGCCCTCGCGCACCGTCTCCTCGCTCCAGTCCCGGCCGCGCAGTGCCGCCTCGGCCCCGGCGGCCCGCCTGGGCGTTCCGGCCATGCCGCCGAAGGCGATGCGGATGTCGGCGACCCGGCCGTCGGCGTCCAGCCTCAGGCGGAAGGCGCCGCAGACGGCCGAGATGTCCTGGTCGAAGCGCTTGGCGATCTTGTAGGCGCGGAAGCGCTCGCCCGGTGCCGGCTTCGGCAGGATCACCGCCTCGACAAACTCGCCCTCGCGGCGATCCTGCCTGCCGTATTCGATGAAGAATTCCTCCAGCGGCAGCTCGCGCGTCTCGTCGCCGCGCCGCAGCCGCAGGGTGGCGGCGCAGGCGATCAGGGCCGGCGGGGTGTCGCCGATGGGGGAGCCGTTGGCGATGTTGCCGCCGATGGTGCCCATGTTGCGCACCTGCTCCGCCCCGATGCGGCGGATCAGCTCGCCGAAATCGGGATAGAGCGCGGCGATGGCCGGGGCCGCCTCGCTGTAGGTGACGCCGGCCCCGATCGCCAGCGCGTCGCCGCGGTCCTCGACCCGCCGCAGGGCGCCGACCCGGCCGGTATGGATCACCGTCGCCAGCACCCGCTGGAACTTGGTCACCCACAGCCCGACGTCGGTGGCGCCCGCCACGATGGTGGCGCCGGGGGTGTCGAGCAGGAGCTGCGCCAGCTGCGACACCGTCGCCGGGGCGAGGAACCGCCGCCCGCCGGTCCCGACATCAAGGATCTCCTCGTCGCGCAGGGCCTTCAGCCTGTCCGCCCAGGCGTCGCGGTCGGCGAAGCGGTCGGTCCCGGGATCGCCGAACCCGTACATCGCATGCGCCGCCCGGACGATGGGGGCATAGCCGGTGCAGCGGCACAGGTTGCCGGCCAGCGCGTCGTCGATCCGCCGGTCGTCCGGCCGCTCCTCGTTCAGGTAGAGCGCCAGCAGCGACATGACGAAGCCCGGCGTGCAGAAGCCGCATTGCGAGCCGTGGAAATCGACCATCGCCTGCTGCACAGGATGCAGGGCGCCGTCCGGGCCCTTCAGATGCTCCACCGTCAGCAGCCGGCAACCGTCCAGCGTGGCGAGGAAGCGGATGCAGGCGTTCACCGCCTCGTAGCGCACCGCATCGCCGTCCAGCCGGCCGACCACCACGGTGCAGGCGCCGCAATCGCCCTCGGCACAGCCTTCCTTGGTGCCGACCCGCCGTTCCGACAGCCGCAGCCAGTCGAGCACCGTCAGGGTCGGATCGACGTCGCCGATCTCCCGAAGCTCGTCGCCGAGATAGAAGCGGAGGCGCTGGCGCATGGCTGCTCCCGATGAACTGGTGACGATGCGGTGCAGTATTTCACCTGCATCGACTCTGTCACCAGATCGGCAGCGGGGGAAAGAGTTTCAAACGGATCGGATAGATCGGATCGCGCAAAATCCGAATCGATTTGGAGCGTGAATCCGTTGCCCGACCCGAAAGCAGGACGGCCGGCGCTCTGCGGAGCGCCGGCCGTCCTGAAGTCACGATGGTGGGCGGGATGGCCTCAGATCGAGATGCGCAGGGATTCGCGGTTGACCGGCGGCGTATCGGGCTGGCCCATCGGACGCGGCGGCACCGCCGGGCGCATGCCGGCGGGCTGGCCCGGGGCCGGCGGCGTCGCCTGGGCCGCACCCTGCGGCGGCTGGGTCGCCTGCTGGGCGGCGATGAACTCGCCCTGGGCGGTCAGTCCGCTGGCGACGTTGCGGTTGATGTTGACCAGCGTGTCGATCTTGGAGAAATCGAGATCGACCAGACGGCTGGTCGTCTCGCGGTCGACCAGCAGCGACAGGGCCGCGATGTTCGTCCGCACCTCCGGCGGGTGCCCGCAATCCTCTTCGGTGATCGCCGCCTGGAAGATGGTCCACAGGCGCTGATTCAGCTGGAGAGCCTCGCGGTAGGCCTTCTCGTCCTTGGCATGGCTGGCGGCGATGATGCGTCGCGCCGCCTCCGCCAGGGCCCATGCCTCGACGTCGCGCGGATTGTCCGAGGTCGGCTTGTTGGCGTAGGTGGGAGTCGGCTTCATTCCAAACCCTCGGGGGAGAACCCATACGGTCGGGGCGTAGCTGCCCGTTACGTTGCTTGCGAAGTGTCGGTTATCCGGCCGGCTTTGTCAACGCGACGGGAACCCGCCGACCCTTGCGGTCAGCCCTGACGCAAACTGGTCACACGTCCTATGCGATTCGACAGAAGGGAGAGGGCGGCCTCCGCCACGCGGTCTTCGCCGATGCCGTCCATCAGGCCGCGTGCGTCGGGATCGGTGGCGACGCGGGCCAGCAGTTCCGCCTGGGGGACGCTGCCGGTCACCGCCCGGCCATGTGGCCCCCAGGGGCCGTAGATGGTGGGATAGCCGGGGCCGAACAGCCCGACGGTCGGCACCCCGGCCGCCGCCGCGATGTGCATCAGCCCGCTGTCGTTGCCGACATAGAGCGCCGCGCGCTCCAGGCAGGCGGCGGCGGCCATGGGATCGGTGCGGCCGGTCAAATCGATGGCCCGCGGTCCCAGCGCGTCGAGCAGCGGTCGCGCCCGCTCCCGCTCCGGCCCGGCGGCCAGCACCGCCACCCGCGCGCCCGCCAGCGGGCCGTCCGGCCCGGTCAGCCGTGAGGCCAGCCGGGCGAAGCGGTCGGCCGGCCATTCCTTGCCCAGCCAGTTGGCGGTCGGGCCGATGGCCAGGAACGGGCCGGTGCCGGCGGGGATCAGGGCGTCGGCCTCCGCCCGCGCCGCGGCGTCGATCCACAGGCGCGGGGCCGGCGGCGGCGACAGGCCCAGCACCGCGGCATTCTCCTCCACCTTGTGCACCGGGCGGGCCGCCTTGGCGTGGAAGACCCGGCGATGCGCAGGAACCAGCCGCCCGACCGCCGAGTTGCGCAGATCGACCACTAGATCCCAGCGCGTCGTCACGCAGTCCAGCCACAGCCGCAGCCAGTGCCGGGCATAGGAGCGCTTCGGCATCGGGATCAGCCGCTCCAGCCCGGGCACCGAGCGGAACAGCGGCGCCGGCAGCGGCCCGCAGGCGATGGTCAGCCTCGCCCCCGGACAGGTTTCGGTCAAATGGCCGAGCAGCCCGGTCGACAGCACCGCATCGCCCAGCCGGTTGGAGGTGATGAAGAGGATGCGGGTCATGTTGCGGGTCATCGCGTCCCGGCCGTAGCGGCGCCGCTCCCGGCCCCAGTCCCGTCACCGTTGCCGGGGGTATCCTGCCCGGATTGGTCCTGCCCGCGTCCGGGCCGCAGCCTCACCCCGCGCGACATCACCCACAGGGCCGGCAGCAGCACCGCCAGCGGCATGGCGTACATCAGCGGCACGAAGACGGTCGCCTTGCCGGCGAGGCTGGTCAGCCCGAGCGCCCCGGCCTGCAACCCCATCACCAGCAGCACGGCGATGGTAACGCGCGAGGATTGGCCGCGCCGGTTGAACTCGCCCGACAGCAGCGCCGCCAGCGCCACCATTGCATAGGACAGCGCCAGCAGCGGCGAGGAGAAGCGGTGGTGCAGCTCGGCGATCAGGCCGCGGCGCATGCGGTCGTCCTGGGCCGGGACGTTGCCGTCCATCAGCTCCGCGGTGGTGCGCTCGCGGGCATCCGGCCAGCGTTCGGCCGCCTGCGGCGCCACCGCCTTCAGGTCGACGGCATAGCGGTCGAAGAACAGCTGCGACAGCCGGTTGGTCTTGCGGTCCAGCTCCTGCCGGTTGCCGTCATAGACGACGAAGCGCGTGCCCTCCGGCCCGGTCTGCATCACCGCGCGGTCGCCCATGATCGTCACCGGCTTGTCCGGCAGGCGGCCGTCATGGATCAGCACCTTGTGCAGGTTGCCGTCCGAATCGCGGTCGCGCAGGAACACGCTGAACTGGTCGCCGACCTCGTTGAACACGCCCTCGCGCAGGAACAGCTGCGAATAGTCGCTGCGCACCGTGTATTCCATGCGCACCAGTTCGCGATGGGCCGACGGGGTGATCCAGACGTTCAGCACATAGACGACGACCATCACCCCCACCGCCAGCACCAGCGCCGGCTGCGACAGCGACAGCGGCCCGACGCCGGCCGCGCGCATCACCACCAGTTCGCTGTCGGTCGCCATCTTGTTGTAGGTGAACAGGATGGCGCCGACCAGGGCCAGCGGCAGCACGATGCCGAGGAAGGTCGGCACCGTCAGCAGCAGCAGCCACAGGAACATCCCCATCGGCGCGCCGGCGCTGACCACGATCTCGATCAGGCGCAGCGACTGGCTGAGCCAGATGGTCAGCGTCAGGCCGGCCGTCGAATAGAGGGTGGCGATCAGCAGGTTGCGGAACAGGTACCGTTGCAGTCGGTTCATGGACTTCGGCCGGATCTCCAATACGGGCGGCAAGCTGACCGCCCCGGCCCGCCGGGTCAAGTGCTGAAAACCGGCCGGCCTCCCGCGGGTGCGGCGCAGGCCCGGCGGCACCCACCCGGCGCGAGCCCGGGAAAGCGCTGGCGCGGGCCGCTGCCAACCGCTATGACGGTCGCCATGGCGACGATCCAGGAAGCGCTGAGCGCCGCGCTGGCGCATCATCAGGCCGGCCGGCTGGCCGAGGCGGCGGCGCTCTACCATGCCGTGCTCGACGCCGTGCCCGGCCATGCCGACGCCTCGCACCTGCTGGGGGTGGTCCATCTGCAGTCGGGCCAGCCCGACCGCGCCGCCGCCCTGATCCGCAGCGCCATCCAGGCCAGCCACCGGGTCGCCGACTATCACGACAATCTCGGCAGCGCGCTGAAGGCGCTCGGCCGCCACGAGGAGGCGGTCGTCGCCCACCGGCAGGCGATCCGGCTGCGGCCGGAATTCGCCCAGGCGCTCTACAATCTCGGCAACGCGCTGGAGGCGCTCGGCCGGCTGGAGGAGGCGGCGACCGCCTTCCGGCAGGCGGCGGCCCGGCGGCCGGGCTACTCCAAGGCCCGCTTCAACCTGGGCAACGTGCTGGCGGCGCTCGACCGCCGGGCCGATGCCGACGACGCCTACCGCGCCGCCATCGCCGACGATCCCGGCTTCGTCGAGGCGCATGCCAACCGCGGCTCGCTGCTGCTGGCGCTGGAACGGCCGGCGGACGCGGCGGCGGCGCTGGCCCGCGCGCTCGCGCTGCGTCCCGACCATGCCCCGGCGCTGGCCAACCGGGCGGCGGCCCTGCTGGCCCTGGGGAGGCCCGACGCGGCGGAGCGCGCCGCCTGCCATGCCGTGGCATCCCGGCCGGATCTCGCCGACGCGCTGCTGCGGCTGGGCGAGATGCGCCAGCGCGCCGGCCGGCTGGACGCCGCCGCCGGCACCTATGCCGCGGCGCTGGCCTGGACCCCGGCGCTGGCGCAGGCGCATGCCAACCTGGCCCTGGTGCGCCAGACCCAGGGGCTGCTCGACGCGGCGGAGGCCGGGAACCGGCGGGCGCTGGCGCTCGACCCCGGTCTGGCCGACGTGCGCTCCAACCTCGCCTATCTCCGGCTGTTCCGGCCGGGGGTGACGCTCGCGGCGGTGCTGGAGGCCCATCGCGCCTGGGACGCCGCGCATGGGGCGCCGCACCGCGGGCGCTGGGCCAAGCCCGGCCGCACCGCCGCCACCGCGAAAGGACCGCTCACCGTCGCCATCCTGTCCGGCGACTTCCGCCGCCATCCCGCCGGCCTGTTCGCTTTGCGCACGGTGGAGGCGCTGCCCGGCCAGGACATCCGCCTGCTGCTCTACGCCAACCAGACCGAGGCCGACGACGTGACCGCGCGCTTCCGCAAGGCGGCGGCGCGCTGGATCCCGGTCGCCGGCCTGCCTGACGCCGAGGTGGCGGCGCGGATCCGCCATGACCGGCCCGACATCCTGATCGATCTGGCCGGCCACAACGCCCGCGGCCGGCCCGGCGTGTTCGCGCGCAAGCCGGCGCCGCTGCAGGTCGCCTGGGCGGGCTACATGGCGACCACCGGCCTTGCCGCCATGGATGCGCTGGTCGCCGACCGCCACCATGTGCCGGACGGCATGGAGGCGTTCTATGCGGAACGGGTGCTGCGCATGCCCGACGCCTTCATCGCCTTCGAGCCGCCTGGCGACGGGGACGCGCTGCCGCTGACCCCGCCGCCAAGCCTGTCCGGCGGCCCCGTCACCTTCGGATCGTTCAACATCCTGACCAAGCTGAACGATGCGGTGCTGGCCACCTGGGCGGCGATCCTCGGCCGGCTGCCGGGGTCGCGCCTGCTGATGAAGACCAAGGCGCTGTCCTGCCCGGTCACCGCCGCCCTGTGGCGCGGCCGGCTGGCCGCCGCCGGCATCGAGCCGGAGCGGGTGACGATGGCCGGCGGCAGCAGCAGCCTGGACCATATGCGCCATTGCGGCTCGGTCGACGTGGCGCTCGACCCCTTCCCTTTCTCCGGCAGCACGACGACGCTGGAAACCCTGTGGATGGGGGTGCCGGTCGTCACCCTGCCGGGAGAAACCTTCTCCAGCCGGCATTCGCTGGCCTTCCTGACCGTGGCGGGGGTGGAGGGCTGCATCGCCGCCGATCCGGCCGACTATGTGGAGCGCGCCGTCGCCTGGGCATCGGCGCCGCAACGGCTGGCGGATCTGCGCCGCACCCTGCGCGCCCGGATGGCCGCCGGACCGCTGTGCGACGGAAGCCGGCTGGCCGCCGCGTTGGCGGCGGACCTGCGGGCATTGCAGTCTTCGATTGCGAAAAAACCCTGATACGCGCCCTTCGGTCGTTGTGAGTGAAAATATTGTAACGCACCACAGATTGTAAAAGACCCGGATCATCGGTATGATCCCGCCGTCCGGCCGGAAAGCCTGCGGGCCTATCGCCCCTTTCCGCCTTGCGACATCGCCTTACCCTCTGTCCGCCCCCCCCCAGGTCGTGGAGCGACGATGATCGATCCAGCGGCGATACGCCGAGCGATTGCCGAAGTCGAACAGGCGGTGAGCGCCGCCCATTCGCGTGGCGAGATGGCGGCACAGGACGGCGCCACCGCCCTGGCGCGGCTCTACACGGTCTATGCCCAGAGCGTGCTGCGCCGCCACGGGGTGGGGGTCGATCTCGAGGAGCTCTGCCACCGCGGCGGCCGGCACCACCGCTTCGACGCGGCATCCCCCACCCGCTGAGACACGGCGTTCCTGAAGGCCAGGCGATGGGAACCAACCGGTACCGCCCGGGTTGGCGTGGGGAGGCCCCTTCGGCCACACAAAAGCGGGAATCCGGCGCATGCGTACCACCACACGGCTCGCCCTCATGCTGTCCGCGGCGGTCGTCGCGCTTCCACTCGCCGGTTGCAGCGAGCAGGCGACGCTGCCGGTCGCGGCCGGCACCGGCCCCAAACCGACCCTTCCCGAACCGAAATCCACCCTGATCCCGACGGTCAACATCGCCGATGCCATCGGCTGGCCGCAGGGGGCGCAGCCGACGGCTGCCCAGGGGCTGACCCTGACCGCCTTCGCCACCGGCCTGGATCATCCGCGCTGGCTGCTGAGCCTGCCGAACGGCGACGTGCTGGTGGCGGAAACCAACGCCCCGCCCAAGCCGGAGGACGGCAAGGGCATCAAGGGGTGGGTCATGGGGCTGGTGATGGGCAAGGCCGGGGCCACCACCCCCAGCGCCAACCGCATCACCCTGCTGCGCGACAGCGACGGCGACGGCAAGGCAGATGTCCGCGAGACCTTCCTGGAAGGGTTGAACTCGCCCTTCGGCATGGCGCTGGTCGGCAGCGACCTCTACATCGCCGACACCGACGCGGTGGTGAAAGTCCCCTACCGCGAGGGCGACACCAAGGCCACCGCCCGGCCGGAGAGGGTGGTCGACCTGCCCGGCGGGCCGCTGAACCACCATTGGACCAAGAACATCGTCGCCAGCCGCGACGGCTCCAAGCTCTACGCCACCGTCGGTTCCAACAGCAACGTCGCCGAGAACGGCATCGAGGCCGAGCAGGGCCGCGCCGCCATCTGGGAAATCGACCTGAAGACCCGGTCGCACCGCATCTTCGCCTCCGGCCTGCGCAATCCCAACGGCATGGATTGGGAGCCGACCGGCGGGGCGCTGTGGACCGCCGTCAACGAACGGGACGAGATCGGCAGCGACCTTGTGCCCGACTACATGACCTCGGTGAAGGACGGCGGCTTCTACGGCTGGCCCTACAGCTATTACGGCCAGCATGTCGACAGCCGGGTCGAGCCGCAGCGGCCCGATCTGGTGGCCAAGGCGATCCCGCCCGACTATGCGCTGGGGCCGCACACCGCCTCGCTCGGGCTGGCCTTCTCCCGGCCGGGCGCGCTGCCGCCGAACCTGGCCGAGGGCGTGTTCATCGGCCAGCACGGCTCATGGAACCGCAATCCGCCCAGCGGCTACAAGGTGATCTTCGTTCCCTTCCGCGACGGCCGGCCGTCCGGCGAGCCGGTCGACGTGCTGACCGGCTTCCTCGACAAGGACGGCAATGCCCAGGGCCGTCCGGTCGGCGTGACGCTGGATGCAAAGGGCGCCCTGCTGGTCGCCGACGACGTCGGCAATGCCGTCTGGCGCGTCGGCGGCGCCGGCACCGCGCAATCCGCCGAGCGGCCGGTCCCGCAGCAGCCGGCGCAATAGACCGGCACCACGAGCGGGACCGGCGCGAGGCGCGACGAGGAAGGGCCTCCCCTTCCCCGTCCGACGGCGCGATACTGCGTCATGATCTATCTCGACCATCTGGCCTCGACGCCGCTCGATCCGCTGGTGCTGGAGGCGATGCTGCCCTGGATGCGGCCGGAGGCGGTCGGCAACCCGCATGCCGCCCACCCGGCCGGCTGGCGTGCCGCCGACGCCATCGAACAGGCGCGGGCGGAGGTCGCGGCCCTGGTCGGGGCGCGGCCGGGCGAGGTCGTCTTCACTTCCGGCGCGACGGAGGCGAATGCGCTGGCCCTGCTGGGCGGCGTGCCGCCGGACGGCGCCTGCATCGTCTCGGCGGTGGAACATGCCAGCGTGCTGGGCTGCCTGCCGGAGTTGCGGCGGCGCGGCCATCCGGTCGCGGTCATGCCGGTGGACGGGACGGGACGGGTCGATCCCGCCGGGCTGGAGCGTCATCTGTCCAGCCTCGGCAAACCGGCTCTGGTGTCGGCGATGGCCGCCAACAACGAGGTCGGAACGATCCAGCCGCTGGCAGAGCTGGCGGCGGTCGCCGCACGCCATGGCGCGACGATCCACAGCGACGCTGTGCAGGCGCTGGGCACGCTGGCGCTCGACATGCCGGCTCTCGGCCTCCAGGGGCTCAGCCTGTCGGGACACAAGCTGTATGGGCCGATGGGCATCGGCGCCCTGGTCGTCCGCCCGCCCTTCCGGCCGGTGCCGGCCTCTCCCGGCGGGGCTGCCGGCGGATCGGCCGGCGGCGGGCAGCAGCGCGGGCTGCGCGGCGGAACGCTGCCGACGCCGCTCTGCGTCGGGCTGGGCGTCGCCTGCCGGCTGGCGCTGGAGCGGCGGGAGGAGGATGCGCGGCGCATCGCCGGCTTGCACGACCGGCTGTGGCGCCGGCTGCATGAGTTGCTGGGCGACCGCCTGCCCGGCCTCCGCCGCAATGGCGCCGCCGATGGGCTGGCCGGCTGCCTGAACGTGACGTTTCCCGGCATCGACGCCGCCGACCGGCTGCTGGATCTGCCGGAGCTTGCCGCCTCGACCGGCTCCGCCTGTCACAGCGCCGCGGGCGAGCCGTCGCATGTCCTGCTGGCGCTGGGCCTGTCGGCGGCGGATGCCCATGCCAGCCTGCGCTTCGGCCTCGGCCGCGGCACCACGGCGGAGGAGGTGGACGCGGCGGCAGCCCTGCTGGCTGCGGCGCTGCCGGCGGCGTTGCCGGGACACTGACCGGGCGCTGACCGTCCGGGCCGCTCAGAACTGCAGCCGCGCACCGACCTTCACCACCGCCGCCCTGGCGTCGGCGCCGCCCCCGGAGCCGGTATCGAAGCCGGTGTCGGCACTCACCTGCCAGCGCGGCGTGATGGCATAGGACAGGTCGGCAAGGTAGCGGTCGCTGGCCGCCGCATCGTCGGGCGCCGTCCGCCGCACCTGCAGCGACAGCGACATGTCGCCACGGCCATAGGCCAGCGCCGCGTTCAGGCTGCGGACGGAGGCGCCGTCGGCCTCCTGCTGCTGGCGCAGGTCGCCGTCAAGAGTCACGCTCTGCCATGCGAAGCGGGTGCCGAGGATCCAGGATTGGCGCGGCAGGCGCCGGCTGTCGCTGCGCACCCGCGCCCGGCTGGTCCCCGCGGTCAGCCGGGCATTGACGCCGCCGACCGTGACGGTCTTGCGAATCGCCGCCTCGACCAGATGCAGGGCCTCGCGCGGGTCGGGCAGGTCGGCGTCGCCGCGCGGCAACGGCGTGTAGCTCGCCCCCACCTCGAAGCCACGCAGCGGCGGCGTGTAGTAGGTCAGCTTCGCCGTGCTGTTCCCGGCCCCGGCCGCCAGCGGCTTGGCACCCGCCGCCACCAGCCGGTTGCGCGCGCCGTCGGTCTGCCCGATCTCCAGCTCGCCCCAGGACACGTCGACCTGCAAGAAATGCCGCCGGTCCGAAACGCTACTTTTCGTGTAGAGAATATCAGCAGACGCCTTGCCGGCCGAAACAATCGCCACTGCCGCCAGAATAGGCATGGAAATTCGTCGCTGCATGGCAAGACCTATGCTGGTTGGTCGGGGGTCGACTGTCCATTCCGTCGATACCGCCCCTGTGTATCCTTTCGTGTTTGAGGGATGTTCGTCTAAAAATCTGACAAAACTGTGACCTGGACTTTGCGTGTTGCGACGCAAAAGCACCCAAACATTCGCCCGCTGCGCGAAGCCGGGCGGCGCTCCGACCCTCTCCCGTCAGGCGGGCGCCCGCACCGCCACGCCGGCCCGTTCCAGCGCATGGCGGACGGCGGCGGCCATGGCGACGGCGGTCGGGGTGTCGCCATGGACGCAGATGGTGTCGGCGACGATGGGCAGGCGGGTGCCGTGGCGGCTTTCGACCGCGCCGTCCAGCACCATCCGCACCACCCGCGCCGCCGCCAGATCCGGGTCGTGGATCACCGATCCGGCGACGGTACGCGGGGTCAGGGTGCCGTCATCCTCATAGGTCCGGTCGGCGAAAGCCTCGCGGGCGATGCGCAGGCCGGCGGCCTCGCCGGCGCGCTCCATGGCGCTCAGCGGCGGCACGACCAGCAGCAGGGCGGGGTCCACCGCCTTCACCGCGCGGGCGATGGCCCCGGCCGGATCCGGCTCGACCGCCGCCATGTTGTAGAGGGCGCCGTGCGGCTTCACATGGGTCACGCGCTGCCCGGACAGGGCGGCGCAGGCCTGGAGCGCCCCCACCTGATAGGCCACCAGCCGCTCGATCTCGGCGGTGCTCAGCCCGCGGATGACACGGCGGCCGAAGCCGGCACGGTCCTCGAAGCCCGGATGGGCGCCGATCCGCACCCCCTTCTCCCCCGCCAGCCTCGCGGTGTCGGCCATGATGGTCGGGTCGCCGGCATGGAAGCCGCAGGCGATGTTGGCGGAGGTGACGATGTCCAGCATCGCCCGGTCGTCGCCCATGCTCCAGGCGCCGTACCCCTCGCCCATGTCGCAGTTCAGATCGATGGTCGGCATGCTCTCTCTCAAGGGTTGGTCTGGTCTGTTCGGGCCGGCGGCTTCCCGCTCACGCCGCATCGGACTGTCGCAGAGAGCGGATGAAGCCGGCAACCTCGCTGCGCAGCCTGTCCATCTGGCCGGCAAGGTCGCCCGCCGCCCCCTCCAGCCGGTGCGAGGCCTCGCCGGTCCGCCCCGCGGTGTCCGACGTCGCGTTGACGTCGCCCAGCAGCGCCCGCACGCCCTGCGCCGCCTCGGTCACACCGCGGCCGATCTCGCCGGTTGCGGCATTCTGCTCCTCCACCGCCGCGGCGATGGAGGCGCTGATCTCGCTGAGGTCGTGGACGACGCGGGCGATCTCGACGATCTCGCCGGCAGCCGACCCGGTGGAGTCCTGGATGGCCCGGATCTGCGTCTCGATCTCCTCGGTCGCCTTGGCGGTCTGGGTCGCCAGCGCCTTCACCTCGCCCGCCACCACGGCGAAGCCCTTGCCCGCCTCGCCGGCCCGCGCGGCCTCGATGGTTGCGTTCAAGGCCAGCAGGTTGGTCTGCTTGGCGATGGCATTGATCAGCGTCACCACCGCAGACACCCGGTCGGAGGCCTGGACCAGTCCCGACACCCGGTCGGTCGCCCGGGCGGCGCGGCGCGACGCCTCGTCGGCGATGGACTGGGACTGCTGGGCCTGGACCGAAATCTCGCGGATCGAGGCCACCAGCTCATCCACCGCGGCGGCCATGCCGTCGACCGAGGCATCGACCGCCGCGGCGTTGCCGGCGGCCTGCCGGCTCACCTGCCCGTTCCGCTCCGCCATGCCGGCCAGACCGCGGGTCGCGTCGCCCATGCCGCCGGTGGTGCGCAGCGCCTCGGTCAGGGTGGAGCCGACGCGCCGCTCGAAATCGTCGGCGACGGCGGCGATGGCGGCATGGCGCTCGGCGGCGGAGCGGCGGCGCAGCTCCACCTGTTCGGCCTCCAGCCGCTGCTTGGCGGCCCCCTGCTCCTTGAAGACCTGGACGGCGGCGGCCATCCGGCCGATCTCGTCGCGTCGCTCCAGGGACGGCACCTCGACGGCGCCGTCACCGTCGGCCAGCCGCGTCATCACCGTGGTCAGCCGGACGATGGGGCGGGTGGCGCCGCGCACCATCAGGAACAGCACGCCGCACAGCGCCACCAGCGCCGCCAGCCCACCGCCGGCCAGCAGCCACGCACGGTCCGTCGCCTGCCGTTCGGCCCGGCGCGGCGACAGGTGGAGTTCCACCGCGCCCAGCCGGTCGACGCGCGCCCCGGACTTGCGCAGGATGTCGGCGCGACGGACCAGCACCGACGGATCGGCGGCCGACACGTCGCCGCTGCTGGCGAAGACCTCCCCCTTCGGGTCGAGCACGCGGCTGCCGACGAAATCCGGGTCGTTGGCAAGCGCCGCCAGCTGCGCCGCGGCGGACTCCCGGTCGACGTTCCACAGCGGCTCCGCCAGCCCGCCGGCGATCACGAGGACGGTGACGGCGGCTCTGTCCTCCAGGGCGGTGCGGGCATCCTCGCGGTTCATGGTGACGACGGCGGCGATGCCGATCCAGCTGATGACGCTCACCATCAGCGCGATCGGAACGACGACACGCATGGCAAGGGTACGGCCCACACGCTGCGGCATCGGGTCCACTCCATGGCAGGAAAAGGGGCAGGGTAGGAGAGCAGGTCGGAAGAATGGCCGGACCGGCGTCAGTCCCAGCCGGTGACGGCGCCGCCGATCAGGTTGAAGCCGAGCAGCCGCGCGCTGTCGTACAGCGCGAAGCCGCCGGCCGATTGCAGCAGGCCGGGCAGCGCCTCCACCGTCTGTCGGTGGCTGGCCTGGATGCGGGCGGCCTCCGCCGCATCGACGGCGGCGAAGCGCAGCCGGTCGCCGGGCCGCATCTGCGCCAGCGCCGCGACGTCCGGCCCGACGACGCAGGCGATCTTGGGATAGCCGCCGGTGGTCTGGCGGTCGGCCAGCAGCACGATGGGCCGTCCGGTCCCCGGCACCTGGACGGCGCCGAGCGGAATGCCGTCCGAGGTGATGTTGAACCCCCGGGCATGTTCGATGGCCGGGCCGTCGAGCCGGCAGCCCATGCGGTCGGCCTCGTGGCTGACGGCATAGTCCTCTTCCAGGAAGGCCTCGATCCCGGCGGCGGTGAAGTAATCCTGCTGCGGCCCCAACATGACCCGCAGCGTCCCGCCGCGCACCGGCAGCAGCGACGGGTCGAGGCAGCGTTCCCCCCGCTCGCCCGCCTGGTCGAGCCGCAGCGGCAGCCGGTCCCCCGCCTTCAGGGCGGTGCCGTCCAGCCCGCCCATACGGCTGCGTACGTGGGTGGCGACGCTGCCCAGCACCGGCTGCAGGGCGAAGCCGCCCTCAACCGCCCAATAGCCGCGCATGCCGCTGCGCAGGGGCCCGATGCGCAGGGTCTGTCCGTCGGTCAGCCGCAGGCTGGTCCAGGCCGGGGCCGGCTCGCCGTCCACCGTCAGGGCGGCATCGGCGGCGACCGCGATGCGCACCGGCCCGCCCTCCACCGCGATGCTGTCGCCGGCCAGGGTGAACTCAACCGCCCCATGCCCCGGCGCATTGCCGGCCAGCGTGTTGGCGGCGGCATGGAGCAGCGGGTCGGCCGCCCCGGCGACCGAGACGCCATAGCGCTGGTAGCCGGCCCGCCCGCGGTCCTGCACGGTGGAGCTGGGGCCGGGAGCCAGGATGCGCAGATGGCTGGTCATGCCGCCGCTCCCTGCATCACGGCGTCGGCGGTGGATGCCGCCGCCCCAAGGGAAGCCACCGTCTCGCACTCCGGCAGATAGCCGCCGATCCCTTCCAGCCGGTCAAATTCCGCCGCCGTGATGGCGATGAAGCGGATGCGGTCGCCCGGCGCCAGCAGGAAGGGCGGTTCGCGCCGCAGGTCGAAGGTGCGGGCCGGCGTCCTCCCCAGCAGATGCCAGCCGCTCGGCATGGCAATGGGGGAGATCGCCGCCTGTGCGCCGCCCTGCATCACGCTGCCGGCCGGAGTGTGCATGCGCGGATTCTCCCGCCGTGGCTGGTGCAGCGCCTCCGGCAGGCCGCCGAGATAGGCGAAGCCGGGAGAGAAGCCCAGCATGTAGACCCGGTAGTCGGCGCTGCAATGCAGCCGCACCACCTCGTCGCTGGACAGGCCGCAGCGGCGTGCCACCTCGTCCAGATCCTCGCCATGGGCGCCGCCGAAGCAGACCGGGACGATCCAGCGCAGCTGCGGCCCGGTTGCGGCCTCGTCCGGCCCGGCGGCCAGTTCCAGCAGCGCGGCGCCCAGCGCGTCGGCCGTCGTCACCGACGGGTCGAACTGCACCAGGATCGAGCGGTAGGTCGGGACCGTCTCGACGATCCCGGCGATGCCGGTCCCCGAGATGCGGCGGTCGAGCCGGTGGACGGCGGCGTTCAGGTCGGGGGCGATGCCGTCGCCCAGCTCCACGATCAGGGCGCTGTCGCCGGCCGCCCGCAGGGTGGGGGTCGGCGGTACGGGTGCCGGATACGGGGTGGTCACGCTCATGGGGGCTCTCGGGAGGCAGTCGGGGAGAGGATGCGCCGGCCGGTCAGCGCGCGTATTTGTCCAGCACCTGCCGATAGGCGCCGCTGGCCTTCATCGCAGAGACCCCGGCGTCGAAGTCGTCGCGCAGCTTCGTGGTGTCCCGCGCCTTGGTGAAGGCGATGTAGCTGGGAATCTCCTGCACCGCCGGGGTCAGCTCCTTCACCTTGTCCAGCGCGCCGGCCTGCTTCAGGAAATACTGCGCCACGTAGCGGTTGCTCGGCATCACCTCGAACCGGCCGGACAGCAGCTTCTTCACGTTGCTGTCGCTGTCGTTCGACTTCTCCACCGCCGGCAGCACGCCGTTCTTGATCGCGTCGTCGACGATGGAGCCGTAGCTGATCTGGTTGACGACGCCGAACCTGTGGCCGGCCAGCTTGGACAGGTCGCCGTCGAAGCCGACCGGGCTGTCCTTGGCCACGAACAGCGACACCACCTGCGGCACCAGCACCTGCGTGGAGTAGTTCAGGAACTGCTCGCGCTCCGGCGTCTTGTAGGCGGTGAAGACGGCGTCCGCCCCGCCGTCGCGCACGGTGTCGAGCGCTCGGGCCCACGGCATGATCTCCACGGTGACGCTGTGGCCGGCGGCCTTCATCGCCTCGGTCACGATGTCGTAGGCGATGCCGGCGGGCTTGCCGCCATCGTCATAGATCAGCGGCGGGAAGCTGAGCGCCACCATGCGCAGCTGGTCGGCGGCGGCCGGCGCCGCGAGGACGGCCAGCAGACCGGGGGCCAGCAGACCGGCGGCCAGAATGGAACACGACGGCAGGCGGGAGGAAAACGGGCGCGGCATCGGGCAAGCCTCCACTGTCTCCGCGCGGAGGCGAATGCCCGCGCGACGGCCGGTTATTGCGGAAAAGTCTGAAAGGAGCGGGCGGTCAGAGCACCGACAGGTGGGTGTTCAGCAGGTCGGTGATCAGCATGGCGCCGGGGCTGTGGGTGATGGCGACCGGCGGGCGGGCGTTGCGGATCGCGACCTGTGGCGTCACCCCGCAGGCCCAGAACACCGGCACCTCGCCGGGCTCGATGGGAACCGCCTCGCCATGCTCGGGATCGGCGATGTCACGGATGCCGATGGCCGCCGGGTCGCCGAAATGCACCGGCGCACCATGCACCGACGGAAAGCGCGAGGTGATCTGGATGGCGCGGATCGCGTCCTTCGGCACCATCGGGCGCATCGACACGACCATGCTGCCACCGAACCGGCCGGCGGAGACGCAGGGGATGCTGGTTTCGTACATCGGGACGTTGCGGTTCATCGCGATGTGGCGCACCGGCAGGCCGTCGGCCAGCAGCGCCTCCTCGAACGAGAAGGAGCAACCGATCAGGAAGGCGACGAAATCGTCCCGCCACAGGTCGAGGATGTCGGTCGGCCCCTCCATCAGCACGCCGTCGCGGTAGACGCGGTAGCGCGGCACGTCGGTGCGGATGTCGATGTCGTGGCCCAGTGTCGGCAGCCGCGGATCGCCGACCTCCGACACCGCCAGCAGCGGACAGGGCCGCGGGTTGGCCTGGCAGAAGCGCAGGAAGTCGCCGGCCCAGTCCGCCGGCAGGATGGCGAGGTTGGCCTGGACATGGCCGGGCGCCAGCCCGGCGGTCTGGCCGCTGTGCGCGCCGCTGCGGATGCGCAGGCGTTCGGCGGCAGCAGTGAGGGGGGCGGTCATCATGGGATTTGGTCCGGGGTTTGGTGTTCGTGTGGAGGCCTTGGCGTCGCGTTGCCCCCACCCCAACCCTCCCCCTCTTCGAGGGAGAGGGTGCCTTACGGAAAGGCGGCGGTAGTCCCCTCTCCCGCGTGAGCGGGGGAGGGTTAGGGAGGGGGTCTGACTCCTCCCCCTCACATGCCCAAATACGCCTGCCGCACCTCGTCGTTGCCGAGCAGATCCTGGCCGCTGCCCTCCATCACGACGCGGCCGGTCTGGATGACATAGCCGCGGTCGGCGATCTCCAGCGCGCGATGGACGTTCTGCTCGACCAGCAGCACGGTGATGCCGCGTTGGCGGATCGACTGGATGGTCTCGAAGATGCGGGTCACCAGCTTGGGCGCGACGCCCCAGGAGGGTTCGTCCAGCATCAGCAGGTCGGGCTGGCTCATCAGGCCGCGGCACATCGCCAGCATCTGCTGTTCGCCGCCCGACAGGGTGCCGGCCTGCTGGCGGCGGCGCTCGCCCAGCACTGTGAAGGTGTCGTAGGCGAATTGGAGCGTTTGCTCGCGTTTGGCCGCATCGCTGGTGGTGAAGCCGCCGAGCATCAGGTTCTGTTCGACCGTCAGGCGCGGGAACAGGCGGCGGCCTTCCGGCACCAGCACCAGCCCGCGCTTCACCCGCTCATGGGCGGGAACGGCGGAGATGTCCTGCCCCTTCAGCATGATGGTTCCGCCGTCGAGCGCGTTCAGCCCGGCGACAGCCCGCAGCGTGGTCGACTTGCCGTTGCCGTTGCCGCCGACGATGGCGACGATCTCGCCCCGGTTCAGGCTGAGGCTGACGTCGCGGATGGCGGGGACGCGGCGGTAGCTGGACTGGATGTTCCGGACATGGAGCATCGGCTCGCCATGGGCTGCGGCCGGCACGGGGCGGGCGGGTTCGGACAGCATCGGTTGAAGCATCGTCTCACTCCCCCAGATAGGCGGCGATGACCGCCGGGTTCTCGGCGATCTCCGCCGGGGTACCGTCGGCGATCTTGGCCCCGTAATCCAGCACCAGCATCCGGTGGGCGATCGGCATGATGCCCTCCATCACATGCTCGACGATGATGCTGGCGATGCCGCGCCGGTGGATGCGGTGGACCAGCGCCGACGCCTCGCGCACCTCGGTCGGGTTCAGCCCGGCCATCACCTCGTCCAGCAGGATCAGCTTCGGTTCGGTGGCGAGCGCGCGGGCCACCTCCAGCCGTTTCTGTTCCGAGACGGTCAGGTCCGACGCCGGGGTGTCGGCCCGGTGCAGCAGCCCGACGAAGGACAGTTCCTCCTCGGCCCGGTCGCGCGCCTCGGCCACCCGCTTGTTGCGCAGCATGGCGCCGACCATGACATTCTCCAGCGCGGTCATCGAGTGGAAGACGCGGACGATCTGGAAGGTGCGGGCGATGCCCAGCGCCGCCGCCGCCTCCGGCGTGGAGCCGGTGATGTCATGGCCTTCGAAGGCGATGCGCCCGGTCGTGGGGGTGTGGAAGCCGGCGAGGCAGTTGAACAAAGTGGTCTTGCCGGCGCCGTTGGGGCCGATCAGCCCGATGATCTCGCCGTGATGGACGATGAAGCTGATGTCGCGGTTGGCGACCAGGCCGTCGAAGGCCTTGCCCAGGCCGTCCACGGCCAGCAGGGGAGCGGTGTTCACGGGCGGATCTCCTTCGCATTCGCCTTCACCTCGGCCGCCTTCACCTCGGCCTGCTTGGCACCGGGCAGGTGGCGGCGCAGATGACGGCCCAGGTCGCCCAGCAGCCCCAGCACGCCCGACGGGCTGAACACGGCGACCAGGATGATCATGGCGGCATAGATGATCATGTCGGTGCCGGATCCGGTGCTGCCGAACAGGGTGCGGCTGTACTCCTCGATGGCGATCAGGATCACCGCGCCCAGCACCGGGCCGAGCAGCCGGCCAACCCCGCCCAGGATGGCGATCAGCGCGATCTTGATCGAGATCGTCGTGGCAAGCACCGAGCCCGGATCGATGAACATCTCCTTCTGGGCATAGAAGCTGCCGCCGAGCGCGGTCAGGAAGGCCGACACCGACAGCGCGATCAGCTTGTAGCGGGTCAGGCTGACGCCGAGAGCGCGGGCGGCCTCGGGCTCATCCTTGATGGCGCGGAAATAATAGCCGATGTGGCTGCGCTCGATCGCCCAGGACACCAGCACCGTCAGCACCAGCAGGCCGAGGATGACGTAATAGTAGGGCAGCTTCGACAGGAAGATCAGCACGCCCCAGCCGCTGCGGTCCATCGGCATGTAGAGGCCGACGGCGCCCTCCAGGAAGTCGCTGTTGGTCACCAGGATCTGCACGATCTCGGCCACCGCGATGGTCGCCATCGCGAAATAATGCCCCTTCAGCCGGAAGCAGGGCCAGCCCATGGCGAGCGCGAACAGCGCCGCCACCAGCCCGCCGGCCAGCGCCCCCACCCAGGGCGTCAGCCCCAGGGTCAGCAGCAGCATGGTCGAGGTGTAGGCGCCGATGCCGTAGAACACCGCATGGCCCAGCGAAACCTGCCCGGCATAGCCGCCGACGATGTTCCAGGCGACGCCCATCTGGGCGCCCATCAGGATCAGGATCAGGAAATTCTGCTGCGACGGCTCGGTCACGGCCAGCGGCAGCAGCGCGGCCAGGGCGAGAAGGGCGGCAGCGCCAGCGGCCTTCAGCGTTCCGGGCTGCGATTGGAGCTTGGTTCCGGTCGTCATCAGGCTTTCCCCAGCAGGCCGCGCGGACGCACCAGCAGCACGATCAGCAGCAGCGACAGCACGATGGCGGTCTTGTATTCCGGTCCGATCAGGAAGCCGCCCAGCACCTCGATCAGTCCGACGACGATGCCGGCCAGGAAGGCGCCGGTGACGCTGCCGAAGCCGCCCAGCACGACCACCACGAAGGCGATCAGGATGAAGTTCGACCCCACCTCGGGGAAGATCGGGAAGAAGGTGGCGATCAGCCCGCCGGCAAGCCCGGCGCAGGCCGCCCCGATGCCCCAGGCGAGCGCGAACATCTTCTGCCCGTCGATGCCCATCAGGGTGGCGGCCTCGCGGTCGATGGCGGTGGCCTCCAGCGCGGTGCCCAGCCGGGTGCGGTGCAGGAAGAGCCACAGCGCACCGGTGACGCCGACCGCCCCCAGCGCCGCGACGAGCTGCGGCAGCCCGAACTGGACGGGGCCGAGCGCGATGTTGCCGCTGACCAGGCTGTGCGGGATCAGCCGGTGGTCCGGCTTCCAGAAGAACTGGGCCAGCCCGCGCAGCAGGATCATCAGGCCGAAGGTCGCGAAGATCTGCGACAGCATCGGCGCCTTCAGGATGCGGCGGATCACCGTCTGGTAGACGATGACGCCGACCGCGAACAGCAGCAGTGCCGTCAGCGGCAGCGCCACGATGGGATCGACGGCGAACAGCGCGAAGGCCCAGAAGCTGGCATACATCCCCAGCATCAGGAACTCGCCATGGGCGAAATTGACGATGTCCATGACGCCGAAGATCAGCGTCAGGCCGACCGCGACCAGGGCGTAGATCAGCCCGATCAGCAGGCCCGAGACGAGCACTTGGAAAAGAATGTCTGCGGTCATTGCCGCGCCCCTTTTTCGGTCAGGGTGGGCCGGAGGAGCGATGACGCCCTCTCCCGGGACGGGAGAGGGGAGCCGGTCCGTCAAAGCCCCAGCGAAAGGCGCCGGCTCAGCGGCCGTCCCAGGCCGGCATCGGGTAGACGACCGGCTTGGTCGCCACGTCGAACGGCCACACCGTCACATACTGGCCGCCCTGGACCTGGACGATGATGCCCGTGCCCAGCTCGTTCTGGCCGTTGGCGTCGAACTTGACGCCTTTCCACGGCATGATCAGGCCGCTGGCCGGGATGTCGGTCTTCTGCAGCGCCTCGCGGATCGCGTCGGGCTTGGTCGAGGCGGCGCGGTCCAGCGCGTCGGCAAGCACCGCGATGCCGGTGAAGGCGCGGGCCGAGTTGCCGTTGAAGTTCACGCCCGCGCGCTGGTGCATCAGGTCGTTGACCTGTTTGATCAGCGGGTTGCGCTCCGCCTGGTCTAGCGCCCAGACCTCGCGGCTGATGACGAATTCGCCATCCTTGCCCATGGTCTTCAGGAACTCGCTGTCGTTGAAGCCGGCATCGTTGGCCAGCAGCATCTTCGGCAGGAAGCCCAGCTCCTTGTAGGTCTTCATCGACAGGATGGCGTCGCCGAGATAGCTCGACTGCATGATCACCGCCGGGGCCGCGGCCTTGATCCGCTGGACCTCGGACGTCATCTGCGTCGTCTTGGCCGGGTAGAGGATCTTCTCGGCGACGGTGAATTTCTGCTCGTCCGACAGCTTCACCTGGAGCTTGGTCGTCTCGTTGCCCCACAGCGTGTTCTCGTTGAACAGCGCGATGCTGCGCAGCGTATCGCCGGTCTTCTTCTCCATGTCGCCGAGGAAGGTGAAGAAGTTGCCGACGAACAGGTCGTCATGCGGCGTGGTGCGGAAGAACCACTTGAACTTGCGCTGGGTCAGCGAGGCCGAGGAGGATTCGCCGTTGAGGAACGGCACGCCGTAGCGCTCTGCCACCTGGCTGGCGGTGGCGGTGACGTTGGAGAAATAGGCGCCGGTCAGCGCGACGACCTTCTCGCTGGTGATCAGCCGTTCCGCTTCGGTGGCGCCGACCTGCGGGTTGCCCTGGTGGTCGCCGAAGACCAGCTTGATCTTCGCGCCGTTCAAATGCGGCAGCCCGATGCCGGCGACCAGGCCCGGCGGCGCCGGGATTTCCTTGTTGACGATGGCGGCGGCCAGTTCGGCCGCGGCCTTCAGCTCGACGCCGGTGGAGGCGGCGGCACCGGTCAGCGGATAGATCACGCCGATGCGGATTTCCTCTTCGGCGCGGGCGCTGCCGGCACCGAGGCCAGTCAAGGCGGTCGTGGCCAGCAGGGCCGCCGCGGCAAGCATGCGCTTGAGCGTCTGGCGACGGGTGGCGGCCTTAGGGGTGGGCATGCGGGTGGGTTCGGATTTCGCTGCCGCGAACCGCATCGTGAAATCTCCTCTGTTCAGTGCCTTGGTGGCTTAGGACGCCTGCCTTTGCGGCTGGTTGAATGCGTCTCTGACAGGATGATGACACGAACAGTCTTAGGGTCGTCCAATCGTATGTTTTGATCTGGATTGATAACCGGCCGCTATCAATCGCGCACCAATGCGCCAGCGTCGGTCATCGCGCCGGGGCCTCGTTCCCGGTCGTCGCCTCGTACTCGGCGGCGACGGCGACGGCCAGATCCGCGACCACCGACGCCATGTGGTTCTCGGCACTGGCGGAATAGGCGGCGCAGAAGGTCATGCCGGGCAAGGGCGCCTGCGAGCGGACCAGCCGCAACCGGCCTTCCGCCAACTCGCGCTGGACGATGACGGTCGGGATGACGCTGACCCCCACCGCATCGACCGCCATGCGCACGACGCTGGCGAGCGAGCTGTTGCCGAACATCCGCACCGTCAGCCCGAGGGAGGAGAACATCTCGCGGATCACCCCATAGGGCTGGGTGGTGCGGGAAAAGGTGATGATCGGCCAGGCGGCCAGGTCGGCCAGCGACACCGGCTCTTCCGGCAGCGCCAGGGCTGGGCTCACCACCCAGCCCAGCGGATAGGTGCCGACCGGCACCGCCTTGAAACGGACGTCGGTGTAGGAGGCCAGCATCACCGCGACGTCGAGTTCATGCCGGGCCAGCGCATCGCGCAGGCTGGGCGAGGTTTCGACCTCGATCTCCAGCGACACGGCGGGGTAGAGCGCGTTCAGCCGCTCGATCAGCCGGCTGAGCCAGGTATGGACCACCGTTTCGGCCACGCCCAGCCGGATCACCCCGCGGATGGCGCTGCGGTCGGCCACCGCGGTCAGCAGCTCCGACCGCAGCGCCATCATCTTCTCGGCATAGGTCAGCAGGACCATCGCCTGCGGCGTCGGCGCGACCCGCCGGCCGACCCGCTCGAACAGCACGACGCCCAGCTCGTCCTGCAATTGGGCGATGCGGGCGGAAATGGCGGGCTGGGTGGTGTTCAGCCGCTCGGCCGCCCGGCGGAAACCGCCCAGCCGCATGGTCCAGATGAAGGTTTCCAGCGACTTCAGGTCCAGCATGCCTCACCCATTCCCGCCTTGGATCGTCGCACGCGGCACTGTCCCCGCCGGCCCGTCATCCCTCGCCCATTATCCCTCGCCGTCAAGCGCCGCCAGCTCGGCTTCGATCACGGCCAAACGCTCGCGCAGCCGGTCGCGTTCCGCCTCCAGCGTTTCCCGGCGACTGACATGGTCGATCGCCTTGTTCCGCAGGTCGCGCTTGAAGCGGACGATCTCCGGCCGCGTGACGTCGGGGCGGATCAGGTTGCTCTGGTCGGCCAGCCGCAGCTGTTCGGTGGTCAGGGTGGCGAGCTGATAGACGGTGGCATAGCTCGGCGGCAGCTTCGCGCCCGGCAGCCGGCCGCTGTCGACCGCCTCCGCCACCATGCGCAGCTGGTAGGCGACCTGATAGCCGAAGGGCAGCTCGTTCTCGACCATCGCCTGGAACTCGCCATGCGGCAGCCGCACCCGCGCCTGGACCAGATAGCGGCCGATCAGCAGGAACTTCTCCTGCGCGCTGCGCCACAGGGTGGAGATCTCCTGCACGAACTCCTCGCGCCGCAGCAGGTCGATGGGAGCCTCGGCCATGCGCTCGATGCGTTCGTCCACCGCCATATGGCGGCGGGCCTGCGCCTTGGAAACCTGCTTGAACCCGCTCATTGCGCCAGCTCCAGTTCGTGACGGACGAAGGCCCAGACTCCGGCCACATGCTCGGACCCCTTGCCGCCCTTCAGCTCCAGCAGGCCGAGCCCGCGCCCGGCGGTGAACTGGATGTCCTCGTAATCCGGCACCTCGACCGGGCAGATCCGGCCGTCGCCCAGCAGCTTGCGCTGCGCTTCGGTGAATCCCCGGGTGCGCGGCTTGACGCGGTTCATGACGAAGGCCGCGTTCTTGCCGTAGCGGCGGACGAAGCGCATCCAGGGCCGGACCGAATCCAGGTCGTCGTCGCTCTGGCCGGTCGGGACGACGATCAGGTCCGACGACAGCGCCAGCAGCTTGAATTCCTCCGGATGGTCCTCGATCGACGGCGGGGTGTCGATGACCAGCAGGTCGAAACCGTCGATGCCGTTCAGCGCGTCGCGGATGTCGGACGAACTCATGCCCGCCTCGAAATGGGTGATCGACACCATGCCGTCGGGACGCTTGGCGAACCATTTGGTCAGGCTGCGCTGCGGATCGAGATCGAGCGTCGCCACCGTGCAGCCGTCGAGTGCCGCCGCCACCGCGATGTTGCGGCTGAGCGTGGTCTTGCCGACCCCGCCCTTCGGGCCGTTGACCAGCAGGCGCTTCACCGGTCCGGTCCGCAGCCTGCTTTCGGGCCCCTGTCCCGTCTCGTCGGTCATCGTCCTGTCCCTTTCCGCCATAGGCTGTCGGCGTCTTTTAGCAAAGCGCGGCGGTGGCGCAAACCTAAGACATGTCTTAGGTTCATATCCCCGGCGCAGGGTGTCGCATCCGCCACGGATGGGCGGAAGCAAGACAGAACAGGCCACATCATCGCATGCGGCGCACCGCCGACGCCAGCACCGGACGCACCGCAGCCGCTCCTGCTCCACCATCGCCGGTCCGCTCCCCTGCGGTTGCAATGGCGCGCAGCCGGTCGGCCAAGCCACGTTCCATTGCGCAGGCGTCCTCGCACAGCGCGCGGATCTCGGCGATGCTCGGCCGCCACTTGCGGGTGCGGCGCCAGACGCGGGCCGCATGATCGATGGCCCAGGCCGGAAACTCCCCCAGATCGTCGGCCCAGTCCATCGCGAGCAATTGCTCCACCTCCGGCGTCGTCGCCTTGGCCGGGAAATGGCTCAGCAGGGCCAGAACCCTGCCAAGCAGATGGTTGGCCGGCGCCGGTGCCAGGATACCGTCGTCGATCTCGGCCAATGCCCGGCGTGCAAGCGCAGCGTGTCGCGGCGTGACCTCGTCCGGCGGTGTCCACTCCTCCACCACCCCGGCAAAGCCGTCATCGGTGAAGCGGCTGTGTCGTCCCACCTGCCCACGGTCGAGCAGCCGTTGCAACGCTTCCGGCAACGCCTCGCGCAGCATCCGGCCGCGCAACGCCGGCGGCAGCGCCGGGTCGAAGGGCAGCGGCAGGCTCGGCGCCGGCGTTCCGGCCGCGGATCCGGGGAACGGCGATCCGGGGAACGGGTGCAGGTTGCTCATGCCACCCCCCACGGGTTGGCGGCTGCACCACCTGCGGATGGCTGCCCGTTCAGCCTTGCCGCCACGCTGGCCCAGGCCGACAGCCGTTGTTCGGCATCCACCGCCGGCCGGGATTGGTTGCGTTGCGCATGGCGTGGAGCATGGCTGGGCACAGGACCGGCCGCGCGGCGGTCCGTGCCATTTCCGGTCTGCTGGCCGGCCCGTTCCATATCCTGCAGCAGCCACGACCGCCAGGCCGCCGCCGCATCACGGTAGCGGTAGCCGTGGGCACGGCATTGCTGGACGAAGCGCTCGGCATGCCGGTCGATGTCGACGGCCGGAAAGCGATCCTGGGCCCATTGCCGATCCTCGGCGGACGGTACCCAGTTTTCGGCGACCGGCTGGCTTTCGCCGGATCGGGCCTTGCCCGTCCGCAGGTCGAGCGAGTCCGGAATCTGTTCTGAATCAGGCTGTTTCTGACTCGCTGCCGGACAGGGGGAGTCCGCCCTTGAGTCAGCGGGGATGTCCAGCCCTGCACCCCCCGTCGCAGCCCCTTGCGGCGCGGTCAGGACGAGCCGGTAGCGGCAGCTCAGCCGGCCGCCGTTGGTGGCGCGGCGATGCTCGATCGTCACCAGCCCCAGCGAGTCCAGACGTCCCAGGATCCGGTTGACGGTCGGGCGGCTGCGTTTCAGCTTGTCGGCCAGCGTCGCCTGCGACGGCCAGCAGATCCCGGCCTCGTCGGCATAGGTGCTGAGGGCGGCCAGCACGGCGAGGCCGTCGGCGTCGAGATCGGGGTGGTCGAGCCACCAGGCCGGGATCCGGCCCCAGCGGTTCGGGTTTGCGGTATGGTCGGTCATCTGTGGCGATACTCCTCCGCTCCATCGGCGGTCGCGATTGGAGCGCAGGATTCGAAGCGGTCCGCGGCAGAGTCGAATCGCGGGCTCCGGCTCCATGGAGCATCGGCCCGCGCACCGTCAGCGATAGCCCGCGACTGTAAAGCCCCGGCCCGCGACCATGGAGCGACAGCCCGCGATGCTGTCCCGAATCGGGATCCTGGCGTCTTTGGCCGCGGTCATGGAGCGGTAGCCCGCGTTTGGGCTGCGGCCGCCGCCAGCCATTCATCCCGCCATTCCTGGAGTTTTAGCCCGCGTTTCCCCCGGCGCATTGCCCCGGCCGGCCGCCATCCGGCCGCAAAGACGGTATGGCGGCGGTAGCGAGCCGGCCGGGCGTCCCCATGGAGCGATGGCCCGCGGTTCCCCGGCCGGCTGCCGGTGCCGATTCTCCCCGATTCTTCAGGGAGTCGCGGTGCCCGCCCCCCGCGCGGAGCCCCGCTCCGGCCAATCGCGGGCTATGGCTCCATGATCGCGGGTTGCGGCTCCATCACCGCGGGCTGTTGCGTCATGGGCGCGGGCTGTTGCTCCACGCTTAAGGCGGTAATTCCCTTCGGTCCTGTTGCGCCGGTGGGCGCGGCGCGCCATGGTGACTCCCGACTTCCGGAGACGTTCATGTCCAAGATGGCCCCGACCAGCGCCGCACAGCTCATCCTGTTCGAGCTGGAAGACCGTTCGCAATCGCATCTGATCGCGCTCTACGATCTGGCGCCGCGCTTCGTGTTCGTCTCCCGCGACAACGACAAGGAGAAGGTGGCGAAGGACAAGGGCGAACTGGTCACCAAGGACAGCTTCATCAAGTCGGTGCGGCGCGAGTTCGCCTTCCGTGGCCGCAACTACCGCCTGACCGTGCAGCCCGCCCGCATCGACCGGCTGGGGCCGGCGAAGAAGGACGACCGCGCTCCCGGCGCCGGCCCGGATCTGGTCGAAGTGGAAATCTTCCCGTCTGAGCGCGAGCAGGTGGTGGAGCAGGTGGTCCGCCGTCTCGCCATGGACCGCTCGCGCCTGTCGCTCACCGGGGAGAATCGCGACAAGGTGCAGATGCGCTTCAGCCTCTACGAGATCCAGCGCGAACTGCGGGCGGTCAGCCACACCCTGTCGATCCAGGACATCCGCGAATCGCTGACCATCCTGGCCCGCTCGCGCATCATCATCTCCACCGGCGGCAGTGCAGAGGCCGGGAAGAAGAACCGCGGGCAGAATTTGCTGGAATCGACCGCCTTCCCGGTGCTGGCGATCCGCTCGCGCCCCGATCTGGTCGACGAGGATGGCGGGGTCGAGGAGACCTATCTGGAATTCAACCCGCTGGTCTCCGCCGCGATCCGCGACCTGGAGTTCAAGCCGGTGTCCTATGCCTGGCTGATGAAGCTGAAGTCGCCGGTGTCGCGCTGGCTCTACAACCGCCTGTCGATCGAATACGACACCGCCGATGACGACGCCAGGCCGGTGTCGATCAGCGCCGACGAGATCATCAAGAACAGCGGCATGAACGAGTGGTCGCGCCGCCGCGACACCCTGCGCGTGGTGACCTCAGCCGTCGATGCGCTGGTGGAGGAGGGGATCCTCGACGTCGCCGACAAGGAATACACCAAGGTCGGCAAGCGCATCGACGCCATCGACTATGTGCTGACGCCGTCGGCGAAATTCCTCGATCAGGTCCGCCGCGGCCGGCGGGTGCAGACCACCAACATCGACCTGCTCAAGCAGATCGTCGGCAACGCCATGCGCCCCGATGGCTTCGTGCCGCTGAAGGCGGGCGAGGCGGCCGACATGCGCAACAAGCGGACCAGGCGTCTGGCCGGCTCCTCTTCCGATCCGGCGACCGGCGCGGCCGACAAGCCCCCGGCGCAGGCCGCCCTGCCGCTGCCGAAGAAATAGCGGCTCAGCGCGGCAGCAGGCGCCGCGCCAGCAGGGTGATTGCCGTTCCAAGCACGGCGCCGGCCAGCACGTCGGACGCCCAATGGCGGTGCTTGGTCACCCGGCCGCCGGCCAGCGCTGCCGCGGTGCCGTAGATCATCAGGCTCTGTGCCGGCGACCGGCTGACCGTGGCAAGCGCGGTCGCGGCGGCGAAGGCGCTCGCCGCATGGCCCGACGGCAGGGACCGCGCGCTGATGCGCCATCCCGGCTTGCGGCGTGGAGCGCATTCGTCCGGGCGGCGGCGCTTCACATAGCGCTTGATCGAGCGGCTGGCGGCGGCGGTCGCCACCAGACCGGCCACGCCGACGCTGCCGGCGCGGCGCAGATCCGCACTCCCGGACAGCAGCCCGACGAGGCCGGCCACGGCGAAGCCCGGGATCAGGACATGCCGTTTTATGGCGTAATGGCCCGCGGTCGCCAGCGCGCGGCTGACCGGGCCGGGATCGCAGGTGACGATGTCGTGGACCTGGGCGTCCAGCGCATCGACGGCGGTCAGGGCGGGCCGGAGGAGTGCGGGCGCCGGATTGCCGCCATAGCCGAAGCCGCCGCCCGGATTCTCGATGCCGTTCTGTTCGATCGGGTCGCTCAACGCCGGTCCCCTGCATTTCGCGCCCCAGCATGGGCGCCGCAGGGGAACGCGCCGGCAGCGGTGACGGTTCCTTGTCTCCGCTGCATGGCTCCCTGGCGTGCGGCTTTACGGACGCCAGCCGGCGAAGGCCTCCAGCACCGCCGTCAGCACCCGTTGCAGCCGCTCGGCCCGGTCGGGACGGTAGGCGAAGGGCGGCGCCTCCTCGTCCATGTAGCGGTCTTGCGCAAGCTCCATCTGCAGGGCGTGGATGTTCTCCGCCGGCCGGCCGTAATGGCGGGTGATGTGGCCGCCGACGAAGCGGCCGTCGGCGACGCAGGTCAGCCCCTCCGCCGCCGATGAGCGTTCCATCGCCGCGACGACGCCCGCGATCAGGCCGGGGTCGGCGCTGGTCCGGCGGGCGGTGCCGAGATTGAGGTCGGGCAGCCGTCCCTCGAACAGCCGCGGCACATGGCTGCGGATCGAATGGGCGTCATAGAGCAGGGCGAAGCCGTGCCGCTCCTTGACCCGAGCCAGCTCCGCCGCCAGCGCCTCGTGATAGGGGCGCCAATAGCCCTCGACCCGCTGTGCGATCTCCGTCGCGTCGGGCGCCTGCCCCTCGCGGTAGAGCGGCGTGCCGTCGAACAGGGTGTCGGGGCACAGGCCGGTGGTCGCCTGTCCGGGATAGAGGCTCTCGCCGCTCGACGGCCGGTTGAGGTCGACCACATAGCGCGAATGGCGGGCGCTCAGCAGCGTCGCCCCCATCCCGGCGGCGAAGCCGTACAGGCGGGGCATGTGCCAGTCGGTGTCGCGCAGGGTCAGCGCCTCGTCCGTCAGCCGTTCGGCCAGGCCGGGGGAGAGCGCGGTGCCGCAATGGGGCATGCTGACCACCAGCGGCCCGTCGCCCCGCACCAGATCGAAGATACCGTCCGTCATCGTGCCGTCTCCAAATCGACCGGCATCAGATGGTCGAGCGCGCCGTTGCGGACAAGCCCGCCGATGGCGGCCAGATCCGGGGCGAAGTAACGGTCGACCTCGTAGCGCGGCACCTCGGCGCGGACCGTTGCAATGGCCTGCTCCAGCCGGGCCGAGCTGGTCAGCGGCCGGTGGAACTCCAGCCCCTGAATCGCGGCCAAAAGCTCTATGCCGACGATGTCGGCGACATTGCCGGCGATGTCGCCCAGCCGGCGGGCCGCGAAGGTCGCCATGCTGACATGGTCCTCCTGGTTGGCGGAGGTCGGCAGGCTGTCGACGCTGGCGGGGTGGGCGAGGCTCTTGTTCTCCGACGCCAGCGCCGCCGCGGTGACATGGGCGATCATGAAGCCGGAATTCAGCCCCGGTTCCGCCACCAGGAAGGGCGGCAGGCCGCTGATGGTGGTGTCGATCAGCATGGCGATTCGCCGTTCCGACAGCGCCCCGATCTCCGACGCGGCGATGGCGAGCTGGTCGGCGGCCATCGCCACCGGCTCCGCATGGAAATTGCCGCCGGACAGCACCTCGTCGGTGTCGACCAGGACCAGCGGGTTGTCGGTGACGCCGTTCGCCTCGATCGTCAGGGTGCGCGCCGCCTGCCGCATCTGGTCGAGCACCGCGCCCATCACCTGCGGCTGGCAGCGCAGGCTGTAGGGATCCTGCACCCGGTGGCAGTCGGGGCCCTGGTGGCTGGCATTCAGGGCGCTGCCCGCCAGCGCTTCGCGGAAGGCGGCGGCGACGGCGATCTGGCCGGGCTGGCCGCGCAGCGCGCTGATGCGGGCGTCGAAGGGGCGATGGCTGCCCATCACGGCTTCCACCGACAGGGATCCGGCGACCAGCGCCGCCTTGAAGGTGCGCTCGATCTCGAACAGCCCGGCCAGCGCCAGGCCGGTCGAGACCTGGGTGCCGTTGATCAGCGCCAGCCCTTCCTTGGCCTTCAGCTCGAAGACCGGAAGGCCGGCGATGCGCAGCCCCTCTGCCGCCGGAAGGGTTTCGCCGTTGACGCGGACATGGCCGATGCCGAGCAGCACGCCGCACAGATGGGCCAGCGGCGCCAGATCGCCCGACGCGCCGACGGAGCCCTTGCCCGGCACCACCGGCAGCACATCGGCCTCGTAGAGCTTCAGCAGCGCATCGACCAGCGCCGGCCGGACGCCCGACGCGCCGACGGCGAGGCTGACCGCCTTGATCACCAGGATCAACCGCACCACCCCGTCGGCCAGCGGCGTGCCGACGCCGGTGGCGTGCGACAGGATCAGGTTTCGCTGCAGCGTCTCCAGGTCGGCCGCGGCGATGTGGGTGTGGGCCAGCTTGCCGAAGCCGGTGTTGACGCCATAGACCGCCTCGTCGCCGCCGGCGATCCGGTCGATCAGCGCGCGGGAGCGCTCCATCCGCGGATAGGCCGCCGGGTCGAGCGTCAGGGCCGGCCGGTCGCGGTAGATGCTGCGCAGCGTGTCGAGCGACAATGCGCCCGGAACCAGGGTAATGGTCTCGCTCATCCCAGAAGTCTCGCTCATGTCAGGAGTTTCCCAAGGGTTTTCTTGAAGCGCTCGGCGATCTCCTCCTCGCGCGGGTGGCGGCGGTCGCGGACGACGGCGCGTCCGGCGATCACCACGTCGCGCACGAGGGCGGCATTGCCGGCGAAGATCCAGCTGTCCAGCAGCGCATCGCCCTTGCGGGCCGCCAGCAGCGGATGGTCGGTGTCGAGGACCGCGATGTCGGCACGCAAGCCCGGCGCGATGCGGCCCGTCTCGAAGCCGGTGGCCTGCGCCCCGCCGGCCTGGGCATCCTCCACCAGCCGGCGGGCGGTGGAGCGGCGCGGGCCGCCGGCCAGCACGGTGCGCCGGCCGCTGGTCAGGCGCATGCCATATTCCAGCCAGCGCAGTTCCTCCACCGGGCTGACCGAGATATGGCTGTCCGACCCGATGCCCCAGCGCCCGCCCTGCTCCATGTAGGGCTCCGCGGCGAAGAAGCCGTCGCCGAGATTGCCTTCGGTCGTCAGGCACAGGCCGGCGACCGCGCCGCTGGCGGCGACGCCCGCCACCTCGGCATCCGTCATGTGGGTGGCGTGGATCAGGCACCAGCGCCCGTCGATGGCTTGCGTCTCCAGCAGATGCTCGACCGGGCGGCGGCCGTGGTGGGCGAGGCAGTCCTCCACCTCCTTGCGCTGCTCGGCGATGTGGATATGGATCGGGCCTTGCGGATGGGCGGCGACGGTTTCGGCGAGCAGCCCGTCCGGCACGGCGCGCAGCGAGTGGGGGGCGATGCCCAGCCGCACGTCGGAGGATTCGCCATAGGAGGCGCGCAAGGCGCCGGTCAGCCGGTCGAACCCTGCCCCGTCATGGATGAAGCGCCGCTGCCCGGCATTGGGCGGCGTGCCGCCGAAGCCCGACGCGTTGTAGAGCACCGGCAACAGCGTGATCGGCAGCCCGGCGGCCCGCGCCGCGGCGACGGCGCGATGGCTCATCTCCGCCGGGTCGGCATAGGCGCCGCCGTCGCGGTCGTGGTGCAGGTAATGGAACTCGGCGACGGCGGTGAAACCGGCCTTCAGCGTCTCCACATAGAGCTGTGCAGCCACCGCCTCGAAATCCTCGGGCTCCATGCGGTCGAGCGCGCGGTACATCGCCTCGCGCCAGCTCCAGAAGCTGTCGGCCCCGTCACCTGACGATTCGCCCATGCCGGCGATGGCGCGCTGGTGGGCGTGGGAGTGCAGGTTGGCGATGCCGGCGACCGCCGCCCCGGCAAAGCGGTCGGCCTCCGCCGGGCAGGCGGCACCGGCCGTCACCGACAGGATCCGGTCGACGCCGTCCGTGGCGACCAGCACATCCTCCGCCCAGCCGTCCGGCAGCAGCGCCGCGGCAAAAAACAGGTTGCTCATGGGGGCGCCCTCGCTATTATAGACAACACTATACAAGTATAGGCAACCTGCTGCCAAGAGGGTTTGCTGCACGACCTTGTGGGAAGGAGCCGAACCGATGCCGACCAGTGCGCCTTGGGATAGCCTGTGGATCGACCTGTCCGTTGCCACCATGGATGGCGCGACGACGGGTGACGGCTACGGCTCCATCGCCGACGCGGCGGTCGGCATCAAGGACGGCTGCATCGCCTTCGTCGGCCGCCGCGCCGAGCTGCCGGGAGCACCGGAGTCCCTGGCTGCCGAAGTCCGCTCCGGCGGCGGCGGCTGGATGACCCCCGGCCTGATCGACTGCCACACCCACATCGTTTATGGCGGCAACCGCGCCCGCGAGTTCGAGGCGCGGCTGAACGGCGCCAGCTACGAGGAGATCGCGCGGGCCGGCGGCGGCATCCTGTCCACCGTCACCGCCACCCGTGCGGCAAGCGAGGACGAACTGCTGGCCGCCACCCTGCCGCGGCTCGACAGCCTGCTGGCCGAAGGGGTGACGACGCTGGAGGTGAAGTCCGGCTACGGCCTCGACACCGAGACGGAAACCCGCATGCTCTGCGTCGCCCGCCGGCTGGGGCAGGTGCGGCCGGTGGAGGTGCGGACGACCTTCCTCGGCGCCCACGCCCTGCCGCCGGAATTCAGGAACGACGCCGACGGCTACATCGACCGCCTGTGCGCCGAGACGCTGCCGGCGGTGGCCGAAGCCGGGCTGGCCGATGCGGTGGACGCCTTCTGCGAAGGGATCGGCTTCTCGGTCGCCCAGACCCGCCGGGTGTTCGAGACGGCTCGGCGGCTCGGCCTGCCGGTCAAGCTGCATGCCGAGCAGCTCAGCAACCTCGGCGGCGCCCGGCTGGTGGCCGAGTTCGGCGGCCTGTCCGCCGACCATGTCGAGCATCTGGACGAGGAGGGCGTCGTCGCCATGGCCGGGGCCGGCACCGTCGCGGTGCTGCTGCCCGGCGCCTTCTACGCCCTGCGCGAGACGAAGCGGCCGCCCATCGAGCTGCTGCGCCGCCATGGCGTGCCGATGGCGCTGTCCACCGACAACAACCCCGGCACCTCGCCGGTGACGTCGCTGCTGCTGATGCTGTCGATGGGCTGCACCTTCTTCCGCCTGACCCCGGCGGAGGCGCTGGCCGGCGTCACCCGCCACGCGGCGAAGGCGCTGGGGCTCGACGACCGCGGCGTGATCGCGCCGGGCAAGCGCGCCGATCTGGCGCTGTGGCGCATCGCGCATCCGGCGGAGCTGGCCTACGCCATCGGCCTCAACCCCTGCATGGCGGTGGTCAATGGCGGCGTCGTCCGCAAGCCGCGCATCGCGGCGGATATCGCGGGGGAGGCCCCATGACCGACGCCGTCTCGACCGCCCAGCCGCGCTACGCCCAGATCAAGGAAACCATCCGCCGCCGCATCAGCTCCGGCGACTGGGCGGAGGGCTTCCAGATCCCGTCCGAGCATCGGCTGCTGGAGGAATTCTCGGTCAGCCGCATGACGGTCCACCGCGCGCTGCGCGACCTGACGGAGGAAGGGTTGCTGACCCGCGTCCAGGGGCTGGGCACCTTCGTCGCCGAACGGCCACCCAGCGCCGACGTGGTGGAGCTGCGCAGCATCGCCGACGAGATCGCCGAGCGCGGCAACCGCCATGGCTGCCGGATAGAGCGTTTGCTCGCGGTTACCGCCGATGCCGGCCTGGCCCGCCGCTTCAACCTGCCGGCCGGCGCCCGGCTGTTCCATTCCGTCGTCGTCCACAGCGAAAGCGACGTGCCGGTGCAGCTTGAGGAGCGCTGGGTCAACCCGGCGGCGGCGCCCGACTATCTGGAGCAGGATTTCACCCGCCAGACGCCGGGCGAATACCTGATCCGGCTGGAGGCGGCGCCGCGGGTCGAGCATGTCATCGAAGCGGTGTCGCCGACGCCGGAGATCGCCCGCCTGCTCGACATCCCCGTCACCGAGCCCTGCCTGCGCGTCACCCGCCGCACCTGGGCCGGCGGGGGGGCCGGAAGTCGTGTCGTCACCGTCGCGATGCTGGTCCATCCCGGCAGCCGCTACCGGTTGGGCGCGCGCTTCCAGCTGCCGCCGCCTTAGAAGTTTTCGTCCACGGCCCCCACCCTAACCCTCCCCCGCTCTCGGCCGGCCAAAGGCCGGTCCGATCGCGGGAGAGGGGACTGCCGCCGCCTTCCCGAACAAGCGCCTGCTCCCTCTCCCGCGAAGCGGGGGAGGGTTGGGGAGGGGGCAAAAGACCTTGCATATCAAGCCACCCCTCCCACCAGGAGCCCGTCGCATGTCATCCCGTCTCGACAACCAGCGCGTCATCCGTGCCCCGCACGGCCCCGAACTGAGCTGCAAGAGCTGGCTCGCCGAGGCGCCGCTGCGCATGCTGATGAACAACCTCGACCCCGACGTGGCGGAACGGCCACAGGAGCTGGTCGTCTATGGCGGCATCGGCCGCGCCGCCCGCGACTGGGACAGCTTCGACCGCATCGTCTCGGCGCTGCGGTCGCTGAACGACGACGAAACCCTGCTGGTCCAGTCGGGCAAGCCGGTCGGCGTCTTCCGCACCCATGCCGACGCGCCGCGCGTGCTGATCGCCAACTCCAACCTGGTGCCGCGCTGGGCGACCTGGGAGCATTTCAACGAGCTCGACCGCAAGGGTCTGGCGATGTACGGCCAGATGACCGCCGGGTCGTGGATCTACATCGGCAGCCAGGGCATCGTCCAGGGCACCTACGAGACCTTCGTCGAGGCCGGGCGCCAGCACTACGACGGCGACCTCAAGGGCAAATGGATCCTGACCGGCGGTCTCGGCGGCATGGGCGGGGCGCAGCCGCTGGCCGCGACCATGGCCGGCGCCTGCATGCTCGCCGTCGAATGCCGGCCCAGCAGCATCGAGATGCGCATCCGCACCGGCTATCTCGACCGCCACACCGCCGACCTGGACGAGGCGCTGGACTGGATCGCCGAGGCCTGCGCCAAGGGCGAGGCGATCTCGGTGGGGCTGCTCGGCAACGCCGCCGACGTCTTCCCCGAACTGGCCCGCCGTGCCGGCACCGAGCTGAAGGCCCGGCCGCACATCGTCACCGACCAGACCTCCGCCCATGATCCGGTCAACGGCTACCTGCCGCAGGGCTGGACGCTGGAGGAGTGGGAGAGCGCCCGCGAAAGCCAGCCGGCCGCCGTCGCCGCAGCCGCCCGCAAGTCGATGCGGGTGCAGGTCGAGGCGATGCTGGCTTTCCACGCCATGGGCATCCCGACCGTCGACTACGGCAACAACATCCGCCAGATGGCGAAGGAGGAGGGGCTGGAGAACGCCTTCGACTTCCCCGGCTTCGTCCCTGCCTACATCCGTCCGCTGTTCTGCCGCGGCGTCGGTCCCTTCCGCTGGGCGGCGCTGTCCGGCGACCCGGAGGACATCCGCAAGACCGATGCCAAGGTCAAGGAGCTGATCCCCGACGATCCGCACCTGCACAACTGGCTCGACATGGCCGCCAGGCGCATCCAGTTCCAGGGCCTGCCGGCGCGCATCTGCTGGGTCGGGCTGGGGCAGCGCCACCGGCTCGGCCTCGCCTTCAACGAGATGGTGAAGTCGGGCGAGCTGAAGGCGCCGATCGTCATCGGCCGCGACCATCTCGACAGCGGCTCGGTCGCCAGCCCGAACCGCGAGACCGAGGCGATGCGGGACGGCTCCGACGCGGTGTCCGACTGGCCGCTGCTGAACGCGCTGCTCAACACCGCCAGCGGGGCGACCTGGGTCAGCCTGCACCATGGCGGCGGCGTCGGCATGGGCTTCTCGCAGCATTCGGGCATGGTCATCGTCTGCGACGGCAGCGACGACGCGGCGCGGCGCATCGGCCGCGTGCTGTGGAACGACCCGGCGACCGGCGTGATGCGCCACGCCGACGCCGGCTACGACATCGCCATCGACTGCGCCAAGGAGCAGGGGCTGAACCTGCCCTTCCTGAAATAGCAGGCGGTCGTCTTAAGCCCTCTCCCGCCCCGGGAGAGGGAATCGAAGGCAAGCCTTACCCCTTTGCCGCCGCGCGCCGCTCCGCCCGCATCAGGGCGGCGCCGCGCTCGGCGATCATCACGGTCGGGGTGTTGGTGTTGCCGGAGGTCAGGGTCGGCATCACCGACGCGTCGATCACCCGGAGGCCGCGGACGCCGCGCACCCGCATCTCGGCATCGGTGACGGATGTCGCGTCGTCCCTGCCGCCCATCCGGCAGGTGCCGACCGGGTGGAAGATGGTGGTGCCGATGTCGCCCGCCGCACGCGCCAGCTCCTCCTCCGTCCGGAAGCTCGGGCCGGGCTTGTATTCCTGCGGGTGGTAGGGGGCGAGCGCCGGCTGCGCCACGATGCGGCGGGTCAGCGCCAGCGCCTTGGCCGCCTTCGCCCGGTCGGCCGGATCGGACAGGTAGCAGGGGGCGATCGCCGGATTCTCGCGATGGTCGGCCGAGGCGATGCGGGTCCAGCCGCGGGACGCCGGGCGCAGGTCGCAGACGCTGGCGGTGAAGGCCGGGAAGGCATGCAGCGGGTCGCCGAACTTCTCCAGCGACAGCGGCTGCACATGATATTCCAGGTCGGCCGTCGCGACCTCGGGCGAGGATTTGGCGAAGACGCCCAACTGGCTCGGCGCCATGGTCAGCGGCCCCTTGCGGAACAGGGCGTATTCCAGCCCCATCATCGCCTTGCCGAACAGGCTGCCGGCCCGCTTGTTCAGCGTCACGATGCCGTCGACCTTGTAGATCATGCGCAGCTGCAGATGGTCCTGCAGGTTGGTGCCGACGTCCGGCGCGTCCAGCACCACCGGAATCCCCAGCTTCTGCAGATGCGCCGCCGGACCGATGCCGGAGCGCTGGAGGATGGCGGGGCTGCCGATGGAGCCGGCGGCCAGCACCGTCTCGATCCGCGCCGCCGCCCGTGCCGGCTCCCCCTTCACGGTGAAGCGGATGCCGGTGGCGCGGCCGTCCGCCATCTCCACCCGGTCGATGGCGGCGTCGATCACCAGCTTCAGGTTCGGGCGGTCGAGCGCCGGCCGCAGGAAGGCCTTGGCGGCGCTCCAGCGCACGCCACCCTTCTGGTTGACCTCGAAGCTGCCGACGCCGAGATTGTCGCCGCGGTTGAAGTCGTCGTTGCGCGGAATGCCCGCCTGCTGCGCCGCCTCGGCGAAGCGGTCGAGCAGGTCCCAGCGCAACCGCTGCCGCTCCACCCGCCATTCGCCGCCGGCCCCATGCATCTCGTCGGCGCCGCGCCAGTAATCCTCGCTGCCCTTGAAGACCGGCAGCACCTCGTTCCAGCTCCAGCGCTTGTCCCCGGTGATCGCGGCCCATTCGTCGTAATCGCGCGCCTGGCCGCGCATGGCGATCATGCCGTTGATCGACGAGCAGCCGCCCAGCACCTTGCCGCGGGCGTAATGGATGCTGCGCCCGTTCAGCCCCGGCTCGGCCTCCGTCTTGAAGCACCAGTCGGTGCGCGGGTTGCCGATGCAGAACAGATAGCCGGCGGGGACATGCAGCCACACCCAATTGTCTTTGCCGCCGGCCTCCAGCAGCAGGACCGAGACATCGGGGTCGGCCGACAGCCGGTTGGCCAGCACGCAGCCCGCCGTGCCGCCTCCGGCGACGATGTAGTCGAAGCTGCCGAAATCGAGCATGTCCACTATCGCTTCCCTCCCGGGGGATTTATCGATTTGTCTGACATATTAAATTGCTGATCGAACGGACGATCCAGCGAAATTTCGCCGCAGCCGGGCCGCCCGCCGCAGAAATACCGCTTCCGGCACTCATCCGGCCGGGCTGTGCCTGCTCCGCTCGCGCTCGGTCAACAGCTCGACGAAGGCCCGGACCTTGGTCGGGCGGAAACGGGCGGCCGGGAAGACGGCGTGGATCCCGCCGGATGGCAGGGTCCAGCGCGGCAGGACCTGCACGAGGCGTCCGGATGCCAGGTCGTCGGCCACGCAATAGTCTGGCAGCACCGACAGCCCGGCGCCCTCGCGCACCGCCTCGCGGACGGCGAAGGTGGCGTCCAGCGTGATGGCCGCCCGCGTCGTCACGCTGTGCTGCGCGCCGTCGTCGGACGAAAAGCGCCAGGTCAGCGGATCGCGCAACGCCGCGTTGGCGACGAAGGGCAGGGCGGCGATGTCCGCGGGACCGGCCTCCCCACCGAGCCGGCCGGCCAGTGCCGGCGCGGCGACCAGCATCTGGCGGAAACTGCCGAGCTGGCGGGCCTGCAGGCTGGTGTCGGCCAGCCAGCCGACGCGGATGGCGAGATCGAAGCCGCGGGCGACGATGTCGAGCGACTGGTCGGCAAGCACCATGTCGGCCTTGCAGGCCGGATGGGCGTTCACGAAAGCGGCGACGGCCGGCACCACGACCGAGACGCCGTAGTCGAAGGGCGCGGTGAGCCGCAGCATTCCGGACGGCTCCGCCGCCGTCTCCGCCAGCTCGGCGAACGCATCCTCGGCCTCCTGGAGGATCACGACGCAGCGCCGGTGGAACGCCCATCCCGCCTCGGTCGGCCGGACCTTGCGCGTGGTGCGCACCAGCAGGGTGGAGCCGACCTCCTCCTCCAGCCGTGCGACCTGCTGGCTGACCACCGCCTTGGTGATCCCCAGCCGCGCCGCCGCCGCGGTGAAGGAGCCGGTTTCCACCACCGCGGCGAAATGGGCGATGCGGTTCAGGTTCCTCGGTTCGCTCATGGGCCGGCGGGCTCCGATTGTTTGCCGATGCCATACGATATGTCCGTTTGATGCCGGCTACACAGCACAATCGCCTCCGGATAAGGTCCGCCCATTCCTTCACCGGCATCCCGGCGGGCGACCATGAGCCAGACCAAGACCGTCACCTACCTGTTCGATCCGCTCTGCGGCTGGTGCTATGGCGCCTCGCCGGCGCTCGCGTCGCTGGCCGGCATCGGCGGCCTCGCGCTCGACCTGCTGCCGACCGGCCTGTTCTCGGGCACCGGGGCACGCCCGATGGACGAAGGCTTCGCCGCCTATGCCTGGGCGAACGACCAGCGCATCCAGGCCCTGACCGGCCAGCCCTTCAGCGGGCTCTACCGGACCGGCATCCTCGCCGACCGACGGCGGCCGTTCGACAGCGGTCCCGCGACGCTGGCCCTGACCGCGGTGTCGATGACCGCGCCCGACCGGGAGTTCCAGGCGCTCGCCGCCATCCAGGCGGCGCGCTATGTCGACGGGCGGGACGTCACCGCGGTGGAAACGCTGTCGGACATCCTCGCCGGGCTTGGGCTCGCCGCCGCTGCCGCGCTTGTCGCCGGGCGGGAGGGCGGACAGGACGGCGCGCTGGCCGCCGCCACCGCCGCACGGGTGGAGCGGGGCCGGCAACTGATGGCGGAGCATCGCGCCAGCGGTGTGCCGACCCTGCTGTTCGACGACGGCTCGCACCGGCGCAAGCTGGACTCCGAAATCCTCTTCAACAAACCCGGCAGGCTGGCGGCGCTCCTGCGCGCCCTGTGACCGCCGGTTCCGATTGCCAGTTCCAATTGCCCGATCCAACAGGAGACAACAGCATGTTGACCCGCAGGGACATCCTCGCGGCCGCCGGCCTTGCCGGCGTGGCCGGCCTCGCCACCGCTCTCGTCCCGGCCGGCGGTTTCGCCGCCAGCGGCGCCCCGCTGTCCTGGACGCATTTCCCCGCCGGTGAGGCCGGCTTCCTCCGCGCCCCGGTCCTGCTGTCCGGTGAGCGCGAGGCGATCCTGATCGACGGCGGCTTCACCCTGTCCGACGGCAGGGCGCTGGCTGATGCGATCAAGGCAACCGGCAGGACGCTGACGACGATCTATGTCAGCCAGAGCGACCCCGACTATTATTTCGGCCTGGGACCGGTCAAGGCCGCCTTCCCGGCCGCCCGCGTCGTCGCCGCGTCCGCCACCGTCGCGGCGATCCAGGGCAATGTCGAAAAGAAGCTGGCCGTCTGGGGCCCCAAGCTGAAGGAGAATGGTCCGCAGACGCTGGCCGACATCGTCATGCCGGAGCCGTTCGACGGGCCGGCCCTGACGCTCGAGGGCCGGGCCGTCGAGATCGTCGATGCCCAGGGGCTGGCCAACCGCCGCTATCTCTGGGTTCCGTCGCTGCGCGCCGTCTTCGGCGGCGTGCTGGTCTTCTCCGGCGTCCATGTCTGGACCGCCGACACCCCCACCGCCGAGGCGCGGGCGGCCTGGGTCAGGACCCTCGACGCGATGGCTGCGCGCGACCCGGCCGTCGTGGTCGCCGGCCATGCCGCACCGGGTGCCGTGCCCGATGCCGCGGCCATTGCCCACACCAGGGCGTATCTGCTGGCGTTCGAGGAGGAGCTGGCCAGGGCGAAGACCGGCGCCGACCTGATCGCCGCCATGAAGCGGCGCTATCCCGATGCCGGGATGGGCATCGCGCTCGACATCGGCGCCAAGGTGGCGACCGGCGAGATGAAATGGGGCTGAGCGGGACCGGGGAGGGGAGGGCGCACCGCCCTCCTCCTGCCGCCCGTCATTTCCTGTTCACCAGCGCCACGCCGCAGACCGCCACCGCCATGCCGGCCAGCGCCACGATGCCGAGCTTCTCGCCGAACAGCACCCAGGCGACCAGCGCCGTCACCGGCGGGGTCAGGTAGAACAGGCTGGCGACCTTGGCCGCCGCACCGCGGCGGATCAGCGCGAACAGCAGGAAGATCGCCCCCACCGACAGCACGAAGCAGAGCCACAGCAGGGCGAAGACGAATTCCCCCGTCCACTCCACATGCATCGTCTCGACCATCGGCGCGGCGATGGCCAGCGCCAGCGCGGTGGCGGCATACTGGATGGCCGTGCCGCTGCGCAGATCCATGCCGCCGCCATGGCGCTTCTGGTACAGCGTGCCCAGCGTGATGCCGACCAGCGACACCAGGGCGTAGCCCAGCGGGACCAGATGCGCTGCGTCGATCGCCAGCTTCTCGCGCACCACCAGCCCGACCCCGGCCAGTCCCAGCAGCAGGCCGGCCCATTGCCGGCCGCTCACCCGCTCGCCCAGAAGCGGGCCGGACAGGGCGGCGGTCAGCAGCGGCTGGATGCCGACGACCAGCGCCGTGACCCCCGCCGGCAGCCCGTGCGCGATGGCGATGAAGATGCCGCTGAGATAGACGCCATGGACCAGCAGCCCGGCCAGCGCGATGCGCCCGGCCGTCGCCCAGTCCTTCGGCCAGGGCGCGCGGCTCACCAGCGCCACCAGCGCCAGCACGACGGCGACCAGCCCCAGCCGGATCAGCAGGAAGGTCAGCGGCTCCGCATAGGGCAGGCCGTATTTCGCCCCGATGAAGCCGGTGCTCCACAGCAGCACGAAAAGACCCGGCATCAGGCGCAGCCAGGGCTGGCCGCCGCCCGTCGCGGTCTCGTTCATCGAAGATCCTTCCCTAAGCAGGTTTTCCGAACTCCGCCCATGAATGGGCGGGCTCGGAAAACCTGCAAAACCATGGAGTTCCCAGGTTTCTCCAGGCCGGGCCTGCGGCGCGATCCGGAGAAACCTGCCTGACGGTCAGCTCACCGCCGGGATTGCCGGCGCCGACTGGGTCGGCTGCCGGCGTGCCTCGGCGACCGCCTGGATATGGACGCGCAGATCCGCATCCTTCTGCACCAGCCGGCGGAAATCCTTCTCATCCAGCACCAGCAATTGGCAATAGCCCAGCGCCCGCACGTCTGCATTGCGCCGCTGGCGGGTCAGCAGCGCCATCTCGCCGAAGAAGTCGCCGGTGCCGAGCTTCACCGGCTCGGCCAGGTTGGGCACCAGCACCTCGACCGCGCCGGACGCGATGAAGAACATCGACTCGCCGCGGTCGCCGCGGCGCAGGATGGTCTCGCCCGGCAGCGCCAACTGGGCGCGCAGCAGCGTGGCGATGGTCGCCACCCGCTCCGCCGGCAGGCCGGCGAACAGCGGCACCCGGCGCACCAGCTCCGCCACGTCGAACCGGACGTCCAGCCTGGGCAGCCGTTCCAGCACGCGGCGCCGCTGCTCCAGGTCGCGCTCCAGGTCGGTCAGCACCTCCTGGCTGATGATCGATTCGGCATGCATGGTGCGGTAGTCGGCATGCTCCAGCCGCAGGGCGGCGCGGCCGACATAGCGGCTCTGCAGCACCACCGCATAGTCCGGATATTGCAGCTTCAGCGCCGCAAGCGCCTGTTCGACGATGCCCAGCCGGCCGACCAGCATGCCTTCCAGCTCGAACGCCACGTCCTGCCCCAGCACGCGGGCCAGCCGGTCGCGGGTGAAGGCCAGCAGCTCGCGCAGCACGGTGCGCACGGCGACCAGCACCTCGAACCGCATCGACAGGCGCTTTGCCAGCGGCCGGTGGATGCCGAAGCGGCGCTGGAGCCAGCTCGCCGTCCGCATCCAGGGGGAAAAGGCGATGAAGGGCTCCTCGAACGCCCGGTAGCCGTTGCGGCCCTGGCTCTTGACCGCGTCGAGCAGCCGGCCGCTGCGCCCCGCCAGCATCTCCATCACCGAGCGCGACACCACCCCCTCGGAGAAGTGGGCGTAATAGAGCTCTTCCTCGCGATTCACCAGGATGACGAGGCCGATGGTGACGCGGTCCTCGTCGCTCAGCTCGGCTTCGCCATGGCGCTCCCGGTCGATCTTCTTCAGCCGCTCCTCGTACCGCGCGATCATCACGTCCTTGACCGCGGCGTCGACCTCGTAGGTCTGGGCGACGGCGGCGACGCGGTCGCGGATGCTGTCGGTGGACAGCGCCAGCGCCCGGTTGCGCATGGCGCGCTCCACCGTCGTCAACTCGTCCAGCTTCAGCACGCGGATCAGCCAGCGCAGCGTCGTGCCGTTGACGAACAGCGTGACGAAGACGAAGCCGGTGACCATCACCGCGACGAAGCTCTGGACCCGGTCGGGCACCCGGAAATTCTCGGTCACCGCCAGGGCCAGCGTCAGCGACACCGCGCCGCGCAGGCCGCCCCACAGCATCACGGTCTTGTAGGAGTTGCTGACCTTCTGCGACAGTCCGGCCCAGGACAGCACCGGCAGCAGGCCGAACAGCACGACCGCGCGGGCGGCGAAGGCGGCGGCCACCACGACCAGCACCAGCCCGACCTCCGCCCAGCCGGCGTCGGCCATCAGCCGCGGCACCAGGATGGCGGTCAGCAGGAAGATCATCGAGTTGGCCCAGAAGCCCAGCTGCTGCCAGACATGCTCCATCGCGCCCCAGGTGGCGGGCGAGATGCGGGTTTTGCCGACCGAGCCGATGACCAGCGCCGCCGTCACCACCGCCACCACGCCCGATGCGCCGACATAATGCTCGGCCAGCACATAGGACAGGTAGGCCAGCGCCACCGTCAGCGTGATCTCGGCCATCGGCTGGTTGCGCACCGGCTCCACCAGCATGCAGACGACCCGGCCGCAGACATAGCCGGTGACGACGCCGCCGGAGAAGTCGCGCAGGAAGTCCAGCGCCGCCGCCCACACGCCGCCGTGCGAGGTGCGGGTCAGCATCTCCAGCAGCAGGGTGAACAGCGCGATGGCGGCGGCGTCGTTCAGCAGGCTCTCGCCCTCGACCAGCGTCGTCAGCCGTCTCGGCGCGCCGAGGTCGCGGAAGATGCCGATGACCGCCGCCGGGTCGGTCGAGGCGACGATGGCGCCCAGCAGCAGGCAGGCGACCAGCCCCAGCGAGGTGAACAGGCTGACCGCATAGCCGACGGCGAAGGTGCAGACGAACACCGCGACCACCGCCATCAGCAGGATCGGTCCCAGGTCGTCGAACAGCCGCCGCACGTCGACCGCCAGCGCCGTCTCGAACAGCAGGATCGGCAGGAAGATGTGCATCAGCACGTCGGACGAGACGTCCAGCTCGGCCAGCGAGTTCAGGAAGTCGTGGAACGGATCCTTGCCCGGCCCGGCGAAGGTCTGGATGACTGCGCCCAGCGCCACGCCGACACCGGCGAGCAGCACCGTGTAGGGCATCCGGAAACGGGCGGCCAGCGGCGGAAGGAAGCTGACGAGGGCGAGAAGCCCGGCAACGCCGAGGACTTGGATGACGATGTCGTGCATGTTCCGATGGGGCGGCTGCGGCGTGGGCTGCACGGTATCGCCGCACTGTGGCGGGAGCAAGACCGTGCACCGTCCGGCGCTGCGGCAAAAAATGGCTTTTCCCGCGGTAGCGCCGTGTCCCGTGCGCTATATGAGGCTGAATTGGCTGGGGAGACCACAACCCGGGCGGTCGCCTCTGGCCGGCCGGCACGCTGTCGTTTAGGATATGCCTAAATTTGTCCGCATCGCAGTCGGGGGGCGCAGAGGATGAGAAGCGGGACTGTCAGGGTATTGCGGCCGGCATTGGCCGGATTGTGCCTGATGCTGGCGCTGGGGGGCGCCGGCCGGGCGGCCGACCCGGCCGCCGCGCCGACCACGTCGGAGGATTTCATCAAGGCGCTGAAGCCGGCCGCTGCTGTCGATGCACCGTCCGACGCGCCGCTGATCGGCCAGAAGCCGAAGACCCGCGGGCTGGCGCTCGGCACCGCCGACACGGCGGCGCCGGCTGCTCCCGCCCCGGCGCCAACCCGGCCCCAGGCGGCGCCGAGGATCAGCTTCCAGGTGGAGTTCGCCTTCAACTCGGCGGATCTGACGCCGAAGGCGAGCGGCATCCTGAACGAGCTCGGCCGCGCCCTGACCTCGCCGGAGCTCAGCGCCTACAGCTTCCAGCTGACCGGCCACACCGACGGCGTCGGCGGCGCCGACTACAATCTCGCCCTGTCGAAGCGGCGGGCCGCCGCGGTCCGCGACTATCTGACCAGGACCTTCGCCGTGGCGCCCGACCGCCTGAAGTCGCGCGGCCTGGGATCGCAGCAGCTGCTCGATCCGGCCAACCCGGCCAGCGACGTCAACCGGCGGGTGGAGATCGTCAATCTCGGTTCGTGAGCGGGGCGGAGGCGAGGAGGAGGAAGGCGCCGGCCCCTTCACCGCCATCCGCCATCCTCGGTCAGCCCGGCCAGGATGTCGCGCAGGATGCCCCGTGCCGCGCGGGCGGCGGCCGGCATCGGCCGGCCGGACGCGTGGGCAAGCAGGATGCTGCGGTCGATCTGCGGGTCGGCGATGGGCAGGCCGGCCAGCCGCTCGGCCACGGCGCCATAGCGCGCCACCCGCTCCGACAGCACGGTGTAGCCGCAGCCCTCCGCCACCAGCGCCTTGATCTGTTCCAGCGCGTCGATCTCCATGGCGACGGTGACGCCGCTGCGGGCGAGCATCGCCGCATGCTCCACCTCCTCGCGCACGCCGTGGGGGCGGCCGGGCAGGATCAGCGGCAGGGCCAGCGCCTCGGCGAAGGGGATCGCGCTGCGGCCGCGCAGCAGCGGGTCGTCCGCCGGTCCGACCAGATGCAGCTTTTCCCGCGCCACCGGCTCGGTCTCCAGCCCGCCCATGTCCTTGGCGCCGAACACCAGCGCGAGGTCGAGCTGTCCCGACAGCACCCATTCCCGCATGTGGCCGGACAGCCCCTCGACCACCCGCAGGCGGATCTGCGGATAAGCCCGGCGCACCGCCAGCGCCAGCGGCACCGTCAGGACCGGGCCGAGCGAGGTCGGGATGCCGACCGTCGCCGGCCCGGCCGGCACCGCCTCCACCGCCCGGACCTCGTCGCGCAGCCCGTCCATCGCCTCGATCAGCGTCGCCGCCCGCTGCGCCAGCCGCCGGCCGCTTTCCGTCGGCACCACGCCGCGGGCCGTGCGCAGGACGAGCTGGCAGCCGAAATCCTCCTCCATCCGCTTCAGATGCAGGCTGAGCGCCGGCTGCGCCACCCGCAGCACCTCTGCCGCGCGGGAGATCGAGCCATGCTCGACGATGCCCAGGAAGTAGCGCAGCTGCCGCAGATCCATGATGCCGGAGCCTTCCCCCTCGATACCGCGACGCTATGAAGGGGGAGGCGGGGATCGCGTGTCAATATGGCTGGTCAATGCTTTCGGGAATTCGAAGATCGACGCAGGATTTCCTGAAGTTCATTATTCCGCGAAGCAACGTCGGGGTTTGCCGGGGCCTGATCTTCCGCTGCCAAAGCGGCTAGGCCAATAAATCTAGCCAAGTCGTCCATATCGCAGCGGGCGGCATCGACCACTAGGGATTCTAGGCGAGATTTTATAGACAGAGCAACATCTGCTTTATCTTCGGCACTGTTCTGCCGATCGTTTTCAGCTTCCGGAAAGCTGTATATAACGGTTGCATCCGTTACGACGTGCGGTGTCGGGATTTTAGTTTCTTTATGTGCAGAAATTTCTTGGCAAATTTCCGGCCATTCCTTGCCGTTGGCTTTGATGAGAGAGTGGAGCAGATCAATCACACGCCACTTGAAATCCCCCACATGCTTGGTGATGGGGATAACAGCTTCATAAATTCGGCCATCGGCCTGAAGACTGTACAGCCTGGCGAGTGGTCCGTATGGACCTGCGTCCATCCAGCCATTCATCGTCAGGTAAGCGATGATATCGTCGGGGCCCAGCGCCTCCGCCGCATCGAGCATCTTCGCAGTCACCGTATCGGCAGACATTCAAGACCCTCCCCGACTGACCAAGTCGGTCCGCTCCAGCAAATTTAGAATAGCATGATGGTCGAACAGGCTGTCCGGAGAAATACGCAGGGCGACGCTCTTTGTTCCCACTTCCGGAGCGCCCCGCAGATCGATCCAGTAGGCGGCCCGCCGCAGCGTCGTGGCGTCGGCGCTCACCGTGAACCACTCGTCCGGATCGTCCGGCAAGTCGAGGACGACCAGCAGGGCCGGGCAGGTCGCCGGCCTGCGCAGCAGATCATAGGTGCGGCGATCCAAGGCAAAGGACAAGGTGCGTCCGCCGTCTATTCTCGCAAGCCGGATCGTCGCCTTCGCCTGGACCATGATCCTGGCCGTCAAAGACCCTTCGATAGGCGAAATCCACAGATCGATGCCGTTCCGGTCCACCGGCAGGCTCATCACCTGACAGCCGGCGCGCGCCGCGACCATGGCGATGTAGGCGCAGGACAGCCGTTCCTTGATGTCGCTGGGCTTGGTTGTGACAACCGGCATGGATGGAGAATCGGGAGAAGATGTCCGGGGCGGTTCGCGCTGTCATACCATTCCCATGCGGCTTCCGACATCTTTTCCGCGGCGGGGCGTTCCCCACTCCCCCTCTTGATCGCCGCTTTCGCGTTAACCATTTACCCATCAGGCGCCGGACGGTCGCGCATTTTGCGGACCGCTGGGGCGCCGTCCCGCGCCGGATGGCTGGGCGGGAGACCATGGAAACGGAGTGCCGGATGGACTTCGGTCAATTCACCGATCGTGCGCGCGGCGTGATCCAGGCGGCGCAGATCGCCGCCCTTGCCGGGCGGCACCAACAGCTTCTCCCCGAACATCTGCTGAAGGCGTTGATCGACGACGGCAGCGGCGTGGCGGCGCGTCTGGTGCGCGACACCGGCGGCGACCCCGACCTGCTGAAATCCGCGACCGAGGAGCAGCTGTCCCATGCTCCGGTCCAGCCGGGGCAGGGCGAGGGACCGCAGCCGCTCTACATGTCGCCGGCGCTGGCCGCCGTGCTGCAGGGCGCCGTCGCGTCGGCGCGCAGCGGCGGCGACCGCTTCGTCACCGCCGAACGGCTGCTGGAGAGCCTCGCCCGCCAGAGCGGCCCGCTGCGCGCGCTGTTCCGCCGGGCCGGCATCGATGCCGACGCGCTGGCCGCCGCCGCCGATGCGCAGCGCAAGGACCATCCCGCCGAGGAGGAGACCGAGACGACCTCCGGCGAGGCGCTGGCCCGCTACACCCGCGACCTGACCGAAGAGGCGCGGCAGGGCCGGCTCGACCCGGTCATCGGCCGCGACGACGAGATCCGCCGGACCATCCAGGTGCTGGCACGCCGCACCAAGAACAATCCGGTGCTGATCGGCGACCCCGGCGTCGGCAAGACCGCCGTCGTGGAGGGGCTGGCCCAGCGTCTGGCCGCCGGCGACGTGCCGGAAGGGCTGAAGGACCGGCGCGTCCTGGCGCTCGACCTCACCGCGCTGCTGGCCGGCGCCAAGTTCCGCGGCGAGTTCGAGGAGCGGCTGAAATCCGTCCTGTCGGAGGTTGCCGAGGCCAACGGCCGCATCATCCTGTTCATCGACGAGCTGCACACCCTGATCGGCGCCGGCCGCACCGACGGGGCGATGGACGCCGCCAACATGCTGAAGCCCGCGCTGGCGCGCGGCGAGCTGCGCTGCGTCGGCGCCACCACGCCGGACGAGTACCGCAAATACATCGAGAAGGACGCGGCGCTCGCCCGCCGTTTCCAGCCGGTGACGGTGGACGAGCCGTCGGCCGACGACGCGGTGTCGATCCTGCGCGGCATCAAGAGCAAGTACGAGGTCCATCACGGCGTGCGCATCGCCGACGCGGCGGTTGTCGCGGCGGTGAGCCTGTCGGCGCGCTACATCGGCGACCGCCGGCTGCCCGACAAGGCGATCGATCTGGTCGACGAGGCGGCGAGCCGCCTGCGCATGGCCATTGACAGCAAGCCCGAGGCGCTCGATGCCGTCGACCGCCGCGTCGCCCAGCTGAAGATCGAGCGCGAGGCGCTGAAGGCCGAGCCGGACGCCGCCTCGCAGGAGCGGCTGCACGTCCTCGAAGGCGAGCTGGCCGAGGCGGAGGCCCGCCAATCCTCGATGGAGGAGGAGTGGCGTGCCTCGCAGTCCCGCCGCACCGAGGGCCGCCGCCTGAAGGAGGAGCTCGACCAGGCCCGCACCCGTCTGGAGCGCGCCCAGCGCGACGGCGACTGGGCCAAGGCCGGCGAGCTGGCCTATGGCGTGGTGCCCGACCTGGAGAAGCGGCTGGCCGATGCCGAATCGCGGGCCAGCGCCGAGCGCGACGAGGTGACGGCCAAGGACATCGGCGCCGTCGTCACCCGCTGGACCGGCATCCCGGTCGAGCGGATGCTGGAGGGCGAGCGCCATCGCCTGAAGGGCATGGAGGACAAGCTGGGCGAGCGGGTGGTCGGCCAGCGGGAGGCGGTGCGCGCGGTGTCCAAGGCGGTGCGGCGGGCCCGCGCCGGGCTGAAGGATCCCAGCCGGCCGACCGGCTCCTTCCTGTTCCTGGGGCCGACCGGCGTCGGCAAGACCGAACTGGCCAAGGCGCTGGCCGCCTTCCTGTTCGACGACGAGACGGCGATCACCCGCCTCGACATGTCGGAATACATGGAGAAGCACGCGGTCAGCCGCATGATCGGCTCGCCTCCGGGCTATGTCGGCTATGACGACGGCGGCTCGCTGGCCGAGCGCATCCGGCGTCGGCCCTATCAGGTCGTGCTGCTGGACGAGGTGGAGAAGGCGCATCCCGACGTGCTGAACGTCCTGTTGCAGGCGCTCGACGACGGGCGGCTGACCGACGGGCAGGGCCGGACCGCCGATTTCCGCCACGCCATCCTGATCATGACCTCCAACCTGGGGGCCGAGGCGCTGAGCGCGCTCGGCGACGGCGAGGACATGGCCGGGGCGACGGTCGAGGTGATGGACGCGGTGCGCAAGGCCTTCCGGCCGGAGTTCCTCAACCGGCTGGACGACGTGCTGATCTTCCGCCGGCTGGGACGCGACCAGATGGCGCGGATCGTCGACATCCAGCTTGCCCGCGTCAACCAGCGGCTGGCCGAGCGCGGCGTCACCCTGGCGGCCGATGCGGCGGCCAAGCGGCGGCTGGGCGACCTGGGCTGGGATCCCGCCTTCGGCGCCCGTCCGCTGAAGCGGGCGATCCAGGGGCTGGTCGAGGATCCGATTGCCGAGCGCCTGCTCGACGAGGAGGTCGAGGGCAAGACCGCCATGACCCTGTCGCTGGTCGACGGCCGGCTGGCGCTGGATGGCGTTGTGGTCGAGGAGGACCGGCCGCACGGCTTCAAGGCGCCGGAGCGTCCGCCGCTCGGCTTCGCCCTGCCGGCGGTGCCGGCCGCGGCCGGCCGCGAGGCGTCGGTCCACTGACCGGCCGGATCCCGGCCATGGCGTGGTGACCTGGGCGCGATGACATGGGAAAGGCTTCGGATGCCCGGCATCCCAAGCCTTTTTCCTATCCGGCCGTCGGGCCGGGAGGCGTCACCATTTGGATTTCAGCTTCTTGGCGCCGTCGCTCGACCAGATGATGGCGACGGCATCGACCACCAGTTCGGCATTCGCCTTTTCGTTCTGCTTCCACTCGCCGCACAGCATCATGATCGAGGCGATGGCGCACACGCAGCCGCCGCGCGCTCCCTCGATCAGGCTGGTGCAGACATTCTCCTTCGGGCTGTCCTTGCGGAAGGATTTGCGGATCGACCAGATCCGGTCGGCGATGAAGGGCAGGCCGGCGGTGAAGACGCTGACCGCCTTGATCGCCGTGTTGTTCTCCTTGCGGTCGATCACATAGGTCAGGTTGGCCTTGCATTTGCCGCAGCTGCACGGATAGCCGTTGCTGCGCGTGGCGGCGGTGCGCAGGTCGTGCAGGGCGAAGATGCCGTTCGCGGTGATGCCGATGGCCAGCGCCACCAGCCACGGCCCCAGCGCCGCCCCCAGCGGGAATAGCGAGATGGAGCCGATCCCGACATTGACGCTTGTGGTCGCCACCCCGCTGAGCGCGGTGACGCCGGTCTGCAGGCCGCTCTGGACGCCGCCGATCAGCGCCATCTTGGAGTATTTCGCCAGCTTGGTCCGTGTTTCGCTGAAAGGCTCGAAACTGTCGGCGGCCGGCGCGTTGGTCGCGAACATCGTCGCAAGCTCGCGGAGCTTGTCGGGTGGCGGAAGCGGCATGGTCGGAACCTTCCCGGTGGGGCGGCCAATGGAACCTGTCTGTCCGATGGCCCATCTGTTCGATGGCCCATCTGTTCGATGGTGGTAGACGGGCAACAATCGGCCGGCAAGCGGATGCCGCATCGAGGCTGCCAATGCGCCCGAGGGTCTGCTAAATCTCGGCGCAGGGCGCAGGACGTGCCGCAACGGCCCGGCTCAGACACGGGAGAGCAGACATGGAAACGGACAAGGAGACGGGCATGGCCGCGACGATCCCGCCCTATCTGTCGGCCTTCTCGCTCGCCGGGCAGGTGGCGCTCGTCACCGGGTCGGGGCGCGGGCTGGGGCTGGAGATCGCCAGGGCGCTGGCCGGTTCGGGGGCGCATGTGCTGCTGAACGGCCGCGACGCCGCGGTGCTGGACGCCCGCGTGGCGGAGATCGCCGCGGCGGGCGGAACGGCGTCGGCGCTGGCCTTCGACGTGTCCGACCGGGCGGCGGTGCGCGAGGCCTTCGCCCGAATCGCGCAGGAGCATGGCCGGCTCGACGTGCTGGTCCAGAATGTCGGGCAGCGCAACCGCAAGCCGCTGGCCGACCTGACGGACGACGAGATCGCCACCCTTCTCGACGTCGATCTGGCCTCCTCCCTGATCCTGGCGCGGGAGGCGGCGCGGCTGATGCTGCCGCAGGGGCGGGGGCGGCTGATCGCCGTCACCTCGGTCGCCGGCCAGATCGCGCGGGCCAACGACAGCGTCTATGCCGCGGCGAAGTCCGGGCTGAACGGCATGGTGCGGGCGCTCGCCGCCGAATACGGACCGCTCGGCCTGACCAGCAACGCCATCGCGCCAGGTTTTTTCGCTACCGAAACGAATGCGGCGATCACCGGCGATCCGGAGCGCGCCGCCTATTTCGCCAAGCGCACGCCGATGAACCGCTGGGGCCGGCCCGACGAGATCGCCGGGGCGGCGGTGTTCCTGGCCTCCGCCGCGGCGTCCTACGTCAACGGCCATGTCCTGGTCGTCGACGGCGGCGCCACCATCCTGATGTAGGCTGTCCCATGCCCGCCGGCCCTTTGGCACCGCCATGCTGACCATACCCGTCTCCTGCGGCGGTCCCGCCGCCGCCTTCCGTCCCTGGAGCGCCGAGCCCTGGGCGATGCTGCTCGACAGCGCGGCGGCCCATCCGCAGAACGGGCGCTATTCCTATATCGTTGCTGAACCGTTCCAAACCATCGAGGCCATCGGCGGCCGAACGCTGGTCGACGGCGCTGCGGTGGCGGGGAGCCCCTTCGACGCGCTGGAACGGGCGCTGGCCGCCCATCCACTGCCCCGTTCATTGCCATCTGCCGGACCGGTCCCCTTCACGGGAGGCGCGGTCGGCTTCATCGGTTACGAAGCCGGAATGTCTTTGGAGGGGCTACGCTCCCGCCACCCCAATCCGGGCGGCCAGCCGGACATGGCCTTCGGCCTCTATGACGTCGTCGCCGCCTTCGACCGGCAGGAACGGCGGGCCTGGGTCGTCGCCGCCCGGCCGGAGGCGGAGGAGCGCGCCCGCCGGATGGCTGCGCGGCTGTCCGTTCCGCCTCCGGAACAATCGGCCGGGCCGGCGCCGCTGTCCTGGCGGTCGGAGCTGTCGCGTCCCGGCTATCTCGACCGGGTCGGGCGGGTGCTGGACTATATCCGTGCCGGCGACATCTATCAGGCCAACTTCACCCAGCGTTTCCTGGCCGACGTGGACGGGACCGTCGACGCCTATGCGCTGTACGAGCGGCTGCGCGTCCTGAGCCCGGCGCCCTTCGCCGCCTTCCTGAACTGCGGCCCGCGGCTGCGGCTGGCGGGGGCCTCGCCGGAGCGCTTCATCCGGCTCGGCGCCGACCGGACCATCGAGACGCGGCCGATCAAGGGCACCCGCCCGCGCCCGCCCAATCCGGGGGCCGATCCGGCGGCCGACGCGGCGGCGGCGGCGGAGCTCAGCGCCAGCGTCAAGGACCGGGCCGAGAACCTGATGATCACCGACCTGCTGCGCAACGACCTCGGCCGGGTGTCGGAGATCGGCAGCGTCAGGGTGCCGGTGCTCTATGGGCTGGAGAGCTTCGCCAGCGTCCATCATCTGGTGTCGGTGGTGACATCCCGGCTGCGGCCGGGGCTGGGACCGGTCGACCTGCTGCGCGCCGCCTGTCCCGGCGGGTCGATCACCGGCGCGCCCAAGATCCGCGCCATGCAGATCATCGACGAGCTGGAGGTGTCGCGCCGCGGCGCCTATTGCGGGACGGTGGCCTGGATCGGCTTCGACCGCGCGATGGACAGCAACATCGTCATCCGCACCCTGTCGGTGACGCCGGACGCGGTGATCGCCCAGGCCGGCGGCGGCATCGTCGCCGATTCCGACCCGGCGGCGGAGCATGAGGAGATGCTGGTCAAGGCCCGCGCCCAGCTGCGCGCGGTCGGCGAATTGGCAGGGGAGGGGACGGCATGACGGTCTGGCTGAACGGGCGGCTGGTCGAGGACGCCGCGGCGCGGATCGACCCGGCGGACCGCGGCTTCACCCTGGGGGACGGGCTGTTCGAGACGATCCGGGTCAAGGACGGGGCGCCGCGTCACCTGTCCCGCCATCTCGACCGGTTGGCCGCCGGTGCGGCCCTGCTGCGCCTGCCGCTGCCCTACGACCTTGCGGCGCTGTCGGATGCGATGGCGGCGCTGGTCGCGGCCGGCGGCATCGCCGACGGCGTGCTGCGGCTGACCCTGTCGCGCGGCACCGGCGCCCGCGGCGTCCTGCCGCCGGCCGACGCCAGCCCGACCGTCCTGATCACGCTGGCTCCCGCCGCCCACATGACCGCGCCGGTCGCCGCCGTCATCGCCCGCTCGACCCGGCGCAACGAGCATTCGCCGCTGTCGCGGCTGAAGTCGCTGAACTACCTCGATTCCATCCTGGCCCGGCAGGAGGCGGCGGAACGCGGCGCCGACGAGGCGCTGCTGCTGAACGGCGCCGGCCGGCTGGCCGAATCCAGCGTCGCCACCCTGTTCCTGTCGGTCGGCGGCCGGCTGCTGACCCCGCCGGTCGCCGACGGCGCGCTGCCCGGCATCCGCCGCGCCCTGGTCCTGGAGCGCCATGGCGCGGAGGAGGCGCCGCTGACCCCCGCCGATCTCGCCCGCGCCGACGAGGCCGTCCTGACCAACAGCCTCGGCCTGCGTCCGCTGCTGTCGGTCGATGGCCGGCCTATCGGGGGCCGGCCCGTCGGCACCGGCTCCGCCGGACCGGTCCTCGCGCGCCTGCTCGACGATCCGGAGCTTTGAGGGGAAACACGTCATGATCGAAACGGTGAGCTATCCCGAACTGACCGTCATCGGCTGCATGGTCGAAGCCGGCCCGGACGATCCGCCGGCGGCCATCGCCGCCGCATGGGAGCATGTCTTTGCCGCCGACACCGGCGCGACCTCCTTCGCTGCGGTGTCGCTGCCGGAGGAGAACGGCTTGCGGCGCGACCTCGTCGGGTTCCTGGCGGCCAGGGCGACGGAGATTCCCGCCGGCATGGTCCGCGTCGACCTTGCCGCCGGGCGTTACCTGCGGACCGTCCATGACGGCCCGGTGTCGGGGATCGCCGAGGGCTTCGCCCGGCTGCGGGCCCATGCCGCGGCGAACGGCCTGGCGCTCGGCGGCGTCGGGCTCGACTTCGGCCACCGTCCGGGGCTGCCGGACGGCCGGCACGAGCTGCATCTCGCGCTTGCCGTCCAGCTGCCGGCGCTGGCCTGATCCCGTTCACCGCGCGGTGCTGTAGACGCCGTGGATGCCGAACTCCACCGGCTGTCCGGTCAGGTGCCGGGTCAGCAGGGTGGCGACCTCGCCGGCCGCCGGCTTGCCGTCCAGTGCCGCGAGGTCCCGTTGCAGGGCGGCCATCGGCCTGGGCGAGGCGATGGCGAGGAAATGGTCGGCGCCGAAGGGCGGCTCGACCGTCAGCGCCAGCCGGTAGGGACCGCCGCGCGGGATCTGCGCCGGGTCGTTGCGCTCGGCCAGCGGGTAGAGGTAGTTGAGCGTCCCGTCGGCGGCGAGGTTGATCAGGGTGAAATAGGTCCCGGCATTGCCGCGGATGTCGAGCGACACCGTCTCCCCCTTGCGGTAGGCACGGTCGCCGGGCTCCACCGCCAGGGCCAGCGAGCGGCTTTCCGCCGCGGCCTTCACCCGCACCACCAGCGACCATTTGTCGATCACCCCCTGGACCCGCCGCCGGGTTTCCGCCGCCATCGGGTCGCCGGGAATGCTGGCCAGCACGTCGCCCATCGAGCTGACCACCTCGCCGCCGGCGCTGTCCCAGACCAGTGCCGCATCCTCCTTGCCGACCGTCTCGACCCCGCTCATCCCGGCCGCCAGAATCTTCACCGCCGCCGGCTTGCCCAGGATGCGCAGCGGGATCGGGCCGGCGGCGGGCAGCAGGGAAGGCGGCTTCGGCTTGCTGGCCACCGGATCGATCAGCGGCACCTCGCCCCGGCCGCGCGGCTGGACCTGCGGATGCTGGCGTCCCTCCAGCGCCATGCGCACGGCGCCGCGGATGTGCGTCTCCAGCTCGCCCTTGGTGACGATTCCGTCGCCGTCGCGGTCGGCCTGCCCGCGCAGCGCGTTGGCGAAGGCCCAGCTGAGGGCGCCGCGCGGCTTGCGGTTGATCATCACCTCCGGTGCCAGCTCATGGTCGGCGACCGCGGCGAAGAAGGTGACGTTGGGCTGTTCCTCGGCCTCGGCCTGCAAAGCGGCGCGGGTGGGCGGCGGCAGGGCGTCCTCCTCGATGCCGTCGACCGGCTTGCCGTCGATCTTCGCCGCCCGGGTGCCCAGCATGCCGGCGCGGTCGTCGAAGCCGCGGGTCATCGTGCCGGAATGGCACGAATCGGAAATGAAGATCACCCGGCGGGGCGCCGCCTCCTTCAGCAGCACGGCGATCTCGTCGTCGGTCAGGCGCTGGGCGGTGCCCGGTCCGCGCGGGGCGAAATCCGCCAGCACCAGGAACTCGTCCTTCCCGTCCGCCTCGCTGCCGGGAACACGCTCCGGTTGCCGTGCCCCATGTCCGGCAAAGGTCAGGACCAGCGTCGAGTCGGGGGCGGTTTCGGCCACCAGCTCCCGCCAGGCCCGGATGATGCGGCTGCGCTCGGCATCGCCGTCGACGAACAGACGTAGTTTCTTGACGCCCAGCCCCTTCAGGGCGTCGGCGATGTCGCGCGCGTCGTTCACCGCGCCCTGGAGCGGGTTGATGTAGGTGTAGCGGTCGATCCCGATCACCAGGGCCGCGATTTCCGCCCGCGCCGGGGCGGCGGCCATCGTCAGGGCCGCTCCCGCCACCGCGGCGGCGAAGGCGATTGCCAGCCCAGCCGGGCGCCGCATTCCTCCAGACATTGCATTCCCCCAACGATACGTCGCCGTACAGGCTACACGCGGATGCCGATGCATAAAAGGCCGCACGAATTGGTGGTAATGACCCCTTCCGTCGAGGTTGTTGCTGTGGCAGCGTTGCATCCGGGATTCGGTCGGCCGGGGACCGGCGTCGCTGTGGGGGTGGCGCGGTCCGGCCATGTTTCGGGACCGGAACGAACGACGCCCGAACCAGAGAAGCAAAACGGGAATCCAGGTCATGCGAAGCAACCGTGTCAGGGCCAGCCTCGTCTCCGTCACCATCGTCGCCATGGCGCTCACCGGCTGTGTGACCACGCAGCAGGACCGCATCGGTGCCAATGACGGCTCCGATGCCTGCTATCAATACCGCGTCGCGCTCGATTCGACCGGCAATTATTATGCCGAGGACATGCTGAAGGGCGCGGCCATCGGCGCCGGCGTCGGCGCGCTGACCGGGGCGCTGGCCGGCGGCAACATGAAGAGCGCGCTGATCGGCGCCGCTGCGGGTGCGGCGCTGGGCACGCTCGGCGGCTACTGGAACTCGAAGATGCAGCAGGGCCGCGACCAGGCGATCCTGGGCGTGATGAGCGACCTCGACACCGAGAACCAGAACCTGAACCGCACCCAGGTCGCGCTGGACCAGCTGGTCAACTGCCGCCGCGCCGAGATCGCGCGCGTCAAGGCCGACTACAAGGCCAAGCGCATCGCCAAGCCGGAGGCCGAACAGCGCCTGGCCGCGATCCGGGCGCAGCTGGACAAGGACTACGCCATGGCCAGCGGCATCAACCAGAACATCGTCAAGCGCCGCGACGAGTATCTGGTCGCCGCCGACAACATCCAGCCGGGTTCGGCCGAGAAGATCCGCACCAAGACCGCGGTCAAGGCGTCGGCCAAGAAGAAGCCGGCGAAGCAGAGCACCGGCGGCAGCACCACGACCCAGGTGGTCGAGCGCACCAACACCGCCTTCGAGACGTCGGAGCGCATCAACGCCACCACCAACAGCATCCAGCAGATCGCCCAGAAGGAAGCCACCCTCGACGCGGCCTGATCTGGACACGGGGTCTGATCGGACCTGTCCGGAACCGGCCTCCTGGTGCATCCTGGGGGCCGGAACCGGATAAACAGCGCAAGCGGAACGGATGATGGCCGGCAGTCTCCCTCGCCCGAACGCGCGCCTCGGGCGCGTCGCTCTCCCCGGCATGCTGCTGGGCCTCCTGCTGGGGCTTGTGCTCGGCCTGCCCGTGCCCGGGACGGCGCTGGCCGGCGACGCCTCGACCGGGGCGTTCCTGCGCATCGAGACCGGCGGCCACACCGCCCGCGTCAACCGGCTGGCCAGCGATGCCCAGGGCCGGCTGATCGCCACCGTCTCCCACGACAAGACCCTGCGCCTGTGGGCGCGCGACGGCGGCGAGCCGCTGGGCGTGCTGCGGGTGCCGATGGAGGCGGGGGAGGAAGGGGCGCTCTACGCCGTGGCGCTGTCGGCCGACGGGTCGCTGGCGGTGGCGGCGGGCAACACCGGGTCGAGCTGGGGCGACGGCGTCACGCTCTACCTGTTCGACGTCAAGGCGCAGCGGCTGAAGGCCCGCCTGCCGGGGCAGCCGCAGGTGCTGAACGACCTCGCCTTTTCGCCCGACGGCCGTTTCGTCGCCGGTGCCTTCGGCGGCACCGCCGGGATCCGCGTCTGGGACAGCGCCAGCTTCCGCCTCGTCGCCGAGGATACCGCCTACGAGGCGCGGGTGTCGGCGCTGGCCTTCGCACCCGACGGGCGGCTCGCCACCGCCTCCTACGACGGCAACGTCCGCCTCTATGATTCCGCCTTCAAGCCGAAGGCCAGGCGCAAGCCGGGCAATGGCGTGCCCTATTCGGTCGCCTTCTCGCCGGACGGCTCGGCCCTGGCGGTCGGCTATGCCGACCAGCCGCGGGTCGACGTGCTGGGCGCCGCCGACCTGAAGACGCGGCTGACCCCCAAGAGCACCGGCATCGCCGGCGGCAGCTTCGCCGCGGTCGCCTGGGACGGGACCGCGCTGGTCGCCGCCGGCACCGCCACCGCCGATGGCCGGCGCAACGTCGTGCGGCGCTGGGCCGACGGCGGCAAGGGCGGCTTCGTCGACACGCCGGCGGCGAGCGATTCCGTCACCCATCTGCTGGCGCTGCAGGGCGGCGGGGTCGCCTTCGCCGCCGCCGATCCCGGCTGGGGGGTGATCGACCCGGCGGGCCGGCTGCTGTTCGCCCGGATGGGCGACGTTGCCGATTACCGGGACCTGTCGCTCGGCCGCTTCGGCCTGTCCGAGGATGGGCTGGTGGTGGAGTTCGGGCTGGACCAGGGCGGCCGGCGCCCGATGCGGTTCGACGTGCTGGCCCGCAGCCTGACCCCGGCGCCCGAGCCGTTGCCCGGCCTCGGCCATCCCACGGCCGAGGGGCCTGGGATCGGCGTCACCGACTGGCGCAACAGCCGCACGCCCAAGGTCAACGGCCAGCCGGTGAAGCTGGACAGCGGCGAATGGGCGCGCAGCGTCACCGTGCTGGGCGGGCAGCGCCGCGTGCTGCTGGGCGGCGAGTTCAGCCTGCGCCTGCTCGATTCCGCGGGCGCCGAGCTGGCGCGGGCCGAGGTGCCGGCCGCGGTGTGGGGCGTCGTCGCCTCCGCCGACGGGCGCGTCGCCGTGGCGGCGCTGGGCGACGGGACGCTGCGCTGGTACGCGCTGTCCGGGGGATCCCGGCCGCTGGAGGAACTGGGGGCGCTGTTCCCCCACCGCGACGGCCGCCGCTGGGTGCTGTGGACGCCCGAGGCCTTCTTCGACCATTCCGAAAGCGGCGGCGAGACGCTGGTCGGCTTCCACCTGAACGACCCGAAGAAGAAGGGCAGCCAGTGGGTCGAGTTCAAGCAGGTCTACCGCGTGTTCGACGCACCCGAGCTGGTGCGCGCCCGGCTGCGCCAGACCGGGCAGGCCGAGATCGCGGCCCGCCTGTCCGACATCGGCGACATCCGCCTGCTGACCCAGCGCCGCCCCCAGGTGACGCTGATGGATTATTGCACCGTGCCGGCCGCCAGCCGCGGCCTTGCGCTGGGCACCGGGGCGGATGCCGGCCCGGCCGTTCCCGCCGGCACCGAGACCTGCCACCCGCTCGACATGTCGCCGGTCAGCCGGGCCTTCGCCCGCGCCAAGGAACCGGCGCCTGCACCGTCCCCGCCCCAGAAGGCGGCGCCCAAGCCGGCCGAGCTGGAGGCCGCGGCGGAGGAGCCCCGCCTGTCGGTCGCGTTGCCGGAGGGGATCGGCGCCGTGCGGCTGCGCTACCGTCTGGCGGACACCGGCGGCGGCATCGGCTCGGTCGACCTGTTCCGCAACGGCCGCAACGTCAGCGGCCAGGACACCTCGCGCGCCTTCGCCCGCGCCAAGGAGCCGGCGCCTGTCTCGCCGCCGGTATCCCAGGCCTCCCCGCAACCTGTCGTGCAACAGCCGGCGCCTGCGGCCCCCGGCAAGGATCCGGCCCCGGCGCCTGAGGAGCGGGTCAGCACCGTCCGCCTCGATCCCGGCAGCAACCGGGTCCAGATCCGCGCCTACAACGGCTCCGACGCGATCTACGAACGCTCGGCGCTGGTGGATTTCGTGCTGCCTGCACCGGCCCCGGTCCCGGCCGCGGTGGACACGGCGGACGTGGCGGACGGCAAGACCGGGCGCGCGGCGCCCGCCAGGCCGCGGCTGATCACCTTCGTCGTCGGCATCGACAAGTACCGGCCCGAAGGCACGCAGCTGGGCTTCGCCCGCGCCGACGCCTCCTCCTTCGCCGAGGCGCTGCGCGGCCGCATCCCCGCCAGCTACGACGGCGAGCAGTCGCTGGCATTGTCGACGACGCTCTACGACGAGCAGGCGAGCCGTCCCGCGATCGTCGCCGGGCTGGAGGCGCTGGCCGCCAACGCGCGGGAGGAGGACACGGTCGTCCTCTATCTCGCCGGCCATGGGGTGATCGTGCCGTCGCCCAAGGATCCGTCGGTCAAGCTCTACCATTTCGTCACCCAGGACGTGACCGCGGCCACCGCCCAGGCGATCGGCGAGCAGGGCCTGTCGGAGAAGGAGCTGAACCGGCTGGTGAGCGCGATTTCCGCCCGCAACGTGCTGGTGATGCTCGACACCTGCCATTCCGGCGCGGTGTCGGCGGGCACGGTCGACAAGCTCTACCAGGACATGGGGCAGCGCTACCTGCTGGCCGCCTCGTCGGAGCAGGAGGAGGCGCTGGACAGCTATGACGGCCGCAACGGCATCTTCGCCCATGCGGTGCTGGAGGGGCTGAAGGGCAAGGCGCTGCTGCCGGGGGACGAGGCGATCTACAACCTGACGCTCGGCCAGTATGTCAACCGTGCGGTGCCGCGTCTGGCGCGCGAGAAGCAATGGAGCCAGTCGGCCATCTTCAAGACCGGCGGCAACGAGCTCAACCCCTTTCCCCTGGCGGCACCCCAGCCGGCGCAGCCCTGAGACGGGACGGAAGACGGGACCGCAGGCCGGGTGGAACGCTACGACTCTTCGTCGCATATCCTCCGGATTCGCATGCCAAAAATGGCTAGATAAAGGTCGGTTAGTTCGTTCACACTGTCCGGAAAGACGGTTTGGCCCATTTCCGGGCCGGCGCGCGCATTGGGGTGGACATGCAAGGCGGCGATCAGTTTGGCGGCATGCCCGGACCGGAAACCGAACGCACGGTGATGATGCCGACGCCGGGCGGGCGGCGCCAGGCGTCATCCGCCGGCGATCCGGCGGGCATGGATCCGGCCTCCGCACCACGGGTCGAGTCCGTCGCCGTCGCCGGGCCGGCGCTCGCCGGCATCTTCGCCGCCCGGTCGCCGCTCGCCGCCGCGGCGTCGCCGGTGCTCCTGCTGGCGGCCCGGCTGAACGACGTCACCGGGGTTCCCGATCTGGAATCGCTGCGCCAGCGCGTGATCGCCGCCCTGCGCGACTTCCAGCAATGGGTCACCGGCTCCGGCCTCGATGCCGCGACGCAGGCCACGGCGCATTACGCGCTCTGCGCGCTGATCGACGACATCGTGCTGAACTCCGCCTGGGGCAACCAGAGTTCCTGGACCCGCCAGAACGTCACCAGCATGTTCCACAAGAACGTGGTCGGCGGCGACCAGTTCTTCGAGAGGCTGGGCTCGGCCCGCCAGGATCCGGGCAAGTACGGCGACCTGCTGGAGCTGATGTATCTCTGCCTGTCGCTCGGTTTCCGCGGCCGCTACCGGGTCGCCGGGCGCCAGGACGGCGAACATGCCCGCATCCGCGAGGACGTCTACAATATCCTGGTCAAGCACCGCGGCTACGCCGAGCGCATCCTGTGCCCGAACGCCGCGGCGATGGCGATGGAGTACCGGCCGCCGCGCAGCTCGCTGCCGGTCTGGGTGACGGGGGCCGGCACCGCGCTGTTCCTGCTGCTGCTGTTCCTGGGCCTCAGCTTCCTGCTGAACGGGGCGTCGGACCGGCTGTTCGCCGGCATCCGCGGCCTGCCGCCCAATGGCGGCGCGGTGATCGAGGCACCGGCCCCGTTCAAGCCGGCGGAAGCCGCCCCGCCGCCGGAAATTCCGCCGCCGCCGCCGCCCGATACCACCCAGGTCCAGCGCGTGCGCAAGTTCCTGGAGCCGGAGATCGCCGAGGGGCTGGTCGAGGTGACGGAGGATGCGCTGGCCATCACCGTGCGCATGCGCGGCAGCAACCTGTTCGCCAGCGGCAGCGCCACCCTGAACGACAAGGTGCGGGCATCGGTCCTGCGCGTCGGCCGCGCCGTGGCCGAGGAGCCGGGGGCGGTGCTGATCACCGGCCACACCGACAATGTGCCGATGACCGGCGGCGGGCGCCTGCGCTTCCCGTCGAACTGGCACCTGTCCAAGGCCCGCGCCGAATCGGTGATGGCGGAATTCGCCCCGCTCTTCGCCGACAAGTCCCGGCTGAAGGCGGAGGGCAAGTCCGACACCGAACCGGTGGCGACCAACGACACCGCCGACGGCCGGGCGGTGAACCGCCGGATCGACATCATCCTGAAGAAGTGATGCGGGCTGAAGACGTGAGCGGCGCCATGCGGCCGCCCCTCGGGGGGAGGGGCGCCGGAGGCGGAAGCGGCCGGATCGGGCCGGAGCCAAGGACAGGGGTGTTGGAATGAGTCGGCTGACCGCGATCTTGCTTTCCCGGGCGGTGCTGGGAGTCATCGGTGCGGCGATCGCGGCGGCGCTGATCGCGCTGCTGGCGCCGCTGGCCGGGCTGGAGATGCCTTGGCTGGCGCTGGCCGCCGCGGTGCCCTTCCCGATCCTCGTCATCGTGCTGGTCCTGCTGAAGCGCCGCGACGCCAAGGCCGAGGAGCGGATGACCGCCGAGCTGACCGGCGGCGCCGATGCGGCACGCATGGCTGCACTGGATACGGCCGAGGAGGTCTCCGGCCTGCGCAGGACCTTCGCCGACTCGCTGGCCCTGCTGAAGGCCGGGCGCAAGCAGCGCGGCCTGGGCGACGGCTATCTCTACAGCACGCCCTGGTACGTCATCATCGGCCCGCCGGGCGCCGGCAAGACCACGGCGCTGCTGAAGAGCGGCCTGAACTTCCCGCTGGCCGACCAGACCGGCGGCAAGCCGCTGAAGGGCGTCGGCGGCACCCGGCAATGCGACTGGTGGTTCGCCGACGAGGCGATCTTCCTCGACACCGCCGGGCGCTACACCACCCAGGACAGCCAGGAGGCGGTCGACCAGACCGGCTGGGGCGCCTTCCTGAAGCTGCTGAAGGACGCGCGCTCGCGCCAGCCGATCAACGGCGTGCTGGTCGCCATGGCGGTGCCCGACCTCGCCGCCGCCGGGGCGGAGGAGCGGGCGCAGCATGCCGCCGCCATCCGCCGCCGCCTGCGCGAGCTCTACGAGACGCTGAAGGTCAAGGCCCCGGTCTATCTGCTGCTGACCAAGGCCGACCTGATCGCCGGCTTCAACGAGTTCTTCCACGACCTGAACCGCGACGAGCGGCGGCAGATCGTCGGCATCACCCTGCCGGCCGGCGAAAGCGAGCTGGGCGACGCCGGCATGGCGACGCTGGGCAGCGAGCTGGACGGCATCGCCGGCCGGCTGTCCGCCCGCGCGGTCGACCGCATCCAGCAGGAGCAGGCGCAGGAGCGCCGCGGCGCGATCTTCGCCTTCCCCTCGCAGCTCGCCTCGCTGAAGGAACCGCTGCTCGATTTCGTCGCGGCGGCCTTCAAGGCCAACCGCTACGAGCCGGCGCTGCGGCTGCGCGGCGTCTATTTCACCAGCGGCACCCAGGAAGGCACCCAGATCGACCGGCTGATCGGCGGGCTGGCCGAGAGTTTCGGCCTGCCGGCGGCGCCCTTCCGCGGCGGCGCCGTCGCCGCCGGCCAGCAGCGCAGCTATTTCCTCGGCAGCCTGCTGAGCGACCTGGTGTTCCGCGAGGCCAACATGGTCGGCTTCGATCCGGCGGCGGAGCGGCGGCGCATCTGGGTGCCGCGCATCGCCTACGGGCTGTTCGGGCTGGTCACGGTGGCGGCGACGGCCGCCTGGGTCGCCAGCTATCTCGGCAATGCCGGGCTGATCGACCGCGAGCAGCAGGCGGTCGATTCCTACCGCCCCAAGGCGGAGGCGCTGGCCGCCGGCACCGTTGCCGACGACGACATCCGCCGCGTGTGGCCGGTGCTGAACGAGCTGCGCGCCCTGCCGGCCGGCCATGACACGCTGGCGCTGAAACAGAAGCTGACGCTCGATTTCGGGCTCTACCAGGGCGACAAGCTGGAGGAGGCCGGCGACGCGCTGTACCGCCGCGCGGTGAACGGGCTGCTGATGCCGCGGCTGCTGGTGCGGGTGCAGCGCGACCTGCGCGACCGCCTGACGGCCGACGACGCCCCCGCGGTCGAGGCGCTGCTGCGCCTGTACCTCACGCTGGGCGGCGCCGGGCCGGTCGACGGCGAGGCGGTGAAGGGCTGGACCGCCGGCTGGCTGCGCCGCGTCTCGCCGCCGCCGACCGAGGAGGAGACCAGGGCGGTGCTCGGCCACATCGATGCCGGCCTTGCCGCCCCCGCCGGCCTGCCCAAGGTCAATCTGGATGCCGAGCTGATCCGGCAGGCGCGCGAGGTCCTGGCCCGCACGCCGCTGGCCGGCCGCGTCTATGCCGCCATCCGCGACGGCGAGGCGGCGCGCAAGCTGCCGGAATGGCGGCCGTCGGACCAGGCCGGGCCGGAAGGCGACCGGGTGTTCCGCCGCTCGTCGGGCGCGCGGTTCAGCGACGGGGTTCCGGGATTCTACACCCGGCAGGGCTTCGCCACCGTGATGATGCCGGCCCTGCCGGCGGCGGCGCGGTCGGTGCGCGATCTCAGCTGGCTGCTCGGTCCGCCGCGCGGCGGGGAGGCCGGGCCGGAGCTGGAGACGGCGGCGCTGACGCTGTACCTGCGCGACTATGCCGGCCGCTGGGACACGCTGCTGAACGACATCACCCTGGTTCCGGCGGCCAACCCGCAGGCGCTGGGCGAGGAGGTCAACATCCTGTCCGGCCGCAGCTCGCCGCTCCAGAAGCTGCTGGCCGCGGTGGCGGACGAGACGACGCTGCACCGCCTGCCGGAGGCGCCGGCCGGGGCCGCTCCCGCCGTCGCTGCCGTGGCGGCCGCCGCGGCCGACAGCGCCGTCGCCAAGCTGGTCGCCCAGATGGTCGACGACCGCTTCCGCCCGGTGAACGACTTCACCCGCAACAGCGGCAACGCCCGGCTGGAGGAGCTGCTGCGCCAGCTGGAGGGCGTGCATGCCGTGCTGGCCCGGCTGTCGCTGGGGCAGGGGGCCGGGCAGAAGCTGTTCGATCTGGCGGCGAACGGCGGCGGCGAGGTGTTCCAGAAGCTTGCCACCGACATGGCCTATTACCCGCAGCCGGTGCGCCGCTGGACCGAGGAGCTGGTCGAGCAGGGCACGGCGCGGACGCTCAGCGGCGCCCGCTCCCAGATCGCCGCCGAATGGCAGAGCACGGTGCTGCCCTGGTGCCGCCGGGCGCTCGACAACCGCTACCCGTTCGTGCGCGGCGCCTCGTCCGATGTCGGCATGGATGATTTCGCCCGGCTGTTCGCGCCGGGCGGGCTGATCGACGCCTTCTTCGCCAACCGCCTGCGCCCCTTCGTCGACACCACGCGCGAGCCCTGGCGCTGGCAGCCGTCGGCGGCCGATCTCGGCATTCCGGCGTCGGTGCTGCCGGCCTTCCAGCATGCGGCGATGATCCGCGACGCCTTCTTCCCCGATGGCGGCCGGGTGCCGTCGCTGCGGTTCGAGCTGCGGCCGACCTATCTCGGCCCCGGCGTCGAACAGGTGGATCTGGACGTCGACGGCCAGCGCCTGACCTTCGCCCGCACCGCCACGCTGGCGCAGGGGCTGCAATGGCCGAAGCCGGGCGGAGCGGGCGACCTGCGCGTCACCTTCACCGGCCTGCCGACCGATCCGCCGGAGATGACCCAGCGGACCGGAAGCTGGGCCTGGTTCCGCACGCTCGACGGCAACCGCGGCCGCAAGGGGGCGGTGCCCGACCGCATCCCGCTGTCCTTCGCCGCCGGCGGCCGGTCGGCCGGGTTCGACGTGCGGATGACCAGCGCGGTCAATCCCTTCTCGATCCGCGACCTGAAGGACTTCCGATGCCCCGACAGTCTCTGATGAGGCAGCCTGCGGCGGGGCAGGCGGCGGCGGGCATTGCCGGCTGTTTCGGCAAGGTGCCGGCGCGCGGCGATTTCCTGCTGCGCGGGCTGCCGCGCGCCTTCGCCGATCCCTGGCACGACTGGCTGCTCGACGGGTTGCAGGCCAGCCGCGCGGCGCTGGCGGACGGCTGGCTCGACCGCTACCTGAACGCCCCGATCTGGCGTTTCGCGCTGGAGGCCGGCGTCTGCGGGCCGCAGGCCGCGGCCGGGGTGATGATGCCCAGCGTCGACAAGGCGGGCCGCCATTTCCCGCTGACCCTGGTCGCCCTGCTGGCTCCCGGCCTGTCCGTCGACGGGTCCGCGGCCGGGGCCGCAACCGATAGCGCGTGGTTCGACGCGGCGGAGGAGCTGGCCCTGTCCGCCCTGACCCACACGCTCGATGTCGAGGCCTTCGTCGGCTCGGTCGCCTCCCTGTCGGCGCCGCAGGCGGTCGCCAGGGAGACGGTCGATGCGCAGGCGGTCGACAGGGCGGCGGCGGGTGGCAGCCGCTGGTGGACGCTGGGCGGGGAGGGGGTGGCGGAGCAGGGCTTCACGGCCGCCGGCCTGCCTGCCGCGGCATCCTTCGCCGGTTTCCTGACCGGCCGTACGGCCGAGGAGGCGTGATGCAGTTCGTCCAGGACGACCGGCTGCTGTCGCTGGAAACCCCGGCCGGCCCCGACGTGATGCTGGTGGAACGGGTGCAGGGGCGCGAGGCGCTGTCCAGCCCCTTCCTCTACCGCATCGACGCGCTCGGCCCGCTCGAGCCGCTGGCGCCGGAAACCATCGTCGGCAACAGCGTCACCATCGGCTTCCGCCAGCCGGACGGCCAGCGGCATTACGTCAACGGCATCGCCCGCTCGCTCGGAGTCGGCGTGCCGGTGGCGCGCGACCAGCGCTACTACACGATCGAGGTGGTGCCCTGGCTGTCGCTGCTGTCCTACACCAGCGACTGCCGCATCTTCCACAGCCTGGGCGGCGGCGGGCCGATGGCGGTGCCGAAGATCGTCGAGACGATCTTCCAGGAATTCGGCTTCTCCAACTTCGAATTCCGCAGCCTGACCGGCACCTACCAGCCGCGCGAATATTGCGTGCAGTACAACGAAACCTATCTCGACTTCATCGGCCGCCTGCTGGAAGAAGAAGGGATCTACTACTACTTCACCCACGAGCGCGACCGGCACAAGCTGATCCTGTCCGACAGCGCCGCCGGCTATGGCAAGCTGTCGCCGGCCAGCCTGCGCTTCAACCCCAGCGGCCAGTATGCCGACCAGATCGAGCGGTGGGAGCGGGTCTACGCCATCGCCCCCGGCCGCTGGGCGACCAAGGACTATGATTTCCAGGCGCCGCGCACCGCGCTGGACAGCGACGAGGCGTCGGTCGCCAAGGTTCCGGTCTCTACCAAATACGAGCTGTTCGAATATCCCGGCCGCTACGCCACGCGGGATGCCGGCTCGGCGCTCGCCCGCCGCCGGATGGAGGCGGAGGAGCGCGGGCTGGAAGGGGTGCGCGGCATCGGCGCCTGCCGCAGCCTGCATCCCGGCCTGATCTTCGCCCTGACCGACCATCCGACCGCGGCGGAGAACAACCGGCCCGTCGTGGTGGCCGAGCTGGAGTTCGACGCCTGCAACGAGGGCTTCCTGCCCGGCGACAAGCGCAAGGCCTCCTATACCAACAGCTTCCGCGCCCTGCCGGCCAAATCGGTGGTGCGACCGGCGCGCCTCACGCCCAAGCCGTCGGTGCGCGGCATCCAGACCGCCTTCGTCGTCGGCCCGGCGGGGGAGGAGATCTACACCGACAAGTTCGGCCGCATCATGGTGCAGTTCCATTGGGACCGCCGCGGCCGGTCGGACGAGAAGAGCAGCTGCTGGATCCGCGTGGCGCAGAGCTGGGCCGGGCACCAGTGGGGCATGCAGACGGTGCCGCGCATCGGCATGGAGGTGCTGGTCGATTTCGTCGACGGCGATCCCGACCGGCCGCTGGTGATCGGCGTGGTCAACAATGCGGACACGCTGCCGACCTACGCCCTGCCCGAACACAAGACGCGCTCCGGCATCAAGACGCGCAGCTCGCCCGGCGGGCGCGGCTTCAACGAAATCCGCTTCGAGGACAAGGCCGGCAAGGAGCAGGTCTTCGTCCATGCCCAGCGCGACTATGACCTGCGCATCGGCCATGACAGCCGGACCTCCGTCGCGTCGGGGCGGCACCTGAACGTCGGCGGCGGGCTGTGGGAATGGGTCGGCAAGAACCATCACGCCACCGTCGACGGCGACCATGTGGAGTCCATCGGCGGCGGCGTGTCGCGCAGCGTCGGCGTCGACCTGCACGACAAGATCGGCACCAACTATGCCGTCCATGCCGGGGCCAACCTGTGCCTGGAGGCCGGCGCCTCGCTGACGCTGAAGGTCGGCGGCAACTTCATCACGCTCAGCCCCGCCGGCATCGCCATGAACGGCACGCTGGTGCTGATCAACAGCGGCGGCGCCGCCAACGGGCTCAGCGCCTCGCCGGCCAAGCCGGACAAGCCGTCGCCCGCCGACAAGGACAAGGGCGGGACGATCCCGGCGGCGCCCAAGGCTAAACTTCCGCGCCCGGCGCAAGGTCACAAGCCCAAGGCGGCGGTGCAGGCCATGGTGATGCGCAACGCCGCCGCATCCAACACGCCGTTCTGCGAGATCTGCCAGACATGAGCCCGCTCCCCCGATCCCCACGCCGGACGCCGCAGGAGGTGGTGTCGCGCCTCGCCCACCATCTGTGGCCGGACGGCGATGCGCGCGCGCTCTACATGATCGTCGACGCCGCCCGCGATCCCGGCCTCTATCCCGGCCTGCTGGCGCGCGAGGAGGAGGCGGAGATGCGCTCCCTCTACCAGGGCGACACGGCGAGCGACCTGGCCGAGGTGGCGCCCTATCTGGTCCAACTGGAGCGCGGCGGCGCCGTCGCCGACTGGCTGGTCGGCGAGGGCTGGGGGCGCGGCTGGGGCATCCTGGCGCTGGCCGATGCCGACATCGACGCGGCGCGCCGGCATTTCCGCAAATTCACCATCGTCAACGGCGAGACAGGGGCGACCTACCTGTTCCGCTTCTACGACCCGACCGTGCTGGCCAGCTTCCTGCCGATCTGCGACGGGGCCCAGCGCGCCGCGCTCTTCGGCCCGGGCATCCGGTTCCTGGTGGAGGATGCCGGGGCGGATGCGCTCATCCTGTTCGAAACCGTGAACGGCGACCTGCGCCGTGCCGAAATCCCGCTGGGCACCGCCGCGCGGACCCGCTGACCGACAGCCGGAGGAGACGTCATGCCGCCCGCCGCCCGCCTGACCGACATGCACACCTGCCCGATGAGCACCGGCCCGGTTCCCCATGTCGGCGGACCGATCGTCAGCCCGGGCGTGCCGACGGTGCTGATCGAATATCTGCCGGCCGCGGTGGTGACCGACATGTGCGTCTGCGTCGGCCCGCCCGACGTGATCGTGAAGGGGTCGATGTCGGTGGTGGTCGGCGGCCGGCTGGCGGCCCGGCTCGGCGACAAGACCGCCCATGGCGGGGTGATCGTGACCGGCGCGCCGACGGTCATCATCGGCGATTGACGGGCGATCGATGGGCGATTGCCGCTAGAATGGCGGCGTGAGCGGGGAGCGTGGAATGCTGAGGCTGAGGATCGTATCGGACCATCGGGCGTCGCTGGGCGGCAATGCCGGGAAGACGTTGCATGGCGGCGATCTCACCGTCGGGCGCGGGGTGGAGAATGGCTGGATCCTGCCCGACCCCGACCTGCTGCTGTCGCGCCAGCATTGCGTCTTCCAGAAGTCCGGCGCCGGCTACCGCGTGATCGACACCAGCACCAACGGCGTCTTCCTCAACGGGTCCGACCGGCCGCTCGGCCGCAATGTGCAGGCCGACCTGTCGTCGGGCGACCGCATCCGCATCGGCCGCTTCGTCATCGAGGCGACGGTGGAGTCGCGGGATGCCCCCAGCTTCACCGAGATTGCCGGGGCCTTCGCCTTCGGCGGCAAGGCCGGTGCCCCCGATCCCTTCGCCCCGCCGCCCGACCGCGCCGCCGCGGCTTCCGATCCGTTCGACGACCTGTTCGCCGATCCGGCGGCCCGCCCCTTCGAGAGCCAGCCGCTGCGGTCGGACGAGGCGCAGTTCGATGCCTGGACCGCATCCAGCAGCGGCGCCGCGGCCCGCGAACGGACGGACGACTGGCGGTTCGGCACCGTCGACGACCATGCCGACCCGCTGAACCAGGCGCTGTCGATCGGCGCCGCCTTCCCCGATCCGGCCGCCGCGCCGCGCGCCGCCGCCGGTGGAATACCGGACGACTGGGAGGACGAGCCGTTCGGCACGCCGCAGCCTGCCGCCGCGGCCTTCCCCGATCCCGCCTTTCCGGCCGCCTCGGCGAAGGTCCAGCCGCTGCCGGCGGACTGGAACATCGACGAGACGCTGCCCGACGCCGCGGCGCAGGAGGCGCGGCCATCGGTTCCGCTGCCGGCCATGGCGCCGCTGCCGCCCCTGCCCGATGATTCGGTGATCGCACCGCGCCCGGCGCCCGCCCCGGTTCCGGAGTCCCGGCCGCCGCCCCGGCCGGAGCCGGCGCCTGCCCCGGCAGCCGCTCCGCAGCCGCAGCCGCCGTCCCCGCCCGGACCTGACGCCGCTGCCGCCATCGCCGCCTTCTACGAGGGGTTCGGCGCGCCGCTGCCGCCGGACGGGCTGCCCGACCCGCTGGCGACGATGCGCAGCATGGGCGAGGCGCTGCGCGCCGGCCTGGGCGCGCTGCACGGGTCGCTGAAGGCGCGCTCGCGCTTCAAGGACGAGTTCCATCTGGAGCAGACCAGCTTCCGCCCGGCGGGGGAAAATCCGCTGAAGCGCTGCGAGACGCTGGACGAGGCGGTATCGGTGCTGGGCCAACCGCGGCTGCGCGGCTTCCTGCCGATGACCGAGGCGGTGCGCGAGGCGGCGAGCGACGTGCAGGTCCATCATCTCGCCTATGCCGCGGCGCTGCAGACCGCGCTGAAGCAGGTGGTCGCCAAGTTCGATCCCGGCGCGCTCAGCCAGCGGCTGGAGACGCGCCTGCTCGACAGCATCGTGCCCGCCGCGCGCAAGGCCCGCTACTGGGACCAGTACGAGACGCTCTACAAGGACTTGGTGATCGAACTGGAAGAGGATTTCGACCGCGTCGTCGGCGATGCCATCGCCCGTGAATATGACCGCTTCGTGCGCGGCGATTCCGGAAGCGGTCCCGGCGGCAAGCCGGACTGACCCGCCGCCAGGGTTCAACCGCCGGCACCGCAGCCACACCAACCCCGAACCGGACCTTATCCGCGCCATGGCTCCATCCTCCGACGACAGCCCCGCACCCACCGCCATGCCGCCCGGAACCGCCGTCGGCGCGTCCACCGACATGGAGGCGACCCGCCTGCCGGATGCACGGTTGGACGCCATCCCGGCCGCCATCCCCCCGGTCACCGGCGCATCCGTCACGCCTTCCACCGCGTCCTCCATTCCGGGGGCGCCGGTCGCGGGCGGCGAGGCGGCGGGCGGGCGGGCCGCCCCGGCGCCGATCGGGACCGGCACGCTGCTGAGCCATACCTATCTGGTGGAGGGGCTGATCGCCCGCGGCGGCATGGGCGAGGTGCACCGCGCCCGCCATGTCGACATGAACACCTGGCATGCGGTGAAGGTGATCCGGCCGGAACTGGCCGAGGACGCCAAGATGGTGGAGCTGCTGCGGCGCGAGGCGGCGGTGCTGCGCGAGATCCGGCATGAGGCGGTGGTGTCCTATGACGGCGTCTTCCGCGACGAATATGGCCGGATCCTGCTGTCGATGGAGTATCTGGACGGTCCGTCGCTGCTGGAGATGCTGCAGGAGGGGCCGCTCGATGCCGGGTCGGTCGCCATCCTGCTCGACCGCATCGCCTCGGGTCTGGCGGCGGCGCACCAGCGCGGCATCGTCCACCGCGACATGTCGACCGACAACATCATCCTGCCCGGCCGCAGCATCGCCAATGCCAAGATCATCGATTTCGGCATCGCCAAGCAGACCGCGGCGGGGGCGGGCACCGTCATCGGCGACGGCTTCGCCGGCAAATACCGCTTCGCCTCGCCCGAGCAGTTCGGCCTGTTCGGCGGGCAGGTCGGGCCGCAATCCGACATCTACAGCGCCGGGCTGGTGCTGGCCGCCGCGGCGCTGGGCAAGCCCCTCGACATGGACCGGATCGAGCGGCGCATGTCGGTGCCGGACCTGTCGGCGCTGGACGAACCGCTGCGCGGCGTTCTCTGCTCCATGCTGGAGCCCGACCCGCAGGACCGGGTCAAGACGATGGCGGAGCTGGTCGGGGCGCTGACCCGGGCTCCGGCGGAGATTACGCCGTTCGACGTCACCTCCTTCCCGGTAGCCACCCCTCCGGCCGCGCAACCCGCTGCCCCATCCGCTTCCCCGTCGCCTGCCGGCAAGCCGGCGCCGGCGGCCGCCGCGACCGGACAGCCCGCCGCCGCACAGCCGAAGAAGACGCCCGTCGGCCTGATCGCGGGCGGGGTCGGCGGTCTGGTCGCGGCCGGTGTCGCCGGCTTCCTGCTGTTCGGCCAATCGCCGTCGCCCACCTCCACGACGGCGCCCCCCTCTTCCTCTGCGCCGGCTCCGGCGAAGGAGGCGTCTGCGCCGTCCCCGGCCGCCCCGCCGCTTCCCGCGCCGGGCATGACGACGGCACCGCTGCCGCCGCCCGTGGTGCCCAGGCCGGTGGAGACGGCGCAAGCCGAAACCCCCAAGCCGGTCGCGCCGGCAGCCGCATCGTCATCCCCGACCCCGACCCAGGCGGTGGCTGTCGAACCGGCTCCGTCGCCCGCCGTCTCCCCGCCGCCGGTCGCTCCGGTGCAGACGGCCGTCCAAACGGCGGCTCCCTCCGCATCGGCCCCGGTTGCCGCCCCGTCCCCGGCACCGGTGGTGCAGGCCGCCCTTCCCGCCGCTCCGCCGGCGCCCAGCCCCTCGGTGCCCCGCCCGTCGACGGCGGACGCCCGCAAGGCGGTGGAGGCCGCGGCCGGCGGCTTCGCCTGTGCCGGCTTGCGGACGGTGGAGGCGGCGGACGGCCTGAGGATCAGCGGCTATGTCGGCACCGACGACGATGCCCGCACCCTGAAGGCGGCGATCGGCACGCTGCCGAAGGGGATCGATGTCGACGCCCGCGTCGCCGTGCGCCCCTGGCCGCTGTGCGAGGCGCTGGGTGTCGCCGGATTGCCGGCGCGTGTCGAGGGGCAGGGCGCCGGGGCGTTGGGGCTGGGCTTCAACCGGCCGTCGATGGTCTACCGGAAGGGCGAGAAGCTCGAGGTCACCGTCACCGCCGGGACGTCGGGCTACCTGACCGTCGACTACATCGACATGGAAGGCAACGCGATCCACATGGTGCCGATGCGCCTGCGCCGCGACGACCGGCTGGAGGCCGGGCGTCCGGTCACGCTGGGCGTCGCCCGGTCGCCCAGCGACCGCGTCTACACCATCACGCCGCCCTATGGCGCGGCGATGATCCTGGCGCTGGTGACGCGCGAACCGCTGTTCCCCGCCGACCGCGAGGAGGTGGAGCCGGCCGGCGCCTATCTGGCGGGCCTGCGCGGCGCGCTGGCCAAGGCCGAGGCGACGGGCGGCGTCCTCGCCCAGTCCGCCTTCTTCACCACCGTCGCCGAGTAGGCCGGGCGATGGCATCCGGAGGGGCGTCCAAGGGGGCGTCCGGGCGGGCGTCCGGGAGGCGCCGCATCGCCGTCGCCGGAGGCGTGCTGGCGCTCTGCGCGCTGGCCGGCGGGCTGCTGGGCTACGGCATCGACCGGTTCGCCGGCCCATCCGCGCCCCCGTCGTCCGCACCGGCCCCGCCCGCCGTGCAGGCGCCGGTCACCGTGGCGGTTGCACCGCCCGCGCCCGTTCCGGCACCGCAGCCTGTCCCGCAACCCCTCCCGCAACCGGCTTCCGGCCCGGCCGCACCTGCCCCCGCCCCGGCGGCCGCGCGGGCCGCTCTCGCCGCCGTACCCTGTCCCGACGGGCCGCTGCCGGCCGGGCCGGCGCCGCGCTGCCATGGCCTGCGCGTGCCGTCGGACTGGCTGCGGCCCGACAGCCTGCCGCTCGACCTGTTCGTGATGGTGCTGCCGGCGCTCGGCGGCGCCCCGGCGGCCGATCCGGTCGTCCTGCTCAGCGGCGGGCCGGGGCAGGGCGCCAGCGACGACCTGCGCGGCAGCGCGGCGATCCTGGCGCCGATGCGCGACGCCCGCGACCTGATCCTGGTCGACCAGCGCGGCACCGGCCGGTCGCGCCCGTCGCTGCGCTGCCCGGCGCTCGACCCGCTGCGATACTGGTTCGGCGGCGTGACCGCCGGGGATGCCGCCGCCTGCCTGGAGCCGCTGCGCCGCGCCGGCTACCGGCTGGAGGATTTCGACAGCGGCCAAAGCGCCGCCGACCTGCGGGCGCTGCGCGGCGCGCTGGGGGTGGAGCGCTGGAACGTCGTCGCCACCTCCTATGGCGGGGTGCTGGCGCAGGCGCTGCTGCGGGTCGACGGGGCTGCGGTGCGCAGCCTCGTGCTGAATTCGCCGGCCGCGGCGGATGCGACCTGGCTCGACCTCGACCGCCTGACCGCCATCCGGCAGGCCCACCGCCGCATGGTGGAGGATTGCGCCGCCCAGCCCGATTGCGCCCGCGCCTTCCCGCGGCTGGGGCAGGCGGTGGAGCGGCTGTCCGCCGCGCTGGAGCGCCGGCCGTTCGGCCTGCGGCTGCGCCACCCGGTCACCGGACGGGAAACCGACCTGAGCCTCACCTGGCCGATGGTCGCCACGGTCCTGGCCCTGCGGCTGGGCAGCGCCGACGGGATGGTGGCGCTGCCGGCCCTGCTCGACCATCTCGACCGCGCGGTCGCCGCCCGGCGGATGCCTGCCGGCGGGGGTGAGCCGCCGGCCGACATCGTGGACGATCCGGCCATCGTGTCGCTGGTGATGCCGCCGTCCTTCTGGCGTGCGCTCGACAGCCTCGCCTATGGGCTGAACCTGACGGTCGGCTGCCGCGAGAACCGCCCGCACATCGACGCCGCCGCCGCCCGGCTCGCCGCCGCCGGCCTGCGCCCGTACGTCGTCGCCGAAGCGGTGGAAACCGATTACGATGCCGCCTGTCCGGCATTGCAGCTGACGCCGGTCGACCCGGCCTTCTACCGGCCGGTCCCGTCCGACGTGCCGGCGCTGATCCTGACCGGCGCCTACGATACGCTGACCGCACCGGCCCGGGCGGAGGCGATGGGGCGCAGCCTGGGCCGGGCGACGCTGATGTCGTTCCGCGGGATCGGCCATGACGTGCTGGGCGTCAGCGCCTGCGGCCGGGCCGTGGCGGCCGGCTTCGTCGAGACGCTGTCCACCGGCGACGCCGGCAACTGCCTGGACCGTCTCCTGCCGCCGTCCTTCGCCACCCGGCTGCCATAGCGCCGTCGCGGGCGCCGCCGGTTCAGCGGTTCCGGGCCAGCAGCGAGGTGACGACGAACCCCGCGCGCCCCTGATGCTCGACCGGGGTCCAGGCGCCCTCGGCCGGTCCGGTCACGGTCAGCAGCGTTCCCTGGGGCAGCACGCCGAGCACCGGCGCCGCCTGGGCCGGCTCGGCCCGCAGGTTGACCGCACGGGCGGCGACCGTCGCCGTGCCGCCGGTTGCCTGCCCGACCCCCTGGCGCGCCCCCTGCTGCACCCCCTGGCGTGCCTGCGACCCGACGGCCTGATCGACGATCCGGCTCTGGTTGCGCAGCAGGCTGTCGGAACCGCCTTGCGCATGAGCGGCCGGCATGGTGGCCAGAGATATGCCGGCCAGAAGCATGGCGGCGAGCGTGGCGGCTGCGGGAAGACCCTTCTTCATCGTCTGCATTCCTCAAATCGCGGCCGGCCTTGGCTGCGGTCGATTTCAAGTGTGACCTGGAACCATATCCTGCCAATGCTTTTCCGCATGGGAGGAATGTTGCCGGCGCGCAACAGCCGCGGATGGAAGTTCAGGCGGGAAGCGGTGCGGCGAAATTTCTCTCAATTGTACGGCGAATCCGTGCGACCGTTTCTCCGAAAATCATACCGCATTCGATAGGGTTGTGGGGGCTTCCCGTGTCGAAGGCGTGCCGTCGTGCGCATCTCTGCGTGCCGTGGCCGCGTTCACGCGCATCCGCTCTCTCCGATCCCGATTGCCACCTTCGGAGAATCCGGACGATGTCGACCTGGACCAGGGCAATTCATTCTTCCAGCCCGCGCACCGCGGCCATCGCGCTGGCGGTCGGGCTCGCATGGGGGCTGGCAGCCGGACTTCCGGCGGCGCTCGTCGCGGCGTCCGGCGCCGAGGCCGGCACCATGCTCGAGAGCGGCGTGACCTATGCCGGCTCCCTGGCCGCGAACGACGACGGTTCGACCTCGCCGGTGTCGCTTGGCTTCGCCGCCAACATCTGGGGCACCTCGCGCAGCACCGCCTATGTCAACAACAACGGCAACATCACCTTCGGGCAAAGCAACGCCACCTTCACGCCGTCGGCGCTGAACCGGGTCGGCCGCGACATCATCGCCCCCTTCTGGGCCGACGTGGACACCCGCAACGGCGGCACCGTGCAGTATGGCCAGTCCGTCGTGGACGGCCGCACCGCCTTCGTCACCACCTGGAACAACGTCGGCTATTACGGCGGCAGCGACAAGCGCAACAGCTTCCAGGTCGTGCTGGTCGACCGTTCCGACCGCCGGACCGGCGATTTCGACATCCAGATGAACTACAACCAGATCCAGTGGGAAACCGGCAGCGCGTCCGGCGGCAGCGGCGGCCTGGGCGGCTCGTCGGCCCGCGCCGGCTATTCCAATGCGGACGGCACCCAGTATTACGAGATCAACGGCTCGGCCGTGCCCGGCGCCTTCCTGGACAACAGCGCGGTGACGGCGCTGATCCGCCAGTCGAACGTCAGCATTCCCGGCCGCTACCTGTTCGAGGTGCGCAACGGCGCCATCGTGCTGACCAGCGTCGACGTCGACACCCGCGCCGCGTCCGGCGTGACGCAGGAGGCCTCGCTGGCCCAGGTCGCGCAGCAGAGCGAGCGCGCCGTGGTCACCCAGACCGTCCGCGCCATCGCCAGCCGCGTCAGCGACGCGCTGCGCGGCCAGATGGGCGCCCGCCAGCGCAGCGCCGAAGGCGGCCCGTCCGGCTTCGGCCTGTCGGCCGGCGATGCCGCCGGGGGCACCGGGCAATTGTCCGGCTGGGCCGACGGCAGCGTCTCCTTCCTGCGCAGCTTCGAGCCGGCGGCGGAATTCAACGGCCGCACCCAGACCGCCATGGTCGGCGCCGACTACAAGCTGACCGGATCGCTGGTGGTCGGCGCTGCGGTCGGGATGGAGCACAATCATTTCGACCTGACCACCCTGAACGGCCGGCGCACCGGCAACGGGCTGTCGGTCACGCCCTATCTCGGCTACGCCATCAACGATTACCTCACGGTCGATGTCAGCCTGTCCTACGGCCACGGCTACAACCGCACCCGCCAGAACCTGCTGGGCGGGATGAGCACCGGGCGCTACGGCTCGGACCGGCTGATCGCCAGCACCAACCTGTCCGGCTATCTGGTGGAGGGCGCCTGGACCTTCCGCGGCGTCACCGGCCTGTCCATCGCCCGCACCCGCAGCGACAGCTACACCGACAGCGCCGGCGCGGTGGTGTCGCCGGGCGTCAACGATCTGCGCCAGTGGCGCCTCGGGGGCGAGGCGGAGTATGAAGCGACGCCGAGCGTCCGGCCCTTCGCCGGCGCCACGCTGGAGTACGACATGCTGAACCGCAACACCGGCAGCACGGGCGGCGCCCTGGTGACGTCCGGGGGCGGCAACCGCGCCGGCATGGTCGCCGCGGCCGGCGTCCGGGTGAGCGCGAACGACGCGCTGAACCTGACTGCCCAGGTGACGACCCAGGCCTTCCGCGCCAACCAGCGCGACACGACGGTCGGCCTGTCGGCCCGCATGGCCTTCTGAGCGGGGGCGGCACCGGTTGTCCTCCCGTCCGGTCGGAGCGGCCCGGCGGCTCGCGCCGCTGCTGCTGGCGGCGCTGCCGCTCGCCACCGGCTGCGCCGGCCTGACCCCGGCGGAGCGGCAGGCGGCGGTGGATGCCGCCGCCCGGCCGGCCGGCCTGCTGCCGCACAGCTTCAAGGCGCCGCCCTTCACCCTTGCCGGCTGGCTGCGTGCCGGCGCTTCCGGGCCGCTGGTCGTCTACATCGAGGGCGACGGCCATGCCTGGAGCACGATGACGCAGCCGTCGCGCGACCCGACGCCGCGCAACCCGGTGGCGCTGGCCCTGGCGCTGGAGGATCCGGCGCCGCGGGTGCTCTATCTCGGCCGGCCCTGCCAGTATGGCGGGGTGGCGGCCGATGCCGCCTGCACCGCCCGGTTCTGGACCTCCCACCGCTTCGCCCCGGAGGTGGTCGACGCGCTCGGCCATGCGCTGGACGAGGCGGAGCGGGCGAGCGGGGCCGACCGGCTGGTGCTGGTCGGCTATTCCGGCGGCGGGGTGGCGGCGGCGCTGCTGGCGGCGCGGCGCAGCGACGTCGCCGCGCTGGTGACGCTGGTGGCTCCGCTCGACCTTGCGGGCTGGGCGGCGGCCAAGGGGCTGAGCCCGCTCGCCGGATCGCTCGACCCGGCGGCGGAGGCGGGGCGGCTGGCCGGGCTGCCGCAATGGCACATCGCCGGGGGCAGGGACCGGGTGGTCCCGCCGGACATCGTGCGTGGCTATGCCGGCCGTGCCGGCGTGCCGGTGCGGGTGGTGCCGGGGATGGAACATGACGGCGACTGGCCGGCGCTGTGGCCGGGCCTGCGCGCGGCCTTCCCGGAACCCCGCGGTTGACCGGTCCCGGTTGCCCGGCTTCAACTTCAAGACGCGGCGGGCCGCTTGGGCCGCCGATCCATCGAGGGGTCGCGAGATGTTCAACCGCCGCCGGCTTTCCGCCTGCCTGACCGGTTCCGCCCTGCTGGCCGGCCTCCTGCTGGCCGGGCTCCTTGTCACGGGATGGAGCCAGCCGGCCGCGGCGCAGGGGGCGATCATGCGCAACCAGACGCGCATCATCAACCAGGCCGTCACCAACCAGGTGCGCCAGGCCCTGCGGCCGCGCCTGCTGGTCCGCGACGGCGCCGGTGCGGTGTCGGCGATGGAGACGGGGGCCGCCGGCCGCCATCTGGCCCTGGCCTCTGCCGACGGCGGTGTCCGCGTGTGGGATCTGGAGAGCGGCCGGCAGGTCCAGCGGCTCCAGGCCGGGCCGGTGCGCGCCCTGGCGGTGGCCGACGCCAGCCGCACGCTGGCGACGGTCGGCCCCGACGGATCGGTCACGCTGTGGGACATCCTGCAAGGCCAGCCCCTGCGCCGGATCGCCGCGGGCGGCGTCCAGGCGGTGCGGCTGTCGCCCGACGGCGCCCTGCTCGCCACCGCCGCCGCCGATGGCACGGTGCGGCTGTGGAGCGCCGGCAGCGGCCAGCCGGCGGCAACCCTGCCGGGGGCCGGCGGAGCGGTGGCGGCGCTGGCCTTCTCGCCCGATGGGCGCCGGCTGGCGGCCGGCGGCGCCGACCGCGCCGTCCGGCTCTGGTCGATCCCGGACGGCCAGCCGCTGGCCACCATGACCGGTGCCGACGCCGCGGTGACCGCGCTGGCCTTCGCCGCCGACGGCACCCTCCATGCCGGCGATGCCGGCGGCGCGGTGCAGGTCTGGCGGGCCGGGTCCACCACCCCGGCCCGCAGCATCCGCGCCGCCGGCAGCGCCGTCACCGCGCTGGCGGTGCGCCCCGACGGGCTGGTCGCCGTGGCGAACGGCAGCCGCAGCCTGGGCGTCTGGACCGGCGAGGGCCGGCAGCTCGTCTCGGTCGAGAACCCGGAGGGGACCGTCGCCGCCGCCGCCTTCGCGCCGGGGGCGGAGCGGGTGATCGGCGCCGGGTCGGACGGCCGGGCGCGGGTGTGGGATCTCGGCAGCGGGGCGCTGGCCGCGCAGCTGATCATGACGCGGGGCGGCTGGAGCGTGCTCGACGGCGCCGGTCGCTTCGACGGCTCCGACGGCGGGCTGGGCGACGTCGCCTGGCAGGCGGAGCAGGAGGTGTTCGAGATGACGAACTTCTCCCAGCCCTATTACGAACCCGGCCTGCTGGCCAAGACGCTGCGGGCGCCGGCCGCCCTGCTGACCCCCGGCGCGCCCACCGTCACCGCCGGCATCGCGCCGCCGCCGACGGTGCAGATCGCCGCGCCCGCCGGTGCGGCCGCCCCCGGCCCGGCCTCCGTCGCCGTCACCGCGGCCGACCGCGGCGCCGGCATCGCCGAGATCGTGCTCTATGCCAACGGCAAGGCGCTCGATCCCGCCGCCGTCACCGCGACGGAGGATGTCGACGTCAACGGCCAGCCCGGCCGCCGCGTCACCTTCACCGTCGATCTGGTGGCCGGAACCAACCGGCTGCGCGCCGTGGCGCTGGGCGACAACCGCATCGAGAGCGTGCCGGCGCAAGCGCTGGTGACGGTGGTCGCCCCGGTGGAGAAGCCGGTGCTGCATGTGGTGGTGGTCGGCATCAACCAGTATGCAAACCCGGTGCTGGAGCTGAACTACGCCGTGGCCGACGCCCGCGGCGTGACCGCCTGGGCCCGCAAGCAGACCGGCGGCGGCGTCTTCGCCGAGGTGAAGCTGCACGAGCTGTATGACCGGCAGGCGACCCGCGCCAACATCGGCTCCCTGTTCGCGCAGCTGAAGGCGACGCGGCCGCAGGATGTGGTGGTGATCTATGTCGCCGGCCATGGCGAGAATGCCGAGCAGAGCTGGTATTTCCTGCCGACCGAATTCGGCCGCAACCTGCCCTTCGAGACGGCGGCCGGCGATGCCCGCGGCGGACAGGCCTTCCGTCAGGCGGTGCTGCAGGCGGTGGCGGCGGACGGCATCAGCGCCCGCAGCTTTTACAGGAACGTGCTGCAGATCGGCGCGCAGCACGTCGTTCTGCTGATCGATTCCTGCAAGTCGGGCGGCGTCAGGCGGGCGTTCGAGGCCGATGCCGACCGCCGTGCCCTGGCCCTGGTCGGTCAGCAGGCCGGCGTCCATATCCTGGCGGCGACCGACAAGAACCAATTGGCGGTGGAGCTGGAGGCGCTCGGCCACGGGGCCTTCACCTATGCGGTGCTGAACGGGCTGGGCGGTGCCGCCGACGGCAATCCGGCCGACGGCATGGTTTCGGCGCGCGAGGTGCTGGGCTATGCCGTGGCGCAGGTTCCGGCGATGGCGCTGCGCCATAGCCAGAGCGAGCAGAACCCGACCGCCTTCTCCCGCGGCGCGGATTTCACCCTGGGGCCGGCCGGCGAGCGGCAGGCGAAGGCCAGGAAGAAGAAGTCGTAGCGCGGACGGGGGGTGCCGTTCCGCCGGCCATCTTAACGATTTCGCCGCCGCCCCGCGGCGTCCATTGCCAGACGCGGGCGCAAACACTATGATTTCGGTCGTGCTATCCGGATTTGGGCTGCATGTCCGGTCCGGGGCCGCTTGAGACGATCGGAAGACCCGCATGGACGCTGACGACCTTTCCCTGGACGACAACCGCACCATCCAGGCCATCGGCATCCTCGCCGACGTGCTGGACGGGGTGGAGGGGCCGGGCGGTCTCGACACGGTGCTGGTGTCCAAGGCGCTGCGGCAGGTGATCGCCACCAAGTCGCAGCCGGCCTTCGAGTTCGCCTCCCGCGCCTTCAACACCCTCGACCCGGCGGTCCGCCGCCAGGTGGCCGACCATGCCGACGAGGCGGCGCATCATTCGGTAGAACTGCGCGGCCGTGTCGGCGGCTTCCTGTCGACCGCCCCGAAGAAGCCGGTGCCGCAGGGCCCGGTGGTCGGCCAGCAGCCGAACTTCATCACCGCGCTGAACCTGCGCTCCCGCCGCCGCCCCAACTCGCCGTCGTAACGCCTTGCGAGGTGGCGGGGGCTATCGGCCCGCCTGCTGCGGCAGCGTGTCGAGCAGCGTGCAGTCCCAATAGGGATGCGGGCCGAAACGCTGCACCAGGAAATCGACGAAGACCCGCACCTTGGGCGACAGGTGGCGGTTCTGCGGATAGACGGCGTTGACCGCCAGTTCCGACGGTACATTGCGGTGGAGCACGGCGACCAGTTCGCCGCGGGTCAGCGCCTGGCCGCACAGGAAGGTCGGCGACATCGCGAAGCCGAGCCCGGAGATCGCCGCCTCGCGCAGCAGGTCGCCGTTGTTGCTGCGGATCGGCCCCGACACCCGGATGCTGCGCGCCTCGCCGTCGACCGTGAACTGCCACAGGTCGGGGGAGGGGACGTTGGTGTAGATCAGGCAGCTGTGCCGGGCCAGATCCTCCGGCGTTTCCGGCACGCCATGCTGCTTCAGGTAGGCCGGGCTTGCGCACAGCGCCATGCGGGCCGGGGCCAGCCGCCGGGCGATCAGCGAGCTGTCGCGCAGCCGGCCGATGCGGATCGCCAGGTCGTACCCCTCGTCGATCAGATCGACGGTGCGGTCGTTCAGATCCATGTCGATCTCGACGGACGGGTAACGCTCCAGGAACTCCGCCACCGCCGGGGCGAGATGGAGGATGCCGAAGCTGACCGGCGCGTTCAGCCGCAGCCGGCCGCGCGGGGCGGCATGCAGGTCGGCGACCGCCTGCTCCGCCTCCTCCAAATCGGCGAGGATGCGGGTGCAGCGCTCGTAATAGGCCTGCCCGACCTCGGTCAGGCTGAGCTTGCGGGTGGTGCGGTTCAGCAGCCGCGCGCCCAGCCGGTTCTCCAACTCGCCGATGCGGCGGGAGACCACCGATTTCGACAGGTTGAGCCGGTCCGCGGCGGCGGTGAAGCTCTTGGTGTCCACCACCTTGATGAAGGCGAGCATGTCGTCGAGGCGATCCATGGCATTGTTGTACACCGGGAAACAATGAGGTGCCAAGATCCGGTATTACCGGAAAGCCCTCCGCACCCTATTTCTGGATGACCGCAAAGCCGGTCCCGCCGATTGCGGCGACCGCATCCGTGACAACCGGGAATGGGGAGTGGCGACGATGGCGAAGGTTCTGGTGCTCTACTACAGCAGCTGGGGTCATGTGTCGGAGATGGCGCAGGCGGTGGCCGACGGTGCCCGCTCGGTCGCCGGGACCGAGGTGGCGGTCAAGCGCGTGCCCGAACTGGTGCCGGAGGCCGTCCGCCAGTCCGCCCACTACAAGGACGAGAGCGGCGTTCCGGTCGCCACCGTCGACGAGCTGGCGCAGTATGACGCGATCGTCATCGGCACGCCGACCCGCTACGGCAACATGGCCTCGCAGATGAAGAACTTCCTCGACCAGACCGGTGGCCTGTGGGCCAAGGGCGCGCTGGTCGGCAAGGTCGGCAGCGTCTTCACCTCCACCGCCACCCAGCATGGCGGGCAGGAGAGCACGATCCTCAGTACCCACACCGTCCTGCTGCATCTCGGCCTGGTGATCGTCGGCCTGCCCTATTCCTTCCAGGGCCAGATGGGCGTCTCGGAAGTGATGGGCAACTCGCCCTACGGCGCCAGCACCATCGCCGACGGCGACGGGTCGCGCCGGCCGAGCGCGGTCGAGCTGGACGGCGCCCGCTACCAGGGCCGCCACGTTGCCGAAATCGCGACGAAGCTGAGCGCCTGACGGCGGACCGATGCTGAGAAAGGGGAGGGAGCCATGGGCCTGCTGATCGATGGACAATGGCATGACCAGTGGTACGACACCGGGAAGACGGGCGGCGCCTTCGTCCGGACCGAGGCGCAGTTCCGCGACCGGGTGTCGGCCGACGGCTCCACCCCCTACCCGGCGGAGGCCGGTCGCTATCACCTGATGGTGTCGCTCGCCTGCCCCTGGGCGCACCGCACCCTGATCCTGCGCAAGCTGAAGCGGCTTGAGGGGGCGATCGGCGTCAGCATCGTCGAGCCGCTGATGCTGGCCGACGGCTGGACCTTCGCCGGGCCGGAGCCGGTCACCGGCGCCACCCGCCTGCACGAGGTCTACACCCGCGCCAACCCCGGCTACAGCGGCCGGGTGACGGTGCCGGTGCTGTGGGACCGCCAGACCTCCAGCATCGTCAACAACGAGTCGGCGGAGATCATCCGCATGCTCAACCGCGCATTCGACGCCTTCACCGATGTCCGCACCGATTTCTGTCCGCCCGACCTGCTGGACGAGATCGACCGCATCAACGCCTTCGTCTACGACCGCATCAACAACGGCGTCTACAAGGCGGGATTCGCCACCGCGCAGGACAAGTACGAGGCCGCCTTCGACGCGCTGTTCGACGCGCTGGACGAGGTGGACGCCCTGCTGGCGACCCGGCGCTGGCTGGTCGGCAACCGGCTGACCGAGGCCGATTGGCGCCTGTTCACCACGCTGGTGCGCTTCGACGCCGTCTATGTCGGGCATTTCAAGTGCAACAAGCGGCGGATCGCCGACTATCCCCACCTGTCGGGCTATCTGCGCGACCTGTATCAGGTGCCGGGCGTGGCGGAAACGGTGAGTTTCGACCACATCAAGCGGCATTACTACGGCAGCCACGCCACCATCAACCCGACCGGCATCGTGCCGAAGGGGCCGGCGCTGGATCTCGACGCGCCGCATGGCCGCGACGCGCTGGGACCGGATCCGCTCGCGGCGTGACGGGGCGGCCTGCCGGCGGAGCCGACGGTCAGGGCTTGTAGCAGCGGGCCATGTCTTCCGGGCTGCCCATGGCCTCGCACTGGAAGCCGTTGGAGAAGCGGAAGCGCAGCGGCCCGGTCTTGCGCACGCTGACCACCGGCTTCTGCCCCGCGTCCTGGAAGGCGACCCAGGCGGAGCTGTCGAAGCGTGTCTGCAGCCCGTTGCTCAGGCTCACCCGGCCCTGGTTGTCCTTGCGCACCACGACGCCGGTGCTGAACAGCAGGTTCGGCCCGTCCGCCTTCGCGGTCAGGCCGTTGGTGCAGTTCACGCCCTCCGGCTTGACGGCGACGCATTCGAAGGAATTCGGGTGGCTGGCGGTGAGGACCATCGCGTAGACGGCGATTTCCAGGACGTTCATCGGCATGGGCGGGCACCGGCGGGGTGGAGGCGGCGGAGTGGAGGCGCTGGGCGTCGCAGCGCTGCGGTCCCTCATGGGGACCGGTCCATCCTGCGGCAAATCCGGTTACGAAATGGATAATGTCGCGCCTACGGTCGAATCTTGCGCAGCCTCCTCCGGCGCTTCCGTCCTCCCGGACCATACGGTCGTGATCATGAGAGGGTTCGCGGCGGGTGCGGCCCCCCGTTCCTGGACTTGCGCGTCCCGGACCGGTAGAAGCGGTGGCAATTGCCACAATGGGCGGGCGCATTCCCATGACGTTCCAACAGCGTTTGATCCTGCTGGTCACCGGCCTGGTGCTGCTGGCGGTGGCGGCTGTCACCGTGGCGATGGCCTGGACAACGCACGCCGCCCTCACCGAGCGGATCGAGGCCGAGGCGCGGCAGGCGGCCGGCATGCTCGCCCGCGGCGCCGCCCAGGCCCGCGACATCCCGCAGGAGGTCGACGCGCTGCTCTCCGAGCGTCTGCTGTCGGAAGCGACGCTGACCGCCCATCTGGTGGCATTGGCCGAGGCGGCGAAGCTGCCGCCGCGCACCATCAACGACCGGCTGAAGCAGATCGCCGAGTCCGGCGGCCCGGACGAGATGTGGATCACCGACAACCGCGGCCGGGCCTATCTGCACAACCAGCCCGGTCCCGACCCGACCTTCGGCCAGGATGCCAAGGGCGGGCCGCGCCACGGCGCCTATGCCGGCCTGCTGAACCGCTCGCCGGCCTCGCTGGCGTCGGAGCCGGCGATGGAGGGCGGGCGGCTGATGAAGTTCGCCGGGGTCGCCGGGGTGGACAGGCCGCGGATCGTCCAGGTCGGCGCCGAGGTGCGGCGGCTGGGCGACATCGTGCGCAAGTCGGGGACCGACGGGCTGATCGACGGGCTGCTCGCCGACCGGTCGGTGGAGGCCGCATGGCTGCTCGACCGTGACGGCCGGGTGCTGGCGCGCGGCGCGGTGGTCGGCGATGCCGGCGGCGGCCCGCTGTCCGACGCCGACACCGCCGCGGCCAAGGCGGCGGCAGTGGGCGGCGAGGCGGCGTTGCGGGTGGCGGGCGACGGGCTGCTGGCCTTCGCTCCGGTCAGCTATGCCGCCAATTCGGCCGCCGCCGCTTCCCAGGCGGGCGTCCCGGCGGTCGCGGTGGTGCGCCTGCCCTATGGCGAGCCGGGGGCGATGCTGGGCCGCCAGCTCAAGATCGGCGGTCTGGTCGGCGTCTTCGTGCTGGCGCTGGGCATCTATGCCTGCATCCGCTTCGCCCGCGACCAGATGGCGCCGGTGGAGCGGCTGGGCGAGGCGGTCAAGGCGGTGGAGGCCGGGCGCTTCAACCCCTTCACCCTCAACGAGGCCGCCGACCGCGACGACGAGTTCGGGCGGCTGTCGCGCGTCTTCCGCCGCATGGCGATGGAGGCCACCGCGCGCGAGGAGACGCTGGACGCCCAGCTGGTCATGCGCGGGGCGGAGCTGGAGACCAAGAGCGAGAAGCTGGCCGCCGCCGAACAGCTGATCGAGGAGGAGCAGCGCGCCGCCCGCGACGTGCAGTCCAACCTGCTGCCGCGCCAGCTGCCGGTCGGCCGCGACAGCCAGTTCTACGGCGTGCTGCTGCCCGGCGACACGGTCAGCGGCGACTTCTACGACGTGATCGAGCTGGACGAGCGCCGCAGCCTGCTGGTGACGGCCGGCGTGTCGGGCGGCGGCGTGCCGGCGGCCTTCCTGATGCTGATGGTGCGCGGCGCCATCCGCGAAACCGCCCGCGCCGGGGTCGGTGCCGGACTCGGCCCGGCCGCCATCCTGACCGGCGCGAACGAGCGGCTGTGCGGCGAAAGCCCGTTCAACGGCTTCGCCACCGCCTTCGTCGCCATCTACGACCGCGTTTCCGGCACCCTGGTCCATGCGGCGGCCGGCCATCGCGGCGCCTGCCGCGTCACCGCCGAGGGCGGGGTGGAGTTCCTGTCGGCGGCCGGCGGCCCGGCGCTGGGCGTGCGCCGCGGCGCCCCCTATGGCGAGGCGACGGTGGTCCTCAACCAAGACGAATCGCTGTTCCTGTGCACCGACGGCGTCCTGCGCTCCATCGACGGCCAGCGCGACGCCTTCGGCGAGGAGCGCCTCGCCGCGACCCTGGCGGCCAGCCGCGGCATGTCCGCCCGCGACCGTGCCGAGCTGGTCCTGCGCACGGTCCATGCCCATACCCAGTCCGGCGGGGTCATCGCCGGCGATCTGGTGTGCCTGGTTCTCCGCCGCCTGCTGCCGGTGTCCGAGACGGCGGAGGCGGTGTGAGCGGGTAGGCGTCGCCAGCCCCCCCCTGGACAGCGACGCCTCCTCTTCTCCCACGCCCCCTCCCGCGCCGGTTGCCGTCTCTCCTTCGGAGAGGGTTACTTCGCGGTTGCAAAAACCCTATCCTTGCAGCGCAACATCCTGAACGGAGCCGCGAGCATGGACCGCAAGCCGGACGAGACGATCGTGACCGCCCATCTGCCGAACCTGGAAATCCGGATCCGGCACCGCGAGGCGGGGGAGGACGGTGCGGAGGTGATCGCCATCCAGTTCCGCGCGACCCCGTCCTTCGACGCGGTCGCCCGCCTGCTGGCGCCGGCCCTGACGACCCCGCTGCTGCCGGGCGGTTCCTTCGGCACCCCCGGCGGTTTGCCCGGAGCCGGCCCGATGGTCGAGATGTGGCTGGCGCCGATGCGGCTGTGGGGCGAGATGGTGCGGCAGGCCTGGGCGCCCTGGCTCCAGGGCGGTTCGGCGCCGCGGCGCTGATGTCCGGTCAGTCCCGGGAGCACCAGGTGTGGAAGGTTTCCGTTGCCTGGGGCCCGGCGACCGACTGCAGGTAGCGCGGCTTCCAGACGTCTCTGACGAAGCTTTCCATCGTGGTGGGCAGCGGGCTGCGGCTGCCGTGGAACCGCACGCGCCGGTCGTTCAGCGCGTCGAGGGTCTGGCTGTCGTCGAGCCATGTTTCCGGCGTCCCGAACCTCTCGAGATACGTGGCCTCGACATCCTTCCGTGCCCTGTCGACGAGCCGGTATTCCACCGGCCGGCCGATCTCCCTGCCGATGATCGCGGCCACCTCGGGCATCGTGAGATCCTCCGATCCGACTTCGCGGATGACGCGGTGTCCGCCCGTCGGATCGGTCAGCTCCCTGGCCGCCAGATCGGCGATGTCCCGCGTCGCCACCCACGGCAGCGTCACGCCGGGGTCGAGCGACCAGCCGATCCGGCCATGCCGTGCGACCGCATCGGTGAAGAACAGCATGTTCTCCATGAACCAGCCGGCGCGCAGATGCACCAAGTCGATGGCGTCGAGTTGGTTCAGCGTCCGGTCCAGCTTGTAGAAGCTCTCGAAATGGCCGGTGCTTCCGCTGACCTCCGACCCCATGGCCGTCAAGCTCACGGCCAGCCTGACCGGAGACTTGCGGAGCGCATCGACGAAGCGCTGTGCGACCGCCGGATAATGCCCGTGGATGTTGCTCCAGTCGGTCTTCACCATCAGGAACGCGGCATCGGCATCCTGGAAGAAGCCGTCGAGGTCTCCGGCTCCTGTGTCGAAGCTTCCCAGGAAGGGCTCCGCTCCGGCCTCGACCAGCGCGTCGAGGCCCGGACCGCCCCTCGACAGGGCCCTTACCCGATGCCCGGCGGCCAGGAGGGTTCGGGTGAGCGTGGCGCCGATCCTGCCGGTTGCGCCGACGACGGAAATTCGCATGACAATCTCCAACGGATGTCTGGTGATACGGGTCGCATGTGGCCGGCCGGGGCACCCGTGGCCGGCGACCGGGTTGCCGTTCACCATCGATAGCGGATTGCCGCACGCATGAATTTGGAGATAATGCCATATGATCTCCAAATCAGGCCAATCCGCGAAGACGCGGCGCCCGTGCAGCGCCGACTTCGATCCCGACCGGTCGGACCGCCCGGCGGTCGCCCTGCATGTCGACTTCAGCCACTACGAGGCCGAGGTGCCGCAGCACCGGCACCCGCAGGGCCAGCTCATCCTGGCCTTGCACGGGGCAGTCACCTGCACGGCCGCGAACGGCCTCTGGATCGCCCCGCCGGACTGCGGGGTCTGGATCCCGGGCGGCGTGCCGCACAGCAACCGGGTCACGCCCAACGCCCGCCTGTCCTACCTGTTCGTCGAGCCCGGCGCGGCCGGGTTGCCGCTGGAATGCTGCACGCTGTCGGTGTCGCCGATGCTCCGGGAGATGATCCTCCGTCTGGCGGACGTACCGGGCGGCCATGCTACGGACGACCATACCGGCCGCCTCGTGCGGGTCCTGCTGGACGAGCTGGCGCTGATGCCGAAGGAGGGGCTGAGGCTGCCCGTGTCCAGCCATCCCAAGATCGCCGCGATCGCCGCGGCGCTGACGGCGGAACCGGGCGACCGCCGCACCCTCGGGGACTGGGCCGCCCATGTCGCCATGAGCGAGCGCTCCCTGAAGCGGCTGATGGTTCAGGAAACCGGGCTGACCTTCGGGCGGTGGCGGCGCCAGCTGCATTTGGTCATCGCGCTGCGCGACCTTGCCGGCGGCGCGACGGTCCAGAGGGTGTCGGGCGACCTGGGCTACGAGTCCGTCACCGCCTTCATCGTGATGTTCAAGAAGGCGCTCGGGACGACGCCGATGCGCTACCTCCGCACCCCGGGCGGCAGCGGATGACGCAGCATGACCGGCACGGGCGCGCCGGACGCGATGTGATCCTCGACGAGGCAATCGGGAGGGCAATCGGGAAGGCAGGCGACGCCGAGCCCGGCCACCGCGGCGGCGGCGAGGGCGGTGCGGTTGTCCGCCTTGAAGCGCCCCTGCGGATGAACCGTGACGATCTTGTCGTCGTCCATCGATTGCCGGATTTCGGTATCCTGCATTAGAAACTTATGAACATGGCCGATGTTCAGGAAATTTAAGTTTATTATGTTGCAAGATCTGAATTTTATTTCCTGCGGAACGCGGGATTTCTACGATGCCTTCATATATAAATTCTTGTTGAATCTCATTTTTATCGTTCCGGTTCCGCCTTCGCGTTCATAGAAGCGGATCGCATCGGCGTTCCAAGCAGGGGTTTGCCATTCGATCCTTTGTGCGCCTGCCCCATCTGCTATGCGGCAGGCATGGTCAAAGAGCAGCTTTCCCACGCCTCGACCGCGCGCATCGGCACGGACGAACAAGCAATCGAGGTAGGCAAAGCGGCTGGCGCTCCAAAGCGCATAGTCGAATGTGAGGGCGGCATAGCCGGTCAGTTCGCCGCGTTCTTCGGCCACTATCAGGTGGGTAGGAGGCTCCCGCGCATCCAGAACGAGAGCCATGTCGTCCTCGCGTACACGCGCGGTCGCCTGCTCGAACGCTGCGTGCTGCTGGATCAAATCCAGCAACGGCGCAACGTCAGCCGGCAGAGCCGTCCGGACGAGGTTCGTCACGTGGCTTCATCCGAAACGAGAGTGAAGCCTTCGTCCAGCCAGCCGGTCACACCTCCGGCCATAAGCTTGACCGGCCGCCCCAACCTGGCAAGTCGCAACGCACCACGCGCCGCACCATTGCAATGAGGACCGGCGCAGTAGGTCACGAAGATCGTATCTTCCGGCCAATCAGCCATCTTGGACCTCACGATCTTGCCATGGGGAAGATTGATGGCTCCAGGAATGTGGCCCTTGGCGAACAGGGCGGGGCTGCGCACGTCCAGCAGGACGAAATCGGCTCCCTTTTCGAGGGCTTCGTGCGTGTCCCAGCAGTCGGTTTCAAATGTGAATTCGGCCGCGAAGTGCTCACAGGCCTCCGCGCTTGGAGCCGGCGGAACAGCGGTGACGGACGTTGCCATGTTCGATCTCCTTTCGCCGTCACTCTGTCCGAAACGCCACCAGGCTTGCAATTGGCGGAAATGACAATATACGTGAATATCATGCCAAACCTCACCGGCCCCCTCGTCGTCGCCCTGCTTTACGATGGTCTTTGCACCTTCGAGTTCGGGATCGCGGCCGAAATCTTCGGCCTCTCCCGCCCGGAGATGGGGCCGGGGTGGTATCGCTTCGCAAGCTGCGCGGTGGATGAAGGGCCGATGCGCGCGCATGGCGGCTTCGTCATTCTGGCCGACCATGGCCCGGAGCTGTTGCAACAGGCCGACATCGTGGTCGTTCCCGGCTGGAAGGGGGCTGACAGTCCCGTTGCCGATGCGCTTTGCCGGCAGCTTCGAGCCGCCCACGAAAGGGGAGCGCGGCTCGTGTCCATCTGTTCCGGGGCTTTTGTCCTGGCGGCGACGGGGCTGCTTTCGGGCGGAACTGTGACGACACACTGGCGATATGCGGACAAACTCCGTGCGCGCCATCCCGAGATCGCGGTCGACGACACCTCGCTCTATCGCGAACACAATCGAATCTACACCTCAGCCGGAAGTGCTGCCGGCATCGACCTCATGATAGAGATCATCCGGCAGGACTTCGGTCCGATGGCTGCAAATTCCGTGGCCAGGCGGCTGGTGATACCCGCACATCGCACGGGAGGCCAAGCCCAGTTCCTCGAGCGCCCGGTCGCGCATCGGGAAGGGCTGGAGATCACCCCGCTTCTGGAAAGTGTCCGCGCCGATCTGACGATGAACTGGAGTGTCGAACGTATGGCCGGGGAGTGTCGTATGAGCGTCCGCACGTTCCTGCGCCGGTTCTCCGAGGCCACGGGACAGACACCGGGGGATTGGCTCGTGGCCGAACGCGTCGGTGAAGCGCAACGGCTGTTGTGTCAGGGAAAGGCGAACATGGAGGCCGTGGCGCTGGCGTCGGGATTCGGCAGTCCCCACACGTTGCGGCACCATTTTCGGAAAAGGCTCGGCATCAGCCCGAGCGAATATCGAACGCGCTTCATCAGCGAGCAACCTAGCGGCCGTAGGGTATCCGCCTGACAGTTCGGCCGCGCGGCGTTGTTACAGATTTCCAGTTTTGTAGCGCTGCAAAAGTCGAGCAACATATCGAGCAAAATTCGGGAGTTTCGTGACACAGCCGAGGATCTCTCCTCGCTTGCCTTCGCAGGCTTTGCGCACTTTGCTGCCATGCAGGTTCGAGACGGTGCCCATTCATCGACCCCCATGGACGTATAAGCGAAGCCACCATCTGGAACCTCGCCTTCTGGGACGGTGAAGCCGTGGTTTGGCCACAGGCAGCGCTCCTGCCCGGTGTTACGATGCAGATCATTCGCCGTCGACTCGGAGCGCTTGGCATTGCCCAGCGGGAGGAACCGATCGCTCCCGCCCGTGCGATCGATATGAAGGGCGCGGCGGTTATGAACTCGTGGACGCCAGGCGTTCCCGTCAGCGCCCTCGACTCCATGTCCGTACCCCCCATCACCGACATTCATCGAAATCCTTCGGGCGGCCTATGGGCGGCCTGTGGGCGCGAACCGCCGGTCGACATCTGAGCGAAAGGGTCCGCTTTCCTCTCGATAGCGCAGAGCGGCTTGCAGGCCGGTGCCGGGGTCCGCTCGCTCGCCGAGCCATGGGCCGACATCGCCTCGCCCTCAGGCCGCATGTTCGAGCGTGCCTTGCGAGCGTTGGGACATGCTGCAGGGCGAGGTGCCGGTCACGGCGGCGGCCGGCACTGTCCCGATGTTCGATCCGCCGGCCGGCTCACGGCCACTTCACTTCCGGCGGCAGGCTCATCAGGATCGCCTCGGTGTTGCCGCCGGTCTTCAGGCCGAAGGTGGTGCCGCGGTCGTAGAGCAGGTTGAACTCGACGTAGCGGCCGCGGCGCACCAGCTGGTGCTCGCGCTGCTCCGCCGTCCAGGGGCGGTTCATGTGCCGGCGCACCAGCGCCGCGTAGCTGTCGAGAAAGGCGGTGCCGACGTCGCGGGTGAAGGCGAAGTCGGCCTCCCAGTCGCCCGACTCGAGGTTGTCGTAGAAGATGCCGCCGACCCCCCGCGCCTCGCCCCGGTGCGGCAGGAAGAAGTAGCGGTCGCACCACTCCTTGTAGCGCGTGTAATAGTCGGGGCCGTGGCGGTCGCAGGCCGCCTGCAGCCCGGCGTGGAAGTCGGCGGTGTCGCGGTCGTCGGGGATCATCGGCGTCAGGTCGGCGCCGCCGCCGAACCAGCCCTTCGTCGTCACGATGTGGCGCGTGTTCATGTGGGTCGCCGGCACCAGCGGCGAGCGCATGTGCGCGACAAGACTGATTCCGGCCGCCCAGAATTCGCCGGTTTCGCCGGCGCCCGGGATGTTGCCGCGGAATTCCGGGCTGAAGGTGCCGTGGACGGTCGAGATGTTGACGCCGACCTTCTCGAACACCCGGCCCTTCATCACCGACATGGTGCCGCCGCCGCCCTCGCCGCCGCCCCCCTCGCGACCATAATCGGGGCGGGTCCAGTCCTTGCGCTCGAACCGGCCGGGCGGCAGATCGGCATGGGTGCCGGTCAGCTCGTCCTCCAGCGCCTCGAAGCCGGCGCAGATGCGGTCGCGCAGCTCGCGGAACCAGGAGGCTGCGCGGGCCTTGCGCTCTTCGACGAGGTTGGCGGGGATGGGGTCGGCGGTGGGGCGGTCGGTCATGGCCTGTCGGTGTCCGGCGGTGCGGGGGCGGCGATGCCCGCTGCGGCGGTCTGCCGCAAGGCCTCACCCAACACCATCGCCGCGCTGACCGCAACGTTCAAGGAGCGGGCGGGCGGCACCATCGGAATCACCAGCCGGGCGTCGGCGGCGTCATGCACCGCGTCGGTTACGCCGGCGCTTTCGCGCCCGACCAGGATGCGGTCGCCGGGGGCGAAGCGGAAGGCGGTGTAGGGAATGGCCGCCCGCGTCGTCAGAACCACCAGCCGGCCCGCCCGGGGTGCCGCCGCATAGGCCGCTGCATAGGCCGCCCATGAGCTGTGCCGGGTCCAGTCGAGATGGTCGAGATAATCCATCCCGGCGCGGCGCAGCCGGCGGTCGTCCAGCACGAAGCCGCAAGGTTCGATCAGGTCGAGCGCGACGCCGAGGCCGGCTGCGAGTCGCATCAGCGTCCCCGCATTCTGCGGAATGTCCGGTTCGAACAGCACGAGGCGCAAGACGGGGCTTGTCTGAAAGTGTTTGTTTTGCATACAAATATTCTTGCTCTTCGCACACGCGACAAATTGTCTCCGGGCCAAGGACTTTTCAAGATGTCGACGCGACGGTATACCGCACCCGAGACTCCGGAGATACCCGCTCCGGATCGATGCGGCATGCCCGAGGGTTTTCCTTCCGGCGGGCGGGCTTGTCGTGTCATGCATAAAAACGGTCCATCGGTCGTCCGGCGCGGGCAAAGGGCGTCGGGCATGCCTTGAGGAGAAACAGGCTTATGGCTCAGACCACGCATCCGTCCGGGACGGGTGGCCACGCGGCCTCCGGCGGCGAGGGGGGTTCCCGCCGCGATTTTCTGTATCTTGCCACCGGTGCGGTCGGCGTCGTCGGGGCCGCTTCCGCGGCCTGGCCGTTCATCGACAGCCTGAACCCGGCGGCCGACACGCTTGCACTCGCCTCCATCGACGTCGACCTGGCTCCGGTCGCCGTGGGGCAGGCGATCACGGTCACCTGGCGCGGAAAGCCTGTCTTTGTCCGCCACCGCACCGCCGAGGAGATCGAGTCCGCCAAGACGGTCAATCTGGGCGACCTGCGCGATCCGGCCGCCGACGATGCCCGTGTGAAGAAGCCGGAATGGCTGATCGTCATCGGCATCTGCACGCATCTGGGCTGCGTGCCGCTGGGGCAGAAGGTCACCGATCCGCGCGGCGAATACGGCGGGTGGTTCTGCCCCTGCCACGGCTCGCACTACGACACCGCTGGGCGCATCCGCAAGGGCCCGGCTCCGGCCAATCTGGTTCTTCCGACCTACGCCTTCACCGGCGACACGAAGATCCGGCTCGGTTAAGCGGCCCTAAGGTTCTGGAGACCCCGAGATGGCTCAGGCTCAAGCCTCGAAATTCAAGAATCCGCTCGTGAACTGGATCGACAGCCGGCTGCCGATCTTCACGATGCTGGATCACGAGTACAATCACTACCCGATGCCCCGCAACGTCAACTATCTGTGGGCGTTCGGTGCGATTGCCGGCATCATGCTGGTGATCATGATCGCCAGCGGCCTGTTCCTGGCGATGCAGTATTCGTCCCACACCTCGCTGGCCTTCGATTCGGTCGAGCGCATCATGCGCGACGTGAATTACGGCTGGCTGCTGCGCTACGTCCATGCGAACGGCGCGTCGATGTTCTTCATCGCCGTCTACATCCACATGTTCCGCGGCATGTATTACGGCTCCTACAAGGCGCCGCGCGAGATCCTGTGGATCCTGGGCGTCATCATCTTCCTCGTGATGATGGGCACCGCCTTCATGGGCTATGTGCTGCCCTGGGGCCAGATGAGCTTCTGGGGCGCCACCGTCATCACCAACCTGTTCTCGGCCTTCCCCATCGTCGGCGACCCGATCGTCACCCTGCTGTGGGGCGGCTTCTCGGTCGACAACCCGACGCTGAACCGCTTCTTCGCGCTGCATTTCCTGCTGCCCTTCGTGCTGCTGGGCCTGGTGATCCTGCACACGGCGGCGCTGCATGTCTGCGGCTCGAACAACCCGCTCGGCATCGATCCCAAGGGTCCGCAGGACACCGTCCCGTTCAACCCGTACGTCACGGTCAAGGACGGCTTCGCCGTGGTGGTCTTCCTGATCATCTATGCGGCGTTCGTGTTCTTCATGCCGAACTACATGGGCCATCCGGACAACTACATCCCGGCCAACCCGCTGGTGACGCCGGCGCACATCGTGCCGGAATGGTACTTCCTGCCCTTCTACGCCATGCTGCGCGCGATCCCGGACAAGCTGGGCGGCGTGCTGGCGATGTTCGGATCCATCGCGCTGCTGGCCTTCCTGCCGTGGCTCGACCGTTCGAAGGTGCGGAGCTGCAAGTTCCGTCCGATCTACCGCCAGTTCTTCTGGATCCTGGCGATCGACGCCCTGATCCTGGGCTATGCCGGCGCCATGCCGGCCGAGGGCGCCTGGCTGATCATCGCCCGCGTCGGCACCTTCTACTACTTCTTCCATTTCCTGGTCCTGCTGCCGGTGCTGGGCAAGCTTGAACGTCCGCGTCCGCTTCCCAACAGCATCTCCGAGTCCGTTCTGAAGGGCGGAGGCGGTATTGCCGCCGGCGCCCATGCCAAGCCGATGGAGAAGGCCTGATGCGCGCGTTGAAGACTGCAATCCTCTCGGCGGCGCTGGCTCTCGGCATCGCCGGGGCCGCGCAGGCCTCCGAAGCCGTGCACATCCCCAAGCAGAGCTGGCCGCACAGCGGCATCTTCGGCACCATCGACAAGGCGTCGGCCCAGCGCGGCTTCCAGGTCTACAAGGAAGTCTGCTCGGCCTGCCATTCCATGCGTCTGGTGCCGATCCGCACGCTTGCGGGCATCGGCTTCAACGAGGATGAGCTGAAGGGCATCGCCGCCGGCTACGAGGTGCAGGCCGGCCCGAACGACGCCGGCGAGATGTTCATGCGTCCGGGCGTTCCGGCCGACCGCTTCCCGTCGCCGTTTGCCAACGACCAGGCGGCGCGCGCGTCGAACAACGGCGCCCTGCCGCCGGACCTGTCGCTGATGGCCAAGGCCCGGGTCGGCGGCGAGGATTACCTCTACGCCTTCCTGACCGGCTTCGAGGAGCCGCCGGCCGGGGTCCATCTGATGGACGGCATGAACTACAACAAGGTGTTCCCCGGCCATCAGGTCGGCATGCCGAACATCCTGCAGCCCGACGGCGTCACCTTCGCCGACGGCACCAAGGCGACGGTGGAGCAGCAGGCCCACGACGTGGCCGCCTTCCTGACCTTCGCCGCCGAGCCGCACCTGGACGCCCGCAAGCAGATGGGCGTCAAGGTGATCCTGTTCCTGCTGGTGCTTGCCGGCCTGATGTACGCCACCAAGCGCAAGCTGTGGAGCACGCTGCACTGAGCCTCCGGCTCACGCCCTGCACCGGGCCATTGGTTCGGTGGGGATTTTCGGCCTGGAGTTTTCGATCTGGACAGGGCGCCCGTTTGGGCGCCCTGTTTCTTTTGGGGAACGGGTCGTCCGGGCGGCACACGGCATCTCCCCCGGCAGGGAAGGGGGAGCGGAGAAGACGGATGGTTGACAAGCTGATCGACGAGATCGTGGATTTCTGGTTCGACGAGGCGATGAAGCCCTACTGGTTCCGCCGGTCGGCCAGCTTCGACCGGGCGGTCGCCGACACGCTGGGGCCGCATCGCGAGGCCGCCGCCCGCGGCGACTACGATCACTGGATGGAGGATGTCGACGGCTGCATCGCGCTCTGCGTCCTGCTGGACCAGGTGCCGCGCAACATGTTCCGCGACGACCCGCGGGCCTACGCCACCGATGCCAGGGCGCTCGCGGTCAGCCGGCACGCCGTCGCCAACGAATTCGACCTCGAATGCACGGCCGACGAGCGGACCTTCCTCTATCTGCCCTTCGAGCATGACGAGGACATGGCGAGCCAGGACCGGTCGGTCGCCCTCTTCACCGAGCGGGTGGGCGACGAGACCCCGGTTCGCTATGCGCTGCGCCACCGCGAGATCATCCAGCGCTTCGGCCGCTTCCCCCACCGCAACGCCGTCCTCGGCCGCGCCAGCACGCCGGAGGAGGAGGCCTACCTGCAGGAGTCGGGCTCGTCCTTCTGACCGCCTCCGACCGGCATGCGGCCTGTCGGCCGGTCACGGCGTCAGCCAGCGCTCCAGGGCGCCCAGCAGGTCGGCGCGGCGGACCGGCTTGGTCAGGTAATCGTTCATGCCGGCGGCCAGGCAGCGGATGCGGTCCTCCGGCTGGGCGTTGGCGGTGACGGCGATGATCGGGATGCGGGCGCGGTCGTCGCCCAGCGACCGGATGGTCGCGGTGGCGGCCACCCCGTCCATGTCGGGCATGGCGATGTCCATCAGCACCGCCTCCGGCGGAACCGGCGCCTGGGCGACGGCGACCACCGCCTCCGCCCCGCCGGTGGCGGTCTCCACCGAGAAGCCGGCCTTGGCCAGCAGCCCGGCGACCACCATCCGGTTGGTGGCGCTGTCGTCGACGACCAGCAGCCGGCCGCCGCGGGCGCGGGCCCAGTCCATCAGCCGTTCGGGGTCGGCGCTGCGCGACGGCAGCGCCGCCGGCATGTCGAGCGTCAGCCGGCGCGACCCGTCGGCCTGCCGCTCCAGCACCATCGCGGCGCCCAGCGCCGCCATCACCCGCCGGGCCAGCTCCAGGCCGAAGCCGCCCCCTTCGCCGGTATCGAAGCAGCCGGTCAGTTCGGCCCGCAGGGTCACCCGGTCGTCTCCCACCGGCATCGCCGACAGGCGCAGGTCGAGCGGCCCGGTCCGGGCGCCGGCGATGGCGGTGGCCGCGACGGCATTGCACAGCATGCCGAGCATCTCGCCATCGCCGATCAGCCGGGGCGGCGTTCCGGGCAGGACGGCGACATCCAGCATGACCCCGCGGCTCTGGGCCAATGCCGTGGTCGAGACCGACAGCATGCGGGCGAGGGCCAGCGGGGCGAAGGGAACACCCCGCCGGGTTGTGGCATGATGCAGATTGTCACCGTTCATGGCCCGCCATTGGCAAAATGCAAAGCAGCTTGCAGTTACCGGGGGAAGGACTCGGGTGAAGAGGCCGCCACCCCGGACTTGCGAGTTGTTCTCAGCAAACGGCGGGCCAACCGGGGACATTCGACCGATGGCACGCTTATTGAGTACTGCGCTACTCAAGTATCGCGCTATCCTGCCGGGGTTGGATGGATGCCAGACCGCCGCCGGAGAGATGGCAGATATGGACAGTTCGGGAGTCGGGCGGCCGGTGCGACCGAAATTGCGTGATTGGCGGTGCTGGCGGGGCGGGGCCGCCGTCGCGCTGCTCGCGTTCCTGCCGGCAGGGGCGGCCCGCGGCGCCGAGGCGGTGCCCTATTGCGCCGACCCCGACTGGCCGCCCTACGAATCGATTTCAGCCGACGGACGGCACCAGGGCATCGCCGCCGACCTGCTGGCCCTGGTGTCGGAACGGTCCGGCGTCGCGCTGCGTCCGCTGCCGACCCGCGATTGGGAGGACAGCCTGTCGGCGGTCCGTGACGGCCGGTGCCGCTTCCTCAGCTTCCTCAACCGTACGCCCAGGCGGGAGGAGTGGCTGGACTTCACCGAGCCGCTGTTCGTCGACCCCAACGTCCTGGTGACGCGCGAGGACCATGACTATGTCGCCGACCCAGCCGCGCTCGGCGGCGAAACCATGGTGTTGCCGAAGGGGACCTCGGTCGAGGAGCGGGTGCGCCGCGATTTTCCCAACCTGCGCCTGATCCTGGTCGACAGCGAGGCCGAAGCCTTCGCCATGGTCGCGCGCCGCCAGGCCGACATGACCCTGCGGTCGCTGACCGTCGCCGTCTACACCATCAAGAAGGACGGCTGGTTCAACCTGAAGGTCGCCGGCCATCTGCCCGGCTACGAGAATCTGCTGAGCATCGGCGTGCGCAAGGGCGAGCCGGCCCTGCGCGAGGCGCTCGACCGCGGGGTGCGGACCGTCACCGCGGCCGAACGCGCCGCGATCGCCAACCGGCATGTCGCCATCCAGGTCCAGTCGCCGCTCGACCGCTGGACCCTGCTGAAGCTGCTGGCCCTGCCGGCGGCGGTGCTGCTGACCAGCCTGTTCTGGATTTTCAGGCTGATGCGGGTGAACGAGCGGTTGCGCGTGCTGTCGCGCACCGATGTGCTGACCGGGCTGGCCAACCGCAGCCACCTGAACGACATTTTCGACCGGGAGATCGAGCGGGCCGGGCGTTACCGCCGGCCGCTGTCGATCGTCCTGGTCGATCTCGACCATTTCAAGCAGGTGAACGACCGCTTCGGCCATGTCTTCGGCGACCGGGTGCTGGTCGAATTCGCCGGGCTGGCGCGCAAGGCGCTGCGCGGCACCGACACCGTCGGCCGCTGGGGCGGCGAGGAATTCCTGATCCTGTGCCCGGAAACCACGGAAGAGGCGGCCTTCGCCCTGGCGGAGCGGCTGCGGCTGACGCTGCGGGTCTATGGCTTTCCGGCCGGCCATCGCCAGACCGCTAGCTTCGGCGTCGCCGGCTTCCGCGCGGGCGACACGGTCGACGCCCTGCTGGTCCGCGCCGACCATGCCCTGTACCGGGCCAAGGACGACGGGCGCGACCGTGTCGTCCTTGCCGAAGAGGGGACGTCCTTGCCGGATGCGATCCTCAGGCGGACCGCGTGTCCGGCGGATTGAACAGGTAGGGGACGAAGCTGCGGTGATGCTCGTCCACCCGCAGCTCGCTGCCGATGGGCGGGAAGGCGCGCTGCTGGCAGTCGGTACGCTCGCACAGGCGGCAATTGACGCCGATCGGCACCGCCGCCTTCAGGTCGGCGATGTCGATGCCGGCGGCATAGACCAGCTCCGGCGCATGGCTCGCCTCGCAGCCCAGCCCGACGGCGAACTGGCGCGACGGCTTCAGATAGGCGCCGCCGCGCTTGGTCACGGTGCGGGCGATGCTGATATAGGCGGTGCGGTCGGGCATCTGGGCGAACTGCACCAGGATCTTGCCGGGCTGGGCGAAGGCCTCGTGGACGTTCCACAGCGGGCAGGCGCCGCCGAAGCGGGCGAAGTGGAAGCGGGTGGCCGAATGGCGCTTGGTGATGTTGCCGGCCATGTCGACCCGGACGAAATAGAAGGGCAGGCCGCGGGCGCCCGGCCGCTGCAGGGTGGACAGCCGGTGGCAGACCTGCTCGAAGCTGGCGGAGAAGCGGCTTTGCAGCTGCTCGACATCGTGGCGCAGCGCGCGGGCCTGGGCGGCGAAGCTGCGGTAGGGCATCACCAGCGCGCCGGCGAAATAATTCGCCAGCCCGACCCGGCAGACCGACCGCGCATCCTCGCTTGAGAATTTCGCCTGTTCGACCAGCTTGTCGATGACATCGCCGAAGCCCAGCAGCGCGATCTGGTTGGCCATGTGGAAGGCCCGGCTCGGCCCGTTCAGCAGGGCCGAGAGGCGCAGCGTGCCGGTCGAGGCGTCGTAGCTGCGCATCGCCGTCTCGCCCGCCTCGTCGGCGACGATCTTCACCCGCACGTCGTGGCGGCGCTTCAGATAGGCCGCCAGCTCGTTCAGCAGCGGGCCGGAATGGATCTGCTCGGTGTCCCACAGCCGCTCGGCCGCCTCGTCCAGCGGGCCGATGTAGTTGTTGCAGTAATGGAAATAATCCCGCACCTCCTCGTAGGGAAATTGCGGGCCGGCGAAGCTGTCGCCCTCTTGACTGCTGGGTTCGCTGTTGGACAGGCTGTCGGCCAGCGACTGCACCCGCTCGTGCAGCTTCTGGTAGGCTTGGTGCAGGCTGAGCACCCGGCGGGCCAGCTCCGGGCTCGACCCCACCACGCTGCGCAGTTCCGCCGCCGTCAGCGGCGCCCCGGCGAACAGCGGGTCGGCCAGCGCCTCGCGCAGGTCGGAGACCAGCCGGCTGTCCTCGTCCTCCAGGAAGGCGGACAGCTCCAGCTCGAAGATGGCGGCGATGCGCATCAGCACCGGCAGGGTGAGCGGGCGCTGGTTGTTCTCCAACTGGTTGAGATAGCTGGGGGAAAGCTCCAGCGTCTTGGCGAGCGACGCCTGGGTCAGCCCGCGCTGTTCGCGCAGGCGGCGCAGCTTGTAGCCGAGGAACAGTTTCTTTTGCATACGCATGATGCCCCGCCGCGAACCGGCTCTCGGAAATCCGCCGTTCTTCGCAATCTTAGCAAGCCATAAACGGCGTTTGCAAAGGGCTTCGCAACTTCGCACCTTTTTGCGAAGTGTCTGTTTGAACGAATGCGAAGTTTGTGAATAATCCGCGGCAATCCGGTGAATGATTGCGTCGCTCGCAGCCGGAGCGGGGATGGACATGGCGACGTCAAGGAGTGGGAACGCCCGATGCAGGACATTCTGGCCAAGTTGGAGTCGAAGCGCGCCGCGGCGCGGCTGGGCGGTGGCGAGAAGCGCATCGCCGGCCAGCACGCCAAGGGCAAGCTGACCGCGCGCGAGCGGATCGACCTCTTCCTCGACGAGGGGTCGTTCGAGGAGTTCGACATGTTCGTCGAACACCGCTGCATCGATTTCGGCATGGAAGGCCAGAAAATCCCCGGCGACGGCGTCGTCACCGGCCACGGCACCGTCAACGGCCGCCTCGTCTTCGTCTTCAGCCAGGATTTCACCGTCTTCGGCGGCGCGCTGTCGGAGGCGCATGCCGAGAAGATCTGCAAGATCATGGACCAGGCGCTGAAGGTCGGCGCTCCGGTGATCGGCCTCAACGACAGCGGCGGCGCCCGCATCCAGGAGGGCGTCGCCTCGCTCGGCGGCTATGCCGAGGTGTTCCAGCGCAACGTCGACGCCTCGGGCGTCATCCCGCAGATCTCGATGATCATGGGGCCGTGCGCCGGCGGCGCCGTCTATTCGCCGGCGATGACCGACTTCATCTTCATGGTGAAGGACAGCTCCTACATGTTCGTCACCGGGCCGGACGTGGTGAAGACCGTCACCCACGAGGTCGTGACCGCGGAGGAGCTGGGCGGCGCCGTCACCCATTCCACCAAGTCGGGCGTCGCCGACCTCGCCTTCGAGAACGATGTGGAGGCGCTGCTGCAGCTGCGCCGCTTTGTCGATTTCCTGCCCTCCTCCAACCGCGAGAAGGCGCCGCTCCGTCCCTGCGTCGACCCGCTCGACCGCGAGGACTTCTCGCTCGACACGCTGGTGCCGGAGAACCCGAACAAGCCCTACGACATGAAGGAGCTGATCCTCAAGATCGTGGACGAGGGCGACTTCTTCGAACTCCAGCCGGATTTCGCCAAGAACATCCTCATCGGCTTCGCCCGCATGAACGGCTCCACGGTCGGCATCGTCGCCAACCAGCCGATGGTGCTCGCCGGCTGCCTGGACATCGACAGCTCCAAGAAGGCGGCGCGCTTCGTGCGCTTCTGCGACGCCTTCGAAATCCCGATCCTGACCCTGGTCGACGTCCCCGGCTTCATGCCCGGCACCTCCCAGGAATATGGCGGCATCATCAAGCACGGGGCCAAGCTGCTCTACGCCTATGCCGAGGCCACCGTGCCCAAGGTGACGATCATCACCCGCAAGGCCTATGGCGGCGCCTACGACGTGATGTCGTCCAAGCACCTGCGCGGCGACGTCAACTATGCCTGGCCGTCGGCCGAGATCGCGGTGATGGGCGCCAAGGGCGCCGTCGAGATCATCTTCCGCGCCGACATCGGCGACACCGCGAAGATCGAGGCGCGGACCGAGGAATACAAGCAGAAGTTCGCCAATCCCTTCGTCGCCGCATCCAGGGGCTACATCGACGACGTCATCATGCCGCACGGCACCCGCCGCCGCGTCACCAAGGCGCTGTCCATGCTGAAGAACAAGCAGCTCCAGACCCCCTGGCGCAAGCACGACAACATTCCGCTGTGAGGGCCGGCAGCATGTTCGAGAAGATCCTGATCGCCAATCGTGGCGAGATCGCCTGCCGCGTCATCCGCACGGCACGCCGCATGGGCATCAAGACCGTCGCGGTCTATTCCGACGCCGACAAGAACGCCCTGCATGTCGAGATGGCCGACGAGGCCGTCCACATCGGCCCGCCGGCCTCGGCGCAGAGCTATCTGCTGATCGACAAGATCGTCGACGCCTGCAAGCGCACCGGCGCCCAGGCCGTGCATCCCGGCTACGGCTTCCTGTCGGAGAAGCCGGAGTTCCAGCAGGCGCTGGCGGCGGCCGGCATCGCCTTCATCGGTCCCGACGCCCACGCCATGCGGGCGATGGGCGACAAGATCGAATCCAAGAAGCTGGCGAAGGCGGCCGGCGTGTCGACCGTCCCCGGCTATCTCGGCGTCATCGCCGACGATGAAGAGGCGGTGACGATCGCCCGCGACATCGGCTATCCGGTGATGATCAAGGCGTCGGCCGGCGGTGGCGGCAAGGGCATGCGCGTGGCCTGGAACGACGACGAGGCCCGCGAGGGCTTCCGGTCGGCCACCAACGAGGCGCGCTCCAGCTTCGCCGACGACCGAGTCTTCGTCGAGAAGTACATCCAGCAGCCGCGCCACATCGAAATCCAGCTGCTGGCCGACGGGCAGGGCACCTGCCTGTACCTGCACGAGCGCGAATGCTCGATCCAGCGCCGTCACCAGAAGGTGATCGAGGAGGCGCCGAGCCCCTTCCTCGACGCCGCCACCCGTAAGGCGATGGGCGAGCAGGCGGTGGCTCTGGCCAACGCGGTGCAGTACAAGTCGGCCGGCACGGTCGAGTTCATCGTCGACGCCGAGCGCAACTTCTACTTCCTGGAGATGAACACCCGTCTCCAGGTCGAACACCCGGTCACCGAGCTGATCACCGGCCTCGATCTGGTCGAGCTGATGATCCGCGTCGCCGCCGGCGAGAAGCTCGACATCCGGCAGCAAGACGTGCAACTGAACGGCTGGGCCATCGAGGCGCGCGTCTATGCCGAGGATCCCTTCCGCAACTTCCTGCCCTCCACCGGCCGGCTGACCAACTACCGGCCGCCGGCCGCCGACAGCCATGTCCGCGTCGACACCGGCGTGTTCGAGGGCGGCGAGATCTCGATGTATTACGACCCGATGATCGCCAAGCTCTGCAGCTGGGGGCAGACGCGCGACGAGGCCATCGCCGAAATGCGCGAGGCGCTGGACCAGTATTACATCCGCGGCGTCAGCCACAACATCCCGTTCCTGGCCTCGCTGATGGCGAACCAGCGCTTCGTCGACGGCCGGCTGACCACCAACTTCATCGCCGAGGAATACCCGAACGGCTTCCACGCCTCGGACCTGCCGCCGGAGGATCCGGCGGTTCTGGTGGCGGTCGCCGCGGTCATCCACCGCAGCCTGAACGACCGCGACATCCAGATCTCCGGCAAGATGGCGGGGAGCAAGGCCGCGGTGCGCGACGACTGGGTGGTGGTGCTCGACGGCACGGCGCACCCGGTGCATCTGCATCCTGCCCCTTTGGACTCGACTGAAGGCAGCCCGCAGCGCGTCGGCTACACGGTGGACATCGCCGGCAGGCATTGCACGGTGCTGAGCGACTGGCAGATCGGCGAGCCGCTGTTCCGCGGCACGGTCGACGGCGGCCATGTCTGCGTCCAGATCGACCGGGTCGGCATCGGCTACCGCCTGCATCACAGCGGGTCGCAGGCCATCGTCAAGGTGCTGACCCCGAAGGCGGCGGCGCTCGACGCGCTGATGCCGGTCAAGGCACCGCCGGACATGTCGAAGTTCCTGCTGTCGCCGATGCCGGGCCTGCTGGTCTCGCTGGCGGTGTCGGAAGGGCAGGAGATCAAGGCCGGCGAGGTGCTGGCCGTGGTCGAGGCGATGAAGATGGAGAACATCCTGCGCGCGTCGCAGGACGGAACGGTCGCGAAAATCCACGCAGCCCCGGGCAGCAGCCTGGCGGTCGATCAGAAGATCGTGGAATTCGCGTAACCGCAAGAAGAAGAAAGTACCGAGAGGAAGCGTACTCCATTGCCCCCACCCTAACCCTCCCCCGCTGTCGCAGGGGAGGGGATCTCTCCCTCCCCCGCCCAGCTCACGCACAAAGCTCCGCTTTGTGCTGACGCGGCAGGCGGACCGTAGGTCCGCCGAGAGCGGGGGAGGGTCGGGGTGGGGGCAATGCTCCACCACGCCCATAGGAAGCCATCAGGAGGCGTCGATGACCGAGTTCCCGCAGAAGACCCTTGCCGACTGGGACAAGCTGGCCGCCAAGGATCTCGGCGCCGACGGCGATCTCTCCAAGCTGATCTGGAAGACCCCGGAGGGGCTGGACGTCAAGGCGCTGTACACCGCCGCCGACCTGGAGGGGCTGCAGCTCGACACGCTGCCCGGCTTCCCGCCCTACACCCGCGGGCCGCGCGCCACGATGTATGCGGTGAAGCCCTGGACCATCCGCCAATATGCCGGCTTCTCCACCGCGGAAGAGTCGAACGCCTTCTACAAGGCGAACCTCAAGGCGGGCCAGATGGGCCTGTCGGTCGCCTTCGACCTCGCCACCCACCGCGGCTACGACAGCGACCACCCCCGTGTCGTCGGCGACGTCGGCAAGGCCGGCGTGGCCATCGACAGCGTCGAGGACATGAAGCTCCTGTTCGCCGACATCCCGCTCGACAAGATGTCGGTGTCGATGACCATGAACGGCGCGGTGCTGCCGATCCTGGCCGGCTACATCGTCGCGGCGGAGGAGCAGGGGGTTTCCCAGGACAAGCTGAGCGGCACCATCCAGAACGACATCCTCAAGGAGTTCATGGTCCGCAACACCTACATCTACCCGCCCGAACCCTCGATGCGGATCATCGCCGACATCATCGAGTACACCTCCCAGCACATGCCGAAGTTCAATTCGATCTCGATCTCCGGCTACCACATGCAGGAGGCAGGCGCCACGGCGGTGCAGGAGCTGGCCTTCACCATCGCCGACGGGCTGGAATATGTCCGCGCCGCGATGTCGAAGGGGTTGGCCGTGGACAAGTTCGCGCCGCGCCTGTCCTTCTTCTTCTCCATCGGCATGAACTTCTTCATGGAGATCGCCAAGCTGCGCGCCGCGCGCCTGCTGTGGTCCTCCCTGATGCAGGAGAAGTTCCAGCCGAAGGACGTGCGCTCGCTGGCGCTGCGCACCCATTGCCAGACGTCGGGCGTCTCGCTGACCGAGCAGGACCCCTACAACAACGTCATCCGCACCACCATCGAGGCGATGGCGGCGGTGCTGGGCGGCACCCAGTCGCTGCACACCAACGCCTTCGACGAGGCGCTGGGCCTGCCGACCAAGACCTCGGCCCGCATCGCCCGCAACACCCAGCTGATCGTCGCCGAGGAAGCCGGCGTCACCAAGGTGGTCGATCCGCTCGGCGGCTCCTTCTACATCGAGCATCTGACCCACAGCCTCGCCAACGCCGCGCTTGAGCTGATCGGCCGGGTCGAGGAGATGGGCGGCATGACCAAGGCGGTCGAGAGCGGCATGCCCAAGCTGCTGATCGAGGAGGCCGCCGCCCGCCGCCAGGCCGCCATCGACCGCGGCGAGGAGGTGATCGTCGGTGTCAACAAGTACCGTCCGGAGAACCCGGAGGGCGTCGACGTGCTGGACATCGACAACACCGCCGTCCGCGAATCGCAGATCGCCCGGCTGAAGCAGATCCGCGCCAGCCGCGACGAGGCGAAGTGCCGCGAGGCGCTGGAGGCCCTGACCAGGGCCGCCACCGACAAGACCGGCAACCTGCTGGCCCTGGCGGTCGAGGCGACCCGCGCCCGCGCCACCGTCGGCGAGATCTCCGACGCGCTGGAGAAGGCCTTCACCCGCCATGTCGCGGTCATCCGCTCGGTGTCGGGCGTCTATGGCTCGGCCTATGACGGCGACGAGGGCTTCAAGAAGATCCAGGAGGACGTCGCCGCCTTCGCCGCCGAGGAGGGCCGCCGGCCGCGCATCCTGGTCGTCAAGATGGGCCAGGACGGCCACGACCGCGGCGCCAAGGTGATCGCCACCAGCTTCGCCGACATCGGCTTCGACGTCGACATCGGCCCGCTGTTCCAGACCCCGGACGAGGCCGCCCGCCAGGCGGTGGAGAACGACGTCCACATCATCGGCGTGTCGAGCCAGGCCGCCGGCCACAAGACGCTGGTGCCGCAGCTGGTCGAGGAGCTGCGCCGCCAGGGCGCCGGCGACATCCTGGTGGTGTGCGGCGGCGTCATCCCGCCGCAGGACTACGACTATCTCTACAAGGCCGGCGCCGCGGCGATCTACGGGCCGGGCACCAACATCCCGAAGGCGGCGGCCGACATACTGGGCATCCTGCGCAAGCGCAGGGCGGCGGCGTGAGGCATGGAAACGGGAGGGACTGCGGTCCTTCCCGTTGTTGTTCGTGACGGCCCCGGTCTGGACAGGGAGGGGGCTCGGCCCTATCCTTGAACCATACTGCATGATCGGGAGCCGTTCGATGTCCAGGATCGACCCAGCCGGGAAGAATGAGCCTCCCGCCTCCGATAGGTTGGAAAACGCGTCATGCGTTTCGTCCATCGATGCCGAAAAGAAAAAATGGATGGAAGACAATCGGGCCGCCTTCGCCGCCTATGACGCGCTGGTCGACAGGCTCGGTGTTTTCGGCGAAGAATATCGGGCTTTTGAATGAAGTTTCTTGACGTTTGCCTTAATCCGGCAGCGCAAGGGAAGAAAAACCATCCCATTCCCTATCTTCTGATCGTCCAGGGTGATTATGTCGGCGTCGACCGGACCCGCGTGATCGTCCCTCTGATCCGGTCGTCGGAGGTGGGGATTCCAATTCCCAGGATCATGCCTTCGATCACGGTCGGTGGTGAGGAGTTCGTGATTGTGACGCCGCAAATCGGCGCTTTGCCGGTGACGAAAATCGGTGCCGTCGTCGCATCGGCCTTCGATGCGCAATCGGATATACGACGCGCCATCGATGTCCTGACTGGCGACTTTTGACCGTCGCCACCCGTGGGGCCGGGCCGCTGGTGGTGGTCGAGGGGCTGCAGCGCCAGGGCGCCGGCGACATCCTGGGCATCCTGCACAAGTGCAAGGCGGCGGCGTGAGGCGGCGGGCACTTGATCCTGCCCATGGCCATGCGCATAGTGACTGCGCATGGCCATGGAGAGACCGATGCCCGACACGCGCCTGCCGTTCGACGCCTCCGCCCCGAAACGGGCGACCAACGTCAGCCTCAACAGCGACCTGCTGGAGCAGGCGAAGGCACTTGGCATCAATGTGTCGCGGGCGTGCGAGCGCGGTCTGGCCGACCAGATCGCCGAGTTGCGGCGCAAGCGCTGGCTGGAGGAAAACCGCGAGGCGCTGGCGTCGTCCAACGCCTATGTCGAGGCGCATGGGCTGCCGCTGGCCCGATACCGGCCCTATTGACGGGGCCTTGCCGATGGCCCGCTTCGACGTTCACCGCCGCCTCGACGGTCCAGGCTATCTGGTCGACCTTCAGGCCGACATCCTGCGCGATCTCAACACGCGCTTCGTCGCGCCGCTGCTGCCGCCGGACGAAGCGCCGCGGCCGGCCGTCCGGCTCAATCCCGTCGTCACCGTCGAGGGCAAGGCGCACGTCATGGCCACCCAGTTCGCCGGAGCCGTCCGGGTTGCCGACCTCGGCCCCTGCGTCGGCAGCCTGCTGGCGGAGGACACCGCCATCGTGGCGGCGCTGGACATGCTGATCGGCGCCTGACGCCTTTGGCCGGAGACCCGCATCCCGTGACCGTCGCCGCCGAATCCGACCTCTATGCCCCGGTCAAGGCCTTCCTCGAAGCCCAGGGCTATGACGTCAAGGCTGAGATCCACGGCTGCGACCTCGTCGCCACCCGCGGGGCCGAGCCGCCGGTGGTGGTCGAGCTGAAGAAGCGCTTCACCCTCGACCTCGTGCTCCAGGGCGTCGACCGGCTGGCGCTCAGCGACAGCGTCTATCTCGCCGTGCCGCAGCCGGGGCGCAAGGCGACCGGCCCGTCGCCGCTCGACACGGACGTGAAGAAGCTGTGCCGGCGGCTCGGGCTCGGCCTGATGATGGTCGATCCGGGGCTGGCGGACGGCCACCGCGTCGCCGTGCTGCTCGACCCGGTGCCCTACACCCCGCGCAAGGACAGGAAGCGCACCCACCGCCTGCTGGGCGAGCATGCGCGCCGGGTCGGCGACCCCAACCGCGGCGGCTCGACCCGGGTCGCCATCGTCACCGCCTACCGCCAGGACGCCCTGCGCATCGCCCGGCTGCTGCGCGCCGGCCCGCTGAGCGTCGCGGCGCTGCGCAAGGCCGGGGCGCCGAAGGATGTCGGGCCGATCCTGCAACGCAACGTCTATGGCTGGTTCGAGCGGGTCGGGCGCGGCACCTACGGCCTGACGCCTGCGGGGCTGCAGGGGATCGAGACCTTCGCCCCGGCGCTGATCGAGGAGGTGACGGCGCCTGCGGCCACGCCTATGATCGGCCCGTCGAATCCGTGAACCCAGCCGGGCGGGGCCGCCTTGTCGGACTATATCAGCAACCTCGTCGTCTTCTTCGTCGTCGTCGATCCGCCGGGGCTGGTGCCGCTGTTCATCGCGCTGACCCGCGGTTTCGAGGACCGCCACAAGCGCATCATCGCGCTGCGCGGCACCGCCATCGCCTTCGTCGTGCTGGTCTTCTTCGCCTATTTCGGCAAGGTCGTGCTGGAGACGCTCTCCATCGAAATGCCGGCCTTCCGCATCGCCGGCGGGGCGCTGCTGTTCTGGATCGCCTTCGAGATGCTGTTCGCCAAGCGCTCCGAACGCAAGGAGCGCGACACCGGCGAGGCGATGACCGACGAGGACGCCCACGACGTCGCGGTGTTCCCGCTGGCGGTGCCGCTGATCGCCGGGCCGGGCGCCATCACCTCGATCCTGCTGCTGATGGACCGCGCCGGCGGCACGGTGGCGGGTCAGGCCAGCGTGCTGGGGGCGGCGGCCACCGTGATCGGCGGGGTCACGCTGATCCTGCTGGGCGCCGACCGGGTGGGCCGGCTGCTCGGCCGCACGGTGATCCACACGGTCAGTCGGGTGCTCGGCATCGTGCTGGCCGCGCTGGCGGCGCAGACCATCATTTCCGGCATCACCGCGGTCTATCCGCCGCATTAGGCCGGATCCCCTTACCCCTCCGTCGATCCCCCATCGGCGTCGCGGCCTGAGCCAAGGGACTAGTCCCCTTTCCGGGCGGATCTCCCACCCTACATGGGGTCTTGCCACGGCCGCCGCCGCGCTGTTCCCGGTTCCGGCCCGTGGCTTCGCTCGCCAATCGCAAGGGCCAACCACAAGGGGCGGCGGCCATGGACCTCGACCCGTTGATCCTGTCGCGGATCCAGTTCGCGTTCACGATCTCCTTCCACATCCTGTTCCCCAGCTTCACCGTCGGGCTCGCCTGCTGGATCGCGCTGCTGGAGGCGCTGTGGGTCGGCACCGGCAAGGGCATCTACCGCAGCCTGTCGGAGTTCTGGACCCGCATCTTCGCGCTGTCCTTCGGGCTGGGCGTGGTGTCGGGCATCGTCATGTCCTACCAGTTCGGCACCAACTGGAGCCGCTGGTCGGACACGGTCGGCAATGTGCTGGGGCCGCTGATCCAGTACGAGGTCGTCACCGCCTTCTTCCTGGAGGCCGCCTTCCTCGGCATCCTGCTGTTCGGGCGCGACCGGGTGCCGCGCGGCATCCACCTGATGGCGGCCTGCCTGGTGGCGCTGGGGACGCTGCTGTCGTCCTTCTGGATCCTGTCGGCCAACAGCTGGATGCACACGCCGGCCGGCTTCGAGATCCGCGACGGCCGCTATTTCGTCACCGACTGGTGGCAGGTGGTGTTCAACCCGTCCTTCCCCCACCGCCTCGCCCACATGGTGACGGCGATGTTCCTGACCACCGGCTTCGTCGTCGCCGGCATCAGCGCCTGGTACCTGCTGAAGCGCCGCCATGTCGAGCATGCGCGGATCGGGCTCGGCATGGCGCTGAGCCTGATCACCGTGCTGGCGCCTCTGCAGATCTTCCTGGGCGACCAGCATGGGCTGAACACGCTGGAACACCAGCCGGCCAAGATCGCCGCGATGGAGGGCAGTTGGGAGGGCGGCCCCCGCGCGCCGCTGGTGCTGTTCGCCATCCCCGACGTGGAGACTGAGACCAACCGGTGGGAGATCGGCATCCCCGGCCTGTCGAGCCTGATCCTGACCCACGACATCGACGGCGCCGTGCCCGGCCTGAAGCAGTTCCCCGCCGACGAGCGGCCGAGCCCGGCCATCGTCTTCTGGACCTTCCGCCTGATGGTCGCCATCGGCGTCCTGATGCTGGCGGTCGCCGCGACCCATCTGGTCCTGCGCGTCCGCGGCCGGCTCTACGGCAGCGACCGCTTCCACCGCCTGCTGGTCGGCTGCATGCCCATCGGCTTCGTCGCCATCCTGGCCGGCTGGTTCACCACCGAGATCGGGCGCCAGCCCTGGGCCGTCTACGGCCATCTGCGCACCGCCGACGCGGTGACGCCGTCGCTGACGACGGAGGCCGCGCTGGTCTCGCTGATCTCCTTCGTCGTCGCCTACACCGTCATCTACGGGGCCGGCACCTATTACCTGATCCGCCTGCTGCGCGCCGGGCCGTCCACCGTCGGGGACCGGCCGCCGCCGGAGGCGCGGAGCGCGAAACGGCCGCTGTCGGGATCCGATCCATCCACCGAAGCCGCGGAGTAGACCGATGCAGGAAATTGCGGAAGGCAGCCTGCTGACCCTGATCTGGGTCGGTATCGTCGGCTTCGCGGTGTTCATGTATGTGCTGATGGACGGCTTCGACCTCGGCATCGGCATCCTCTACCCCTTCGCGCCGAGCGGGGAGGACCGCGACACCATGATGACCACGGTGGCGCCGGTCTGGGACTTCAACGAGACCTGGCTGGTGCTGGGCGGGGCGGGGCTGTTCGCGGCATTTCCCATCGCCTATGCGGTGGTGCTGCCGGCGATGTATCTGCCGCTGCTGCTGATGCTGATCGCCCTGATCTTCCGCGGCGTCGCCTTCGAGTTCCGCTTCAAGGCGCGGGCGGGCCGGCATTGGTGGGACCGCTCCTTCTTCGTCGGGTCGGTGCTGGCGACCTTCGCGCAGGGCGTCGTGCTGGGCTCCTTCATCCAGGGCATCCCGGTGGAGGGGCGGCAGTTCGCCGGCGGCATGCTGCATTGGCTGTCGCCCTTCAGCCTGTTCTGCGGCGCGGCGCTGGTGGCCGGCTATGCGCTGCTGGGGGCGACCTGGCTGATCTGGCGGACCGTCGGGCCGCTGCAGGACTGGTGCTACCGGATGGCGCGCCGGCTGATGCTGGTGGTGCTGGCCGGGGTCCTGGCGGTCAGCCTGTGGACGCCCTTCCTGCTGCCGCAGATCGCCGAGCGCTGGTTCTCGATGCCCAATTTGATCCTGCTGGCGCCGGTGCCGATCGTCACCGCCGCGCTGGCCGTCGCCCTGTGGCGGGCCGTCGCCGACGGGCGGGAGGTGGCCCCCTTCGTCCTGTCGATGGCGCTGTTCGGCCTGTCCTATCTCGGCCTCGCCATCAGCCTGTGGCCGACGCTGATCCCGCCCGGCGTCACCGTCTGGCAGGCGGCGGCCCCGCCGGAGACGCAGATTTTCCTGCTGGTCGGCATGGCCTTCCTGATTCCGTCGATCCTCGGCTACACCGCCTATTCCTACTGGGTCTTCCGCGGCAAGGTGACGGGCGGCTTCGGCTATCATTGAAGCGGGGCGGGGGCATCCGCTGTTGAGCCCGGACGCCGCCCCGGCCTAAAAGGAGCCGGTCACGCGGAAGAGGGGAGGGTTCGGACCATGGACTTCGACATCAGCTTTGCCGAGGCGATGCTGCGCCGCGGCGCCGGCCTGCTGGAGGCCGCCGGGGCGGATGCTGCTGCTGCGGACGCCGACCCCTTCGCCGCGCTCGCCCGGCTGCTGGCCGCCGCCGCGGCGACCGACGCGCCGCTGGTGGTGCTGAGCGAGGGCGGCAGCCATCCCGCCCTGTTCGAGGAGGCCGCCCGCCGCAGCGCCGAGCCGCCGGCCGCCCGCCTTGCCGGCCTCGCCGCCACCCGCCAGGGCGAACGCGCAACGATGTACGAGTTCGACGGCAGCGGCCCGCTGACCGGCAACCGCATCGTCGCCGCCCTGCTGCGGCCGGAGGACCGGCCCGACCTGCTGCATGTCTACATCGCGGTCGGCCGGCTGCGCGGCGGCGAGGCGCAGATCACCGTGGCGCCCGCCCTGCTGCGCTTCGACGCCGCCGCCCTTGGCCGGACGCTGGAGCTGCTGGGCGACGCGGTGTCGCGCAGCGCCAACGCCGCCGCCGCGGCGCTGGCCCACGCCTCGGCCATCCTGCCGATGGACGGCCAGGGGGAGGGCGGCATGCCGGCGGCGCTGCTGGACCTCTACTGGCACGGCCTGACCCTCGCGTCGGTGCGGGCATCGTCGGCGCTCCCGCAGCAGGCACATATGGCTCCCTCTCCCGGGGCGTGAGAGGGCATCACCCTCCCCCGCTCCCTATTCCGCCGGGACGTCGCGCTCCAGCTCCTCCAGCCAGATGCGGGCGTTGCCGTCCGACGGCGCCCGCCAGTCGCCGCGCGGCGAGAGCGAGCCGCCGGCCGACACCTTCGGCCCGTTCGGCATCGCCGACCGCTTGAACTGGCTGAAGCCGAAGAAGCGGCGCAGGAACACGCGCAGCCAGTCGCGGATCTCGGCCGGGTTGTAGGCGCGGCGCTTCTCCAGCGGGTAGCCCTCCGGCCAGTCGCCGCGCTCCGGGTCCGACCAGGCATGGCGGGCGAGGAAGGCGATCTTCGCCGGCCGGAAGCCGTGGCGCAGCACGTAATACAGGGTGAAATCCTGCAAATCATAGGGCCCGACCACCGATTCCGAGCTTTGCAGCGCCTTGTCGGAGCCGGCCGGCACCAGTTCCGGCGAGATCTCGGTCTTCAGGATGGCGTCGAGCGTCTGCGACACCTCGGCCTGGAACTGCCCGGTGCGGCCGACCCAGCGGATCAGATGCTGGATCAGCGTCTTGGGCACGCCGGCATTGACGTTGTAGTGGGACATCTGGTCGCCGACGCCGTAGGTGCACCAGCCAAGAGCCAGTTCCGACAGGTCGCCGGTGCCGAGCACGATGCCGTCATGCTGGTTGGCCAGCCGGAACAGATAGTCGGTGCGCAGGCCCGCCTGCACATTCTCGAAGGTGATGTCGTACACCGCCTCGCCGCGGGAATAGGGATGCTCCATGTCGCGCAGCATCTGGTTGGCCGCCGGCCGGATGTCGAGCTCCCGCGCCGTCACCCCAAGCGCGGTCATCAGCCGCCAGGCGTTGGACCTGGTGCCGTCGCTGGTGCCGAAGCCGGGCATGGTGTAGGCGAGGACGCCCGTCCGCGGCAGCCCCAGCCGGTCCATGGCGCGGGCGGCGACGATCAGCGCATGGGTGCTGTCCAGCCCGCCCGACACGCCGATCACCACCCGTTCGATCCGCGCGGCGCGCAGCCGCTGCACCAGCCCGGCGACCTGGATGTTGTAGGCCTCGTAGCAGTCCTGCTCCAGCCGCTCCGGATTGGCCGGGACGAAGGGCAGCCGCGGCACCACGCGCAGCAGCCCGACATCCTCGCCGGGCGGATCGAGCCGGAAGGCGACGGTGCGGAAACCTCCGGTGGCACCTCCGTGCAGCCTGCGGTTGTCGTCGAAGGTGCCCTGGCGCAGCCGCTCCTGCCGCAGCAGGTCGAGATCGACGTCGGCGACCGCCATCTGGGCGCCGTCGGGGAAACGGTCGGTTTCCGCCAGCATCTCGCCATTCTCGAAGATCGAGGTCTGGCCGTCCCAGGCGAGGTCGGTGGTCGATTCCCCCGTCCCGGCCGACGAATAGAGATAGGCCGCGAGGCAGCGCGCCGATTGCGACTGGGCCAGCAGCCGGCGGGTGTCGGCCTTGCCGATGGTGATGTTGCTGGCCGACAGGTTGGTCAGCACCGTGGCGCCGGCCAGCGCCGCCGTGGCGCTCGGCGGCACCGCGACCCACAGATCCTCGCAGATCTCGGCATGGACGACCAGTCCCGGCCGGTCCTCCGCCGCGAACAGCAGGTCGGGGCCGAAGGGGGCGGTCAGGCCGCCGACGCGGATCGTCCCGCCCGCCGTGCCGGTGCCGGACGCGAACCAGCGGCGCTCGTAGAATTCGCGGTAGTTCGGCAGATGCAGCTTCGGCACCACCCCCAGCAGCCGGCCGCGGTGGATCGCCACCGCCGTGTTGTAGAGCCGCCCCTCATGCAGCAGCGGGGCGCCGACCAGCAACAGCGGCATCAGATCGGCCGACGCCTGCACCAGTTCCAGGATCGCCCGCTCTACGGCGTCGATCAGCGGATCCTGCATCAGCAGGTCGTCGATGGCATAGCCCGACAGCGCCAGTTCGGGGAACAGGGCCACCGCCACCGCCTTGTCGTGGCAGGCGCGCGCCGCGTCGAGGATCGCGGCGGCATTCGCCGCCGGGTCGGCCGGGGTGCAGCGGGTGGTGCAGGCCGCCACCCGCGCGAAGCCGTGCCGATAGATCGAGGTGAAGCTCATATCCCGTTCCCGCTGCCGCCCATCGTCCGGACGCATCGCATGATGATGCGCAAGCCGCAAACATAGCAGGATTTTCGGCCGCGTCAGGTCCCTATGCCCGGCTTTCCCGGACTTGCGGCCGGCGAACCGTCAGAGCCGCGAATGAAAAATCGGACTCATACATTGGTTATAAAACCAAAGTCGAATCGATAGATCGGGTCGAGGATGCCAATTGAAACGATGACACGGAAGCCTCGCGCTTTCCGAAAGGCAAGTTGATTTATCGGAATCGGACGGATATAGCCTGTGCTTCGTTTGGTCTATCGACCTGAAGGGACTCGTTTAACGCCGTGACATCGGACAACCCGGTTACGCAATCCTCCCGGAACGATATCGCGGCACAGGAGTCCGATGCCGCGACCGTATCGGTCCCGGATCTCCGGCCGGAGGGTGAGTTGCGGACCGAGCCGGCCTGCTGCATCGTCGGGATCGGCGCCTCGGCCGGCGGGCTGGAGGCGTTGCAGCGGTTCTTCGCCGCGGTGCCGGGCGACAGCGACCTCGCCTATGTCGTGGTCCAGCACCTGTCGCCGGTGCACAAGAGCCTGATGGTCGACCTGCTGGCCAAGCACACGGCGATGGAGGTGGTGCAGGCGACCGACGGCGTTCCGGTGCAGCGCAACACCGTCTATTTGCTGCCGCCGGCCAAGCATCTCAGCATCGAGGACCGCCGCCTGCGCCTGACCGCCAAGGATGCGGGCAGCGGCCTCAGCCTGCCGATCGACATCTTCCTGACGGCGCTGGCGCGCGACCAGGGGCCGCTCGCGCTCGGCGTCATCCTGTCGGGCACCGGGTCGGACGGCACCCGCGGCCTGATGGCGATCAAGGCGGCCGGCGGCTTCACCGCCGTGCAGCGGCCGGAAACCGCGCAGTTCGACGGCATGCCGCGCAGCGCGCTCGCCGCCGGCCAGATCGACGCCATCCTGCCGCCGGACGAGTTGCCGGCCAAGCTGATCGAACATGCGCGCAGGGCGCTGACCCGCGCCCGTCCCCTGCCGACCCGCAGGCCGCGCGACGACGGCGACGACCCGCTGGCCCAGATCGTCGCGGTCATCCGGTCGGTCACCGGGGTCGATTTCTCGCATTACAAGCTGGCGACCCTGCTGCGGCGGATCGAGCGGCGGATGCAGGGCGCCGGGCTGGACTCGATGGAGGAGTATGCCGCCCTGCTGCGGCGGAACAGTGCGGAGACGGTCAGCCTCTACAAGGAGATGCTGATCGGCGTCACCCGCTTCTTCCGCGACGAGGCCGCCTTCCGCGTGCTGGCCGACAAGGTGATCCCCGGACTGCTGGCGAACCGCAGCCCGCTCGACATGATCCGCGTCTGGGTCTGCGGCTGCGCCAGCGGGGAGGAGGCCTATTCCATCGCCATCCTGTTCGCCGAGGCGCAGGAGCGGATGGGCCGCAATGTCGACGTCAAGATCTTCGCCACCGACATCGACAAGGATAGCATCGAGCATGCCAGCCTCGGCGAGTATCCGCGCGCAATAGCCGAGGATGTGTCGCAGGAGCGGCTCGCCCGTTTCTTCACCCTGCGCGGCGAGACCTATGTGGTGGCGCGCGACATCCGCCGCATGGTGGTGTTCGCCGCGCACAACATCATGCGCGACCCGCCCTTCACCAAGATCGACCTGCTGAGCTGCCGCAACCTGCTGATCTACATGGACCAGCCGCTGCAGCGCAAGGTGCTGGGCCTGTTCCAGTACGCGCTGCGCCAGGGCGGCTTCCTGTTCCTCGGCACCAGCGAGACGCTGGGCGACCTGCAGCCCGACTTCCACACCATCGACAGCCGCAACAAGATTTACCAGAGCCTGCGCGCCGGGTCCTTCCGGCTGTCGCGGCTGCTGGTGCCGACCGTCGCCGACCTGCCGTCCCGCCCTGGCGGGGACGGCCTGGCCCAGGGTGGGAGCTATGGGGGAGGCCTCGGCGGCGGCCATGCGCTGGACGAGGGCGCCGCCATCGACGAGGCGATCGGCGCGCTGATGAAGGCCTATGTGCCGCCCTGCCTGCTGGTCGACGAACAGCACAACATCATGCATGTGTTCGGCGACGCCTCCGCCCTGCTCAAGCTGCCGCCCGGCGGGGCGACGCTGAACGTGCTGAAGCTGTTGCCCTCGTCGGTCGCCATGGTGACCGGCACGGCGTTGAACCGCGCCTTCCGGTCGGGCGAGGAGTTCTCGCTGTCCGGTATCCCGGTCAAGGACCGCGAGGGCATCGCCGCCATCGGCCTGCGGGTGCAGCCCTATGCCGTGCGCAAGACCGGGCGCCGCTTCGCCCTGGTGGTGCTGGACCGCGCCGACGTGCCAACCCTGCCGATGCGCGAGTCCGACTTCGACCTGAATGCCGACGCCGCCGAGCGCATCCGCGGGCTGGAGCAGGAGCTGCTGTCGCGCGGCGAGAATCTCCAGGCGACCATCGAGGAGCTGGAAACCGCCAACGAGGAGCTCCAGGCCACCAACGAGGAGCTTCTCGCCTCCAATGAGGAGTTGCAAAGCACCAATGAAGAGTTGCAGTCGGTGAACGAGGAGCTCTACTCGGTCAACGCCGAATACCAGGCGAAGGTCGAGGAGCTGACGGAGATCACCAACGACCTCGACAATCTGCTGCTCTCGACCGAGATCGGCACGGTGTTCCTCGACGACGACTTCGTCATCCGCCGCTTCACCCCGGCGGCGGCCGGCTTCATCAACATCATCCCGCGCGACATCGGCCGCTCCATCGCGCACCTGTCGACCAACATCGATTATCCGGAGTTCCTGGCCGACATCGAGGCGGTGTTCCGGGGCAGCGAGCCGGTGGAACGCCACGTCAAATTGCACGATTACCGGTTGCACGGTTCCCGCCTGCGCGACGGGGGCGGGCCGGGCGCGCGCTGGGTGCTGACCCGCATCCTGCCCTACCTGACCGACAAGAGCCGGGTGGCCGGGGTGGTGGTGACCTTCGTCGACGTCACCGACACCAAGCGGGCGGAGGAGCGGCTGCAGAGCGTGCTCGACAGCCTGCCGGAGCATATCGCCGTCACCGACCGGCAGGGCCGGATCGTCATGGTCAACGCGGCGTGGCGCGGCTTCGCCGAGCGCAACGGCGCCCCGGCGCTGGACCGCTGCGGCGTCGGCACGAATTATCTCGACGTCTGCCTCGCCCCGGACGGGGGAGGGGCAGGGGACGGAGATGGCGAGGAGGGCGGGATCGGCCGCGCCGTGCATGACGGGCTCCGCCGCATGCTGGACGGCGAAGCCGACGGCTTCACCATCGAATATCCCTGCCATTCGCCGGGCGAGCGGCGCTGGTTCCTGATGCATGCGAACCGCCTGAACGACGGCAGCGGCGGCATCGTCGTAAGCCACATCGACATCACCAACCGCAAGCTGATGGAGTTGCAGCTGGGTGGAATCAATGCCGGGGGCACGGGGAAACGATGAGCGACGAGTCCTCCGGCCGTTTGCGGCGGCGTGCCGAAACCGCCCTTGGCGGCGGTGTCGAGGCGGCGGACCTCACCGCCACCTCGATGAAGGAGCTGCTGCACGAGCTCTATGTCCATCAGGCGGAGCTGGAGATCCAGAACGAGGAGCTGCGCGGCGCCCAGCAGGCGCTGGAGGCGTCGCGCCTGCAATATCTCCAGCTGTTCCAGTCGGTGCCGCTGGCCTGTCTGGCGGTGAACGCCGCCAGCATCGTCGGCGAGGCCAACGCCGCGGCCGAGCGGCAGTTCGGCCTGCCGATGCTGCGGCTGAAGGGACGGCCCCTGACCCTGCTGGTCGACAGGCTGGATCATGGCCGCCTGTTCACCGCGCTCGGCCGGCTGCGCGAGACCGGGCAATGGGTCCGGCAGGAGTTCCGCTATGTCGGGCCGCAGGGCGCGGTCATCGACGGGCTGACCGACGCCCGCAGCGTGGCGCTGGACGACGGCGACCGTGGCGACGTGCTGCTGACCATCACCGACGTGACCGAGCGGAATCTCTGGCTGCGCGAGGTCCAGCAGGCGCGCGACGACGCCGAGCGGGCGCGGGCCGACTACCACCACATCCTGCAATCGGTCGGCGACGGCATCCTGGGGGTGGACGCCGACGGGCGCATCCGCTTCGTCAACGCCGCGGCGACGGCGATGACCGGGCGCCTCGACCTCGACCTGATCGGACGCCCGCCGTCCGACCTGCTGGCCGGCCCGGATCCGGAGATGGAGGGTGCCGCGGAGGGCGTGGCGGAGGGCGGTGCCGCGCGGGCGCTGTCGCTGTCGCTGACCGACGGCCGGCCGCGCAGCGTCGTCTGCGAGCGGCTGCGGCGGCAGGATGGCGGCCTGATGCAGGTGGAGGTCTCCGTCTCGCCGATCCTGGCCTCCGGCAAGGGCTTCGCCCCGCTGGCCGCCCCGGTTGCGGAGCGCATCCAGGGTGCCGTCGTCGCCTTCCGCGACGTCACCGCCCGGCGCTCGGCGGAAGCGGCGCTGAATCTCAGCGAGCGGCGGCACCGGGTGCTGGTGCAGTCGCTGCACGACGCGCTGGCGATGATCTCCGCCGACGGCGGCAGCCTGCTGGCGAACGCGATGGCGGAGCGGCTGCTGGGCGGCCCGGCCCGGCCGCTGCTCGACCCCACCGCGCCGGGCTATGACGGCGACGGCCGGCTGGCTCCGGCGACCGCCCCCGACACCCTGGTCCCGACCACCGCCGGGCGCCGCTTCATCGACGCCAACGGCAACCGGATGCACGGGCTGCCCCCGGCGGCGGAGGCGGCGCACAGCGGCAGGCCGGTGGTGGAGCGCATCGTCGGCGTGGTCGAAGGCGACGAGGCGACCGCCCCGACCCGCTGGCTCAGGGTATCGAGCCATCCCGTCGCCGATCCGGCGGGCCGGGTCGAGGCGGTGGTGTCCAGCGTCGCCGACATCACCGCGGTGAAGGCGCTGGAGCGCGAGCTGAACGTCGCGCTCGACGCCCGCGAGCGCTTCCTGGCGGCGGCCAGCCACGATCTGCGCCAGCCGGTGCAGGCGCTCGTGCTGCTGTCGGACCTGCTGCTGAAGGAAAGCCTGTCCGGCGAGGCCCGGCGGATGGCGGAGCAGATCCAATCCTCGCTCGGCGGGCTGGGCGGCATGCTGGACGGGATGCTCGACATCTCCAGGCTGGAGGCCGGCCTGGTCGCGCCGAACCCCGAGCCGGTCGATGTCCGTGCCCTGCTGACCCGCCTGCACGGCGAATTCGCTCCCCTTGCCGAACGGAGCGGCCAGCACCTGCGCATGGTGGCGCCGCCGCTGACCACCCGGACCGATCCCGGCCTGCTGGAGCGGGTGCTGCGCAACCTGCTGGCCAACGCGCTGCGCTATGCCCCCGGCGGTCGGATCCTGCTGGGCGCGCGCCGCCGCGGCGACCGCTTGCAGATCGAGGTGTGGGACAGCGGCATCGGCATCGCCGACCGGCATGTCGACCGCATCTTCCAGGACTTCTTCCAGGTCGGCAACGCCGCCCGCGACCGCCGGGAAGGGCTGGGGCTGGGGCTGAGCATCGCCAGGCGGCTGGTCACCATGCTGGGCGGCGTCATCGACGTGACCTCCTCGCTCGGCCGCGGCAGCCGCTTCACCGTCACCCTGCCGCTGACCGGGGGCCGGCCCGGCGGCCGCGAGCAGGCCGGCACCGGCGGCGGCGGCAAGCCGTCCGGCGAGGGCACCGACCGGCTGATCATGCTGGTGGAGGACGATGCCGTCATCCGCATGGCGCTGGTGCTGATGCTGGAGGAGTGGGGCTACCGCGTGGCCGAGGCCGGCAGCGGCCCCGAGGCCGACGGCCTGCTCGACGATCTGGCCGAAGCCGGCGATGTGCCCGACCTGATCCTAGCCGACTACCGGCTGCCGGAGGGGACCACCGGGCTGATGGTGATGGACATGGTGCGCCGCCGCCTGTCGCGCGACGTGCCGGGCATCCTGCTGACCGGCGACACCTCGGCCGACCGCCTGCGCGAGGCGGCCGGCGCCCAATGCGCCCTGCTGCACAAGCCGATCCAGCCCGCCCGCCTGCAGGACGCGGTGGTCGCGGCCCTGAGCACGGCTCCCGGCGGGTGAGGCGGCGCGGGAGCGGGGCCAGGACCCGGGGCGGTCGAGCTTCCCGCAAAGGCGGGAGCCGGGCTTTTCCGGCAAATCCCCCATGCGACCCCTGGATCCCCGCCTGCGCGGGGATGACGGAAACACGCCCTTTCGCGACACTCTGATTTCCCCGTCACGCTTTCGGTCTTGTCCGATGCCATATCGCACCGACGAAAGCCGTGTGCCGTCCCGAGGCAGGTCGATGCAAGTCACGTCCGTTGTTCTGACGGCATCGCGGCGCGAGGTTTGGCGAGTTCCTGCTCCAGGTAGCCGCGCGCGGTGCGGCAGCGTGCGCGCAGCAGGTCCAGATCCGCAGCAAGCTCAATGTGCCGCTCACCGCTGGCACGGATGAAGTCGAGCTGGTCGAAAAGCGGCTTTGCCCGTTCTTCCGTGCCGGCATAAGAGGCGAGGCGCCCGATTGCCTCGGCCAGATGGATCAGGACAAACGGCGTGGTTCTCCCCGCGTGGCGGATCTGGTCGAAGGCAGTCCGCACGATGGCCTCGTATCCCATCAGCGCGCAATGCACACGGACACGGCCATCGGCATCTTTGTGCACGGACGGCTCAAGAGGCGTCTCGTAGAGACGCGCAAGTGCCGACGTGAGATTGTCAATCACCGCGATGGATGTGAATACGTCGTTGATACCCGGCGATAGTGCGCGAAGAGCGATCTCCACCAGTTGACGGATGCCGAACTCCAGGTCCTGGACCGGCGTCCGCTCGGAGCCGAGGACGACGGCTCCGCGGATTGCCGAGATCAGCGTGTCGTTGCAAGCTGAGGGTGGGTGCACCGCAACATGCCGCCCGCGCGCCAGCACATAGTCACCGGGCCGCACGCCGAGCCAGATCACCGCGTCGGCGCGCCGAGCCTCATCGGCCAAGCGGTCGAACCCGATGGCTTGAACGTAGCCGTGCCGGCCCAGGCAGACCCAGGCGGCACCCTCGCCGGGGGCAGCAATATCGGCCGCTACCGGCTCCTTGCTGTCGACCAATCGGGCGATGGAACGCTCCAGCTGGGCCGTCACATCGCGTACGGCGTTGTCGTACATGATTGATCGGGCCAGCCGGTGCACATAGAACAGCAGCACGAACATGCACAGCGCCGAAAGGCCGGTGCCGACCGAAACGGCCAGATGTGGGACGCCATCCCCCGTCGTGTCGCCGATGGTACGGAACACGACAAGCAGGTAGAGGATCGTCGCGACGAAAAGACCGATCACGACTTGTGTCGGCCAATCGCCCATGAAATTGCGGACCATCCGTGGCCCGAGCTGCCCGGCGGCCAATGTCAGCACCACCACGGTGATCGAGACGACCAGCGAGCTCATGGTGATCATGCCGGACAGGAGCGCCCCCAGCAGCCTGCGGGCGTTGTCGGCATCGCCGCTGTAGAGCAGCCAGAACTCGGCGGCACTGTCGCTCGGCATTCCGGTCGAGGTCAGCAGCAGGACGGCCAATGCAACCGCTGCAATGCTCATCAGCAGCGGCACGAACCAGAGGCTCGCGCGGATGAAGCTCCAGTAAAGGCGCAGGCGTTCCATTATGGGCCTCGGGACTGCTCCGTTGACGCATCCAACGGCCCAGCTTCACCGCTTGATCCTCCGCTGAGTACGATTTCAGGGCTTTTCCCGCTCGTTTGGTGAAACGTCCCAGCTTTCGGCGGGCCGCTGCGTCGAACGACGCACCCGCAAACGCAAGGCTGTTAAATCGCCCACATCAAACGCATCCCGGATCGAATGGCAGCGGTTGAGCGGCCGAATGACGCTTGCAACCCGTTCCATCTTGCAATCACCGTCCAAAGCCTCCGCCATCCCCGCCACCCCGACGGCCAGCCGCCGAACGGTCCGGAAACCCAGCCTGGCGGCGGCTTCCCGGGCAAGCCGGGATGGCTTCGGGAGGGAGGGCGACGCCCTTCGTCGTGGCAGTCGCCCCTCCCGTGGCGCTTCGATGTCCCGGTGCGATTGCGCCGGTCTCAGAACCCGGTGAAGCGGGTGAAACCCTCCGCCGGCTCGCGCTCCGTCGGGAAGTTGTTCTCAGGTGCCGACCGGTCGGCATGGCCGAGCGCCATGCCGCTGGCGATGATCTCGGTGTCCGGCAGCCCGAGATGGCGGGCGGTGATCGCATGGCGGTAGCAGAAGGCCGCCTGCGGGCAGGTCTCCAGCCCGAAGCCGCGGGCGACGAGCATCACGGTCTGCATGAACATGCCGAGGTCGAGCCAGGCGCCCTTGCCCATGTCGCGGTCGATGGTGAAGAACAGCCCGACCGGAGCGCCGAAGAACAGCCAGTTGCGGCCATGCTGCCGCGCCATCCGCTCGCGGTCGCCCTTGCCGATGCCGAGCGCGCCGTAGAGCGCCCAGCCCACCGCGCGGCGCCGGGCGAGATAGGGCTCGCGCCAGTGCTCTGGATAATAGGGATATTCCGGCACCTCGGGATCTCCCGCCTCATGGGCGGCCAGCAGTTCCGCCGACAGGGCGGCGCGCGCCTCCCCGGCGATGGCGTGCACCTTCCAGGGCTGGATGTTGGAGCCGCTCGGCGCGCGGGCGGCGAGGTCGAGGATGCGCAGAACCGTCTCGCGCTCCACCGGGGTCGGCAGGAAGGCGCGCACGCTGCGCCGTCCGGCGACGGCGTCGAGGACGGGCAGGGGGGCGGGCTGGGCGGAGAGGGCGGGGGTATCCTTCATGCTTTCGGGCATCGGCTTTCCGGCGCTGGTTCGGGTCACTCGTCCGGCAGCATGCCCTGCGGCAGGTTCTCGCGGAAGATCACTTCGCCGCGCGGCGTCTCCACCCCCTGCATGGCTGGCCGTCCGGCGCGCAGGTTGGTGAAGATGCCGACGCAGGCCGACAGCGTGTTGCGCGGGTCCTGGGTGATGACCGCGTCCAGCGTGCCGTCGATCAGCATCGCGCGCGTCTCGTTGGTCAGGCCGTGGCCGACGAAGACGATCTCGCGTTCCCGCCGCGTCTCCTTCAGCGCGCGGGCCACCCCCTCCGCCCCGCCGCCGATGTTGTAGACCCCGGCAAGGTCGGGATGCAGGCCGAGCAGCATGCGGGTCTGGCGGTAGCTCTTGCCCTCGTCGTCATGGCCCTCGCGCAGGCCCACCACCTCGATGCCGGGCGCGACCTCCTTCAGGACATGCAGGAAGCCCATCTCGCGGTCCTCGTGGGCGCGGTAGCTGAGGCTGCCGGCGATCATCGCCACCTTGGCCGTCCGCCGCCCGAGGAAGCGCGCGATCAGATAGCCGGCCGTCCGGCCCGCCGCCCGGTTGTCCAGCCCGACATAGCCGGCCCGCCGGCAGTTCAGGATGTCGGAGATCAGCGTCACCGCCGGCACGTTGCGCTCGGCCAGCGCGTCGACCGCCTCGCGCACCGCCGGATGCTCCAGCGCCATGAAGGCGACGCCGTCGGCCCGCCGGCCGTGCTGGAACAGGCTGCGGGCCAGCAGTTCCGGATTGAAGCTTTTGATGAATTCGACCTGGGCCTTCACCCCTTGCGGGGCGAGCAGGGCGTCGGCGCGGCGGATCATCTCGCCGAGCCCGGTCAGGAAGCGGTTGTTGCCGGCCGGCAGCAGGAAGGACAGCCGCATCGGCTTGGCCGCCACCGCCGGATGCAGCTCGGATTCCGGCAGATAGTCGAGATCCGCCGCCGCCTTCAGCACCCGCTGCACCGTGGCGGCGCGCACCCCCGGCCGGTGGTTCAGCACGCGGTCGACCGTCGCGGTCGACACGCCCGCCGCCTGCGCGATGTCGACCACCCGCGGCAGGGCGCGCGACAGGGTGGCGGCTTCCGGTTCATTCTTCAGCGAAACCATCAAAAACCATCATCATTCGTGTTTGACACTGATCGGCTGCGGACCTACCGTCCATTCAACAATCATCAATTGACATCAGATCACATCAGAAACGCAAGGCCGGAAAACACCATCGGCCGCAACCCAATGGGAGGATGGACAATGACCAGTTTGACCCGCCGCAAGATGCTGAAGGCGATGGCGACCGCTCCGGCGGTGCTTCCGGCGCTCGGTGCGGCCGGCGCCGTCATCGGCATGCCGCACATCGCGCGCGCCGCCGAGTTCGACCTGAAATACGGCAACAACCTGCCGCTGAGCCACCCGCTGAACGTCCGCGCCCAGGAGGCGGCGGAGCGCATCGCCAAAGAGTCGAACGGCAAGGTCTCGGTCAAGATCTTCCCCAACAACCAGCTCGGCGGCGACACCGACATGCTGTCGCAGGTGCGCAGCGGCGGCCTGACCTTCTTCACGCCGTCGGCGCTGGTCATCGCCACGCTGGTCCCGGTCGCCGCGATCAACGCGGTGGGCTTCGCCTTCTCCGACTACGATCAGGTCTGGAAGGCGATGGACGGCAAGCTGGGCGCCCATGTCCGCGAGGCGATCTCCAAGGTCGGGCTCTACGCCTTCGAGAAGATGTGGGACAACGGCTTCCGCCAGATGACCAGCGGCGACAAGGCCATCGGCTCGGCCGCCGACATGAACGGCCTGAAGATCCGCGTTCCGGTCAGCCCGCTCAGCATCTCCATGTTCAAGGGCCTCGGCGCCGCCCCGGCCAGCCTGCAGTTCAGCGAGGTCTATTCCTCGCTGCAGACCCGGATCGTCGATGCGCAGGAGAACCCGCTGCCGATCATCCAGGTCGCCAAGCTGTACGAGGTGCAGAAGTTCTGCTCGCTGTCGAACCACATCTGGGACGGCTTCTGGTTCATCGCCAACGGCCGCGCCTGGAAGGGGCTGCCGGCGGACATGCAGGCCGTGGTTGCCAACGCCATCAACGACGCCGGCATGGCCCAGCGCGGCGACATCAAGGCGCTGAACGCCTCGGTCCGCGCCGACCTGGAATCGAAGGGGCTGACCTTCAACCAGCCGTCGCCCGACAGCTTCCGCGCCAAGCTGCGCGAGTCGGGCTTCTACGGCGAATGGAAGGGCCGCTTCGGCGACGAGGCGTGGGGCCTGCTGGAGGAGGCGGTCGGCAAGCTCGCCTGACCGCATCCCTCCCCCCCTCCGGTCCCCGTCGCATGAAGGAATCCCCCGCCATGTCCCACCTGTCCGAACCGGTCCACGGCTATGCGGAGGCGCCCGGCGGCGCGTCCGCCGAGGGGGCCGCCGGCGGTGCCGCTTCGTTGTTCCGCAAGATCGACCACGGCCTGTCCGTCGGGGTGGAGGTCGTGGCGGGCCTTCTGGTGCTGGTCGAGATCGTCGTCCTGCTGGCGGGCGTCGCCGCCCGCTACCTGTTCCACACCCCGCTGGTCTGGTCGGACGAGCTGGCGTCGATCCTGTTCCTCTGGCTGTCGATGCTCGGGGCGGTGGTGGCGCTGCGCCGGGGCGAGCATATGCGGATGACCGGCCTCGTCAGCCGCGTCGGCCCCCAGGCGCGCAGCCTTTTGGAATGCATCGCCATCACCGCGCCCATCGCCTTCCTGGTGCTGGTGCTCTACCACGCCGTCGACTACGCGGTTGAGGAGCAGTTCATCACCACCCCGGCGATGGAGGTCTCCAATGCCTGGCGGGCCTCCGCCCTGCCGGTCGGGCTCGGGCTGATGCTGGTGGCGGCGCTGTTCCGGCTGCTGCGGGTCGCCCGGCCGCGCACCGTGCTGGCGGCGGCGCTGGTGACCGGCGTCATCGTGGCCGGCTTCTGGGTCGCCGGGCCGGTGCTGAAGCCGCTGGGGCAGCTCAACCTCGTCATCTTCTTCGTCGGGCTGGTCGCCGCCAACGTCTTCGCCGGGGTGCCGATCGCCTTCTCCTTCGCGCTCGCCACCTTCTCCTATCTGGCGCTGACAACCTCCACGCCGCTGCTGGTGATGGTCGGCCGGCTGGACGAGGGGATGAGCCACCTGATCCTGCTGGCGGTGCCGCTGTTCGTCTTCCTCGGTCTCCTGATCGAGATGACCGGCATGGCCCGCGCCATGATCCAGTTCCTCGCCAGCCTGCTCGGCCATGTCCGCGGCGGCCTGTCCTATGTGCTGATCGGCGCGATGTACCTCGTCTCCGGCATTTCCGGCTCGAAGATCGCCGACATGGCGGCCATCGCCCCGGTGCTGTTCCCGGAGATGAAGAAGCGCGGCGCCCCTCCGGGCGATCTGGTGGCGCTCTTGTCGGCGACCGGCGCCCAGACCGAGACCATCCCGCCCAGCATCGTGCTGATCACCATCGGTTCCGTCACCGGCGTCTCCATCGCGGCACTCTTCACCGGCGGCATGCTGCCCGGCGTGGTGCTCGGCGCCTGCCTGTGTTTCGTCGTCTGGCGCCGCTACCGCAACGAGGATCTGAGCCATGTCGAGCGCACCCCCGGCCGCGAGATCGGACGGCTCGCCATGGTGGCGCTGCCCGCCATCGCCCTGCCCTTCGTCATCCGCGCCGCGGTGGTCGAAGGCATCGCGACGGCGACCGAGGTGTCGACCATCGGCATCGCCTATTCCGCAATCGTCGGGCTGCTGATCTACCGCCAGTTCGACTGGCGCCGGCTGAAGCCGATGCTGATCGAGACGGCATCGCTGACCGGGGCGATCATCTTCATCGTCGGCTGCGCCACCTCGATGGCCTGGGGCCTGACCCAGTCCGGCTTCTCGTCCGACCTGGCGGCCTTCATGGCCGGCATCCCCGGCGGCGCCTACGGCTTCCTCGCCATCTCCATCGTCGCCTTCATCATCCTGGGCAGCGTGCTGGAGGGCATCCCCGCCATCGTGCTGTTCGGCCCGCTGCTGTTCCCCATCGCCCGCGCCGCCGGGGTGCACGAGGTGCATTACGCGATGGTCGTCATCTTCGCCATGGGCATCGGCCTGTTCGCCCCGCCCTTCGGCGTCGGCTATTACGGCGCCTGCGCCATCAGCAAGGTCAATCCCGACGAGGGCCTGAAGCACATCTGGGGCTATGTCGGCGCCCTGCTGGTCGGGCTGGTGATCGTCGCCGCCATCCCCTGGATTTCGACCGGTTTCCTCGCCCGCTGAAGGCGGGCTCGGTTCTAGCGCCCGCTGAGAGCCGCCGGTTTCCTCAAGTCCCCTTCATATCCGGAGTTCTTTCAATGAGCCGATTCTTCGGCCAGATCCGTCAGGCTGGCTACGTCGTGCGCGACATCGAGGCCGCCATGGACTATTGGAGCCGCACGCTCGGCATCGGTCCCTGGTTCTATAACGAGCGGGTTCCGATCCGGAACTACAGCTACCGCGGCGAGAGCTACGAGGTTCACAACTCGGTGGCGCTGGCCAATTCCGGCCCGCTGCAGATGGAGCTGATCCAGACCCGCAACGACGCGCCGTCGATGTACCGCGACTTCCTCCAGGCCGGGAACACCGGGCTGCAGCATGTCGCCTACTGGACCGAGGATTACGACGCCGACCTCGACCGGCTGCTCGGCCAGGGCTTCAAGCCGGTGATGAGCGGCGAGGTCGGCGAGAAGGGCCGCTTCATCTATTTCGACACCGAATACCATCCCGGCACGGTGATCGAGCTGTCGGAGGTCGCCGGCCCGAAGGGCAGGATGTTCGACCTGATCCGCGAGGCGTCGATGGGCTGGGACGGCAGCGACCCGGTGCGGCCCTTTCCGGACCTGAGCAAGCTGTAAGGGGCGCTTTGCCCCCTCCCTGACCCTCCCCCACCTGCGGTGGGAGAGGGGACTGCCGCCGCTTCGACATTCACGTCGCGCCACCAAGCGTCCTACCCCCTCTCCCGCGAAGCTCTCGCACAAAGCCATGCTTTGTGCTGACGCGACAGGCGGACCGAAGGTCCGCTGAGAGCGGGGGAGGGATGGGGAGGGGGCAACCAGCTCAGCAACTCACGCCATCACAAGGCCACCCCCATGCACGCCGACCGCATCGAAGCGACATACCTGATCGAAACCCCCCTCGCCCCGGCCAAGGTGGCGGAGGTGATGGCGGGCGAGCAGTCCTGCGGCACCTTCACCCGCGTCCATGGCGAGACCGACGACCTGCGCGCCCGCGCCCGCGCCATCGTGGAATCGGTGGAGAAGCTCGACGTCGCCGAAACGCCGGCCCTGCCCAACAGCTGGCTGGAGCGCCAGCGCAATTCCGGCCCGTGGCAGCGGGCGCGCGTCACCATTTCCTTCCCGACCGGCAACATCGGCGCCAACCTGCCGACGCTGGCCGCCACCGTCTCCGGCAACCTCTACGACCTGGGCGAGGTGACCGGCCTGCGGCTGGAGAGCCTGCGGCTGCCGCAGGCCTACCGCGACCGCTTCGACCGTCCGGTCCACGGCATCGCCGGCACCCGGCGGCTGACCGGGGTGGCCGACGGGCCGCTGGTCGGCTCGATCCTCAAGCCCAATGTCGGGCTGTCGGCCGAGGAGACCGGCGATCTGGTCGGCACCCTGTGCGCCGCCGGGCTCGACTTCATCAAGGACGACGAGATCTGCGCCGATCCGGTGCATGCGCCGCTGGCCCGGCGCATCCCCGCGGTGATGGACCGGGTGCGCCGCCACCAGGACCGCACCGGCAAGCATGTGATGGTCGCCTTCAACATCACCGACGAGACCGACGCCATGCGCCGCCATGCCGATCTGGTGGAGCGCGAGGGCGGGTCCTGCATCATGGTCAGCCTGAACTGGTGCGGCCATTCGGCGGTGCAGACGCTGCGCCGGCACAGCGGGCTGGTGCTGCACGGCCACCGCAACGGCTTCGGCGCCCTGTCGCGCCATCCGCTGCTCGGCATCGGCTTCGACGCCTATCAGGCGCTGTGGCGTCTGGCCGGCGTCGACCACATGCATGTGCATGGGCTGGACGGCAAGTTCGCCCAGCCCGACGCCGAGGTGATCGACGGGGCCCGCGCCTGCCTCGCGCCGCTGGCGACCGATGCGGCGGGCCCGTCCGATGCCGTCATGCCCGCCTTCTCGTCGGGGCAATGGGCCGGCACGGTGCCTGTCACCTGGGAGGCGGTGGGGACGGCCGACCTGCTGTTCATGTCCGGCGGCGGCATCATGGCCCATCCCGACGGCCCGGCCGCCGGGGTGCGCAGCATCCGCCAGGCCTGGGACGCGGTGCGCGCCGGCCGCGGGCTGGAGGATGCCGCCGCGGAGCAGCCGGAGCTGCGCCACGCCCTGGATTTCTTCGGAAAGAAGGGCTGAGGGCGATGGCGGCGATCCCGAAGCTCGGCTGGTACGGCGACGACTTCACCGGCGCGACCGACACGCTGGCCGCGCTGGCGAAGGCGGGCCGGCGGGCGCTGCTGTTCCTCGACGTTCCGGACGTCGCCCGGTTGGGCGATGCCGGCCCGCTCGATGCGGTCGGCATCGCCGGGGCGGCGCGCAGCATGGCGCCCGACGCCATGCGGGCGGAGTTGGAGCCGGTCGGCCGCTTCTTCGCGGCGCTGGGCGTGCCGGTGATGCATTACAAATGCTGTTCCACCTTCGACAGCGCGCCCGCGGTCGGCAGCATCGGCGAGGCGCTGCGCACGCTGACGCCCCATTTCCCCAACCGCTTCCGCCCTGTGGTGGGCGGACAGCCGAACATCGGCCGCTACTGCCTGTTCAGCACCCTGTTCGCCGCCGCCGGCACCGGCGGTACGGTCCACCGCATCGACCGCCACCCGACCATGAGCGTCCACCCCGTCACCCCGATGGCCGAGGCCGACCTGCGCCGCCATCTCGCGGCGCAGGGGCTGGGGGGCGTGGCGGCGCTGCATTATCCCGACTACGACCTCGACGCCGCCGGCCTCGACGCCCGGCTGGAACGGATTTTGGACGGGGCGCCGCCGGCGGTCCTGCTGGACGTGGCGCACACCGCCGACCTCGCCACGGTCGGGCGGCTGATCTGGAGCCATGCCCGCCGCAGCCCCCTGCTGGCGGTCGGGCCGAGCAGCGTCGCCCAGGCGCTGGCCGCCCATTGGGACGAGGCGTCTTCCGCCACCGTCCAGAATGAGCCGCCGCTCGTCCCCGCCGCGTCGCCGGTCTTCCTGATGGCCGGCAGCCTGTCGCCGGTGACGCGCCGGCAGGTCGAGGCTGCCGGCTCCTACACCCGCATCCGGGCCGACGCCGCGGCGCTGTGCGACGATCCCGGCTATGCCGCCTCCCTGCTGAACGAGGTCGCCGCCGCGCTCTGCGCCGGCCGCCACACCCTGGTCTGGACCGCTCCCGCCGAGCCCGGCACCGCCGATACCGCGCGCGCCGGCCGGGTCGCCGCCGCCACCGCGGCGTTCGTCGTCGCGGTGCTGCGGGCCGTGGCGCTGCGGGGGGTGCCGCTGCGCCGGATCGGCATCGCCGGCGGCGACACCTCCAGCCTCGCGGTGCGGGCGCTCGGCTGCTGGGGGCTGTCCTACCGCTGCACCCTGGCGCCCGGCGTCACCGTCAGCCGCACCCATGCCGACGACCCGGCGGTCGATGGGCTGGAGTTGATGCTGAAGGGCGGCCAGATGGGCGGCGACGACCTGTTCGAGCGGCTGCTCGGCTAGATCGGATCGCGTAGAATCGCCATCGATTTGAAGCGTGAATCCGATCGCCAGACATAAGGCTGGAGTTGCGAGCGTTTCCTCTTGAACGCTCGCAACTCCAGCCGGGCGTCGGCGAATGGTGCTTGACATGCAAATGATAATCGTTATCATTCAGGCATTCGAACGCACCTATAGCGGAAGCCAGACCGTCAGCCTCCCATGCTCGAAGGTCAGCCACCGTCTTTTTCCACCATGGCCGGGGTGTCCGGCCGCTGGGCGAAGACGGCGAAAACGCAATTGAAAACCGGGTCGACGCTTCCGTAACGGCCCAACCCGGACTGGTCCGGGAAAAGCCGGTGCCATGCGTTCCACGGCCCCGGCCCCGACCGTCAACCAACCAACCGTCAAGCACGTGGGCGCGGCGTCCGGCTCATGACCGCCGAACGCCGCCGGGACGATCACGCCGTGACGGATGCGCCGGGAGCCTGTCCCAGGCGCGCGGCCACGGCTTCCCAATCCACCAGCTGCTCCAGGAACGCCGCGAGATAGTCGGGACGGCGGTTGCGGTAGTCGACGTAATAGGCATGCTCCCAGACGTCGCAGCCCAGCAGCGCGTGCCGGCCGTGCGCCAGCGGGTTCTCCCCGTTCGGGGTGCGCATCAGGGCCAGCCGCCCGTCCGCTTCCTCGGTGAGCCAGACCCAGCCGGAGCCGAACTGTGCGACCCCCTCCTTGACGAACCCGCTCCTGAACGCATCGACGGAACCGAAGCTGTCGACGAGGCGGCGCTCCAGCGCGCCGGGAACCGCCCCGCCGCCGCCCGGCTTCATCCAACTCCAGAAATGGATGTGATTCCAGTGCTGGCCGGCATTGTTGAAGATGGCCTGGGCCTGCGGATCGGCAAAGGACCGCCGGACGACCTCTTCGAGCGGCAACCCGGCGAAAGCCGATCCGGGAACCAGCTCGTTGAGCTTGGCGACATAGGCGGCGTGGTGCTTGCCGTGATGGAGCGTCATGGTTTCCAGCGACATCGCCGGCCCGAGCGCATCCGGGGCATAGGGCAGGTCGGGCAGAACGAACGCAGCGGTCATCGTTTCCTCCTTCGCCAAGGCCGCCCGGCCATTGCAACGAGCCATTGCATCGGCATGGCGGAGCGGCTAAAATTCCAAGGACAAACTTGGTTTATTCGGTGGCGGGTAATATGTCAAGTCATGGCTTGGAAAATTGCGCCTCATCCTCGACGGCTGCGACCGACAGGCTGTTGACCGTCCTGAAGACGCACGGTCCCCAGACCACGGCGGAATTGGGGCAGGCGCTTGGAACGACGGCGGAGAACGCGCGCCAGCAGTTGGGCAGGCTCGCGGCCGAGGGCCTGGTCGAGGCCCGTGCCCGGTCGCGCGGGGTGGGCCGGCCGGCCCAGGTCTGGCATCTGACGCAGGCCGGCCACGCGCGCTTTCCCGATGCCCATGCCGAGTTGGCGGTGCAGCTGATCCGCGCCATCGGCGAGACGCTGGGGCAGGAGGCGCTCGATGCGCTGATCACGGCGCGCCGGGACGACGCCGCGGCGCATTACATGGCGGAGTTGAGGGATGCGACTGCCGTGAAGGACCGCGTGGCGGGCATGGCGGCGATCCGAAGCCGGGAAGGCTATATGGCCGACTGGTGGGAGGAGGCGGACGGTACGCTGCTCCTCGTCGAGAACCATTGCCCGATCTGCGCCGCCGCCGCCACCGATCAGGGCTTTTGCCGTGCGGAACTGGACGTTTTCCAGCGGGTGCTCGGGGACGATGTTCCGGTCCGGCGCATCGAGCATATCCTGGACGACAAGCGGCGCTGCGCCTATCGGATCGCGCCGGCGCCGGTATGAGACGGGGCGCACGGCCCGGCCCGGCCCGGCGTGACGAGGGCGAGGGCGATGGCGGGCGACGAGGACCGCGCTATTTGCCGGCGGTCAGGGTACGGGCCAGCACCTTCGGACTCATCCCCGTGTGGCGCTGGCACAGCGCCACGAAGCTGCTGATGCTGTCATAGCCGAGCATGAAGGCGGTATCCGTTACCGACCTGCCCGCCGCAAGCAGGTCGATGCCGTGCATCAGCTTGGCGATCTGGAGCCACTCGCCCACCGGCAACCCGGTGTCGAGCCTGAACTTGCGGGTGAGGCTTCGGCGCGACATGCCCGCGGCGGCAGCGATCTCATCGAGCCCGACCTGCTCGTCCGGCCGGTCCATCCACGTTTCCACCGCACCGCGCAGGCGACTGTCCTGCGGCATCGGGAGCATCATGAGCCCGCCCCTGGCCTCGATCAACTCGTCTTGCAGGACAGCGAGCAGTCGTCCGGTTGCGCCGGAGATTACCGGATGCAGCCGAGCGGCAGCCAGCCGCTCGACCAGGGCGCCGACCAGGGGGGTGCAGCGCATCACCGCGGGCTCATCGGGAAAGCCCTGGCAGAACTCGGGCGCGAGATAGAGCCGGACGCCGTCGGTATTGGCGGTGTCGCCGGCATGGTCGGTGAAGGGAGGCACCCAGCACAGGTGGCCGGCGGGGATGAGCCAACGGCCGGTCGGCGACTGCGATCTCATATATCCCGACCGAAGCAGGAAGAACTCACCATGCGGATGGCGATGGGCGCCACGGGCGAAATGATCGTCCCCGCCGGTCGCCGCGCTGCGCAGCGCGGCGCCGTCGAGCCCGTCGAGGGCAGGGGCATCGGCTCCCGGCCAGATCGCTGCCATTGGCCCAAAACCATCAAAACTTGACCTGTTGCAAGACGCGCACCTTAGTTGGTTCCGGCATAAAGGCAAGGCATTGCAGGAGGTCGCCATGTCTTTGTTCCGTCCGGGGTCCGCACGCGCGGCCCGGCTGCTCGTCATCGCTGCCGCCCTGTCGATTGCGGGATGTGCCGGCACCACCGTGCACGAGGTTGCGAGCCGGCCGCCGACCCTGTCTTCGCTTCCCCCGAGAAGCATCGGGGTGGTCATCGAGGACGAAAGCCTGCCGCCGGAGAAGCCGTCTCGCCGCGCACGCCAAGCCGCCGACCTGCGCACCGTGTCCGCTGCGCTCTCGGAGCGCATCCCGAAGCTCCTTGCCTCCCATCGCCTTGCCGTGGTGCCGGCCGGGCAGCCTCCGGACCTGATCCTGCGGTGCCGCATTCTGGCTCTCCGCAGTGGCAGCAAAGCACTTCGCGTGTTCGTCGGCTATGGTGCCGGCAAGACCGTGTTGCAGGTCGGCGTGACCTTGGCCGATCCGGCGGCGCGCGACGCGCCTCTGCTCGACTTCGCGACACACTCCACGACCGGGAGCATGCCGGGTGGTGGCTATGGCATTCCCGCGCTGGTGGGCGAAGGGCTCAAAGCGCTGCAGAAGGACGGCCTTGCCGTCGAGGTCGACCAGACCCTGCAGGCGATAGACAGTCGGGTCGGCGCCTACTTCCTGTCGCAAGGCTGGCCCTACCCGACGCTCCCGCAGCAGGGGGAGCCATGAGGCAGCCCATGCAGCCGCGCAACCCGGAAGTTCCGCCATCCATGGCCGAGCGTCGTACCCACCGGCTGCCGGTCCGGGCAAGCCTGCCTAGCCGGCCGAAACCTCGACCTCGACCCCGACCGCCGGCTCGTGCCGCACCGGGAAATTGACCGAGCGGGCGATGAAGCACTTTTCCGCCGCCTCATGGTGCAGGGCCAGCGCCTTCTCCATGTCCGCCGCCCCCGCTCCCGGCGCCAGCGTCACCCGCGGGCGGAGGACGACGGCGCTGAACTGGCCGGCGCCGCTCGATTCCTCGACCATCACCCCCTCGGCCTCGTCGGCATAGGCGGTGACGACGATCCCGGCGGCGGCACAGAGATGCAGGTACCAGAGCTGGTGGCAGGAGGACAGCGCGGCGACCAGCAGCTCCTCCGGGTTCCAGCGCGCCGGATCGCCGCGGAAGGCGGGATCGGCCGAGCCGGGGATCGCCGGCTTGTCCCCCGCGCCCAGCCTGTGGTCGCGGCTGTAGCCCCGGTAGGACGAGGTGCCGCTGCCGAGATTGCCGGTCCAGTCGAGCCGCACGGCATAGCGGTGTTCCCTATGCGTCATCGAACCCCTCCGTCTATTGCATCACCACCATCAGCAGCACCGGCAGCCCGACGAAGGCCATGGCGGTGGATCCCAGCACCATGCCCGCCACATCCTCCGGCGCATTGTCGTAACGCAGCGCCCACAGATAGTTGAAGACGGCGACCGGCATCGAGCTCTGCACCAGCACCACGCCGCGGGCCGCCCCGGTCAGCCCCATCGCCCAGGCGACCAGCAGCCCCATGGCGAAGCCCACCCCCAGCCGGAAGGCCGACATCGACAGCGCCCGCACCGCCCCCGACAGGCGCAGCTTCGACAGCGCCACCCCCAGCGAGAACAGCATCAGCGGCACCGCGCAGTTGCCGAGCAGCGTGGTGGTGTTGCCGATCCACACCGGCAGCGGCACATCGGCCAGCTGGACCGCCACCGCCAGCCCCACCGCATAGATCGTCGGGGTGCGCACCATCTGCCCCAGGTCGAAGCGCCCGGCGGCCAGCGCCGGGCCGAGCGTGAACTGCCCGACCGACATGACGGCATAGAACAGCACGGCAAGGCTGAGGCCGCTCTCGCCGAAGGCGAACAGGCAGACAGGCAACCCGAGGTTGCCAGCATTCGGGAAGGCCATCGCCGGCACATAGACCCGCAGCGGCAGCCCCGCCGCCCGCAGGACCGGCACCGACGCCAGCGCGGTCAGCCCCATGCAGGCGGTCGCCGCGAGCGCCATCTCGCCCATGGCTCCGGCCGACAGGTGCAGCCGGGTCAGCGCGGAGAAGACGAGGCAGGGCGACGACACGTTGATCGCGAAGGTGGTGATGAAGGCGCTGTCATAGGGGAGGCTGGCGCGGGTCCAGCCATATCCCAGCGCCGCCACCACGAACACGGGGGCCAGCACGGCGAAGGCGTCGGACAGAAGGGCGAAGGCGGGCATCGGCGCTGACGGGAACCTGTGCTGCAACCGGTGGCGGGGCGGGCGAACTGTCCGCCACCATGGCGGCATTCCCACCCGGCGTCACCTCCGCGGGGCGGGGGCCGGGCGCAGGGCAGCCTCGCAAAAAAAGCCGCCCGTCCCGCCCGCCCCGGGATGTGCAATCTCCCGCTGTGGCGGAGCGGCGGCACCTGCCGGTAACCCCGAGTCGCCAGGGCCGGGCCATGGCGCTACAGTCGCCCCCAGTCGTCGCCAGTGGGTGGCCGGCCGCTCCGGCCGCAACGACGGCCCGGTCGCGCTCGCTTTTGTGCAAAATTTAACATAAGGCAGTAACGATTTGTAACGAGGCTTGAGCGACAAGAGGGCACCCACTAGGGTAAGACTGGACTCATTCCGCGGATTTGCATGACACCTTCGCCGGGCGCCAAGACCGTTGTTCGACCCCTGAACAATAAGGCGCAATACGCCAAACGACAGCCCAGCCCGAACAGTCGCCGTTTCTCGCTGCGGTCCGTTCTGCTCTGGATTCTTTTGTTGCTGTCCGCCGGCTTGTTTCTTGCGCTGGCAGCCTTGCCCGTCGGGCGACTTGCAAGTGCCGCGATCTCTGTCGGCGTGGTTGTGGCCGCCTTCGTGCTGGGGCGCTTCGCCCAGCGATTCTGGCACGCCCGCACCCTGACCGTGCTGCTGCTGGCCTTCGTCACCTTCCGCTATTTCTTCTGGCGGCTGACCGGCACGCTGCCGCCGGTGGACGATCTGGTCAACTTCGTTCCCGGCGTGACCCTGTTCGCGGCGGAGGCGCTGTCCTTCGTCCTGTTCCTGACCTCGCTGTTCGTCATCATCGATCCCATCGCCCGCGAGCCGTCGGAGCCGACCGGCGATCCCGCCCTGTGGCCCAGCGTCGACGTCTACATCCCCTCCTACAACGAGGAGCCGGAGCTGCTGGAGACGACGCTGGCCGCCGCGGTCTGCATCGACTATCCGCGCGACAAGCTGCATGTCTATCTGCTGGACGACGGCGGCACCGACCAGAAGCTGGCCCATGCCGACCCGGAGCAGGCGGCGGCGGCATTGCGGCGGCGCGAGACGCTGACCGCGCTGTGCGACAGGCTGCAGGTCACCTACATGACCCGCCCGCGCAACGAGCATGCCAAGGCCGGCAACATCAACCACGCCTTCCAGAAGACGTCGGGCGACCTGGTGCTGATCCTGGACGCCGACCATGTGCCGACGGTGGGCATCCTGAAGGCGACGGTCGGCTTCTTCCAGCAGGACAACGGCCTGTTCCTGGTCCAGACGCCGCATTTCTTCGTCAACCCGGATCCGGTCGAATACAACCTCGGCACCTTCGAGCGGATGCCGAGCGAGAACGAGATGTTCTACTACTCGATCCAGCCGGGGCTCGACCGCTGGAACGGCTCCTTCTTCTGCGGCTCCGCCGCCGTCCTGCGCCGGGCGGCGCTGGAGGAGGTCGGCGGCTTCAGCGGCGACACGGTGACGGAGGATTGCGAGACGGCGCTTGAGCTGCATTCGCGCGGCTGGCGCAGCGTCTACCTGCCGCGCCCGCTGATCGCCGGGCTGCAGCCGGAGACCTTCGACAGCTTCATCGCCCAGCGCTCGCGCTGGACCCAGGGCATGATCCAGCTCTTCCTGCTGAAGAATCCGCTGCTGAAGCGCGGGCTGACCGTCTCGCAGCGCCTGTGCTATCTCAGCACGATGCTGTACTGGTTCTTCTGGTTCTGGCGGCCGATCTTCCTGCTGTCGCCGCTGTGCTACGCGCTGTTCGGGCTGGAGATCTACCGGATCAACCTGCCGGACTTCGCCTGCTTCGTCATCCCGCACGTCTTCGCCGCCGCCTTCCTGTCGCAGTTCCTGCACGGGCGGATGCGCTGGCCGCTGTTCTCCGAGCTGTACGAGTATCTCCAGTCCTTCCATGTTTCCCGCGCGGCGCTGGCGACGCTGATCCGGCCGCGCGACCCGGTGTTCAAGGTCACGGCCAAGGGCCAGTCGGTGGAGCAGGACGGCTTCTCGCCGCTTGCCACCCCCTTCATCGTCACCACCCTGCTGCTGCTGGCCGGCCTGGCGATGTGCGCCTGGCGCTATTCCGTCTTCCCGGAACACCGCGCCGCCATCCTGCCGGTGGCGGTGTGGAACTCGCTGAGCCTGCTGCTGGCGCTGGGCGGCCTCGCCGTCGTCTACGAGCGCAAGCGCGTCCGCCGGCAGGAGCGCTTCACCGTCGACCGCCCGGCCGTGCTGACGCTGGCGGACGGCAGCGCCATCGACCTGTCGGTCGCCGACGTGTCGGCCGGCGGCGTCGGCCTGCTGGCCGATCCGCGCTGGCGCGAGCAGCTGGCCCGGCCGGACGCGGCGCCGGTGCTGACCATCACCGCGACCGAGACGGAGGCGGCGACCACCACCGGCGTCCGCATCCACCGCATCGAGATGCGGGGCGGCGAGCTGGCGGTCGGCGCCGGCTTCGCCCCGCGCGACCGCCAGGACATCGTCGAGATGGCGCGCTTCGTCTTCGGCAACAGCGTCGGCTGGGACGATTTCCTCGACCGCAAGCGGGTGGGTGCCCCGACCTTCTTCGGCGGGCTGCTGTTCTTCGCCACGCGGGTGGTGCCGCGGCTCGGGCATGTGCTGCTGGCGCTGCCGGGCGCCCTGCGCCGCATCCTGACCTTCCAGGCGCCGTAGCGATCATGTCCGGTTCGTGCGCACATACCGCCGGCCGCCGCCGGCCCGGCCGGGCTCTGCCGGCCCTCCTGTCGGCGGCCCTCCTCCTGCTGGCCCTCTCGCTGTGGCTCGGCTGGGCCGCCCCGGCGCTGGCCGCCGACAAGCGGGTGATCCCGCTGTCGAACCTGCGCGACGGCCAGGCCGAGGTCACGCTGCATGGCGAGACGGAGACGGTGGCGCTGCGCGCCGTCCTGCCGCCGGTGGTCGGGCTGACCTCCGTGGTGCTGGCGCTGACCTATGAGAACGGCATCGACATCCTGCCCGAGAAGGGCTCGATGTCGGTCTTCATCAACGGCTCGCCGGTGGCCGACCTGCCGCTCGCCGCCTTCAAGGGTCCGGTCAATGCCGCCATCACCCTGCCGGCCAGCCTGATCCGGCCGGGCGAGAACCGGATCGTCTTCCAGACCAACGCCCAGCACCGCGCCATCTGCACGGTGCGCGGCACCTACGACCTGTGGGCGCGGATCGACCTTGCCGCCTCGTCGCTGACGCTGGTGTCCGACGGCGGCGTCCCCACGCCCGACCTCGCCATGATGCGCCAGCTGCTGGCCGCATCCGACCGTGCGCGCGAGCCGCTGGCGATCGTCGAGCCCGGCGGCGGGATCGACGCCGACGAGCTCGGCTGGGGCTCGATGGTGGCCCAGTCCTACGGCCTGCTGCTGGGCGACCAGACGCCGCGGGTGGTGGCGGTTTCCGTGCCGCCGAAGGGGGCGGAGGCTGGAGCGGCCGGTTCCGTGCCGATGCTGGGGCCGACGCTGGAAAGCCTGCCGCTGCCGGGCGGCAAGGCCATCCTGATCGGCACCCGCGACCGCATCGCCCCGCTGCTGGGCGAGGCGCGCGCCGCGGCCATCACCGGCCCCTTCCTGGCCGTCTACCCGCTGCCGGCCGGCGGCGGTACCGGTGGCGGCACCGGTGGCGGGGCCTTCGTCGCCGTCGCCTCCGGCCGGACCCAGCAGGAGGTCGATCAGGCGGTGATGCGGCTGGCCGACGTCACCCGGCCGCTGCCGACCCAGAGCTCGACGATCGTCGCCGACGCGGCCGGCCCGCCTGCCGTCGCGCCGCGCGTGCCGGTCCAGGCGGAGGGGCGCTACCGCCTGTCGGAGCTGGGCTTCCAGACCGTCCGGCACAGCGGCTACCGCTATGCCGGACGCTTCGGCCTGACCCTGCCGACCGGCTTCGCCCCGGTCAGCGACCGCTCCATCCTGTTCCACGTCAATGCCGCCTTCGAGGGCGACCTCGGCCCCGGCGCGATCCTGAACGTCCGGGTGAACGGCCAGCCCGCCGGCGCCATGGAGATCGACAAGCGCTCCAGCAGCATCGTCGAGAATGGCGAGATGCCGCTGCCGATGACGCTGTTCCGCCCCGGCCCGAACCTGATCGAGGTCGAGGCGGAACTGCCGCCGGCCGGCGGCACCGACTGCGTCTTCGCGGTGCGGCGGCCGACCTTCACCCTGTTCGACAGCTCCGCCATCGAAATCCCCGGCTTCGCCCGGCTGGTCACCCTGCCCAGCCTGGGCGGCTTCGCCAACACAGCATATCCCTATGGCGGCACCGCCGGGACCGAGCCGGCGCCGCCCTTCGACCTCGTCGTCGTCGGGCGCGACCCGGCCTGGTTCGGCGCCGCCTGGAGCCTGACCGCCCGGCTGGCGCAGCGGGCGGGCGAGCCGATGACGGTGGTGCCCTATGTCGGCTGGGACGGCGGGCCTGCCGACAACGCGCTGATCGTCGGGCCGGTGGCGGCGCTGCCGCAGGCGGTCTTCGCCTCGGCCCCCATCCCGGCCGACCGGCTGGCCGGGCTGCTGGAGGCGGGCTCGCTGATCGCCCAGGCCGGCGCCCGCGGCGAGCCGATGCCGGCGGCCGACCGCCGGGCGCTGGTCGACCGGCTGCGGCTCGGTTGGTCGGGCATTCCCGCCCGCCAGGGCAGTGCGCGGGCCGGCGCGGTGTCGGCCATGGGGCTGGCCGGCAGCGCGCTGGCGGCGGACGGCGGCGCCCAGGGCGGCGTCCAGGGCGGCTCGCAGGACCGCTGGCAGCGCATGGCCGGCGACGCCAAGGATGCCGGAGCCTCCGGCGGCTGGATCCCCGACTGGGCCCGGCGGGCCATGGCGGCGGCGGCGCGCTACGTCAACCACTGGACGGCGGAGGATGCGCCGGTCGACGTCGTCGCCCTGACCGAGAACACCGAGACGCTGCCCGAAGCCGCCCTGCTGCAATACCGCGCGCCGGGCACCGAGACGCTGACCTGGACGCTGCTGACCGCCTCGGATTCCCGTTCGATCGACCGCGCCATGCGCAGCCTGGGCGAGGCGGGGCAGTGGGACAAGCTGCGCGGCGGCGGCGCCTTGTGGAGCAGCGCCGCGCCGGCCGTCACCACGCTGGAGGCGTCGCGGCCCTACCAGATCATCCTCAACCCCTTTGACATCGGCAACCTGATCCTGATCCTGGCGCGCAACCTGTCGCAGCGGATCGAGCTGCTGTTCGCGCTGCTGATGGGGACGGCGGTGCTGCTGACGGTCGCCATGCGGCTGCTGCTGAAACACGGGAATCGGGAACGGAGCGGGTCATGACGGCGACACGGCGCGAGGTGCTGATCGGGACGGCCGCCCTCGGGCTGGCGGCGGCACTGCCGGCGGCGGGGCCGGGGCTGGTGGGCGGAGCGCTGGCGGCGCCGTTCGACGGGTCGGCATGGCGCCGCTACGCCGACCGCTTCCTGCAGCCGGACGGGCGGATCGTCGACAGCGGCAACAAGGGCGTCAGCCATTCCGAAGGGCAGGGCTACGGCATGCTGCTGGCGGTGGCGGCCGGCGACCGCGCCGCCTTCGACTGCCTGTGGGGCTGGACCCAGCGCATGCTGATGGTGCGCGGCGACGGTCTGGCCGCCTGGCGCTGGATGCCGGACGGCGGCGTCACCGACCGCAACAACGCGTCGGACGGCGACATGCTGATCGCCTGGGCCCTGCTGCGCGCCGCCGAGACCTGGGGCGACGGGGCCTACCGCAGCGCCGCCATCGCCATCGTCAGGGCGCTGGCCGCCGCGGTGCTGGTCGAGCAGGCCGGGCTGACCGTGCTGCTGCCGGGGCGCGACGGCTTCCGCAAGGGCGACGCGCTGGTGCTCAATCCCAGCTATTGGATCTTCCCGGCGATCCGCGCCTTCGCCGCCCTGCCCGACGGGGGACGCTGGGGCCGGCTGGCGGAGTCCGGCCTCGTCCTGCTGTCGAAGGCCCGCTTCGGCGGTTTCCAGCTGCCGCCGGACTGGCTGGCGCTGGACGCGGACGGCGCCGTCGCCGTCGCCGACGGCTTCAAGAAGCAGTACGGCTACGACGCGGTGCGGGTGCCGCTGTATCTGGCCTGGGACGGCTATCGCGATCCCTATTATTTCCGTCCCTACGCCATGCTGGCGGCGAGATATGGCGGGGCGGCGATCCCCGCCACCGTGTCGCTGCCGGGCGGCACCACCACCCAGGTCGCGGCGTCGGTCGGCATGCTGGCGGTCTACCGGCTGGCCTCGGCGCTTGCCGGGGCGGGCAATGCGGTGACGGTGCCGCCGCTGGCGCCGGACGAGGATTACTACTCCAGCACCTTGGCCCATCTATCCGCGCTGGCGGCGCAAAGCCTGGGGATCGAGCCGTGACCCGTCCTGCCTTCCGCACTCTTCCCGCCCTCCTTCTCGCCGGTGCGGCAACGCTGTGCTGCGGGACCGGCGCCTGGGCGCAGGCGAACGGCGGCGGCCGGGCGCTCGCCCCCGGCGTGAAGGTGGAGGTGGCGCCGGCGCCCGGCAGCGGCTCCGCGCCCGCCGCCGGCAAGGTGGACGAGACGGCGCTGCGCTATTACGCCCGCATCGGCGACGTCGAGCGGCTGGAGGCGGAGATCGCCCGGCTGCGCGCGCTCGACCCCGGCTGGGAACCGCCCAAGGATCTGTTCGCGCCGCAGCCGACCGCCCCCGGCGTCGACGAAAGCCCGTTCTGGGCCCAGCTTTCCGCCGGCAAGGTGGCGGAGACGCGCGCCGCCATCGCCGAGCAGCGGCGCAAGACCCCCTCCTGGCAGCCGTCGCAGAAGCTGCTGCAGGAACTCGACCTCGCCGAGGGGGCCGGCCGCCTGCGCTCGGCCAGCGACACCAAGCGCTGGCAGGACGTGATCGACGCCGCCGCCGCCCAGCCGGAGGCGGTGGCCTGCAACCGGCTGGACAATGCGTGGCGTCTGGCCGAGGCCTATGCCGAGCTGAAGCAGGCCGACCGCGCCTTCGAGACCTACCGGACCGTCGTCACCACCTGCCCCAAGGCCGCGGAGCGGCGCGACACCATCTTCAAGGCGTCCCGTTATCTGAGCCCGGAGCGGCTGCGCGAGCTGACGGCGCTGGGCGCCACCGCCAACCCGGCGGCGGGAGAGGATTATTCCACCGTCCGCGCCGTGGAGGCGGAGCTGGAAACCGGCCGCCTGCTGGACCGGCTCGGCGCCGCCGGCGCGGGGGCCAAGGCGGGCGCCCTGTCGGAGGCCGACCGCTCGCGGATCGAGGGCATCGTCCGCGAGAAGCAGGACGCCGACGGCGCCATCGCGCTCGGCTGGTATTTCCAGCGGCAGAAGAACTATGCCGAGGCCCAGGCCTGGTTCTCCCAGGCCAACGGCTGGGCGCCCTCCGACAAGGCGGCGGAAGGGCTGGTGCTGGCCTACAACGGGTTGGGCGAGAAGGCGCAGGCCCGGGCCGCCGCCGCCCCCTGGAAGGGCAAGTCCTCCCGCATCGATCAGGCGCTGAAGGCGGTCGACCCGCCGCGCGGCCCGGCCGGCGGCTCCGGCCGTCCCAGCGGCCCGCAGGGGCCGAGCCCGCTCGACCGGGCGCTGGCCCGCCACGATTATGCCGAATGCCTCGGCATCATCCGCAGCGCCATCGCCCGCAGCGGCCCGACCGCCGCCCTGCTGCAGCAGCGCGGCTGGTGCCTGCTGGAGATGAAGCGCCCGTCGGAGGCCGAGGCCGCCTTCGCCGAGGCGCAGGTCCTGGCGGCGCGCGAACCGGCCAAGGGTGAACCGGCCAGGAGCGGAAGCTCGGGCAAGGGCGCCGCCTCCGGCCTGCCGCAGGCGGCGACGCGCGAGCAGGAGAACGTCTATGGCCAGGCGATCGCCCGGCTGACGACCGGCGACGTCGTCGGCCTGACCCGCGACCTGCCGCGCGCCAACATGACCGCGGCGCAGAAGGCGGAGATCCGGGTCGCGCTGCTGGCGACCGAGGCCAACCGGGCGCTGGAGGACAAGCGCTACAACGACGTGCTGCGCCTGCTCGACGCCCGCAAGGCGCTGGAGCCGGAACCGCGCAATCTCGGCATCGTGCGCGGCTGGGCGCTGTACAACCTGATGCGCTACGACGAGGCCTATGCCCAGTTCAAGGCCATCGACGACCGGCTGAGCACCGAGGACTCGCGCGAAGGCCTCAGCATCACCTGGAAGACCATCTACCATGACTGGTAAGGGGACCGCGATGACTGGAACCTCCAGCGGAAGCCGCGCCGGGCTCCGCCCGCACCGCGCATCCGGGACGGCGATGCGGACCGCGACACGGGGCGCGACACGGGGCGCAACATGGGGGGTGCTGGCCGCTTGCGTCCTGCTGACCTCGGGCTGCGCCGGCTGGGTGCGCGACAACCTGACCCAGTCGCCGACGCCCTGGCGGCGGATCCAGCCCGCGGCCCTGCCGGTGACGCTGCCGGAGAGCCGCGATTTCCCCATCGTCGCGGCGCGGACGCGCGACACCGGGACGGTCTACAAATCCTACATCGTCGTGCTGGGCAACCCGACGGTGCTGCCGGGCGAGAACCGCCTGTCCATCGACGTGCAGACCCTGCCCGACAGCCTGATGGGCGCGCTGGTCCAGCCGCCGCGCATCTTCCCGGTGCCGCTCTACACCATGGAGACGCTGACGGCGGCGACGGCGCGCGAGTTCCCGGAGATGCGCGTCAAGGTAGCGGATTACGCCCGCCGCAACCGCTACGGCGACTACGACTATGTCACCGCGCAGGATGCGGAGAATTCCTGCGTGCTGGCGTGGCAGCTGATCACCGACCGCAAGCGGGTGCTGCCGGAGCGGATCGAGGCGGTGCGGCTGGAATACCGCGCCTGCGGCGTCGGCTCCGATGTCCGCGCCCTGCTGGCGCCCTTCGACGCCATGACGATGACCCTGCCGGAAACCATGCTGGAGGCGCCGGACCCGGACGGCCCTTGACCGGACCGACCAAACGCGGACCTGTCCAAACGCTGGCCTGTCCAAACGCGACAGCGGCCCGTCTTTGCTGTAATCAGGGGTGGTCCTGCACTCCCCGATGACAGAGCCGGCTGCCGATGACCACCGTTTCCGAAGCCCTGCGCATCGCCGTCGGTCTGCACCAGGGCGGCCGGCTGGCCGAGGCGGCGGACATCTACCGCAAGATCGTCCAGGCCGCCCCCGGCACGGCCGATGCGTGGCATCTGCTGGGGGTTCTGAACCACCAGTCCGGCCAGTCCGGCGAAGCGGTGCGCCTGATCGGCGAGGCGATCCGGCGGGATCCCCTCTGCGCCGCCTACCATGACAATCTCGGCTCTGCTCTGCGCGCACTGGGGAAGGCGGCGGAGGCCGGCGGCCGGCACCGGGCGGCGCTGGCGCTCGATCCCGGCTGGGTCAAGCCGTTCGGCAATCTGGCCGGCGCCCTGACCGACCTGGGCGACGGCCCTGCCGCCGCCGCCGCCCTGCGCCGTGCCCTGCGGCTGTCGCCGGACAGCGACTCCCACTTGCTGCGGCTCGGCGATTGCCTCTATGCGCAGGACCGCATCGCCGAGGCGGAGGAGGCATACCGCCGCCTGGACATGCTCCAGCCCGGCCGCCCCGACTGCCTGTACCGGCTGGGCCTCTGCCGGCTGGCGGACAGCCGGCTGATGGCGGCCACCCTGGCCACCGCCGGGCGACTGGTCGACCGCGCGGCGATGGCGGAGGCGGTCGACGCCTTCGCCCGCGCCGCCGCCGGCGGCCATGCCGCCAGCAGCGCGGATGCCGGCCGCAACCTGTTCGGCACCGCCATCGTCGCCCTGCAGACCGGGGTGATGGAGGACGGGATGCTGGCGCGGGTCGCGGAGGCCGGGCGCCGCCGGCTGATGGCCGAGCCGCGCGACGGCGGCGCCCCCTCCGCCGTCCTCTCCTCCGCCCTCTCTGTCGTCTGCTACCACCTCTACCGCAAGGGACGGCTCGACCTTGCCCGCCGCTATTTCCGCAAATACGCCCGCCACTGGCCGGCGCAGGCGATCGCCGCCGATTTCGAGATGCTGCTGTGGTCGATGGTGCGCAGCGAAGCGGCCTTCTTCGACCGGCTGGCCGCCGAGCCGCCCGGCCTGTTTGCCGGCACCGGCCGCCGCATCGCGGTTCCGCCGCGCGCCGATGGCCGGCCGATCCTGCTGGTGGGCTGCGACGAATCCTATTGGCAGCGGTTCGGCGCCGCCTTCCTGGCGTCGGCGCGCACGCACGCCCCGTCCTGCGCCGTGCATGTGCATGTCGTCAACCCGTCGGTCGGGACCGAAGCGGCGCTCGTAGAGCTGGCCCGCGCCGGGGAGCCCGCACTGTCCCTGTCCTTTGAGACCGTCGAACTCGGCGGTTTGCCCGACCCGGTGCGGCTGACCTGGTTCGCCTCCGCGCGCTTCGCGGTGACGCAGCAGCTTCTGCGGCAAGGGCCAGGGCAGGGGGGCGGCCCGGTGATCCAGGTCGACGTCGATGCGCTGCTGCTCGCCGATCCGGGGGCGGCGCTGGCCGGTTGGGGGGACTGGGATGTCGCGGTGATGCAGGACCGGCGGGGCCGCGGGCCGACCCGCGATTTCCTGGCCGGATTCCTGGCCTTCAACCGGACGCCGGCCGCGCAGCGCTACCTCGACCTCGTGGTTGCCTATATCGGCCGGCATTTTGCGGAGGGGCGGGCCTATTGGGGGCTCGATCAGGCCGCCCCCTTCTGCACCCACGATTACATGGTCCGCGCCGGCTGCGCGCCGGCCCTGGTCCGTTTCGACTTCCAGACCTTTCCCTTCCTGCATTTCCTGGAGAAGTGACCCCGCCTCACGCCGCCTTGGCCGTCCGGTCGCGCAAGCTGTCCTCCAACGCCCGCCAGCGCGGCTCGACCGTTTCCCATGCGCGCTGCTTGACCGGCCCGAAGCCGCGGATCTCCTGCGGCAGCGCCGCCAGCTCCACCGCGGCGGCGAGCCGGTCGGCGCTCAGCCGCTCCGCGATCTCCGCCACCGTGGCCTCGTATCGGACGATCAGGGCGCGCTCCATCCGGCGCTCCGCCGTATGGCCGAACGGGTCGAACGCCGTGCCGCGCAGCCGCCGGCAGGCCGCCAGCCCGCGGAACAGCGGCAGCACCCAGGCGCCCAGCGCCATCTTGCGCGGTTCGCCATGGCCGTCGGTCTCCCGCGACAGCAGGGGCGGGGCGAGGTGGAAGACCGGCTTCCAGTCGCCTTCGAACCGCTCGCCCAGGCTCCTGGCGAAGGCCGGATCGGCGTGCAGCCGCGCCACCTCGTATTCGTCCTTGTAGGCCATCAGCGTGAAGGCGCTGCGCGCCACCGCCTCGGCCAGCGCGGTCGAACCGGGGGCGACCCGCGCCTCGGCCTGTCGCGCCCGCTCGACCAGCGCGCGGTAGCGTTCGGCATAGGCGCGGTCCTGGTACTCGGTCAGGAAGCCGGCCCGCCGCTCGACGATGGTGGCGAGATCGCCCGCGGGCGCCTCCTCCTCGACGCCCAGCCCGGCCAGAACCTCCGGCCGATGGGCTGCGAGCCGGCCGAAGGCGAAGGCGCGCAGGTTGGCGGCGACCCCGGTGCCGTTCAGCTCGATGGCGCGGGTCAGCGCCTCCAGCCCGACCGGCAGCAGCCCCTTCTGGAAGGCGACGCCCATCAGGAAGACGTTGGCGAGGATGCTGTCGCCGAACAGGGCGGTCACCACCCGGTTGGCGTCGACCGCCTCGACCCGGTCGGCCCCGGCGGCGCGGCGCAGGCTCCGCAGCAGGGCGCCGGCATCCGGCAGCTTGCTTCCGTCGCGGGTGAAGGCGCCGGTCGGGGCGACATGGCCGTTCGCCACCACCCGCGTCCGCCCCAGCCGCACCGTCTTCAGCGCGTCCGGCGAGGCGGCGACCAGCGTGTCGCAGGCCAGCACCAGCTGCGCCCGTTTCGGGTCGATGCGCGACTGGTTCAGCCTTGCGGCGTCTTCCGCCACCCGCAGATGGCTGTAGACCGCGCCGCCCTTCTGCGCGAAGCCCATGAAGTCCAGCACCGAGGACGCCTTGCCCTCCAGATGCGCCGCCATCGCCAGCAGCGCGCCGATGGTGACGACGCCGGTGCCGCCGACGCCGACGATCAGGATCTCCGCCGGTTCCTCCCTCATCGCCGCCGCCGGCAGCGGCAATCCCGCCAGCTCGTCGGCGAAGCGGGCGGCGACCCGGTCCGGATCCGGCTTGCGCAGGCTCCCGCCGACCACCGAGACGAAGCTCGGGCAGAAGCCGTCGGCGCAGGAATAATCCTTGTTGCAGCTGGATTGGTCGATCTGCCGCTTCATGCCGAACTCGGTCGGCTTGGGCTGCACCGACAGGCAGTTGGACTTCCGGCCGCAATCGCCGCAGCCCTCGCAGACCAGATCGTTGATCACCATCCGCCGCGCCGGGTCGGCCAGGGTGCCGCGCTTGCGGCGGCGGCGCTTCTCGGCGGCGCAGGTCTGCTCATAGACGATGGCGGTGACGCCGGGGATGCCGCGCATCTCGCGCTGGACGGCGTCGAGCGTCTCCCGGCGATGCACCGTCGTGAAGGGGGCCAGCCCCGACCGGCTGTCGTATTTCTCCGGCGCGTCGCTGACCACGGCGATGCGGGTGATGCCCTCCGCCGCCAGCTGGCGAGTGATGGCGTCGACCGAGATCGGGCCGTCGACCGGCTGGCCGCCGGTCATCGCCACGGCATCGTTGAACAGGATCTTGTAGGTGATGTTGACCTTGGCGGCGACCGCCTGCCGGATCGCCAGCAGCCCGGAATGGAAATAGGTGCCTTCCCCCAGATTCTGGAACATGTGCGGGCGCTTGCTGAAGGGAGCCTGCCCGACCCAGCTCACCCCCTCGCCGCCCATCTGGCTGAGGCCGACGGTGTCGCGGTCCATCCAGGACGCCATGAAATGGCAGCCGATGCCGGCCATCGCCTTGCTGCCGTCGGGCACCCTGGTCGAGCTGTTGTGCGGGCAGCCGGAGCAGAAATAGGGCGTGCGGGCCAGCGCGGGGGCGGCGGGCGTCTCTCCCGGCAGCAGCCCGGCCAGCAGCTCGGCCAACCGCCCGGTAAGGTCGCGCTGCGGGAAGCGGCGGCGGATGCGCTCCACCAGCGCCCGGGCGACGATCCATGGGCGCAGCTCGCCGGTGGCCGGCAGCAGGGCGGCGCCGGCCTCGTCGGTCTTGCCGACCACGGCGCGCGGCCGCTCCCCGGCCGGCAGATGGTAGAGCAGATCCTTCAGCTGGCCCTCGACCACCGGGGCCTTCTCCTCCACCACCAGGATCTCCTCGGCCCCGCGGGCGGCCGACAGGGCGAAGCCGGGCTCCAGCGGCCAGGACAGGCCGATCTTGTGGACCGACAGCCCGATCTCCGCCGCCTCGGCCGGGCCGATGCCCAGCACCCGCAGCGCCTCCATCAGGTCGAGATGCGCCTTGCCGGCGGTGAGGATGCGCAGCCAGCCGCCGGTCCCCAGCACCGTGCGGTCGATGCGGTTGACGCCGGCGAAGGCCTTGACCGCCGCGACCTTGGCGGCCAGCCGCTCCTCGATGGCGAGGCCGGGCAGGTCGGGCCAGCGGTAATGCAGCCCGCCCGGCGGCGGCTCGAACGCCACCGGCAGGAACGGCGCATCGAGCCGTGGCAGACGCACGGTCGCCGCGCTTTCCACCGATTCCGAGATCGCCTTGAACCCGACCCAGGCGCCGGAGAAGCGCGACAGCGCGTAGCCATAGAGGCCGAACTCCAGATAGTCGCGCACGCCGGCCGGGTTCAGCACCGGCATCGACCAGGCGATCATGGCGAGGTCGCTCTGGTGCGGCATGCTGGACGACACGCAGCCATGGTCGTCGCCGGCCACCGCCAGCACGCCGCCGCGCGGCGAGCTGCCATAGGCGTTGGCATGCTTCAGCACGTCGCCGGAGCGGTCGACCCCCGGCCCCTTGCCGTACCACAGGCCGAACACGCCGTCGACGGTGCCCTCGCCGGAGGATTCGACCTGCTGCGACCCCATCACCGCGGTCGCGCCCAGATCCTCGTTGACGCCGGGGACGAAGGCGATGGCGTGGCTGTCCAGATGCGGCCGGGCCTGCCACAGCGCCTGATCGAGCCCGCCCAGCGGCGAGCCGCGATAGCCGCTGACGAAGCCGGCGGTGTTCAGCCCGGCCCGCCGGTCGCTGTCCGCCTGGAGCAGCAGCAGCCGGACCAGCGCCTGGGTTCCCGACAGGTAGACCTGCCCCTCGGCGCGGGTGTAGCGGTCGTCCAGGCGATAGCCGCGGTCGATCGCGGCGGCTTCGGCGCACAGGCCGCCCCGCAGACTGCTCGGCATGCCGTCCATGTCCCGTCCCCTCGATTATCGTTCGTTGGGACGAGTGTGCGCCCTTCGCAGGCAAATGATTTTGCGGGTTGGCCGGGGATGGCGGGGGTTCGGAAAATCCTGTTGCGGATTGTTGGCGTGCTGAGCGAAATCCTTGCGCGGTCCAGCCGGCGCCGTTACCGGTTCGGCTGCTCCGCCTGACGCAGGCCGGCGCGGGGTGGGACCGACGTCAGCAGGTCGCGGAACCACCGCTGCGCCGGATGGACATCGTTGCGGCGGTGCCAGGACAGGGCGAAGGGGATCGACGGCAGGTCCAGCGGGGCCGGCATGATGCAAAGCCGCTCCGCATGGCCCGACGCGGCGACAACGCCTTCCATCAAGGTGGCGACCATATCCGACCGGGCCACGAGGACCGGGGCGGCGTACAGGTGCGGCAGCGTCAACGCCAGCCGGCGCTTCAGGCCCCGCTTGGCCAGGGCCGCATCGACCACCCCGTAGCTGTCGTTCTCCGGCGACACCAGAAGGTGCGAATGCTCCAGGAAGCTGTCGAGCCGGAGAGGCGGGCGCAGGGTCGGATGTCCCTTGCGGACGACGCAGACGAAACGTTCCTCGAACAATGGCCGGCTGAGGATCCTGACGGTGGGCGTCGGCGGCACGCCCACCGTCAGGTCGACCTTGCCCGTGTCGAGCATGCCGATGGCATCGTCCCGCGCGATGAAATTGCGGATGCGCAGGGTGATGCCGGGAGCCTGTTCGCGCAACACCTCCAGCAAGCTCGGCAGCAGGGCGTAGGTCGGGTGTTCCGACAGGCCGAGGCCGAAGCTGGCGGTCGAGGTCGACGGATCGAAGCTCTGCGTGAACTCCAGCGCCCGCTGGAGTTCGGCAAGGGCGTGGGTGATCGGCTCCGCCAGGTCGAGCGCGAGCGGCGTCGGCTGCAGCCCGTTCGGCCCGCGGACGAACAGCTCATCCTTCAGCAGCCCGCGCAGGCGCGCCAGGGCGGCGCTCATCGCCGGCTGGGTGCGGCCGATGCGCGTCCCGGCCCGCGTTACGCTGCGCTCGGCCATCAGGGCGTCGAAGGCCACGAGCAGGTTCAGGTCGATGCCATGCAAATCCATGACATGGATGTTGCCACATATCAAAGATCGATTTCAAACATGAACCGGCGCCGGGTAACGTCCCCTCATCGCACCGCAGTCAGGAGACGCCACGATGACACCGAAGACCGAAACGCCGGCCGAAACCGGCCTCACGCCACTGGACCGGCTGGCGATCGAGACGCTCTACCGTGCCTTCAGCGAAGGCAACCCGGACCTTCTCGACGAGGCCGTGACCGAGGATTGGCAGGACATTCCCCTCAATCCGGGCCAGCAGCCGGGGCGCGAGGGGATGAAGCCGCTGATCCGCGCGTTCCGTGCCGCATTCCCGGACACGACCATCGAGATCCTGGAGATCGTCGGCGCCCCTGGCCGGGCCGCCGTGCGCGCCGTGATGACCGGAACGCACAGCGGCGACTGGTTCGGGATCGCCCCGACCGGCCGCTCCTTCCGGATGGCGATCCACGAGTTCCACCGCATCGCCGACGGCAGGCTGACCCATACCTGGCACCTGGAGGATTGGTTCGGCTGGATGAACCAGATCGGTGCCCGCCCTGTCCTGACGCAGGAGACCGCTCGATGAAAGCCATCCGGCTGTCCGCCTGCGGCGCGGGTTCCAGGCGGCTGGCTTCAGGCGGCGTCGACCCGCAGGGACCGGCGCGGCGGAGCGTCTTCCAGCCCATGGAAACGGCACCGCCACAGCGACTCCCGCGATGGAGCGACAGCTTGGTTTCATTCCTGTCCGCGTGAGACGCGAAACCAATGCTCGGCGTATTGCCGGCAGAGTTCCGCTTCCACGCCGTCACCGGCGCGTTCGGCATCGACGGCGCGGGCGAGCCACTGAGACTGTTTTTGAAGCGCCGATCCGTTCACACGGGCAGGTGTCGGTCGAACCCCGGCCGAAGCGGCGGTGGGGCGGGACTTGCTGAAATTCGGTCGCGGCATTGGTACGCGGGGCCTGGAGGGTGGCATTGGGCCTACCGGCTTCCTTGGATGGAATCGAGGGTCATCCTCTGACCCGGCAAAGTCTACGCCGCGCATCGCCACGATGCGCGAAAATTCTCCGGTGCCGCGACGGCACCAACATCCGCCGGCATTCCTGGAATGCGGTGCGGTGCGGTGATTGTCGTCACTCCATGTCCGGTATGTGGCTTCGGCGACAGCAAAAACACCAATGCCGGCCTGACGTCAAAGCCGTAATCCGGCAATAAAATCGGGAATTTCCACTCGGCGGTATTTTTGCGCTTGTAAGAATCCGGGGCATATCTTATTTTCTGTTGGTCGACGTTGCTCTGGGCTTTGTTATTCTGATCCTGAACAAGGATCTGGGTCTCTTCCCGTAGTGAATTGATGCCCTGTCCAATGTTGTGCAGGGCAACGCCAGGAAGGGGACTGACCCATGGCTATCGGTACCGTCAAGTTTTTCAACGCCACCAAGGGCTTCGGCTTCATCCAACCCGAAGACGGCACGCCCGACGTGTTCGTTCACATCTCCGCCGTCGAGCGCGCCGGGATCAGCAACCTCGGGGAAGGCCAGAAGCTTTCCTTCGACGCGATCCGCGATCCGCGCCGTGGCAAGGTCGCTGCGGAAAACCTGCGCGCGCTGTGAACGCAGCGGGTTCGGAAAAGAAGGGCGGCTCAGGCCGCCTTTTTTCGTACCGAAATCCTTTTGCACTGAAATCCGGGACCACCGCCACCGGGACCGCCGGCGCTTGATCCCGGTGCCGCATCGCCACCTTCGGTGCCCGCGCCTGATGCAAGGCGTGCCCGATGCGGGACTTGCCTGACGGCCTGCCTTGGGGGCAGGGCCGAATTCACGAAATGGACAGACATGAACGGTTTTAAGGACGCAGGGCTCTCGGAGCGCCTGAATACGGCTGCGGGCGCAAAGAAGGCCCTGCTCGAGAAATTCAAGGCGCAGCCCGGCGTGAACGATCCTGCCTTCGCGGAGCGGGAAGAGGCCCGGCGTGCCGTGCGCCTCGCCCGCGAGGCCCGCGAGGCCGAACGTCGTGCCGCGCGCGACGCCCGCAAGGCCGCCGAGCAGGAGGCATTGCAGGCGGAACAGGCCGAGCGGGCCGCCCGCGAGGCATTGGAGGCCCAGGAAACCGCCCAGCAGGCCGCGAGCCGGGTGGCCATGGCGGCGGAGGCGAAAATTGCCCGCGACGCCCGCTATGCAGCCCGCAAGGCCAGGAATCGCTAACGCACCGCGTTGGACGGCAGGAGACGAGAAGCGGAAAATCGGGAGATCTCTGCCATTCCGCTTCAAGTCTCCACAGGCCATGCGATAAATACTGCGCATGGCTGGCAAGCATCCGGCTTCGCTCCCGAACGCCGAATAATCTTGATATTGCGGCGCAATGCCCTATTCTACGCATATTGATCGCTGGAGGCTTGAACGTCTCTTGAGAGAGACGCGGTAGGTTTCATGGCGTGGCACTCTGCCGCGCTCCTCAGCAAGTCGCAACTCCCTCGTTCGACCCCCCTCCTGGCGAGATAGCCGGCGCTTGACCGTTCCCCAATCGGGGGCGTGGTCCGCTTTGCGCCGTCATGCTTGTGGAAGGTTCCACTCCTTGTCCGAACTGATTGTTTCCGAACAGACTTTCGCTGAACTCGGCATTCATTCCAAAATCGCCCAGGCTCTCGGTGAGCATGGCTACACCACGCCGACGCCGGTCCAGGCGGCCGCCATCCCGCCGGCGCTTGCCGGCCGCGACATCCTCGCCACCGCCGAAACCGGCACCGGCAAGACCGCGGCCTTCATGCTGCCGGCCCTGACCCGCGTGGCCGAAATGCCGGTTCCGGGCATTGCCGCGCCGCGCATCCTCGTGCTTGCCCCGACGCGTGAACTGGCCAGCCAGGTCACCCAGGCGGCGCGCAAATACGCCCGGCCGCTGCGCATGAACATCATCGACGTGGTCGGCGGCATGCCGTATGGCGAGCAGCTTCGCATGCTGTCGCGCCCGGTGCATGTCGTGGTGGCGACGCCTGGGCGCCTGATCGACCACATCGACCGTCAGCGGATCGATCTCAGCGCCGTCGAGGTGCTGATCCTCGACGAAGCGGACCGCATGCTGGACATGGGCTTCCTCGACGACGTCGAGCGGATCGCCGATGCCTGCCAGGCCGGCCGCCAGACGCTGCTGTTCACGGCCACGCTGGACCGCCGCATGGCCCAGCTGGCCGGCAAGCTGCTGCGCAACCCGGAACGCGTCGCCGTCGAAAGCCAGGCCACCGCGATCAACGTGGAACAGCGCCTGCACCATGCCGACGACATGGACCACAAGCGCCGCCTGCTGATGCACTTCGCCGGCCAGGAAGAGGTCGGCAAGGCGATCATCTTCGCCGCGACCAAGCGCGATGCCGACGCGCTGGCCGAGGAGCTGAGCGCCGCCGGCCATGCTGCCGCCGCCCTGCACGGCGACATGGACCAGTCCAAGCGCAACCGCACGCTCCAGCGCCTGCGCACCGGCCAGGTCCGCCTGCTGGTGGCGACCGACGTGGCGGCACGCGGCATCGACGTGCGCGACATCACCCACGTCATCAACTTCGACCTGCCGCGCTCGGCCGAGGACTATGTCCACCGCATCGGCCGCACCGGCCGGGCGGGCGCATCGGGCATCGCGGTGTCCTTCGCATCCCGATCCGATCGCGACACGCTGTCCCGCATCGAGCGCTTCACCGGCGCGACGCTGGCGATCCACACGATTTCGGGCATCGAGCCGCAACGCTCCTTCTCCGGCGGTAGTGGACGGCCGGCGGGCCGCCCGGCCGGTGGCCGCGGAGGAGCGAGGCCGTGGCAGCGCGACGGCGGCCAGGGCAGGCCGTCGCAGGCCCGCGCCGGCCGCTGGTAAGCGCGGTTCAGGCAGTACGAGACCGAACAATCAGGCGCGGTTCCCCCGGGGACCGCGCCTGATGTCTTGTGGGCCTGATGGCGGCGTCGGGCAATGCCACGGAAAAATGGGGCCGGCCGGTCCGGACGGTGCGTCGTCCGGATGGCGCCGATCCCGATACCCGACAATCGGGAATTCAGGAATTGGGCGGCAATCCAGTCCTTTCCGCGACAATGGCCGGATGCCCCCGGCCGCTCCCTCATGCGACCGCTGGGACGGCCAGCCTCTAAGCAAAAAATCCCCATATCAGAAAATAATCCTATATCCTGCCGCGCAGTCCCAGCCCCCCATGGAGCCGCACCATGCCCCTCGACGCCCGCACCCTTCCGCAAGACCGTCTTCCCTATTGGGCCGAGGAGCCGCCGGCCCCGGCGGGTGGCTCGCTGGTTCCCGGATCGCAGTTCCACGAGGAGCAATGGATCATGGCCGCCGGCATGCTGGCCCGTGGCAGCTCCTTCCTTCATGTCGCCCGCGCTATGGGTTGCAGCCGCACCACCCTGTGGCGGGCCTATTACGGTTCGAAGGATTTCCGCATCCGGGTGTGGTGGGAGCGCGAGGCGCTGAACCGCGAGGCGGAATTGCGCCTTGCGTCGCTGCGCGCCCTGGTGGCCGAACAGATCGAGCGGCTGGTTTCGGCCGGCGACCCCTCGACGGTGCGCTGGCTGGCCGAGCGGCTCGGCCTGTTCGCCGGCCTCGACGCACCGGCCCACCGCGGCATGCCGGCCCAAACCCCGGCCCCGACCTCTGCCCCGACCTCTGCCCCGGCCCCGGCCCAAACCCCGGCCCCGGCCCCTGTCCCGACCCCTGTCCCTGCCGCCGCGCCGGCCTCCGGATGGAACACCGGCCGGAAGATGTTCCACGACGTTCCATCCACCTTCCCGGCCGCCGCCCCCGCCGGTGCTCCCGTCTCTGCTCCCGGCGGGGCGGACGGCCGGCGGCTCACGCCCCCCGGATCAGCTCCGCGTACCAGCGTGCCGACTCCTTCGGGATCCGCGCTTGCGTCGTGAAATCCACCCGGACGATGCCGAAGCGGGTGCCATAGCCGCCGCCCCATTCGAAATTGTCCAGCAGCGACCAGACGAAATAGCCCCGCACGTCGGCGCCCTGCGCCTTCGCCTCCGCCATTGCGGCGATGTAGGCCTGGAGGTAGGCCAGCCGGTCCCCATCCACCACGCGGCCCTCGGCGTTCGGCGTCTCGTCCGCCTTGGTGCCGTAGCCGTTCTCGGTGACGTAGATCGGCAGGCGGTAGCGGCGGGTCAGATCCAGCAGCGTGTCGCGGAAACAGCCGGGATCGAAGGGCCAGTCGATGGCAGTCCGCTCCATCTCCGGCGGCGGTGCGCCGAAGCCGAAGCCCCAGATCAGGCTGTCGTCCTTCTGTCCATAGACCGGGGCGTAATGGTTCAGCCCGAACCAGTCGACCGGCCGGGCGATGCGCGCCATGTCGCCGGCCTGCACATAGGGCTCGATGGCCTGGGCGATGCGCGGCGGGTAATGTGCGAGCAGCTGCGGCTCGGGGAAGGCGCGGTTCCAATGCTCGTCGAACAGGGCCGCCGCCTCGACATCCTCCGGCCGGCCGGTCGCCGGCCGCATCGGCTGGACGCTGTGGACGGCACCGATCGAGGCGCCCGGCACCAGGGCCCGCAGCGTGTCGACCCCGGCGCCATGGGCGAGGTTGACATGGTGGATCGCCTTCAGGTGGGCGGCGCGGTCGGCGATGCTGGGGGCTCCCCAGCCGAAGGCCCAGCCGAACAGGGTGAAGACCGAGAACTCGTTGAAGGTCGCCCAGCGCTTCACCCGGTCGCCATAGCGCCGGGCGCACAGCGCGGCATAGTCGGCATACCAGCCGGCGCTGTCGCGCACCGTCCAGCCGCCCAGATCCTGCAACGCCTGCGGCAGGTCCCAGTGATAGAGGCAGAGCCAGGGCTCGATCCCCTTCTCCAGCAGCCGGTCGATCAGCCGGTCGTAGAAATCCAGCCCCTTGCCGTTGGGCGCCCCCCGCCCGCGCGGCAGCACCCGCGGCCAGGAGACCGAGAAGCGGTAGGCCTGCAAGCCCAGCGCGGCCATCAGATCCACGTCCTCGGGCATCCGGTGGTAATGGTCGCAGGCGACGTCGCCGCTGTCGCCATTGTCGACCCGGCCCTTCAGCCGGCAGAAGCTGTCCCAGATGCCGGGCGCCCGCCCGTCGGCCCCGGCGCCCCCCTCGATCTGGTAGGCGGAGGTGGAGGCCCCCCACAGGAAGTCTTTCGGGAAGGCGGGACGGTCGGCCATGGCGGTTCACCGGGGAAGGGATGCCCCCCGACTCTACCCCTTTCCCGCCGGCGGGGAAGGGGGCGGATCGCCGCCCCGGTCCCGGCTTGCGGCCGTCACGATATCGCGGTCGACAGGACCGCCCGCCGCTCCTATGGTCACGGCGGTTCGACGCGAGATGTCAGAAAGGAACGGGCGCATCATGGCGAAGAAGGACGGAGCCAACGGCAAGGGCGGCCAATTTGCCGGGACGCCGGCCGACCGGCTGGTCCGGCTGTGGCGCAACAACGACGAGCGCTTTCCGGCGCTGCTGGACGAGGTGCTCGACGCCAACCGCCAGGGCGTGATCGAGGCGGCGCTGGGCAAGATGCGCGAGGAGGAGGGCTACGACTTCCTCGACGAGGTCGAAACCTTCGCCGAAGCGGTGCTGGGCACCGACGAGCATGGCGACCCGATCATGACGACGCTGTTCTGGCTGGTGCTGGAGGTCGAGGGACGGCTGGACGCGCCGCCGCCGGTCGACACCATCGAGCGGGCGCTCGATTCGGCCGGGCTGCTGGAGAAGGCCACCGACATGCGGCTCCTGCCGCTGTGGCTCGACCCGGAACCGCTGTCCTACCTGGAGGCCGCCGACCGCCGCGTCCTGCTGCGCCGCCTGCTCTCCTCGGCGGCGGAGGCCGAGGCCTTCGTCCGCGAACAGGATCTGCTGGCCGACCCGGAGGAGGGCGGCACCCGCCTCGTCGGCGTCGTCGGGCTGGTGATGGAGGAGGATCCGGAGCAGGCGGGCGAGGGGATGCCCGACCCGCTGAATCTCGGCTTCGGCGGCGAGGCCGGGGAGCCGGAGATCGACCCGATCGAGCAGGAGCGCATCCGCCAGGCGATGGCCGCCTTCGCCGAGGCGGTGTCGGCCGCCGACCCGCGGGTGCGGCGCTGCGAGCCGGTCGGCGGGCTGAACGACCTGCTCGACTTCACCGCCGAAGGGGTGTGGCCGGACGATCTCGACCTCAATTTCGACGAGGTCGACGACTTCCTCGACATCACCGGCAACGAGACCGGCGACGGCATCCTCGACCTGACGGTGGAGGAGACGCCCGATGGGTTGCAGGTCCGGGCCTTCAACTCCGACGGGCTGCTGCTCGACGAACGCGGCTTCGACCTCACCGGCGACCGCGCCGCCGAGGCGATCGCCCGGATGAAGCGGCGCTGCCGGCGGGTCGGCACGGTCTGATCAGCGCCTTGCCGGCCTGATCAGCACGCAGGCGACGGCGGCGAGGATCAGAACCAGCGCCGCCGCCAGCCGCAGGGTCAGCGGGTCGCCCAGCAGCAGCACGGCGCCGCCGACCCCGACCACCGGGATCAGCAGGGTGCTGACCGCCGCCTCTCCCACCGTCAGGCGGCGGACGGTGACGTACCACAGCGCCTGCGCCACGCAGATCGAGCAGACGATGTGCCAGGCGAAGCCGACCCACACCGCGGCATGCAGCTCGGACAGCGCCGGCCGCGCCTCGCTCCCCGCCAGCACGATCATCGGCAGGGCGCAGAGGACATATTGCCAGCCGGTGATGACCATCGGGTTGCTGCGCCAGGCCCGCCGCTTCATCACGATGGTGCCGAGCGCCCAGGCGAGCGCCGCCACCAGCATCACCGCCGGTCCGGCCAGCGCCGACGCCAGCGCCGATGGGGGGGCGGACAGCGCCTCCGGCCCCAGCAGCACCAGCAGCCCGGCCAGCCCGCAGGCCAGCCCGAGGATCTGCCGCCGCCCCGGCCGCTCCCCCAGCAGCGGAATCGCCAGCAGCGTCGCCCAGGCCGGCATGGTGAAGGCGATGATCGCCGCCTGCGAGGTCGGCATCAGGCTCTGGCCCAGCGCGGTGCAGAGGTTGAAGACCAGCACGTTGCACAGGCCGCCCGCCGCCAGCGCCGGCCATTCCTCCCGCTCGACCCGCAGCCGGTGCCCGGCCAGCTTCGCCGCTCCCAGCAGCAGCACCGCCCCGGCGGTGAAGCCGATGGCGCGCAGGCTGAAGATCGGCATCTGGGTCAGGATGGTCTTCACCGCCGGCCAGTTCAGGCCCCAGAACAGGCTGATGGTGGCGATCAGGATGTATTTGACCGGATCGCGGCCCGCCCCGGCGGCGGCGATTGCCGTCATGCCGCGGCCTTGCCGCCGAAGCCGTCCCCGAAGCCGTCCAGGAAGCTCGACAGGTTGGCGGACAGCGCGTCGATGGCGTAGCCGCCCTCCTGGACCAGCACCGTCGGCAGGCCGGCGGCGGCGATCAGCGCGCCCATCCGGGCGAAGCCGGGGGTGGTGACGCCGAAGGCGGCCAGCGGGTCGTCGATGAAGGTGTCGAAGCCGAGCGAGACGAACAGCATGTCGGGGGCGAAGCGGCCGATCTCCGCCAGCCCATGGCCGATGGTCGCCAGCACGGTGGCCTCGTCGCTGCCGATGGGCAGCGGCAGGTTGAGGGTATAGCCCTCGCCGCGGCCGGTGCCGCGCTCCTGGGCGTAGCCGGCCATGTGCGGATAGAACTCCGCCGGATCGCCGTGGACCGAGACGAAATAGACGTCGTCGCGGTCGTAGAAGATGTCCTGGGTGCCGTTGCCGTGATGGACGTCGACGTCGATGATGGCGACCCGCGCCGGCCGGCCCTGGGCGCGCAGCAGAGGCAGCACCGATTCGGCGGCGATGGCGACATGGTTCAGGTAGCAGAAGCCGCCGGCCATGTCGCGGGTGGCATGGTGCCCCGGCGGCCGGCACAGCGCGTAGGCCGCGCGGTCGGCCCCGGTGGCGACCAGCTTGGCCGCATGGATGGCGGCGTTGGTCGCGGCGCAGGTGGCGGCCCAGGTGCCGGCGCCGATCGGGCAGGCGGTGTCGAACATGTGCCAGCCGGCCTGTCCGACGATGCCGGTGGGGTAGTTGGGCGACGCCTGCATCCGGTGGACGTTGGGCAGCACCACCTCGCCCATGTCGCCGGCCGCCACCCAGCGCGCATGGGCGGTCTCCAGGAACGCCAGATAGGCCGGGGTGTGGATTGCGGCGCGCGGGGCCGGGCCGTAGTCGTCGGGACGGATCAGCTGCTCCCCGCGGCTTTCGATCAGCGAGGCCAGCGCGCCGACCCGTTCCGGCTTCTCGGGCAGGGCGCGCAGCAGCCCCTTGTTGAAGTAGGTGGCGGGGCGGTGCAGGGCGGTGTCGGGATGGTGGACGAACTTCATGGAAGGACTCCGGGAGACTTGTGGACGTGGTGCCCCCACCCTCCCACGCTGCCGCGTGGGTCCCTCCCTCCCCCGCTGGGCAGGAGAGGGAAAGGGCGCATCCCCTCCCCCGCCCAGCGGGGGAGGGTCAGGGTGGGGGCAAGGGCCGGCGCCTTACGGCTGCCCGGCGGTGGCGACCAGCGCCTCGAACAGCACGGCGGCGCCGCGCGCCCCGTCGGCGGGGGCGATGTTCTCGACCTCGTTGTGGCTGATGCCGTCCTCGCAGGGGATGAAGACCATCGCGGTCGGCACCTTGCCCGCCACATAGACCGCGTCGTGGCCTGCGCCCGACACGATGTCGCGATGGCTGAAGCCGAAGCCCGCCGCCGCGTCGCGCACCCGGTCGACCAGCTCCGCCGCGAAGGGCGTCGGCGGGAAGTGCCAGAAATCGGCGATCTCGGCCGCGACCCCGTTCCGTTCGGCGATCGCGGCGACGGCTGCGCGGAAGCGGCGGTCCATGTCGGCCAGCGTGCCGGCATCCGGGTGGCGCAGGTCGACGGTGAAGAAGACCCGGCCGGGGATGACGTTGCGCGAATGCGGGTGGACGTCGAGGATGCCGACGGTGGCGCAAGCGTCACCCGCCGTCTCCAGCCCGACCTGCTGCACCGCCTGCACCATGGCCGAGGCGGCGACCAGAGCGTCGCGGCGCAGGCGCATCGGCGTCGGGCCGGCATGGGCCTCGACGCCCGTCACCGTCACCTCGTACCAGCGCTGGCCCTGGGCGCCGGTGACGACGCCGATCTCCTTGCCCTCGACCTCCAGCACCGGCCCCTGCTCGATGTGGGCCTCCAGATAGGCATGCATCGGGTGGTCGACCGGGGCGTCGCCGGCATAGCCGGTGCGGACCAGCTCGTCGCCGAGCCGCGCCCCGTCCTGCGCCACCTTGTCGAGGATCTCGTCCAGGGCGAAGACGCCGGTGACGACGCCCGATCCCATCATCGGCGGCGAGAAGCGCGAGCCCTCCTCGTTGGTCCACACCGCGATCTCGACCGGGTGCAGCGTCTCGACCCCGCGGTCGTTCAGCGAGCGCACCACCTCCAGCGCCGCCAGCACGCCGAACACGCCGTCGAAGCGGCCGCCGGTCGGCTGGGTGTCGAGATGGCTGCCCATCACCACCGGCGGCAGGCCCGGGTCGCGGCCGGCGCGGCGGGCGAAGATGTTGCCGATGCGGTCGACCGTCACCGTGCAGCCGGCGGCCTCGCACCAGGAGACGAACAGGTCGCGGCCGTCCTTGTCCTCGTCGGACAGGGCGAGGCGGCAGCTGCCGCCCTTGGGCGTCGCGCCGATCTTCGCCATCGCGGCGAGGCTGTCCCACAGGCGGTCGCCGTCGATCGGCAGGTTGGAGGGGAGGGACATGGGGACTCCGGGTGGGGTTTGTTGGTTTCTGGAGGAGGGGCTGTTGCGGTTGCCCCCTCCCTAACCCTCCCCCGCTCTCGCGGGAGAGGGAACTCCGCCGCTTTGGGAAAAGTTCACGTTGACAAGCGTCCTACCCCCTCTCCCGCGAAGCGGGGGAGGGATGGGGAGGGGGCATCGGTTGAGGGGGCCAACTTAAGCCGCCGCCTCCCGCCGCTCCCGCGCCTTCAGGTCGACCATCGCCAGCACCGCCCGCAGCATCGGCACGTCCACGCCGGTGCGCTCGGCCAGCTCGATGACCGATCCCAGGATCGCGTCCAGCTCCAGCCGGCGGCCGGCCTCATAGTCCTGGAGCATCGAGGTCTTGAAGTCGCCGACACCGGCGGCCATGGCGATGCGCTCGTCCACGCTGGTGGCGAAGGCGACGCCCAGCCGCTCGGCGACCTCCTTGGCCTCCAGCATCATGGCGCGGCCGGCCTCCCGCGTGCCGGGGTCGTTGCACAGCCGGCCGAGCGTCGATCCGGTCAGAACGCTCAGGGGATTGAAGGCGAGGTTGCCCCACAGCTTCACCCAGATCGCCTGGCGGATGTCGGCGGTCTTGGCCGGCTGGAACCCCGCCTGCCCGAACAGGGTTACGATGCGGTCCACCGCCGGGTTGTCCCTATCGGCCGCATCGCCGAAGACGAAGCGCTGGTCGCTGACATGGCGCAGGCGGCAGGGGCCGTCGCCCTCGACAGCGACGAAGGTCGTCGCCCCGACCACCCGGTCGGGATCGATCGAGCGCCAGAGCAGCCCGTCGGGATCGACGCTGGCGAGCGGCCGGTCGGCCAGCGGTTCCGGCTGGCGGTGCGGATACCACCAGGGAACGCCGTTGATCATCGGCACGATGGCCGTCTCAGGCCCCAGCAGCGGCGCCAGCGTGTCGATGGTGCCGCGCAGCGCATGGGCCTTGACGCAGAGGAACACCAAATCCTGCGGCCCCAGCGACAGGCTGTCGTCGGTGACGCGGGGAGCGATGCGGGCGACGCGGTTCAGCGGCGTGACCATGGTCAGGCCGTTGCGGCGGATCGCGGCGGCCGCGTTCGGCCGGGCGACCAGCGTGACCTCGGCGTCGGTGGCGCCCAGCCGGGCGGTCAGCAATCCGCCGACCGCGCCGGCCCCGATGATGGCGACCTTCATTCAGTGCGCTCCCGCCCGGTTTGCCTGAACCTTGCCGGACTGCAGGTCGTCGGGGATATGCCACGCCTTGCCGGGAATGGCGTCGAGCAGGCTGCGGGTGTAGGCGTCCTTCGGGTGGGTGAAGACCTCCCGCGCGGTTCCCATCTCGACGATCCTGCCGCGCCGCATCACCGCGATGGTGTCGCAGACCTGGGCGGCGACGCGCAGATCGTGGGTGATGAACAGCATGGCGAGGTTCAGCCGCTTGCGGATGTCGTCCAGCAGTTCGAGGACCTGTCCCTGCACCGACACGTCGAGGGCCGAGACCGGCTCGTCCGCCACCAGCAGCCTGGGTTCCATGGCGAGCGCACGGGCGATGCCGATGCGCTGGCGCTGGCCGCCGGAGAATTCATGCGGGTAGCGGTCGGCCGCCGAGCCGTCGAGCCCGACCATCGCCAGCAGCTCCCGTGCGCGGGCCAGCGCCTTGCTCCGGTCCTCGCCGAAGGCCACCGGCCCCTGTGCCACGATGTCGCCGACGCGGTGGCGCGGGTTCAGCGAGGCGTAGGGATCCTGGAACACCATCTGCACCGCCCGCCGGTAGGGCCGGAAGCCCTTGCGGTCGAGCGCCAGCAGGTCGGTGCCCTCGAACAGGATGCGCCCCGAATCCGGCTTGATCAGCCCGACGATGGAGCGGCCCAGCGTCGATTTGCCGGAACCCGACTCGCCGACCAGCCCGACCGTCTCGCCGGGATGGATGGTCAGCGACAGGTCGTCGCCGGCCACCACCTGCTTGGACTTCTTGAACAGGCCGCCGCCGACATTGAACACCTTGCGCACCTTGTCGGCGACCAGCAACGGCGCGCCGGCCCTGGCGTGGTCGTCGCGATGCTCGATGTAATGCGGGACCGAGGCGATCAGCTGCCGGGTGTAGGGATGCTGCGGCCGGTTCAGCACGTCCGCCGCCGGGCCGTACTCCACCATCCTGCCATGGCGCATCACCGCGACCCGGTGGGCGATCTCCGCTACCACGCCGAAATCATGGGTGATGAACATCATGCCCATATGGCGTTCGGCCTGGATCGAGCGGATCAGGTCGAGGATCTGCTTCTGGGTGGTGACGTCCAGCGCGGTGGTCGGCTCGTCGGCGATCAGGATGTCGGGCTGGCAGGCCAGCGCCATGGCGATCATCACGCGCTGGCGCTGGCCGCCCGACAGCCGGAAGGGATAGGCGTCGGCCAGTTCCGCCGGGTTGGGCAGGCCGACCTGGGCCAGCAGTTCCACCACGCGGGCGCGTCGTGCCTGGGCGGTCAGGCCGGTGTGTTCGCGCAAGCTCTCGGCGATCTGGCGGCCGACCCGCATCAGCGGGTTCAGCGCGGTCATCGGCTCCTGGAACACCATGGCGATGCGGCCGCCGCGCAGGGAGCGCTGTTCCGCCTCCGGCATGGTCAGCACGTCGCGGCCCTTGAACAGCAGGCTGCCGCCGGATACCCGGACATGCGGGGCGGGCAGGAGGCCCATCATGGCGTGGGCGGTCATCGACTTGCCGGAACCGGACTCGCCGACCACGCACAGGATCTCGTCCGGGTTCAGGGTGAAGGTCAGGTTGTCCACCGCCAACGGGCGGTCGGCGCCCGGCGGCAGCGCGATGCTGAGGCCGCGCACATCAAGGAGAGGCGTGGTCATGGCGGCGGTCTCCGGCGGGGTGCGGGACGGTTCGGACAGGCTCATCGGCTCAGCCCCGCGACCGGGCGAGCTTCGGGTTCAGGGCGTCGTTCAGCCCTTCGCCGACGAGGTTCAGCGCCAGCACGGTCAGCACGATGGCCAGTCCGGGGAAGACGCTCATCCACCAGGCCTGACGGATCACGGTACGGGCGGCGCCGATCATGTAGCCCCAGCTCATGGCGTTGGGATCGCCCAGGCCGAGGAAGCTCAGCGAGCTTTCCAGCAGGATCGCGGTCGCGACCATCAGCGAAGCCGAGACGATGATCGGCGACAGGCTGTTGGGCAGGATCTGGCGCAGGATGATGGTGCCGTTGCTCTGGCCGGTGGTGATGGCGGCCTGCACGAACTCGCGCGAGCGCAGGCTGAGGAACTCGGCACGGGCGAGCCGGGCCAGCGGCGGCCAGCTGACGACGGCGATGGCGAGCACGATGGTGGTCAGGCTTGGGGTGAAGATGGCGACCAGCACCACCGCCAGCACGAAGTTCGGTATGGTCTGGAACAGCTCGGTGAAGCGCATGATGGCGTCGTCGATCCGGCCGCCATGGAAGCCGGCGAGCGCTCCCAGGGTGACGCCGATGGCGAGCGCGGCGGCGGTGGAGGTCAGGCCGATCAGCAGCGATACCCGCGCGCCATGGGCGATGCCCGACGCGATGTCGCGGCCCAGCATGTCGGAGCCGAGCAGCGCATCCTCCGAGAGCGGCGGCTGGAAGGGAGCGGTCGCCATCTCCCACGGGTCGGCGGGGAACAGGATGGAGGCGAAGGCCGCCAGCGCCACGATGGCGGCGAGGAGGACGAGGCCGATGACGGCGCCCTTGTTGCGGGCGAAGGCCCGCCAGAAATCCGACTTCATCATTGGGACACCTGAATCCGGGGATCGACGAGGCCGTAGAGGATGTCGGTCAGGATGTTGAAGAGGATCACCATGACCGACGTGACCAGGAAGATGCCCAGCAGCACCTGATAGTCGCGCTGCAGCACCGCCTCGAAGGCCAGCCGGCCGATGCCGGGCCAGGCGAACACGGTTTCGATCAGGATGGAACCGCCGACCAGCTGCCCGGCCTGGATGCCGGCCACGGTGATGACCGGCAGGATGGCGTTGCGCAGGACGTGGCGGGTGACGATGCGGCCCTGCGACAGGCCCTTGGCCTTGGCGGTCTTGATGAAATCGAGGCCGCGCACCTCCAGCATCGAGGCGCGGGTGAGGCGCGCATAGCCCGCCATGTAGAACAGCGCCAGCGTGATGACCGGCAGGATCAGGTGGGCGGCCACGTCGGCGACATGGGCCAAGCCGGTGTATCCGGCGCCGATGGTCTCATAGCCGAAGGCCGGCAGCCAGCCGAGCTGGATGGAGAACAGCAGGCTCAGCATCAGACCGATCCAGTAGATCGGCGTGGCGTAGGCGAGCAGGGCGACCACGGTGATCGCGCTGTCGGCCCAGGTGCCGACCGTCACCGCCGCCAGCGTGCCGAGCGCGACGCCCAGCGCCAGCGCCAGCAGGAAGGCGGTCAGCGTCAGCACCAGCGTCGCCGGCAGCCGTTCCGCCAGGATGTCCCAGACCGGCCGCTGCTGCCGGTAGGAGAAGCCGAGATCGCCCTGCACGATCTTGCCGACATAGGTGGCGAGCTGTTCGTGGAGCGGCCGGTCGAGCCCGAACTGCTCGCGCAGCTGCGCCACGAATCTCTCGTCTGCGGCTCCCGCTTCGCCGGCCATCACCATGGCCGGGTCGCCGGGGGCGGCGTGGACGAGGAAGAAGTTCATCACCACGATGGCGATCAGGATCGCGGCGGCCTTGACCAGGCGGCTCGCGAAGAGTTGGGCGAATCCCAGCATGGGCAGATTCCTAACTTGCGGACGATGCCCCCCTCCCTCCCACGGCTCCGCCGCGGGTCCTTCCCTCTCCCGCAAAGCGGGGGAGGGGCAGGGAGGGGGAAGCAGCGCGTCTCGTTACTTCGCCAGCCAGACGCTCTCATAGGTGTCATTGACACCGATGGCGGTGGTGTTGGCGTTCTTCACCCGCTTGTCGAGGAAGGTCGGGAATTCCATCTCCAGCAGCCAGACGACCGGGAGGTCGTCGGACAGGATGCGCTGGACCTCGCTGTACTGTTCCTGGCGCTTGGCCGGGTCGATCTCCTGCGAGGCCTTGGCGAACAGCTCGTCCACCTTCGGGTTGGAATAGCCCATGGTGTTGGTGAACAGCACGCCCTTGCGGATGTTCGACGAGATGTAGGTGCGGGCGACGCCAAGCGCCGGGTCGCCGTACTGGTAGAGGAAGTTGGTGGTGATCTCGTAGTCCCAGTTGGAGACGCGCTGTGCCCAGCCGGCGGCGTCGGTGCTTTCCAGGACGACGCTGACGCCGACCTTGGCCAGCGCCTGCTTCAGATACTCGCCCAGCCGGGTCCAGGTCTCGCCATAGGGCATCGGCATCAGCTTGACGGTGGCGCGCACGCCCTTGGCGTCGGGCTTCAGCCCCATCTCGTCGAGCAGCGCCTTGGCCTTGTCGAGATTCGGTTCGTAGGTGGTGACCTTCGGATCGTAGAACTTGACCACCGAGTTGATCGGGCCGGTCGGCACGCGGCCCAGGCCGAACCAGATCTTGTCGCGGATGAACTTGCGGTCGATGGCGTAGGCGATCGCCTTGCGGAACCGCTTGTCGTCCAGCGGCTTGACCCGGTGGTTGATCTCCAGCCACGACATCGGCGCGACGAACTCGTAGCCGGCGGTGGTCATGGTCAGGTTGGGCAGCGCCTTCATGCGTGGAACCTCGAAGGGCTCCAGGTCGCTGTACTGGGTCTGCTGCACCTGCCCGCTTTCCAGCGCCAGCGAGCGGCTGGCGGCGTCCGGGATCACGCGGAAGGTGATGCCGTCGAGATAGGGGAGGTCCTTCTTGAAATACTCGTCGTTGCGGACGAGCTGGATGTAGCTGCCCTTCACCCATTCCTTCAGCTTGAACGGGCCGGTGCCGATGGGCGTGTTGTTGGCCGGGTTGGCGCGATAGTCGGTGCCGTCATAGAGGTGGGCGGGGACCATCGGGGCGGACGACACCTCGAAGGACTGGATGAAGGCCGGGAACGGCTCCTTCAGCTTGAACTCGACGGTGTAATCGTCGGTTGCGGTGATGCTTTCGCAGCGGCTGAACACGGCGCGGGCGCGCGGATGCACCTCCATCAGGAACTTGGAGGTCGAGAACACCACGTCCTTGGCGGTGAAGGGCTTGCCGTCATGCCACTTCACGTTCTGGAACAGCTTGAAGGTGTAGGTCAGGCCGTCCGGCGACACCGTCCAGCTCTCGGCCAGCGAGGGGAGCGGGTTCAGCTTCTGGTCGTAGGTCAGCAGGCCCTGGTAGATCTTGCCGGCGACCGTCTGGGTCGGGCCCTGCTGGTTCAGGCCCAGCATCAGGGTCGGGGGCTCGGGCTGGACGATGGAGTTGAGGACACCGCCGCGAACGGGCGTTTCCTGGGCCATGGCCGGGGCGGCGACCAGGGCGGCAGTGCCGGGGATGGCGAGCGATGCTGCCAGCAGGCCGGCGGCGGCGGCGCGGTGGACGCTGCGGCGGAAACCGCGTTGGAAGCTGGCGGGGATACCGGAAAGGCGTCGTGTCATCGGGTGTCCTCGTCTCCAGAAGTTGTCGGTGTGGTCAGCGACCCTGTCGTGTCGATTGTTTTTTGGCCGGGGGGTGTCGGCCGGTGTTCACCGCGGCCCGGTCGGGCCGGTGGTGCCGTCCAGCCAGCGCAGCAGCGAATCCCATTCGAGGACGCCGGCACGCGGATAGGCGCGTTCATATTGCTGGGCGGTGTGCTCGCACACCTCCGGAGCGGGGTAGACCAGCGGACGGCCGCCGGCCAGCGCCATGACCTGCTGCTTGCAGGCCTGTTCCAGGTAGTACATCAGCACCGCCGCCTCGGCGACGTCCTGGCCGACGGTCAGCAGGCCGTGGTTGCGCAGGATCATGCTGTGGTGGGTGCCGAGGTCGGCGACCAGCCGCTCGCGCTCGGCGAGATCGAGCGCGATGCCTTCGTAGGTGTGGTAGGCGATGCGGTTGTACCAGCGCAGCGAATGCTGGGTGATCGGCAGCAGCCCGTCGGCCTGGGCGCTGATTGCCATGCCGGCATCGGTGTGCAGGTGGATGACGGCGCCGACGTCGGGGCGGGCGTGATGGACGGCGCTGTGGATGGTGAAGCCGGCCGGGTTGATGGCGTCGCCCTCGCGCTCGTCCACCAGATTGCCGTCGATGTCGACCTTCACGAGGTTGTCGGGCGTCACCTCGTGGAACATCAGCCCATAGGGGTTGATCAGGAAATGGTCGGGGGTGTCGGGGATGCGGGCCGACATGTGGGTGTAGATCAGGTCGGTCATGCCCAGCCGGTCGAACAGCTTGTAGGCGGCGGCCAGATCGGTGCGGGCCTTCCACTCTACGTCGGAACAGTCGCGGGTGGCGCGCGGCGGGTGGGCGGCGTTTGCTGTCAGCTTTGCAGCGATCATCGGGCGGCGTCTCGTGGAATGAGTGGCTTGCGAAAGGCGGGTCAGACGGGTTCCAGTCCGCACCAGCCGGCGATGAACAGCGCCAGCACGCGGGTCACGTCGCGGAGGCTGTCCAGCGACACCGACTCGTCGATGCCGTGGATGCGCGTCGCCTCCGGGCCGTAGCAGGTGGCGGGGGTATCGCCGTAGAGCTGGAAGAAGCGGGCGTCGGTGGTGCAGGTCAGCGCCACCAGTTCCGGGTCGCCGCCGCGCACCGCGCGGTGGCTGTCGGCCAGCATGGTCACCAGCGGGTGGGCCGGGTCGATCTCGCAGCCGGCGGCCTGGAAGCCGTTCCACACCAGCTCGATGCCGACGCCGGCGAGTGCCGGGTCGGTGGAGCGGGCCTGCTCCACCGCCCGGGTCACCTCGGCGCGGACCGCCTCCGGCTCCTGCCCGGGGAAGAAGCCGAGCCGGAGGTCGAGCGCGCAGCGCGTCGGGACTGACGACGGCCACTCGCCGCCCTCGATCCGGCCGAGATTGATATTGACGGGATGGGCATGGCCGCAGAAAGCCGGGTGGCGGCAGGCCGGCTCGTTCCAGCGCACCTCCAGCGCCTTCAGGTGGGCGGCCAGCGCATAGGCCGCCTCGATGGCGTTGGTGCCGGCCGAGGTGTCGAGCACATGGGCCGGCGTGCCGGTCAGCACCAGCCGCAGCCACATTACCCCGACCTGGGCGATGGAGATGGAATGGTTGAACGGCTCCGGGATCACCGCGGCGTCGGCGCGGTAGCCGCGGTGCAGGCAGGCGAGCGCGCCGTTGCCGGTGCATTCCTCCTCGATCACCGACTGGAGATAGACCGGTGCGGCCGGTTGCAGGCCCAGCTTGCGCAGCGTGGCGAAGGCTGCGGTGTAGGCGGCGATTCCCGCCTTCATGTCGCCGGCCCCGCGGCCGTAGAGGCGGCCTTCGGCGATGCGCGGTTCGAAGGGCGGGGCGGTCCACAATTCGGCCGGTCCAGTCGGCACCACGTCGATGTGGCCGTTCAGGATCAGCGAGCGGCCCTTGGCCTCGCGCGGCCTGTGGATGCCGACGACATTCTCGCGGCCGGCATAGGCGCCGGGGCGGACAGGCGGCGAGAAGCCGGGCATGCGGGAGATGGCATCCTCGTCCACCTCGAACCGGTCGACCTCCAGCCCCAGCGCGGCGAAGCGGTCGGCCATCAGCGCCTGCGCCCCGGCCTCGTCCCCCAGCAGCGACGGCTGGCGCACGAGATCGGACAGCAGGGCCACGCAATCATCCTGCATGGCGTCCGCCGCCTCCAGGATCGCGGCACGCAGGCCGGCGTCCGGCAACGCATGGTCGAGACGGTGTTCCGGTTCCCGTGTCATTCCGAATCCTTTTCGCCGCTGCGGGACGGTCGCGCGGGCCGATGGAAAAAGACGAAGCGATTGCGATGCGGCCCATCACAAATGGATATGGCCGCCATAGCGGAGGTCTGAGTTGTTCTGGCATGGCGATGTTTGAAAGCCGCCATGTGTCGATTAGGCGGTGATGAAAGCGATGAGGCAAATAAGCATTTTTCATTTAGGGCATGAATTTGATTTATGCCGCAGTTGCTCAGTGAGCGATCATGTGCGTAGAATTTGGGCGGACAGGTGCCTGCATCGGATAAGGGCAGCGGAAAAGAGGGGGGTGCGGTGAACGAAACCGAGGCGGAACGGCAGGCTTTGGCCCGTCTGGGCCAGCAGATGGACTGGAACCTGCTGCGCACCTTCATGGTCATCGTGCAGGAGGGGAGCATCACGCGGGCCGCCGTCCGCCTGTTTTTGACGCAGCCGGCGGTCAGTCTCGCCCTCAAGCGGCTGGAGGAGCAGTTGGGCCGGACGCTGATCGATCGCGGTCCCGGCCGTTTCACCGTCACCGCCGCTGGCGAGCAGGTCTATGACGAGGCGGTGACGATCCACGCCACGGTATCGCGCCTGGGTGCCCTGGTGCGCGACGCCAAGGACGAGATCAGCGGCCATGTCCATATCCTGATGACCAGCCGCATCCAGACCCCGTTGCTCGACCGGTCGCTGCGGGAATTCCACCGGATGTACCCGCTTGTGACTTTCCGCATCGACGTCATGGCCTCGGCCGACGCGCACATCGCCTTGCAGCAGCGGGTCGGCGCCATGGCGATCTGCCTGCTGCGCGAGCCGATCCCCGGGCTGTCCAGCCAGGTCTTCCTGCGCCAGACCTACCGGCTCTATTGCGGCCCGGATTTCCGCCTGTTCGGCCAGCGCGACATCGACATCGCGGAGTTGCGGCACGAGAGCTTCGTGTCCTTCACCTCCGACCAGATCGACGGGGCGCTGTCGCCGCTGACCCTGTTCCGCGCGCGCGAGGGCTTCGCCGGCCGCGTCGTCGCCTCCTCCGCCAACCTGGAGGAGGTTCGACGCATGATCCTGTGCGGCCTCGGCATCGGCCCCCTGCCGGAGCACATCGCCGCGCGCGACGTGGATGACGGGATGTTGTGGGAACTGCCGCCTTATGAAGGCATCGCCCCGGTCAACGTCCATCTGATCTGGAATGAGCAGGCCAAGCTGAACCGTGCCGAGCGGGCCTTCCTGGAATATCTGCAGAACGGCATCGCGACCGCGCCGGCTCGGGAATTGGCAGGGGCGTCGGGCGGTTTGGCGGGGGATGCAGCCTCGCCTTAGCAGGCTGTCAGAGGTGCTGTGGTAATCGCTCCAGCAGCTGCTGCTTCGCCACCGGCAGCCGGAACCGTCCCCGTCGACGTTGGAGCCTAAATCGGTTGGAAGTCAGTGTCCAACGCGACCCCCGGCTGCGCCATGAGCTGGGCGGGGAGGGAAGGGGAGCCGTTGCCACGATGCTCCCCACCGTCAACCGATCCGCCTGTCACACGCAAGCTGCTCAGAGGGGAAATTCGTTGGCCAGCGTGACATGATGATGGATGCGGCCATCGAAGTAACGGGCGAGCACGGCCTCCGTTGCTTCCTTCGCCTTCTCGCGCTCCGGGCTTGCCAGTGCCGTCTCGACCGTCTCGCGGTCGGGATAGTTGATCGCCAGGATCAATGGGATTTCCGGCGCGCCGGCATCGCGGTCTTCCGTGAAGGCCACGCGGACATCCAGCGCGCCGGGGAGAGCTTTCCATCTCGGCAGGATGCTCTCCAGCACCGCCGCCCGGAAGGCCTCGGTCTGGCCGGGCTTGACCGTGCCCTCGAACAGGGCAAAACGCGTGATCATTGCGGAATCTCCTTCTTTGCGCCCTTGAAGAACTCCATCAGCGCCGCCTGATCCTCCCCGCCGAGGCCGGCGGCGGTCAGCATGCGGTGCACCTCCGCGCAGACGGCGGTCAGCGGCATGGCGGTGCCGGTGCGCCGCGCGAGGTCCTGGGCGCCGTTGAGGTCCTTGACCATGTTGTCGATGCGGCCGGTGCGCCGGTAATCCTTGGCGACATAGCGCGGCATGTATTCCTGGAGGATGGCGCTGTCGGCCCTGCCGCCCTTCAGCGCCATCGGGATCCTGGCGGCATCGACGCCGGCGTCGATGGCCAACTGGGTCGCCTCGGCCACCGCCAGGAAATTCAGCCCGCACAGAACCTGATTGATCAGCTTCGTCGTCTGGCCGGCGCCGGACGGTCCCATGTGGGTGATGTTGCTCGCGACGTCCTTGAGCACCTCCCGGGCGTCGGCCACGTCGCGATCCGTCCCGCCGAGCATCAGGGTGAGCTGGCCGATGAGCGCCTTCGGCGCGCCGCCCGACAGCGGGCTGTCGACCCAGCGCAATCCCTTGTCCGCCGCATCGGCGGCAAGCGCCCTGGTCGCGTCCGGATCGATCGAGGACATGTCGACGATCAGCGTCCCGGGCTTCGCGCCCTCGGCGATGCCGCCCGGACCGAACATGGCGGCACGGACGATCCCGGGCGAATTGAGGCTGAGAATGACGCAATCGGCCGAGCTTGCCGCCTCGGCGGCGCTGGCTGCCGTGGCGGCCCCCTTCGCCTCCAGCACGGCGATCTTCTCGGGATCGAGATCGAAGACGATCAGGCTGTTGCCGGTCTCCAGAAATCGCGCACCGATGGCGCCGCCCATGGCTCCCGCGCCGATCAGCGCAATCGTCCTGCTCATCGCTCCCCCTCTTCCAACGCTGCGATCACACCCGTGACGATCTGGTCAAGTGGCTGGTCGATGTTAACGATAACGGCGCCTTCGTCGGCCGTTGGCGGCTCCAGCGCCGCGAACTGGCTGTCGAGCAGCGAGGATGGCATGAAATGGCCCGGCCGGGCATTCATCCGCGCCAGGATCACATCCCGTGCGCCAGCCAGATGGATGAAGCGCACCGGCTTGCGGGTTGTCTCGCGGATCCTGTCGCGATAGGCGCGCTTCAGCGCCGAACAGCCAATGATGGTCATCGCCCCGTCCTGGGCCAGCATCTGGCCGACGCGCAGGAGCCAGGGCCAGCGGTCCTCGTCGGTGAGCGGGATGCCGGCGCCCATCTTGCGGATGTTGGGTTCGGGATGAAGATCGTCCCCATCGACGTAGGTGGCGCCGAGCCGCTCGGCCAGCGCGCCGCCGACCGAGGATTTTCCGCAGCCCGATACCCCCATCAGCACGAAGCGGCTGACGCCGCCCGCGCTAGAGCGAAGCCGTGATGCCGCCGTCGACATAGATCACATGCCCATTCACGAAAGAGGAGGCTTCGGAAGCCAGGAACACGCAGGCGCCGACCAGTTCCTCGACCCGGCCCCAGCGTCCGGCCGGCGTCCGCTTCTCGAGCCAGGCCGAGAAGTCCGCATCGGCGACCAGAGCGGCGTTGAGGGGAGTGTCGAAATATCCCGGCGCGATCGCATTGCACTGGAGGCCGTAGCGTGCCCAGTCGGTCGCCATGCCCTTGGTCAGGTTGCCGACCGCGCCCTTGGTCGCGGTGTAGGGGGCGATGGACGGGCGGGCCAGCGTGGTCTGGACGCTGGCGATGTTGATGATCTTGCCGGCCCGGCGGCCGATCATATGGCGGGCAACGGCCTGCCCGACATTGAAGACGCTGGAGACGTTGGTCCGCATCAGGCGCTCGAAGGCGTCGGCCGGGAACTCCTCCAGCGGCGCACGGAATTGCATGCCGGCATTGTTGACGAGAATGTCGATCGGCCCGCTATCCACCTCGAACCGGTCGACCGCCTCGCGGGCGGCCCGGTGGTCGGTCACGTCGAAGGCCAGGATTGCGGCATCCTGGCCGATCTGCGCGGCGGCCCGTGCCAGCTTGTCGCTGTCCCTGCCGTTCAGGACCACCGACGCGCCGGCCGCGGCAAGTCCCTTGGCCAGGGCGAGCCCGATGCCCTGCGACGAGCCGGTCACGAGGGCGCGCCGGCCTTTCAGGCTGAAAAGTTCCAGAGACACCGTTTCCTCCCGATTTTTTTTTGCCTCGACAGGCATCGCAACCCCTGTTTATGTTATCGATAACACGACGGTCAAGAGCTTTCCGAGGGAGGAATTTAAAATGGAAAAACCCGAGATCCTGCAGGTGGGCCCCTATCCGGACTGGGACGAGGGCCCGCTGAACGAAGCCTACCGGACGCACCGCTATTTCGAGGCGGCCGACAAGGCGGCCTTCCTGGCCCAGGTCGGGCCGTCGGTCCGTGCCATCGCGACGCGGGGCGAGCTAGGCGCGAGCCGCGCCATGATCGATGCCTGCCCGAAGCTGGAGATCGTCGCGGTCTATGGCGTCGGCTATGACGCCGTCGATCTGGAGGCCTGCCGCGAACGCGGCATCCGGGTGACCAACACCCCCGATGTCCTGACGAACGACGTTGCCGATCTCGGCGTCGCGATGATGCTCTGCCAGTCGCGCGGGATGATCGGCGCGGAAGGCTGGGTCAGGAACGGCGATTGGGCGGCCAAGGGCCTCTATCCGCTGAAGCGCCGCGTCTGGGGCCGGCGCGCCGGCATCGTCGGGCTGGGCCGCATCGGCTTCGAGGTGGCCAAGCGCCTTCAAGGGTTCGGTATGCAGATCGCCTATAGCGACGTCGGCCCGAAGAGTTATGCGGCGGGCATGGAGTATGTCGCGGATGCGGTCGCCCTCGCGGAGCGCTCGGACTTCCTGTTCGTGACGCTTGCCGCATCTGCCGCCACCCGTCACATCATCAACCGCGACGTGATCGCCGCGCTTGGGCCGGATGGGATGCTGATCAACATATCCCGCGCGTCCAACATCGACGAGGAGGCGCTGCTCGACGCGCTCGAAGCCAAGACGCTGGGCTCCGCCGCCCTGGACGTCTTCGAAGGCGAGCCGAAGCTCAATCCGCGTTTCCTGGCCCTCGACAACGTGCTGCTCCAGCCGCATCACGCGTCGGGCACGATCGAGACGCGCAAGGCCATGGGCCAGCTCGTCCGCGACAACATCGCCGCCCAGTTCGCCGGGCAGCCGCTTCCGACCCCGGTTCTCTGAGGAGATCGTCCATGAAAGCCATCGTCGCCCATTCCGCGAAGGATCTCCGCATCGAGGACCATCCCGATGCGGAACCGGCCGAAGGCGAGGTCGGGCTCGCGGTCGCCGCAGGGGGCATCTGCGGCAGCGACCTGCATTACTACCAGCATGGCGGGTTCGGCGCCGTCCGGCTGAAGCAACCGATGATCCTCGGCCATGAGGTTTCGGCCAGGGTGGCCAAGCTCGGTCCCGGCGTCACCGGGCTGGAGGTCGGCCAGCTGGTTTCGGTGTCGCCGTCGCGGCCCTGCCGGACCTGCCGTTACTGCCAGCAGGGACTGCACAACCAGTGCCTCAACATGCGCTTCTACGGCAGCGCAATGCCCTTTCCCCATATCCAGGGGGCCTTCCGGGAAACCCTGGTCGCCGATGCCGTTCAATGCGTTCCGGCCGACGGACTCGGCGCCGGCGAGGCGGCGATGGCCGAACCGCTCGCCGTGGCCCTGCATGCCACGCGGCGGGCGGGCGATCTTCTGGGGAAACGTGTTCTGGTGACGGGTTGCGGCCCGATCGGCATGCTGTCGATCCTCGCCGCGCGCCGCGCCGGCGCCGGCGAGATCGTGGCGGTCGACCTGATGGACTTCACGCTCGACATTGCGAAAGCCGCGGGCGCCGACCGCGTGATCAATTCGAGGGAGGAGCCGGAGGCACTCTCGGCCTATTCGGCCGACAAGGGCACCTTCGACGTGCTCTATGAATGCTCCGGCGCGGCTGCCGCGCTCACGGCCGGCATAGGGGCGCTCAGGCCGCGCGGGGTAATCGTCCAGCTCGGCCTCGGCGGCGACATGTCGTTGCCGATGATGGCGATCACCGCCAAGGAGCTTGAACTGCGCGGTTCCTTCCGCTTCCACGAGGAATTCGCCATCGGCGTCGATCTGATGCGCAAGGGCCTGATCGACGTCAAGCCGCTGATCTCCCACACCATCGCGCTGCCTGACGCCCATGCGGCCTTCGACCTCGCCTCCGACCGCGGCCGGGCGATGAAGGTGCAGATCGCCTTCGACCCGTCGCTTTCCAGCTCCAGCCTGCCGGTCTGAAGCGGTCGCCGATCGGTCGGCGACCATGGCGGCGGGGTGACCCCCGCCGCCGCCCACCCTATCAACCGCCGGTCGGTATCATCGCTTCCATTTTCCGGGGCGCGTGCTGCCGCGGGTGAGCACCTCGAATCCCAGGTCGTGAACCCTCGTCGGACGTTCCGGGGACTGGCTCTCCTCGGACGCCTGCACGCCGAGGGCCCCAAGGATCACCTCGGCGGTCCTGAGGCCGATCGCCCGCGCATCGACCCGCATCGTCGTCAGCGACGGAACGCACTGCCGGCCGATCTCGAAATCGCCGAAGCCCATGATGGACAGGTCGTCCGGCACGCGGATCGAGCGCCGTTGGCACTCCATCAGCACACCGACGGCGTGCAGGTCCGACGCTGCGAAGATGGCCTCCACATCCGGGGCTTCACGGGCCACCATCTCCATCGCGTCGGCCCCTTCGGTGAAGGACAGCGGAACATGGGAGTGCCGGAAGATCAGATCGTCGGGCGTGCCGGTTTCCCGCAAGCCGGCGGCAAAGCCGGCAAGCCGCTGTTCGGCGCGGAAATCGCGCGCCTCCCCGGTGTCGCAGGGGCCGACGGCGCAGACCCGCCGGTGCCCCAGCCCGACGAGATGATGGGCCGCGGCGCGGCCGACCTCGAAGTTGGAATAGCCCACCACATAGTCGATGGGCCGGTCCTGCAGATCCCAGATTTCCACCACCGGCACGCCGGCCTCGAAGAGCATCCCCGTTGTCTTCCGGGAATGCTCGATCCCGGTCAGCACGATCGCTTCCGGACGCCGCGTCAGCACGGATTGGATGACGCGCTCCTCCTCGTCGAGCCTGTAGAGCGTGTAGCCGATGAGCAGCTGGTATCCTGCGCTGTGCAGCCCCTCGCTCAACGCCTGCGCGGTGTCGGCGAAGTTCGAGTTCATCAGAGTCGGCAGGATCAGCGCGACGAAACCGCTTCGACGCGACGACAGGCTGCCCGCCACCCGGTCCGGAACATAGCGCAACTGCTCCACCGCCTGGAGGACGCGCTGCCGGGTTTCCTCCGCCACCAGGCTGGGGTCGGTGAGGACGCGCGACACCGTCATGGTGGATACACCGGCCAGGCGCGACACATCGCGCATCGTGGGTTTTGCTCGGCGTTTGGTCATGTGCCTCTTCTGGCTGGGGGCAGTTACCGGAAATCACGGCTTGCTGGCAATGGCATCGTCGACGGGGCGCGGAGAGCTGTCCACCATCCCTGTCATCCACAGGAGCAGATTTTCTCATCGCAGATGTTAACGATACCATACCGTGATGCTTTGGCGCGAACAATCAATCACAGATATCATCGGATCGGGGCCGGCCTCAAGCCCGGCGATTGCTTCCCACATTGCTTCTGTTTCAGGCTCGGCAGGAGCGCGCGCCCCCGATAAAATGGCACCCTGCGACTCCAATCCCCCTTGACGAGTGCGGTGTTATCGATAACACTCGACACCCAGTCTAAGACATGCCTGATTGTCAAGTGCACAGCACGGTGATTCGGGCATGAGAAGAATACAAAAGGGGGGAGTGCCATGGGCCGACTTGTGTCGTTCCTCTGGACCTGGATCGACGCCATCATGGCAATACTGATGGCGTCGATGATCGTCCTCGTGTTTACCAACGTGGTCATGCGGTACGGCTTTTCGTCCGGACTTCGGGTGTCCGTCGAGCTGTCCCGCCTGGGGTTCGTTTGGGTGGTGATGCTGGGCGCCGTCGTCGCGTTGCGCCGGGGCGAACACCTCGCGGTCTCGGAATTTTCCGAGGCGTTCTTTCCGCGAGCCGTCCCCTTCCTGCGCCGCTTCGCATGGCTCGTCATTCTCGTGTCGGTTTCGATGCTCTTTTGGGGCGCCTTGCGGCAGACCATCGCGAACTGGAGCAACATTTCACCGCTCACCGGGCTGCCGACCGGGGTGATGTACCTGGCTGGCGCTGTTTCCGGCCTTCTCATGGCGTTCGTGGCGATCGCCCGGCTTTTCGGCCCCCCGGAAACCGTCAAGACCGCGCCGGAGAACAAATGATGGTTTTGATCCTGTTTCTCTCGGTTCTTCTCATCAGCATCCTGATGGGGCTTCCGGTCGCCTTCGCGCTGCTACTCTCCTCCATGGCGCTGATGCTGCATATGGATCTGTTCAGCGCCGATGTGCTCACCCAGTCCCTGATGAACGGCGTCGACAATTTCCCGCTGCTTGCCGTTCCCTTCTTCCTCGTCGCCGGCGAGGTGATGGCGCATGGCGGCCTGTCGCGGCGCATCGTCCAGCTGGCGGCCACCCTGGTCGGCCATCGCAAGGGCGGGCTGGGCTATGTGGCGATCATCACCTCGGTCCTCCTGGCGGGCCTGTCGGGTTCGGCCGTGGCCGACGCTGCGGCGCTGGTGTCGATCCTCTACCCGATGATGCGGAAGTCCGGATATCCGGAAGGGGCCTCGATCGGCCTGCTGGCGTCGGGCGGCATCATCGCGCCGGTCATTCCGCCGTCATTGCCTCTGATCATCATCGGCGTGGCCGGCAACATCTCCATCGCCAAGCTGTTCCTCGGCGGCATCGCGCCCGGCCTCATGATGGGCGCGACCCTGATGGTCGTCTGGTGGATGATCATGCGGAAGGAAGCGGTTGAGACCACGCCGCGCGCCACGGCGGCGGAGCGCCTTGCCGCCCTGCGCGACGGCGTGTGGGCGCTGCTTTTGCCGATCATCATCATCGGCGGCATCCGTTTCGGCATCTTCACCCCGACCGAAGCGGCGGTGGTCGCCGCCGTCTACGCCATCGCCGTGTCCACGCTCGTCTACCGCGAACTGACCTTGAAGGGCTTCTACGACATCCTGATCGTGGCCGGCCGGTCCACCGCCATGGTGATGTTCCTCGTCGGTGCCGCGATGGTCGCCGCCTGGCTGATCACGGTTGCACAGCTTCCCCAGCAGCTGGCGCTGCTTCTCGGCCCGCTGGTCGACCATCCGCGCGTGCTGATGGCCGTGATCATGCTGATCGTGCTGCTGGTCGGCATGGTCATGGATCTGAGCCCGACGATCCTGATCCTGGTGCCGCTCTTCATGCCGATCGTGAAGATGGCGGGAATCGACCCGGTCTATTTCGGATTGATGTTCGTGATCAACACGTCGATCGGCCTCATCACCCCGCCGGTGGGAACGGTTCTCAACGTGGTCTGCGGCGTCGGCCATGCGCAGATGAGCACCGCGGTCAGAGGAGCGCTGCCGTTCATCGCCGCCTACTCGCTTCTGCTGATCCTCTTCATCCTGTTCCCATCTCTCATCATCGCTCCGATGAAGTTCTTCGCCGGCTAATCAAGTCCGGTCAATCAAGGGAGGAATACCAATGAACAAGCTCAAGACTCTGGGCATGACGGCCTTTCTGGTGCTGGCATCCTTTTCCGCCTCCGCCCAGACCAAGTTGAAGCTCGGCCATGCGGCGCCGGAGACGGATCTGCAGCAGGCGATGTCGCTCTACTTCAAGGAGCAGGTGGAAAGCCGCTCCAAGGGGGCGATCAGCATCACCGTGTTCCCACAGGGTCAGCTCGGCAACGACGCCCAGATGATCGACGGAACCCGGTCCGGCATCACCGACATCACCATCTCGGGTCTCAACAATTTCACTGGCCTGGTTCCCGAATCCGGCGTGTTCGAGCTGCCCTTCATCTTCCCGACGCGCCAGGTGGCCTACAAGGTTCTCGATGGCGACATCGGTGCGGGGATCGCCGGCCAGTTCGGCAAGCATGGCCTCAAGGTTCTCGGCTTCCCCGAGAACGGCTACCGCAACATCACCAACAACCGTGGCCCGATCCGCGTTCCCGCCGACCTCAAGGGCCTGCAGATGCGCGTCAACAATTCGCGCGCCCTCAACGACATGTTCGCCCTGCTCGGCGCCAACCCGCAGCAGCTTCCGGTTGCCGAGCTCTACACCGCGCTGGAAACCGGTGTGGTGAACGCCCAGGACCATCCGGTCGGCATTGTCGTCTCCTTCAAGTTCAACGAGGTGCAGAAGTACCTGTCGCTGACCCAGCATGCCTATTCGCCGCTGGCCATGGTGATGAACGACAAGAAGTTCCAATCCCTGAGCGAGGCCGACCGAAAGATCATCGTCGAATCCGCGAGGGACGCCGTCGCCAAGCAGCGCGAGATGAACATCGCCAAGGAAGAGAGCATGATCGCGGAACTGGAGAAGGAGGGTATGAAGGTCAACCGCGACGTCGATGCGGCCGCCTTCCAGACCGCGGTTCGCCAGGTCTGGGACGGGTTCACCAAGGCCAACGGCGACAAGCTCGTCAACGCCATCGTCGACGCGTCGAAGTAATCGGGTCGCAGGCAGCGCGGCCATTCGAGGCGCTGCAGCCGGCTTCAGCAGGAGCCGGCTGCAGCGCTTTTCATGTTGCAGCTGCGGCAAAGCACCGGGCCACGGGGGCACAGGAAGAAGCCCGGGGCTCACGCCCCCGGTGCCACCACGAAGCAGGCCATGCCGAGAGTCACCAGCCCGCTGCAGGCGCTGGCCGCATCCTGCTGCGACAGGCCGGACAGGCGGGCACGGTAGAGCGGCCCGGTCTGGGTATCGACAGCCTGCACGACCCGCTGCGAGCGCGACAGCACCGGCATCGAGGTCCGGGCGCGGTCGATCACGCGCTGGCTGTCGTCGGGCGAGCGGAAGGCGCCGAGCTGCACCGTCCACACCCCCCCGCCGGCGCTGGCGATCGCCGGCATCGCCGTCACCGGGCGGGGTGCCGGTGCATCGGGGGTGGAGGTGTCGGGTGCGACGACCCGCACCGCCTGCGCCGGTGCCGCGGCCGGGGCAGGGAGCGCTGCCACGCTGATCGGTGGCCGGCTCGCCGCCGGGCGATTGCCGGCGGGCGGTGCATAGGATGGAACGGAGTTGGACGAGGACGGCCGCGACGTTGCGTAGGACGAGCCGAAATCGGGGGAGGAGTCCGACGACGGAGCGCTGACCAGCACGATGTCGGCACCGTTGGGCGCCGGGGTGCGGTTCAGCCGCGGCCCGACCGACGCGATATAGCGCCGCGTCTCGCCCGGCAGGTTGCGCTTGCCGGCCAGATAGTCGCCATAGCAGCCCGGGCCGCAATTGTAGGCGCCGAGGAAACCCGGCGCGCCGAACAGATTGTACATCTCGCGCAGATAGGCGGTGCCGGCGATGATGTTGTCATGCGGGTCGAACGGGTCGGAGCCCAGATCGTGCTTGCGCCGCATCTCGTCATAGGTCGCCGGCATCACCTGCATCAGGCCCATGGCGCCGGCCTTGCTGACGATCGGCTTGCCGTTGGCCATGGTGCGCCCGCCGCTTTCCTGGCGGATCACCTCGCGGATCCACAGCTCCGGCATGTCGAACCGCTTCGACGCCTCGGCGACGTGGGTGTCGATCTCGGCCTGGGATACGGCGCGTGGTGTCCCGCCGCCGCCGGCGCAGGCGGTCAGCAGGGCGGACAGGGCGGCGCAGGTCAGCAACGGCTTCAGGCGACGCACGGAACCCCCGGTCATCGTTCGTTTCTATCGTTTGGATAAGCCCGATTTGGAGGTAGCGACCTTTGCACATTCCAGCCCCGCCGTAAACCGTCCCGGCTGTGACCTTCGGCGCGGCCGGGGAACGCGGAGGGGGGAGGGCGGACGAGTCCTTCGGCGGGCAAGCGGCCGGACGGGCATCTATCGTCAGGAGCCATGCCGATCAGCTCTCACGGTTCAGCTCTCGCGGTCGTCGTCGGGATCGCGGCGGGTGGCCAACTCGCGCAGCAGCCGCTCCTTGGCGGTGCGCCGGCTCGGGCGTCCGGCAGCCCGCCCGAACAGCCCGCCCAACAGCCCGCCGGGCCGCGGCCCCTCCTCCGGCTCGTCGGCGGTCTGGGCGCGGTCCGCCTCGCGCCGGGCCAGCATGGCCGCGCGGTCGACCAGCGGGTTGCGCAAGCGGCGTGGCAGCGCCTTGAACGCGAGGTTGGCGCGCTCCAGGTCGGCCATCGATTCGGTGGACCGTGCGATGCGCAGCGCCACCCGGAACAGGTCCAGCCGCCACGCATCGTCCGGCGCATGCGGCAGGGTCTCCGCCGCCGCCAGCAGGGTATCCAGCCCCTTCCCGGTCAGCCCGCCGGTGGTCCCGTCACTCTTCCCGTCGCGTGCCATGCCGCCTTCGTCGCCGTCGCGCTGTGAGCGGACTTTAGGACGCCGGCTGCCGCTTTGTCTGCCCCCAAGCGGGGACCACGCCGTTTGGATAAAGGAGGAGCGCCGTCCGGACGCGAAACGGCCCCTCCCCGGCGCTTGGAGAGGGGCCGCTCAACACTGCGCAGCCCTTATTCGGCCGCCTGCGACACCGTCAGCCCCAGGCGTTTGGCGACGCCTTCGCCATAGGCGGGGTCCGCGGCCAGGAAATGCTTCAGCTGGCGCTGCTGGATGAACAGCGGGGCCTTGGCCAGCGTGCCGGCGATGTTGTCCATCAGCCGGTCCTGCGCCTCTGGGCCGATCAGGCGGAACAGGGCGCCTGCCTGGGCATAGTCGTCGTTGCCCTCGCGATGGTCATAGTGGGCGGCATCGCCGCTGATGCGCAGCGGCGGCTCGCTGGCGACACCGGTCTGGGCCGGGCCGCCGAAGCTGTTCGGCTCGTAGTTGGGCCGGCCGCCGCCGTTGCCGTCGGTGCGCATGGCGCCGTCGCGCTGGTGGTTGTGGACCGGGCAGCCCTGCGGCTTGTTCACGGGGATCTGCGCGTAATTGCCGCCCAGCCGGTAGCGGTGGGCGTCGGCATAGGCGAACAGCCGGCCCTGCAGCATCTTGTCCGGGCTGAAGGAGATGCCGGGCACCACGCTGGCCGGGCTGAAGGCGGCCTGCTCGGTCTCGGCGAAGAAATTCTCCGGGTTGCGGTTCAGCACCAGCTCGCCGATCTCGATCAGCGGATAGTCGGCGTGCGGCCACACCTTGGTCAGGTCGAACGGGTTGATGCGGTAGGCGTCGGCCTCGGCCTCCGGCATGATCTGCACCGACACGGTCCAGGCCGGGAAGTCGCCGTCCTCGATCGAGGCGTACAGGTCGCGGGTTGCGTGGTCGGGGTCGATGCCGCCCATCGTCACCGCCTGCTCGGCAGTGAAGTTCTGGATGCCCTGGCGGGTCTTGAAATGATACTTGACCCAGAAGCGCTCGTTGACCGCATTGATCCACGAGAAGGTGTGGCTGCCGAAGCCGTCCATGTGGCGATAGCTGCGCGGGGTGCCGCGGTCGCTGAACAGGATGGTCAGCTGGTGCATCGTCTCCGGCGACAGCGAGAAGAAGTCCCACATCGCGATGGGATCCTTCAGGTTGGTGGCCGGGTTGCGCTTCTGGGTGTGGATGAAGTCGGGGAACTTCAGGGGATCGCGCAGGAAGAAGACCGGCGTGTTGTTGCCGACCAGATCGTAGTTGCCCTCCTCCGTGTAGAATTTCAGGGCGAAGCCGCGCGGGTCGCGCTCGGCGTCGGCGGAGCCCTTCTCGCCGCCGACGGTGGAGAAGCGCAGGAAGACCGGCGTCTCCTTGCCCACCGAAGACAGGAAGGCGGCCTTGGTCCAGCCGGTCACGTCGCGGGTGACACGGAAGCTGCCATAGGCGCCGGCGCCCTTGGCGTGGACCACGCGCTCGGGAATGCGTTCGCGGTTGAAGTGGGCCAGCTTCTCGATCAGGTGGAAGTCCTGGAGCAGCAGCGGACCGCGCGGCCCGGCGCTCAGCGAATTCTGGTTGTCGGGAACGGGCTGGCCGAAGCTGGTGGTCAGAATGCTCATCCGGGTCGTCCTCTCGAAGGCGGTGTCGCTCGATGCCGCGTTGCTCGGGGCGGCATCATTGTCTCGCCTCTGGTTATCCGGCGTCTTGAACGATATATCCAAGACATTGAAGGAAATGCTCCAATAGGCACTGTCTATGACTCTCGCCGGCCTGTCCCTGCGTGACCTGGAATATGTCGTCGCCGTCGCCGAGCTGCGCCATTTCGGCCGGGCGGCGGAGCGCTGCGCCGTCAGCCAGCCGTCGCTGAGCGCCCAGATCCGCAAGCTGGAGGAGACGCTGGGGCTGGCCCTGTTCGAGCGGACCAGCCGCAAGGTGCTGCTGACCCCGCGCGGCGAGCCCATCGTGGCGCAGGCCCGTATCGTACTGGACGAGGCGCATCGGCTGATGGCGCTGGCCGATGGGTCGGACGGCCGGCTGACCGGCCGGCTGCGGCTTGCGGCGATCCACACGCTCGGTCCCTACCTGTTCCCCCATATCCTGCCGCCGCTGCGCTCGGCTTGGCCAGACCTGACGCTGACCCTGTCGGAGGGGCGGACCGACGCTCTGCTGGAGGAACTGCGCGACGGCCGGATCGATGCCGTGCTGCTGGCCCTGCCGGTGGAGAGCGATGGTCTGGTGGCCGAGCCGCTGTTCTTCGAGCCCTTCCTGCTCGCCCATCCCGTCGGCCACCGGCTGTGCGGAACGCCCGGCCTGTCGCTGGGGGATCTGGACGCCGGCGAGCTTCTGCTGCTGGAGGAGGGGCATTGCCTGCGCGATCAGGCGCTGGCCGCCTGCGGCTTGACCGCGCGCGGGGGTGGCGTCCACGCCACCGGGCTGGAGACGCTGCGCCACATGGTGGCGGCCGGGGCCGGCTGCACGCTGATGCCGCTGCTGGCGGCGCAAGGGGTGGACGGCAAGGCCGCCGATGTGGGCGGACTGGTGGAGTACCGGCCCTTCGATGGCGGAAAGCCCCCCGGCCGTGTCGTCGGCCTGGTCTGGCGGGCCAGCGATCCGCGCGGCCGCGGCCTGCGGGAGCTGGCGGACTTGCTGCGGCGCGGGGCGCCGGCCGGCACGGAGCCGCTCCTATCCCAAAAGGTCGACTGACGGCGGAAGGAACAAGCGCCCATCGGCCGGGTTGAAGGCTCGGCTCGTGCTTCTCACTATCCTGGGGCACGGGCACGACTTTCGATCCAGGCGGAGAATTGGGCGATCATGGCGAATATCCTGAGGCAGGCGACACGGCTCGGTGAAGGATTGCCCTTTCCGCTGGGCGCGACATGGGACGGGCTGGGCGTCAACTTCGCCTTGTTTTCCGCCAACGCGACCAGGGTCGAACTGTGTCTGTTCGACGAGAATGGCGAGGAGGAGCTCGAGCGGATCGAGCTTCCCGAATTCACCAACGAGATCTGGCACGGCTATTTGCCCGATGCCCGCCCCGGCCTGCTCTACGGCTACCGCGTCCATGGGCCGTACGAGCCGGAGCAAGGGCACCGGTTCAACCCGAACAAACTGCTGCTCGACCCCTATGCCAAGGAGCTGGTCGGCGAGATCCGGTGGAACCCGGCCCATTTCGGCTATGTGATGGAATCGGGCGACGACCTGACCTTCGACAAGCGCGACAGCGCGCCATTCATGCCGAAATGCAAGGTGATCGATCCTGCCTTCACCTGGGGCCGCGACCACAAGCCGGGCACCGCCTGGGACCGCACCATCTTCTATGAGATACACGTCAAGGGCTTCACCAGGCTGCATCCGGCGGTGCCCGACAGCCTGCGCGGCACCTATGGCGGCATGGCGGTCAAGGAGGTCGTCGACTACATCAAGTCGCTGGGCGTCACCTCGGTCGAGTTGCTGCCGGTGCATGCCTTCGTCCAGGACCAGCATCTGGTCGACAAGGGGCTCGCCAACTACTGGGGCTACAATTCCATCGGCTTCTTCGCGCCGGAGCCGCGCTACGCCGCGTCGGGCAACGCAATCAAGGAATTCAAGGAGATGGTGGCCCATCTCCACAATGCCGGGCTCGAGGTGATCCTCGACGTCGTCTACAACCACACCGCGGAAGGAAACGAGCGCGGCCCGACCCTGTCCTTCAAGGGCATCGACAACGCGTCCTACTACCGCCTGCTCCCCGACCAGAAGCGCTACTACATCAACGAGACCGGGACCGGGAACACCGTCAATCTCAGCCATCCGCGCGTGCTGCAGATGGTCACCGACAGCCTGCGCTACTGGGCGACGGAGATGCATGTCGACGGTTTCCGCTTCGACCTCGCCACCATCCTGGGGCGCGAGCCCTACGGCTTCGACGAGGGCGGCGGATTCCTCGACAGCTGCCTGCAGGATCCGATCCTCAACAGCGTCAAGCTGATCGCCGAGCCGTGGGACTGCGGCCCCGGCGGCTATCAGGTCGGCAATTTCCCGCCGGGCTGGGCGGAGTGGAACGACAAGTTCCGCGACACCGTCCGCGCCTTCTGGAAGGGCGACGAGGGCAAGCTGCCGGAGGTGGCGCCGCGGCTGTGCGGTTCCGCCGACCTGTTCGACAAGCGCGGGCGCAAGCCCTGGGCCAGCGTGAACTTCATCACCGCCCATGACGGCTACACGCTGAACGACCTTGTCTCCTACAACGACAAGCACAACGGGGCGAACGGCGAGGACAACAAGGACGGCCATTCCCACAACCTGTCCTGGAACCATGGCGAGGAGGGGCCGACCTCCGATCCGGAGATCAGGGAGCTGCGCGAGCGCCAGAAGCGCAACCTGCTGGCCACCCTGTTGCTATCCCAAGGCTCGCCGATGCTGCTGGCCGGCGACGAGTTCGGCAACACCCAGCACGGCAACAACAACGCCTATTGCCAGGACAACGAGACGGCATGGCTCAACTGGGACGGCATCGACGAGGACGGGCAGGCGCTGATCGAGTTCGTCCGCCGGGTCATCGCGGTGCGCCAGTCCTTCCCGATGCTGCGGCGGGGGCGCTTCCTGTCGGGCGAGTACAATGCCGAGTTCGACATCAAGGACGTGACCTGGCTCACCCCCGCCGCCGACGAGATGGACGAAAGCCATTGGCATGACGGCAATGCCCGCTGCATGGGCATGCTGCTGGACGGCCGCGCCCAGGCCAGCGGCATCAAGCGGCCGGCGATGGACGCCACGCTGCTTCTGGTCATCAATTCGCACCATGACGTGGTCGGGTTCACCTTGCCCGAGGTGACGGGCGGCAATGTCTGGCGCTGTCTGGTCGACACCAACCTGCCGGATCCCGACGAGGCGCCGCGCGTCGACACCGGCGACACCTATATGGTGACCGGCCGGTCGCTGCTGCTGCTGGCGCTGGAGCCGGAAGGCAAGACCTCCTTTGCGCTCCGCCGCGCCGCCCACGCCCTGCGCAACGTCGCCGAAAGCCCGACCCTCACCTTCAACGACGACGGTGCGGAGGCGGAAGCCACCCCCGCGCCGTCCGCGGCCCCCGAGGAGAAGGAGCCGGTCGTGGCGGAGGCGGACGAGGCGGAAGCGGCCGAAGCCGCCGCGAACCCCGATCCGGCCAAGCCCGACGGCAAGAAGCCGAGCTGACCCGCCGCATCTCCCTCCCCCGCCCGCCGGGGGAGGGACCTCAGGATCCGACCGTCATGAAACTCTTCGAATGCCAGAACTGCCACCAGCCGCTCTATTTCGAGAACACGCTGTGCGAGCGCTGCGGCTACCGGCTGGGCTATCTGCCGGACGCCCGTACCCTGTCGGCCATCGACCCCACCAGCGATGACGGGGTGTGGAGCGCGCTCGCCACCACCGAACCGCTCTACAAATTCTGCGCGAATGCGGAGCTCGATGCCTGCAACTGGATGCTGCCCGCCGATTCGGCGGAGACGCACTGCGCCGCCTGCCGCCACAACCGCACCATTCCCGACCTGTCCGACACCGCCAACCTCACGCTCTGGCGCAAGCTGGAACTGGCGAAGCATCACCTGTTCTACACGCTGACCAACCTGAATTTGCCGCTCGAAACCCGGACGGAGAATCCGGAGGAGGGACTGGCCTTCGACTTCCTGACCGATACGGTGGCGCCGGACGGCACGGTGACGCCGGTGCTGACCGGCCATGCCAACGGGCTCATCACGATCAACATCGCCGAAGCCGACGACGCGGAGCGCGAACGGCGCCGCTCCGACATGGGCGAGCCCTACCGCACGTTGCTCGGCCATTTCCGCCACGAGATCGGCCATTATGTCTGGGACCGGCTGGTCCGCGACGACGAGGCGGTGCTGGAGCGCTTCCGCGCGCTGTTCGGCGACGAGCGCGAGGATTACGGCGAGGCGCTGCAACGCCACTATGCCAACGGCGCACCGCCCGACTGGCAGGCCAATTATGTCAGCTCATACGCCACCGCCCACCCATGGGAGGATTTCGCCGAGACCTGGGCCCATTACCTGCACATTGTCGACACGCTGGAAACCGCCCGTGCCTTCGGCCTGCGGATCCGTCCGCGCATCACCGAAGGGGCGGACCTGAAATCGGAGATCGACTTCAACCCGCACAAGGCGACGGACATCGACGACCTGATCGAGCCCTGGCTGCCCCTGACCTATGCGGTGAACAGCCTGAACCGCAGCATGGGCCAGCCCGATCTCTACCCCTTCATCCTGTCGCCGTCGGTGATCGAAAAGCTCGGCTTCATGAACCGGATGATGCGGGACCTGTAGCCTGGGGCCGGCCGCCTCACTCCGCCGTCTGCCGGACCCAGCGCACCGCGCGGTTGCGGCCGTCGCGCTTGGCCTTGTAGAGCGCGGCGTCCGCATGCCGCATGACGGTCGCCATGTCGCCGTCATCCTCCGGCCATGCGGCGATGCCGATGGAACAGCCGACGCGCACCTTCTCGCCGTCGATCGACACCGGTTCGTTGACGGCGGCGATGATGCGGGCGGCAAGCTCTCCAGTGTCTGGGGCGGGGCGGCCGGGGCGGCGCGGCAACACGGCGGCGAACTCGTCGCCGCCCAGCCGGGCGATCACGTCGTCGTCGCGGAAGATAGTGGCGAGCCGGCCGCCGACCTGCCGCAGCACGGCGTCGCCGGCGTCGTGGCCCAGCCGGTCGTTCACCGGCTTGAAGCCGTCGAGGTCGATGTACATCACCGTCGCCGAGCCGTTGCCGCCGGTGGAGGCCTCCACATACTGTTCGAAATAGCGGCGGTTCGGCAGCGCGGTCAGCCGGTCCTCGTAGGCGATGTCCTCCAGCCGCATCAGGGCCGCGTCCTTGTTGGTCAGGCTGTCGACCATGTCCCGCAGCGAGGCGGACAGCCGGCGGATCTCCGCCGCGCCGCCGACGTCGGGGATCTCGACCCCGCGTTCACCGTTGCCGATCCGTGCCGCCGCGTCGGCGATGGCGCTCAGCGGACGGGAGATGCGCCCGGCGGCGAACCAACCGGCCAAGCTGAAGAGAAGGGCCAGTACGATGCCCGAGCCGACGATGATCTGCTGCAGCCGCTCGGACTGGGCGAACACGATGTCGGCGGGCTGCCGGGCGACCACTGTCCAGCCCAGTCCGGCGTAGTCGTGGAGCCCCTTGCCGTGGGCCACTCCGGTCACGTAGGTGACGCCGTCCGGCCAGACATCGGCGCTCCAGCCGTCGCGCGCCCTGGTGGACAGCACCGGCACCGGCAGCGGCCTGCCGACCGATCCGTCCGGGCCGATCAGCACGGTGCCGTCGGCCGACAGGATGAAGAGCGACAGGCCCTTGAGGTCCGCCAGCGGTTCGATCAGCTGGCGGATCGAGGCATGCGCCCATTCCCAGCTGTAATGGGTGGCGAGCACGCCGACCACGGTGCCGTCGGATTTCTGCAGCGGGGCGGAGACGTCGACGAATTTCGGTGTTTCGCCCTGCAGGTACGGTACCTGGCCCTTGAGCGCCACCGCCTCGTGGACGTCGCCGACGAACAGCCCCTTCATCCCCTCCTGGTGGACCGGCCGCCTGGAGATGTCCGCTCCCAGCAGCAGCCCGTTGGAGGCGGCGACCACCCGGCCGCTGGCGTCGGTCATGCCAATCCAGGCGATGGTGGTATCGCGACGCTTCAACTCGTCGATGGTCGACTGCGCCACCGCCGGATCCTTCAGCGCGTCGATCCGCGACAGCGCGGCGATCTGGTTGGCACGTGCCCACATGGTCGAATCGAGCTGCCGCGCCAGCGACTGCGCCAGCCCGGTCATCGAACTGCCGACCTCCTGGGCCAGTGCGTCGGCGGCGCTGTCGCCGACGAACAGGCCTTTCGCGAGTGCCGAGCCGAGCACCAGGACAGCGATGGTGACGGCCACGGTTGCGCGGAGGCCGAGCGGACGGCGGCGATGAGGAGCGGCCATTTCGCCGGGTACTTCGGTGGGCGTCGTCGCGGTCACGGTCGGATGATCTCGGTCAATGCTGCCACACGATCATCCTACCCCGAAATGCAAGGTCAAGGAAAACCCTGGGGAATCCCTAAGATATTTCGGCCTGAGGGTCGCGGCCATGGGCCGGGCAGGGTTGCGAATTCGCCGAAAAAGTTTGCCGAGCTGACTTTCAGCGTATTGCTAAAAAAGGAAAAGGCCGCTAGCAATAAAGCCGCGGCCCGAGTTTAGGGAGGAAACGCCTGAAAGGCGATCAAAACAACAAATAATGCTGCGTCGCCGAAAATCCAGCCCCTTACGGCTGGATTTTTCGTTTCCGGCGCAAGGATCCGTCGCATATTCCGTGTTGCCCCGGTGGATGGGGGATTCCCCGAACGGTTGGTTGCGCTATCATGTCGGCCCAACGAACCATACAGCCGGGAAGAAACCCCATCATGAAACGGCGTGCGTTCCTCACCAGCGCCGGCGTCGGCCTTGCCGCCGCCGGAACCGTCGCGGCTCCGGCCATCGCCCAGACCCAGCCCGAGATCAAGTGGCGCATGGCGTCGAGCTATCCCAAGAGCCTCGACACCATCTATGGTGCGGCGGAGTTCATCGCCAAGCGCGTTTCCGACGCCACCGACGGCAAGTTCCAGATCCGCACCTTCGCCGCCGGCGAGATCGTCCCGGCGCTCCAGGTGCTGGATGCGGTCCAGAACGGAACGGTCGAGTGCGGCCAGTCGGCGGCCTATTTCTATGTCGGCAAGGATCCGACCTTCTGCTTCGACACCGCCATGCCGTTCGGCCTGAACACCCGCCAGCACATCGCCTGGATGATGCATGGCGGCGGGCTGGAGCTGATGCGCGAGGTGTTCAAGGACTACAACATCCACCACATCCCCGCGGGCAACACCAGCGCCCAGATGGGCGGCTGGTTCCGCAAGGAAATCAAGAGCCTGGAGGATCTCAAGGGCCTGAAGATGCGCATCGGCGGCCTGGTGGGCCAGATCCTGACGCCGTTCGGGCTGGTGCCGCAGCAGCTGGGCGGCGGCGACATCTATCCGGCGCTGGAACGCGGCACCATCGATGCCGCCGAGTTCGTCGGCCCCTATGACGACGAGAAGCTCGGCTTCCACAAGGTCGCCAAATACTACTACTACCCCGGCTGGTGGGAGGGTTCGGCCCAGATCCCGCTGATGTTCAACATGCAGGCCTGGGAGCAGCTGCCGAAATCCTACCAGACCATCATGGAGCAGGCCTGTTGGGAGGCCAACACCTGGATGATCGCCAAGTACGACACGCTGAACGCCGCCGCGCTGAAGCGGCTGGTCGGCGGTGGCGCCGTGCTGCGCGCCTTCCCGCGCGACATGATGCAGGCCTGCGAGAAGGCGTCGTTCGAATTCTACGACAAGCTCGCCGCCAGCAACCCGCGCTTCAAGAAGGTCTATGACGGCTGGAAGCCGTTCCTGGAGCAGGAGCGCCTGTGGTTCCGCGTCGCCGAGAACGGCTTCGACAGCTTCGTCTACAGCCAGTCGTCGCTGCAGCGCTGACCGGGGTTCCGGAACAGGCTTTGGGGCGGATCCCGTGCGGCGATTCGCCCCGCCCTCCGTGCAAATGGTGGATTTTCACGGTTTCCTCAGTTCGCACCGGCGATCATCGGCCTTCTCAATCGCATGCGAATGGAGCACACTGCCGGTCGAAGCATGGGCATGGGCTTCGCAATTGCACAAAAAATTGGCAAGCTGTTGAATTGATCACAACATAGCCATTCCTCTTGTCTATTTTCTTAAACGCATGGTACCGTCAGGGCCAGAAAGACGGACCGGACCGGGGTGGCGTTCCCGGGTGCCCGGTCCCTTCTGACGGGAGCGGACGGATGGACGGCGGGATGATCGCGACGACACAATCCCTGGTGCGCTTCACCGGGGTGCAGAAGACCTACGATGGCGAGCATCTCGTGGTGAAGAGCCTGGATCTCGACATCCGCAAGGGCGAGTTCCTGACCCTGCTGGGGCCATCGGGGTCTGGCAAGACCACCACGCTGATGATGTTGGCCGGGTTCGAGGTGCCGACCCACGGCGAGATCTTCATCGGCGACCGGCCGATCAAGAACGTGCCGCCGCACAAGCGCGACATCGGCATGGTCTTCCAGAACTACGCCCTGTTCCCCCATCTGACGATCGAGGAAAACGTCGCCTTTCCGCTGTCGGTCCGCGGTGTTCCGAAGGCGGAAATCAAGGAACGCGTGGCCGCCGCGCTCGACATGATCAAGCTCGGCTCCCTCGCCGCCCGCCGGCCCGGCCAGCTGTCCGGCGGCCAGCAGCAGCGCGTGGCGCTGGCGCGCGCCCTTGTGTTCAACCCGGCGCTGGTGCTGATGGACGAACCGCTGGGTGCGCTGGACAAGCGCCTGCGCGAGCACATGCAGCTCGAGATCAAGCGCCTGCACGAGACGATGGGCCTGACCGTCGTCTACGTCACCCACGACCAGGGGGAGGCGCTGACGATGTCCGACCGCATCGCGGTCTTCAACGACGGCATCGTCCAACAGATCGACCGCCCCGACGCGCTGTACGAGCGCCCGGTGAACAGCTTCGTCGCCAACTTCATCGGCGAGAACAATGTTCTGAGCGGGGTTGTTGAAAATATCGAACAGGGCTGGGCCCGCGTGGCGCTGGACGCCGGCGGTTCGGTGGTGGCGCAGGCGGTGAACATCGGCGGCGCCGGCAACCGCACCTCGCTGTCGCTCCGGCCGGAGCGCGTGGCGATCGAAACCGGCGATTCGGGCGACACCGCCATGAATCGCCTGCCGGCCACCCTGACCGACCTGATCTACCTCGGCGACCACACGCTGGCGGTGCTCGCCACCCCGGCCAATCCTGAATTCATGGTCAAGCTGCCGGCCGGCTCCTATGCCGGTCTGGCGCCGGGCCAGGACGTGTTCATCGCCTTCCGCCCGGAGGACTGCCGGGCGTTGGATCCGGTCTGAGGACGTGGTTCCTCGGGTCGGGGTGCCCTCCACCAACAACAACCGCGATTGATAAGGACGGGGAAAATGTCGAAGATTAAGGTGGCTCTCGGTTTCGCTGCGACCTTCACCGCCCTCACGGCCCTGGCCTCCGCCGCCAGCGCCCGCGACCTGACCGTCGTGTCGTGGGGCGGCGCCTACCAGGATGTCCAGAAGAAGGTCTATTTCGAGCCGTTCAAGGCCACCGGCACGGCGATGAACGACGAATCCTGGGACGGCGGCGTCGGCGTCCTGCGCGCCAAGGTCCAGGGCGGCGCCTCCACCTGGGACGTGGTCCAGGTCGAGAGCGACGAGCTGGCGCTGGGTTGCGACGAGGGCCTGTTCGAGAAGATCAATTATTCAAAGATCGGCGGCGAGGAGGCCTATCTGCCGGCCACCGTCAACGCCTGCGGTGTCGGCGCCATCGTCTATGACTTCGTGCTCGGCTACGACAAGGACAAGCTGAAGGACGCGCCGAAGAGCTGGGCCGACTTCTTCGACACCAAGAAGTTCCCGGGTAAGCGCGGCCTGCGCCAGGGCGCCAAGACCACGCTCGAGATCGCGCTGATGGCCGACGGCGTGGCGCCTGCCGACGTCTACAAGGTGCTGGGCACCGATGCCGGCATCGAGCGTGCCTTCAAGAAGCTCGACACCATCAAGGGCGACATCGTCTGGTGGAAGGCCGGCGCCCAGCCGCCGCAGCTGCTGGCGTCCGGCGAAGTGGCGATGACCTCGGTCTACAACGGCCGCATCGACGCCGCCAACAAGAACGAGAAGAAGAACTTCGGCATGGTGTGGAACGGCGCGCTGTTCACCATCGACAGCTGGGTCATCCTGAAGGGCAGCCCGAACCAGGACGCCGCCTACAAGTTCCTGAGCTTCGTCGGCAAGGCCGAGAACCAGGCCAAGCTGTCCGAAGGCATCGCCTACGGCACGTCGAACAAGAAGGCCCCGTCGCTGCTGCAGAAGGCCGTCCTGGCCGACCTGCCGACCGCGCCGGACAACATGAAGAACGCGATCGAGATCAACACCGACTTCTGGCTGGAGAACATCGACCGCCTGACCGAGCGCTTCAACAAGTGGGCGGCCAAGTAAGCGTCTGAGCAGTATCTCCCTCTCCCGTCCCGGGAGAGGGAAGGGTGAGGGGCACCACAGGAATCCCGAACCGCATGGTTCCTTGGATTACCCCTCACCCGGCGCCTTCGGCGCCACCCTCTCCCGGGGCGGGAGAGGGAAGGGATTTTTCAACAGGACAATGCCGATGACAGCCGCCTTCGTTGCCGGCGCCGACGTGCCGTTGAAGCGTCGATTGAAACGGGCCGAGCGCGCCCGGCAGTTCCGCGCGCTGGGTCTGGTGCTGCCGCTGCTGGCCTTCCTGCTGTTCACCTTCGTCGTGCCGCTGGCCGGCATGATCTGGAAGTCGGTCGACGATTGGGAGGTGCCGCAGGTGCTGCCCCAGACCGTGGCGGCGCTGGAGCGCTGGAACGGCCAGGGACTGCCGGACGAGGCCGCCTTCGCCGCGCTGGCCGCCGACATCCGCATCGCGCGCGAGGCCGGGACGCTGGCCGTCGCGGCCAAGCGGCTGAATTATGTCGTCAACGGCTACCGCACCACGCTGCTGGCCACCGGACGCAAGCTGAAGGAGCAGCCGGCGCCCGGCACCGCGAAGGAGACGATGATCGAGATCGCCCCGGCCTGGGGCGAGCGGCAGAGCTGGACCGCGATCAAGAGCGCCAGCGGCCCGGTCACGAGCTATTACCTGCTGGCCGCCGTCGACCTGACCCGCGACGCGGAGGGCGCCATCGTCGCTGCTCCGGCCGACCAGTCGATCTACCGCGACGTCTTCGGCCGCACCTTCGAGATCGGCTTCGGCGTCACCGCGCTGTGCCTGCTGCTGGGTTTCCCGGTGGCCTATCTGCTGGCGAACCTGCCGACCGGCCGGTCGAACCTGCTGATGATCTTCGTGCTGCTGCCCTTCTGGACCTCGCTGCTGGTGCGGACCTGCGCCTGGATCGTGATCCTGCAGAGCGAGGGCATCGTCAACGGCTCGCTGCAATGGCTGGGCGTCATCGACGAGCCGATGCGGCTGATCTACAACCGGTTCGGCGTCTACATGGCGATGACCCATGTGCTGCTGCCCTTCATGATCCTGCCGCTCTACAGCGTCATGCGCGGCATCTCGCCGGCCTACATGCGGGCCGCCGCCTCGCTGGGGGCGCCGCCGGCCACCGCCTTCCTGCGCATCTACCTGCCGCAGACCATCCCCGGGATCGGCGCCGGCTGCCTGCTCGTCTTCATCCTGGCCATCGGCTACTACATCACGCCGGCCCTGGTCGGCGGGGCGGCGGACCAGATGATTTCCGCCTTCATCGCCTTCTACACCACGGAAACTGTCAACTGGGGCCTCGCCTCGGCGCTGGGCGCGGTGCTGCTGCTCTCCACGGTGGTGCTGGCGGTGCTCTACGGCAAGCTGGCGCTCGGCCGCCAGACGACGGGAGGTCTGAAGAATTGAGCGCGAACCACTCCCCGCAGACCGCCAGCCAGCGCATCGCCTGGATCGCGACCGTCGTGTCGGCGACGCTGGTGTTCATCTTCCTGATGGCGCCGATCCTGGCCATCGTGCCGCTGTCCTTCAGCTCCAGCACCTACCTGACCTATCCGTTGCCGGGATTCTCGTTGCGCTGGTACGAGGAGTTCCTCGGCTCGGCGCGCTGGATGAACTCGCTGAAGAACAGCATGATCATCGGCGTGGCCTCGGCCGTGCTGTCGATGGTGCTGGGCACCCTGGCCTCGCTGGGGCTGGCGCAGTGGAAGAGCAAGTGGAAGCCGCTGGTGCTGGCCATCGTGCTGTCGCCGATGGTGGTTCCGGTCGTCATCACCGCGGTCGGCGTCTATTTCTTCTTCGCGCCGCTCGGGCTGACCGGCAACTATCTCGGCCTGATCCTGGTGCATACCGCGCTGGCGACGCCCTTCGTCGTGATCACCGTGTCGGCCACCCTGCAGAGCTTCGACATGACGCTGGCGCGCGCCGCCGCCTCGCTGGGGGCGCCGCCGTTGCTGACCTTCCGCAAGGTGATCCTGCCGCTGATCCTGCCGGGCCTGGCATCGGGCGCCCTGTTCGCCTTCGCCACCAGCTTCGACGAGGTGGTGACCGTGCTGTTCCTCGCCGGGCCCGAGCAGCGCACCCTGCCCAGGGAGATGTTCAGCGGCATCCGCGAGAACATCAGCCCGACCATCACCGCGGTCGCGGTGGTGCTGACGGTGATCTCGGTCTGCATGCTGTCGACGCTGGAGTTGCTGCGCCGGCGCAACGAGCGGCTGAAGGGGAACGCGGGGTAGGGGAGTCGGCGTTGGAGCACCTGCCCCCTCTCCCGCCCAGCGGGGGAGGGGCGGGGTGGGGGCCAACTCAGCCGGGCGTCACAGATACGGCGGCGTGCAGGCGCTGATCAGCTCGCACTCCACGTCGCCGATGTTGCGGAACCGATGCGGGATGCGGCTGTCGAAGAAATAGGCGTCGCCGGGGCCGAGCAGCTGCTTGCGGTCGCCGACCGTCAGCTCGATCTGGCCCCTGACGACGATGCCGCCCTCCTCGGACTCATGCTGCAGCATGGTCCGGCCGGTGTCGGCGCCGGGGGCGTAGCGTTCATGGAGGATTTGCAGGTTGCGGCTGCGCAGGTCGCCGACCTGCCGGAAGGAGACCTGTCCGACCGTGCCCTTCAACTCGCCGGCCAGCTCGATCAGCTCGCTGCCCTTGAAGAAGATCTGCTCGGGCGGTGGCAGATCGTCGGAGGAGAAGAATTCGGCCAGCGTCATCGGAATGCCCTGCAGCACCTTGCGCAGGGACGACACCGACGGGCTGCTGCGGTTCTGCTCGATCAGCGAAATGGTGCCGTTGGTCACTCCGGCTCGCTGGGCGAGCGCCCGCTGGGACAGCCCATGCTGCTCGCGGATCTGCTTCAACCTGGCGCCGACATCGAATTCCATCACCGGACTCCTGCTCCACTCCTGTTAACGCAATAGCCGATTCGCACAACCCCGTCATTAGAATATGAACAGTTAAACAGGGGTTGTTTAATTTATTAAACATGGTACGCTTCTTTCCAACATCGAGGCCCCTGAGCCGGAAGCCCTTGAAGTGAAAGGGCGATCCGGCCGGGCGCGGCCTGCCGGTCCAATCTCTCAATCCAGGGCGATCGAACATGCTGTCGTTGAACGACCAGGGTCTTCTCCGAACCAAGGGCTACGTGAACGGTGCGTGGCGCGCGGCCGATTCCGGGAAGAGCTTCCCGGTCACCAACCCGGCCACCGGCGCCGTCATCGCCGAGGTCGCCGACATGGGCGCCGCCGAGACGCGCGAGGCGATCGCCGCCGCCGACGCCGCGCTGCCGGCCTGGAAGGCCAAGACCGCCAAGGAGCGTGCGGCCATCCTGCGCCGCTGGTACGAGCTGATCCTGGCCGCTCAGGAGGATCTGGCCCAGCTGATGACCGCCGAGCAGGGCAAGCCGCTGACCGAATCGCGCGGCGAGGTGGTCTACGGCGCCTCCTTCATCGAGTGGTTCGCGGAGGAGGGCAAGCGCGCCTATGGCGACGTCATCCCCAGCTTTGCCGCCAACAAGCGCATCGTCGTCCTGAAGGAGGCCATCGGCGTCGTCGCGGCGATCACGCCGTGGAACTTCCCGAACGCCATGATCACCCGCAAATGCGCCCCGGCCCTGGCCGCCGGCTGCACCGTGGTGGTCAAGCCGGCCGAGGACACGCCGCTGTCGGCGCTGGCGCTGGCCGAGCTGGCCGAGCGTGCCGGCATCCCGGCGGGCGTCTTCAACATCGTGATGGGCCGCGACCCGGCCGCCATCGGCCACGAGCTGACCCACAGCCCGATCGTCCGCAAGGTCAGCTTCACCGGCTCGACCGAAATCGGCAAGCTGCTGATGCGGCAGGCCGCCAGCACGGTCAAGAAGGTGTCGCTGGAGTTGGGCGGCAACGCCCCCTTCATCGTCTTCGACGACGCCGACCTCGACGAGGCGGTCAAGGGCGCCATGGCGTCGAAGTATCGCAATGCCGGCCAGACCTGCGTCTGCGCCAACCGCCTGCTGGTCCAGGCCGGCGTCTATGATGCCTTCGCCGCCAAGCTGGCCGAGGCGGTCAAGCAGCTGAAGGTCGGCAACGGCGTCGAGCCGGGCGTGACCCAGGGGCCGCTGATCAACGCCGATGCCATCGCCAAGGTCGAGGAGCTGATGGGCGACGCGCTGGAGAAGGGCGCCAAGGTGACGCTGGGCGGCAAGCGCCACGCGCTGGGCGGCACCTTCTTCGAGCCGACCATCCTGACCGGCATCACCACCGAGATGCGCGTCGCCCGCGAGGAGATCTTCGGCCCGGTCGCCCCGCTGTTCAAGTTCGAGACGGAGGAGGACGCCATCCGCATGGCGAACGATACCGAATTCGGCCTCGCCGCCTATTTCTACAGCCGCGACATCGGCCGCGTCTGGCGCGTGGCGGAGAAGCTGGAATACGGCATCGTCGGCATCAACGAGGGCATCATCTCGACCGAGGTGGCTCCGTTCGGCGGCGTCAAGGAGTCCGGCATCGGCCGCGAAGGCTCCAAGTACGGCCTCGACGATTTCATGGAAGTCAAATACCTCTGCGTCGGCCTCGGCGCCTGACGCTTGCCCGACTTGCCTCAAGGATAAGACGATCATGAGCAACCAGTCCTACGTCGCGCGGCGCGAAGCCGCCGTTTCCCGTGGCGTGTCCGCCGGTCTGCCGATCTATGTCGATCGCGCCGAGAATTCGGAGCTGTGGGACATCGAGGGCAAGCGCTTCATCGATTTCGCCGGCGGCATCGCGGTGCTGAACACCGGCCACCGCCATCCCAAGGTGATGGCGGCGGTCAAGGCCCAGCTCGATCGCTTCACCCACACCTGCGCGATGGTCACGCCCTACGAGAGCTATGTCGAGCTGGCGGAGAAGCTGAACACGCTGGTCCCCGGCCCGACCCCGAAGAAGACCGCCTTCTTCACCAGCGGCGCCGAAGCGGTCGAGAATGCGGTGAAGATCGCCCGTGCCGCCACCGGCCGTCCCGGCGTCGTCGCCTTCTCCGGCGGCTTCCACGGCCGCACGCTGCTGACCATGGGCCTGACCGGCAAGGTCGTGCCCTACAAGGTCGGCTTCGGCCCGTTCCCGGCCGAGATCTTCCACGTTCCCTTCCCCAACCCCTACCGCGGGATCGGCGAGGCCGAGAGCCTGAAGGCGCTGGACAACCTGTTCAAGTCCGACGTCGATCCGGCCCGTGTCGCCGCGATCATCATCGAGCCGGTGCAGGGCGAGGGCGGCTTCAACATCGCCTCCCCGGCCTTCCTCCAGTCGCTGCGCGCCGTCTGCGACACCCACGGCATCGTGATGATCGTCGACGAGATCCAGACCGGCTTCGCCCGCACCGGCAAGCTGTTCGCGGTCGAGCATGCCGGGATCGAGCCCGATCTCGTGACCATGGCCAAGAGCCTGGCCGGCGGCTTCCCGCTGTCGGCGGTGACCGGCAAGGCGCATCTGATGGACGCCCCGGTTCCGGGCGGCCTCGGCGGCACCTATGGCGGCAACCCGCTGGCCACCAGCGCCGCGCTGGCGGTCATCGAGGCCATCGAGGAGGAGAAGCTGTGCGAGCGCGCCCAGGTGATCGGCGAGCGCATCGCCGACCGCTTCCGCGCGATGGGGCAGCGCAACAGCCTGCCGGTGGTCGGCGACGTCCGCAACCTCGGTGCCATGGTCGCCATGGAGCTGGTGACCGACCGCGAGACCAAGGAGCCGGCGGCCGACCTGACCAAGGCGCTGGTCGCCAAGGCGGCGGAGAAGGGCCTGATCCTGCTGTCTTGCGGCACCTACGCCAACGTGATCCGCGTGCTGGTTCCGCTGACCGCCTCGGATGCCCTGATCGACGAAGGTCTGGACATCATCGAGCGTTCGCTGGAAGAACTGGTCTCGGCGTGATGTTCCTCCCTCCCCCGCCCCGCGGGGGAGGGAGACCGATAATGCAGGAGGAAGAGACCTTGGCCGGACCCTTGTCGCACATCCGGGTGCTGGAGCTGTCGCGCGTGCTGGCCGGCCCCTGGTCGGCGCAGACGCTGGCCGATCTCGGCGCCGACGTGATCAAGGTGGAGCGGCCGGGGGCCGGCGACGACACCCGCGCCTGGGGGCCGCCCTGGGCCGGCGACCAGTCGGCTTATTTCCTGTCGACCAACCGTGGCAAGCGGTCCATCACCATCGACTTCGAACGGCCGGAGGGGCAGGAACTCGTCCGCAGGCTCGCCGCCCAGGCCGACGTCGTCATCGAGAACTTCAAGGTCGGCGGGCTGGTCAAGTACGGGCTGGACTATGACAGCCTGAAGGCGGTCAACCCCCGGCTGGTCTATTGCTCGATCACCGGCTTCGGCCAGACCGGGCCGTACCGCAACCGCGCCGGCTACGACTTCATGATCCAGGGCATGGGCGGGCTGATGAGCATCACCGGCCAGCCCGATGGTGAGCCGGGCGGCGGTCCGGTCAAGGTCGGGGTCGCGGTGACCGACATCTTCACCGGCCTCTATGCCACCATCGGCATCATGGGCGCGCTCGCCCATCGCGACCGCACCGGCGAGGGGCAGCAGGTCGACCTCGCCCTGCTCGACGTGCAGGTGGCGGTGCTGGCCAACCAGGCGATGAACTGCCTGGTCGGCGGCACGCCGCCGCAGCGCCTCGGCAACGCGCACCCGAACATCGTGCCCTATCAGGCCTTCGCCACCCGCGACGGCCACATCATCCTGGCGGTCGGCAATGACGGCCAGTTCGCCAAGTTCTGCACCGTCGCCGGGCGACCGGAGCTGGCACGGGACGAGCGCTACGCCACCAACCCGGCCCGTGTCGCCAACCGCAAGGAACTGGTGGCTGTGCTGGAGGAACTGATCCACGGCCGCGACAGCCATGACTGGCTGGGCGCGCTGGAGGCGGTCGGCGTGCCTTGCGGCCCGATCAACGACCTCGCCGCGGTCTTCGCCGACCCGCAGGTCCAGGCCCGCAACATCCGCCAGGACCTGCCGCACCCGACGCAGGGCAGCGTGCCGACGGTGGCGAGCCCGATCCGCTACAGCGCCACGCCGCTTGTCCACGACACCGCTCCGCCGACGCTGGGCCAGCACACCGACGCGGTCCTGGCCGAATCCCTCGGCCTGGGCGAGGCCGACATCGCGGCGCTGCGGGACAGCGGCGTGATCTGAGGCGGCGAAAGCGGACATCGTGACGGGGGGCCATCGGCGTCGGTTGCACCCCCCTCTTGTGGTAACGGACGCTTCGGCGTCAGGCCCGGCGAACGCCACGCAGGAATTCGTCAACCGCGGAACTGAGGGTCCTGGCTTCCCGCGAGAGTTCGCCTGCGGCGTCCAGCACCTGGCCCGCCATGCTGCCGCTCTGGCTGGCGGCTTGCTGTGCCTGAATGACGTTGACCGAGACCTCCTTGGTTCCGGAGGCCGCCTGCGTGACATTGCGTGAGATTTCCCCGGTCGCCGCGTTCTGCTCTTCGACGGCGGACGCGATGGCCGTGGTGATTCCGCTCATCTGGGTGATCGTCGCCCCAATACCCTTGATCGCTTCGACGGCGTCCGTGGTGACCGCCTGCATGCTGGCAATCTGAGCGGCGATCTCGTCCGTCGCACGGGCGGTCTGGGTCGCCAGATTCTTCACCTCCGACGCGACCACCGCGAACCCCTTGCCGGCATCGCCGGCCCGCGCGGCTTCGATGGTCGCATTCAGTGCCAGCAGGTTCGTTTGTCCGGCGATGCTCTGGATCAGCGTCACGACCTCGCCGATCTTCTGCGCGGCGTTGGCCAAGCCGGCAACGGTGTCGTTGGTTCGTGCCGCATTCTGGACCGCCTGCGTGGCGATCTGCGAGGAGGCGTTGACCTGTTTGGAGATTTCGACCAACGACGCCGACATCTCCTCGGCGGCGGCGGCCACGGTCTGGACGTTGGCGGAGGTCTGCTCGGCGGCCGCCGCCGATGCGCCGGCCTGCCGGCTGGTCTGCTCCGCGGTTCCGACCATCGACGTTGCCACCGACTGCATCCTGGTCGACGCAGTCGCGACGCTCTCGACCACCGACTTGACGCTGGCTTCGAAGCTCTGGGCCAGCGCCGCCATGCTCGCCTTGCGTTCCGCTTCCGCCTTTGCCTTGTTTCCCTCCTGTTCGGCAGTCAAGCGGGCATTCTCGATGGCGTTGTGCTTGAACACCTCGACGGCCTTTGCCATGGCACCGATTTCGTCCCGGCGGTCCTGTCCGTCGATCAGAACGCTGTTGTCACCGGCGGCCAGCCGCCCCATGACGGCGGTGATGCCGCGGATCGGTCCGGCGATGCCCCGCGACAGCAGGAGGCCTGCGCCGGCCGCGATGAGGATCTGGGCGGCGCCGCCGACGAGGTTGACCGTGTAGGAGGCTGAAAATGCCTCGGCCTGGTCCGCGGCGCGCTTGACGAGCAGGTCTCGCTCCATCTTGTCGATCTCGGCGATCTTGGCGCGCAACCCGTCCATCGATGCCTTTCCCGCACCGGAAGCCTCCAGGGCGCGTGCCTGTTCGCGGCTTTCCGGCTTGGCCATCAGCGCGATCTCTTTTTCGGCGACCGTCGTTCGCCACATCTGGGCGAACCGGTCCACTTCCGCCAGGCGGGCCTGCTGCACCGGATTGTCCGCAGTCCGTTGCTTTGCTTTCGCGAAGGCCTCGGCATAGGCACGCTGGCCAGCCCGGTACGGCTCTAGGAACTTGTCCTCGCCTGCAACCAGATAGCCACGGACACCGGTTTCCTGGTCCACCATGGACGCCATGATCTTGGAGACCTCTTCGAGAACCTCATATGTATGGGTGGTCCAGTCATTCGATCTCTCGATGAATGAGAGCTTGGAATAGCTGAAAAAGGAGACCGTCATTGATACGGCGACCAGAGATACGAATGCTCCGCCAATTTTCTTTGCGATCGAAAGATTTGCGAGGCTGAACATGGTCTTCTTCACTCCCAATACATCTTTATGACCTTGAGGTCAGGGGGCGGTAACTGGCCGGAAAAAACGCATTCAGCCATGAGATCATGCATTTTATTTCCTGCTCACATCTACCCCGGCATGTCCCTAGAGTATGAATGAGATATTAATGGCGTCTGTTCGTGCAGTTAGGTGTTGCTCCTATTGATATCCTGCAAAGCATTTGGTTCTAATCATTGACTAAGGTGCTGTTTCAAAAGAATGAATAGAGAGCCTCCCGAAAACCGGAGGTGGCTTTTGGCAAGTTCGGTGCATTTTAACGATGCATCCGCAAAAGGGCTGTGGAGCGCTTCCCTGGGTTGAGGCGGCCGGTCGGTGCGGCAGCGCTCCCGTCTCCTTTGTGGCTGGCTTACGGCAAGACATCGAACGTTCGCGCAGATGATGCCCTCGCCGCCCCGGTATCCGCCTGCATCGGCGCCAGCCATGGCGTATCGGCAACCGTCCTTGTCGCTCTTTGCCGTCGGGTGGGGCTTGCGCTGGATCGGTATTCCCGCAATACCGTTTCCCGTACGAAACGGTGGCAGGCCGAAATCTGCCGTCCTTCACGAATCATGCACCCAATCGAACCCCGGGCCGCTTTCCCATGACCGCCGCACCCGCGACCGACACCCGCCTCGGCATCCTGATGATGCTGGGCGGGATGACGCTTTTCACGCTGAACGATGCACTCGGCAAATGGCTGGTGGCCGACCATCCGGTCGCCATGCTGATCGCCGTGCGCAGCCTGTTCGGGCTGGCGGTGCTGGCGCCGATGATCCTGCGCGACGGCGTCGCCGCCGTCTTTGCCGTCCGCCGGCTGCCGCTGCACATGCTGCGCGTGGTGCTGATGACGGTGGACGTGGCCTGCTTCTACTGGGCGGTCGGCTATCTGCCGCTGGCCGACGTCATGACCATCTACATGGCGGCGCCGCTGATCGTCACCGCGCTGTCGGTGCTGGTGCTGCGGGAGAGCGTCGGCTGGCGCCGATGGGTGGCGGTGCTGGTCGGTTTCGCCGGCGTCGTGATCGTGCTCAACCCGACCGGCCGTTTCGATCTTTGGCCGTCGCTGGTGGCGCTGACCGGCGCCTTCATCTTTTCCGGCGGCGTGATCTCCACCCGCATGCTGCGCGACTCGTCCAGCCTGACGCTGGTCGGCAACCAGATGGTCGGCGGCCTGCTGATCGGCGGAGCGGCTCTGCCCTGGTCCTGGGTGGCGCCGGATTGGCTGGGATTCCTCCTGCTGGGGCTGCTGGGCATCTCGGCACTGGCCGGGCATGCCCTGATGAACCGCTCGCTGCAACTCAGCCCGGCCGCGGTGGTGGTCCCGTTCCAGTATGTCTCGATCCTGTGGGCGGTGATTCTCGACCTCGCGGTCTGGGGCACCGCGCCGACAATCCGCATGGGGATCGGCGCCGCCCTGATCATCGGCAGCGGCCTGTTCATCGTCTATCGCGAGCAGCGCCTGAAGCGCGGTGCGGTGGGCGGGGGCGTGGCGGAGGTGCCGTGAGCGGGCGTTCGATGCCGGCCTCCCCTCACTCCGCGAAGAAGCGCGGCTCCAGCGCGATCGTCACCGGTTCCGCCGGGCGCCAGCCATAGTCCCGGATGACGTCGTTGGACTCGGCCGGCCTGCGGTCGCCCTGCAGCGACCAGGTGATGTGATAGGTGGAGCCGTCCGGCCGGTCGCTGGCGCCGTCGATGGCGACGATCAGCGCCTGCACCCCCTCGTCGTCGTCGACGGTGCCGATGACCTCGCCGTGGGTGGCGGCGGGCAGCGCCTCCTGCGGGCCGACGCCGAAGGTCAGCGTCACATGGTCGGCGACCAGCCGTTCATAACGTGGCGGGAACAGGGCAAGCAGACGGTCGCGCTCCTCCGCGGGCAATTGCCATCCGGTGTATCCCGATCCCATGACCCGATCCTCCGAGCCGCAAGGCGCCGACGCACTCACTGCCGGCCGCCATTCATGATCCCGTCCATGATCTTGTTCGCCTCGGCCGACCCGGCAATCAGCTCGATCATGCGGATGGCGGTGTAGCCTGTGCGCGGGTTGCCGCCGGCCTGCCCGGCGAGCGCCTGCCGGGCCTTCTCGGTCAGCGACGCGGTGGTCTTCCGGGTCATCGCCTGCAACTCGCCGCGCAGGCCGAGCGTATCGGCGATGGTCGCGCATTTGCGCAGGGCACGCGCCTGGTTCTCCGCCTGGGCCAGCTGCGCCCGCCCGTCCTTGCCGCCGTCCAGCCCGCCCAGCGCCGCGACGATGCCGCTGTCGGCATCCTGCAGCACCTGGTCCCTGACCATGCCGTGGACGGAATTGCGGACCTGCTTCAGCCGCTGGTCGAACTCCCGGTTGCGGCTGTGCTCCATCGCCGTGCGGGTGGCGTCCAGGCTGGCGACGAGGCCGAGCGCGAGGTCGGCCACCGCCATGCGGTCGGTGCCGGCGCCGGGCGGAGCATTCTGGAAAGCGCGCGAGCGCTCCTCCATCTGGGCGACCACCGTGCCGCTCAGCGCCATGAACAGGGCGGCGCGGTCGGCAGGCTTCTGGCCCAGATCCATGTCCCACAGGCCGCTCAGCAGCACCGACGGGTCGGTCAGGCGCGAGGCGGCGAGCAGGACGAAGATCCGCAGCGCGTCCGGCTTGGTACGCGAGACGCGGCGGCCGATCGCCTGGATCGCCTCGACATGGTCGGCATGCAGCTTCGGCACCGGCTTGGGCGTCAGCGCCGCCTTCAGCTCGGCCACCTCGGGCGCGATCGACAGGATGGTGGCGATGTCGGCCAGCGCGCGCACCCGGTCGGGGTTCATCCGCAGCTCGAGCGCTTCGCTGTAGTGCCCGGCCACGGCGCCGTCGGCAAGCCGTGCCGCGGCGGTCGCGCATTCGGCCCAGAACGCCTCGGTCAGCGCCTTGCGCTCCGGCCCGGCCTGCAGGGCGGGGGCATAGCCGCGCAGTTGCTCCTTGCCGACCTGCGCCTCGACCAGCGGCCACAGGCTGTTCATCAGCGACCGTTCGATCACGCTCAGCGGCATCGGGTCGGCCTTGCCCAGCGCCTCGAACAGATCCTCGAACGGGTCGCAGAACAGCCGTTTCAGGGTCGGCCGGCGGCTCAGCCGCAGTTCGACCAGACGCGGGCGGATGACGGCGATGGTCCGCTGGATGTCGGGATGGTCGTTCATCTGCTCCAGCAGCCCGACCACCTGACGGAACTTGGCCTCGTCGATGTCCAGCAGCCTGTCGCCCAGCGCGACCAGATCCCTCATCTCCATGGTCAGGCCGCCCTTCCCTTGATCGTCTCGATCCGCATGACGAGATCGACGTCCAGCTGGCCGCTGCGCCAGTCGACATAGGCGCGCACCGACCGCCGCTGCGACGTGATCAGCTTGTCGGCCAGCAGCGCCTGGTCGGCGCGGCCCTCGTCCCTGGGCAGCAGCGGGATGACGCGGAAGATGTCGTGGACGGCCATGTCCTGGGTGTAGCGGTCCTGGGTGAGGGCGTCCGACCACAGCAGGATCAGGTATTCCCAGCCATCGAGCAGCCAGGACAGCCGGCTGGACGCCTTGCGGATCTGGGGGCGCTTGGTCTCCCACTGGCGCAGCAGCGGTTCGAAGGCGCCCATCGCCTGGTCGAGCTGGCCCATCACGGTGCGGGCATGGTTGACCGTGTGTTCCGCCACCTCGGCGCAGAAGCCGCCGATGGGGGCCGCTTCCGACACATTGTCCGTCGCCCAGTCGATCATGCTGTCGCGGAAGCCCTGCAGGTCGCGCATCAGCCGCCGCAGCCGCGCCGGCTTGGGCGACGTCGCCAGCCCGATCGGCTCCATCAGCACCGCCAGCTCGGCGATGCGGCCATAGAGTTCGGTCGGCTCCAGCGCCATCCGCTGGGCCGCCTTCATCATCAGCTCGCGGGTCAGCTTCTGCCCGTCCGCCGAGGTCAGGCCGATCCGCAGGATCTCGGTCGATTCCAGCCCGACCGCCTTCAGTGCCTCGACGATCAACTGGTAGTTGATCAGCAGCCGTTGCTCCTCGTCGTCCTGCAGCGCCGCTTCCGCCGCCGCGACGGCGCCGGCGCCGGCCAGACCGCAGCGCGCCGCCTCCAGCACCGCCTTGCGGATGTCGTCGGGCGAGCAGCCATCGGCCTTGGCGATCAGGTCGTGCAGCATGCGATCGTGCACGGTCATCGGGAAGGCCAGCGGCAGCGACTTCCACGGCACCACATAGACGCCGCGCCCTTCCGACAGGTTGGGAACCAGCACCTCCAGCAGGTCGCGGCTGTCCTTGCGCACCCGGGTCTGCGCCAGGACCGGCGTGGTGAAGGCCACCGCGGCGCCGCGTTCCTCGAAGGTGGAGGGGGCGAAATTGGTTAGGGATCGCATCTTGTCTGCGGCCGTGGATGGCAGTGAAGGTCGAAGCCGGCGGGTCGACCGATTACGACGCGTGAAAGCTGAATTTTGCGTTAAATACGATATAGACCGCCAAGGGGATAGCACGTTCGGGCGGGTGTGAAGGCTCTCTCGCGGTAGCCCGCGCCCCGGGCCTTCGCCGTTCCGTCCCCTGGCCCGTTGAGGATAGGGTTGCGCGGGGGAGGGCCGGCAGGATGGCAGCGGTGTTCAAGTGGATCGGCTACGGCCTGTTGGGGTTGGCCGGTTTCGTCGTGATCGGGATCGGGGCGTTCCTGTTGCTGTTCGACTGGAACGATGCCCGCGGCTTTGTCGCCCGGCGCGCCTCGGCCACCCTGAACCGCGAGGTCGCCATCGACGGCAATCTGCGCGTGCAGATCGGTAACCCGATCCGCATCCATGCGGAAGGGCTGCGCGTGGCCAATGCCGGATGGGCCGAAAACAAGGACATGGTGGCGATCCAGGCGCTGGACGCCACGCTGCGGCCCTGGCCGATCCTGCGCGGGAACTGGGAACTGCCCGAACTGACGTTCCAGGCGCCCCGGCTGATCCTGGAGAAGAACGGCAAGGGCGAGGCCAACTGGAATTTCGGCCCGCCCACGGCGGGCAGGGAGATCGCGAAGGAGGCCGCCACCCCCGACAAGCGCGGCGACCTGCCGGTGATCGGCCGGCTGTCGATCGCCGACGGCAGGCTCCGCTACCGCGATCCCACCGGTGACATCGACATCGACAACACCATCAGCACCGCGACCGGCGACAACGGTACCGACACGGTGAAGCTCGACGGCAAGGGCGATTTCGCCGGCAAGCCCTTCACCCTCGCGGTGGAGGGCGGATCGCTGCTGTCCCTGCGCGACGACCGGACGCCCTATCCGATCCGGATCGACGCCGCCGTCGGCAGGACCAAGGGCCGGATCGAGGGATCGGTGGCCGAGCCGGTGAAGCTGGAGGGCATCGACCTGTCTGTGGCGCTCAGCGGCGACGATCTGGCGGAGATCTTTCCCATCCTCGGCATTCCCACGCCCAAGACGCGCCCCTATTCCATCTCCGGCCACTTGTCGCGCGAGGGCGGGCTCTGGGCCTTCCACGGGATGAACGGCAAGGTCGGCGAAAGCGACCTGTCCGGCGACTTGTCGGTGGACACCAACCGCGAGCAGCCTCTGGTGAAGGCCGAGCTGACCTCCGACCGGCTGGCGGCGCAGGATCTCGTCGGCCTGATCGGAGCCTCGCCCCGCGGCAGCGGCGACTATCCCACCCGGGCGCGCGGCCGTGTCATCCCGGCCACGCCGGTCAACGTGGAAATTCTGCGCAACGCCGACATGGACATCCGCCTGCGCGGCAAGCATGTGGAGGCTCCCTTCACCCCGCTGGAGGATCTCGATCTGACGATCCGGCTGACCGGCGGCGACCTTCATTTCGACCCGCTGTCGCTCGGCATCGGCGGCGGGCGGATCACCGGAGCGGTTCAGGTGGACGGCAGCCGCAAGGTGCCGGCGCTGCGCACGAACCTCGACATCCGCGCCATGAAGCTGTCGACCTTCTTCAAGGAGACCTCGTTCGCCGGCCAGATCGGCGGCACGGTGGCCGGGCGCATCCAGCTGGCCGGCAGCGGCGGCACGGTGGCCGACCTGCTGGCGAACTCCGACGGCAAGATCGGCATGTCGGTGGACGGCGGCCGCGTCACGTCCCTCGCGGTCAAGGGGCTCAAGACCAATATCCTGGAGACGCTGGGCGTCGTCCTGACCGGGTCGAAGCCGATGCCCTTCAACTGCCTGGTCGCCAACATGTCGGTGGAGAAGGGCATCGCCCGGGCCGAGGCGCTGGTGCTCGACACGCCGGAAACGCTTGTCACCGGCAAGGGCACCGTCAGCCTGCGCAACGAGGCGCTGGACCTGCGCATCGTCGGCGATTCGAAGGAAGCGCAGATCTTCGCCACCCATGTCCCGGTGCTGGTGCGCGGCACCCTGGGCGCTCCCGACATCGGCATCGACCCCACCGAGTCGGCCGCCCGCGGCGCGGCGGCGGTGGCGCTGGGCGTTCTGCTGACGCCGCTTGCCGGCGTGCTGCCGTTCCTTGACCCGGGCAGCGATGAGCAGCCACAGTGTGGCCGGCTGGTGCGGGACGCCCGCTCGCCGGACAAGGGATCGACCGAGGGGGCGCCCGCATCCGGCTCGGCGCGCTGACCGTCACCCGGCTCCTCCGGAGCCCGGCCGCCGTTTCGTCATATCCCGGTCCAGGTCCACGATCTCCGTCAGGAAGGACACCGCGCCACTCTATGACCATCGAACAGATGTTTTCGTTCGGCATCATCGGCGCGGTGATCGCGCTGCTGATCTGGGACCGGCTGCGCTACGATCTCGTCGGAATGCTGGCCCTGCTGGCGTCGGTGGCTGCCGGCATCGTTCCCGCGAAGGAGGCCTTCCAGGGATTTTCCGACGACATCGTCGTCATCGTCGGCTCCGCCCTGGTGGTCAGCGCCGCCGTCGGCCGCTCCGGCGTGGTCGAGGCGGCGATGAGGCCGCTGGCTGCGCGGATGACCACCGTGTGGGCGCAGGTGGTGATCCTGGCCGGGGCGGTGACCCTGCTGTCGGCCATCGTCAAGAACATCGGCGCGCTGGCGATCTTCATGCCCATCGCCCTCCAGGTCGCGCGCCGGACCGGCACGCCGGTGTCGATGCTGCTGATGCCGATGGCCTTCGGGTCGCTGCTCGGCGGGCTGATGACGCTGGTCGGCACCTCGCCCAACATCATCGTCTCGCGCGTGCGCGCCGAGATGACCGGCGAGCCCTTCCGCATGTTCGACTTCACGCCGGTCGGGCTGGTGATCGCGGTGGTCGGCGTCGCCTTCCTGGCGGTGGGCTACCGGCTGCTGCCGAAGGGGCGGGCGTCGGCCGCCGGGCCGGCCTTCAACATCGACGACTACACGGCGGAGGCGCGGCTGCCCGCCGGTTCCCAGTTCGTCGGCCGCACGGTGGCGGAGCTGGAGAAGTTCGGCGAGGGCGAGGTGACGCTCGCCGCCATCGTGCGGGAGAATTACCGGCGCTACGTCCCGTCCGGCCACTGGGTGCTGTTCGCCGACGACATCCTGGTGCTGGAGGGCGACACCACGGCGCTGGCCGACGTGGTCAAGCGCGCCGGCCTGCGCATGATGCACGACAAGGACCTGGAGGGGGTCGAGAACGAGGACGACATCGCCGTCGTCGAGGCGGTGGTGGAGCAGCGCTCCGCCCTGACCGGGCACAGCATCGAGGAGCTGAGCCTGCGCGAGCGGTACGGCGCGAACCTGCTGGCGCTCAGCCGGCGCGGCCGGCCGATCCGCCAGCGGCTGCGCCGGGTCCGCCTGCAGCCGGGCGACCTCGTGGTGCTGCAGTGCCGGCAGGCCGCCATGTCGGACACGCTGGCCGAGCTGGGATGCCTGCCGCTGGCCGGGCGCGACCTCGCCATCGGCCGCACGCCCAAGCGCGCGGTGGCGGTCGCCGTGCTGGCGCTGACGGTGGTGCTGGTCGCCACCGGCGCGTTGCCGGTCGCCATCGCCTTCTTCGGCGCGGCGGTGGCGATGACCGCCTTCAAGGTGGTCACCCTGCGCGAGGCCTACGATGCCGTGGAATGGCCGATCCTGGTGCTGCTGGGCTCGCTGATCCCGGTCAGCGAGACCCTGCGCACCACCGGCGGGACCGAGCTGATCGCCGGCTTCCTCTCCGGTGCGGCGCAGAGCCTGCCCCCCATCGGAGCATTGGGGCTGATCATGGTGGCGGCGATGGCGGTGACGCCCTTCCTCAACAACGCGGCGACCGTGCTGGTGATGGCGCCCATCGGCGCCAGCCTCGCCACCCATCTGGGTCTGCGGCCCGATGCCTTCCTGATGGCGGTGGCGGTGGGGGCCGGCTGCGACTTCCTCACCCCCATCGGCCACCAGTGCAACACGCTGGTGATGGGGCCGGGCGGCTACCGGTTCGGCGATTACTGGCGGCTCGGCCTGCCGCTGTCGATCATGGTGGTGGTGTTGGGCACCGCGGCCATCGCGCTGTTCTGGCCGCTGGTGCCGCACTGACCGGGCTGACCGGGCTTCGCCCGGGTGGGGCGTGTCGCCCCGGGCGGGACGGGGATTGCGGCCTCACGGATTTGTGTAGCGAGCGACCGGTTCCGTCCACTGCCGGACTGGTGTAGGCTTCCCTCTGGCAAGAGCCGGGCGGGAGGCGGAGATGTCGGTGTGGCGCCGCTATCTGGTGAAGGACGTGACCGGACGACTCGTCGACCTGCCGAGTCGCCTGTTCGACAGTGCCGATGACGGCACAGCCCCCTTGCCGCATTTCGCCGGACGCTGCGTCGAGCTGGTGGCCGCGGTGATCGTCGGCGACCGTGTCTCCCACGGCCGCGTGACCGAGCTGGCCTTCACCAAGCTGTATTTCGACCAGCTCGGCTATGTCGACGCCGCCAAGCGCGAGCGGATGATCCGCCTGATGCTGGAAAGCTGCGCCGACCGCCGCTGCGGTTCGCACCGGCAGGATTCGCACCGGCAGGGCGACTGTTCCCGGCTGGCCCACCGCGCCGGTGCCGCCCGCGACCAGCTCAGCCGCGAATTCGGCTGGGAACCCAAGCCCGACGAACGCGACGCGGCGCTGAGCCGCCTCGACCCTGCCCGCCTGCGCGCCGCGCATCGGGAACCCGCCCAGACGCTTCACTGACGGGCGCCATGGGGGAGGGGGCCTTTTCGATCGGCCGCCCACGGCCCATATGCAGGCCATTCCCAGCTTGGAGCCTTGCGAACCGTCGATGAGTCGTCCCGATCCCGCCCAGACGCTGTCTTTCGCGCGCGTGCGCCAGTTGGCACTGATCGGCGCCGGATGCACCATCATGCTGCTCGGCGTGCTGATCGCACCGCTTCCGGGGCCCGGCGGCCTGCCGGTGCTGCTGCTGGGCGGCGTGCTGGTGTTGCGCAATTCCGCCGACGCCCGCCGCCTGTTCGTGCGGGGCAAGCGGCGTTATCCCCGCATCTTCAGTCCGGTGGAGCGCATCCGCATGAAGCTGCGCGACCGACGGTTGCGCAAGATGAACCGCGGCTGAGCGGAAGGCTATCGGACGGCTTTCCTGGCAGCCTTCCGCAAGGCCCCGGGTCAGCCCTGCGGAAGCGGATGCTGGACAGCGCCGCCCCGCTGCCTCCATCTTGTGCGCCGGTTCGCATGAGGAGGCATACCGGTGAAGTCCGGCAACGCGCTGCTGTCCAGCTACGGCACCACCATCTTCGAGGTCATGTCCCGCTTGTCGGAGGAGCATGGCGCGATCAATCTTGGCCAGGGGTTCCCCGACGACCGCGGGCCGGCCGACGTGCTGCAGACCGCGGCCGATGCGCTGCTGACCGGCTGGAACCAGTACCCGTCGATGATGGGCACCCCCGACCTGCGGCAGGCGCTGGCGGGCCATGCCCGTCGCTTCTACGGGCTGGACGTCGACTGGAAGACCGAGACCATGGTCACCTCCGGCGCGACCGAGGCGCTGACCGCCTGCCTGCTCGGCCTGATCGATCCGGGCGACGAGGTGGTGCTGTTCCAGCCCATGTACGACAGCTACCTGCCGATCGTCCGGCTGGCCGGCGGCGTGCCGCGCTTCGTCTCGCTGAAGGCGCCGGACTGGAGCTTCAGCCGTGCCGACCTGGAGGCGGCCTTCTCGCCCCGCACCAAGCTGGTGCTGATCAACGATCCGCTGAACCCCGCCGCCAAGGTCTTCGGCCGCGAGGAGCTGGAGCTGATCGCCGAGTATGTGCAGCGCTTCGATGCGCTCGCCGTCTGCGACGAGGTGTACGAACACATCGTGTTCGACGGCCGCCGCCACATTCCGCTGATGACGCTGCCGGGCATGCGCGACCGCTGCCTGAAGATCGGTTCGGCCGGCAAGACCTTCTCGCTGACCGGCTGGAAGGTCGGTTACGTCACCGCCCCGCCGCACCTGCTGCAGCCCGTGGCCAAGGCACACCAGTTCCTCACCTTCACCACCCCGCCCAACCTCCAGGCCGCCGTCGCCTACGGGCTCGGCAAGGAGGAGGGGTATTTCACCGCCCTGGCCGGCGGGCTGCAGGCCAAGCGCGACCGGCTGTCGGCCGGACTGCGCTCCGCCGGGTTCGACGTGCTGCCGGGGGCCGGCACCTATTTCGTCGTCGCCGACATCTCCCGCTTCGGCTTCGACGGCGACGATCAGGCCTTCTGCCGCTGGCTGGTGGCGGAGGCGAAGGTCGCGGCCATCCCCGTCAGCGCCTTTTTCGTGGAAAACGCGCCGACCACCGTCGTCCGCTTCTGCTTCTCCAAGAAAGACGAAGTGCTCGATGAGGCCATCGCCCGTCTGCGCAAGCGTTTCGCCACCCAATAGGCGCGGACAACAAAGAATGTTCTCTGTGGTGATTATCGAAATTTTTGACAAGTTTTAACTGATCGATGCGATGATCGGCCTGCCCCCGCCGATCACTCGCCGACAGCAGCAGAGCGGCCGGGGCGGTGGAACGGCGGAGCGCACGGCATGCCACGTCTCCCGGCCTTTCGGTTCCCATCCTTCCGGAACGGCGTCCTGGCGGGCGCCGCCCTGGCGCTCGCCGGGGTGTGGGGCGGCTATGCCGTGATGGCCTCCGCCATGCTGGACAACCAGACCCGCGAAGCCGTCGCCAATGCCGAGGCGACGGTCCGCGCCTATGAAAGCAGCACCAGCCGCACCCTGCACGACGTCGACATGACGCTGCGCTTCTTTGCGGAGCGCTATGCGGAAGGCGGCCTGCCCCGTGCCCGCCGGATCATCGACGACGGGTTGTACGATGCCGCCCTGATCCATCATTTCAGCATCTTCGCTCCCGACGGTACCCAGCTCTTCCGCAGCGAGGGCACCGGTCCGCCCGATACGCTCGACGGCACCGACGCCCTGGCCTACCACCGGGACGAGGGACGGGCGCTGATGAAAATCGGGCCGTCCCGGGGCGCGTCGGCCACCGGCCATCCCCTGCTGCGGCTTTCCCGCCGGCTGGAGGATTCAGCGGGCGAATTCGCCGGGATCGCGGTCGCCAACCTCGACCCGGACCGGCTGTCCGGCTTCTACCGGCAGGCCGACGTCGGTCGTCACGGCGTGGTGACGCTGGTCGGGCTCGACCGGATCATCCGCGCCCGCGGTGCCAAGGACGGGCGCGATGCCGTCGGGCTGGCCGTCCCGGACTCGGCGCTGTGGGCGGCGGCCCGGCGGTCGCTGACCGGGGTCTATTGGCAGGACAGCGCCGTCGACGGCATCCGCCGCGTCATTGCCTATCGCCCGGTCGAAGGCTATCCGCTGATCCTGACGGCCGGCATCGCCGCGGTGGACATCGCCGAGGCGGTCGCCGGCTTCCGCCGCCAGATGCGGATCATCGCCGGGCTGCTCAGCGTGTCGGTGCTGCTGGTCGCCGGCTTTCTTCTGATCCAGCACCGCAATTCCGAACGGCTGGCCGTCGCGCTGGCGGTCAACCGCGATTTCCTGGCCCGCGTCAGCCACGAGCTGCGCACCCCGCTGAACGCCATCCTCGGCTTTTCCGAGATCATCGGGGGCCAGATGTTCGGTCCCGACGCCGGTCCGCGCTATGCCGACTATGCCCGCGACATCCACGCCTCGGGCCGGCATCTGCTGACGCTGATCGACGACATCCTCGACCTGTCGCGCCTCCAGGCCGGCAAATTCGCCCTGCATATGGAGGATGTCGATCCCGTCGCCGCCGCCGAATGGGCGGTCCGCATCGTCACTCCCCAGGCGGAGCAGAAGAACATCCGGCTGGAGATCAACCGCCCTCCAGTGCCGGCCGTCCTGCGCGCCGACGAACGGGCGCTCAAGCAGATGCTGCTGAACCTGCTCGGCAACGCGCTGAAATTCACCCAGGAGAACGGGCGGGTCAGCATCTCGATAGGGCGGGGCGTCCATGGCCGCTGCATCCTGCGGGTGACCGACAACGGCATCGGCATGACGGCGGAGGAATTGCGGCAGGCGTCCGTTCCCTTCGGCCAGGCGTCGGCCCTCACCACTCATCCGGGGCGCGGCACCGGGTTGGGCCTGCCGATCGTCAAGTCGTTGATCGAGGCCCATGGCGGGCATCTCCGCATCGACAGCCGTCCCGGACAGGGCAGCCAGGTGACGCTGGAATTCACCGGCTGACGCTTCGCCGTCCCGGTGGGCGGCCCGGTGGGGCGATCTCCTGGCGGACGATCTGCCGGCGGGCGCCGCAAAGCCATGGCGAAACCCCTGCCGCTTGGGCATACTCCGCGCCGGTTTTGTCCAGGTCCGAGCCGACGCCAGGGCTGTCCCCGGTCATGCGGTTTCGGATCCACCGGGGAATTGGGGCCTGTCTCGAATGTTGCGTGCGCTGGCGCGTGTCTGTGCCGTTCTCGTCGCGTGCTCCGGCACGTTCGTCGTCACCCGGACGCTGGCCGCCGATCCGCCGGCCGAACCAGTCCCCTTCGGCGTCGCGAGCGTCGAGGTGGTGGCGGAGCGTGATACCCCCCAGGCCTGCTTCACCTTCACCGACCGGCTGGAGCGCTCGCGCGCGGTGAACTACCGCGACTATGTCGTGGTCGAGCCGGCGGTGGACGGTGCCGCCATCGCCCGCGACCGCACGCTGTGCGTGGAGGGGCTGCGCCATGGCGAGACCTTCCGGGTCACGCTGAAGGACGGGCTGCCCGGCGCCGACGGCAAGCGGCTGCCGGCCGCCGACACCCGCGAGGTGCAGGTGCCCAACCGCAAGGCGTCGCTCGCCTTCCGCGGCGCCGGCTACATCCTGCCGCGCGTCGGGGCGGAGGGGCTGCCGCTTCGTTCGATCAACCTCGACCGCGCGAAGCTGCAGGTGCTGCGCATCGTCGACCGGGCGCTGGTCGAGAAGATCTATTTCGGCCGCATCACCCAGCAGATGACCGACTACGACATCGGCGAGATCCTGGACAAGGCGGGGCAGGAGGTGTGGCGCGGCGAGATGGGCATCGGCAACCAGCCCAACCGCACCGTCACCACCGCCTTCCCCATCGACGCCGTGCTGGGCCGGCTGGATCCCGGCGTCTATGTCGCCGTCGCCGGCGTAGACGAGATCAAGCCGGGCGGCTGGGACCGCAAGGCGACCCAATGGTTCGTCGTCTCCGACCTCGGCCTGAACACCATCCTCGGCGAGGATTCGCTGGTGGTCTTCGCCCGCTCGGTCCAGACCGCCGCGCCAGCCGCGGGCGTCGACCTGCGTCTGGTCGCCCGCAACGGCGCCGAACTGGGCCGCCTGCAGACCGGGGCGGACGGGCTCGGCCGCTTCGACCTCGCGGCATTGCGCGCCGCCGGGACCGAGCCGGCGCAGGCGCTGTTCGCCGCGCGCGGCGACGGCGACTTCGCCGTGCTCGACCTGACCGCCGGCGGCGCCCCGTCGGCCGAGTCGCCGGACAAGCCGGCGCCGATCCGTCCGGTTGCCGGCGGGCCCGACGCCTATCTCTACACCGAACGCGGCATCTACCGGCCGGGCGAGACGGTGCAACTGACCGCCCTGCTGCGCGACGCCGAACTCAACCCGCCGCCGGCCGGCAAGGCGTTGACGCTGCGCATCCTGCGCCCCGACGGGTTCGAGGTGGAGCGGCGGACGGTCGCCGACAGCGGGGCCGGCGGCTACGCCACCCGCATCGACCTGCCGATGAATGCCTATCCCGGCAACTGGCTCGTCACCGCCCATGCCGAACCGGACGGCCCCGCCATCGGCAAGGTCGAGTTCCTGCTGGAGGATTTCGTGCCGCCGCGGCTGGACCTGACGCTCGCCTCCGCGACGACCGAGCTCGCGGCGGATGGCGAGGCGGACATCGGCCTCGACAGCCATTATCTGTACGGTGCGCCGGCCGCCGGCCTGCCGGGCGAACTGACGGTGACGCTGCGCGCCGCCGCCAACCCCTATCCCACCTTGCCCGGCTATCATTTCGGGCTGGTGCAGGAGGAGGTGAAGCCGGCCCGCGCCGACCTGCCGGGCTTCATCACCGACCAGAACGGATCTGCCCGGCTGAAGGTGAAGCTGCCGCGCCCGCCCGACAGCACCCGCCCGCTGGAGGCGGTGGTGCGCGCCACCCTGTTCGACATCGGCGGGCGCCCGGTCGGCCGCGACTTCGTCCTGCCGGTGCGCCACCAGCCCTTCGCGATCGGCATCAAGCCGCGCTTCGAGGGCGACGGCGTTCCGGAGGGGGCGACCGCCGGCTTCGACGTCGTCGCCGTCGGGCCGGACGGCAAGCCTGCCGACCGCGCCGACCTCTCCTACGAGCTGTTCGAGGAGGAGTACGACTATGCCTGGTACGAGGCGAACGGCCGCTGGGACTACAAGGTCACGGTGAAGGACCGGCGCGTCACCGGCGGCACCCTGTCGGTCCAGGCTGCCGGCCCGGCCGCGGTCGAGGCGCCGGTCGCCGCCGGCCGCTACCGGCTGGAGGTGTTCGATCCCAAGACCGGCGTCGCCACCAGCCTGCGCTTCGCCGCCGGCTGGTGGATGACCCCGACGGCCGGCGAACGGCCGGACGCGGTCGACGTGTCGGTGATGATGCCGGCCTACCGTGCCGGGGAAAGCGCCTGGATCTTCGTCAAGCCGCCCTATGACAGCCAGGTGCTGGTCGCGGTCGCCGACCGCGGCGTCACCTTTGCCGTCACCCGCGCCATCGGCCCGCAGGGCGCCTTCCTGGAAATCCCTGTCGGCCAGGGCTGGACCAGCGGCGCACACATTCTGGCGACCGCCTTCGCCACCTCCGACCCGCAGTCGAAGACGCCGCCGCGCCGCGCCGTCGGCCTGTCCTGGCTGGCGATGGACAAGGCGCCGCGCACGCTGGATGTCCGCCTGTCCACCCCGGCGGAGGTCGAGCCGCGCCGCGCCATGACCGCCGACGTGACGGTGGAGGGCGTGGCCGAGGGCAAGCCCGCCTTCGTCACGCTGGCCGCCGTCGACGAATCGGTGATGCAGCTGACCGACCAGCCCTCGCCGGATCCGGCGCGCCATTATCTGGGCAAGCGGCCGCTGACCGTCGAGCTGCGCGATTCCTACGGCCGCCTGATCGATCCGGCCAGCCTGGACGCCGCCCGCCCGCCGGCCCAGCCGGCGCCGCGGCTGCGCCAGGTTTCCGGGCCGGTCCCGCCCAAGTCGGAACGGGTGGTGTCGCTCTATTCCGGCATCCTGACGGTGGGTGCCGACGGCAAGGTCGCGGTGCCCTTCGAGCTGCCCGACTTTCAGGGACGCCTGCGCCTGATGGCGGTGGCCTGGAGCGAGGGGCGGACCGGCCGTGCCGACAGCCAGCTGCTGGTCCGCGATCCGGTGGTCGCCGACGCCGTGCTGCCGCGCTTCCTCGCGCCCGGCGATTCGGCGCAGGTGCTGCTGTCGCTCGACAACCTCAACGGCCCGTCGGGCGACTACCGCATGACGCTCGGCGCGGAAGGGGCGGTGGCGATCCTGCAGGGCGGGGAGGATGCCGGGATCGACGTGCCGAAGCTGGCGCGCGGCAAGCGGGCCACTGCCGGCCGGGTGCTGACCGCCACCGCCATCGGCGCCGGGCATGTCACGCTGGACGTCACCGGGCCGGACGGCCTGCGCGTCACCCGGCGCTGGGACGTCACCGTCCGTTCGGCCTCGCCTGCGGTGTCGCGCCACAGCGTCGCCGCCCTGCCCACCGACAAGGGGCTGGCGATTCCCGCCGACATCGCCGCCGGCCTGCGCCCGGAGACCGTCGCCATCGGCGCCACCGTTTCCTCCCTGCCCGACCTCGACGTGCCGGGACTGCTGTTCGCGCTCGACCGCGCCGCGCTGGGCGGTGCGGAGCAGACGGCCAGCCGCATCCTGCCGCTGCTGTCGATGAGCGACCTCGCCGCCGGCCTCGGCATCGCGCCGGAGGACCGCATCAAGGCGCGGGTCCAGCGCGGCATCGACCGGCTGCTGACCTTCCAGCGGTCCGACGGTGCCTTCGCGGCGTGGTCGCCGAAGGGCGACCTCGATCCCTGGCTGACCGCCTACGCCGTCGACGTGCTGGGCCGGGCGAAGGCCGCGGGCTACCGCATCCCGGACCAGCCCTACCGCAAGGGATTGGACTGGCTGAAGCAGGCCATCGACAACGCCTGGGTGGAAACCGCCGACCTGCCGGGCCGCGCCTATGCCCTCCATGTGCTGGCGCGGGCGAAGATGATCGACGCCGGTGCCGTCCGTTATTTCCGCGAGAATTACTGGGACCGGCTGCCGACCGACTTCAGCCGGGCGCAGATCGCCGCCGCCATGGCCGTGCTCGGCGACCAGCCGGGGGCGGCCGAGGCGTTCGCCAAGCTGACCGGCGCCCGCATGGTGACCGCCGGCCTGCGCGACCAGGGCTCCTCCCTGCGCGACGAGGCCGGCGTGGTCGCGCTGATGGCCGAGAGCGGCGCGGTGGAGCGCGACCGCATCTTCCAGGCGGGCGACCGCGTGGCGAAGACCTTCGCCGCCGTCCGCACCACCAACCCGCAGGAACAGGCGTGGCTGCTGCTGGCGGCCAAGGCGCTGGCCGACCGGGCGGCGCCGATGAAGCTCGCCATCGCCGACCAGACGGTGGAGAACGCCAAGCCGCAATTCCTGCGCATCGACCCCGCCGCCCCGCCGGCAATCCGCAACCTGGGCGGCGAGGTTCGCCAGACCCTGTCGGTGGCCGGGGTTCCCGACCGGCCGGCGGGGCCGGAAGAGCAGGGGATGACCATCCGCCGCCGCCTGTTCGACATGGCCGGCCGGCCGGTCGACCCTGCCGGGGTGCGTCACAACGACCTGCTGGTGGTGATCCTGGAGGGCGAGGTCGGCGACCCGCTCGACCATTCGGTGCTGGTCAGCGATCCGCTGCCGGCCGGCTTCGAGATCGAGAATGTCCGGCTCGCCAACAGCGGCCAGCTCGGCAAGCTGTCCTGGCTGGGCGACTTGTCGGCGGTGCGCAACGTCGAGTTCCGTGACGACCGCTTCGTTGCCGCCGTCGATCTGCCGAAGTCGGCGCCCCGCTTCCGCCTGGTCTATCTGGTCCGTGCGGTCACACCCGGCGACTTCGCGGATCCGGGTGCCCAGGTGCAGGATCTGCAACGCCCGCACCTGTCTGCCCGCACCGGGGTGTCGCGGCTGCGCGTGCTGCCGGAGTGATGCCAGCGGCACTGGTCATAGACCTGTACCGCTGGAGGGCCGCGACTGCGGCCCCGCGGGCACATGCCCGCGATAGCCAAGCGGGCGGACGCCCGTGCCGGCGATTGAGGAAATGGCTTTCGATGGGGGACCATCGAAAGCCATTGGTATGAAGTGGGCGGGCGGGGCGGACAACCGGTCCCCCGCCCGCCCACAGCCCTACAGATAGCTCTGCTCCCTCCTGTGCTCCTCGCGCCGGCGGGCGAGCAGGGTCAACGCGGCCACCACGACCGCGAAGCACAAGGTCAGCAGAACGTAGAAGGCCAGTGCGAGGCCGACCGTCATGGTGCCGACCAGCACCATGGCCAGTATCCAGACGCCCAGCGATACGATGGCGCGCGCCGACATGGGTTGTCTCCTATACCCTGTCCCGATCCGTCCGAATTTCGGAAGTCCGGAAAACCACCCGGAAATTCCGCCGCGGCCTTCTGCGGCCGTCTGTCCGTCGCCGTGCCCGCTCCCCATCTTCGAAGTACGGGTGAATGCCGGGCGCACGCGTCTGCCGCAAAGCCTGCCATAGCCTCCGGCCGTGCCGGGGCGTGGCATCCTGTCACTGCGCGGGCGCGCCGCACCTGTTCGAACACTCGCCGGACCCGGCGGGACGGCCGGCAAAATGATTTGCTTGGTCAACGAGTCTGTTGACAGCGCGCGGCATCGACCTTACCTTTACGTAAACGTTAAGGACGTGCATCGGAAGGAAGCGGCGTGGAGCGGAGTTCGATCGGCATCGGCGCGATGGAGCGGACGGAGGAGGGGAGTGCGGCGGCCGGCTGCGCCCCCATGCCCACGCCCCGGCTCGCAATCGGCGAACTGGCCGGGGAATTCGGCCTGACCCACCGCACCATCCGCCATTACGAGGACGAGGGGCTGCTGGCGCCGGAGCGGGTCGGCAATGCCCGCGTCTACGGCCACCGCGACCGTGCCCGGCTGGCGCTGATCTGCCGGGGCAAGCGGCTGGGTTTCAGCCTCGCCGAGATCAAGGATTTCCTGAACCTCTACGACACCGACGACGCCCAGGTCGAACAGATGCGCTACATGCGCAGCCTTGCGCGCCGCCGGATTTCCGCCCTCGAACAGCAGCTTGCCGACGTCCAGCAGACGCTGGCGGAGCTGTGCACCATCGACACCCAGATCTCCGAGCATCTTCGCCGCAACGGCATCACGGAGACGCAGGACATGGAGGAGAAGCACTCATGAAGTCGGTCGTCATCGCCGGTTACGCCCGTTCGCCCTTCGCCTTCGCCCACAAGGGCGAACTGACCAAGGTCCGCCCCGACGATCTGCTGGCCCGCGTCATCGCGGCGCTGGTTGAGCGCACCGGCCTGAAGACCGACGACATCGAGGACGTCATCGTCGGCTGCTCCTTCCCCGAGGGCGAGCAGGGGCTGAATGTCGCCCGCACCATCGCCTTCCTGGCCGGGCTGCCGCAGACTGCGGCGGCCACCACGGTCAACCGCTATTGCGGCTCGTCCATGCAGTCGATCCATCAGGCGGCGGGCGCAATCCAGATGGGGGCCGGCGAGGTCTTCGTCTGCGGCGGCATCGAATCGATGACCCGCGTGCCGATCATGGGCTTCAACCCGATGCCGAACCCGGCGCTGAAGGCGAGCTACCCGGAAGCCTATTGCTCGATGGGCGTCACCGCCGAGAATGTCGCCCGCAAATACGCCATCTCCCGCGCCGAGCAGGAGGCGCTGGCCGTCGCCTCCCACGCCAAGGCCGCCGAGGCGCAGGCCTCCGGCCGTCTGTCCGACGAGATCGTCGGCATCGAGACCCCGGCCGGTCTGGTCGACAGGGACGGCTGCATCCGCCCCGGCACCAGCGCCGACAGCCTGTCCGGCCTGAAGCCGGCCTTCACTGCCGACGGCACGGTCACCGCCGGCACCTCCTCGCCGCTGACCGACGGCGCCGCCGCCGTGCTGGTGACGACCGAGGAGTATGCCCGGGCCAACGGCCTGCCGATCCTGGCGAAGATCCGCTCGGTCGCCGTTGCCGGCTGCGCGCCCGACCTGATGGGGCTGGGGCCGGTCCCCGCGACCCGCAAGGCGCTGACCCGTGCCGGCCTGTCGATCGCCGACATCGACATCATCGAGATCAACGAGGCCTTCTCCTCCCAGGCCATCGCCTGCATGCGCGATCTCGACATCGACCCTTCCCGCATCAACCCGGACGGCGGCGCGCTGGCGCTCGGCCACCCGCTGGGCGCCACCGGCGCCCGCATCACCGGCAAGGCGGCCGCCCTGCTGAAGCGCGAGGGCAAGCAGTTCGCGCTGGCCACCCAGTGCATCGGCGGCGGCCAGGGCATCGCCACCATCCTGGAAGCGGTCTGACGACGGGATCGGGGAGGAAACGACCATGAAGATCGAACGCGCCGCCGTGATCGGTGCGGGCGTGATGGGCGCCGGCATCGCCGCCCATTTCGCCAACGCCGGCATCCCCTGCGTCCTGCTCGACATCCCCGCCAAGGAGGGTGCCGACCGCAGCGCCATCGCCAAGGGCGCGGTGGCGAAGATGCTGAAGACCGATCCGGCCCCCTTCATGCACCCGAAGAACGCCAGGCTCATCACGCCGGGCAATCTTGAGGATGACCTGAACCTGCTGGCCGACGTCGACTGGATCGTCGAGGCCATCGTCGAGAATCCGGCGATCAAGGCCGACCTCTACAAGCGCATCGATCCGGTGCGCAAGGCCGGGTCGGTGGTGTCGTCCAACACCTCGACCATCCCGCTGGCGGTGCTGACGGACGGGCAGGGCGAGCGGTTCCGCCGGGACTTCCTGATCACCCACTTCTTCAACCCGCCGCGCTACATGCGCCTGCTGGAGATCGTCGGCGGTCCCGACACCAGGGCGGACGCGCTGGCGGCCATCGCCGACGTCTGCGACCGCCGGCTCGGCAAGGGCGTCGTCCATTGCAAGGACACGCCGGGCTTCATCGCCAACCGCATCGGCGTCTTCTGGATCCAGTCGGCGGTGAATGCCGCGGTCGATCTGGGATTGACGGTGGAGGAGGCGGACGCCGTCGGCGGCCGTCCGATGGGCATCCCCAAGACCGGCGTGTTCGGCTTGGTGGATCTGGTCGGGCTCGACCTGATGCCGCACATCAACAAGAGCATGTCGGCCACCCTGTCGGCCGGCGACGCCTATCGCGGCCAGATGCGCGAGCACCCGGTCATCACCCGGATGATCGCGGAGGGCTACACCGGCCGCAAGGGCAAGGGCGGCTTCTACCGCATCAACAAGGCCGGCGGCGGTAAGGTCAAGGAGTCGGTCAATCTGCTGACCGGCGAATACGCACCCTCGGAGAAGGCCCGGCTCGACAGCGTCCAGGCTGCCAGCCGCGACCTGCGCAAGCTTTGCGAGCATCCGGACAAGGGTGGCCGTTTCGCCCGCCGCGTCCTGGCGCAAACGCTGGCCTACGCCGCCAGCCTGGTGCCGGAGATCGCCGACAGCATCGTCGCCGTCGATGAGGGCATGCGGCTCGGCTACAACTGGAAGCAGGGGCCGTTCGAGCTGATCGACCGTCTCGGCACCGGCTGGTTCGCCGAGCTGTGCCGGTCCGAGGGCATTCCGGTCCCGGCGCTGGTCGAGGCCGCGGCCGGCCGCCCCTTCTACCGGGTGGAGGACGGCAGGCTCCAGCACCTGACGACATCCGGGGTCTACGACACGGTGGTGCGTCCCGACGGCGTGCTGCTGCTGTCCGACATCAAGCGCGCCGCCGGCAAGCCGGTGTGGAAGAACGGCTCGGCCAGCCTCTGGGACATCGGCGACGGCGTGCTGTGCGTCGAGTTCACCAGCAAGATGAACGCGGTCGACGCCGACATCATGGCCGCCTACGAGAAGGCGATGCGTCTGGTCGGCGACGGCAAAGGCGATTGGAAGGCCCTGGTCATCCACAACGAGGCCGACAATTTTTCGGTCGGCGCCAATCTCGGCCTTGCCCTCTTCGCCCTGAACATCGGCCTGTGGCCGCAGATCGAGGAGATGGTGGAGGGCGGACAGCGCACCTACCGCGCGCTGAAATACGCGCCCTTCCCGGTGGTGGCGGCGCCCAGCGGCATGGCGCTCGGCGGCGGCTGCGAGATCCTGCTGCATTCCGACCATGTCCAGGCCCATGCCGAGACCTATGTCGGCCTCGTCGAGGTCGGCGTCGGCCTGATCCCGGCCTGGGGCGGCTGCACCGAGATGCTGGCCCGCCATCAGGCCAACCCCAAGGCCCCGCACGGACCGATGCCCGGCATCGCCAAGGCCTTCGAGATCATCAGCACCGCCACCGTCGCCAAGTCGGCGGCCGAGGCCAAGGAGCTGCTGTATCTGCGCGGCTCCGACGGCATCACCATGAACCGCGACCGCCTGCTGGCCGACGCCAAGGCCAAGGCGCTGGAACTGGCGGCGGGCTACTCCCCGCCGGAGAAGAGCACGGCCTATGTCCTGCCCGGTCCCAGCGCCAGGGCGGCGATGGAGCTTGCGGTGGAAGGCTTCGCCCTGCAGGGCAAGGTGACGCCGCACGACAAGGTGGTGTGCGCCGCCCTGGCCGAGGTGCTGAGCGGCGGCGAGGAGGCCGACATCTCCAAGCCGATCGGCGAGGACCATGTCCTGCGGCTGGAGCGCGAGGCCTTCATGGGTCTGGTGCGCACCGGCGGCACCATCGACCGGATCGAGCACATGCTGCTCACCGGCAAGCCGCTGCGGAACTGAGGGGGAGGAACGAGAGATGCCGATCTACAAGGCTCCGCTTGAGGATGTGCGCTTCGTCCTGGACGAGATCGTCGGGATGGACAAGCTGTCGGCCCTGCCGGGCTATGAGGACGCCACGCCCGAACTCGTCGGCCAGGTGCTGGAGGAGGGCGCCAAGCTGTGCGAGGAGGTGCTGTTCCCGCTGAACCAGTCGGGCGACGGCGAGGGCTGCCGCTTCGAGAATGGCGAGGTCCGCACGCCGGCAGGCTTCAAGCAGGCGTACGACACCTATATCGCCGCCGGCTGGCAGGGCCTTGCCTGCGACCCGGCCTATGGCGGGCAGGGGCTGCCGAAGCTGGTCAACATCATGCTGGAGGAGTTCATCTGCTCCGCCAACCTCAGCTTCGGCATGTATCCCGGCCTGTCGCTCGGCGCCTACAACGCGCTGTCGATGTACGGCTCGGACGAGTTGAAGCAGCGCTTCCTGCCGAAGCTGGTCGATGGCACCTGGTCCGGCACCATGTGCCTGACCGAGCCGCATTGCGGCACCGATCTCGGCATCATCCGCACCAGGGCGGTGCCCGACGGGGAGGGTGCCTACAAGATCACCGGCACCAAGATCTTCATCTCGGCCGGCGAGCATGACCTGACCGAGAACATCCTGCATCTGGTGCTGGCCCGCCTGCCCGACGCCCCGGCCGGAACCCGCGGCATCAGCCTGTTCCTGGTGCCGAAGTTCCTGCCGAACGAAGACGGCACGCCGGGCGCCCGCAACGGCGTCGCCTGCGGCTCCATCGAGCACAAGATGGGCATCAAGGCATCCTCGACCTGCGTCATGAACTTCGAGGACGCCACCGGCTGGCTGGTCGGCGAGCCGCACAAGGGCATGCGTGCCATGTTCGTTATGATGAACGCGGCCCGGCTGGCCGTGGGCATCCAGGGGCTGGGCTTGGCCGAGGTCTCCTACCAGAACGCCGTCAACTACGCCCGCGAACGGCTCCAGGGCCGGTCGCTGTCGGGGGTGAAGGCGCCGGACAAGCCGGCCGACCCGATCATCGTCCATCCCGACGTACGCCGGAACCTGCTGACCGCCCGCGCCTTCACCGAAGGGGCGCGTGCCCTGGGCGCCCTGACCGCCTACAAGCTCGACGTGGCGGAAAGGCATCCCGACGCCCGGACCCGCCGGGATGCCGACGAGTTCGTCCAGCTGATGACGCCGATCGTCAAGGCGCTGTTCACCGACATCGGCTTCGATGCGGCCAACATCGCCGTGCAGGTCCATGGCGGCCACGGCTTCATCTGGGAAACCGGCGTCGAGCAATATGTCCGCGACGCCCGCATCTGCCAGATCTACGAGGGCACCAACGGCATCCAGGCGCTCGACCTCGTCGGCCGCAAGCTGCCGCAGGACATGGGGCGCCTGCTGCGCCACTTCTTCCACCCGGTCGGCCGCGACATCGAGGCGGCGATGGAGAAGGACGAGCTGGGCGAGTTCGTCATGCCGCTGGCCAAGGCCTTCGCCAAGCTGCAGCAGGCGACCGCCCTGATCGCCCAGAAGGGACTGAAGAATCCGGAGGAGGCGGGGGCCGCCGCCAGCGACTATCTGCGCCTGTTCGGGCTGGTCGCGCTCGGCTGGAGCTGGCTGACCATGGTGGAGAAGGCGCAGGCCGGGCTCTCGGCCGGGACGGGCAACGCCGCCTTCTTTGATGCCAAGATCAAGACCGCGCGCTTCTACATGACCAAGCTGCTGCCCCAGGTGAACAGCCTGTTCATCACCATCGCCGCCGGAGCCGCTCCGCTGATGGAGCTGGAAGAGGCCGCCTTCTAGCAGACCCTGTGGCGGCACCTGTCCGTTGCACCCTCCGGGATGCACAACTCCAGGCCGGTCCAGCACCGTCAACGGTGCCGGGCCGGCCTCTTTTCATGCCTTGCGCACAGGATCAAGGGTGCATCCGCACAATGATCTAGAATTGTCATAAGTCTTTGGGAATATCGCCGATGGGCTGTGCCGGTACCGTCCGAACGGCATCCTGCATCGCAGCAAAAGTTAATTTTCGGTTGTCCGCTCTCTCCCCGGCGTGTTACATCTGAATAGAGATTACGTTCGGCCGGTGCCTGCTATATCCTTTGGATTTTAGGGAATATGCGGGTGGCGACAGCCCCCTCCTTTTATCACGTCCCTGGGGCGACTTTCGGAGGGCAGGCATGGTGCGGGAGTTTAAGCGATGAAAATCCTGATCGGTGATGATCACGTCCTGTTCCGGGAAGGTCTTCGCCGTCTGCTTGAGCAGCTTCGCGAAAATGCGACCTTTGCCGAGGCCAGCAATTTCGACGAGCTTCTGGACATGGCGGCGGTGAAGGATGAGGCCTACGACCTTGTTCTGACCGACCTGCGCATGCCGGGATGGCCCGGATTCTCCGGCATCGGCATGCTGCGCGACCGGCAGCCGAACGCCAAGGTGGTCGTCATCTCGGCGTCGGAGGCGCAGACCGACGTGCGGGAGGCGCTGGAGAACGGTGCCGCCGGCTACATCCCGAAATCGTCCAGCGTGAAGATCATGCTGAGCGCGCTCGACCTGATCTTCTCCGGCGGCGTCTATGTCCCGGCGACGGTCCTGCGCGAGGGGATCGAAGGCGACCAGCGCGGTGGCGGATCGGTGATGCCGCCGTCCGACCCGCAGCTGGAACAGTTGCTGACCCAGCGTCAGCGCGAGGTTCTGGACCGTCTGCGCGAAGGCAAGTCGAACAAGCAGATCGCCCACGAGCTTGGGCTGTCCGAGGGGACCGTGAAGATCCACATGACCGCGATCTTCAAGTCGCTGGGCGTGCGCAACCGCACCCAGGCGGCGATGGCCTTTCCGCAGTCGCACTCGGCCTGAGCCGGCCTCGCCCGATCCGAAATGCAAAGAACCCGCCGGAGCAGTCCGGCGGGTTCTTTGCATTTCGGGCCTCGCGGCTCGATCCGTCCTGCCTTGCGGCTCATCCCATCCCGGCGACATAGCCGCGCAGCGATTCGACCTCCAGTTCGGCGTCATCGATGCGGGCCTTCACCACGTCGCCGATGCTGATGACGCCGATCACCCGGCCGGCCTCGACGATGGGGACGTGGCGGATGCGCCGTTCGGTCATCACCGCCATCATGTCGGCCACGGTGTCGGTGGGGGCGGCGGTGATGAGCTCGCGCGTCATCAACTCGGCGGCCGGGCGGTCGAGGGCCGCGGCGCCATCGCGGGCGATGGCCCGGACGACATCGCGTTCCGACAGGATGCCGACCGGCTGCCCGTCCTCGGCCAGCACCAGCACGGCGCCGATCCGGTGCTCGGTCAGCAGGCGGGTGACGGCGGCCACCGTGTCGGCCGGTGCGGCGGCGACGATCCGGTTGCCCTTGCGCTTCAAAACGGCTGCGACATGCATGGCGGTATGGCCCCTCTTCCGATGAACCCGATACTGGAATCATGGGGATGACCGTACAATCCGCAAGGCGATGGGATAAAAGAAAAGGCGGCCTCCCCCGGATGGGGAAGGCCGCCTGCGAGGTGTCCGGGACGGATCCCGAAGCCCGTTCTTAGAAGCGGTAGCCGATGCCGACGCCGACCAGCCACGGATCCAGCGTGACCTTCGAGGTGACCGGCAGCGCGCCGTTGACGGTGGCGGTGACGTCGGTCTTCAGGAAGATCTTCTTGACGTCGACGTTCAGCGACCAGTTGCCGGTCAGCGCCACATCGACACCGGCCTGCAGGGCCCAGCCGAAGCGGTTCTTGTACTCGACGTCGGTGATGCGCAGGCCGGCCGGGTTCGGGTTGTTGGCCGCGTCCTCGTTGTAGAACAGGGTGTAGTTGATGCCGGCGCCGACATACGGGCTGATGCGCTCCTTCGGCATGAAGTGGTACTGCAGCGTCAGGGTCGGCGGCAGCAGGGACACCTTGCCGATCTCGATGCCGCCACCCAGCGCGGACGCCAGGTTGCCGTGGACCTTGTGGCGGCTGGTGCCGGCGATCAGCTCGGCCGCGATGTTGTCGGTGAAGAAGTAGGAGAAGTCGACTTCGGGGATGTAGTCGTTGCCGACCCTGGCCTTCCCGATGTCACCCAGCGCGCTGTTGTTCAGGGTGCCCTTTTCCTGCGGCAGCACGGCCAAGCCGCGCGCACGGACGACGATGTCGCCGGCCGACTTGCCCTTGAAGTCCTGGGCAAGCGACGGGGAAGCGATGGCGACGAGGGCCGAGGTCGCCAGCAGGGCGGCGGCGGCGCGCGACAGGATGCTCATGGGGTCTGCTCCAGGCAATGCGTTGTTTCTGTTCTGTGGCATCAGCCGATGGAGGTATTACCAGACCCGGAGTAAGGGTACTAGGGGGGCACAACCGATCCTCGCCCGATGCAGCAGCTCTGCAACAGTGACGAGTTGTCGCATGGACAATGAAATCAAGGAGTTGGCTTGATGGCCCGCTGTGGAATCAGCGCCACGCAGTTCTGGACGATGGCATAGCACTGTCCAAGTCGCGCGCTTCCGCCGGATGCACCGCCATAGACCACGCGCTCGACCACGCCGTTTCTCAAGCTGAAGGTTGCTTCGCAGTCATAGCTGCTGACTTCGTAGCCATAGCCCGCTCCGCCATAGCCGTAACCGTAATACGGCCAGCCCCAGCCGCCGCCGTAATAGCCCAGCGGCGGCGGGCTGGGGTAGGAGACGAGGCGGGAACTGCGGTAGGTGAAGAATTCCCGGTTGTCGACGGCGGCCTGCCGTTCGGGAACCCCGGCGCAGGACAGCAGCGTCTCCTTGGGCATGCCGATCAGCGCGGTCTGCGCGACCAGCGCCTCGTCGGCCGCCGGATTGGCGCAGCCGGCGAGCGCGGCGGCTGCGGCCAGCGCCGCGACGGCGAGCGAGCGGCGCATCGCGCGATCCTTCATGCTTCGACGCGTGGTCATGGCATGCCCTCCTTGGTCACCGCTGCCGGGCGGGCGACAGGTCGGCCTCCGACACCCCAAGCGCCCGCACATCGTCCGGCAGGCCCCGGCCGGACGCCAGCCCGGCAGCCACCCGGCCCATGGCCGGAGCCGTCTGGATGCCGTAGCCGCCCTGGCCGGCCAGCCAGAAGAAGCCGTCCGCGTCGGGCGCGAATCCGACCACCGGCACCTTGTCTGCCACGAAGCTGCGCAGGCCGGCCCAGCGATGCGCCAATCTGCGAACGGAAAAGCGCGATGCTTGTTCCAGCCGGTCCACCGTTTCGGCGACGTCGATGTCCTCCGGCTGCACGTCGCAGGGGGCGACCGGGGTCTGGTCGGCGGGGGAGGCGAGCAGGCGCCCGGCGTCCGGCTTGACGTAGAAGGTCTCGGCCACGTCCGTCACCATCGGCCAGCTGTCGAGTCCCTGCTTGTCGGCCGGATCCTCGAACACCGGATCGAAGGTGATGGCGGTGCGGCGCTTCGGCACCAGCCCGACGGCGGCAACGCCGGCCAGCGCCGCCAGCTCGTCCGCCCAGGCCCCGGCGGCATTCACCAGCACCGGCGCGGCGAACGCCCCGGCCGCGGTGTCAGCCACCCACAGCCCGTCGCGGCGCTCCAGCCCGCGCACGCCGGCATCCGTCACCACCCGGCCGCCGCGCGCCTTCAGCCCGCGCAGATAGCCCTGGTGCAGGGCATGGACGTCGATGTCGCGCGCCTCGGGCTCCCACACGCCGCCGGCGGCGTAGTCCGGGCGCAGGAAGGGGGCGCGGGCCAGCACCTGCGCCCTGTCGAAGCGTTCGACCGAGGGGGTGAGGCGCCGGCCCTCCTGGTATTCCGAATCCAGCCGGTCCGTCTCATGGTCGCGGCCGACGATCAGCACGCCGCGCGGGGTCAGCAGGGCGTGGTCGGCGAAGCCGGCGGGCGGGTCGGTGTAGAAGTCCCAGCTGGCGACCGTCAGGGCACGGATCGGCGCCGGGCCGTAGGTTTGGGTGTAGAGCGCAGCCGAGCGGCCGGTCGAATGATAGCCGGGCTGCGATTCGCGCTCCAGCACCAGCACCCGGCCTTGCGCCGCCAGCTCATACGCGGCGGACGCGCCGGCGATGCCGGCCCCGACCACCAGGAAATCGACCCGCTCCACGTTCAACGCTCCTCGGCGAATTTTTTCGGCCGCCTACGGCACGGCGGCGCTTTGGCTTGGCATGTGATCGGGCAGGGCCACCATTTCAAGGATCAATTTCTGCCGCAGGGCTGCGATGAAACTGTCCTGGTCCATGGCGCTCTTCACGAAGCTGCCGGGGCCGCCGATGACGTTCTCCTCGAAATACTCCTCCAGCCAGGGGAATTCGTCGAGGATGGCGAGGCCGTTGACGACGATGCCGCGCCGCGTCACCCGGTCGCGCGCCTCCGCCGGGTCGATGCCGCCGTTGGAAAAGCCGTTGGAGATCAGGTCGATCACCTGCCGCGGCGCCTTGCCGCCACGGTCGAACAGCCTGGCGGCCTCGACGATCGCGCTGCCGATGGCGGTGGAGTCGCCCTGGAAGCCGCGGGGCAGGGCATCGATGCGCTCGGCGAGCCGCCCGGCATCCTCCGGCTTCGCCAGCCGGGTCCAGGGGATCAGCACCCGCAGGCTGTTCGGGCCGGAATAGGCGGCCAGCGTCACGAGGGCGCCCGCGGATGCAAGCGCGTCGGCCACCGCCGGGTCGCGGAAGGCGGCGGCGTGGCCCTGCAGCTGGAACTCCAGATCGCCGGTGGTGATGGAGGCCGAGCCGTCGAGCGCCAGCACCAGCGCCACCCCTGCCTTCCCGTCTGCGGCTTTCCCGCCCGCGGTTTCCGCCGCCCGGGCGGCGGCGCCCATCGAAGAACCGGCCATCGTCAGAAGCACGAGCAGGGCGGACAAGACGGCACGCGGCATTCCGGCACTCATTCCATCGTCAGACATGCGCCAGGGCGTGACGCACCACCTTCACCATCACCGACGGCAGCGCGTGATCGCCCAGCCGGTCGAGCGGCACCCAGTTGCCGTCCGCCCGCCGCCAGTCGGCGCCGGCCTGCGCGGCGACCACCTCAAGCTCCAGGTGAAAATGGGTGAATGTATGGCGGACGAGGCCGGGCAGCCGGCGCCAGCGGGCGGCGAGCGGCTGCTGCGCCGTCACCGCCGCGTCGCCGGGCAGCTCAGGCCCCCAGCCGGTCGACGGCACCTCGGCCATGCCGCCCAGCAGCCCTTCCTCCGCCCGGCGCCGCAGCAGCACGGCGCCCTCGGGGTTCAGCAGCCAATAGGCGACGCCGCGCCGGGTCGGCTTCTCCGCCTTGGCGGTCTTGCGCGGCAGGCTCTCGGCGATGCCGGCGGCGCGCGCCTCGCAATGGGCCGCCCAGGGGCACAGCATGCATTTGGGCTTGCGCGGGGTGCAGACGGTTGCGCCCAGATCCATCATCGCCTGGGCATAGTCGCCGGGGCGGAAGTCGGGCGTCAGGGTGGCGGCCAGCCGCCGCAGGGTCGGCTTGGCGCCGGGCAGCGGCTCCTCCACGGCGAAGATGCGGGCGATCACCCGCTCGACATTGCCGTCCACCACGGTCGCCTTGCGGCCGAAGGCGATGGCGGTGATGGCCGCCGCGGTGTAGGCGCCGATGCCCGGCAGCTCCAGCAGCGCCACCTCGTTGTCCGGGAAACGGCCGGCATGCCCGTCCGCCGCCCCATCCGCCACCACGCGGGCGCATTTGTGCAGGTTGCGCGCCCGCGCGTAGTAGCCGAGCCCGGCCCAGGCGACCAGCACGTCGTCCAGCGGCGCGTCGGCCAGGTCGCGCACGGTCGGCCAGCGCTCGGTGAAATTGCGGAAGAAGGGGGCCGCGGCGGGAACCGTCGTCTGCTGCAGCATGATCTCCGACAGCCAGACCCGGTAGGGGTCGGCGGTCTCGCCCGGTCTGGCACGCCAGGGCAGGTCGCGGCGGTGGCGGTCGTACCAGTCCAGCAGCAGCCGGGCGGCCGTCTCGGGGTCTGGTGCGGTGGAGGCTCGATTGTCGGAATTTGGAATCATGGTCGGGAAGAAATAGAGGGTCCGGAGCGTCTGGGGAAGGGAGAGGGCCCGGCGAGCAGGGGCATCGGACCGGTGCGGTGCTGGGCATCGGCCCGGGCTTGCGCTAGGGTGCCGCCAACCCACATGACCCGGAACCCGTCCGCCAAGGCCGGGGCGCCGCACAGGAGCGATCGCAGAGCATGAACGGACCCCGTCGCATCGGCCAATCCGTGCCGGACGTCGCCGGCAAGGTGCTGGGCAAGCGCGGGCTTGCCTTCGGCGCGCTGATCACCGACTGGCCGTCCATCGTCGGGCAGCAGCTGTCGCTGCGCACCGCCCCCGACAAGCTCAGCTTCCCCCGCGGCAAGCGCGAGGAGGCGACCCTGCACATCCGCGCCATGGGAGCCATCGCGCTCGAACTCCAGCATCTGGAGCCGCAGATCATCGAGCGGATCAACGGCTTCTTCGGCTATCGCGCGGTGGCCAGGATCAAGCTGATCCATGCCGCCTTGCCGTCGGCCCCGTCGCCGGTGGTGCGTCCGCGCGCCTTGACGATGGACGAGGAGATCGGCATCACCGCCACCACCGCGGCCGTCGAGGACGAGGAGCTGCGCGCCACGCTGGAACGCTTCGGCCGCTCGCTGATGGCCCGTCCGAAGAGATCCCCTCCTCCCAGGGGGTGAGGGGCAATTCCGGGCACCGCGCTGGACGCGCCGGGACATCATTGTCTATACATCAACATCTTGTAGGGATGAGGGCAAAGTGAACCGCAAAATTTTGGGACGCAGGAATTTCGGGCTGGCCGGTCTTCTGGCCGTCGGCGTCACCGCCGCGTTCGGCACCGCCCTGACCGTGGCCCCGTCGGCCGCGCAGGCCGCGGCGACCCTGCCGCCGGTGTCGGAGATGATGGCCGACCGCGTGCTCGGCGATCCCAAGGCGCCAGTGACGATCCTCGACTATTCGTCGATGACCTGCCCGCACTGCGCCCATTTCCACGTCGATGTGCTGCCGAAGATCAAGGAGGCCTACATCGACACCGGCAAGGTCAAGCTGATCTTCCGCGACTTCCCCTTCGACCAGGCGGCGCTGAGCGCCAGCATGCTGGCCCATTGCGCGCCGGCCGAGCGCTACTACCCGCTGACCGACGTGCTGTTCAAGAGCCAGTCGACCTGGAGCCGCGCGTCCGACCCGACCAAGGCGCTGGCCCAGTACGGCAAGCTGGCCGGCATGAGCCAGGAGACCATCGACGCCTGCTTCGCCAGCAAGGAGCTGGCCGACGCCATCCTGAACAGCCGCCTGACCGGCCAGAACCAGCACAAGGTCGAGGCGACCCCGACCTTCATCCTGAACGACGGCAAGGCCCGCGTCGACGGCGCCCAGTCCTTCGAGGAGTTCTCCAAGGCGATCGACAAGCTGCTTAAGTAAGTCTGTCTGCACGGTTCGTATCAGTTATCGCCCCCTCCCCGGCCCTCCCCCGCTCTCAGCGGACCTACGGTCCGCCTGTCGCGTCAGCACAAACCGCAGGTTTGTGCGAGAGCTTCGCGGGAAAGGGTGCCTTATGCGAAGCGGCGGCAGTCCCCTCTCCCGCGAAGCGGGGGAGGGTTAGGGAGGGGGCAGCCGTCACCCGACGACGTCACCCCCTAAAGCCCAGCACATCGAAGGTTCTTATCCCAGTGCAGTTCACGCGTCTCCGCCTGTCGGGCTTCAAGTCTTTCGTCGATGCCACCGAGCTGGTCATCGAACCCGGCATGACCGGCATCGTCGGTCCAAACGGCTGCGGCAAGTCCAATCTGGTCGAGGCGCTGCGCTGGGTGATGGGCGAGACGTCGGCCAAGCGCATGCGCGGCGACGACATGGACGACGTCATCTTCGGCGGCACCTCCAGCCGCCCGGCCCGCAATCTGGGCGAGGTGACGCTGGCGGTCGACAACCGCTCGCGCACCGCCCCGGCCGGCCTCAACGAGCATGACGAGCTGGAGATCACCCGGCGGATCGAACGCGGCTCCGGCTCCGACTACCGCGTCAACGGCAAGCTGGTGCGGGCGCGCGACGTGCAGCTGCTGTTCGCCGACAACGCGTCGGGCGCCGGCTCCCCGGCGCTGGTCAGCCAGGGCAAGGTCGCGCAGATCATCTCCGCCAAGCCGCAGGACCGCCGCGCCCTGCTGGAGGAGGCCGCCGGCATCACCGGCCTGCATTCCCGCCGGCACGAGGCCGAATTGCGGCTGAAGGGGGCGGAAACCAACCTGACCCGCCTCGATGACGTGATCGGGGCGATGGACACCCAGCTGCAGAGCCTGAAGAAGCAGGCGCGGCAGGCCGCCCGCTACCGCAACCTGTCCGACCAGATCCGCAGGGCCGAGGCGGTGCTGTGGCATCTGCGCTGGCTGGCGGCGCAGGAGGAGCGCGCCCGTGCCCATGCCGCCTTCGCCACCGCTGAGGCCGGGGTGCGCGACCGCATGCTGGCGGTCAACCAGCTGGCCGCCCGCCGGACCGAGGCCGCCGCCGGGCTGCCCGACATCCGCCAGGGCGAGGCGCGCGCCGCGTCGGCGCTGCAGCGGCTGGTGATCGCCCGCGAACAGCTCGACGCCGAGGAGAAGCGAGTCGCCGACCAGCAGCGGGCGCTGGACTCCCGACTGCGCCAGATCGCCGGCGACCTCGGCCGCGAGGAGGCGCTCGCCGCCGATGCTGGCGAGGCGCTGGCCCGGCTGGAGGCCGAGCGCGACCGCCTGACCGCGGCACAGGCCGACGAGGAGATGCTGGAGGAGGCCGCCGCCGACGCGCTGGCCGATGCGCGCGAGCAGGTCGAGGCGCTCGACGGCGAGCTGACCCGCCTGACCGAGGCGGTCGCCATCGACGAGGCCCGCCGCGCCGCCACCCAGCGTCAGGCCGCCGAACTGGAGAACCGTGCGGCCACCCTTGCCAAGCGGCTGGCCGAGCAGCAGGCCCAGCGCGCCGCGCTGGAGGCCGAGATCGCCGCCCGCGCCGACCTGTCGGAGGCCGAACTGGCGGTCGAGCTGGCCGAACAGCGGCTGGAGCAGGCCCGCGACGCCGCCGAGGCCGCCGAGCAGGCCAAGGCCGATGCCGAGCCGGCGCAATCCCGGGCGCGGGAGGCGCTGTCTGCCGCCGACTCGGCCGGTGCCCGGCTGCGCGCCGAGGAACGGGCGCTGGCGGAATTGCTGGAGGCCGGGGCCGGCGGACCCTTCCCGCCGCTGGTCGATGCGGTGACGGTGTCGCCCGGCTATGAGGGCGCCTTGGCCGCCGCCCTTGGCGACGCGCTGACCGCTCCGCTGGACGAGGCCGCGCCGGTGCATTGGCGCACGCTGCCCGGCTATCAGGCCGTCGCGCCGCTGCCGGGCGGGGCCGAGCCGCTGTCGATGCGGGTGGAGGGGCCGTCGGCCGCCGCCCGCGCGCTGGCCCATGTCGGGGTGGTCGCCGATGCCGCCGCAGGGGCGGCTCTGGCCGCCGGGCTGGCGCCCGGGCAGATCCTGGTCAGCCGCGACGGCGGGGCGTGGCGCTGGGACGGGCTGACGGTGCAGGCCGGAGCGCCGACCGCCGCCGCCATCCGCCTGAAGCAGCGCAACCGGCTGGCAGAGCTGCGCGTCGAGCTGGAGCTTGCCGAGGAGCGGGTGGAGCTGGCGCGCGAAGGGCTGGAGACCGCCCGGCGGGCGGTGGAGGAAGCCGCCCAGGCCGACCGCCGCGCCCGCGACGCCGTGCGCGAGGGCTTCGCCGCCGTGAGTGCCGCGCGCGACCGTCATGCCAAGCTGGCGCGCGAGGCCGACGCTGCGTCCTCCCGCCTCGCCGCCCTGGTCGAGGCGCTTGAGCGCCTTGCCGCCGACGAGCGCGAGGCGGCGTCCCGCCGCGACGAGATGCTGGAGCTGCTCGACTCCTTGCCCGACCCGCGCGAGGGGCGCGAGCGGGTGAACGAGCGGCGTGCCGCCCTGGCCGAGCGCCGCGCCGTGCTGTCCGAGCGGCAGAACGCCCTCGACCGCCTGACCCGTGAGGCGCAGGCGCGACGCCAGCGTCTGGCCGCGATCCAGGCCGAAACCGCCTCCTGGGACACCCGCTCCGCCGGGGCCGGCGGCCGGCTGGCGGAGCTGCGCCAGCGGGCAGGGGAGGCGGACGGCGAGATCGCCACGCTGTCCGGCCGCCCGGCGGAGATCGCGGCGGAGCGACAGGATTTGCTCGACCGCATCGCGGTGGCCGAGCGCGAGCGCAAGCGTGCCGCCGACGCGCTGGCCGACGCCGAGGCCCGGCTGGCCGCGACCGAGCGGGCGCTGCACGATGCCGAAGCGGCGCTGGCCGACGGCCGCGAGGCCCGCGCCCGTGCCGAGGCGGCTGTGTCGGCCGCCCTCCAGCAGGAACGCACCTTGACCGAGCGCATCGCCGAACGGCTGGAGTGCCGGCCGGAGGACACCCGCGCCGCTGCCGACCTCGACCCCGCCGAACCGATGCCCGAGCCGGGCGCGGTCGAGTCCCGGCTCGACAAGCTGACGCGCGAGCGCGAGGGTATGGGGCCGGTCAACCTGCGCGCCGAGATCGAGGCGGCCGAGCTGGAGGCGCAGATCGGCGGCCTGCATGGCGAGCGCGAGGATCTGACCGCCGCCATCGCCCGGCTGCGCCAGGGCATTTCCGGCCTGAACCGCGAGGCGCGCGAACGGCTCGTCGCCAGCTTCGACATCGTCAACCGCGATTTCCAGGAGCTGTTCACCCGCCTGTTCGGCGGCGGCAAGGCCCATCTGGAGTTGGTGAATGCCGAGGATCCGCTGAATGCCGGGCTGGAGATCTATGCCAGCCCGCCTGGCAAGAAGCTACAGGTGCTCTCACTGCTGTCGGGGGGCGAGCAGGCGCTGACGGCCTTGTCGCTGCTGTTCGCCGTCTTCCGCTCGAACCCGGCGCCGATCTGCGTGCTGGACGAGGTCGACGCCCCGCTGGACGAGGCCAATGTCGGCCGCTTCTGCGATCTGGTGGAGGACATCGCCCGCCAGGGCGACACCCGCTTCCTGATCATCACCCACCACCGCCTGACCATGGCCCGCGTCGACCGGCTGTTCGGCGTCACCATGGTCGAGCGCGGCGTGTCGCAACTGGTCAGCGTCGACCTGAGCCGGGCGGAGGAATTGCGCGGGGTGGCGTAAGGGGGGTATCGGCTTCGATTGCCCCCACCCCAACCCTTCCCCGCTCTCAGCGGACCTATGGTCCGCCTGCCGCGTCAGCACAAAGCGGAGCTTTGTGCGGGAGCTGGGCGGGGGAGGGGACAAGTGCTTATTCATAGGAGTGGCGGCAGTCCCTCCCCCGCCCAGCGGGGGAGGCTAGGTGGGGGCATTCGTCAGCCAACTCACTCCCCCTTCATCTCCCCCCTCATCCCCCCCGCTTCCACACCGTCGTCTCGATGTAGCGGCTGGCCAGGAACCGGTAGGTCTGCTTCTGCAGCTGCTCGATCTTCGCCGAGCGCTCCATGCTGATCTCGTCCCAGCCGCGCAGCAGATCCTCCCATTCCAGCAGCTTGGCGCGCAGGTCGTCGCGGATCTTGCGGATGAACTGGATGGTCGGGTGGAAGTTGCGCAGGGCGCCGACGATGTCGCCGGTCTGGGCGTCGGCCTGATCGAAGATCATGTCGAATTCGCGCAGCGGCTTGCGGATCAGCCCCTGCATGCGGTTCAGCTCGCTGCAGAAGGTGCGGTCGGTGCGGTAGATGGTGGCGAGCTTGCCCATCGCCAGCTCGATGCGCCGGATGTCCTTGAAGCGGTCGCGCAGCGCCTCGATGTAGGACAGCTCCTGCGCCAGATCGTCGACGCGGTCGGTCAGGTACTGTTCCGCGTTGTTGGTCAGTTTCAGCCGCTCGGCGATCTTCCCGAAGGCGGCAGACATCCGCTCCTTGGTCTGCGGATCCTCGACCAGCTGCTCCAACTGGTCGATGTCGGACACGATCATCTCGCTGCCGGTGAAGGAGGAGACGATCTGCACGGTCAGCCGGCCCTTGGCGATGATGCGGTGCTTGTCGTCCACCGACCAGGAGGCGCGGCCGTCCAGCAACTCGCCCGGGATCTCCTCGCCGGGGCGGATCAGCTTCACGAAGGCCAGCCCCTGTTCGATGATCTCCAGCAGGCGGGCATCGTGGCTGCCATCCTCGATCTGGAAGGACTCGAGCAGGGTGGGAAAGGCCAGCGTCGCCTTCAGGTCGCCCAGCAGGATGTTCAGCACCGCCTCCTTGCCGTTGGGCTCCTGGCAGAAGAAGGCGCCGGGCAGGCTGAAGACCTTGTGCTGGAAGTCGAAATGCGTGTCCCGCATCGGCTGGACCAGCACATTCTCCTTCGCCGCCTTGTCTGCGACCGACGCCTCCGCAGGGTCGGCGGCAGGGCCGGGGCCGGCCGGGTCCGGGGAGGTGGCAGGCTCGCCGCTGGCGGGGGTGTCGGTCATGGGCGGCATGGCGGGGGCGGAACTCGGCGGTGGGTTGCTGCAGTGGATTGCCTGGGCAGACTACAGCAGATCGCGCAAACGGAACCACATCATTGCGAGGACCAGGGCCGGCGTGCGGAAACGCCGTCCGCCGGGGAAGGGCAGGTGGGGGACGCGGGCGAACACGTCGAACCGTCCGGCGGTGCCGGCAACCGCCTCGGCCATCACCCGGCCGGCCATGCCGGCCAGCGCCACGCCATGGCCGGAATAGCCGTGCGCGAACAGCGTGGTCGGCGACAGCCGGCCCAGATGCGGCATGCGGTTCATGGTGATGGCGACCCGGCCGCCCCAGCAATACTCGATCTCGGCGTCGCGCAGCTCCGGGTAGACCGCCAGCATCTTCAGCCGCATCGCCTGCTTCAGGCCCGGCGTGTCGACCCCGGAATAGCTGACGCCGCCGCCGAACAGCAGCCGGTGGTCGGCGGAGCGGCGGAAATAATTCAGCGAGAACTTCAGGTCCGACACCGCGATGTCGGTCGGCAGCAGCGACGCGGCGCGCGCTTCCCCCAGCGGTTCGGTGGCGATCATGTATGTGGCGACCGGCATGATGTGGCGGTCCAGCGCCGGGGCCAGCCCGCCGAGATAGGCGTTGCCGGCCAGGATCAGGTGCTTCGCCCTCACTCCCCCGCGCCCGGTGTCGACCCGCGGCGCCGGGCCGTCGTCGATCGCGATGGCGCGGCTGTGCTCGAAGATGCGCACCCCGGCGGCATCGGCGGCGCGGGCCAGCCCCACCGCGTAGTTCAGCGGGTGCAGATGGCCGCTGCCCTCGTCCAGCAGGCCGCCGATATAGGCGTCGCTGCCGACATGCGCGCGGATGCCCGCCCGGTCGAGCCGCCGGACCCGGCCGTAGCCGTAGCCGTCGCGCATCTCGCGCTCCAGCGCCGCCACGTCCTCCATGTGGCGCTGCTTCAGCGCCGCGAAGGCGAAGCCCCATTTCAGGTCGCAGGCGATGGCGTGGCGCTCCACCCGCTCCGCCAATTGGGCCTTGGCCTCCTCGCCGAAGTCCCACAGGCGGCGCGCATCCTCCTTGCCGACCCAGCCCTCGATGGTCGCCATCGGCTTGTTGTAGCCGGTGATGATCTGGCCGCCGTTGCGCCCCGACGCGCCCCAGCCGCAGCGCTCGGCCTCCAGCAGCACGACGTCGAGGCCGCGTTCGGCCAGTTCCAGCGCCGCGGTCAGGCCGGTGTAGCCGCCGCCGACGATGCAGACGTCGCAGGCGGTCTCGCCTTCCAGGATCGGGCGGTCGGGGCGTGGGGCGGCGGAGGCCGCGTACCAGCTGTTCAGGTAGGTCGCTTTCGGCATGGCCGCAGTTAAGTCCCGGCCGATGGGGCAGGTCAACGGTAAGGCGGAAATTTCACCGGACCGTCATGCTGAACCCACTGGCGCGGGCCGCGGGAAGGGCGTCATAGTGTCGCTGTCGTTCACAGCACGGAGGGGGCTGCCCATCGCCCGGAGCGGTCCGCCATACCCATGGGTTTTATGGAAGACTTCATCAAGAAGAACCGCATCACCGAAGTCGAATGCCTTGTGCCCGACATGTCGGGCATTGCGCGGGGCAAGATCGTCCCCGCCGAAAAATTCCTCCGCATCCTGCGCGACCGCGGCCTGCGCCTGCCCGAGGCGATCTTCGTCCAGACCGTGACCGGCGAGTTCCCCGACGACGAGGACATCACGTCCGACGAGAATTCCGACATCTACATGATCCCGGACGAGCGCACGATCCGCTTCGTGCCCTGGTACACCGAGCCGACGGCGCAGGTCATCACCGACTGCGTCTATGCCGACGGCCGGCCGGTCGACGTCTCGCCCCGCCATGTCCTGAAGCGCGTGCTGGCGCTGTACGAGGAGCGCGGCTGGAAGCCGATGGTGGCGCCTGAGCTGGAATTCTTCCTGGTCCAGGTCAACAAGGATCCCGACTACCCCCTGGTTCCGCCGGTGGGCCGCAACGGCCGGATGGAAAGCGGCCGGCAGGCCTTCGGCATCGATGCCGTCAACGAATTCGACCCGATCTTCGAGGCGGTCTACGATTTCTGCGAGAAGCAGGACATCGACATCGACACGCTGACCCACGAGGCCGGCGCCGCGCAGATCGAGATCAACTTCAACCACGGCGACGCGCTGGAACTGGCCGACCAGGCCTTCCTGTTCAAGCGCACGGCGCGCGAGGCGGCGATCCGCCACCAGATCTATGCCACCTTCATGGCAAAGCCGATGCAGGGCGAACCCGGCAGCGCCATGCACATCCACCAGTCGGTGGTCGATAGCGACAGCGGCCGCAACCTGTTCTCCAACCCCGACGGCACCGACAGCGCCCTGTTCATGGCGCACATCGCCGGGTTGCAGAAATACCTGCCCTACGTGATGCCGCTGCTGGCCCCCAACGTCAACAGCTACCGCCGGCTGGTCCCCAACTCCGATGCGCCGATCAACGTGCATTGGGGCCGGGACAACCGCACCACCGGCCTGCGCGTGCCGGTGTCGCAGCCCGACGCCCGCCGGGTCGAGAACCGGGTCGCCGGGGCGGATGCCAACCCCTATCTCGCCATCGCCGCGTCGCTCGCCTGCGGCTATATCGGCATGACCCAGGGGCTGGAGCCGAACGACCCGATCAAGGGTTCCGCCTACCGCCTCGCCTTCACCCTGCCGCGCCACCAGTCGGAGGCGCTGACCAAGTTCAATGCCTGCAAGCCGTTGAAGGAAATCCTGGGTGAACGCTTCATCGACGCCGTCACCTGCGTGAAGCAGACGGAATACGAGGCCTACAACCGCGTCATCAGCTCCTGGGAACGGGAAAACCTGCTGCTGAACGTCTGATCCCGGCGGCTTCCACCGCTTTCCACCGGGGGGCGGCCCGTGGGGAAACCCGCGGGCCGCCCTTTTACGTATCCGGTCCCCGGCTCCTGCGCCTGCCCGGTGCCGCGCATCCTGCCGGCCGTTTAGCGCTTCGCACCGGCCGACGCCCCGTTTGCCGGCTTTCCTGCCGATGCACCCCGATCGGGCGGAACGGCTGCGCCGGCCGCGAACGGTATCCGCCGGCAGCCCTACCCATACGGGTGCGCCCGCCCAGGCCGTCCGATGGGCCGGCGCCGCATCCATCCCCATCCGCGCCGCCCCTTCGTTGGCGCCAAGCATAAAAACGCAAGATCTCCGCTAACACCATTATGACCGCCGGCGTACCGGAATCGAAGACGGTCCAAGTAAAATTGCAGTGTATTTTCCAAACATATTCGGAGACGGCAAAATGCGGCCCGGTCCGGGCGTCGGATTTCGTGCGCGCTCTATTTGTTATCTCCTTTGAAAACGGTCAAGACGCCAGGCCGTCTTTTCCTGGGCCGCAGCGGTTCACGGCAGCCGCCGTCGCGGCGTGCCTCCGACCGCCCGGCCGGACCCCGCGGCCGGCAAAAAAAGCACCTGTCAGACGCAACCGATGGATGGCCAAGCATGAGCATGCAACCTGCGATCCCGTCCCTTCGAACACGCCTTCACAGCGTCGGTCGGGTCCAGCGCAGCGTCGTCGCCGCATTGATGTTCATCGTGCTGACCACCGGCCTGCTGGGGCTGGTCCTGCATCGCGGCGGCCATGCCAGCAACCTGACCGACATCCAGAATCTGGTCGTGCTGGAGAATCCCGACCTGATCCCGGTCGATTCCTGGGATCCGATGATCGCGGCGCTGGATTGGCTGCACGAGCGCCCCGGCGAGAATGTCTATGACGGGGTCTTCTTCAAGCAGCACGTCAAGTTCCAGTATCCGGTGACCTCGCTGCTGCCGCTGGAGGCGATGAAGGCGCTTGGGGTGCTGGACCTCCACGCCTTCTCGCGGATCAACCTGCTGCTCGTGCTGGCGACGGCGGCCGGCATGGCGATCCTGGTGCTGGAGATGGCGGCCTGGCTGCGGTTGCCCGGCGCTCGCGACGACCGGGCGACCCAGCTTCTGCTGGGCGGCTTCGGCTTCGCCGCGACCCTGTGCTTCTACCCGGTGCTGAAGGCCTTCTCGCTGGGGCAGGTCCAGGTCTGGCTGAACGCCGCCTTCGTCTTCGCCTGCATCGCGCTGCTGCGCGACCGGCGGATGCTGTGCGGCGCGCTCCTGGGGGCGTCCTCCCTGATGAAGCCGCAGATGTCGCTGTTCCTGGCCTGGGCGCTGGTGCGCGGCGACTGGCGGATGGCGGCGGGCTGGGCCGCCGTGGTGGTGCCGGGAGTGGCGCTGGCGACGCTGCTCTACGGCTTCGCGCCGATGGTCGACTATCTCGACGTGCTGCTGTTCATCGGCCGGCATGGCGAGAGCTATCACGTCAACCAGACCGTCAACGGGCTGGTCAACCGGCTGCTGCACAACGGCAACAATCTCGACTGGTCGGCTGACTCCTTCGCCCCCTACCATCCGGCGGTCCATGCCGCGACCCAGATTTCCGGCCTCGCCTTCGTCGCCGTCGGCCTGCTGTGGCGGCGTCGCGACCGCGGGGCGGAACGGATCGTCGCCTTCACCGTGGCCGGCGTCTGCTTTACCGTCGGCTCGCCGGTCGCCTGGGTGCATCACTTCGGCATCCTGCTGCCGGCCTTCGCGCTGGCCTTCCTGATCCTGATGGAACCTGGGGCGCGGCGTTCGGCGACCGCGCCCGCCGTGCTGGCCACCGTGTTGGCGGTTGCCTATTTCCTTGCCGGCAACCTGCTATTCTGGCCGCTCAACGCGCTGGCCGACACGCCGCTGAACATCCTGCAATCCTACCTGTTCCTGGCCACGCTGATGCTGCTGGCGCTGCTGTACCGTCTTGCCGGCTGGCACGACCGTGCGGCCCTGCCGCCGTGGAGCGGGGCCGAGGCCGGCGGCACCGACCTCACTCCCTCCACCCTCACCGCCACCACGCTCACCCCTGCCACTCCTGCGGAGCCCCCCGCCGTCGAAGAGCCGCCCTTGTTCGTCGACCTCGACGGCACGCTGCTGAAGACCGACCTGCTGTATGAATCGCTGTTCGGCCTGATCAAGGCGCAGCCCTGGGCGGCGCTGCTGGTCCCGCTCTGGCTGGCCGGTGGCAAGGCGCGGCTGAAGGCCGAACTGGCCCGTCGGGTGGAGATCGACCCGGCCTCCCTAGTCTACAACCCCGCCGTCCTGGAACGGCTGGAGGCGGAGCGCAGCCGTGGCCGCCGGCTGGTGCTGGCCACCGCCGCGCACCATCGCTACGCCGATGCCATCGCCCGGCACCTCGGCCTGTTCGACCAGGTGCTGGCCAGCAACGACGGCGTCAACCTGAAGGCCGGGCGCAAGTGCGAGGCCATCCGGGCGCAGGTGCCGTCGGGCGTCTTCGACTACATAGGCAACGACGAGGCCGATTTCGCGATCTGGCGCGCCGCCCGCCGCGGCGTGGCGGTGAACGCCTCGTCCGCCGTGATCCGCCATGCCGCGACGCTCTGCCCGCTGGAGACCATCGCCACGCCGGGCCGGCCGCGCCTGCTGCTGATCCTGCGGGCGCTGCGCCTGCACCAGTGGCTGAAGAACCTGCTGGTCTTCGTGCCGCTGCTGGCCGGCAACAAGCTGGGCGAGGTCGGGCCGACCCTGCAGGCGATGGCGGCCTTCCTCGCCTTCGGCCTGTGCGCGTCGAGCATCTATGTGCTGAACGACCTGCTCGACCTGCCGGCCGACCGCCGCCACCCGCGCAAGCGCCGCCGGCCCTTCGCCTCGGGAGAGTTGCCGCTCGATCTCGGCCTGTCGCTGATCCCGGGGCTGTTGCTGGCGAGCGTCGCCGTCGCGGTGCTGGCCCTGCCGCCGCTGTTCCTGGCGGCGCTGGCCGCCTATGCCGGCTCGTCGCTGTTCTACAACCTGTTCGCCAAGAACCGGGTCATCTGGGACGTGATGCTGCTGGCCGGGCTCTATTCGCTGCGCGTGCTGGGCGGCGCCACCGCGACGGCCATCGTCCCGTCCTTCTGGCTGCTGGCCTTCTCGATGTTCCTGTTCCTCAGCCTGGCGATGGTGAAGCGCTATTCCGAGATGGACAGCATGCTGAAGCTCGGGCTGGGGCAGGCGGAGGGCCGCGGCTACCTGACCGCCGACATGCCGGTTCTGCAATCCATCGGCGTGTCCGCCGGCTTCCTGTCGGTGCTGGTGATGGCGCTCTACATCAACAGCCCGGAGGTCGGCCGCGTCTATGACCGGCCCGAGGCGCTGTGGATCGTCTGCCCGCTGCTGCTCTTCTGGATCGGGCGGGTGTGGCTGCAGACCCACCGCGGGCTGATGCACGACGACCCGGTGGTCTTCGCCGCCCGCGACAAGTGGAGCATCGCCATCGGCCTGGTCTGTGCCGTCGCGCTCGCCCTCGGCCGGGCCTGAGCCCGACAGCCGTTCCTTTCCCCTTCTTCCCGCCCCCTTCTTCCCGGAGCCCCCATGCCCATCGGCATCGTCGGATTGATCCTGCTGAGCGTCACCCTGTCGGCCCTGGCGCAGATTTCCCTGAAGATCGGCATGTCCAGCCCCCAGGTCTCGACCGCTCTGGCGGCGGGGGAGGCGGGGCGGATCGCCCTGTCTGTGGTCGCCACGCCGCATATCCTGACCGGGCTCGCCTGCTACGGGTTGGGGATGGTGGTGTGGCTGGCGGTTCTGGCCAAGGTCGACGTCACCATGGCCTATCCCTTCGTCGGGCTGGGCTTCCTGGTCACGCTGGCGCTCGGCGTCCTGCTGCTGGGCGAGACCCTGACGCCGGTCCGGCTGGTCGGCACGCTGCTGGTGGTTCTGGGTGTGGTGCTGACCGCACAGAGTTGACAGGATAAAATCCCGCTCCCGCACCCCGTATTCCTGAATATGACGGCGCTGTGACAATAGTCGCGGCGCCTTCTTTTTTGCAGTGCGTCAATATTATCGGCACACGACTGGCTGTATTTGAGTGAATACCATGATATGGCAACGTTCTGTGCCGTCGAATCTTTCAAATTCAAAATGGAATGTCATGATTCGGGCATTGACCGGAAATGTTCGGTGGGTATAACTGACAGCATATTCGCGAGCAAAAACACCAGAAGACACAATTTTTAGCGACAGGCGGCCCTGTTGCCGGCCGATGGCCGTCATCCGGGAAAAGGATTTCCTTTGCCGGCCGCGACGCCTTCCGTGCGGGATTTTGCATCCGCGCGGTCGCGGACGGCCGCCGTCCTCATCACCACCCGCATCCCCCACTGTCGATCCCACACTGCCGAGGAGTCGTCCGCCGATGAGCACCGAGCCCCAGAACAAGACGTCCGTCCGCCCCTATGGTCCGGCCATTGTCGAGGCCATTTCGACCGGCGACCTCGCGAAGATGAAGGAGGTCGCCGCGGCGGCCGAAGAGCATCTGGCCCAGTACGGCGACGTCGGTCGGCTGCTGCAGCATCTGAAGATCGAGATCGCCAAGGCCGAAGCCTCCGCCTGAGGCCGGCCATACCGGTTCCGCACTCCGTTCCCATCCCGCGTTCCACCGACAGGAGACCTGAAAGATGTCCGAACTGGCCCGCTTCCCGCATTACCCGATGTACATGGCCACCATCACCGACGCGATCGCCAAGGGCGATCTCGCCCAGATGAAGACCCTCCAGGCCCAGGCCGAAGAGGTCCTGACCGCCTATGGCGACATCCCGACCGCGCTGCAGCTGCTGAAGGTCGAGATCGCCAAGGCCGAGGCCGCCGCCGGCTGATCCGGCATGTGCCCGCCCCGACGGACTCCGGTCCGGCGGGGCGGTGCGCCGTCCATCCGCAGATGCTGATTTCGCAGACCGCAGACCGCAGACCGCAGACCAAGGATCCCGGCATCATGGACCAGACGATTCCCGGCCTCGTTCCCGCCCGCTCGCCGTCCGAAGAGCCGCCGCGGGACCATGTCCCGGCGCGTTTCTGCGACGCGGAGGATTACCGCCGGCTGGTTCCCGTCCATGTGGTGTGGGAGATCACGCTGGCCTGCAACCTGAAATGCCTGCATTGCGGCTCGCGCGCCGGCCGCCCCCGCCCGGACGAGCTGGACACCGGGGAGGCGCTGGACCTCGTCGACCGGCTGGCGGCGCTGGGCACCCGCGAGATTTCGCTGATCGGCGGCGAGGCCTATCTGCGCCGGGATTGGCTGGAGATCGTCCGGCGCTGCCGCAGCCACGGCATGCGCACCTCGATGCAGACCGGCGCCCGCAACCTGACCGACGGCCGCATCGATGCGGCGGCGGAGGCCGGGCTGCAGGCCATCGGCGTGTCCATCGACGGCATGCCCGAGCTGCACGACCGCGTCCGCGGCGTTCCGGGATCCTACGAGCAGGCCATCGGCGCCCTGCGCCGGGCCAAGGCGCGCGGGCTGGCGGTGTCGGCCAACACCCAGATCGGCCCGGAAACCCCGGACCATCTGCCGGCGATCATGGACGCCATCATCGAGGCCGGGGCGACCCACTGGCAGATCCAGTTCACCGTCGCCATGGGCAATGCGGTGGACAATCCCGACCTGATCCTCCAGCCCCATCGGCTGATCGAGGTGATGCCGCTGCTGGCCCGGCTCTACCGCGAGGGGCTGGACCGCGGGCTGCTGATGGTGATGGGCAACAATGTCGGCTATTATGGCCCGTACGAGCGGCTGTGGCGCGGCTTCGGCGACGAGGCGCAGCATTGGAGCGGCTGTTCGGCCGGCCAGACCGGGATCGGCATCGAGGCGGACGGCACGATCAAGGGCTGCCCGTCGCTGGCGACCTCGCTCTACGCCTCCGGCAACATCCGCGACATGACGCTGGAGGACATCTGGCGCCTGTCCGACCGCATGGCCTTCGCCCGCACCCGCTCGGTCGACGAGCTGTGGGGCTATTGCCGGACCTGCTATTACGCCGACGCCTGCCGCGCCGGCTGCACCTGGACCTCCGAATCGCTGCTGGGCAAACGCGGCAACAATCCCTACTGCCATTACCGGGTGCTCGACCTCGCCAGGCATGGCCTGCGCGAGCGGGTGGTGAAGATCAAGGACGCCCCGAAGGAGGCCTTCGCCATCGGCGAGTTCGCCCTGATCACCGAGCCGATTCCCGGCGTGGATTCGCCGGGCCTGCCCGAGCGCGACCCGGCCAAGGTGCATCGCCACAGTTACGAGCGGTCGGAGGAAGGCGGCGCGGTGCCGCCCAGCCTGACGCTCTGCCGCGCCTGCAACCAGTATATCTGGCCGCACGAGACCGATTGCCCCCATTGCGGTGCCGACGTCGCGGCGGCGGCGGCCCGCCACGACGTCGACAGCGCCCGCCGCCGCGCCCTGATCCGCGAGACCCAGCGCCTGCTGGACGAAGCCAGAGCGGCGAAGGCGGCGGCGAAGGCGGCGGCGAAGGAGGCGGCAAAGGAGGCGGTTGCGACGGCCGGGGCCGGCGCCAAGTCCTGAGTTCCTCCACGGCGACTTTCGCCATTCCGGCCAAGGCGCTGGGGCCGAAGCGAATCTGCGCCCCCGACCGGACCCAGACCGTTGACAACGCACCCGGGCGTGGGTGCAATAGCGCCCGCGCTCAGGGTTCGCCGTGGGGATGAAGCGGCACCCGCAACAGAAACGAACAGGTCGGGGCAAACCATGAAAAAACTCGCTCTCAGCCTCATCGGCGCGGTCGCGGCGGTCGCCATCGCCGGGCCGGCGCTGGCCCAGTCCAAGAAGCCGGTCAACATCTACATCTGGAACGATTATCTGGGTGAAACGACCCTCGCCGACTTCACCAAGGCCACGGGCGCTGAGACGAAGGTCGACCTGTACGACAGCCTGGAGCTGCTGGAGCAGAAGGTGCTCGTCGGCAAGTCGGGCTACGACGTCATCGTCCCCACCGCCGAGCCGACGCTGTCGCGCCTGATCCAGGCCAAGGTGGTGGGGCCGCTCGACAAGTCGAAGATCCCCAACTACAAGAACATCGATCCCAAGGTCCTGAAGCTGCTGGAGAATTCGGATCCCGGCAACAAGTTCGCGGTGCCCTATCTCGGCGGCACCGTCGGCATCGCCATCATCCCGGAAAAGATCAGGGCGGTCGCCCCCGACGTGGCGCTCGACAGCTGGGACCTGATCTTCAAGCCCGACGTGGCGAAGAAGGTCGCGGCCTGCGGCATCACCGTGATGGATTCGGCCATCGACGTCATCCCGTCGGTGTTGAACTATCTCGGCCTCGACCCGAACTCCGAGAAGAAGGAGGATCTGGAGAAGGTCGAAAAGACGCTGATGGCGGTCCGCCCCTACATCAAGCGCTTCGTGACCGGCGAGAACATCAACATCCTGGCCGGCGGCGACGCCTGCGTCGTGATGGCCTACAATGGCGACGCCATCCAGGGCGCCGCCCGCGCCGCCGAGGCCAAGAGCGCCAAGGTCGAATACGTCACGCCCAAGGAAGGCGTCCAGGTCTGGTGGGACACGCTGGCGGTGCCGGCCGACGCGCCCAACAAGGACGGGGCGTACCAGTTCATCAATTTCGCGCTCGACCCGGCCAACATGGCCAACATCTCCAACAAGGTCAGCTACGCCAACGCCGTGCCGGCCTCGCTGCCGATGGTCGCCGACGACATCAAGTCGAACCCCGGCATCTTCCTGCCGGCCGACAGCACGATGAAGCTGTTCTCGCTGAAGCAGATCAAGCAGGCCACCGACCGCGCCCGCACCCGTGTGTGGACCAAGGTCAAGACCGGCAAGTAAGCCGATCCCGTGGGGCGCCCACCGGCGCGCCGACCCGCCCCGGCCGATCCCCAGCGATGGGGAACGGCCGGGGCGTCGTCATGAAAGAGGATACCGGATGGCCGGTCAGCAGATTCGCAAGCCCACCCGCCTGGAACCATGGCAGGACGCGGGCCAGACCCCTTATGTCCGTATCGAGAAGGTGACCAAGACCTTCGGCGACTTCGTCGCGGTGGACGAGGTCAGCCTGTCGATCTACCGCAACGAGTTCTTCGCGCTGCTGGGCGGCTCGGGCTCGGGCAAGACGACGCTGCTGCGCATGCTGGCGGGCTTCGAACAGCCGACCGAGGGCAAAATCTACATCGACGGCGTCGACATGGCCGGCATCCCGCCCTATGAGCGGCCGGTCAACATGATGTTTCAGTCCTACGCCCTGTTCCCGCACATGACGGTGGAGCAGAACGTCGCCTTCGGCCTCAAGCAGGACGGGGTTGCCAAGGCGGAGATCCGCGACCGGGTGGCGGAGATGCTGGGGATGGTCCAGCTGTCGGCCTTCGGCAAGCGCCGCCCGCACCAGCTGTCCGGCGGCCAGCGCCAGCGCGTCGCGCTCGCCCGCTCGCTGGTCAAGCGGCCGAAGCTGCTGCTGCTGGACGAGCCGCTGGGCGCGCTCGACAAGAAGCTGCGCGAACGCACCCAGTTCGAGCTGGTGAACATCCAGGAGAAGCTCGGCGTCACCTTCATCGTCGTCACCCACGACCAGGAGGAGGCGATGACCATGTCGTCGCGCATTGCCGTGATGAACCATGGCGTCATCGCGCAGGTGGGCACGCCGACCGAGATCTACGAATATCCGCACAACCGCTTCGTCGCCGAATTCATCGGCTCGATCAACATGTTCGAGGGCCGCGTGGTTTCGACGGAGGGCGATCAGGTCCTGGTCGCCTCGGAGGAGGCCGGCTGCGAGCTGCTGATCGCCCACGCCACCCCGGCCCCGGCCGGGTCGCCCGTCTCGGTCGCCATCCGGCCGGAGAAGATCGCCCTGTCCAAGGAGCCGGCGGAGGCCGGAGACGGCCGCAACGGCACCACCGGCATCGTGCGCGAGATCGCCTATCTCGGCGACGTGTCGATCTATCTGGTGCAGCTGCCGACCGGCAAGACGGTGCGGGTCACCGCCCCCAACGTCACCCGCCGCACCGAGATGCCGATCACCTGGGAGGACGAGGTCAGCTTGAGCTGGCGGCCCTTCGCCGGCGTGGTGCTGACCCAATGAACGCGGTCGTCTCCAGCCTCGTTTCCGGGCTCAGCCGGATCGGGCTGTGGGGCCGCGGCGTGGTCGTCGCCATCCCCTATCTGTGGCTGCTGCTGTTCTTCCTGGTGCCCTTCCTGATCGTCTTCGGCATCAGCTTCTCCGAATCGATCATCGCCCAGCCGCCCTATTCGTCGCTGGTCGAGTGGCTGACCGACGAGGATGCCGGCACCTCGAAGCTGCAGATCCTGCTGAACATCGGCAATTACTTCCGGCTGGGCGGCGACGACCTCTACATCCTCGCCTACCTGAACTCGCTGCGGATCGCGGCGGTCACCACGCTGCTGTGTCTCGCCATCGGCTATCCCATGGCCTACGCCATCGCCAGGGCCGACCCGGCGCGGCGCGGGCCGCTGATGATGCTGGTGATCCTGCCCTTCTGGACCAGCTTCCTGATCCGCATCTATGCCTGGATCGGCATCCTCAAGGGCAACGGCGTCATCAGCAACCTGCTGGAATGGACCGGGATCACCAGCGGGCCGGTGGAGATCCTCTATTCCGACTGGGCAGTCTATATCGGCATGACCTATTGCTACCTGCCCTTCATGGTGCTGCCGCTCTATTCCACGCTGGAGAAGATGGATCCCAGCCTGCTGGAGGCGGCGGCCGACCTCGGCTCGCGGCCCTTCAAGTCCTTCCTGGCGATCACCCTGCCGCTGTCGCTGCCCGGCATCGTCGCCGGCTCGCTGCTGGTCTTCATCCCGGCGGTCGGCGAGTTCGTGACGCCGGAGCTGCTGGGCGGTCCCGACACGCTGATGATCGGCCGCGTGCTGTGGAACGAGTTCTTCGCCAACCGCGACTGGCCGGTCGCCTCGGCGGTCGCCATCGCGCTGCTGCTGGTGCTGGTGGTGCCGATCATGATCTTCCAGCATGTCCAGGGCAAAGAGGCGGAGGCCGGCCGATGAGACGGATCGGGTTCCTGTCCTGGGCGCTGTGGTTCGGCTATGCCTTCCTCTACGTTCCCATCGCCCTGCTGATCGTCTACAGCTTCAACGAGTCGCGTCTGGTGACGGTGTGGAGCGGCTTTTCGACCAAATGGTACGGCGAGCTGATCCACAACGACACCCTGCTCGACGCGGCGTTGCTGTCTTTCCAGGTGGCGGCGGTGTCGGCGACCGTGGCGGTGCTGCTCGGCACCTGCGCCGGGCTGGCGCTGACGCGCTTCGGCCGGTTCCGCGGGCGCACCCTGTTCGGCGGCATGATCACCGCGCCGCTGGTCATGCCCGAGGTCATCACCGGCCTGTCGCTGCTGCTGCTGTTCGTGGCGATGGAGCAATGGCTGGGCTGGCCCGACGGGCGCGGCGTCACCACCATCACCATCGCCCACACCACCTTCACCATGTCCTATGTCGCGGTGGTCATCCAATCCAGGCTGGCCGGCATGGACGGCAGCCTGGAGGAGGCGGCGATGGATCTGGGCGCCCGCCCGGCCAAGGTCTTCTTCGTCATCACCCTGCCGCTGATCGCCCCGGCGCTGGTCGCCGGCTGGCTGCTGGCCTTCACCCTGTCGCTGGATGACGTGGTGGTGGCCAGCTTCGTCTCCGGCCCCGGATCGACGACGCTGCCGATGGTGATCTTCTCCAGCGTGAAGTTCGGCATCAGCCCGCAGATCAACGCGCTGGCCACCCTGATGGTGCTGGTGGTGGCGACCGGCATCTTCGTCGCCAGCCTCGTCATGGCAAGGCAGGAGCGCCAGCGCAAACGCGACGAGCAGATGGCGATCCAGAACGGTTGAACCGCCGCTTATCGGCCGGCTTTTAGGCACTGTGCGGGCCGGTCCGCAGGCCTGTCCATCCGCGCGCGGCAGACCCGTGCCGCCGCGGATGGCAATTGCCCGTTTCTTTTGCTATGTTGACGTCATCGTCAACAGCGAAAGAGGCCGTGCCATGCGCGCGCTCCTGTGGTTCCCCTTGTTGAGGCTTGGATTCTTCAGCCCCGTTTCCAGCGCTTATTCGACCACCCGTACGGTCACCGCCCGCCGCGCCCTGCGCCCGCCGTCCGGCCGCTGAGCCGGGCCGCCACCGGCCTGACACCGGGCTGCTTCCGCCGGATTCCTGTTCCGGCGGATCGACGTGGCTCCCCTGCGGGCCTGCCGTCCGTGTCCTTTTTAAAAATCCCTCTGCCATAGTTCCTCTGCCATAAGGCCAAGAGCCCGCTGCGGTGGTCGCGATTGCCAAACGCGCGCTCCCGTGGTTAGGGTGGGTCGGGATGGAAACTGTCACGATCACGCGTTGCGCCGGCCGCTTTGCATGGCTGCGCCCGCGACGGGGCAGGGAAAAAAGCGCAGAGGGATCGACGCATGACGACACCGAACGCCCCGACTCCGGCGGACCAGGGTTTCCGCATGCCGGGCGAATGGGACCGCCACAGCGGCTGCTGGATGGCGTGGCCGTGCCGGCCCGAGACCTGGCCGGAGGGTGGTTTCGACGCCGCGTGCGACGCCTATGCCGAGGTCGCGCAGGCCATCTCCCGGTTCGAGCCGGTGACGATGGTGTGCGACCCGGCGGACGTGGCGGAGGCGTCGCTCGCCTGCGGTCCCGGCATCCAGATCCTGCCCCTGCCGATCAGCGATTCCTGGATCAGGGACACCGGCCCCAGCTTCGTCACCAACGGTTCCGGCGGACTGGCCGGCATCCATTGGGGCTTCAACGCCTGGGGCGGCAATTACGACGGCAGCGAGAAGGACCAGAAGGTCGGCCGCCTGATCCTCGACCATTTGAAGCTGCCCTGCTTCACCGCGCCGCTGGTGATGGAGGGCGGCTCCTTCCATGTCGACGGCGAAGGGACGCTGATCACCACCGAGCAGTGCCTCTTGAACCCGAACCGCAATCCCGGCCTGGGCCGCGACGAGATCGAACGGCAGCTCAAGGATCATCTCGGTATCGAAACGGTGATCTGGCTGGGCGAGGGCTATCAGGACGACGAAACCGACGGCCACATCGACGAGATCGCGCTGTTCGTGCGGCCGGGCGTGGTGATGGCGATCACCACCGACGATCCCGGCGATGCCAACTTCAAGGCGTTCCAGGACAATCTCGACCGGCTGAAGCGCGCCCGCGACGCCAGGGGCCGTTCGCTGGAGGTCATCCCGATCCAGCAGCCCGGCCGCCGCGACGTCAACGGCGTGCGCCTGACCCTGTCCTACACCAACCTCTACATCGCCAACGGCGGCATCGTCATGCCGGCCTTCGAGGATCCGGCCGACGACGAGGCCTTCCGCGCCGTCCGCAAGGCCTTCCCCGACCGCGAGGTGATGCAGATCGCGGCATTGGACATCGTCCGCGGCGGCGGCGGCATCCACTGCATTACGCAACAGCAGCCGCTTCCCTGACGGCATGACGGTATCCGGCCGGTCGTCCGGGAAGGGGCCGTCGTGACGGATCGGAAGGGGTAGGGAACGGCGCGAGCGCGCCGGTGTTCCTGTCGGGCATCCCCCTTACCGGAAAGCCCGACACCCATGGCCGAGGACACCGCCCGCCGGCTCCAGGCACGTCCCATCGCGGTGACGAAGGCGGCGCCGCCCGTCTCCATCCAGACGATCCTGCTGATCATCACCCTGATCGTGGTGACGTTGTATCTGGCGGCCGACATCCTGATGCCGATCGCGCTGGCGGTGCTGCTCAGCTTCGTGCTGACCCCCATCGTCAGCCGGCTGCAGCGCTGGCGGCTCGGCCGGATCCCGTCGGTGCTGGCGGTGGTGGTTCTGCTGTTCGTGGCGGTCATCGGCTTCGGCGCGGTGGTGGGCAGCCAGCTCGGCGATCTGGCCGACAATCTGCCGGCCTACCAGCGCAACATCCACACCAAGATCGAGGCGCTGCGCACCGCCACCGCCACGACCGGCGACCGTGGCGCGCTGAAACAGGCGACCGACGCCTTCCGCGACCTGCAGCAGGAACTGGAGCGCGCCGCCGGCACCGAACCGCCCGCATCCGCCCCGACATCGGCGGGCGCCGCTCCCGGCGCCACCCCCTCCGACGCGCCGCGGAACGCCGGCCCGACCTCCCCGGCCCCACGGCGCGAGCCGGTTCCGGTGCGCCTCGACCAGTCCGACAGCGGGGTGTTCGACCTGATGGGCCGGGTGCTGGGTCCGGCGATGACGCCCATCGCCATGGCGGGCATGGTGCTGGTCTTCACCATCTTCATGCTGTTGCAGCGCGAGGATCTGCGCGACCGGATGATCCGGCTGGTCGGCTCGGGCGACCTCAGCCGGACGACCGAGGCGATGAACGATGCCGGCCAGCGGGTCAGCCGCTATCTGCTGATGCAGGTGGTGGTGAACGTCACCTACGGCTTCCCGATCGGGGTCGGCCTCTGGCTGCTGGGCGTGCCGAATCCGTTGCTGTGGGGCATGCTGGCGACGGTCCTGCGCTTCATCCCCTTCCTCGGGCCGGTGATCGCGTCGGCCTTTCCCATCCTGCTGTCCTTCGCGGTCGACAGCGGCTGGACCCTGCCGTTGCTGTGCATCGCCCTGTTCGTCGCGGTCGAGCTGTTCTCCAACAATGTGGTCGAGCCCTGGCTCTACGGCTCGGCGACCGGACTGTCCTCGCTCGCCATCATCGTGGCGGCGGTGGTGTGGACGACGCTGTGGGGGCCGGTCGGCCTGCTGCTGGCGACGCCGCTGACGGTCTGTCTGGTGGTGCTCGGCCGCCATGTGCCGCAGCTGCATTTCCTGGAGGTGATGCTGGGCGACCGCCCCGTTCTGCCCGACGAGGCGAAGATCTACCAGCGCCTGCTCGCCCGCGATCCGGTCGAGGCGACGGAGATCGCGGAGGAACGGCTCGGCCGCTCCAGCCCGGTCGAGGTGGCGGACGGCCTGCTGCTGCCCGTCCTGTCGCTGGCCGAGCAGGACCGCCAGCGCGGCACGCTGAACCCGGAGGGGCGGCAGGCGGTGGCCGAGGGGATGGCCGGCCTGCTGGACGAACTGGCGGAAACCGCCGCCCCGGCGGAGGGGGCGCCGCGCATCCTCTGCGTCGGCGCCCGCAACAACCTGGACGAGGCGGCGGCCGGGCTGCTGGCCTATCTGCTGATCGGGCAGGGGCTGCGGGCCGACGTCATCCCATGCGAGAAGGTGACGATCCGCGCCATCGCCAGCCTGGGCACGGGCGGCGTGGATGCGATCGTGCTGTCGTCGCTGAACCCGTCGGCGCTCGGCCATGCCCGCCGCCTGCTTCGCCGCCTGCGCCTGCATTTCGGCCCGCATGTGCCGATCCTGCTCTGCCTGTGGAGCGCCCATCCCGAGGCCGAGGTGCCGCAGCGTGCCAGCGCCGAGACCGATGCCAATCTCGTCGCCACCGGCATGGCCGGTGCGCTGGAGCAGCTGACGGAATTGGGACTGGCCGTCCCCGGCCCGAAGCTTAACCCAGATTAACGCGGCCGGCCGGTCTTCGCGCGACAGTGCGCGCACCGGAGCCCATCGCCCCGGCCGCCCGGATCGCCGGTCCGGCCGGGGCGGACCGATGGAGGACATCATGGCCGATACCATCATGACCGATCAGAAGAAACCGGACGTGCAGCCCGCCGCGCCCACACCCGCCCCGACGCAGGATGCGGCCAAGGCGTTGGCAGATCGCAACCGTCATCCCTTCCTGGCCTTGCGCGGCGAGTTCGACCGCCTGTTCGACGAGGCGTCGTCGATGTTCCGGTCGCCCTGGGCGCTCTGGAGCCGCCGTCCCGCCTTCGATCTGGAACCGTTGCTGCGCGGCGAAGACCGCATGGATGCGATCCTTCCCGCCACCCAGGTCGACGAGACCGAGACGGAGTACCGCGTGACCCTGGAGATGCCGGGCATGGAGGAGAAGGACGTCGAGGTCGGCCTGCAGGGCGACATCCTGACCATCCGCGCCGAGAAGAAGGAGGAAAAGGAGGAGAAGGACAAGAACCGCTACGTCTCCGAACGCCGCTACGGCATGTGCGTGCGGTCCTTCCAGCTGCCGGCGACTGTCGATCCGGAGGGGATCGCCGCCAGCCTGAAGCACGGCGTCCTGACCGTGACCCTGCCGAAGACCGCGCCCGGCATACCGTCGAGCCGCAAGATCGCGATCGCGCAGGGTTGAGGAGGGGGAGCACGGGCGCCGGCTCGCCGAAGCCGGCGCCCGTGGCAGTGGGCGCCGGGACGGTGAGCCGGATTCTCAGGTCGCCGTCGCCCACCGGTTGCGGCCTGCGCGCTTGGCGACGTACAGCGCGTCGTCGGCCGCCTGGATGCAGGCATCCGTCGTCCCGCCCGGGCGATGGGCCGCGACGCCGAGGCTGAGCGTGATGGCGATGCCGTGTCCGCGGTGGACGATCGGCTGGCGGGCGACCAGGCCGCGGAGCTTCTCCGCCACCGTTTCCGCCTGGGTCCGGTCGGCGTCGGGCAGCAGGACAAGGAATTCCTCGCCGCCCCAGCGGGCACACAGATCATGGCCGCGCAGGTTCCGGCGCAGCAGGCCGGCGATCTCCACCAGCACATGGTCGCCGGCGGCATGGCCGAAGGCGTCGTTGATCTGCTTGAAATGGTCGATGTCGAGCATGATCAGGGCGAAGCCACCGCCGCTGCGGCCGATGCGGCACAGCTCCGCGTCCAGCCGTTCGATCATGTGGCGGCGGTTGGGCAGCTCGGTCAGCGGATCGGTCTGCGACGCGGCGTGCAGCGCGTGCGTCATCTGGCGGGTATCGGTCTGGATGCGGTCGCTGATCTTGGCGATCTTGGTCAATTGCCGCATCAGCTTGAGATGGTCGGCGGCAAGGGCGCGGAATTCGTCCATCAGGGGATGGGAGGCGTACTCCCCGTTCTCCGACAGGCGCGCGATCCAGTCCTGGAGCTTCTGTTCCTGAAGCATCATCCCAACCGTCCCCCGCCGCAAGGCCCAGCGTCTGTTCAAACCCGCCGCCGTCGTCCCGTCCGCCATCGTCCCGTCCGTCTTCGTCCGGTCCGTCACGACGACGGCTCCTTCACCGGGGGGGTGGCCGGCACATGGCGAACCGTGGGCAGGCGGACGGTGAAGGCCGACCCACGGCCGGGTTCGCTCGTCACCGCGATCCCGCCGCCGTGGGTGTCGACGATGGAGCGGGCGAGGTGCAATCCCAGCCCGGCCCCGGTTGTCCCGGCGGCATTGGACGCGCGGAAATACTTGTCGAACAGCCGCGCCGCGTCTGTCGCATTGACGCCGATTCCCTCGTCGGCCACCTGGATCGTGACCTGCCCGTCGCCGACGGAAAGGTCGAGGCGGACCGCCCCTCCCTTGGGAGAGTATTTCACCGCGTTTTCGAGCAGGTTGGAAAAGACGACGGCCAGAAGGTCGCGGTCACCGGGGATCGGCACCGGCCGGTCGAAGCCCTGCAGCACGAACCGGTGGCCGGGGGAGGAGGCGCCGACCTCCGCCGCCATCGCGGTCAGCAGCGCGGTGAGGTCGAAGGACGACGGCCGCGCCGCCGCGGTGCCCAGCCGGTCGTCGGTCAGGCAGCGTTCGATCAGATGCGCCATCCGCTGGACGGCGTTGCGGATCTTGCCGAGCCGCGGCATGACCGAAACCGGCAGCTTCGGTTCCAGCTCCAGCATTTGCGAGGCGCTGTCGATGATCGCCAGCGGCGTGCGGAACTCGTGGCTGACCATCAGCACGAACTGGCGCTGCTGGCGGGCCATGTCCTTGGTTTCGGTCTGCAGGCGGTCGCTGATCTTGGCGATCTTGCGGAACTGGCGCAGCAGCTTGCCATGCCGTTCCGCCAGCTTCTGGAATTCGGCCAGCAGGGGGTTGCCGGCATTGGCCGGGTCATCGGCCAGCCGTTGAAGCCACTGATGAAGCTCCTGTTCCTGCGAGCGCATCGTCATCTCGGGTACTCAGGGCGCCATGTCAGTGCGCCAGGATTTCGAAGGGCAGGGAGACGTCTTCGGCGAACTCCTCAGCCATGTCGAGCGCACGGTCGTTGTCGCTGTCATAGTGCCAGCGGACCGATACCGTCCGCCCCTGCTGGTGGGCGCCGTCCAGCATCTCCAGCACGTCGATCATGCATTTGATGCTGCTGGTGTTGAGGTAGCTGAGCCCGATGTCCAGCACCACCGCCGGCGCCGGTTCCTTCAGGTAATCCTCCAGCCAGACGAACACCGGCGCATAGAAGTCGAAGGAGTTCTCCGGATAGGATTCCCCTTCGATGCGCAGAAGCCCGACTGCCGGATCGAAATCGATCAGGGGCGAGCAGGAGGTTGCCTCGATCCGCAAACTGTCCATTATGAGTGTTCCGTGATTTCTTATAGCTGGACTTCAAGGCTGAAGAAGAAATAGCGCTCGTCCACCGCGCGCAGGGAGTAGTCCAGTGGCCGGGTCGCCTTGCGCGCCATGTCGATCAGTCCCAGCCCGGCGCCGCTGGCGCCCGCCTCGCGCGGCTTGCGCGACTGTTCCTTGTAGGCGGCCTTCAGCCCGGCCTTGTCCAGTCCGCGCAGCTTTTCCAGCATCGCCGACAGGCCCGGCACGTCGTCCGCCTCCACCAGGTTGCCGGAGCTTACGGCGTAATGGTCTCCGTCCTTGCCGATCACGACGATGCCGCTGTTGGCCGGGATCGGCCGGCCCAGCAGGTCGCGCGACGCCGTGTAGTTGCGGACATTCTGCGCCTGCTCGACATAGACGGAGAAGACGTCCATGATCGCCGACTTCTCGATCCGCTCATTTTCCAGATGGTTGCGGACCGCCTTGCCCAGCTCCTCGATCACGCTGTGGCTGAAGGGGCCGCTGAAGCAGATCAGCAGCTTCTGCCGCGACAGCAGCTCCTGCAGGTTGAAGAGTTCGTTGCCTTTCATCGTGACTTGATGACCTGCCTTACGGGTGGATGGGGCGGAACGGGGATTCGGCGCCGCCTGGATTCGTAGTGGAATCCGTGGCGGAGCCTGCGGCGTAATCCGTCGCAGAATGCGCCGGGGAACGTGGCGGGGCAACGGTGAAGCCGACCAGCGTGATGTCGTCGCGTTGCGGGCGGTCGCCCTGGTGCTCCGCCAGCGCAGCGGCGAAGGCCGCCTTGCGGTCGGCCATCGGGACGGCGGCATGCTCGAGCAGCATGGCGTTGAAGCGGCGGTTGCCGAAGCCGAAGCCGCGCGTGCCGCCGGCCTGGTCGAGGAAACCGTCGGTGGTCAGGTAGAAGCTGCGGCCGGGCGCAAGATCCACCCGGTGCGTGGTGAAGCGGTGGCCGATGTCCGACCGGCGATAGCCAAGGCTCTGCGCGTCGCCCTTCACTTCGCCGACCGAGCCGCTTCCGGCACAGGTCCCAGCACCAGCACCGGGCTCGACGATGTGCAGGCCTATCCGGCCGCCGGCGAACAGCAGGTCGCCGCGATCCGGCCGCACCAGGCAGAGCCCGATGTCCAGGCCGTTGTCGAAGCGCGGGTTGTCGCGCCCGCGGGCGAGCGCGGCGCGTACCATGCGGTTCAGCCCGCCCAGGATGGCGGCCGGATCGCTGTCCGGCGTTTCCGACAGCACATGGTCGAGGATGGCGGAGACCGTCATGGTCATGAAGGCGCCCGGCACCCCGTGGCCGGAGCAGTCGGCGACGCCGATCAGGAAGCGCCCGTCGTCGAACTCGCGGAAGATGTGGAAATCGCCGCCCACCACGTCGCGCGGACGCCACAGCACGCACAGCCCGTCCAGCCGGCGTGCCATCGCCCGCTCGTCCGGCAGGATCGCCGATTGCAGCAGGCTGGCATATTGGATGCTGTCCATCACCTGCCGGTTGACGACGGCGAGCTGTTCGTTGGAATGGCGCAGCTCCTCCGTCCGTTCGGCGACGCGCTGTTCCAACCGCTCGGTGTAGCCGTGGACGGTCTCGGCCATGTGATTGAACGCGACGGTCAATTGGCCGATCTCGTCGGCCCGGCGGTTGCGCAGGCGGACGCGGTAGTCTCCGGCGGCGATCTCCCCGGCCGACCGGGTCAGCCGTGCCAGCGGCGCCAGCACCAGCCGGTTCAGCAGGATGCTGATCATGCCGATGACCGCCAGAAGAGAGAAGAAGACCAGGCCGGCCATCGGTGCCAGCGCGGTCAGGGTCGCGCTCTCCGCCTCCTCCAGCGAATAGGTCAGCCGCAGCAGGCCGACCATCGTCCGTTCGCCGTCGCTGCCGGAAATGCCGATCTGCCGTTCGACCGTCGCCAGCTCCGCCCGCCCGGCCGGGAGTTCCACCGTCACCAGCGGTTCGCCATGCCCGCCGCGTCCGCCGGACGCCGCCCACACCTTGACGCTGCGCACCGCCGGATCCTCGGCCATCAGGCCACGGATCATCGCCTCGACCCCGCGGGTGTCGTATTCCCAGACCGCCTGTCCCATGGCTGACGCCTGGAGCGTGCCGACCAGCGCGGCGCGGTGGGTCAGCGCCTCGCGCTGCTGGCGGCCGACCAGCACCGACGACACGCCCATGGCGATCATCCCGACCAGCAGGGTGCAGCCGACGATCATCAGGATGACGCGGGTCAGCAGCGACGAGCCGCCCGCGAGGGCCGCGCTCTCTTCCCCGCCCTGGGGGCCGGAGCCGCGAAGCGTATAGGACTCGGTGTCGTCCCATCCCGTGACGCTCATCCACATCCTCCTGATCCGTCCGGGCGGGGCCTGTCCGTCCGAAGCGGTCTTCATGGCAGTCCCGGTCCGGTCTGCCCGGTCTGCGGCCAACCCGCGCTCATTCAGTAAATCCACCCCTGCGTGCGGCACGCCGACAGTCATCGAACCGGCCTGCGGACATGATGCGTGTGGCGGATGGGCCAATCCATAACACGTTCGCCCCAACCAGTCGTGAAAGAACATGTGGCAACGGCGCTCTTCATTGGCGGATGTCCGGCCGGATCGAAACGACCGGCCACCGATGGCAACGAAGATCGGCGAATTGCGACTAATTGTGACGATTGTCATGCCGAAGACCGGAAGCCGTTGCCGGGCATGAGCTGTTCAGCAGAGCTTTTCCGGGAAGCTTTTCGGTGGACTGCCGCGGCGCTCCGCATGCTAGGCTCCGGCCCGTTTTCTTGCGGGCGGAGGAGGAAGGGGCATGGCTTTCGGTGTTCGGGCATTCGCCGCGACGGGCATTCCCGTGGCCGTCCTGACCGCCGTATTCGTCCTTGCCGCGGCCTCGGCGTCGGCCCGTCCGGTGACGGTGCTGGCGCCGGAACTGCCGCCGATGATGTCCGCCGACGGGGCCGGGCGCGAGGCCTCCATCATCGGCGAGACGCTGGGCGCCTGCGGACATCAGGTGCGCTTCAAGGTGGTGCCCTTCGGCCGCCACTGGAACGAATTCCGCAACGGCGCCGCGGTCGATGCCGTCGCCACCGTTCCCGCCGGGATGGCGATGCCGGGCGCGCGCAGCATTCCCTACATCCTCTACCGGAACGGCGCGTCGGTGTTGAAGTCCAGCGGACTGACGGTGCGCTCGCTGACCGACCTCGCCGGCAAGCGCGTCGTCGCCTTCGCCGGGGCGCCCGACGTGTTGCCCGGCCTGCGCGCGGCGATTCCCAGCTTCGGCGATTTCCGCGAACGCGCCGACCAGATGGTGCATTCCAACCTGCTGTTCGCCGGCCGGGTGGACGCCGTGCTGGCCGACGGCCTGATCTTCGCCGAATACAACCGCCAACTGCAGGAAAAGGCGAGGGTGGCCGGCGGCCTGCCGTTCGACCCGTCCCAGCCGGTGGCGTTCACCGCGATCTTCCCGCCGACACCTTATGCCATGGTCTTCCGCGACGAGTCGCTGCGCGACGACTTCGACCGCTGCTTTGCCGGCCTCAAGGCGCAGGGCCGGATCGACGCCATCGACCGCGCCACGGTGGCGCGCTATGCGGAAACCGTCGGCGACAGCTACCTGCCGCCCAGGTGAGGGACCGGAACGGAGATTGCGCGCTGTAGGGTCGATTGCTTCGGGTGGATCGGCCGGATTGGCTTTGCGTAACCCGTTCAGACGGTTAATATCGCCTCATACGAATGTGGATGGGGGCGTGAGGCGTCGTGGCCCGGATCATTGTGGTCGAAGACGAAACCGACCTGCGCGACGATCTCGTCGAATATCTGGATCGCTGCGGGTTCGAGGTGCGGGGCGCGTCGCGCGGGGCGGAGCTGGACCGGCTGCTGGAGGCCGGGCCGGCCGACGTGATCGTGCTCGACGTGAATTTGCCCGACGAGGACGGCTTCTCGGTCGCCCGTCGCATCCGTGCCACCTCGCATGCGGCGATCGTCATGCTGACCGCGCGGTCCGGCCTGATCGACCGGGTGATCGGGCTGGAGCTGGGCGCCGACGTCTATCTGGTCAAGCCGGTCGATTTCCGGGAGGTCGAGGCACAGATCAAGGCGCTGATGCGCCGGATGCTGAAGGGCGGCACCGCCGCGCCGGCCCAGCCGGAGCCGCCGCCCGCCCCGGTTGCCGGCGAGGCGCGCAAGGCCTGGGTGTTCGACGACGTCGAATGGCGCATCCAGCCGCCGACCGGTGCCCCGGTGCCGCTGACCGCGACCGAGTACAAGTTCCTGTCGCTGCTGGTCACCGCCCCCGGCGAGCCGGTGAGCCGGCAGGACATCTCCATCGCGCTGACCGGGCGCGACTGGGATCCCTACAGCCGCTCCATCGATTCGCTGGTCCGCCGCCTGCGCATCAAGGTGGAGGAGCGCAGCGGCTGCCCGCTGCCGGTGCAGGCGGTGCACGGCGTCGGCTATGCCTTCGTCGGCCCGGTGGTCGGCAGCGTGGCGGAGGAGGGCGGCGGCGGATAGCGGTCTCGACTCTCGACTCCCGGCCTTCCTTCGGCGATGGTAGCGCCCGCAAGGAAGGGACGAGAGACGACCATGACCGCCAGCGACGCCGGAACCACCGCCGCCACCGAAAACACTGCCGTTGGGGCCACCGCCCCGACCGGCGACGGCAGCGGCCTGTATCTGGTCGACGGCTCCGGCTTCATCTTCCGCGCCTTCCATGCGCTGCCGATGCTGACCCGGCCCGACGGCACGCCGGTCAATGCGGTGCTCGGCTTCTCCAACATGCTGCTGAAGCTGCTGGCCGACATCAAGGCGGAGGCGGTCGCCGTCGTCTTCGACAGCAAGCGGCTGAATTTCCGCAACGAATTCTATCCCGACTACAAGGCCCACCGCCCCGAGCCGCCGGAGGAGCTGAAGCCGCAGTTCGCCCTGATCCGCGAGGCGACCGAGGCCTTCTGCCTGCCCTGCCTGGAGCTGGAGGGCTATGAGGCCGACGACCTGATCGCCACCTATGCCCGTCTGGCGCAGGAGGCCGGCCGCGAGGTCACCATCGTCTCGTCCGACAAGGACCTGATGCAGCTGGTGCGTCCCGGCGTCGGCATGTTCGACCCGATGAAGAACAAGACCATCGGCCCCGACGAGGTGTTCGAGAAGTTCGGCGTCGCGCCGGACAAGGTGGTCGACGTCCAGGCGCTGGCCGGCGACAGCGTCGACAATGTGCCGGGCGTCCCCGGCATCGGCGTGAAGACCGCGGCCCAGCTGATCACCGAATATGGCGACCTGGAATCGCTGCTGGCCAATGCCGGCAAGATCAAGCAGCCGGCCCGCCGCCAGAAGCTGATCGATTTCGCCGACCAGGCGCGGGTGTCGCGCCGCCTGGTCCTGCTCGACGACAACGCCCCGCCGCCCAAGCCGCTGGACGAGCTGCGCGTCCGCGAGCCGGACCACCAGAAGCTGATCGATTTCCTGCGGGCGCAGGGTTTCCGCAGCATCGTGACCCGCGTCGAGATGGAGATGCAGAAGGACGGCCGCCTCGCCGACGGCGCCGCCTTCCCGGCCACCCCCCCGGCCGCCCCCTCTGCTGCCGCCGGGACCCCTGCCGCCGCCGATGCGGCCGTCCCGCCGTCCGCCGCCCCCGCCGCCGGGCCGGAGGAACGCCCCGTCCGCCGGACGGTGCTGGCCGTGCCGGAGGTGCGCTACGAGCTGGTGCAGGATTCCGACGCCCTGCGCGCCTGGGTCGACCGTGCCCGCGAGACCGGGGTGCTGGCGGTGGATACCGAGACCGACAGCCTGACCCCGGCGACCGCGACGCTGGTCGGCGTGTCGCTGTCGACCGCGCCCGGTCTGGCCTGCTACATCCCGCTCGCCCATGTCGCGCCGGGTACCGTCGCCGGCCAGCTCGATTTCGACGCCCCGCCGCCGCCGGTGCAGATCCCCACGGCCGAGGCGATGGCGATCCTCAAGGACGTGCTGGAGGATCCGTCGGTCCTGAAGATCGGCCACAATTTCAAGTTCGACCATCAGCTGTTCGCCCGCAACGGCATCCGGGTGGCGCCGGTCGACGACAGCATGCTGATCTCCTACGTGCTGGAGGGCGGCGCCCACGGCCACGGCATGGACGAGCTGGCCGAGCTGCATCTCGCCTACACGCCGATCCCCTTCAAGGAGGTCTGCGGCACCGGCAAGAACCAGATCACCTTCGACCGGGTGCCGCTGGACAAGGCGCTGGCCTATGCCGCCGAGGATGCCGACGTCACGCTGCGGCTGTGGACCCTGCTGAAGCCGCGTCTGGTCGACGAGCGGCTGGTCACCGTCTATGAGACGCTCGACCGCCCGCTGGTCCCGGTGGTCGCCGACATGGAGCGGGCCGGCGTGCACATCGACCGGCAGGCGCTGGCCGGCCTGTCGCAGGATCTGTCGGTCCGCCTCGCCGAGATCGAGAAGGACGTCCACGCGCTCGCCGGCCAGAGCTTCAACATCGGCTCGCCCAAGCAGCTCGGCGAGATCCTGTTCGACGGCCTGAAGCTCGGCACCGGCAAGAAGGGCAAGACCGGCGCCTATTCCACCGACAGCAGCGTGCTGGAGGAGTTGGCGGAGCAGGGCCACACCATCGCCCAGCGCGTTCTCGACTGGCGCCAGCTCGCCAAGCTGAAGAGCACCTACACCGACGCGCTGCAGGAGAAGATCTCGCCGGTCACCGGCCGGGTCCACACCGCCTTCGCGCTGGCGGCGACCAACACCGGCCGGCTGTCCTCGACCGATCCCAACCTGCAGAACATCCCGGTGCGGACGGAGGAGGGCAGGAAGATCCGCCGCGCCTTCATCGCGTCCCCCGGCCACAAGCTGCTGAGCGTCGACTATTCGCAGATCGAGCTGCGTCTGGTGGCGGAGATGGCGAACATCCAGGCGTTGAAGGACGCCTTCCGCGACGGTCTGGACATTCACGCCGCCACCGCGGCACAGGTGTTCGGGATTCCCCTGGAGCAGATGACGCCGGACATCCGCCGCAAGGCCAAGGCGATCAATTTCGGCATCATCTACGGCATTTCCGGCTTCGGGCTGGGCCGCCAGCTCGGCATCGCGCCGGGGGAGGCCAACGCCTTCATCAAGGCCTATCTGGAGCGCTTCCACGAGCTGAAGGTGTGGATGGAGTCGATCAAGAGCTTCGCCCGCCAGCACGGCCATGTGGTGACGCTGTTCGGCCGCCGCTGCTACATGCCCGGCATCCAGGACAAGAACGCCGCCCGCCGCGCCTTCGCCGAGCGCCAGGCGATCAACGCCCCGATCCAGGGCACCGCGGCCGACATCATGAAGCGGGCGATGAACCGCATGCCTGCCGCGCTGGCCGCCGCCGGCAGCAGCGCGCGGATGCTGCTGCAGGTGCATGACGAACTGCTGTTCGAGGTGCCGGAAGCCGAGGCCGAGGACGCCGCGCGGATCGTCCGCGGGGTGATGGAAGGCGCGGCACAGCTGGGCGTGCCGCTGGTGGCGGAGGCGGGGATCGGCGACAATTGGGAAGAGGCGCATTGAGCGGGTAGAGTGCCGTGACGTGGCGCGCGAGGCTGGTCACTGTTTCTGTTTCGGCGTCTTGCTCGGCCTGGGCAACGGTCGCTGCCTCCTCGTCGTTGCGCGCCGGACCATCCAGGCAAAATGCGCAAGAGCCACCGCACCAGGGCAAGGTCACTGTCCAGCTGTCGGTCTGGGCAGATCCAGAATGATGCGGGTGCCGCCCGGACCGGAGACGATGGCAAGCCGGGCACCGATGGCCAGGGCCCGTCGCCGCATATTGGCAAGGCCGTAGCCGCCGGGGCGGTCGGACGCGCCGCCGCGTCCCTCGTCGGCGACCATCACGCGCACCCCGTCGTCGGTCGGCCGGATCTCGATCGTCACCCGATCCGCCCCCGAATGCCTGGCGGCGTTCATCGTCGCCTCCTGAAGCAGGCGGAACAGCTCCAGCGCAGTCGAAGACGACCAGCCGGCCCCCTCCGGCAGGGCGCGCATCTGCCAGTCCAGGGCGATGCCGAGCGTGCGAAGCTGCGGTTGGATGTGATCCCGGAAATTCGCCAGCATCATGCCGGGGTCGTCCCCGACCTCGGCCATCGAGGCGATGACCAGACGCAGATCGACCAGCGCCTTGCGCGCCGCGGTGCCGAAGTCGCGCACCTTGGCATCCGTCCGCCGGCTGAGCGCCACCATCGACACCAGCTGGCCGGCGATGCCGTCGTGGAGGTCGCGGGTCAGGCGCGACCGTTCGGCTTCGAGCGCGATCGCCCTTTCCTGGTCCTGCTCGCGGGCCAGGCTGATGCGCAGCGCCGCCTCCGCATCGGCGATCTCTCGGCGAAGGTTGGCGTTGAACTGGTCCACAGCGTTCAGCGCCGCCGCGAAGCGCCACATCAGGACGGTGCTGATGACGCTGAGAAGCATGAAAATGGGGATGGAAAACGGGTTGATGAACAGCCGCTTGCCGGCCAAGCCGTAGAGGATCGGCGCTTCATGGAAGATCATCAGCAAGGACAGCAGCGTTGCGCCCAGGACCATATGGGCACTGTTGTTGCCTCGCCGGAAAGCCGCGTAGGAAAGCACTCCGACGGCCCAACAGGACAGGCCCCAGGCGATCGGCATCGCGACGTACCAGTTCAGGACATGAAAGATCTCGGGAGGCAGCAGCAAAAATGCCGTGGTGGCTCCCACCGGAAATGCCGCGAACAGGACGCTGGCCCGCGGCAGCCGGCGGTTCACGAAGCTGAAGGCGAACGGCACCAGCAGCGCCGTCACCCAGGAGAAGGCCAGGTTCGAAAGCTGCATGATCTGTGGAGAAACCAGCGGCTCCGGTACGATGACGACGAGATTGCTGATCGAGTTGAAGAACAGGATGCCGGCATACAGGATATAGGACCACTCGGAGCGGCGAACCGCCCAGACGATCAGCAGCATCACGCTGAAGGCGAACTGCCAGGCGAACAGCAGTTGCGGCAGCATGACCAGAAGGAAATGATGCTGCTGGTACACCGGGCGCAGCAGGCTGTCGGCTCCGGCATGGATGGCGCTGAGATAGCTCTTGCGGCCGAACAGCATCACCGCGCTGATCTCCACGGTGTTGGTGCCGGCCTTCAGCACCGGGGCCGGGATCGCGATGATGTCCGGCCAGATCAGGGTGACGATCCGCCCCGAATGCGTCCAATCGCTGTCGTACAGCAAGGCACCGTTGACCCGGACCAGAATGCGGCCGGAATAGTTTGGAATCAGCACGGACCATTGCTCCGGGCCGTTCGGGGAATGATCGAACTCCAGGCGGTAGAGCCCCCCGCCGAACCGGCCCCCACCGGGCACCCTGAAGCTGTGGGGCAGGGATACGGCGGCCTCGGGAACATCGGCCGGCCGGTCGATGGCTTCCAGCGGCCGGAACATGGCGCGATCGAACTCGATGCCGCCCTCCGGGGGCGACAGGGTGAACAGCGGCGTGCCGATGCCCACCGCCAGAACGGTCAGGTAGAACACGCCGATGACCGGACGGCGCAACAGGCGCAGCCATCCGCGGCCTTCGGGGGCCTCGACCAGGTGCGCGGCCACGGGATCACTCTCCAAGCCGGATCAGCTTGCGCCCGATCGCCTCATAGACCGCCTCCGACCGCGAATTCACCTCCAGCTTGCGGTAGATGTTCTTGATGTAGGACGGCACCGTCTGCCGCGACAGGCCCAGGCGGTCGGCGATGTCGTTGTAGGTGAAGCCCTTCGCGATCCCCCACAGGATGTCGGTCTCGCGCGGGGTCAGCAGCGGCGCCGGCTTGCGGTCCTTGAACGAGCCGTCCTGGACCCGCCTTATGATGTAGCGGGCGATGGAGGCGGAGATGGGCGAACGCCCCTCGATCAGGCCATGGACCGCCTCCACCATGTCCACCGGCTCGGAATCCTTGAGGATGTAGCCGGACGCTCCGGCACGGATCGCCGTCACCACGCTGTCCTCGTCGCCCAGCACCGAGATCACCATGATCTCGGTGGCCGGATAGCGGTCGCGAACCTCGCGGATCAGGTGGGTGCCGTGACCGTCCGGCAATTGCAGGTCGGTGATCAGAACGGTGGGGAGGAAGCGTTCGCAGGCGGCCCGCGCCGCCTCCAGCGTGTCGGCCGTGGCCAGAAGCGCGATGCCGTCGCAGGCGGTCAGGGTTTCCGCCAGATGATCGCGCGTCGGCGGGTCGTCCTCCACCAGAACGACCGTGAGTTGATGGGAACCGGAAAGCGGTCGGTCGTCCGGGCGCGATGACATGAATTCCCTGCTGTCCTCGAACGGCATGGCTCGGACCGGCTGCCGCCGCCCTCATGCGCGGGATGAACGTACCAATCGACGATAATCGGCGTTTTCCGGGCCAACAACCCCTTATCGGTGAGCGTCCCTCCCCTTCCCCCATATTCATGGGGATGCTCCGCCGCATCCATGAACATGGGGTGCCGCACCGTCGAGCCCCCCCGTATGGTTCGCAACATTGGGTGTTCCGCAGCGACGCGCTGCAACTCCTCCTGGTCGTTCCACATTGTCAGGACGATCCAGCCGGGAATGCAGCCGGTACGGCTGCGCCACCAAGCGGAACGACAGGGGTGCGTTGTGAGCGCGATGACGTGTCTTGCCAAGACTGCTCGTATTGCGAAGCCGGCGGCAGTCCACGGTGCCACGCCCGGCCGGGGATCGTCCGGAACACCATGGCACCCGGCGCCCCGGTGTTCCGGACGATCCCTGGCCAGGCTGTCGCTGTGGCTGATCACCAGTGTCGCCCTGATGGAAAGCGCCATCGCACCGGCCTCGGCCCAGACCCTGCCGGCCGGCCCGTCGGTCGCCGCCGGCGCGGTGTCCATCGCCACCCCGTCGGGCACCAGCGTCATCATCGACCAGACCTCCCGGAACGCCGTCATCAACTGGAACAGCTTCTCCATCGGGGCGGGGAACAGCGTCGCCATCAACAATGGCGGCGGCGCGACGCTGAACCGCGTCACCGGCAACATCCCTTCGCGCATCGACGGTTCGCTGACCGCGACCGGCTCGGTCTACCTGGTCAACCCGGCCGGCGTGGCGGTGGGGCCGGGCGGAAAGGTGCTCACCGGCGGATCCTTCACCGCCTCCACCCTCGACATTCCGGACGCGGCCTTCCTGAACGGCGGCGACAAGAGCTTCTCCGGCACGTCCAAGGCGACGGTGACCAACGCCGGGTCGATCGGTTCGCTGGGCGGCGACGTGGCGCTGATCGCGCGTGAAGTGACCAACACCGGCACCCTGACCGCCCCCGACGGCACGGTGGGCCTCGCCGCCGGCTACGAGGTGCTGGTGAAGGATAGCGCGGTCGAGGGCGGCAAGTTCCAGGTCAAGGTCGGCGGGAGCGATACCGCGGCCAAGACCTCCGGGCGGATCGCCGCGGCGACGGCGGAGATCCGCGCCAACGGCGGCAACGTCTATGCGCTGGCCGGGAACACCGGCGGCGTGATCGCCGCCACCGGCACCGCCAGCAGCGGGGGACGCATCTTCCTGACCGCCGGCGACGGCGGCACGGTGGAGGCGGGCGGCACCCTCGCCGCGACCCGAACGACGGAAACCGGCGCGGTCGAGGGCGGCGACATCCGGGTCTCCGGCGGCAAGGCCACGGTCACCGGCACGCTGTCGGCCAGGGGATCGGCGGAAAAAGGCAAGGGGGGAAAGAACACTGCGGGCAAGGGCGGCACGGTGGCGGTGGCCGGCTCGTCGGTGACCGTGACCGGCACGGCCACGGTGGACGTCTCCGGCAGCCGCGGCGGCGCCATTGCGGTGGGCGGCGACTATCAGGGCGGCAAGGACGCCGCCCGCAAGACGCTGAAGGAGACTGTGGCGAATGCCAGGACGACCACCGTCGCCGCCGGGGCGCGGCTGTCCGCCGACGGCGATGGCGGCGATGGCGGCAGCGTGGTGGTGTGGTCGGACGAGCATACCGACTTCGCCGGTGCGATCACGGCGCGGGGGGCCGGTGCGGACGGCAAGGGCGGTGATGCCGAGGTGTCGGGCAAGGCAACCCTGTCCTTCCGCGGCACCGCGGACCTGACCGCGGCGGAGGGCGCGTTCGGCTCGCTGCTGCTCGACCCCTACAACGTGACGATTTCCGCGGGATCGGACAGCACCATCTCCGGCACGTACACCGCCAACGGCAACGACAGCGTGCTCAGCGTTGCCACCCTGAACAACGCCCTGACATCGGCCAACGTCACGGTGTCCACCGGGTCGGGTGGCAGCCAGGACGGCACCATCACCGTGGCGGCACCCGTGACATGGTCCACCGGCTCCATGCTGACGCTCGCCGCGGCCGGCGACATCGTCATCAACGCCCCGATCACCGCAACGGGAAACAGTGCCGGGCTGGACCTGCAATATGGCGTGGGCCGGGGCTATACGATCGCAAGCAACGCATCGGTCACGATGTCGGGTTCCGGCCCCAGGCTGCGGATCGGCGAGACGGGAGCGCTCCAGTACTACCAGACGATTTCCAGCATGGAGGATCTGGATTTCATCGACAGCACCGGGCGGTCGGAGCGTTACGCGCTGGTCAAGAACCTGGACGCGGCGGGAACCACCTACGACAGCTCGTTGGTGATCCAAAACTTCGGCGGAACCTTGGCCGGGCTGGGCAACACAATCTCCAACCTGACGGTCAAAGCCCCCGGGACGGATAACGTCGGCCTGTTCGCGGTGATCGAAAGCGGCGGCATCGTCAGGGATCTCACCCTGACCGGCGCCACCCTGAGCGGCAAAGGCTCCGTCGGCGTTCTGGCCGGCAGCAACGCCGGTACCATCACCCGAACCCACGTCACCGGGAGCGTGACCGGGGCCAGCGGCAAAGTCGGCGTTCTGATCGGCGACAACGCGGGGACCATCACCCTATCCGACGCCATCGGAAGCGTGACCGGGACCGGCGGCGACATCGGCGGTCTGGCCGGTACCAACACCGGGACCATCGGCCAGTCCTATGCCACGGCGGCTGTGACGGGATCTGGTGGCAACGTCGGCGGTCTGGCCGGCACCAACACCGGGACCATCACCCAATCCTATGTCACGGGCAGCGTGACGGGCGGCGGCGGCTCGACCGGCGGCTTTGTCGGTCTCAACAATTTGAGCGGCTCCATTACGGATTCCTACACCACGGCAAGCGTCACCCAAGGCAATAGTGTCGCCGGTTTTGTCGGGATGAACGACGGCAGTGCCACCATTGCGCGATCCTACGCCACGGGATTGATATCGGGGCGGGGGAGATTCTACACGGGTGGATTCATCGGCATTGTCGCCGGCGGCACGGCCTCCTCCTCCTATTGGGACACGGGCACGACAGGCCAGGACAGCAGTGATGGCCCGGTCGATGGCTTGACCACAACGGACGCCTTCTCCTCCGCGTCCTATTCCGGCTTCGACTTCGACAACACCTGGTATATGGTCGAGGGGTATACGCGGCCATTCCTGCGGTCCGAATATTCCACCGTCATCGGCAACGCCCATCAGCTTCAATTGATGGGGATGGACCCGTCCGCCGCCTACACGCTGGCCACCGACATCGACGCCCGGGACACCGGCGCCAGCAGCGCCGCCGGTATGTGGCGCATCAGCGGAAACCAGAGCGGTTTCGCACCGGTGGGGGATTCCCAGCAGCCCTTCACCGGCTCGCTCGACGGCGGCGGCCATGTCATCCGGGGGCTGACCTTCGCCTCCACGGATACGGGCGCGAAGCTGGGGCTGTTCGGCGTCGTCGGCACGGCGGGCAGCATCCGCGACATCGGCCTGACCGATGTCACCATCACCGGCACCGAGGCGCAGGCCGGCAGCCTTGCCAGCGAGAACAACGGCACCATCGTCAACGCCTATGCGACGGGAACCGTGACGGGAGGGGGCGGGGTCGGCGGTCTGGTTGGCAGCAACGCCGGTACCATCGGCCAGTCCTATGCCACGACGGCTGTGACGGGATCTGGTGGAAACGTCGGCGGTCTGGCCGGCACCAACACCGGGACCATCAGCCAATCCTATGTCACGGGCAGCGTGACGGGCGGCGGTGGCTCGACCGGCGGTTTTGTCGGTCTCAACAATTTGAGCGGCTCCATTACGGATTCCTACACCACGGCAAGCGTCACCCAAGGCACGTTCGTCGGCGGTTTTGTCGGGATGAACGACGGCAGTGCCACCATTGCGCGATCCTACGCCACGGGATCGATATTGGGGCGGGGGACTGCCTACACGGGTGGATTCCTCGGCGTTGCGGCCGGCGGCATCGTCTCCTCCTCCTATTGGGACAAGGGCACGACAGGCCAGGACAGCACCGAAGGCATGGTCACTGGCTTGGCCACAACGGACGCCTTTTCCTCCGCGTCCTATACCAGCTTCGACTTCAACAACACCTGGTATATGGTCGACGGGCAAACCCGGCCCTTCCTGCGCTCGGAATACGCGACATCCATCGTCAACGCCCATCAGCTTCAATTGATGGCGCTGGACCTGTCCGCTGCCTACACGCTGGCCGCCGACGTGGACGCCGGCGAGACCGGCGGCAGCAACGCGGCCGGCATGTGGAGCCTCAGCGGGATCAAGTACGGGTTCGTGCCGGTCGGAGGCAGCTCGACCCCGTTCACCGGCTCGCTCGACGGCCAGGGGCACGTCATCCAGCGGTTGGCGATCAAGCCGGAAGATTACTCCGGGATGAACCAGGGGCTGTTCGGCGTCATCGGCGCCGCCGGCGGCGTCAGGAACCTCGGCCTGACCGACGTCGCCCTCATCGGCGCCGGCAATTACGTCGGCGGTCTTGTCGGCGAAAACGGCGGCATCATCACCAACGTCTATATCACCGGCAGCGTCCAGGGATCTTACGTGGGCGGCCTCGTCGCCAAGAACACCGGCACCATCAGCCGCTCCTACAGCACGGTAACGGTGTCGCAATCCACGGTCGGCGGCAACGTGGTCGGCAGCGACGTGATGGGCGGTCTGGTCGGCGAGAACACCGGCACGATCACCCAGTCCTATGTGACCGGAGACGTCACCGGCCGTAGCACGGCCGGCGGCTTTGCCGCCAAGAATTCCGGCACGATCACCCAGTCCTACGCCACGGGGGCGGTGACGGCAACCAACGGCACTGACACCGGCGGTTTCGTCGCCTACAACACGGGCAGCATTTCCCAATCCTACGCAACCGGCGGCGCCGTATCCGGCGATAATACGGCCGGCGGCTTTGTCGGGACGAACAACGGCGCCATCAGTCAATCCTATGCGGCGAAAGCTGTATCGGGATCGTCGTGGGTCGGCGGGTTCGCCGGATTTAACTACATAGGCGCCACCATCACATCGTCCTATTTCGACACCACCGTCGCCGGGACCACCGAACACGCGGGTAGCGCATCCACGGTGACGGGAATGACCGGCCTGACGACGGCGCAGTTCCAGGACACGGCGTCGTTCATGGCGGGGGCCTCCGGCTGGGATTTCGACAGCGTTTGGGTGCCGCCCAGCAGCGGCTATTATCCCGTTCTCTACGCCATGGCGCCCGTGACCTGGGTCAAGGCCCTGTCGGCCGACACGGTCTATGGCAGCGGTTCGGGCACGGTGACTGCGATCGGCACGCAGAGCAGCCTCGGCAGCTACATCTTCGGCAAGGCCGGCGACAGCCTGACCCTGGTCGGAGCCACGATTGCAACCGACCCGACCGCCGCCGTTTCGGCAACGCCGGCCACCGCCAGCCAGCCCGCGTCCAACGCGACGGTCACCAGCGCCAAGGGCACGGATTATCGCGTGTTCTATTACGGCAACGCCGCGCTGACCGTGACTCCGGCGGCGCTGACGGTCACCGCCGACGCCGCCACCAAGACCTACGGCGATACGGCGAGCCTGAGCGGCTACACGGTCACGGGCCTGAAGAACAGCGACAGCGTGACCGGGGTCTCCCTGTCCAGCACCGGCGCGGCGGCGACCGCCGGGGTCGGCAGCTACAGCATTGCGGCGGCGGCGGCCCAGGGCAGCGGCCTGTCGAACTACACGGTGAGCTACACCGGCGGCACGCTGACAGTGAACCCGGCGGCATTGACCGTCGCCGCCGACGACGTGACCAAGACCTACGGCGATACGGCTACTCTGAGCGGCTTCACCGCCACCGGCCTGAAGAACAGCGACAGCGTGACCGGGGTCTCCCTGGCCGCCAGCGGCGGCACGGCGGCGACCGACGGGGTCGGCAGCTATGGCATCACGGCGTCGTCGGCCCAGGGCAGCGGGCTTTCCAACTACACGGTGAGCTACACCGGCGGCACGCTGACGGTGAACCCGGCAACGCTGACCGTCACCGCCGACGACGTGACCAAGACTTACGGCGATACGGCGAGCGTGAGCGGCTATGCGGTCACGGGCCTGAAGAACAGCGACAGCGTGACCGGGGTGACCCTGGCCGCCAGCGGTGGCACGGCGGCGACCGATGGGGTCGGCAGCTACGCCATCACCGCCTCGTCGGCCCTGGGCAGCGGGCTGTCCAACTACACCATCGCCTATGCCGACGGCACGCTGACGGTCGATCCCGCCGCGCTGACGGTCAGCGCCGACGCCGCGCGCAAGACCTACGGCGACACCGCCTCGCTGAGCGGTTACACGGCCACCGGCCTGAAGAACAGCGACAGCGTGACCGGGGTTTCCCTGGCCAGCACGGGCACGGCGGCAACCGCCGGGGTCGGCAGCTATGCCATCGCCGCCTCGTCGGCCCTGGGCAGCGGTCTGTCGAACTACACCATCACCTATGCCGACGGCACGCTGACGGTCGATCCCGCCGCGCTGACGGTCAGCGCCGACGCCGCGCGCAAGACCTACGGCGACACCGCCTCGCTGACCGGCTTCACCGCCACCGGGCTGAAGAACAGCGACAGCGTGTCGTCGGTCGGCCTGACCAGCACCGGCACGGCAGCCACCGCCGGGATCGGCAGCTACGCCATCACCGCCTCGTCGGCCCAGGGCAGTGGCCTGTCGAACTACACCATCACCTATGCCGATGGTACGCTGACGGTCGATCCCGCCGCGCTGACGGTCAGCGTCGACGCCGCGCGCAAGACCTACGGCGACACCGCCTCGCTGACCGGCTTCACCGCCACCGGGCTGAAGAACAGCGACAGCGTGTCGTCGGTCGGCCTGACCAGCACCGGCACTGCGGCAACCGCCGGGGTCGGCAGCTATGGCATCTCGGCGGCGTCGGCCCAGGGCAGTGGGTTGGCAAACTACACCATCACCTATGCCGACGGCACCCTGACGGTCGATCCCGCCGCGCTGACGGTCAGCGCCGACGCCGCGCGCAAGACCTACGGCGACACCGCGACGCTGACCGGCTTTACCGCCACCGGCCTGAAGAACAGCGACAGCGTGTCGTCGGTCGGCCTGACCAGCACCGGCACGGCAGCCACCGCCGGGATCGGCAGCTACGTCATCGCCGCCTCGTCGGCCCTGGGCAGCGGCCTCTCGAACTACACCATCACCTATGCCGACGGCACGCTGACGGTCGATCCCGCCGCGCTGACGGTCAGCGCCGATGCGGCGCGCAAGACCTACGGCGACAGCGCCACGCTGAGCGGTTACACGGCCACCGGCCTGAAGAACAGCGACAGCGTGACCCGGGTCTCCCTGACCAGCACCGGCACGGCGGCAACCGCCGGGGTCGGCAGCTATGCCATCACCGCCTCGTCGGCCCAGGGCAGCGGTCTGTCGAACTACACCATCACCTATGCCGACGGCACCCTGACGGTCGATCCCGCCGCGCTGACGGTCAGCGCCGACGCCGCGCGCAAGACCTACGGCGACACCGCCTCGCTGAGCGGCTTCACCGCCACCGGGCTGAAGAACAGCGACAACGTGTCGTCGGTCGGCCTGACCAGCACCGGCACGGCGGCAACCGCCGGGGTCGGCAGCTATGGCATCTCGGCCTCGTCGGCCCAGGGCAGCGGGCTGTCCAACTACACCATCACCTATGCCGATGGCACGCTGACGGTCGATCCCGCCGCGCTGACGGTCAGCGCCGACGCCGCGCGCAAGACCTACGGCGACAGCGCCTCGCTGACCGGCTTCACCGCCACCGGGCTGAAGAACAGCGACAGCGTGACCGGCGTGACGCTGGCAAGCACCGGAACGGCGGTCACCGCCGGGATCGGCAGCTACGCCATTGCGGCGTCGTCGGCCCAGGGCAGCGGGCTGTCCAACTACACCGTCACCTACGTCGATGGGGCGCTGACGGTGACCTCCCGTCCGATCCTGGTGACGGCGGACAGCCTCAGCCGTCCCGCCGGGACGGGGAACCCGGTCTTGACCTACAGCGTCGGCGGACAGGGGCTGGTCAACGGCGACACGCTCAGCGGGGTCCTGAGCACAGCCGCCGGCACAGCCTCGCCGGCCGGTTCCTACACCATCGAGCGGGGCATGCTGGTGGCCTCTCCCAACTACAGCCTCACCTTCATGCCCGGGGTGCTGACGGTGACCGCCACCGGGGAAACGGTGACGCCGCAGCCCTCCACCCCGGACAGTCGCGACCCATCGGGGCCGGTGCAGGCGGAGGAGCTGACGCAGCTTCTCGCCACTGCGGCCCTGCCGCGAAATCTGGTGGTGGTGACGGCTTCGCAGACGACGCAGCCCTTCCGGGACGACGGTGCTCCGGTGTCCTTCCCGACCGCCGGTCCTCAAGCGGCATCCGGCGATGCGAGCGCCGCCGCCGACGGCACGTCCGGAAACTCCTCGGGCGGCTCCGGCCCCCAGGATGCCGCTGGCGGTGCCGCGGCCTGCATCGGCGGTGCCGTGGCCAGCAGCGGCTGCACGTCGGCCCCCCATCCGGAGAACACACGGTTCGGCCGGTTCCTCCGCTTCTCCATGCCCTGACGAACGGAATGATTCCGGCCCATGATCGTCTCACGCTCCACCGCCACCCGCCCGACCTCCCGCCGCGCCGCCGCGGCGTTGGCCCGGCTGGCCGGACCCTCACGATGGCTCGCCGCTCCGGCAACTCTGCTCGTCCTGCTGCAAGCGCTGTCTCCTGACGTGGCGGTGGCGCAGGCGCCGGTACCGGTGGAGCGCAACCTGCCGCCGGCGGTCGCGGGCGAGGGCGGCGGCCTGCGCACTGGTGGCGACCCGGCAGCCGATGCCGACGACACCCCGCTCGGCGTCGACCTCAAGGGCATCCGGCTCATCGGGCTGACCGATCCGGTGATGCCCGATCCTCCGGCGGGCATCACGTCATCGGGGGTGGAGGGGCTGGACCGGCAGCGCATTGTCGACGCGCTCGGCCCGCTCCTCGGCCAGCCCCTCTCGCGCAGGCGGTTGGCGGAGGCCCAGGCGGCCCTGGCCAAAGCCTATCGCGAGACCGGGCGGCCCTTCGTCTCGATCACCGCCCCGCCCCAGGAGATCACCGCGGGCGTGCTGCAACTCCGTGTCCTGCCCTTCCGGACAGGCAAAATCCGCGTCCTGGAGGCGGACGGCACCGCGGCCGGCGACGGTCTTGCCGCCACCATCCGCGCGCCGGCCGGCGGGCTGATCGAGGCCGAGCGCATTTCCGAGGACCTCGACTGGCTGAACCGCTTCCCCTACCGCCAGCTCAACGGGGTGTTCGAGCCTGGATCCGATCCGGGCTCCAGCGACCTGACGCTGGAGATCACCCGCCGCCGGCCGTGGCAAGCCTTCGCCGGTGTGTCCAACACCGGCAGCTTGCGCAGCCGGAGCCTCGACCGCGTCTTCATCGGCTTCGCTGCGGGGATCGAGACACTCAACGACCTGACCCTGTCGTATCAATTGACCGGCAGCCGCGATACGGTATCCGCCCCCGGTCTCCTGGCCCTGTCGGGAAACAGCCGCCCATCCTACGCCAGCCATGCCGGGCGCATCATCATCCCGACCTTTGCACGGCAGGCGCTGAGCCTGACCCCCAGCTTCGTCGGCACCTCCCAAGACAGCGACGACGGGCTTCTCACCATTCGCAACACCACCGTCGAACTGCCGATCCTATACCGCTCGGCGATGTCCAACATCGACGGGAACCTTGCCGGATGGGGTGACCTCTACGGCGGCGTGACGCCGAAGTGGCTGTCGCGCAAGGTGCTGAGCCAGGGAGCCCGGCTTGCCAGCGGGTCCGCCGGGGTGTTCGACCTGACGGCCGGTTGGGGCGGCTCCTGGTCCCAGGCCGGCGGCGGGTCGACCGCCATCGACCTCCGCGCCGTGGTCAACCGGGCCGGTATGGTGCCCGGCAACAGCCGTGCGGCATGGAACAGCTTTTCCAACGGCCGCGTCGAGGATGCCGATTACGCCTATCTCTACGGGGTGTTCAGCCGGACGGCCCCCTTGACCGGAGTGCCGTGGCTGGGTGATGTCTCTTGGAACACCGAGATCACGGGCCAGATGGTGGACAAGGCACTGCCGGAAACCGAGCAGCTTGCCATCGGCGGCCTGTACGCCACCCGCGGATACACGCTGAACGACGGCAGCGTCGATACCGGTTTCGTGCTGCGCAACGAAGTGCGGGTGCCGCCGTTCTCCGCCCTGGGCCATCTCGGCGATACCGGGATCGGCCCGCTGGAGGACGCCGTTTCTCCCTTTGCGTTTCTCGATGTCGGCCATGGCCACAACTACAATATCGGGACCCTTCGGAGCATCGGCGAACGGGCCGATACCACGCTGGTGGGGCTGGGAGCCGGCGTCGATTACACGCTCGGGCAGACCCTGCAGGCCGGCATGAATGTCGGCATGGCGCTGACCGATGGGCCGGAAACCAGCCGCGGCACCCTGACCGCTCAGGCCAGGATACTGGTTTCCTTTTGACGGACCCGTCCCGTCCCGCGTTTCCTCCGGGTAGATGAAAGCAGCATCGAATGCTTGCGAACGGAGGGGCACGCGCCCGGCGGAACGTGTCACAGACTTTTGGTTGTGGGGGCCGGGCGGACGCCTGGCGGTGGGCTTGACGGCTCGCCGATCTCCACCCAGCCGATCGGGAGGCCGGCATGCGGTGCCAGCGTGCCACCCGCCCTCCGGCGTGATCCGCCTTGCTCGATCTCTCCGTAAATCCGAACCCGAAGGTCCGACGAATGGCTCCGACCCATGATCCACCTCCAACTACGGTGAATCGCGCCAGACGCTCAAGCGCGACCCTCGATTCCGATTCCGGGCGCAAGGTTTCAGGGTATGCTTTGCGAATACCGCCGAACATATAAGAGAAATGTGAATATTGTCTTATTTCTGGAATATCGAGCAATGAATTGAGAATTGTGCGTTGTAAAATTCGGCATTCGACAGGTGCCAATACAATAGGTCGGAACATTCCTGTTTATTTTTCGCTGGCGTCGATCTTTGGGAAATCTACACCGTTGGCCTTACCAAAGCACCGGCCGCATAACTTTCCCATTCCAGCACGAAATGCACATCGCATTGAACCCACATAGTTATGTGTGTTACCCCCGACGGACCAGAAATATCCCTTTGATAAGGAGGGTGTTCGCGTGGCGTCCGTTGCCCAGAAGATCGCGTTCGCGCCGGTGGAAACCCGTCGTGCCCTCGTCTATGCCGCCCTGTCGCGGAGCCAGGGGGCCGTCGCCATGAACATGGCGGTGGACTCCGTCCAGACCTCGATCGACCGTCTCAAGCGGGTGCTGTTCCCCTGGATGGTGCTGGATTTCCGCGGGGAGCCGACCAAGACCAAGGCGCTCTGCATCTTCAAGATGTTCCTCAGCGACAAGGAGGATGACACCGCCGCCTACGCCAAGCTGTCGAGCGAGATGAAGACGGTGGAGCAAAACTCCAAGCTGGCCAAGAGCATGAGCTGGTTCAAGCGGGTGAAGACCTCGAAATCCCGCACCGTCGACAGCAATATCTTCGACGACATGTTCCTCCTGCATCTGGAAAACGATCCCAAGAATACGCTGAGATACCAGATGAACCAGGAACTCTTCGCCCAGATCCTGCGCACGCCGCCGACGCTCAGCCAGGGCAAGGAACTGCTGGCTGCCGTCCGCAAGATCCGCCAGACCTGCAAGGAGGCCGGCTTCGACCTGAAGAATCTCGGGCTGACCGACAGCTTCACCTGATCCGGCGCCGCCCCCTTGCGGCGTTCCGATTGCTCGACCTACCCTCGGGGCCGGCCATGGCGTTCGGCGGTTTCCGGCCGGGCCGCGCACTGGAAGGGGGCAGGGCCATGCAGCGTTGCGGACGGGGCCGACCGGATGCGGCTCCAACTCGGGCCGTGTGCCTGCCGATGCGGGGGCTGGCGCTGGCCGCAGCGGTCCTGCTGGGTCTTGCGCTCCTGCCCATCCCTGCCGCCGCCGGGCCTGTTGCCGGGTCCGACCGCCTGCAACGGCTGCTCGACCGTTTCCTCGCCGACGAGGAGCTCGACGGCGGCGTCCTGCTGGTGTCCGGTCCCGATGGCCGGCGCGTCGTCGTGTCGGGCATCGCCGACCGGCGCGGCAAGCGGCCGGTGACGGAGGACACGCGCTTCTACGTCGCCTCGGTCGGCAAGATGGCGACCGCCGTCGCGGTGCTGCAGCAGGTGGAGGAGGGGCTGGCGGCGCTCGACCAGCCGGTGCGGGAACTGGCGGGGGATCTGGCGCTCGGCCGCCTCGCCAACGCCGGCCGGGCACGGCTGGTCCATCTGCTCGACCACAGTTCGGGCATTCCCGACTATCTCACCGACGCCTATGCGGAGGACGAGGCGGCCGGACCGGACCGGCTGCCGCGCGGCGGCGCACTGCTGGCCTATGCCCATGGCGAGCCGGCGACCGGTCCGGTCGGCGGGCATTACGCCTACTCCAACAGCAACTATGTCCTGCTCGGCCACATCGCGTCGGCGCGCGACGGGGCTCCCTTCGCGCAGGTGCTGCAACGCCGGGTGCTGGAGCGGGCCGGCATGGCGTCGACCAGTGTCGGCGCCGATCCGCGCGACCGCAGCCTTGCCCATGGCTATGGCGAGGAGGGCGACGTCAGCCGCCGGTCCTGGGCTGCCACGACCGGCGACGGGCCGCTGGTCGCCACCGCCGGGGATTTGGAACGGTTCGTCTTCGCCCTGTTCCGCGACGGCCGCCTGCTGGGCCCGGCGATGGTCAAGCGTATGCAGGCTCCGTCGGAGAACGAGGAGGGGCAGGGGCTGGGCGTCGCGCTGTGGAAGGACCGCTGGGGCCGCGGCGTCGGCCATGACGGGCGCTATGACGGGTTCGAGGCCGACGTCCGCTATTACCCCGGCCGGCGGACCGCCTTGATTTTCCTCACCAACGGCAACCAGCAGAGCGACGATGCCCTGCTGGATGCGGTGGCGGCCGAGCTGTTCGGGAAATGAGTCCCGCCGGCCCCGGGCCGGCGTTACACTCTTTCGGCAACGGGGCCGGAGATCCGGCGGTGCCGGGCGGATGGAACAGTGAACAGGGTGCGGAAACCTGTTTCACGGCGTTCCAAACGTTCCATCCGCCGGCCGGCCCGGTCCGGCGAGTCCGGCCCTGTGGGTCAGGGCATGAACTGCCCGCCGTTGACGTCCAGCACCTGCCCGGTGATGTAGCCGGAACAGGCGTGCGAGGCGAAGAACAGGAAGGTCGGGGCGCATTCGGCGGGCTGGCCGAAGCGGCCCATCGGGATGCCGGTCGACACCCGGGCCTTGGCCGCCTCGTCCTTGTCGGCGTGGAAGGCGGTATCGAAGGTGCCCGGCGACACCGTGTTGAAGCGGATGCCGTCCTTGGTGTGGAAGGCGACCCAGTTCTTCTGGATGTTGTGCAGCCACGCCTTGGCCGCGCCATACAGCCCGGCCCCCGGCCCGCCGCCGGTATAGCCGGCGACCGAGCCGACCAGGATGACCGAGGAGGTCTGCCCGCTCTCCCCGGCCGACCGGCGCAGGTGCGGCAGCGCATGCTTGGTCGTCATCAGGGCGGAGCGGGCGTTGAGGTCGGTCACCGCGTCGAAGAAGGAATCGTCGATCTCCTCCAGCGGCTTGCGGCCGACCAGCCCGCCGGCATTGTTGATCAGCACGTCGATGCCGCCGAACCGCTCGACGAAGGCATCCACCACCGCCTTGCAGGCGTCGCCGGAGCAGAGGTCGCCGGCGAAGAAGGCGGCCTCGCCGCCGTCCGCCGCCATGGCGGCCAGCGTGGCGTCGAGTCCGGCCGGCTCCTTGCGGCCGTTGATGCCGACCTTGGCGCCGCGGCGGGCGAAGGCCTGCGCCGCGGCCAGCCCGATCCCCTGGGTGGAGCCGGTGATCAGGACGCGGCGGCCCTTCAGATCGTCGAACATGCGGATGGTCCCTTGTTGTCAGGCTTTGTTGAGTGAGCTGGCGGTACCGCCGGCGCGGTTCTCCAGCCGGTGCGCCCGCCAGCGCTTCACCAGCGGCAGCAGCAGCGTCAGGATGGCGATGGACAGCAGGATCGCGGTGATCGGCCGGCTGTAGAGGAAGTCGTAGCTGCCGCCCGACAGCGACAGCGCCCGGCGGAAATTGGCCTCGGCCATCGGCCCCATGATCAGCGCCAGCACCACCGGCGAGGCCGGGAAGTCCCACTTCTGCATGAAGTATCCGGCGATGCCGGCCGCCAGCATGATGCCGATGTCGAACAGGCTGTTGTTGATGGCATAGGTGCCGACCACGCACAGCACCAGGATGACCGGCGTCAGCACCGACTTCGGCATCTGCAGCACCCGGCCCATGAAGCGCAGCGACCCCAGCCCGATCACCAGCATGGCGACGTAGCAGAACAGCATGCCGGCGAACAGGGTGAAGACCAGATCCGCATGTTCCTTGAACAGCAGCGGTCCCGGCTGCAGCCCCTGCAGCGTCAGGGCGCCCAGCATCACCGCGGTCACCGCGTCGCCGGGGATGCCCAGCGTCAACATGGTCAGCAGCGCGCCGCCGGTGCAGCCGTTGGCCCCTGCCTCGCAGGCGGCGACGCCTGCCAGCTCGCCCTTGCCGTAATTCTCCGGCGTCCGGCTGAAGCGCTTGGCCTCGTTGTAGGCGACATAGGCGGCGATGTCGGCGCCGGCACCGGGGATGATGCCGATCACCACCCCCAGCCCGGTGGAGCGCGCCACGGTGCCGAGCATGCGGCGGTAGGTCGGCCAGTCGGGGATGATGCGGCCCAGCGCCGCCGCCATGCCGAGCCGGACCTTCGGATCCTCCAGCGACTTGAAGGCTTCGGAGGCGGCGAACAGCCCGATCATCACCGGGATGAAGGGGACGTTGAACAGCTCGGTATAGCCGCCGGTGAAGCGGGGGAAGCCGTCCATCGGGTCCATGCCGACCGTGGCGATCAGCAGCCCGAGGAAGCCGGCGATCAGCCCCTTGACCACCGACCGGCCGGAGATGCTGGCGATGATGCTCAGGCCGAAGACGGCGAGCGCGAAGCTCTCCGACGCGCTGAACTCCAGGGCGAAGCCGGCCAGCAGCGGGGCCATGAAGATCAGGACGACGATGCTGGCGGTGCCGCCCAGGAAGGAGGAGAGCGTCGCCGTGCCCAGCGCCACGCCGGCCATGCCCTTCCTGGTCAGCTCGAAGCCGTCCATCGCCGTGGCGGCGGCGGCCGGGGTGCCGGGGATGCGCAGCAGGATGGCGGTGACCGACCCGCCATAGATGCCGCCGAAGAAGACGCCGGAGATCATCAGCAGGCCCGACACCGGGTCCATGCCGAAGGTGAAGGGCAGCAGGATGGCGACGCCCATCGTCGCGGTCAGGCCGGGCAGGGCGCCGATGACGATGCCGAGCGAGACGCCGACCAGCGCCAGCACCAGCGCCAGGGGGTTGCCGGCCAGCGCCGCGAAGCCGCCCATCAGGAGATCGAATTCATGCATGGTGGCGGCCTCCCATCACGGGATTGGTGGTGCGGGTCATTCGAACAGGCTCCCCACCGGCAGCGGCACCAGAAGCGCGTAATGGAAGACCGCATAGATCAGCCCGGTCACGCCGACCGCCAGCACGGGGTTCCAGAGCGGGCTGCGCTGTCCCATCAGCGCCATGATGACGGCCATGTAGACGGCGGTGGCCGGGCCGTAGCCGACATACTCCATGGCGGCGATGCAGCCGGCGGTCGCCAGCATGCCCAGCGCCACGCCGGCATAGCCGGCGACGCCGACCGGCGGCCCGCCGGCTGGCGCGGCGGTCGGTGCCCGCAGCGTGTTGGCGATCAGGATCAGGCACAGCAGGATCAGCGCGCCGGCATGGATGATGGGAAAGCGTGCAGCGCCGACATCGGTCGCCAGCATGCTTTTCGGGAAATCGGCGGTGGTGGCGATGGCCGAGGCGGCGATGGCGATCAGCACGGCGGAAATCACCAGATTGGCGATCTTCGTCGTCATCGGGATCGCGTCGGACTGCCTTGACGCATCGCTCCGGGCGGGGGCGTTGCTCATGGTCCGGTCTTCTCACGAAGGAAGGCGCCCCGGCGGCGGACCGCCGGGGCCGGCAGCGGTCCGGCGTTACTTCGCCATGCCCAGCTTGGTCATCAGGTCCTTGAAGAAGGCGTTGTCCTTCTGCATGGCCTGGCCGAATTCCGGACCGTCGGCATAGGCCCAGGTCAGGTTCATCTTGGCCAGCTGGTCGCGGAAGGCCTGGTCCTCGGCCGCCGCCTTGCTGGCGGTGCGCAGGGTGTCGACCACCGCGGCCGGGGTCTTCTTCGGCACGACGATGCCGCGCCAGGTGGCGACCGACAGGTCGATGCCCTTCTCCTTCAGGGTGGGCACGTCGGGGAAATTCTTCTGGCGCTGGTCGGCCATCACGGCGAGCATGCGGAGCTGGCCGGCGGCGAGCTGGCTCGACACCTCGGCCGGGCTGACCGAAACCGCTTCGATGTGGCCGCCCAGCAGCGAGGTGACGGCCGGATTGGCGCCGTCGAACGGGATGTGGTTGAAGGTCGTGCCGGTCTTCTCCTCCAGCGCCTCGGCGGCGAGATGCCAGATGGCGCCGGTGCCGGAATTGCCGATGCGCACCTTGCCCGGGTTGGCCTTGGCGTTCGCCAGGAACTCCTCCACCGTCTTCCACGGCGCGTCGGCCTTGACGGTGATGGCGCTCGGCTCAGCGTTCAGGCGGGCGACGGGCGTGAAATCGTCGACGGAGAAGCGGGCGACGCCCATGTGGGGCAGCAGGGTGATCTCGACAGTGCCCATGCCGATCTTGTAGCCGTCGGCGCGGGCGGCCATGATTTCGGTCAGGCCGACGGCACCGCCGCCGCCGGTCTTGTTGACCACGCCGATCGACTGGGGCAGCTGCTTCTTGGCCGCATCGGCGAAGGCGCGGGCGACCAGATCGGTGCCGCCGCCGGCGGCGTAGGGGACGATCAGCTCGACCGGCTTGGTCGGGTAGTCGGCGGCCTGGACGGCGGCGGCGCCGGCGATCAGCAGGCCGGCGGACAGGCCGGCCGACAGAATTGTGCGGGACAGGCGTGCGGAAACCTTCATGGCATTCCCTCTATGGTGCGCCGGCTTGCGTGCCGGTCGTTGAAAGGCGATGGGGTGGAAGACGGTGGGGTGGAAACGGGAAACTCAGCGTGCGCCCGCGCCCGCTCCCTCGGCCCAGGCCCGGGCGAAGCGGGCGGCACGGGCGGCCAGCTCCGCCACCGGCAGGCCGGGGCTGTAGAGTGCGGACCCGAGGCCGAAGCCGGAGGCGCCGGCGATGCGGTAGGGTTGCATCGTGTCGGGCGTGATGCCGCCGACCGGCAGAAGCCGCACGCTGTGCGGGATCACCGCGCGCAGGGCCTTGACCACCACCGGCGGCATCTGTTCCGCCGGGAACAGCTTCAGCGCGTCGGCGCCGGCAGCCAGCGCGGCAAAGGCCTCCGTCGCGGTGGCGACGCCGGGGGTGCAGCCCATCGACCGCGCCTTGGCGGCGCGGATGATTGCGGTGTCGGCGTGGGGCATCACCACCAGATCGGCGCCGATGCCGGCCAGCCGGTCGACCTGCTCCAGCGTCATCACCGTCCCGGCGCCGACAAGGGCATCGGCCGGCACGCTGCGGCGGATGGCGTCGATGCTGTCGAACGGGTCCGGCGAGTTCAGCGGAACCTCGATCAGGCGGAAACCCGCCTCGTACAAGGCCGCCGCCGCCGGCTCCGCTTCGGCCGGGGTCAGGCCGCGCAGGATCGCGACCAGCGGCAGGGCGGTGAAGGCGGCGTCGAGGCGGGCGGAAAGCGTGGGATCGGTCATAGTGCGCTCGTGATGCTGGCGGTTGCGGCAGGGCCGGCCGATGCGGCAGCGGACGGCAGCAGCCCGGCTGCGGCCGCGAACTGGAAAAGACCGCGGGGAGCGGTGTTGCCCAACTGTGCGGTCGGCGTGACGCCGAAGCCGGCCAGCCCGCGGGTGTAGCGGCGGCACAGCCGGGGATCGCCGACCAGCAGCAGCGGCGTGTCGGGCGGAAACTCCGTTCGCAGCGCTGCGAGGCCGGAGCGAAGTTCATGCCCGATCAGCAGGCCCGAGAGGTAATGCGACAGGCTTTCCGCGGGCAGGCGCTTGGTCAGGCCGAGCGTGCGGGTGGCGAACAGCTGGTGCGGCAGGTCGCCCGGACCGGCGGCCTGCGCGGCGCGGATGCCGATGGCGAACGCCTCGTCCTCGTCCTCGGGCGAGGCCTCGCGGCCGGCGGGCATCAGCCGGCCGAGCAGCGAATGGGTCTTCAGGACCGCGAACAGCTCGCCCGTCATGTAGGAGGAAAAGCCGGTGATCCGGCCGTCGGCGACACGGACCCATTTGGAATGGGTGCCGGGCATCGCGACGCAGGCATTCCGTGCCCAGGCGGCATTCTCGGCCAGGGCGCCGGCGATCTGGATTTCCTCGCCCCGCATCACGTCGGGGATGCCGTCCGGCGCATCGTGCAAGACGCCGGGGGCAATCGGGATGACGCGGCCGGCAGCGGTCTTCACCCGCGCGGCATGGCCGGCAAGCGTTGCGGCGTCGGCCGGGGTGGTGACATAGGGGGCCTCGACCCAGCCCTGTGCACTGCCGACCATGCCGCCGGCGACAACCGGCAGGCTGGGGTAGGCGTCGAGCCAGTCGCCGCAGAGGCCGGCCAGCGCCGCCTCGAACCCGGCGGGGCCGGGCTGCGGCAGGTTCTGGATGCCGTGGGCCGATGCCCGCTCGGCGAGAATGCCCGCGTCGCCATCCATCAGGAAGCCGCGCAGGCTCGACGTGCCCCAGTCCAGCGCGATCAGCGCAGGCCCGGCGGAGGAGGTTAAGGTGTGGTCCATCCCAGTTCCTTGGAAATCGCTTCCGCCGCGGCGCGGACCAGCGGCCCGAGCGTCGCCATGCGGTCGTCGGGCATATAGGGCACGGCGCTGGCGACGCTGACCGCGGCCACCACCAGATTCCGCCCGTCGCGCACCGGCGCGGAGACACAGCGGATGCCGAGTTCGTTCTCTTCCAAATCCATCGCCCAGCCCTGGGCGACGTAACGGTTCAACTGGGCCTCGAACAGCGGCCAGTCCGCCGGCCGCGGCCGGTCGGCCGGCAAGTTGGGAGGGCAGGTCAATGCATGGAGCGCCGCCCAGCGCGCCGGGGACATGCCCAGCATCAGCGCCTTGCCCAAGCCGGTCGAGGCGATCGGCATGCGTTGTCCGGTGCGGGAGCGCATCTCCAGGCCGCGGGTGCCGGGGATCTTGTCGAGATAGAAGACCTCGTCATGCTCCTCGACGCCGAGATGGACGGTATCGCCGGTCGCCTTTGCCAGCGCCTCGATGTGCGGACGGGCGACGGCGACCAGCGGTCGCTGCTCCAAAGCCTTCATGCCGAGTTGTATCAGCTTCGGGCCCAGCAGATAGCCCTTGTACGGGATGTGGTGGAGATACCCTTCCGCCACCAGGCTGACGAGCATGCGGTGGGTGGTGCTGCGCGGGGTGCCGAGCCGGGCGGCGATCCCCTTCACGTCGCACACCCCCTCCGCCACGCAGTTCAGCAGGGTCAGTCCGCGCAGCAGGGTCTGCGTGCCGGCGCCTTGCGGCTTGCCCGCACCGGTCCCTTGCTCAGCATCTTCGACGATTCCGCCCATGGTTTGTTTAACCACCATTGTTTCGTCGGATGCTAGGAGCGTGTGCCATGGTGTGTCAAATAGTTTTAGAGCATCCCAAATAGTGAGACATTTTGGGGATGGCGACGAACGGTCGCGGTGGGCGTCGGAGCGCTGCGAAACCCATGATCGCGCTTTCAAAATCCTGCCGCTTCGGTCAGAAAAGATCCCATGCCGCGGTCGACGGGTATGGCCCGGCATGAAAACGGTCATCCTTGGAGAACTATCATGCGTCTCACCGCCATTTCCTTCGTCAGCGCGACGGCGCTGCTGGCCGGCTTCGGCACGGCGCAGGCGGACATCGTCATTGGCCTCGGTACGGCGACCACCGGTCCGGTCGCGGCGCTGGGCGAGCAGTCGGTGTATGGCGCCAGGCAGGCGGTCGCCGACATCAATGCCAAGGGCGGCGTGCTGGGCCAGAAGCTGGTGCTGAAGGTGGGGGACGACGCCTGCGATCCGCGCCAGGCGGTCGCCGTCGCCAACCAGTTCGTGCGCGAACAGGTTGCGGCGGTCGTCGGCCATCTCTGCTCCGGCGCCAGCATTCCGGCGGCCGACGTCTACCAGGAGGAAGGCGTGGTGATGGTCACCCCGACCGCCACCAACCCGCTGCTGACCGCCAAGGGCCACCCGAACATCTTCCGCGTCTGCGGCCGTGACGACCAGCAGGGCGTTGTGGCCGGCACCTATCTGGCCGAGACGTTCAAGGGCAAGAACATCGCGGTGCTGGACGACAAGCAGGCTTATGGCAAGGGCTTGGCCGACGTGGTTGTCGAGACGCTGACGAAGGCCGGCGGCAAGGTCGCCTACCGCGGGTCGGTGACGGCCGGCGAGCGCGACTTCTCCGCCCTGGTCACAAGCCTCAAGGACAAGGGCGTCGAGGCGGTCTATTACGGCGGCTACCATCCCGAACTGGGCCTGATCGTGCGTCAGGCGCAGGAACAGGGGCTGAAGCCGCAGTTCATTGCCGGCGACGGGCTGAACAACCAGGAATACTGGTCGATCACCGGTCCGGCCGGCGAGGGCACGCTCTACACCGACAGCCCGTCGGCGGCCAGCGATCCCAAGGCGCAGGAACTGATCGCCTCCTTCAAGACGGCCGGCCTGCCCGAGCCGGGCAACTTCGCCTTCTACAGCTATGCCGCGGTCCAGGTGATCGCCCAGGGCCTGCAGAAGGCCGGCAGCGTCAACGGGACCAAGCTGGCCGCCGCCCTGCATTCCGGCAGCCACGAGACGGTGGTCGGCCCGGTTGAGTTCGACAAGAAGGGCGACATCACCAAGCCGAACTACGTCATGTATGTCTGGAGCAACGGCAAGCCGGAGATGGTTGCCCGCAAGTGACGGTTTCCGGTTCGGCGGGGCGGCTGCGGCCGCTCCGCCGGCCGGGCATCGGACGAGAGGTGGCGAAGGGTTGATTGCGGGATGGCGGTCCCAACCTCTATCCTCGGGGAAGCCGGCTTGGTCGGCCAATTCGGGAAGGGCTGCCGCATGTACATCGCGATGAACCGTTTCAAGGTCCGCCATGGGGCCGAGCAGGAGTTCGAGGAGGTCTGGCTGAACCGGGAGGTTCATCTGCACAAGGTGCCGGGCTTCGTCGAGTTCCACATGCTGCGCGGGCCGGACAGGGACGACTTCCGGCTCTACTCCTCTCACACGGTGTGGGAGTCGGAGGACGCGTTCCAGGGCTGGACCCGGTCGGAGGCCTTCCGCAGCGCCCACGGCAATGCCGGCGCGCGCAAGCCGCTCTATGTCGGCCCGCCGGAGTTCGAGGGGTTCGAGGTCATCCAGACCGTGCGGCGCGACCCGAACGCCTGACTCCGATACCCCTCTCTCCACCCGTCGGGAAGAAATCCATGCTGGAACTGGTCATCGAGCAACGCCGGAAGAGCCTCGGCGGATTCGAGGTCGGACGTGTGCTGCCCTTCGTGCAGCGGCGGATGGTCGGCCCCTTCGTCTTCTTCGACCATATGGGGCCGGTCGATTTCCAGGCGGGCCTGCCGCGCGACGTCGATGTGCGTCCCCATCCGCATATCGGCCTGTCCACCGTGACCTATCTGTTCGACGGCGAGATCATGCATCGCGACAGCGTAGGCTCGGAGCAGGCGATCCGGCCGGGCGAGGTCAACTGGATGACCGCCGGCCGCGGCATCACCCATTCCGAACGCTTCGAGCGGGCCCGGCTGGAGGGCGGACGGATGCATGGCATCCAGGCCTGGGTCGCCCTGCCCGAAGCCGACGAGGAGACGGATCCCGCCTTCGCCCATTACGGCACCGGAGATCTGCCGGTCTTCGAGGATGGCGCGGTCCGCGGCCGGCTGGTGGCCGGCGAGGCCTTCGGGGCCAAGGCCGGGGTGAAGACCCACTCGCCGCTGTTCTACATCCATTGGGATCTCGCCCCCGGCGCCCGGGTGGAACTGCCGGCGGACGGGTGGGAGCGCGCCGCCTATGTGGCGGCAGGGTCGGTCGAGGTGGACGGGCAGCGGCTCGACGCCGGGCGCATGGCGGTCTTCACCCCCGGCCATCCGGCGGTGCTGACCGCCGCCGAGCGGTCGGTCGTGATGGCCATCGGCGGCGAACCGCTGGGCCACCGCTTCATCGACTGGAACTTCGTGTCGTCCCGCAAGGAGCGGATCGAACAGGCCAAGGCCGATTGGCGGGCCGGCCGGATGAAGCTGCCGGACCTCGACGACGGAGAGTTCATTCCGCTGCCGGAAATGCCGAAGCCGCCGGCCAACCCGATGTCGTGAGCGCCAGTGTCTTGCGGGAGGCGCCCGGTCAGCGCTCCCGCGTCCACCAGGACCGGGCCGCGACCGCGACCGGGACCGACAGGGCGACCCAGGACACGGCATCGACCAGCCCGTCGTCCAGCAGGGCGGACACCAGCCCGGCGATGGTGACCAGCGCGATCGCGGTGGGAATGCCGAAGATCGCGGCCAGGGGCAGGGAAGGGCGCGCCCTCATTCCGCGGCCTCCCCTGCAACGGAGCGGAAGCCGGGGGCGGCGTGCTCCTGGCTGCCGCGGCGGCGGGCGATCCACAGATAGAGGCCGCTGCCGAGAATGACGATGGTCAGCACGTCCAGAACCGCCCACAGGATCTTCATCGGCATCCCGCCGTAATCGCCGAAATGCAGCGGCTGCGACAGGCGCAGGGCCAGCATGTACCAGGGCATGGAGCGCATGTCGGTGAAGGCCCCGGTTTCGGCGTCGATCAGGGCGGGGGTGAGGATCTGGCGGGTGGCCGGGGTTGCTCCCTTCAGCCAGACCGCATAATGGTGGTTGCTGGAAAAGCGCACGCCGGGGAAGGCGATGAATTGCGGGCGCATGCCGGGGGCGGCCTCCATCGCAGTGCGGACGGCGGCGTCGACGGAGGAAAAGCGCTCCGGCACCGGCTTGCCCTCGTAGGGGGCGATCATCGCCGCAAGCTCGTTGGCACGCCAGTAGGCGACCAGCGGAACAGACAGGGTGTTGATGACACCGGTCAGCCCGACCACCACCACCCACATCAGCGTGACGATGCCAAGCATGTTGTGAAGGTCCAGCCATTTCAGCCGCGTGCTGCGTCCGGCCCGCACCGTGCCGAAGGACAGCTTGCGCATGAAGGGGGCGTAGACCACCACGCCCGACAGCGTGGCGACGAACAGCAGGAAGCCCATGAAGCCGAGGAACAGCTCGCCCGGCAGGCCGGCGAACAGATCGACATGCAGGCGCAGCATCACATGCATGAAGCCGCCGTCTTCGTTGAGGTCGCCCAGGATCCTGGTGGTGCGCAGGTCGATGGCGGAGATGTGCATCTGGGAAACCGTCGCGCGGGCGAACGGGCCGGTGGTGACGTTCACCACCGGCCGGTCCTCGTCGAAGCTGAGGAACAGCGGCCGTTCGCCGGGGTACGTCGCGAGCGCCGACGCAACCGCCTCGTCCAACGTCTTCAGCGGGGTATCGGCCGGCATGTGCGGCAGGTTGTCCTCCGCCGTCAGCGCCTCGATCTCGTCATGGAAGATCAGCGGCAGGCCGGTCAGGCACAGCAGCAGCATGAAGACCGTGCAGACCAGGCTGGTCCATTTGTGGATCAGGGTCCAGATCCGGATGGTTCGATTGGTCATCGCGCGTTCCTCAAGCGTCCGTCATGCCCCCAGCCGATCGGCGGCCGATCAGAAATCCACCGACACCGACAGCTTCGCCGTCAGCGGGTTGCCCTGGGTCAGGTAGCCGCCGAAGGCCGACGCCCAATAGGCCTTGTCGGTCACGTTCTCCACCGCCGCCCGGAAGGTGACCGGACGGTTCTGGATATCAGTGATCATCCGCGCGCCGACGTCGAAGCGGGTCCAGCTGGGGATCTTCAACGTGTTGGCGGTGTTGACGTACTGCTCGCCGGTGTGGATCACGCGGCCGGTCAGCGTCACCGTCGGGAAGGAGGCCGGCAGGAAGGGCAGGTCCCATTCGATGTTGGCGTTGAACTGGTGGCGCGGCACGCCGACGGCGTCATTGCCCTCGGTCGCCGTGCTGCCGGTGTCGCTCAGCTCCGGATCGATGAAGGTGGCGCCGCCCAGCAGGCGCACGCCCTGCATCGGCTCGCCGTACAGCATCAGCTCGATGCCGCGGTTGCGCTGCTCGCCCGACACGCTGTAGATGCGGGTGGCCGCGTCGGTGACGCCGCTGGGCTGGGTGGTCTGGAACAGCGACAGCGACCCGCCGAAGCTGCCGAAATCCAGCTTGCCGCCGACCTCGTACTGGACCGAGCGGTAGGGTTCGAAGATCTCGCCGGAATTTGCGGCGGTCGAGGGCGCGGTCGGCCCCTGGGCCAAGCCTTCGATGCGGTTGGCGTACAGCGACAGTTCCTTGAGCGGCCTCACCACCAGCCCGACCACCGGCGTCAGTGCCGATGCGTCGTAATCGGACGTGCGGGCTCCGGTGGTACGGTTGTAGCCGCGGACCTGGATGTTCTGCTGGCGCAGGCCGGCGGTCACCATCACCCGGTCATCCAGGATCGACAGCGTGTCGGAAGCGTAGAAGCTGCGCAGCACCGCCTCGGAAACCTTGGGCGGGTCGCCGACCATGCCGGCGGCCAGCGTCGTCCGCGGCCGGGCGATGTCGACCATGTTGTAGAGGTTGACGGTTGAGGTCGCGCCGAACTCGTAGCCGTTGTTGTTGGTGGTGCGCAGCGCCGAGAAGCCGCCGTTCAGCTGGTGCCGCACCGGGCCGGTGCGGACGTCGGCCCGAATGCCGGCCTGACCGGTGACGGTGAAGTCCTCGCGCGGGACGGTCAGGCGGCTCATGGTGGCGGTGCCGTCGGCCCGCGTGACGGTGGGGGTGGAATAATCGCCGTCCTCGCGCATGCTGCGCATGCCGAAGGCGCCATGGACGGTCAGGTTGGGCAGGATGTCGTATTCGGCGCGGATCTGGCCGAAGGTGTCGCGCATCTCCGAATAGGCCCAGGGCTGCGCGTAATTCTGCGAGGCGGACGGCACCGCCGGGACCACGCTGCCGACATAGACCACCGTGCGGCCCTGTTCCACCCGCTGGGTCTGGGTGCCGACGTCGAGCGTCACGCGGGCCCGGTCGCCGCGATAGTCCAGCGCCAGCGATCCGAGCTTCAGCGACCGCTCCTCGTCGTCGATGGCGGTTTCGCCGCCGCGGACCGCGGCGTTGGCCCGCACGCCGAACTGCTTGTTCTCGCCGAACCGGCGGCCGACATCGGCCGACAGGCCGAAGCGGCTGTCCATCGCATAGCTGGCGGTCAGGCGGGTCAGCGGCTCGTCGTCCGCCCGCTTGGGCACCAGATTGACGCCGCCGCCGATGCCGGTGCCGCTGGGGGCGGCGCCGTTCAGGAAGGCGCTGGCGCCCTTCAGCACCTCCACCCGCTCGAACATGTCGGTGGCGACGATCTGGCGGGGGGCGGTGCCGTAAAGCCCGTCAACCGAGAGATCCTCACCATACAGCGGGAAACCGCGGATGACGATGTTCTCGGAGAAATTGCCGTAGCCGAAGCCGGTGCGCACCGCCGGATCGTTGGCCAGCACGTCGGCGACCGTCTCGGCCTGCTGGTTGCGGATCGTCTCCGCGGTGTAGCCGGTGACGGTGAACGGCACGTCCATGGCGTCCTGGTTGCCGAGAGCGCCGATGCGCCCGCCGCGGGCCACCTGGCCGCCGGCATAGGCCGGGGGCAGGGCGCCGGGGCCGGTTGCCGTCCGGTTGCCTTCGATCTGCACCGGATCGAGCTGGACGGCGCCCCCGGCGGCCACCCGCTCCACCGTCACCGTCTCGGTGTTCAGGAAGCGGGCGACCAGCCCGGTGCCGGACAGCAGGCGGTTCAGCCCCTCGCGCGCGGTCATCGCCCCGCTGACGCCGGGGGAGCCGACGCCCTGCGTCACCGCGCCGGGGGTCAGCACCTGGATGCGCGTGGCGGCGGAGAAGGCGGCAAGCGCCCCGTCCACCGACTGCGGCGCGATGGCGAAGGACACCGTCCCGGCCGGCGCGGTCTGCGCCATCGCGGCAGGGGCGTTCGCAAGCAGGACGCCCGGCGCGATCAGCACCGTGGTCGCCAGCAGTCGTCCCAGGAAGGCGCTGCCCCGGCGCCCGTTCTTTACCCTCATGACCCCATACTCCGCCGATGCCATCGCTTGCCTCTGTCGTCCGGTGCGAGCCCGCGCCGCTTGATCGCGACTGCGTCTCATTCTCTTCTTTCCCGGACATGACGATGGCGGAGCGGAAATCCCTGGGAGGTTTTTTCGGAGCCGTACGTTTTTTACCGAAGCAGGGTCAGATAGGGGGTGATGCGGGTGGCATGGACGCCCAAACCGCGTTCCAGCGCGGCGAACACGGCGTCCGGCCGGTCGAGGGCGAACACGCCGGACACCACCCGTTCGGCCGCCTCGTCGTTCAGCAGCACCACGCGGCCGGGCCATTGCCGGTTCAGAGCGGTGATGACGGAGGCGAGCGACTGCTGGCGGAACACGATCTGCCCGTGCCGCCAGGCGAAGGCGACACCGGGATCGGCGGCCTGCGGTCCGGTCAGGCCAAGGGGGCCGGCCTCCGCGCTTTCGCCGGGGCGGAGGCGGATGCTGTCCGGCCACGGCGCATGGGCGTTCCCGCCAGGATGCGTGGCAACCTCGACCAACCCCTCCCCGACGGTGACGGTGGTGCGGTCGCCGTCCCGGCGGACACTGAACTGGGTCCCCAGCACGCGGGCGGCTCCGGCCCCGGCATCGACGACGAAGGGATGGTCGGGATCGCGGACGACCTGGAACCAGGCCTCGCCGCGGAGAAGCCGGACCTTCCGCTCACCGCCCTGGAAGTCGAGCGCCAGCGCGGTGTCGCCGTTCATCTCCGCGCTGGAGCCGTCCGGCAGCATCAGCGTGCGGCGCTGGCCGACCGATGTCACCTGATCGGCGATGGCGTTCTGGTAGCGCGTCGGTCCCTGCCACAGGCCTATGCCGCCGACCGCAAGCAGGATCGCCGCCGCAGCTGCAAAGCGGCGGAAGCCGGCGATCCGCGCCTGTCCAGGTGCTGCGATCCGGTCGGGCGTGGGCATGGCTCGGGCCGCGGCCCTGGCAGGTTCCTTCAGGTCGTGCAGGAGAGTTTCCAACTCGGCGAAGGCACGGGTATGGGCGGGGCTGCGGGCGAGCCAGGCGGCGAATGCGATACGCTCCGCCGGGGTATGATCGTCGGCCTGCAGGCGGAAGAACCACGCGTTCGCTTCCGAGAACAGCCTGTCCTCGTCGGGTCCGCTCCGCTGTTCGTCCTGCCGGTCCATCGTCTGCTCGCTGGGGGTTGCTCGCTGGGGTTCGCCCGCTGACGCGCGGGGGGCGCGGTCCGGTTGTCTTCTGCTTACCAAGACGGCCGGCTGCGGCCAATCCCTCAAATAAAATGTCCGGGAAGCGAAAGAATCCTGCGGATCATCGTGGTGGCCGCCGCTTCATGTGGGTGCGGCATTGCTCCAGGGCCACGCGCAGATGGTATTCGACCGTGCGCGGTGAAATGCCCAGCCGCTCGCCGATGGCGCGGTAGGGCAGCCCTTCGACATGGTAGAGCAGGAAGACATCGCGGGTCTTGGGCGGCAGGGCGTCGATGGCTCCGCGCAGCCGTGCCATCGTCTCGTTCCGTTCCATCACCGCATCGGCAGTCGGATCGGTTGCAGGCAACTGATCGTCGGGCGGTCCGGCCTCGCGCAGTCGCTGGCGATTCGCCGCGCGGCAATGGTCCAGTGCGATGCGGTCGGCCACCACGAACAGCAGCCCTACCGGATTCTGCACCGCCTCGCCGTCGGGTAGCCGCGCCAGCCGCAGGAAGGCGTCCTGCGCCAGATCGCCCGCACTCTGCGGGTCGCCGGTTCGTCGCGCGATGACCCGTTCGACCCGCAGCCGGTGGCTGTCGAACAGCTCCGCGATCTTGCGCGCCCAGGTGCCGACAGGGCCGGTCATCGGATGGACCATGGGCGAAGCGCCGGGGGCAGGGCGAAAGGACGAGGGTCGGTCACGGGTGCGTGGGGTGTCGGATAGGGAAGCCCGGCAGCCCTGGAAATGTTGAACATCTTGCCAAGGCGTGCCGGTCAGCCCGGTATAGCCGGAAAGCGCTTAGAATGCGAACGATTCTTAATACCGAGATCCTGCCGATATCGGTTCACCGGCTGAGCGGCTGAAAACTCTTCCATGGCGGCATCGTGCCCTTGCCCAGTCCCGGAATGTCGAAATCTGCGGCGAAACGGGCCATGGCGTTGTTCTCAAGCTTGAATCCGGCGGCGAAGAGCCGGTCGGCGGCGTCCAACTCGTCCTTGGTCTGGATCTTGTAGGTCGTCGAACTGGTCTCATGGTCGTCTTCACCGAAGTCGATGTCGGCGAAGCGGTTGGCCTTGCTGCCGAACACGACGTTCAGCAGGCGATGATCCTCCTCATTTTCGGCCTCCGTCAATCCGGTGAGCTTTTCGGTGGTCATCTGGGTGTTGGCGTCGCGCAGGCGCTTGTGGATCTCGGCCAAGCTCGCAGCCCCGTCTTCCTGGTTGACGGCGCCGCTCTTCATGGCTTCGCCCAGCCGATCCAGGGCGTTGAGAGCATCTGCGACATCCTTCGGCGGCCCGGCCTTCATGGCGGCAGCCCGCTTGTCGCCGAGCACCTTCATCCGGGCGCTTGCGGCATCTTCCTCGGTCGTGGTCGGAGCTTCGCTCACGAAACGGCCGAACAGCGCGTTCTTCGCCAGGGACCGCAATCCCTTGACGGCGTCATCGGCCGACACGCGCCCGGTTTCCACCAGCGTCTCCAACTGCTTCTTGCTGTCGCCGTCGAGATGCTCGAACGCCTTTGCCGCCATTCCTGTCAAGGCTTGGCCGAGCTTGCTGACCTTTACGCTGTCACCGCCCGGCGCGGCGGCGGTCGTCGAGCCGGATGCGTCGACGGATTTGGCGGTGGGGGCGGTCGTCTTGCCGACGAAGGCGTGAACGCCCGATGCCGGCCCGGACTTGGCGGTCAACGACGCCCATGCGCTGCTGTAGACGCTCTGAACCATGATGCATCCCCCAACCATGCGTGGTATCGGATGCATCATAGTACCCGCACGCGGGCGAGTCAAAATTACGCAGACATTTTCCGGTTGTTTCTTTGGCTGGGGCTGGCGGCGGGGCCGGGGCTGGGGGCGTGCGCCGCCAAGCCACCGGCCGTCATACCCTTTTCCGAGATGTCAGACGTGGAAGCTCTCGCCGCAGCCGCAGCGGCCCTTCTCGTTCGGATTCTTGAAGACGAAGCCGGTCTGGAACTTGTCGTCGACATAGTCCATCTCGCTGCCGATCAGGAACATGACGGCGGCCGGGTCGATCAGGACGGTGACGCCCTTGTCCTCCACCACCTCGTCGAACTTCAGCTTTTCCTTGGCATATTGGACGTCGTAGCTGAGGCCGGAACAGCCGCGCGCCTTCACGCCGATGCGCAAGCCGACGATCTCGTCGTTGGCCTTGGACATCAGCGCCTTGACGCGCTCCGCGGCGGCGTCGGTGATCGTGATCGCCTTGGGCAGGGGGCGGGCCATGGTGACTGTCTCCTAAAACGGCTCAGAACATATCCAGTTGCAGGCGGGCTTCTTCGGACATCATGCCCTGGTGCCAGGGGGGCTCCCACACCAGCGCGATCTTGGCCTCGTTGACGTCCTCGACGCCCAGCACGGCCTGGCGCACCTGTTCGGGCAATTCACCGGCCACCGGACACATGGGGCTGGTCAGCGTCATATCAATCTCGACATTCCGCTCCCCATCCATGTCCACACGGTAGATCAGGCCGAGTTCCCAGATATCGACCGGGATTTCCGGGTCGTAGCAGGTCTTGATCGCCGCCACGACGCGATCCATGATCTCCTCCCGCGGGTCGAAGCCCTCGGGCGGCTTGGGCATCGGGGCGAAGTCCTTCGGTCCGGACGTGTCCGCCTCGGTGTCCGTCTTGATCTGGGCCTCCGCCTCGGCGGGGGTCGGGGCGATGGGGCGTTGCGTCAGGGTTTCATCGGGCATGTCGATCCCCTCCGTCAAAACTGGTCGCTGGAGGCCGTAGCCTCGCCATGCAGGGCCGCGTTCATGGCGTGCCATGCGAGAGTCGCGCACTTCACCCGTACCGGGAATTGGCGCACGCCGGACATCACCATCAGCTTTTCCATCGTCTCGTCGTCGACGCCTTCCGGAATGTCCGGCTCGTCCTGGGTGCACAGCTCGTGGAAGGCGTGGAACAGCCTTTCCGCCTCCGCCGCCGACTTGCCATGCACCAGTTCCGTCATCATCGAGGCGCTGGCGGTGGAGATGGCGCAGCCGCGGCCCTGGAAGGCCACATCCTCGACCACCCCGTCCTTCAGTGTCAGGTAGACCATGAAGCGGTCGCCGCACATCGGGTTCTCGCCCTTCGCCTCGCGGTTGGCGTCGTCGGGATGGCGGAAGTTGCGGGGATGCTTGCCGTGGTCCAGGATCACTTCCTGATACAGCTCGCGCAGATCGTCCATCATGCTCCGAAGAACTCCTTGACCGCCTGGAGGGACTGGACGAGCGCGTCGGCTTCCTCCCGGGTGTTGTAGAGGCCGAAGGAGGCGCGGACGGTCGGCCCTACCCCGAACCGCTCGGCCAGCGGCTCGGCGCAATGGCGGCCGACGCGCACGGCGACGCCATACTGGTCGACGATGGTGCCGACATCGTGCGGGTGCACGCCCTCCAGCGCGAAGGAGACGATCGGTCCCTTGCCGGGCGCGGTCCCTACGATGCGCAGGCCGTCGATCTGCGACAGCTGCTGCGTGGCGTATTGCAGCAGGTCGTGCTCGTGCGCGGCGATGGCGTCGCGGCCGAGAGCCTCGACATAGTCGATTGCGGCGCCCAGCCCGATCACCTCGGTGATCGGCGGCGTGCCGGCCTCGAAGCGCGACGGCGGCGCCTTGAAGGTGGTGCCTTCGAAGCTGACGCTCTCGATCATGTCGCCGCCGCCCTGATAGGGCGGCATCTTCTTCAGGAGGTCGTATTTGCCGTACAGCACGCCGAGGCCGGTCGGGCCATAGAGCTTGTGCGCGGTGAAGACGTAAAAATCGGCGTCGATGTCCTGCACGTCGACCGGGCCATGCACCACCGCCTGGCTGCCGTCGAACAGCACCGGGACACCGCGCTCATGCGCCAGCCTCGCGATGGCCTTGGCCGGGGTGACGGTGCCCAACACGTTGGAGCAGTGGGTGATCGCCACCAGCTTCGTGCGGTCGGACAGCAGATCCCTGTAGGCGTCCATGTCGAGGACGCCGTCCTCGTCGCAGGGCACGACCTTGATGACGATCTTCTTCTCGGCCTGGAGCAGTTGCCACGGCACGATGTTGGCGTGATGCTCCATGATCGAGAGGATGACCTCGTCGCCCTCGTTCAGGAAGGTCCGGCCATAGCTGGCCGCCACGAGGTTGATCGCCTCGGTCGAGCTGCGGGTGAAGACGATGCAGCGGTCGTGCGGTGCGTTCAGGAAGCGCGCGACCTTGGTGCGCACCGCCTCGAACTGGTCGGTCGCGGTCTGCGACAGGAAATGGACGCCGCGGTGGATGTTGGAATAATCCTCTTCCATGAAGCGGGTCATGGCCTGGATGACCTGACGCGGCTTCTGGGCGGACGCCCCGCTGTCCAGATAGACCAGCGGCTTGCCGGGCTTTCCCTTCCTGGCGTGGACGCTGCGGGCCAGCACGGGGAAGTCGTCCCGCACCCGCTGCACGTCGTAGGCTTGGTTCAGGATGGCATCGGACATGGTTACTTCTGCTCCTCCAGCCAGCCGGCCACGATCCCCTGGAAGGCGTCGCGGATCGACGGTTCGGCGATTTCCTCCAGCGATTCCGACAGGAAGGCCCCGATCAGCAGCCCCTGGGCGGTGTCCCGGTCGATGCCGCGGGCGCGCAGGTAGAACAGCGCGTCGTCGTCCAGTTCGCCGGCGGTGCAGCCGTGGCTGCATTTCACGTCGTCGGCGTGGATTTCCAGTTCCGGCTTGCTGTCGATCTCGGCGCCGTCGGACAGCAGCAGCGCCCGGTTCAGCTGGTAGCCGTCGGTCTTCTGCGCATCCGGGCAGACGGTGATCTTGCCCTGGAACACCGCGCGCGCCGTGTCGTCGATGACGCCCTTGTAGACCTCGCGGCTGGTCCCGAAGGGCTGTGCGTGGACGATCAGCGTGGTGGTGTCGGCATGCTGCTTGCCGCGGACCAGATAGCCGCCGCTGACATGCGTCCGCGCCTCGGTCCCGTCCAGCCGGCTGACCACCTCGTTGCGCGACAGCTTCGCTCCGGTCGTCAGGATGAAGTTGTCGTAGCAGCCGCCGGTCGCCACGGTCGCTGCGATGTGCGACAGGTGGATGGCGCCGCTGCCTTCGCGCTGCGACTTGTAATGGTGCAGCGTGGCGCCCTCGCCGACGAAAACCTCGGTGACATGGTTGGCGAGCGTGGTGCCGGCGCCGCGGCCGACATGATGTTCGACCACCACCGCCTTCGACCCGGCCTCGGCGATCAGCAGCGTGCGCGGATGGCAGGAGGTCGCCTGGGCGTCGGACCCGACGGATACGAAGACCAGTTCGACCGGCCGTTCGACCTGGACGCCGGCCGGCACATGAAGGACCGGGCCGTCGGCCAGATAGGCGCTGTTCAGCGCCACCAGCGGCCGGTCGTCGGCTGCGGCGAGGCGGCCGACATGGTCGGCCAGCAGGTCGCCCGGCAGATCGCCGGGGTTGGCCAGCGCGGCGGCGAGGCTCAGCAGCCGGACCCCCGGCTGCAGCCCGTTCGTGGAGGACAGATCCGCCCGGAACCGGCCGTCGACGAAGACCAGCCGCGGCCCGTCCTCCCCCTCCGGCCGGACGCTCGGCAGCAGGTCGATGCTGGCAGCCGCAGCCGCCGGCGCGGCCGGCTGGAAGGACAGCTTGGCGAGGTCGCGCAGGTTGGTGTAGCGCCAGCTTTCGTTCTTGATCGTCGGCAGGCCGACGGCGGCGAAGCGTTCGCGTCCGGCACTGCGCAGATCGTTCAGCCAGGACAGCCCGCTGCCGGGCAGGCCGGCTCCCACCTGGTCGAGCGGCGCCAGCAGGGCCGGCGCCGTCGTCGGATCGGCGCCCCGCGTCGAATAGGTCATCGGGTGCAGGGGAGAGTCGGAGCGGGGGGTGAGCGCCGTCATCACGCCGCCTCGCTCGTGCCGAAGTCGCGGTAGCCGTTCTTCTCCAGCTCCAGCGCCAGTTCCTTGCCGCCCGACTTCACGATGCGGCCGGCGGCCAGCACATGGACATGGTCGGGAACGATGTAGTCGAGCAGGCGCTGGTAATGGGTGATGACCAGCATCGACCGCTCCGGCGAGCGCAGCGCGTTCACGCCTTCCGCGACGATCTTCAGCGCATCGATGTCGAGGCCGCTGTCGGTCTCGTCGAGGATGGCGAATTTCGGCTCCAGCACCGCCATCTGCAGCGTCTCGTTGCGCTTCTTCTCGCCGCCGGAGAAGCCGACATTGACCGCGCGTTTCAGCATCTCGTCCGACATGCCCAGCGCCTTGGTCTTCTCGCGGATCAGCTTCAGGAACTGCATGGCGTCCAGTTCCTTCTCGCCGCGATGCTTGCGGATGGCGTTGATCGCGGTCTTGAGGAAGGTGGTATTGCCGACGCCGGGGATTTCCACCGGATACTGGAAGGCCAGGAAGACGCCCTCGGCCGCCCGCTCCTCCGGCTCCATGGCCAGCAGATCCTTGCCGTAATAGGTGACCGAGCCTTCCGTGACCTCATAGCCGTCGCGGCCGGCCAGCACGTAGGACATGGTGCTCTTGCCGGCGCCGTTCGGCCCCATGATGGCATGGACCTCGCCCGGGCGGATCGTCAGGTCCACGCCCTTGAGGATTTCCTTGCCGTCCACAGTGGCGTGCAGGTTCTTGATTTCGATCATCGTCTTCGCCTCGTTGTCTTCTTCAGGCCGCCGGCACGCCGTCCGGGCTTTACGTTCCGTCCTTTTCCCCGCAGGAGGGGGAGAGCTGCCCTTACCCCACGCTGCCTTCCAGGCTGATGCCGACCAGCTTCTGCGCTTCAACCGCGAATTCCATGGGGAGCTCCTTCAGGACCTCCTTGCAGAAGCCGTTGACGATCAGCGACACGGCGTCTTCCTCGGAAATACCGCGCTGGCGGCAGTAGAAGAGCTGGTCTTCGCTGATCTTGGCCGTCGTCGCCTCATGCTCGATGCGGGCGGAGCGGTTGCGGCTCTCGATGTAGGGCACCGTGTGGGCGCCGCATCGGTCGCCGATCAGCAGGCTGTCGCATTGGGTGTGGTTGCGCGCCCCCTCCGCCTTGGGCAGGATCTTCACCAGCCCGCGGTAGGTCTGCTGCGCCCGGCCGGCCGATATGCCCTTCGACACGATGGTCGAGCGGGTGTTCTTGCCGATGTGGATCATCTTGGTGCCGGTATCGGCCTGCTGGAAGTTGTTCGTGATGGCGACCGAATAGAATTCGCCCACCGAATTGTCGCCCTGCAGGATGCAGCTCGGGTACTTCCAGGTGATCGCGGAACCGGTCTCGACCTGCGTCCAGGAGATCTTGGAGTTCCTGCCGCGGCAGGCGCCACGCTTGGTGACGAAGTTGTAGATGCCGCCGACGCCTTCGGCATTGCCGGGGTACCAGTTCTGGACCGTCGAGTATTTGATGGTCGCGTCGTCCATCGCCACCAGCTCGACGACCGCGGCATGCAGCTGGTTCTCGTCGCGCTGGGGCGCGGTGCAGCCTTCCAGATAGCTGACGTAAGCACCCTCGTCGGCGATGATCAGCGTCCGCTCGAACTGGCCGGTGTTGGCCTGGTTGATGCGGAAATAGGTCGACAGCTCCATCGGGCAGCGCACGCCCTTGGGGATGTAGACGAAGCTGCCGTCGGTGAAGACCGCGCAGTTCAGCGTCGCATAATAGTTGTCGGTGTAGGGCACCACCGAACCGAGATACTTCTTCACGAGTTCCGGATGCTTCTGCACCGCCTCGGAGATCGCGCAGAAGATGATGCCCATCTCCTCCAGCTTCGCCTTGAAGGTGGTGGCGACGGACACGCTGTCGAACACGGCGTCGACGGCGATGGCCGGGCTCTTGCCCTCCGATCCCTCGACGCCGGCCAGGATCTCCTGCTCGCGCAGCGGGATGCCCAGCTTCTCATAGGTCTTCAGCAGTTCCGGGTCGACCTCGTCCAGCGACTTCGGGCCGGCCTTCTGCTTCGGCGCGGCATAGTAATGCGCGTCCTGATAGTCGATGGGCGGGAAGCTGACGGCCGCCCATTGCGGCTCCTCCATCGTCTGCCAGACGCGGAAGGCCTTCAGGCGCCAGTCCAGCAGCCATTCCGGCTCGTCCTTCTTCGCGGAGATGAAGCGGACGATGTCCTCGTTCAGACCCTTCGGCGCGACATCGGACTCGATGTCGGTCGTGAAGCCGTACTTGTACTTCTGTTCCGTGACGGCGCGGACCTGCTCGACGGTTTCCGGTTGGGCGGCCATGGCTTTGCCTCGTCCTTCTCAAGAATTCTGGTCGGTGCGCGCCGGTCAGTATGCCGGGCGGGCCGGCTGGGCGGCTGTGGCGGTTGCCTTGGGGGCGGGAGCCGGGAAGGTGATGGGGATCATCATGTCGGCCAGCGTCACCTCTTCCAGCGCGCCGCGGATGGCGCGGTTCACCTTTTCCCAACCGCCGCGCATGGGGCAAAGCTGCTCCACCCCGCATTGGCTGTCGGCACCCTCGACGCAGGCGGTCAGTGCGATCGGGCCGTCCAGCGCCGTGATGATCTCCGCGATGGAGATTGCATCGGATGGCCGGCTGAGCGCATAACCACCGGCAGCGCCGCGTTGCGAGGTGGTGAGCCCCGCCGGGGTCATCGCCTTCATCAGCTTGGCGACCGTCGGGGCGGGAACGCCGGTGCGGTCGGCCAGTTGGGCGACGGTATGGACCGTGCCCACATGGCGCGCCATCTCGCTCAGCACGACGATGGCGTAGTCGGTGAGCTTGCTCAGCCGGATCATGACCGTACCCCGTTTCGCCCCCGGTTTCGAATACAGGACCAATTTAGTCCTGATTGACCGGCGGGGCAAGGGGCGATTGTCGATTGAAAGGCAGGGTTTCTGCCGCGTTTGCGGCTGATCTGCCAATGCGGAATGACAGGGTCGGCTGGAATACCCTTCGGCTCCACTCGGTTATAAGCCGTCACATGTGCTAAGCCAGGAGAGAAACCGGGCGGGAGGCGCCGGGTTGCGGCGATTTGCCGCACTGTAGGCCTCGGAGCGAAGCGTTTCCCCGGACTCGATGCGAAGGTCTTCACCGAAACGCGAAGCTCTCCACCGAAACGGAAAACCCCGCGCCGGAATGGCGCGGGGTCGTCCCGTGGAAGCATGCTGTGCTGAGGGAGCGGGGCGGTGTCAGCCCGGCTTCTTCACCTCTTCGCGCGCGGCGTCGGTCGCTGCCGACACGACGTCGCGGACATCCTCCTTGGCCGACTCGACCACGGTCTGGGCGGCGGCCTGTGCGGCGCGGGTGCCGCGGTCCAGCGCATCCATCGCCAGGGTCTTCGCGCGCTCGGTCGCCTCGTCGGAATAGTCGCCGACCCACCGGTTTTCATAGCGGGTGCTGGGCAATGCCGCGCCGATGGCGGCGCCCAGGGCGACGCCCATGACGCCGGCGACGATCGGGTGGTCCTCCACCATGTCCCAGAAGCCGGACGAAACGTCATGCATCCGGTGGCGCAGATGATCGGCCGACGGAGCCATGGCGGACAGGCGCGACACGCCGCCGGAGTGGGAGCGGCTCCCCTGGGCATGGCTGCCGTGCTGTCCGGCCCCGTTGTCCCGGCCCTGATCCTCGGTCGAGCGGCCGATCATGCCGCCGACGCTGTCGCTGGCCCGGTCATAGGCGTTGCCCACGGTGTCCGACGCCCGGTCATAGACATCGCCGACGGCACCCGACGCCCGGTCGTAGACGTCCCCTGCGGCGTTGCGGACGCTGTCGGTGGCGCTGCCCAGCGACTCGCGGGCATAGTCGACGGCGTCGCTCACGGTGTGGCGGGCCGAGCGGATGGCGCGGGAACGGACGATCCGGCGGTCGTAGCCGGTGCTGGACAGTGCCAGCCACCCAAGGCCGATGCCGACCAGGGCCAGCGGGATCGGGTTGCTGGTGACGGTGTCGAGCATCGAGCCGGATGGTTGGGCTCCCCTGTAGCGACCACCCGTCCGGGCGGAGTCAGGGCGGTCGTTGCGGTACTGCGAGCTGCTGTCCGGCGTCGCCGGCGTATAGGTGTGCTTCATGGTGTGCTCCATCGGAGAATGGGGGGGCCGTCGCGCCAGACCGTCGCGCAGACGCGCGGTGCGGTCGCGCAGCGCCTCTACTGTGCCGCCGAGGCGCGCGCGGCGGGCGCGGATGACGCCCTCCAGGGCGTCGAGATCCTTGGGATGGCGGGTGTCTTCGGTCATCGGCGATCCCTGTCGCGGCGAACTTTGCCGCCGTCGTCTTTCGGCGGGGGCGGGGGCTTAGCGGGCGAGTTGCGCCTTGGCCCAGCGCTTGTCTTCGTCCAGCGTGTTCATGGTGCGGCGCGGACGGAGGTTGGCAGGGCTCAGCCGGTTCTTGCCGACATAGGCCAGGATGCCCCCCACCGCCAGAACCGCCACGCCGACGATCAGCGCGGACAGCCAGGGTGCCAGCACATTGGACAGGCCGAGAACCGCGGAGGCGAGCAGGACCAGGACGCCGGCGAAGGCGACCAGTCCGCCGACGGCGATGAAGGCGACGCCACCGGCGGCCTCGGTGGCCTTGTCGGTGAGTTCGGCCTTCGCCAACGCGATCTCGGATCGGGCGAGGTTGGCGGATTCGCGGGCGAGATCGGCGAACAGGCCGGCGAGCGGCCGGTCCTGCCGCGGATCCCGCGGCTCGTCATGGCGGTTCTCGGCGGCGCTCATGGACGCTGCCCCTGCGGCTTGGAGGTGGAGGAGGTGCCTGCGACACCGGCGATGCCGGCGTTCGCGGAACCGCCGGCGCTGCCGGTCGTGCCCGTGACGCCCGGAACCGTGCTGGTGCCGAGCGCGGTGTCGGCAGACGGCGTGGCGGTGTGGCCGGTGACGGAAGCCGGGGCGGAGGATAGCGGCATGCCGATGCGGCCGGAGGCTGGCTTGGGTTCACCAAGCGGATCGGCGGCCAGGCGGTCCGGCTGGCTGCCGGTGGAGGGAGTGTCGGCGCTGTGGGCAGGAGTGGTGCGGCTGGCCGGCTCCGCGATGCCGCCGGCTATGCCGCGGCTGGGGGTGCGGGCGGGCTCGCGGTTCATGTCGCGGCCGGGACCGCGGGTGCTGGGCACGGCTTGCGACGGGTGGACACCGGAGCGGAGCCCGGTGGACGCGCGGTGCATGCGGCGCTCGCCCGAGCTCTTGATGAAGCGTGCGACCAGGAAGCCGGCGGCGAAGGCGGCGCCGATGAACACTTCCGGCTGACGGCGGGCGAAGCCCTCCACCTCGCCGACGATGTCGTCGACCGTCGCGTCACGCAGCATGTCGGCGACACGCTCGACTCGGCCGGCGGCCTGCTCGGCATAGTCGGCGACCATGCCGCCATTCTCGGCGTTCAACTGCTCTGCGGCCTTGTGCAGGGCGTTGGCGACGCCGCCCAGCTGGTCGGCGGCACGGCCGGTCTGCTGTTCCAGCAGCGACCGGATGCGGCCCTGGGCCTGGTCCAGCGCCTCGCGGCCGTTGTTCACGGCCTCGTCGGCGGCGCGGTTCACCGTCTTCTTCATGTCCTCGACGCCGGCGCGCGCGCCCGGCAGGCCGCCGCCGGTGGAGGTACCGGCGACCGTGCTGGTTGTTGAACTGCCAATGGTCGGGCCGGCCGGGTTCGGTCCGCCGGTTCCGGTCGTATCGCGGTTCGGCATCGTGTCTTTCCTCCTCGGGATTCCGGTATTCCGCGGCTCCGCGCCTGCGGCATCAAACCGTCCGTTGCGGAAGCGGGTGTCGGATAGAGAAACACCAGCCAAGCCCTGGTGTTCCCCGGCTCTGTTGCGCGAAATGGACAGTCGTCGCGAATGTGCTAAACTTTGCCGCGAACATCCGGGTGCGGTCTGGCCGGAGGGTGGCGACATGAGCGTCTTCAACGTGGTGGCCGACGGCCAGTCGGGGCTGTTCCGGTTGCAACAGGCGAAAAAACCGTGGGAGAAGGAGCTCGAGGCGAAGGACGCCCAGGGCCAGCTTGCCCAGAAGGCCGAGCGCGCGCAGGGGCTGACCCGGCCGCTTGCCAAATGGCAGAGCGACAGCGCCAACGCCAGGACGGCGCTGGAGGAGGCCCGGCGCGTCGGCGGGCCCAAGGCCGCCGCCGCCGCCCGGCTTGAACAGGTCGAACGGCGGATCGAAGAGCTGAAGATGGCGATGCGCTTCGCCCACGGCGACCCGCAGAAGCTGGCCTCCCTGGCGCGCGAGGCAGCACTGCTGGCACGCGAGGCCGGGCGCGCGGCCAAGGAATATGGCGCCGGCATCAAGGCGGCGGCCGACCTCGGGCTGCCCGGCGACAGCAGCGCCGCTGCCGGTGGCGGCAGCCTGCTGTCCAGCGAGACGACGATCACGACCCGCACCACGACGCTGACCGTGCAGCAGACCGAGGTGACGCTGACCATCGGCATCTCGACCGGGGAGGGAACGGGGGAGGGGAAGTCGGCTGAAACCTCCGCCGACCTGATGGCTGCGACAGCCGCTGCCGCAGCCGACTCCGCGGCCGGCGAGATGGTCGAGAGTGGGGCTGCTGCCGGGGACGCCGCAGGGGACGCCGCCGGGGACGCCATGTTGCCGGACGACATCGCCAAGCTGGTCGACGATGTCCTGTCGGGGTTGGGCGGCGGCGGATTCACCGGGGGAGGGCAGTCGGCACCGGGCTCGGCATCAGGCACCGGCGGCCGCAGCGCGATGATCCACCAGCTGATGGCCGACAATGCGGTGAAGATGTCGCGCTACCGCGAGGCCGACACCTTCGGCCAGCGGGTGGAAGGCGTGCTGGCCACCTCCAAGCGGATCATCGGCGAGGCCAAGGCCGCCAACATGCTCGACGCGTCCGAACAGCGGCGGCGGGAGCGACGCGAGGGCTTCAAGGCCGACGACAAGATGGTCGAGGCCGCCCAGAAGGAGGTCAACGCCCTGCGCGCGGCGGCCTTCGGCTCCAGCGGCGCGCTGGGGGCTGCCGGGCTGCTGGCCGGAGCGGACGACGACAGCCCGGACGGCCTCGGCACCGACGCGCTCTCGGGCCTGGAGGACATGGCGGGCGGCATGGCCGGACAGCCGGCGGTCCAGCCGTCCGCGGCGGTCGACCTGCTGGCCTGAGGCGGGTCGCGCCTGCTACCAATTCGCCATACGCTGCGGTGCGACATTGTGTTGACCGGTTCGATCGGATGACGCGATAACCGGTGACCAAGACTCCCGGAGAGGAGTCTGCGAACCGAGCGCAAGAGAATGGGACACGCAACGAGATGAGCAACTGGATTCGCCGCGGCGGCCTCGAGATCGCCCAACCCCTCTACGACTTCATCAATGACGAGGCTTTGCCCGGGACCGGTGTCGACGCCGATCGTCTCTGGAGCGGCCTGGACGCGTTGCTGCACGATCTGGCGCCGCGCAACAGGGCGCTGCTGGACAAGCGCGACAGCCTGCAGGCGCAGATCGACGCGTGGCACACCGAGCGCCGCGGCACGCTCTTCGATCGGGCCGAATACGAGTCCTTCCTGCGCGAGATCGGCTATCTCGTGCCGGAGGGCGAGGATTTCAGCGTCGGCACCGGCAATGTCGATCCGGAGATCGCCTATCTCGCCGGGCCGCAGCTGGTGGTGCCGATCACCAACGCCCGCTATGCCCTGAACGCCGCCAATGCGCGCTGGGGCAGCCTGTACGACGCGCTGTACGGCACCGATGCGATCCCCGGCACTCCGGCGGCCGGCGGCTACGATGCCGCGCGCGGCGCGCAGGTGATCGCCTGGGCCCGGAAGTTCCTGGACGACAGCGTTCCGCTGGCCGGCGGCAGCCATGCCGACGCCACCGGCTATGCGGTCGAGGGAGATGCGCTGGCGGTGACGCTGAAGGGCGGCGGCAAGACCGGCCTGCAGGACAAGGCCGCCTTCGTCGGCTGGCAGGGCGATGCCGCGGCCCCGTCGGCGGTGCTGCTGGTCCAGAACGGCACGCATATCGAGATCCGAATCGACCGCGCCAGCGTGATCGGCAAGGACGACCCGGCCGGCGTCGCCGACGTCGTGCTGGAGGCGGCGCTGTCGACCATCCAGGACTGCGAGGATTCCGTCGCCGCCGTGGATGCCGAGGACAAGGTCGGTGCCTACCGCAACTGGCTGGGCCTGATGACGGGCACGCTGGAGGCCAGCTTCCCCAAGGGCGCCAAGACCGTCGTCCGCAAGCTGAACCCCGACCGCACCTACACCACGCCGGCCGGCACGCTGACCCTGCATGGCCGCAGCCTGCTGCTGGTCCGCAACGTCGGCCACCTGATGACCATCGACATGGTCAAGCTGTCCGACGGCAGCGAGGCGCCGGAAGGCATCCTGGACGGCGTCTTCACTTCGCTGATCGCCCTGCATGATCTGAAGGGCAACGGCCCGCTGCGCAACAGCCGCGCCGGCTCGGTCTACATCGTGAAGCCGAAGATGCACGGGCCCGAGGAGGTCGGCTTCACCGACGAGCTGTTCGGCCGCATCGAGGATCTGCTGGGCATGGCCCGCAACACCCTCAAGGTCGGCATCATGGACGAGGAGCGGCGGACCAGCGTCAACCTCAAGGAATGCATCCGCGCCGCCAAGGATCGCGTGGTGTTCATCAACACCGGCTTCCTGGACCGGACCGGCGACGAGATCCACACCTCGATGGAGGCCGGCCCGGTCGTCCGCAAGGCGGCGATGAAGGCCACCAAGTGGATCTCGGCCTATGAGGACAACAATGTCGACGTCGGCCTGCGCGCCGGGCTGAAGGGCCGTGCCCAGATCGGCAAGGGCATGTGGGCGATGCCCGACCTGATGGCCGACATGCTGGTCGCCAAGATCGGCCATCCGAAGGCCGGCGCCAACACCGCCTGGGTTCCGTCGCCGACCGCCGCCACGCTGCACGCAACCCACTATCACGCCGTCAACGTCGCCGAGGTGCAGGACCAGCTGGCCAAGCGTCAAGCCGCTGCCCTGTCCGACATCCTGACCATCCCGCTCGCCGACCGTCCCAACTGGTCGGAGGACGAGATCCGGCAGGAGCTGGAGAACAATGCCCAGGGCATCCTGGGTTACGTCGTGCGCTGGGTCGACCAGGGCGTCGGCTGTTCCAAGGTGCCGGACATCCATGATGTCGGCCTGATGGAGGACCGCGCCACCCTGCGCATCTCCAGCCAGCACATCGCCAACTGGCTGCATCACGGCATCTGCACCGAGGCCCAGGTGATGGAGGTCATGAAGCGCATGGCCGCGGTCGTCGACAAGCAGAATGCCGGCGACCCGCTGTACAAGCCGATGGCCGGCGACTTCGACGGCAGCATCGCCTTCCAGGCGGCCTGCGATCTGGTGTTCAAGGGCCGAGTCCAGCCGAACGGCTACACCGAACCGGTGCTGCATGCCCGTCGCCGTCAGGTGAAGGCGGCGGTCTGAGGGTATTTCAATTGTAAGCGCTTTACCCCCTCCCCCGCTCAGCGGGGGAGGGTCGGGGTGGGGGCAAGCGCCGCGACCACCTACGACGCGGTGCCAATTCCCAAAACCCGCACCGCCACCTGCTTGGTGTAGGGGCTCGCCGCGAAATACTCGTACCGTACGGCGTGCTCGGCAGCGAATTCCTGGAAGGCCCGGTACTCGTCGTCGCGCCAGCTCAGGTTGCCGATATATTCGTCGAACACGATGATGCTTCCCGGCCGGATCCGGTCGGCGAGCGCGGTCAGCACGGTGCGGGCCGAGGCGTAGATGTCACTGTCCACATTGACGAAACGCACCGGCCCCGGATGGGCGGCGAGGAAGGGCGGCAGGCTGTCCTCGAACCATCCCACATGCAGGCGGGCATTGTCGCGCACCGGCGGCAACTGGTTGGCGGTGGTCAGCACGCCGCGCGGAGAATTGACCCAGCCTTCCGGCAGTCCCTCGAAGGAATCGAAGCCGTGGACCTCCTGCCCGGCCGCCTCGGCGATATGGTCGAGCGAGGTGCCGCGGCGCACGCCGAACTCCAGCACCAGACCCGGCGTTTGCGCACAGGCGAGTGCGTGACGCAGGAGCCGTCCACTGCTGCCGAACAGCCGGAAATCGGCGGAGAGCCGCGGCAGCAGGGCCTTCGCCCCGTCCGGCAGCGGCCGGCGCTTCGGGTTGTCGCCGACCTCTGCGGCTTCGACCCCGTCGGCCTCTTCGCCATGGCCGAGCAGCCGCAGGGTGGCGGCGAGATAGCCCCAGTATTTGCCGTTGGCCCCGCCGCAGCGGGTGGCGCGGCGGAGCCGGCGCAGGGCGTCTTCTGGACCGTGATGATGCAGCGCCTGGGCATGGCTGCCGAACCAGGCGGCGGCATGTTCGGGATCGTCGGCCAGCAGCGCATCGAAATGGGCCAGCGCTTCCTTGTCGCACCCCAGATAGGCGGCGGCCGTCGCCGCCTCGAAGCGGATGTCGGTGGAGGGGTCGCCGCCGGCCAGTGCCTCGCGCGCCAGGGAAAGCGCATCGGCATAGCGGGCGTCGCGGCGCAGCGCGCCGGCAAGCGCAGCGATCAGGTCGGGGCGCCCGGGGGCGAGGCGTACCGCACGCTCCAGCCAGCGGACGGCGGGAAGAGGGGCGTTGTCGGCCTGATGGGCCTTGGCGAGTGCCGCCAGCCGCCCGGCTTCGCCGGGGCTGTCCGCCAGCACGCGGCGCAGGCAGGCGATGGCCGCCGGCGGGTCGCGGTGGCCGAGATAGGCCAGTCCGAGCAGATGAAGCCGCTCCATCCCGCCGGGAGCGGTCGCATTGCGCAGCAGGCGCAGGGCGGGGCGGTGGCGGCGCGCGCCGATCAGGGCGCGCGCTTCGTCCAGAACAGGATCGGTGGTCAAAATCACTCGTCGTCAGGGCAGCCGTCGGAAGGTCCACACCGATGCCGGCGGCAGGTTCCGGGCGATCCAGGCCTGGCGCCGCGGCTTGAGCCGCATCCGGCGGATCAGTTCCGGATTCACCGGGGCGAAGGGGCCGTAGGTGAATTGCACGAAAACCCCGTCGGGCGCCAGCACGGAAAAGGCGCCGCGCACGATCCGTGCCTGGACCGACAGCGGCATGGCGATCAGCGGCAGTCCCGATACCACGGCGTCGCAATCCTGCCAGCCATGGGCCTGCACGATCCGGCGCAGCCGGGTCGCATCGCCACGGACCACCGTCGCGTCCGGATGCAGCACCGAAAGATGGTCGGCGAAGGCCGGGTCGAGTTCCACCATCAGCAGATTGTCGGGGGTGACGCCGTGGGCGAGCAGCGCCGTGGTGACCGGCCCGGTCCCAGGTCCCAGTTCCACCACCCGGCGGCCGGGACCGCACTGCGTCGCCTTGGCCATGGCCCGGCACAGTTCGGGGCCGCTCGGGGTGACGGAGGCAACCTTCAGGGGTGAGCGAATCCAGCGCTCGACAAAAAGCTTGCGTTCAGCAAGTGACATCGACCGACCTCCTCACAGATGCCGGATCAATTCCTCGGCTCTGCTTCAACCCCTTTTACTGAGTTGCGTTTCATTGCGCCAGCCGAATGGATTTTGAACGATCGTTTAACAAAACCGTAAAAATAGATGGTATCAGCATTTGTTAACAGTTGATGGATAGGATAATTTGTATGCGACGCAACGTCCGTGCCGCCTGCGGTGGGCAACTTTCCGGCGAGCGGGACCGGGCGATGCGGCGCCAATGAATCCGGATCAACCGGTGCCTTGCTCTTCCGGGAGGGATACAACCTTGAATAGCCTGCTTTTGCGCCACAAGATTCCGGGGGCGGTGGTCGGGTCGGCGGTGCTGACGGCCCTGCTGCTCGGCAGCTTCGCTTATGTCGCGGCAACCGATCGGCTGCGCACCGCGGCCCAGGACAAGCTGGTGGCGCTGGCCGATGCCCGCGCCGCCAGTGTCGCGTCGTATATCGAGGGGCTGGAGGGCGACATCGTCCTGACGGCGAACACACGCTCCATGCGCGATGCCGCGGTGGCGCTGAACAACGGCTGGCGGATCGAGGCCGACCGCGGCGACCCCGGTACCCTGCTGCGCAAGCGCTATGTCGACGACAATCCCAACCCGCCGGCCGAGCGCTACAAGATGGAGAAGCCGGAGGGCAGCACCATGTACGACATGGCGCATCTGCGGCTGCATTCCTGGATGACCGACCTGATGCTGCGCCGCGGGCTGGCCGACGTGCTGCTGGTGTCGCAGGAGGGGCAGGTGGTCTACAGCGCCGCCAAGGGCGGCGATTTCGGCAAGCCGGTCGCCGATGGGCCGCTGGTCGCCCTGATGGATGCGGTGAAGCGCGATCCCAAGTCCGAAGAGGCGCAGAGCGCCGATTTCACCGCCTACACGCCGGCCGGCGGCGTGCCTTCGGCCTTCCTGGCCACCCCGGTGGTGCTGCGGCAACCGGACGGCAACCAGCAGACACTGGCGACGCTGGTGTTCCGCATGGAGTCGAACGGGCTGGACCGCATCATGCGGGCCACCGGCGGCATGGGGGACAGCGGCGACACGTTCCTGCTGGGGCAGGACGGCCGGCTGCGCAGCACGCCGCGCTTCGCCCGGGAAATGGCCGTGCTGAAGCCCTATGACGGCGGAGCCATCGGCGCGATCAAGAGCGATCCCGGCCGGGCCGGGGTGGTCGAGGCGACCGACGTCGGCGGCAACGGCCCGGCCCTGACCGCCTATCGGCCGATGACACATGGCGGCTTCCACTGGCTGGTGCTGGCGGAGGCGGCGGTGGACGAGATCCTCGCGCCGGTCCATTCCATGCGCAACCAGATGATCGGAGCCGGGGCCGCCCTGTTGCTGGTCGTGTGCCTGGGCGGAATCCTGTTCGCCCGCGGCATCACCCGTCCGCTGTCGGCGATGTCGGAGGCGATGCAGCGTCTGGCCCAGGGCGAACGCCGGCTGGATGTGCCGGCGCAGGACCGCCATGACGAGATCGGCCGGATGGCCGGCGCCATGCAGGTGTTCAAGGAGGCGCTGATCAGGGCCGACGAACTCCATGCCGAACAGGAGCGGATCCAGCTGCTGCGCGAGGAGCGCACCCGCCAGCTGGAGCGGGTGACGGACGGCTTCGATGCGCGGGTCGGCGGCATCGTCCGTGCGGTTGCCAATGCCGCCGGCGGGCTGGAGACGACCGCGCGGTCGATGAGCGACGGCGCCGACCGGACATTGCACGAGGCGACCAGCGTCGCTGCGGCGGCCGACCAGACCGCGAGCAACGTCGGCACGGTGGCGTCGGCGGCCAACCAGTTGCGTGCCTCGATCGGCGACATCGGCCGACACATCCAGGAATCGGGCCGCATCACCCAGGCCGCCGTCGGCGCGGCTGCCCAGGCTGGCGAAACCATGCGGGTGGTGGTGGATACCGCCAACCGCATCGGCACCGTCGTGCAGCTGATCCATGACATCGCGGCGCAGACCAACCTGCTGGCGTTGAACGCCACCATCGAGGCGGCGCGGGCGGGCGAGGCGGGCAAGGGCTTTGCCGTCGTCGCCAACGAGGTCAAGCATCTCGCCTCGCAGACCGCAAAGGCCACCGACGAGATCGGCAGCCAGATCGGCACCATGCAGTCGGTGACCGATGGGGCCGCCGCCTCCATCGGGCAGATCGTGACGGTGATCGAGGACATGGGGCGCATCTCAGACATCGTCGCCAACGCCATCGAGGAACAGGGCAATGCCACGATGGACATCGCCGCCAACGCCGATCAGGCCGCCAAGGCGACCCAGTCGGTCACCGCGATCATCGACGGGGTGGCGCGGTCCGCCGACACGACCAAGACGGTGGCGGGAGAGGTTCTGACCTCGTCCCAGGACCTGACGCGGCAGGCCGGGCACCTGCGGGCGGAGATCGAACGCTTCCTGGCCGACATCAAGGCGGCATAAGGGCGGCATAGGAAGGGGCGGGCGCCTGCCATGGTGGAAACGCTGCGTCCTGTTCTCCTTTTCTTCTCACTGCGCCGTTGACAGGGCCGTGACGGACGGGGCACGGTCGCAGGAGCGGAAGGAAGAGTGAACAGGGGACCACGACACGCCATGCCGACGCTCGCACCCGATCATTCGGACCTGTTCGACGATGCGGGCAAGCCGCCCCGTCTGCTGGAACTCGACGTCGCGAGGATCATCCGCAATCCCAACCTGCCGCGGCGTCATTTCGACCCGGACGAGATGCAGGGACTGGCCGATTCGATCGCGCATTACGGGTTGAAGCAGCCGATCCTGGTGCAGGAGACGGTGGGCGGCCACCGTCTGGTCGCCGGTGAACGGCGGCTGCGCGCGCACGAGATGCTCGGGCTGGCGACCGTCTACGCGCTGGTCACCTCCGGCAATCCGGACGAGCTGACGCTGGTGGAGAACGTCCAGCGCGTCGACCTCGACGCGCTGGAGCTGGCGGAGGCGCTGGCCCGGCTGATCGACCGTTTCGGTTACACCCAGGAGCAGCTCGGCCGCATCATCGGCAAGAGCCAGAGCAACATCAGCCACACCTTGCGGCTGAACGCGCTGCCGGAGACGATCAAGCAGGAATACGCCGCCGCGCACCATGACGTCTCGCGCTCCACCCTGATCGAGATCGCCTGGATCAAGGATCTGGAAGAGCAGATGGCGTTGTGGGAGCAGGTGAAGGCGGGCGACGGCACCGTCCAGGCCGCCCGCAGCCGCAAGGACGCCGCCAAGGAGCCGTCGCTGCGCACCATGTCGGCGGTCGGCCGCTTCCTGGATGCGTTGCGCCGCGCCACCGCCCGGCTGGGCGACCCGCGCGAGCACCGTGCCTATGTCGACGACATGCAGCGCCGCGAACTGATCGGGCTGCGCCGCCGCATCGACCTGCTGCTGGGCGACGATCCAATGGTGGATTGAACGGGGTGGGTCGAAGGAGAACGGTCGGGGACGACCGCCCCTTTTGCGCAGCGGGCCAACGGACAATGGTTCAGGATGCCAGGATGGCGGCACCCTTGGCGCCCCTGACCTCGCTCCTCGGGAAGTCGAGGTCCGGGGCGCCCGCGCCGCCATCCGCGCCGCCGTTACGGACGATTCGGATAGAGGCCGTTGGCGACGATGCACACCGTTTGCCCGATCGCCGGGGACTGGGTGGAGACCATCTGTGTCGCAGCGGCTCCGGCAGGAGCGATCGTCACCGTACCGCCGGTGATGCCGGTGTTCGGAACGGTGATTGTGCCGCTGGCCGTGCCCACCACTTTCGCGCCGGTGCCCGGCCCGGCCGTGTTGTAGGGTCCCGTCAGGATAATGCCGGCGCCGCCGTCATCGATGGCGGTAGCGCCGAGATAGACGGTGCCCGATGTCGGGGCCGACACCGGGGTGCCGCCGCTGGTGACGGGAAGGCTCACGGCGCCGTTGAACGGTACGGTGGTGCTTCCACCCGACCCGCCGCCGGTGCCGGTGAAGGTGGCCGTGTGGGTGTGCGGCTGCAGCGGGACCTGCGCCGCCGACAGCAAAAGCCCCTGCTGGCCGACCTTGGCGCCGATTGCGATGTTCGCCAGGCCGGGGCCGGTACCGGTGCCGATGGCGGCACGGCCGCGCAGGTCGGGAATCCCGAAGACATTCGCGTTGTCGCCGCCGTAGCGGAAGCCGACCAACGCGAACAGTGCCTGGTACTCTCGGATCGGCAGAGTCCGACCATCGGCCAGGATATAGTTTCGGGGGCACCAGTCGAACGCGAATGTGCAGATCGTACCGATATAAGCCTCGTCATTGCAGGCTGAAGCCGGCGTGCTGAAAAGAGCCACGCTTCCCGCAATTGCAAGACTGATCGGGAGCAGAGTCTTTTTCATGATAAGTCCTTTTTGCTTGGATTGCCTTGGACGATATTTCTATTTCTCGCGCGAATATGTGCTGGTCCTTCCGCGCTCATATTTCCGTATATCCGGTAAAAACACCTATGCAAGCTCCGCCGTTGCCGCCGGATGGAAACGGGCCGTATCGTCATACGGCATCGAGAAACGTCCCCTGGCTGCCGACGCCGTCACGGACGACTCGGATAGAGGCCGAGGGTGGCGATGCACACCGTCTGCCCGATCGCCGGGGACTGGGTGGAAACCTTCTGTGTTGCACCGGCGGAGGCCGGAGCGACCGCCACCGTACCGCCGGTGATGCCGGTGTTCGGAACTGTGACTGTGCCGCTGGCTGTGCCCGCCACTTTCGCGCCGGTGCCCGGTCCGACCGTGTTGTAGGGTCCCGTCAGGATAATGCCGGCGCCACCGTCATCGATGGCGGTATCGCCGAGATAGACGATGCCCGATGTCGGGGCCGACACCGGGGTGCCGCCGTTGGTGACGGGAACGCTCACGGTGCCGGTGAACGGTACGGTGGTGCTTCCACCCGACCCGCCGCCGGTGCCGGTGAAGGTGGCCGTGTGGGTGTGCGGATGCAGCGGGACCTGTGCCGCCGACAGCAAAAGCTCCTGCTGGCCGACCTTGGCGCCGATTGCGATGTTCGCCAGGCCGGGGCCGGTACCGGTGCCGATGGCGGCACGGCCGCGCAGGTCGGGAATACCGAAGAGATCGTTGTTGTTGCCGCCGTAGCGGTAGCCGATCAACGCGAACAGTGCCTGGTTCTCCCGGACGGTCAGGGTCCGGCCATCGGCCACGACATAGCCTTGGGGGCACCAATCGAACGCGTATGTGCAGATCGTACCGATATAGGGTTCAACATTGCAGGCTGAAGCAGGCGTGCTGAAAAGAGCCACGCTGCCCGCAACTGCAAAACAGGCCGGGAGCAGAGTCTTTCTCATGATCAGTCCTTTGTGTTTGGATTGCTTTGGGCGATATTTATATTTCTGAAGCGAATATCGGCTGCTTCTTTTTCGCCCATATTTCCGCACATTCAGCGAAAACATTCAAATGGAATTTTTACAAAGATCCTCCCGCACTGCGCATCGTGTTGACGAAATCATCATGAGATTGCGCTTGCCATGGGAAACGGCATCAACCGGCCTGCCTGCAGGCAAGGCATCACATCCCACTTGGTCGGAACTGCGTGATCGACGCCGTGGGGTGTGGGGAAACCGAGATGAATCTACAGCTTTAGATTTGTCTTGCATGCGCAGCCGAGCGCCGCACCGATACGGCGTTCGGGCTGGAACCAATCTGATCGCGCAGATGGGCAGCGGCTGGAGTCTCGGACGTTCGCCATGAAAGGCAAGAAACTCCAGCCCTTTGTCCTGTGATGCGAATCACGCTTCGAATCGATGCCGACGTGGTGCGATCCGCTCTAGTCGTTCAGAAACGGGTTGTACAGCCGCTCCTGGCCGAAGCTGGACATCGGGCCATGGCCCGGGATGAAGGCGAAATCGTCGCCGTAGGGCAGCAGCTTGCCGTGGATCGAGGCGATCAGGTCGCCGTGGTTGCCCTTGGGGAAGTCGCTGCGGCCGACCGAGCCCTGGAACAGCACGTCGCCGACGATGGCGAGCTTGGACGGGCGATGGACGAACACCACATGGCCGGGGGTGTGGCCGGGGCAGTGGCGGACCTCCAGCGTCTGGTTGCCGACGGTCACCGTGTCGCCCTCCTCCAGCCAGCGGTCCGGCGTGAAGGAGCGGACGGGGGGAAAGCCGAACATCTGGCTCTGCATCGGCATGCCGTCGATCCAGAACTGGTCCTCGCGCTGCGGCCCCTCGATCGGCAGCGACAGCTTGTCGGCAAGGTCGGCAACGGCGCCGGCATGATCGATGTGGCCATGGGTGACCAGGATCTTCTCCAGGGTAACGCCCTTGGCCTTCGCGGTGGCAAGGATGCGGTCGAGATCGCCGCCGGGATCGATGGCGGCGCCCTTCATCGTCTCGGGGCACCAGAGCACCGTGCAGTTCTGCTGGAACGGGGTGACCGGAACGATGGCGTACTGCATGTCCTGTCCTTCGAGGCTGCTTGCGGAGTGGCCGTGCCGCACGGATTGGCGGCGCGACCTTAACGCGCCGGGGGCGGCGGCCGCAAATCCTTCGCGCAAACCCTTCTCTTCGGCGGTCGAATCTGGCTACTGTCCGCAGATCGCAACACGGTGCCGGTCCATTCGGTGGAATACCGGAGCGGTACGAAATGTTAACCATCAAGCTTTAGATCGAAGCGGTCGGCCCGACCGCCGCCGCAAAGGAACGGATTCCGCCGGAATGCTCTCGCAGAAAGCCAAATACGCGTTGCGTGCCCTGATCATGCTGGCGGAGAAGGACACTGGCGATCTGATCCTGATCGCCGACATCGCGGAACGCGAGAACATCCCGCGCAAGTTCCTGGAAGCGATTCTGGTCGAACTGCGCAAGGAAGGCCTGTTGTTCGCCAAGCGGGGCAAGAGCGGCGGCTACCGGCTGGCCCGCCCGGCCACGGAGATCTCCTTCGGCGAGGTGATCCGTCTGATCGACGGCCATCTGGCGCCGATCCCCTGCGCCAGCAAGGCGTCCTTCAGGCCCTGCGAAGACTGCATAGACACCGAGACCTGCTCGGTCCGCTGGCTGATGGTGCAGGTCCGCGACGCCACCGCCAATGTGCTGGACAACCGCACCCTGGCCGACGCCCTGCGCCATCGCCAGTCCACCGGCACCATCGCGGCGAATTTCGACATCTGACAGCCCCGGACGGTACCCCCGCCTCGAATCGGGTTTGAGGCGGCGGCCGGCCGACCATATGCTTGCCGGAACTCAAGGCGCCGACATCGGCCGTCGATGCCGGGCGCAGGGCTTCGGGAGGATTCGGAATGTCTGCAGACAAGGTTGCCGTCATCACCGCCGGCGGCAGCGGCATGGGTGCCGCCTCGGCGCGGCGGCTGGCGGCCGACGGGTTCAAGGTCGCGATCCTGTCCTCGTCGGGCAAGGGCGAGGCATTGGCCGGGGAACTGGGTGGCTTTGGCATGACCGGGTCCAACCAGTCCAACGAGGATCTGAAGCGCCTGGTCGACGGCACCATGGAGCGCTGGGGCCGCATCGACGTGCTGGTCAACAGCGCCGGCCACGGCCCCCGCGCGCCGCTGCTGGAGATCACCGACGAGGACTGGCACCGCGGGATCGAGGTCTATTTCCTCAACGTGGTGCGGGCGGTGCGGCTGGTGGCGCCGGTCATGGTGGCGCAGAAGGCCGGCTCGATCGTCAACATCTCCACCGCCTGGGCCTTCGAGCCGAGCGCCATGTTCCCGACCTCCGCCGTCGCCCGTGCCGGGCTGGCCGCCTACACCAAGATCTTCGCCGACCAGTATGCCGGGCAGAATGTGCGGATGAACAACGTCCTGCCGGGCTGGATCGACAGCCTGCCGGCGACCGAGGAGCGCCGCCAGGGCGTGCCGATGCAGCGCTACGGCAGCAGCGAGGAGATCGCCGCCACAGTCGCCTTCCTGGCCTCGCCGGGGGCGGGCTACATCACCGGACAGAACATCCGGGTCGATGGCGGGCTGACCCGCGCGGTCTGACCGCATGACGAGCCTGCGCAAAAGAGAAGGGCCGGCAATGCGCCGGCCCTTCACTGTCTCGACGATCCTGCCGCCGGGTCAGTCGGCGAACGGGTCCGTCATCAGGATGGTGTCGTCGCGTTCCGGGCTGGTCGACAGCAGGGCGACCGGGGCCTGGATCAGCTCCTCGATGTGACGGACATACTTGACCGCCTGGGCCGGCAGCTCCGCCCAGGAGCGGGCGCCGCGGGTGGTGTCCTTCCAGCCCTCGAAGGTTTCGTAGATCGGCTCGACGCGGGCCTGGGCGCCGGCGTTGGACGGGTAATAGTCCAGCTCCTGGCCGTCCAGCCGGTAGCCGACGCAGACCTTGATCTCGTCGAAGCCGTCCAGCACGTCCAGCTTGGTCAGGGCGATGCCGTCGATGCCGCCGGTCTTGATCGCCTGGCGGACCATGACGGCGTCGAACCAGCCGCAGCGGCGCTTGCGCCCGGTCACCACGCCGAACTCCTTGCCCTTCTGGCCGATCAGCTCGCCGATCTCGTCAGTCAGCTCGGTCGGGAAGGGGCCCGAGCCGACGCGGGTGGTGTAGGCCTTGCAGATGCCCAGCACATAGCCGACGGCGCGCGGACCCATGCCGCTGCCGGCAGCCGCGTTGCCCGCCACCGTGTTGGAGGAGGTGACGTAGGGGTAGGTGCCGTGGTCGATGTCCAGCATCGTGCCCTGGGCACCCTCGAACAGGATGCGCTTGCCGGCGCGGCGCAGTTCGTCCAGCTGCTTCCAGACGACGGCGGCATAGGGCAGCACCTGCGGCGCGATCTCGCGCAGGGGATCCAGGATGTCGGCCGGGGTCATCTCCGGCGCGCCCAGCGCGCGGAACAGCGCGTTGTGGTGGGCCAGCAGGGCGTCGACCTTCTCGACCAGCACGGCCTCGTCGGTCAGGTCGCACAGGCGGATGGCGCGGCGCGCCACCTTGTCCTCATAGGCCGGGCCGATGCCGCGGCCGGTGGTGCCGATCTTGCCGGCGCCCTTGGCCTCTTCCCGCGCCTTGTCCAGCGCGCTGTGGACCGGCAGGATCAGCGGCACGTTCTCGGCGACGATCAGGTTCTCCGGCGTGACGGAGACGCCCTTGTCCTTGATCGCGTTGACTTCGCGGATGAAGGCCCAGGGGTCGAAGACGACGCCGTTGCCGATGACCGACAGCTTGTTCTGACGCACCACGCCGGACGGCAGCAGGCTCAGCTTGTATTCGACGCCGTTGATCACCAGCGTGTGGCCGGCGTTGTGACCGCCCTGGAAGCGCACCACCACATCGGCCCGGCTGGACAGCCAGTCGACGATCTTGCCCTTGCCCTCGTCGCCCCACTGGGCGCCGACCACCGCAACGTTGGCCATCTCTCGTCTCCGCAAAACTGCAAAAAGGAACCGCTCGACCGCCCGATCCACCGCACGGCACCATCCGTGCGGCGTGGGGAGCCGATCACCCGCTCTCCGGGTTTACCCGACCGTCCGGACGTCCCCGTCCGCCAGCCAATGGCCGCAATGGAGCCGTCCGGCTTCCGCGGCCGCATCGGCCACCGGGGCCAGCCCGGCCACCGTCACCCAACCCTCGGCCCGCAGTTTGCGTGCCGATTCCCAACTCGTGCCATGCGGCACATAAACGCGCCCCGGAGCCTTGGCTGCCGGGACCGCGCGCAGAAGCGTGTCCATGTAGAGGGTGAAGCCGGTCGCCGGCTCGCCCCGGCCGTCGCCTTTGCCGTCCCCTCTGGCCTCTCCCTGCGCCCCGGCGCGATAGCGCCCGCCCTGGCCCAGTTCCCCCGCCGCGCGGGAGAACAGGGTGAAGCTGAGGCCGGTCTGATATTCGAAGCCGCGATGTTCCACCAGATCGACGGTGACCGTCAGGCCGGGCATCGCCGCGCGCAGCAGCGCCAGCGTCTCGGTCAGCCGGCGGCGGTCCTTCTCGGCCCCCTCCGGCAGCGGCAGGGCGGCCAGCGCCTGCATGGCGCGGTCGGCCGGGCCGGACGCGGTCATCAGCGATTCCAGCAGGGCCGCCGCCGGTCCGCCGACCGCCGCCACCGCGGCGGCGTCCTTGCGGTCGAGCGCCGCGCGCAGCTGCCGGATCTCCTCCTCGCCCAGGCCGAGCCCGGCGCAGATGCGCGACACCATGGTCGGCACGCAGAGATCGACCGACAGGTGCGGCACGCCGATGGCCGTCAATGCCTGGACGGCCAGCAGCACCACCTCGGCGTCGGCCTCCGCCTCCAGCGCGCCGATCAGCTCGACGCCGACCTGGGTGAACTGGCGTTCCGGGCGCAGCTGCGACCCCTTCACCCGCAGCACCTGCCCGGCGTAGCACAGGCGCAGCGGCCGGGCCTCGTTCTTCAGGCGGGTGGTGGCGATGCGCGCAATCTGCGGGGTGATGTCGGCGCGCACCGCCATCATGCGCTGCGAATGCGGGTCCATCAGCCGGAAGGTCTGCTTGGACATCGCGGCGCCGGGGCCGGACAGCAGGTTCTCCTCGAACTCCACCAGCGGCGGGTCGACGCGGCGATAGCCCTGCGCGGCGAATTCCGCCAGCAGGCGTTCGACGGCCGCCGCCTCGTGCGCCGCTTCGGACGGCAACACGTCGTGCAGTCCGGCGGGAAGCAGGGCGGAACTCAATGCGTCGGCGGGCATGACCAGCGTCGTCTCGTTTCAGGCAGAGGTTTCAGGCAGCGGCAGGGGTACCGCGGCGAATGTCGGACACACGGGGCGGGCTAATACCCGACCCCCGCTCCGCATGCAAACGGAAAAGCCCCGCAAGCAACCGGCATCTCCCCTGCGCGGCCGGTGCGGGCCGGCAGAACCGGTTCCGGCGGAGCCCGCCGGCCGCTTCGCGGCAAGACGATTGTCGTCGCGCACAATCGAAGATACGGCAGCGCAAGCTGGACGGTTCCGGGGACAAGAATTCGATTGAATTCGTCGCAAAGATGTTCGAATCCTGGATTGCTGGCACTCGGAATGGGGAGGGTGCGGCGGATGGCTCTGCCCGGCAACAGCTACGAAGTCCAGGTCTATCAGGAGGACCATTGGGTTCTGGACCGCTGCTTCGCGAGCGAGGCGGAGGCGCGGGGCCATGGCTCCCGCATCCTGTCCGGCGGCCGGGTCGAGGGGATCCGGATTCTGCGCGACTGGGCCCGCCCGGACGGCCGCCATGTCGAGACGGAACTGCACCAGGAGTTCCGCAGCCAGTCCGGCGCCATCCTGATCGCTCCGATCGACGAGCCGCCACCGCTCTGCCACGACGCCGAGGGGGTCTTCGCGGTCGAGGGGCGGATGGTCATCAACCGGCTGCTGCGCAACTATGTCGACCGCGCGGTGGTGACGCCGACCGAGCTCCTGCACAGCTATCCCGACCTGAAGCGCCTGCAGGACAAGGACAACCTGTTCGTATCGGCCGTCGGCCGGGTGGCAGCGCTGCAGGCGGAACGGGCGAAGATCGACGGCCGGTCACGGCGCGACGAGCTGTACGGCATCCTGAACGGCGTCATCGAGCGGGCACGGGCGGCTGCGGCGCGCAAGGATCTGCCGGTGCTGGGGGCGGCCGGCTTCGCCCATGCCTTCGACACGCTGAGCGCGCGCGAGGCGCCGGAGGATCGCACCTTCCTCGGCCGCGTCCTGCTGGCGCGCGATCTGGTGCAGATGCGCAACTGGCTGGCCAAGCTGGATTTCCTCGCCGAACTGGTCCGGCAGGATGGCGGGTTGCCGGCGCTGCCGCTGGCGCTGGTCGACGGCGTGGTCGCCGACGTGCTGGGCGCCCCGTCCGTGGCGCAGGAACTGCTGGGGCCGCAGGGCAGCATGGCCGGGGCGCTGTGCAGCCTGATCGACCTGTCGCGCGGCCGGCTGGACGTCACCCGCCGGGCGGAGGACGACCGCGCCGTCCAGATGAACGAGCTGCTGGCCTTCCACGATTTGCCCGAAACCCGCCATGTCGTGCTGGACCTCGTGCGGCGGCAGCTGAAGGGCACGCAGCCGCTTTACCGTCACGACCCGGCGCGCGAGCGTGAGGCCTTCGCCGAGGTGCTGGCCCGTTCCCTGGCGCCGGCGGGGCCGGTCGGCGGCGGGGCGATGGCGGAGGCGCTGGTGCTGCGTTACCTCCGCTTCCTGGAGGCGGGCGGGGCGTCCGGCCGGCGGCGGGCGATGGAGGAGGTGGTGGGGCTGATCCCCGATGCCGCCGACGGCGTGCGCTTCCTGCTGGCGCTGGCGCAGTCGGAACTGGGGCGGTCGCAGGCCGAGGACGTGAGCAGGCTGCTGGACCGCGCCACCGGCGACCCGCAGGGCTTCGGGCGCTTCGTGGCGCGTGGCGGCCCGATCAAGGACAATCTGGAACGGCTGACCATGCTCTATCAGCAGGTGGTCGATTCGGGCGTACCGGAGCCGCTGAAGGGCAGGCTGGCCGACAACATCGACACGCTGCTGGTCACCTACATCCATGAAAGCCATGTGGTGGAGCGGCTGGACAACCCGGCGGATCCGCTGCGGCAGCGCGCCAACCGCCTGATGCGGCTCTGCGCCCCCGGCACGCTGCGCAGCCGCAAGGCGCTGGCGGTCGTGCGCCAGCGCGTCGTCTCCCACCTGCGCCAGCCGCAGTTCGAGGAGCGGTATGTTGCCGATCTCAGCGAACCGGCCTTGCGGCAGAGCGCGCTGCGGGAGTTCCACCGCCTGCTCGGGCAGGCTGGGCTGGTGTGAGGCCGCGTGGCAGCCTTATGCCTCTCCCTCAGCGGGGTGCGTGCGTCTCCGCCCCGTCACCCTGCATCGGCCGGCCCCTCGTCGTCGTCGGGCATGCCCGGCGGTTTGGTGGCCAATGGGCCGATCGCCGGCGGTACGGCATCCGTCCGGCCCGGCGTCACCACCGCGAAGCTGGTTCCGTCATTCTTCGGACGCAGCACGGTCAGCGGCGAGCCGACCACCAGGAAATGGATGATCTCGGCGATGTTGGTGGCGTGGTCGCCGATGCGTTCCAGGTTCTTCGCCATGAACAGCAGATGGGTGCAGGGCGTGATGTTGCGCGGGTCCTCCATCATGTAGGTCAGGACTTCGCGGAACAGGCTGGTGTAGAGGTCGTCCAGTTCCTCGTCGCGTTCCCAGGCGGCGATGGCCTTGTCGACGTCGCGCTCGATATAGGCGTCGAGCACTTCCTTCATGATGGCCTCGACCAGCCGCCCCATGCGCGGGATGCCGGCGGCCGGGCGCACAGCCGGCACCTGGGCCAGCGCCAGCGACCGCTTGGCGATGTTGGCGGCATAGTCGCCGATGCGTTCCAGGTCGGCGGAGACCTTCAGCGCCGACACGATCTCGCGCAGGTCCTGGGCCATCGGCTGGCGCAGGGCGAGCAGCCGCACCGCCTCCGCGTCGATGTCCCGCTCATAGGCGTCCAGCCGCGCGTCCGCCTGCATCACCTGCGAGGCCAGCCCGACGTCGCGGCGCGACACCGCCTTCACCGCGGCCTCGACCTGAGCCTCGGCGACGCCGCCCATCTGGGTGACGAGGTTCGAGAGGCGCTGCAGTTCCTGCGCGAATGAGCGGACGATGTGTTCGGTGGCCATGATCGGTCGTGACGCCCCAGTGATGCCCGTCCCAACCGCCGCAACCGGAACGGTCGCCACGCGCGGGACGCGTACATTAGCCTGTGGTCATGACGGCGGCATGGCGGGTTTGTTGCGGTTTTCTGACAATCCCCCTCCCCGTTACTGCCGATGGGAGGATCGGCGGACGCATTGGATTTGAAGTAACCCGGTAACTTCGCTAAAGGGAACACAGCCGTAATGTTACCGTCCGCATGGGGGACTCCCCATCGCACTGACCGGGAGGCCGATTCCATGACCATCGCGTTCCAGACGCCCGCCCGCGTGTTCGCTGCCGGCGCCTTGCTGTTGCTCGCCGCCTCGCCCGCCGCGCTCGCCGCCGATCCGGCACCCGCCGCCCCCGCTCCCACCGCTCTGGTCGAGGATGTGTCCGACGGCGTCGACGGCGTGCAGCCGATGGATTATCTGGCGGCCGGCCGCAGCGTGGCGCTGAAGGCGGGCCAGACGCTGACCCTGAGCTATCTCGAATCCTGCGTGAACGAGACGATCACCGGTGGCTCCGTCACGGTCGGCGCCCGCGAGTCGGCGGTGGACGGCGGCCAGGTCCAGCGTCATACGCTGCCCTGCGACGGCGGCAAGCTGCTGCTGGCCTCCAACGAGACCGGCAAGGCGGGGGTGACCGTCTTCCGCAGCGCGCCCATCGCCCTGCCGGGCATGAAGGCGCCGCTGCCCAAGCCCGACCTGACCCTGTTCAAGACCCAGCCGGTGCTGATCCTGTCGGCCCCCGGCCCGGTCACCATCGACCGCCTGGACGTGCAGGGCATCGCGCTGACCACGGTCAACGTCCCCGGCACCACGCTGGACACCGCGAAGAAGGACGGGGCGGGGCTTGAGCCCGGCGGTCTCTACAAGGTTTCCGCCGGACAGAAATCCTTCATCGTCAAGATCGACGACAAGGCGGCCGGCGGCGGCGGACCGGCGCTCGGCCGGCTGATCCGTTTCTGACGGCCTGGGATGGCGATGCAACGATTGAGGGTGCGACGATGAAGCTGCCGCGGCGTCTCCGGCTTGTCCTGCTCAGTGCGGTGGCGCCGGTCGTCGCCGCATCGCTGGCGCTGGCGGTGTCGCCGTCGCTCCAGGGGCCGTCGATCGACAGCCTCTACTGGCTGCGCGAGCTGCTGCACGGTCCCCGCCCGGCGCCCGATCCGTCGCCGGTGGTGGTGGTCGGCATCGACGAGGAGACTTATCGTCGCCCGCCCTTCGCCGGCACGCCGCAGGCGCTGTGGGGGCCGCGGCTCGGCACCGTGCTGGGGGCGATGCTCGATGGCGGAGCGGCCGCCATCGGCCTCGATCTCGTCCACCCGACCTCGGTCGAGACGCTGATCCCCGGCTTCGAACGCGACTATCTGCTGACGCTCCGCCGCGGCGGCAGGGAGGGCCGTCTGGTGCTGGCAAAAGTGCAGCATCAGAGCGCTCCGCTGATGCCCTTCCGCGGCTACATGATCGCCGCCGGGGCGGCCAACGTCCGTTCGGTCAATCTGGTGGAGGATCCCGACGGCGTGCTGCGCCGTGTGCCGGTGACGCTGACGGTGGCCGGTTCCAACACTGGCGGGCCCGGCACCGCTGGGCAGGCCGGCCAGCCGAGGCAGGAACCCGGCATGGCGGTCGAGGTCGCCTCCCGAGCGTTGAAGGCACCGCTGGAGCGGTTGCCGGACGGCGGCGCCGCGCTGGCCGGCTACCGTCTGCCGGGCGGGGAGGGCGACCGGCTGCTGGTCAACCATGCGACTTCCGCCGGTGCCATCCCGACCTATTCGCTGGCCGACCTGTTCGCCTGCGCCGAGGCCGGCAAGTCCGACTATTTCGCCAGCCATTTCAAGGGCAAGGCGGTGATGGTCGGTACCGTGCTGGATGTGGAGGACCGCAAGCTCTCCTCCAACCGCTGGGTGACCAAGCCGGAAGGGGTGAACCTGCCCGACCGCTGCGCCCTGCCGGTGATGAGCGACCTGTATGTCGCCGGCCGCACCCGCGACAGCATCCCCGGTGTCTACATCCACGCCGCCGCGATCTCCAACCTGATCAACCGAGACGCCCTGGCGGAGATGGGAGGCACGGCCGCCGCGGCGTTGGTCCTGCTGCTGGCCGGGCTGGCCGCCGTGGTCACCCTGGCGACCCGCCCGCCGGTGGCCGCCGCCGGGTTGCTGCTGCTGCTGGCGTGCTGGAGCGGCGTTGCGGTCGAGCTGTTCCAGGCCGGGCTGGTGCTGCCCTATCTGCAGGCGGCGTCGGCCGCGCTGCTGGTCTTTCCGCTGGCGCTCGGCTTCCGCTTCGCCGTGCTCGACCGCGACCAGCGGCGCATCCGCAGCGCCTTCAAGCTCTATCTGCCCGGCTCGCTGATCGACGACATGATCGCATCCGGCCAGTCGCCCAGCCTGGGCGGGGAGGAGCGCGACCTTTCTATCCTGTTCTGCGACATCGCCGGCTTCACCAAGATGTCGGAGGGGATGGAGCCGGAAGCGCTGGTCCTGGTGCTGAACCGCTATTTCACGGTGATGACCGACATCATCGAGGCGCATGGCGGCTTCGTCGACAAATATATCGGCGACGCGGTGCTGGCGGTGTTCGGCGCTCCCTATGCCATCGACAACCATGCCCGTGCCGCGGTCGCCGCGGCGCTGGCGATGCGGCAGGCGATGGCGGACGACCCGACCCTGCTGGCGACGGCGAGCGGCCGCGGCTCCAACCGCATCGGCATCGCCACCGGGCCGGCGCTGATCGGCAACATCGGTTCGCCCCGCCGCTTCAACTACACGGTGATGGGCGACACCGTGAATCTCGCCTCCCGCCTGGAGGGCGCCAACAAATACTACAGCACCGCGCTGATGGTCAGCGGCGAGACGATGCTGCACCATGGCGACCCGGAGGCGTTCCGCGCGCTCGACACCGTGCAGGTGGTCGGCCGCAGCGAGCCGGTCGCGGTGTTCGAACCCTTGTCCGACGCCCGCCGATCCGATCCGGAAGACCATGCCCAGCGCGTTGCCTATGCCGCCGCACTCGACCATTGGCGTGCCGGCCGTTTCGACCGGGCGGCGGCCGGTTTCCGTTCGCTGGTCGCGGTCGACAGCGCGGCGCTGGCGATGCTGCACAAGGCGGAAAGGCGTGTGGGCAGTGCACCCGAACCGGATTGGGCGGGCGTCACCGCCCTCACCGACAAATAGATAGCTGTCCGAGGATCGTCGTCTCCGCCATGCATCGTCCCGTCCCGCGCCTTGCCATCCTGCATCCCGGCTGCCTGTCCGCCCTGCTTCTGTTGGGCATCGCCGCTCCGCTGCCGGTCCTGGCCCAGGCGGTGCCGCCGCCCCTGCCGCCCTCCCTCGATCCCAACCGGTTGGAACAGCGCTTCGAGCGGCCCGCCGTGCCGCAGTCGGTGCCGGAGATCGAGATGCCGGAGCCGGAAAGGGCGCCGCCGCCGCAGGATGCCGAGCGCATCACCCTGACGCTGACCGAGCTCCGGATCGAGGGCAACAGCGTCTATGACGGTGCCAGCCTCGCGGCCCTGTGGCGGGACAGGCTGGGCAAGCCGGTGACGCTGGCCGATCTCTATGCCATCCGCGACGCCATCACCGCGCGCTACCGCAACGACGGCTATGTGCTGTCCCAGGCGATCGTCCCGGCCCAGCGCATCCGGGACGGCGTCGTCCGGCTGCAGGTGGTGGAGGGCTATGTCAGCGAGGTCGTCATCCAGGGCGGGGCGATGGACCGGCTGGGCCTGCTGCGGCGGATGGGCGAGAAGATCAAGGCCTCCCGCCCGCTCCGCATGGCGGAGATGGAGCGCTATGTCCTGCTGGCCGACGATCTGCCCGGCGTGGCGGTGAAGACGGTGCTGGAGGCCTCGCCGGACACGCCCGGCGCCTCGCGCCTGACGCTGACGCTGGAACGCACGCCGTTCGACGGCTACCTGACGCTCGACAACCGCGGTACCCGCTCGGTCGGGCCGATGCAGCTGACCGGCGTCGCCAGTATAGAGGACCAGCTCGGCCTGTTCGAGCGCACGACGGCGCAGGGCATCGTCACCCCGCAGATCCGCGAGCTGCGCTTCTTCGACCTGGGCCAGCTGGTGCCGGTGGATGCGGAGGGGACGGCGGTGGAGTATGGCGTCCGCCGCTCCTGGTCGCAGCCCGGCGACAGCGTCCGGCCGCTGGAGCTGGACAGCCTGACGACATCCGCGCGCGTCGCGGTTTCGCACCCCTTCATCCGCAGCCGGACGCAGAGCCTGAGGGGCGGGGCCGGCTTCACCGTCCGCGACAGCCGGACCGACGCGTTGGGCGACACGCTGTCGCAGGACCGCCTGCGCATCCTCTCCGTCAACCTCTCCTACGATTTCGCCGATGGCTGGGGAGGGACGAACCTGCTGACCGCGGAACTGTCCAAGGGGCTGGACATCCTGAACGCGACGCGGTCCGGCAGCGCCGCGCTGTCCCGCAGCGGAGGGCGCAGCGACTTCCGCAAGCTCGCCCTGTCGGCCCAGCACAACCAGCCGCTAGACGATTCGACGATCCTGGTCCTGTCGGGCGAGGCGCAGTACAGTCCCGATCAATTGTTGTCGTCGGAGGAATACGGCCTGGGCGGAAAGCAGTATGGCCGGGCCTTCGATTCTTCGGAAATCACCGGCGACAGCGGCTTTGCCGGCCGGGCGGAGCTGCAATATGTGCTGCCGGTCCAGGACGATGGGCTGGATTACGCCATTGCTTACGGCTTCGGCGATTATGGCGCGGTGTACAATTACGAGAGCGGCACGCGCCATGGCCGCCGCTCGCTCGCGTCAACCGGCCTGGGTCTGCGGGTCGGCCTGTTCCGGCGCATCGATGCCGGGGTGGAGGTCGCCCGCCCCTTCATCACCACGCCCTTCAGCACGCAGGACCGCGAGCCGCGCGTGTTCTTTACACTGTCGACGCGGTTCTGACGCGGCGGGTATGCCGCCGCCGGGCCGCTGTAGCCGGGCCGCCGTCGCTGGGGGGAACGCCGCGCGGATGGCCGGCCGGCCATTCGCGCGGCGGCACCCTTCAGATCAACTCGACCCGCTGGGCAACCGGCGCATCCTCCGACCCGACGGCCAGGTAACGGACGTCCTCGCCATCGGCGACGATGTCCAGGCCCGACTGGCGCAGGGTCGCCCGGTCGAAATAGACGGTCGCCCCCTCTTCCCAGGGCTCGATCAGGCCGGACTGGCTGTCGAGATTGTACCAGCGCACCGTACCGTAGGCCATGGTGGCCGGGCCGGCCGGCTCGGCGCTGCGCTCACGCCGTTCACGCGGCGGCTTGGGAGCGCGAACCATGGCCTCGCCGCCATCCTCGCCTTGGAAAGCGGGCTGGACGGCCGATGCGGTGGGGCGGGGGGGACGCTGGTTGCGGGCACGCGGAGCGGGCGGGGTTTCCGGCGGCGTGGCGGAGTGAATGGCGACGACCTGGGGCCCCTTGGCGCCCTGGGCGAGGTCGCAGACGACCGTCGTGCCCTCGACCGGGTTGGGCAGGGAGGCGGCGGCCAGGACCGAAGCGTGCAAGAAGGCCTCTCCCGAACCATCGGCGAGGCGGACGAACCCAAAACCCTTTTCCGGCTTGAACCATTTTACCGTCGCGGTGACGTTGGTCGCGGTGACGTTCTTCAACTCTTCGCTCAAGACAGGTCCCTTTCACGTCCTGTAGGCCGGGGATGGCGGCTCCTACGCTGTACTGGGCGTGGCACCGCTGTGTGACCATGAAAAGACCCCGGCGGTCCCAAGCTTATCATAAAATCCCGGAAAATGACCAGAGTGGTAATGGGGGGCGAAGCAGGAGGGACATGCTCGGCCGATACGCAGCCGGATCTTCGTACGCATTGCGCGGATTTCCTGCGCAGGCATGGGCTGAGAAGCACTGGTTGACTTTGAAATCGAACCGAAACAGAAAT
>NZ_CP167905.1:0-867500 GCF_041507355.1 Azospirillum sp. HJ39 | reverse complement strand
GGCGAGGTGTCAAACACCCGATCCCATCCCGAACTCGGCCGTGAAAAGCCTCTGCGCCGATGGTACTGCGTCTTAAGACGTGGGAGAGTAGGTCGCCGCCAGGTCGCTCAGGCACAGGAGACGCCAATCCAGCGCTCCGCAATCGCTCTTCACAAAATCCACCCCAATCGACAGGACATCCGCGGGGTGGAGCAGCCCGGTAGCTCGTCAGGCTCATAACCTGAAGGCCGCAGGTTCAAATCCTGCCCCCGCAACCACCGATGCTTGCGATCATGGATCGCAGATAAGCCCGGTCTCCCCACGGAGGCCGGGCTTCTTCCTGTTCGCGGCGAAGCTGTAAGCGGTGTTCTGGCCCCAGCTTTCAGCGGAAACAGGGCGGAGCGAGTCTCCCGGATCGAATGGATGGGAGATCGGTTTGTGTCTGCGCTCGACCTTACGCTTGCCTCTGAGCCCGTGCGGGTGCGCCGGATGGAGGTGATCACCGGCGATGTGGGCCGCCGGACTTGGTCGCCGGAGGAGAAGGAACGGATCCTGGCGGAGGCGGCGGTGCCCGGGGCCGTGGTCTCCGAAGTGGCCCGGCGTCACGGATTGCGCCCCCAGCAGGTGTTCGGCTGGCGCCGGGAAGCGCGTGCCGCCAACCGCTTCCAGGAAGAGGGGTTGGTGTTTGCGCCGGTGGTGCTGGACACCACGCCGCCCCCAGCCGCAGCGAAGGAACTCCCGGCCATCGAAGTGCAGATCGGCGATGCGGTGGTGCGCGTGCCGGCCGGCATGGACAGCGCCACCGTCAAGGCGGTGCTGCGCGCGGTGAGGGCGTCGCGGTGATCGGCATCGAGGGCGCGGTGCGGGTTCTTGTCGCCGCCAAGCCGGTCGATTTCCGCAAGGGTATGGATGGTTTGGCCGCTCTGGTGCAGCAGCAACTGGGGGCGGATCCCTTCAGCGGGGTCGTCTACGTCTTCCGCTCCAAGCGAGCCGACCGGGTGAAACTCCTGCACTGGGACGGCACCGGATTGGTTCTCATCGCGAAGAGATTGGAGGCCGGCCAGTTCCGCTGGCCAGCGATCCGCGACGGCGTGATCCGGCTGACCCCGGCTCAGCTCTCGGCGCTCGTCGAGGGTCTGGACTGGACCCGGGTGCGGGGCGTGCGGGTGTCTCGGCCGACGTCCGCCAGCTGAGCTGCGACACAGCGACTCGGCCACCGCTTCGGAGGCGAGGACTGCGCAAGCCGCCGCTATACTGGTGGACGTGACGACCGCGCCTGAAACCCTTCCCAGCGATCCTGACGAACTGCGTGCCCTGCTGCTGACCGAACGGGTCCGGCATGCCGCGGAGTTGACGGCGGCCCGTTCCTCGGCCGAGGAGGAGATCGCCCGGCTACGCCAGATCATCCGGGAATTGCAGCGCCATCGCTTCGGCCGCCGGGCCGAGCGCCTTGATCCGAACCAGTTGGCCTTGGCCTTGGAGGACCTGGAGCAGACGCTGGCCGCCAAGGAGGCCGAGCCCACCGGCACCGCGGCGGCCAAGCCGGCCCCTTCGCCGCCACGGCGTCGGGTGAACCGCGGCAACCTGCCGGCCGATCTGCCGCGCGAGGAGATCCTCATCGATGTCGCCGACAAGACCTGCCCGTGTTGCGGCGGCACGCTGCATCCCATCGGCGAGGATGTCTCGCAGCGTCTCGACCTCGTCCCGGCCCGCTTCCGGGTGCTGGTGACCCGTCGGCCGAAATACGCCTGCCGCCAGTGCGAGGAGGGCGTCGTGCAGGCCGCGGCGCCGGCGCGCATCGTGGACGCCGGCATCCCCACCGAGGCGCTGATCGCCCACGTGGTGGTGTCCAAGTACGCCGATCACCTGCCGCTCTACCGCCAAGCCCAAATCTACGCGCGCCAGGGTGTCGATCTCGACCGCTCCACCCTGGCCGGCTGGGTCGGACGGGCGGCGTGGTACCTGCGGCCCCTGCATGAGCGGTTGCTGGCCAGCCTGAAGGCGTCGGGCAAGCTGTTTGCTGACGAGACGACGGCGCCCGTGCTCGACCCCGGACGGGGCAGCACGAAGACCGGCCAGCTCTGGGCCTACGCGCGCGACGATCGCCCCTGGAACGGACCGGAGCCGCCGGCGGTGGCCTACGTCTATGCTCCCGATCGCAAGGCGGAACGCCCCGTGATGCATCTGCAGGGGTTCACCGGCGTGCTCCAGGTCGACGGCTATGCCGGCTATCACAAGCTGGCCGAGGGCGGAGCCGTGCGCCTCGCCTTCTGCTGGGCGCACGTCCGCCGTGGCTTCTATGATCTCCAGACCGGCGGCTCGGCGCCGATCGCCAGCGAAGCCTTGCGGCGCATCGCCCAGTTGTACGCAGTGGAGGCCGAGATCCGCGGCCATGACTCCGAAGCGCGCCGCCGGGAGCGCCAGGCCCGCTCGACGCCGCTGATTGCGGAACTGAAGACGTGGCTGGAAAAGCAACTGGCGACCGTGTCGCGCAAATCGACATTGGCCGAGGCGATCCGCTACGCGCTCAGCCGCTGGGAAGGGTTGACGCTGTTCCTCGACGACGGCCGGGTGGAGATCGACAGCAACAGCGTGGAGCGTAGCATCCGCCCGCTCGGCCTCACGCGTAAGAATGCTCTGTTCACCGGCAGCGACGGTGGCGGCGAGCACTGGGCGACCATCGCGTCGCTGGTGGAAACCTGCAAGCTCAGCGGTGTCGATCCGCAGGCCTGGTTCGCCGATGTCCTGACCAAACTCGCCAGCGGGCATCCGATCACCAGGCTCAATGAACTGCTGCCCTGGAGCTATGCCCAGCAGGCCGAAACTGCCGTGGCCTGAAAACACCGCTTACTTTTCATGTGCCGTTGGCCGTTGTGAACTGGCGCCCATATCCCGGACAGATTTGCGGTTGGAATAAGCTTGGCTCTGGTTCGTGTTATGCCCCGCCAATCTGAACTGGTTTGGTGTGCGCTGGTAGGCTTCCGCCAGGGTCCTGCCGCCGAGTGCCGAGTGCGGGCGTTCTGCGTTGTAGTAATTGATCCAGCGGCCGATCCCGGCTCTGGCTTCGCCGAGCCGGACTGGACGATGGCGAAATCCTCGACCTGACCCTGGCGTTTGCGATCTTTGCCTGGGCCAACCGCCTGATGCTGAGCTTGGGAGAGGCAGTGCGCTGATCGGTTTTCCTACCGGACAGCCCACTCCTCCAGGGCGGTGCGGACGCGACGGATGACGGGGGCCCAGTCACCCGGCCGGTCCTGACGGAACAGGCGCATGGTCGGATACCAGGGACTGTCGGACCGGTTGCGCAGCCAGCGCCAGCAGGAATCGTGACGGGACAGCATCCAGACCGGCCGGCCCAGCGCACCGGCCAGATGGCACACCGATGTATCCACGCTGATGACGAGGTCGAGTTCGGCGACGAGCGCAGCCGTGTCGGCGAAATCCTCAACCGCATCCATCCAATCGACGAGGTCGAGACCAGGGGGCCGCGCCTCGGTCGCCGGCGGGCCTTTTTGCAGGCTGTGGAAGCTTACCCCTGGAATGCCGGCGAGCGGGGCCAGCGCGGCAAGCGGAAGGCTGCGCCGACGGTCGACCATATGCGCCGTGAACTGATCGTCATGCGCCGAACCGGCCCAGACCAGACCGACCTTCAGGCGGCGTTCGCCGTCGAGCCTCTGTTTCCAGACACCGCGATCCCGCTCGGACGGGCTCAGATAGGGGACGGAGGCCGGGATGGTCGCCAGGCTGGTGCCGAACGCCAATGGAAGGCTGAGCAGTGGAATACAGGCGTCGCATGCCGGTGGCGGCTCCGTGAGCGACCGGACGGAGGCGATGCGGGGCAGTCCGGACAGCAGCCGGACCAATCCCGGCTGCACCATCAGATGGACATGGGCGCCGAGTGAGGCCAGCATCGGAGCATAACGGACGAAGTGCAGCGTATCCCCCTGACCCTGTTCGGCCACCAGAAGGAACGATCGTCCCGCCGGGTTCCCGCCGGTCCAGCGTGGCGCATGGGCGGGATAAGCCACCCGTTCCATCCGCCAGCGGGATTCGTAAAGGCGCCAACCCATGGCGAAATCGCCCTCCGCCAGCAGCACCATGGACAGGTTGAAGCGTGCGACGTCGCTTTCGGGATGAAGCGCCAGGGCGCGCTCGTTGCCGCGGCGCGCCGGTTCCGCCTGACCGCTGCCATGCTCGGCCAGCGACAGGTTGATCAGGGCCGCCACAGAAGCCGGTTGCAGGACGAGAGACCGGCGGGCGAGCAGGGCAGCCGTCGCGAAATCGCCGCGCAGGGTTGCCACCAGACTGTCGCCGGCTTCGGCATGACCCTCCAGAGGTGTCAGCCGGCGCAGCCGGTCATGAACATATTGCGCGGCGTCGAGCCTCCCAAGCCTGATCAGGAAGCCGGCATGGCTCACGTATCCGGCCGGCCGGTCGGGCGACAGCGCAACCGCGCGCTGCGTATGGGCAAGCGGAAGATCCGCGTCCGCCGTTTCGCCGAGCCCGCCGGCCAGCGCCAGCCACAGCAGCGGATTGTCCGGAGCCAGCCGCACCGCCCGGCGAAGGACGAGCGGCAGACGCTCCATCGCCCGCCGGTCCAGCAGGATCGAGCCGGCGACCGACCAGGCTTCGGCAAAACCCGGATCGAGAGCGAGTGCCCGCATTGCCGCCCGCGCCGCCGCCTTGAAACGGCGGCTCTTGAGCAGCAACGAGGCCAGTCCGGTCCAAGCTTTCGGATAGGCGGGACGCAGTCGCAAGGCATGATGGTAAGCCCGCGCCGCATCGGCAAGCCGGCCCGACGCACGCTGTGCTTCACCGAGATTGTGCCAGATGCTTGCCCGATGGGGCGCCAGCATGGCAGCCGTGGTGAAGTGGGAAGCGGCAAGCGCAGCCTCTCCGTCGGTCAGGGCAGCAGCGCCTTGGAAAGTGAGGGCGACCGCCGGGTCGGTGAAATTGGTGGTTGGGGTGGACATGAAAGGCTGTCCTTCAGAACGCACCGGACCGGTGCAGAGCAGCTTTGCAGATATGGATAGGCGGATTTGGGCATCCGTCCGATTCGGATGGGCGGAATTCACGATCCGTTCCGACCATTACAATCTCAAATCGTTCTTCCGTCCGTATTCTCCCAAGTATTTGCTATCTTTAGGCGCAAGCGATTCCAACCTTAAGGAGATTTCATATTCTCTTATTAATTTAACTTTATTTTACGGCGAGTGCGAATAAATCATTCAGGATGATGGAGACGACGAGAGAGAACAGTCGGATGGCAGCTGAGGAACGATCTCCGCCCATGCCGGCCCTGCCCATGCTGCAAGGCACGCCGAACCTGCCCGACTGGCTGGAGACGGTCGGCTGCGCCATCGTGTTTTCGACCTACGAGGCACACCGGCTGTTCTTTCTCGGGCTGGGCGAGGATGGGCGTTTGAAGGCGCATGAGCGGATGGTGCAGCGTTGCCAGGGGCTGTGTGCCGACGGAAACGCGCTGTGGGTCGGCGGACAGTCCCACCTCTGGCGCTTCGCCAGCACGCTGCAACCATCCGACCGCACGCCGTCGGGGGCAGACCGCCTTTACGTGCCGCGTCTGGGCTACATGACCGGCGACGTCGACATCCATGACATCGCGGTCGGGCCGGACGGTGTTCCGGTCTTCGTCAACACGCGCTTCAGCTGCCTTGCCGTTCCCGACGCCGACCGGGGATTTCGCCCGGTCTGGAAGCCTGCCTTCATTTCCGCCCTGCGCAACGAGGACCGCTGCCATCTGAACGGGATGGCGCTCGGCGAGGACGGCCAGCCGAAGGTCGCGACGGCATTGGGCCGCTGCGACGTCATCGAAGGCTGGCGGGAGCGCCGGCCCGACGGCGGCGTGCTGATCGATATCCCATCCGGCGAGGTCGCCTGCGCCGGCCTGTCGATGCCCCATTCCCCCCGCTGGCACCGTGGCCGGCTGTGGCTGCTCAATTCCGGCACCGGCGAACTTGGAACGGTGGACGACAGCGGCCGCTTCGAGCCGATCTGCTTCTGCCCCGGCTTCGCGCGCGGACTGGCCTTTCATGGCAAATGGGCGGTCGTCGGGCTGTCGCGTCCACGCGGCGACCACGGAACGCTGAGTGCGCTGCCGCTTGAGGCGGCGCTGAAACGGGCGGGGGTTTCCGCACAATGCGGACTGGCCGTGGTGGATATCGACAGCGGAACCGTGGCGCACATGCTGTGGCTCCATCACACCGTGAACGAGCTGTACGACGTCGCCATCCTTCCCGGCGTGCGCCGGGCGGAAGCGGTGGGTCTGCTCGACGCGCGGGCGCTGGCCGACGCGGTGGCCATTCCAACGGAAATTTTGAATTGACCGGACGCCTGATGGCGACCGATGCGCGGATTTTGTGTCGACAGGTATATCCGAGGGGCTGAAAGATCGTGACTTCTCCAACCTTTACTCTTGTCGGCACCAATTCTCTCGGCCTCAGCGGCGTCGGGCGATATTCCGCCCCAACGCTCAAGGATCTCGACGGCGACGGCGATCTGGACCTGCTGGTCGGCAATAAGCTTGGCGAGACGGTGTATTTCGCCAATGTCGGAACGACGCTGGCGCCGACATATTCCCTGCAGGGTACGAACCTGTTCGGACTTTCCAGTTTCAATACCTATGCAAGACCCAGCCTCGTCGATATCGATGGCGATGGCGACCTCGATCTGTTCATAGGCAGCAACACCGGCGGCACGCAGTTCTACCGCAACGGCGGGACGTCATCGTCTCCAAACTTCTCGTTGGAGGGAACCAACCTCTTCGGCATCGTCACCGGCAGCTACCTGGCTCCGACCTTCGCCGATCTGGACGGTGACGGCGACGCCGATCTGCTGATGGGGGACAATTCCAACGGCATCCTTCTCTACCGCAACAACGGAACGTCATCGTCGCCGACCTTTTCACTGGAGGGAACGAACCTCTTCGGCATGACGGCGGGCGACAGTTTCAATGGACCGGTCCTCGTCGACCTCGACGGTGACGGCGATCTCGACCTCGTGAACAAGGATGTCGTTTCCATCAACATCGGGACGACATCCTCCCCCACCTTCTCGCTCGTCGGGACGGCTGTCTACGGTCTCGTCACCGGAGCCTATCCGATGCCGGCCCTGGCCGACCTCGACGGCGACGGCGACCTCGACGCGATCTATGGCGAGTCCAACGGCACCCTGTTGTATCTGAGGAACATCGCGCCGGTCGTCAGGACGCTGGCCGATTCAGGCAATACGCTGACGCTGTCGCAGATCAACACGCTGACGGGCGGCGCCGGCACCGATGTCATCACGCTGGGCAACATCGGCGCGACCTTCGGCGTAGCCGGCGTCGAAACGCTGACCGGTGGGGTCGGCACCGACGTGGTCACGCTTGGTACCGCCGGCAACACGATTCTGGTATCGGGTCTTGAAACGCTGACCGGTGGGGTCGGCACCGATGTCGTGACATTCGGTACCGCCGGCAACACGATAAGAGTCAGTGGACTGGAGACGCTGATTGGCGGAATTGGGACTGACACCATCACGGTGGCTTTGTCTGGAAGCACCATGTTGGTGTCCAGGGTGGAAACCCTATTCGGATCTACCGGTGTCGATGCCATTACCCTAGATGATGCCGGCAATACGATAACGGTCTATGCCGTTGAATCGGTCATCGGCAACAGCGGCACCGACGTGATCACCCTGGGATCGGCCGGTATCACCACGACGGTGTCGGATTTGGAGACGCTGACCGGCGGCGTCGGCAACGACTCCGTGACCATCAGGACCACCGGCGCGACCATGCTGGTTTCCCGGCTGGAAGTCCTGACCGGCGGTGTCGGCACCGATGTCGTCACCATCGGTACGCTCGGCAGCACCATGACGGTGAGGCTGCTGGAGACCCTGACCGGCGGTGCCGGCACCGATGTCGTGACGTTCGCCTCTGGCGGCAACACGACATTGGTATCCGACATCGAGACGCTGACGGGTGGCAACGGCACCGACGTCGTGACGCTCGGCACCGGCGGCAGCACGCTGCTCGTGAGGCTGCTGGAGACCCTGACCGGCGGCGTCGGCACCGACGTGGTGACACTCGGCACCGGTGGCAACTCTGTGCAGATCTCGGTCGCCGAGACGTTGACCGGCGGCGCCGGTAACGATTTCGTGACGCTCGGCACGGCAGGAAACACTCTGCTGGTATCCAGAATCGAGACGTTCATCGGCGGCGTCGGCACCGATGTCGTTACCGTCGGTACGCTCGGCAGTACCATGACGGTGAGGCTGGTGGAAACCCTGACCGGCGGTGCCGGTACCGACGTGGTGACGCTGGGCTCCGGCGGCAGCACGATACTGGTGTCCGACATCGAGACGTTGAACGGCGGTGCCGGCTTGGATGTCATCATCCTCGGCACCGCCGGCAGCACGATGCAGGTTTATCGCATCGAAACGCTGATAGGTGGCAGCGGTACCGATATCGTGGCGGCGACATCCGCCGGCATAACGGTGATGCTGCAAAACGTCGAGACGCTGACCGGCGGCACCGGCATCGACGTTGTGAGGCTGAGTACTTCTGGCGAAACAATGGTGATCTCGGCCATCGAGACGCTGACCGGCGGTACCGGCACCGATGTGGTGACGCTGGGCACCGGCGGCAGCACGATGCTGGTCTCCGCTCTGGAAACGCTGGCAGGTGGGATCGGCACCGACGTCGTAACGTTCGGCGCCACCGGGAATACTCTTGCGATCACGGCAATCGAAACCCTGACCGGCGGGAGCGGCGTCGATGTCGTCATCCTTGGTACCGCCGGCGACACGATTCGGGTTTCGCTCATAGAAACGCTGACTGGCGGCACCGGTACCGACGTTGTAACGCTGAGCACCGTCGGCAATACCGTTGCGGTCATGGCAATCGAAACCCTGACCGGCGAGGCCGGCACCGATGTCGTGACACTCGGATCCGCCGGCAGCACACTGCTGGTGTTCGACATCGAAACGCTGACGGGAGACAGCGGCACCGACGTCATCGTCCTGGGAACCGCCGGCTCGACCCTGAGTGTACAGGGGCTTGAGACCTTGACCGGCGGGGCCGGCACCGATGTCATGACGCTGGGCACCGCGGGCAACACTCTCGCGGTCACGGACATCGAGACCCTGACCGGCGGGGCCGGCACCGATGTCGTGACGCTGGGCACTGCGGGCAGCACGCTGCTGGTCTCGGCTATCGAAACGCTGACGGGTGGCAACGGCACCGACATCATTGCCCTGGGAACCGCCGGCTCGACCCTGAGTGTACAGGGGCTGGAAACCCTGACGGGCGGAGCCGGCACCGATGCCGTGACGCTGGGGGCTGCCGGAAACACCGTGCTGGCGGTCGATATCGAGACGCTCATCGGTGGCGCCGGCACCGACGCCGTGACGCTGGGCACCGCCGGCAGCACGCTGCTGGTCTCGGCTATCGAAACGGTGACGGGTGGCAACGGCACCGACGTGGTGACGCTGGGCACTGCGGGCAACACTCTTGCGGTCACCGCAATCGAGACCCTGACGGGTGGGGCCGGCACCGATATCGTGACACTCGGCACTGCGGGCAACACTCTTGCGGTCACCGCAACCGAGACCCTGACGGGTGGGGCCGGCACCGATGTCGTGACGCTCGGCACTGGCGGCAACACTCTTGCGGTCACCGCAATCGAGACCCTGACCGGCGGGGCCGGCACCGATGTCGTGACGCTCGGTACTCTCGGCGGCACGATGCTGGTTTCACGGTTGGAAACCATTCTCGGAGGCAGCGGCACCGACGTCATCCTGCTTGAAACCAGCGGCAACACGCTTCTGGTTTCGCTCGTCGAGACCCTGACCGGCGGCACCGGCACCGATGCCGTGACACTCGGCAGCAGCGGCAACACGCTTCTGGTTTCGCTCATCGAAACCCTGACCGGCGGTAGCGGCACCGATGCCGTGACACTCGGCAGCGGCGGCAATACGTTCAGCAGTTCCGGCATCGAGACCTTGACGGGGAGCGCCAGCACCGATGTCGTAAGATTCGGTACCTCCGGCAACACGATGCTGGTTACCGCCGTGGAAAGCATCATCGGTGCCAGTGGCATCGACGTCGTGACTCTCGGGTCGGCCGGCAACACCTTGCTGGCGGACGCCATCGAAACGCTTATCGGTGGTTCGGGCACCGACATCGTGATGCTCGGCACCGCCGGCATGACGATGACTGCGCAGGGCTTGGAAACGCTGACCGGTGGGACCGGCACGGACGTCGTGACGCTGGGCACCGCCGGGAACACCCTGCTGGCGGACGCCATCGAAACGCTTATCGGTGGTTCGGGCACCGACATCGTGATGCTCGGCACCGCCGGCATGACGATGACTGCGCAGGGCTTGGAAACTCTGACCGGCGGTGTCGGCACGGACGTCGTGACGCTGGGCACCGCCGGGAACACCCTGCTGGCGGACGCCATCGAAACGCTTATCGGTGGCTCGGGCACCGACATCGTGATGCTTGGCACCGCCGGCATGACGATGACAGCGCAGGGCTTGGAAACTCTGACCGGCGGTGTTGGCACGGACGTCGTGACGCTGGGCACCGCCGGGAACACCCTGCTGACGGCCGGTATCGAAACGCTTATCGGTGGTGCCGGCACGGATGTGGTGACGCTGGGCACCGCCGGGAACACCCTGCTGACGACCGGCGTCGAAACGCTCATCGGCGGCTCCGGCACCGATATCGTCGTGATCGGCAGCAGCGGGGCGACCATTCATGTCGTCAATATCGAAACCGTCATCGGGCCGGGGCAGACCCTTTATCTCAACGGGCTGGATACCCTGGTCGGTATTTTCGGCGGCGACATTCTCTTCCTGGACGCCGGTGGCAGCACCTTGTCCGCCTCCAGCCAGTACAGAACCATCATCGGATCGTCGACATCCGATGTGATCACGCTTGCGACCGGCGGCAGTACGGTTCTCGTCGAACTCCTTGAGACACTGACCGGGTCGAACGGCAGCGATGCGGTGACCATCGGCACGAGCGGCACCACGCTGCTGGCCTCACTGTTCGAAACGATCGTCGGCGGGGCCGGCACCGACGTCATCACCCTTGGCGGCGCGGGCGGCACCCTGCTCGTCGGCCTGCTGGAGACTTTGACTGGCGGCAGCGGAACCGACATCGTCACCCTGGGGACCGCCGGAACGACCCTGCTGGTCAATGGCATCGAAACATTGGCTGGGGCGGCCGGCACCGATGTCATCACATTGGGGGCCGGCGGCAATACGATCCTGGCCGATCCGATCGAGACAATCTTCGGTGGCGCAGGGTCCGACCTGGTCGTCCTCGGCACGTCCGGGGCCACACTCTCCCTCTCGGGCATCGAAAGCCTGGCCGGCGGGTCGGGAACCGACATCATTACCCTGGGCTCGGCCGGAAACGCTTTGCGGCTGCTCGGTATCGAGACGTTGGCCGGCGGCAGCGGCACCGACATCGTCACGCTGGCCGATTCCGGCAACACAATGCTGGTGTCGGCTCTTGAAACGGTCGTCGGCGGCGCGTCGGTCGATGCGGTTTTGCTGGGTACGGCAGGCAGCACCCTGTTCGCAACCGCAATCGAGACCCTGAGCGGTGGCCTCGGCACCGACGTCGTGACTCTCGGGTCCGCCGGCAACACCCTGTCCGTTTCGGGCATCGATACGATCGGCGGCGGCCTCGGCACCGACATCGTCACGCTGGGCACCGCCGGCAACAGCCTGCAGATCTCCGGCCTGGAGACGATCACCGGCGGAGCGGGCACCGATGTCGTGACTCTCGGGTCCGCCGGCAGCACGCTGCTTGCCAATCTGCTGGAGACGATCACCGGTGGAACCGGCTCCGAATTGCTCTTCCTCGGTTCGAGCGGTTCGACCGTCGCTGTATCGGGCATCGAGATCCTGATCGGCGGCGTCGGCACCGACGTGGTCACCGTCGGTTCGGCCGGCAACACGGTGCTGCTGCGCGGCATCGAGACGCTGACGGGCAATAGCGGGATCGACGTGCTGACGCTGGGCGACACCGGCAACACGGCGACGGTGTCGTTGTTCGAGACGGTCGCCGGCGGCACGGGTGTCGACGCCATTCTGCTCGGCGACAGCGGCAACACGCTGTTGGCGTCGCTGCTGGAGACGCTGGTCGGCGGGACCGGGCTGGACGTTGTGACGCTGGGGTCCGGCGGCAACACGCTGGCGACGGTCGCGGTGGAGACGCTGATCGGCGGCAGCGGCCTGGACGTTGTGACGCTGGGCACCGCCGGCACGACGGTGCGGATCGTCGGCATCGAGTCCGTCACCGGCAACAGCGGGCGCGACGTGGTCCAGCTGTCGGAGAGCGGCGGCACCTTCGTGGCCAATCTGCTGGAGACGCTGATCGGCAGCTCCGGCAGCGACGTGGTGGTGGTCGGCGACCTGGGCGGCGGCTCGACCCTGCTGATTGCCGGGCTGGAGGTTCTGGTCGGCAGTTCCGGCTCCGACCTCGTCACGCTGAGCGACGGCGGCAACACCACGCTGCTGCGCATGCTGGAGACTCTGACCGGCGGAACGGGCGTGGATGCCATCACCATCGGCAACCGCGCCTCGACCATGACGGTTTCGAACCTGGAGACGCTGGTCGGCGGGACGGCGCTCGACATCGTGACGCTTGGCACCGGCGGCAACACGCTGCTGGTGTCGCAGCTGGAGACGCTGACCGGCGGTGCCGGGCTGGACATCGTGACGCTGGCGACCGCCCGCTTCGACACGGCAGCGGACATGAACCGGGTGGCGGGGACCATCGGCAACACGCTGCTGGTGTCCGGTCTGGAGACGCTGATCGGCTCCAGCGGCACCGACGTGGTCTATCTCGGCTCGGTCGGCAACACGCTGCTGGTGTCGGGGCTCGAGATCCTGGTCGGCGGGGCCGGCAACGACGCGGTGACGCTGGGCGGGGTCGGGGGCAACACGGTGCTGCTGCGCGGCATCGAGACGCTGACGGGCAATAGCGGGATCGACGTGCTGACGCTGGGCGACACCGGCAACACGGCGACGGTGTCGCTGTTCGAAACCATCGTCGGCGGCACGGGTGTCGACGTCATTCTGCTCGGCGACAGCGGCAACACGCTGTTGGCGTCGCTGCTGGAGACGCTGGTCGGCGGGACCGGGCTGGACGTGGTGACGCTGGGGTCCGGCGGCAACACGCTGGCGACGGTCGCGGTGGAGACGCTGATCGGCGGCAGCGGCCTGGACGTTGTGACGCTGGGCACCGCCGGCACGACGGTGCGGATCGTCGGCATCGAGTCCGTCACCGGCAACAGCGGGCGCGACGTGGTCCAGCTGTCGGAGAGCGGCGGCACCTTCGTGGCCAATCTGCTGGAGACGCTGATCGGCAGCTCCGGCAGCGACGTGGTGGTGGTCGGCGACCTGGGCGGCGGCTCGACCCTGCTGATCGCCGGGCTGGAGGTTCTGGTCGGCAGTTCCGGCTCCGACCTCGTCACGCTGAGCGACGGCGGCAACACCACGCTGCTGCGCATGCTGGAGACTCTGGCCGGCGGAACGGGCGTGGATGCCATCACCATCGGCAACCGCGCCTCGACCATGACGGTTTCGAACCTGGAGACGCTGGTCGGCGGGACGGCGCTCGACATCGTGACGCTTGGCACCGGCGGCAACACGCTGCTGGTGTCGCAGTTGGAGACGCTGACCGGCGGTGCCGGGCTGGACATCGTGACGCTGGCGACCGCCCGCTTCGACACGGCAGCGGACATGAACCGGGTGGCGGGGACCATCGGCAACACGCTGCTGGTGTCCGGTCTGGAGACGCTGATCGGCTCCAGCGGCACCGACGTGGTCTATCTCGGCTCGGTCGGCAACACGCTGCTGGTGTCGGGGCTCGAGATCCTGGTCGGCGGGGCCGGCACCGACGCGGTGACGCTGGGCGGGGTCGGGGGCAACACGGTGCTGCTGCGCGGCATCGAGACGCTGACGGGCAATAGCGGGATCGACGTGCTGACGCTGGGCGACACCGGCAACACGGCGACGGTGTCGTTGTTCGAAACCATCGTCGGCGGCACGGGTGTCGACGTCATTCTGCTCGGCGACAGCGGCAACACGCTGTTGGCGTCGCTGCTGGAGACGCTGGTCGGCGGGACCGGGCTGGACGTGGTGACGCTGGGGTCCGGCGGCAACACGCTGGCGACGGTCGCGGTGGAGACGCTGATCGGCGGCAGCGGCCTGGACGTTGTGACGCTGGGCACCGCCGGCACGACGGTGCGGATCGTCGGCATCGAGTCCGTCACCGGCAACAGCGGGCGCGACGTGGTCCAGCTGTCGGAGAGCGGCGGCACCTTCGTGGCCAATCTGCTGGAGACGCTGATCGGCAGCTCCGGCAGCGACGTGGTGGTGGTCGGCGACCTGGGCGGCGGCTCGACCCTGCTGATCGCCGGGCTGGAGGTTCTGGTCGGCAGTTCCGGCTCCGACCTCGTCACGCTGAGCGACGGCGGCAACACCACGCTGCTGCGCATGCTGGAGACTCTGGCCGGCGGAACGGGCGTGGATGCCATCACCATCGGCAACCGCGCCTCGACCATGACGGTTTCGAACCTGGAGACGCTGGTCGGCGGGACGGCGCTCGACATCGTGACGCTTGGCACCGGCGGCAACACGCTGCTGGTGTCGCAGTTGGAGACGCTGACCGGCGGTGCCGGGCTGGACATCGTGACGCTGGCGACCGCCCGCTTCGACACGGCAGCGGACATGAACCGGGTGGCGGGGACCATCGGCAACACGCTGCTGGTGTCCGGTCTGGAGACGCTGATCGGCTCCAGCGGCACCGACGTGGTCTATCTCGGCTCGGTCGGCAACACGCTGCTGGTGTCGGGGCTCGAGATCCTGGTCGGCGGGGCCGGCACCGACGCGGTGACGCTGGGCGGGGTCGGGGGCAACACGGTGCTGCTGCGCGGCATCGAGACGCTGACGGGCAATAGCGGGATCGACGTGCTGACGCTGGGCGACACCGGCAACACGGCGACGGTGTCGTTGTTCGAAACCATCGTCGGCGGCACGGGTGTCGACGTCATTCTGCTCGGCGACAGCGGCAACACGCTGCTGGCGTCGCTGCTGGAGACGCTGGTCGGCGGGACCGGGCTGGACGTTGTGACGCTGGGGTCCGGCGGCAACACGCTGGCGACGGTCGCGGTGGAGACGCTGATCGGCGGCAGCGGCCTGGACGTTGTGACGCTGGGCACCGCCGGCACGACGCTGACGGTGTCGGCCGTCGAAACCATCACCGGCGGTACGGCATCCGACGTCATCGCCGTGGGGTCGGGCGGTATCACGCTACAGGCGAATGCGCTCGAAACCATCGTCGGCAGTGAAGGCCTGGATCTTGTCTTCCTCGGTGGTGCCGGCAGCACGCTGCTGGCGTCGGCTCTCGATATTCTGGTCGGCGGCAACGGTCGGGATGTCGTCACGCTGGGTTCGGGCGGCAACACGCTGCTGCTACGCGCTATCGAAACGCTGACCGGCGGGGCCGGCAGCGATGCCGTCACCATCGGCGACACCGGTTCCACCATGCTGGTGAGCGCGGTCGAGACGCTGACCGGCGGCACCGGTCTGGACATCGTCGCATTGGGGTCCGGCGGCAACACACTGACGGTGTCGCTCCTCGAAACGCTGACCGGTGGGGCAGGCAGCGACGTGGTCGCCGTCGGCACCCTGGGGGTGACGCTGTTGGCGAACGCCCTTGAAACCCTGCTGGGCGGCACAGCATCCGAACTCATATTCCTCGGTTCGGGCGGATCGACGATTCTGGCGTCGGGCATCGATATCCTGATCGGCGGCACCGGCACGGATGTCGTGACGTTGGGTTCTTCGGGCAACACCATCCTGCTGCGCGGCATCGAGACCCTGGTCGGCAATGGCGGTGTCGACGTGCTGACGCTCGGCGATACCGGCAACACGGCAACCGTTTCGCTGTTCGAGACGATCATCGGCGGCTTCGGCAATGACCTCATCGTCCTCGGCACGGACGGCAACACGCTGCTGGTGACGGGGGTCGAGACCCTGGTCGGCGGCACGGGCACCGACGTCGTCACTCTCGGCACGTCGGGCGGCACGCTGCTGGTCCTCGGCATCGAGACGCTGATCGGCGGCACGGGGCTGGAGGTCATCTTCACCGGTTCGGCGGGTGCGTCCCTGACCGTCTCGGGTGCGGACTTCGTTATCGGCAACTCCGGCACCGACGTCCTGACCCTGGGTTCGGCCGGCAACACCACCACCATCCGCGGTATCGAGACGCTGATCGGCGGTGCGGGCACCGACATCGTGTTCCTGGGGGACACCGGCAACAGGATGACGCTCGGCACCGGCATCGAGATCCTGGTCGGCGGCACCGCTACCGACGTGGTGAGCATCGGCGCGTCGGGCGCCACCCTGCTGACCCGTGCGATCGAGACGCTGGCCGGTGGCACCGGCACCGACGTGATCACGCTCGGCGACACGCCGAACACGATCACCGTGACCGGCATCGACACCCTGACCGGCGGTGCCGGGACCGACATCGTCTTCACCGGTTCCACCGGCGTGACGATGACCGTTTCTGGCGTCGAGTTCCTGATCGGCGGTGCCGGTTCGGACGTCGTGACCCTGGGGGCGGGCGGGTCCACCGCCACCGTCCGCGGCATCGAGACCCTGTCGGGCGGGGCGGGCAACGATCTGGTGATCCTGGGCGACACCGGTGTCACCATGCGGGCGGAAAGCGGGATCGAGATCATCGTCGGCGGTGCGGCCACGGATATGGTCAGCTTCGGCGACGGCGGCTCGACGGTGCTGCTGCGCGGCATCGAGACGCTGACCGGTGGCACCGGCACCGACGTGATCACGCTCGGCGACACGCCGAACACGATCATGGCGTCGGGCATCGACACCCTGACCGGCGGTGCCGGCACCGACATCGTCTTCACCGGCCCTGCCGGCGCGACGATGACCGTTTCTGGCGTCGAGTTCCTTGTCGGCGGTGCCGGTTCGGACGTCGTGACCCTGGGGGCGTCGGGCAACACCGTCATCACCCGCGGCATCGACACCATGATCGGCGGTGCGGGCAGCGATTTGGCGATCCTTGGCGACACCGGCGTCACCATGCGGGCCGAGAGCCGCATTGAAATCATCGTCGGCGGCGCGGCCACGGATGTGGTCAGCCTCGGCGACGGCGGTTCGACGGTCCTGCTGCGCGGCATCGAGACGCTGACCGGCGGCACGGGCAACGACGTGATCACCACCGGCGACACCGGCGTGACCATGTCTGTCTCGGGCATCGAGACGCTGATCGGCGGCCTGGGCACCGATGCGATCTCGGTGACCGGCGGGTCGATCCGCTTCCAGGGCGGTGCCGGCGACAGCATCAGCCTGGCGTCGGGCAATGCGGGATCCGGTGGCGGCACCGATACGGTGGTATACTCGTCCTTCGGCGACATCGCCGCGATGGGCGCGAACACCGGCTTCATCTCGGTGTCGAACTTCCAGTCGGGCACCGACAAGGTGCAGCTGACCGGTACGGCCCGCACCACTGCGGACAAGAACGGCGACGCGGCCCTGGCCACGGCGACCGCGGCGACCAACGGGGTGAGCATGACCAGCGAACTGGTCAGCCTGTCCTCGGTGGTTAGCGGCAGCCTGACGGATACGAACCTCGCCAACTTCCGGACGGCGATCGGAACGCTGACGAACTCGTCGGCCGGCGCGGGCACGCTGGTTCTGGCCAACAACGGCGCCAGCTCCGCCCTGTATCAGGTGGTCGACACCAACGGCGACGGCCAGGTGGCTGCCACCGAGGTTCGTCTGCTCGGCGTCTACAATGGCACGGTGCTCTCGCTCTCCGACATCAACCTGGGGTGATGTCGGGGGCGGGACTGGCATTCCAGCTGCGCTTGGGGAAGGCGGGTGTTCCTCCTTCCCCCGCCGGCAGTTTATCTGCTACGGCCGCGGGACCGGGCGGGGCTGGAGTGCGATCGGTTCGGACGGAAACGTCTGAAGCGTGATCGCACGAAAAATCAAAAGCCTAGAGTCTGTCGGGTGGAAAGGGGTGGGCGCCATGGGGCCCCTCGACTGGAGCCGCCGTTCCGTCCCAAGCACCCTGCGCGGCAAGCGTGCATCGGAGGGGCTGGGGGTGGCGTGGCCCGTCTTGGCCAACCTCTACAAGCTGCCGGTCTATGCCGAGGGCGACTTCTTCGCCGGTCACCGCGACACCGAGAAGATGGCGGGCATGTTCGCCACTCTGGTGATCGCGATGCCCTCCCTGTCGTCCGGGGGCGAACTGGCGGTCACGCACAAGGGCCGCCCGGTTCGGCTCGACCTGTGCCCCGGCGACCCGGCGGAGGTGGCCTTCGCCGCCTTCTACGCCGACTGCCTGCACGAGGTGCGGCCGGTGACCGCCGGCCATCGTCTGGTCCTGATCTACAATCTCGTCCGCTCCGGATCGGGCTGTCCACCGCGGCCGCCCGACTATGCGCCGGAGACGGGTCGTGTCGCCAGCTTGTTCGAAGGCTGGGCAACCGGCGAAGGTACGCCCCGCAAGCTGGTCTACCCGTTGGAGCATGCCTACACCCAGGCCGAACTGGGCTTTGCGGCGCTGAAGGGGGCTGACGCCGCCGTGGCCGGCTGCGACCTGCATCTGGCGCTGCAGTCCATCGACGAGCATGGAGCCGCCGAATACGCCGGCACTTACCGGGGGCGTTGGGACGAGCCGGATGAAGACGCCTTCGAGGCCGGCGAGGTCTTCGAACGGGTCGCCAGCCTGTCGGACTGGCGGCGTCCGGATGGCACGCCATTGCCGTTGGAAGCCATCCCGGTTGAGGGGGATGATGAACTGTCGCCGCCCGGCGTGCTGGAGGATGCGGCCCCTGACGAGGAGTCGTTCCAGGAGGTTCGTAAAGACGGACCAACCGGCGGCATCGTGGAGAGCCATCGGAGCGTTCGCTCGACTACCATCGCTTAGGGAGCAGGACAAAGCCTCTGGCCCGATCGAAGTGCCCGGCAATCTCCAATCGCCACGTCCCCGTCTCTGCCACATGGGCCGCCGCTGCTCCCCTTTCCGCCGCGCGAACATTCTGGCTGTCGATCACGGCGGCGGCCGGGTTGGCGAAACCCGCATCAAACCAAAGCCGCCCTCGCACACCGAAAGTGTCTCAATAATAAACAACTTCGGTATTGGCTCCCCATGCCGTTCATCACAAGCTCATTGCGGCACTGGTTACGGAGCAGGCCTGCGCATCCTGCAGAAGTTTTTTGACTTGATCTTCAGTCTGGTTGAATTCGCTTTCAAGGATGCTCTCGATATCCTCGACCCCAGTGATCAGGTCGGACTTGACGTCGTCAACCCAGGCCTGGACGTCATTATTATAAAAATCGATCAGGCCGTTGGCGACGGCTCCGGCAATAGTCTCCGCCATGTTCTCCATGGCGGTGGCGCTGATCGTGACGCTGGTGCTGGGGACCGAGAAGCTGTGCCCGAAAAGGGTCAGGGATCCGCTCACTTCGACCGATGCCGAGCCCGAACCGGCGGATACCGTGAGAGTCACCGAAATCGAGGTGTCGATCGGAATCGACCCCAGGGTTCTAAGGTCGATCGACTTGATCCCAACCTCGAGCGAGCCTGTGATCGATAGGCCGCTGCTGCTGTTGTAGCTGCCAGAGAGCGAAGCGGTGACGATGTCGAGGAGGTCGGTGTCGATCGAAAAACTGAAGCCGTTTTCGGTCACATCGATCAGAATAGACGCGGTCGCGCCCAAGAGGCTGACCGAGCCGCTGAGGTTGAACTGCGGTTGCATCTGCGCCTTGGTCACCGGATTGCTGCCGGTGAAGGTGCAGACGGTCAACTGCGGTCCGGCGGTCATGTCGGCGTTGCCGATGGAGAAAAGCCCGGCCGGGCCGATGACGAGCGGATCGTTGATCGATGCATCGATGTAGAAACCGACGTCGGGATAGAAGGCAGCGATCACCTGGAAGACGAAATCCTCGACCTGTAGTCCCCCCGCCAGGAACATTCCCTTCTGATAGCTGTTTCCGGCAATGGTCGTCGTCGCCAGGGCCAGAGTGAACTGCGGGTCGAGGGTCGCTGTCACATTGCCCGATGCATCGGCCGACAAGGTGTAGTGCAGGCCGGACGAGATGTCCGTCAGCCCCCACTGGTTGACAGAACTGATCGGTTCGGTCGGGTCCGTCTTGTCGAGAACGAGCAGCAGATTGCTGCTGGTCGTGCTGACGCTGAAGCCCGCCGCGTTCATGGCGGCGACCACCGGTGTCAGGTTGTAGCCGTTGAGGTCGGCGGCCAAGCTGGAGCCCGACAATGGCTGGGCCGCAGCCCCGACGAGGGAAACGGCGGCCAGAACCTGTCCGATCGGCGACGCCCCGACGCCAGGAAGCAGCGCCGAGAAGATCTTGTCGAGGGTGATGGGGCTGATCGAGCCGGCAATGACGCTCTGGGTGGGATCGGCCGAATTCAGGATGACGGTCAGCGAGGCCTGGACCCCGTCATCCTCATCCTCGATCGTAGCCGCGAAGCCCAAACTGGGCACGCCCTCCCAGTCGATGCCGACCATCAGCATCACGTCGGCAAGCTGAAGGCTGCCGAAGCTGATGGTCTGCGGCAGATTCTTCGCATTCCCGGTCTCGGACGAGGTCATCGAACCGAAGATGAACGCACCATTCTCGGCCCATTCCAACTCCACGTCGATGAGCTGGGTTGTGCCCTGGATGGTGCAGGTCATCTCGCCGCTGAAGTCCAGCGAGGCCACGTCATTCACGATTTGGACAGCAAGCGTGCAGATCAGGGGCTGGCCGCCGATGGACAGCGAGTCGCCCTGGCTGTTCTCGCTCAGGGTTACGGCGAAGCGGGTGTCGTTCTCCGGCGGATCGGATACCTGCAGGATGATGTCCAGTGCAGCGTCGATGCCGAGGAGGCTGGAGAGCAGCCCCTGTTGCTGGTCTTGCGAATCGAGTTGCCACTGCCCGTAGAAATTCAGGCCATCTACAAGGCCGGAAACCTGGGACGGCAGGTTGACGCCGGTCGGAGGCACCGGCAGCCCGGCGTTCGAAAAGACGGACAGGCCGGGGAACGAGAAGCCAGGCACATTCCCGGAACTGACCACCAGGATCAGGTCGGTCAGGGTGAAGCCAGCGAAAGAGCTGAGCAGGTCGAGGCCGGGGATCGACGCGATGGCCCCGCCGTCGACATTCATGCCGACGACGATTCCCCATTGCTGGGAGGCATCCTGGTTTACCAGGACGATGCCCGTGCCGAAGCCCTGGACCGTCGCGGCAAGCATGAATTCGAGCGCACTGCCGTTGTCCTGGATCAGGATCGACACGTCCTGGAAGGTCAGGTCGAAACTGGAGGGAAGGAAGGGCGCGACACTGGTCAACGCCGACATCAGGTCCGTGAGGCCGATGTTTTCCAGGTTGGCGGTGAGCTGGAAACTGCCGGGCAGAACCGCTGTCGCGTTCAGCGTCAGGCTGTCGCCAAAGGCAAAGGTGCCGCTGAAGCCGCCGCTCCATGTCTGATTCTGGTGAACGATGGCAGCATAGATATCCGATGCGGTCACGCTGGTGGGACCAAGCTCCAGAACCCAGGGCGGCGAGTCGGCGATTGCCGCCTCGACGCTGAAATCGCCGCTGAAATCGAGGGTCACATCCAGCGAATTGATCGTCAGGTCGGGGATGCCGGATGGCAGCGACAAGTCGGATGCGATGGTGGAGAAATCGATGGAAACCCCATCGGGCAGGCTGGCCGTCACCATGTCCTGCGGCAGCATGAGGGTCACCGCGGTCTTCTGGCCCCAGATCGTGAACTGTCCGGTCAGGTTGACGCCGATGTCGGTCGCGACGAAAGGCGGGACCAGGCCGAAATCCGCGACGAGGCTGTCAATCGAATAGCCGGTGACGGCACCGGTCGAGGCACCGGCCAGCTGCACGCTGATGCCGATTGCCTGCAGCGCGAAGGACTCGCTTAGCTGCAGCGAAATGCTCTGCAGCGAAATGCCCTGCAGGCTGGAAACCACATCCGATGGCAACGCACCGGCGATGTCGCCGCTGCACACGAGATCCGCGAGATCGGCCAGGGCCGACAGGGTGAATCCGGTAAAATAGCCCGATATGTTGACCGCCGTGTTGCCGACCGGGTCGGCGACGACGATCTTGGCGTGCTGTCCCGTGCTGGGGATCGACAGATGAGCCGTTACCGCCAAGTCGGGAAAGTAGCCGGGGTTGGCTTGCATCCAACTGCCGCTGTCCGGCGTGTAGAGCTGGATGGCTCCCTTGGAAAGGGACAGTTTGGTGTCGGGGATGTCAAAGCTCAGGTCCAGGTCGCAGCTCAGATAGAGTCCGGGCGGGCGTGGCGACATGGTCCAGGGATAATCCCCCGGTGTCCACGGAACTGGCATGGGTTGCGCCGTCGGCGCCGGCAGGACGATGGGGCCGGCCAGCGTGACGGAGGATGTGCCGGTGACCCAGGACGAAACAACCCCGAGGAAGGGTGAGATTTCCGCCTCTCCGGCAAAGGCCAGGCCGGCAGGAACACTGACGCCCGTCGCCGGATCGGTGGCACCATCTGCCGACAGAAGAAAGCTGGCGACTGAGAAGGACAGGCTGCCGACGGCGTTGCCCGTTTCGCTTGACGTCAGGGAACTGAGGAAGGGGGGAAGGTTCGGGAAGCTGGTGGCGAAGCTCCAGCCACTCGCCGCGGCCGCACCCCCGGCAACCTGGATGGCGACCTGTCCGCCTGTGACTGCGCCGGATGTCGGATCGGTTTCAATGGTGGCGGTCACGGCGGCCCCTGATTGTCCCAGGAAGCTCGCCGTTCCCGTTACCGACACGCTGCTGGAGGTCGCGGTCCGCGTGGCGTTGGCGACGTTCAGGCCGGTCCCGCCGGTGGCCAGAGACAGCGCCGTCTGGAACGGCTCCGGCAGCAGGGACGCCCCGATGGAAACGCTGTCGCCGACGACAGGCAGCACGGAATCGTTGGGCAGGCTGGTCATGGCGACTTCCCTTACGGCGTAGCGTATTGCAGGATTACGGCGGCGTGGTCGGACAGACCCAGCGTAACGTTCCGTGTTGTCGGGCAGATCAACGGTTCGGGGACCAGAAGTTGGTCGTCGACCAACCAGTAATCGTATGCGTGCGCGTTGGTGGTGGGAATGTAGTGACCGTTGTCGATCGGCGAATAGGCCTCCAGATTGACGGCGCCGTTGCGGTTCCGGGGATTGCAGTTGAAGTCACCGCCGAAGACGATGACCGCGTCATCCTGGCCGAAGGCCTGCCGGGCGTCCGCGGCGATCTGAGGCAGCGCCTGCATCAGCAGGGCGGGATAGTTGACCGCATAGACGTTGTGGGAAAACCCGAAGATGTAGGCTTTGCCGCCGATGGTCCCGGATACCAGCCCGAGACCGCGATGGTCCATGTTCAGATTCTGCGCCTGCGGCATGCCGACGTTCCCGGTGGTCTGGGTGTAGGCAAACACCTGCCAAGCCGTGCCGACGCGCAGCACCTGACCGCACCCGGTGACGGTGATGCTCGCGGGGTCGTAGGCTATGCCGACATATTCCGGCCAGTTCGACAGAGCTGTCTGGCCGATGGCGATCGCCAGCACGTTGTTGGCGTACCCGCCGCTCATGACGCGGCCGGCGATCTGGGACAGGCCGTTCTGCGAATACGGTCCTCCCGACTGCACTTCCGTGAAGCCGACCATCATCGGCCTCGGCCTGCCGGCATTGTCCAGGATTTGCCGGATCAGGTTGAAGGCGTTCATATAGACGGCCGCCCTATCCATTGAATATGGATAGAAGCACCGCATGTTCTGCTGCATAACCGAAAGCGCGGTCATCCAATCCCCCAGTTCGCTCGACGTGTCGTGAAGATCGCAGTGCTCAAGCCTGCCTACAGCGTCAATGTCCCGCCGACCTTCAGCATCTGGCCGAACATCTCCACGGTGACGACGTTGACCGTGATGGTGACCGGCACGCCGTTGATCGATTGGGTGGTCTGGGGAATGGTCACGACGGCGTATGGGTTGTTCGCGACCAGAAGCTGGTCCGCCAGGGGCTGCAGCAGGTTTACGATCACCGACGCAAGCGGCCAGGCGATGCCGGACAGGATGATGGAGCTGATGTCGCCCGTCGGCGTCAGGCCTATGGACACCGGCGGCGGCGGGGAGACGGTCGCGAGGACATTGCTTCCAGAGGCCGAGATCTGGATCGACAGCGGGACCGGCGACGGGCTGATGGATGCATCGTAGCCGATCGAGGCGCTGAGAAAGAGCGCGGTCGCCTGGGCCGATGCGCTGGCGGAAAGCTGGACCAGGGCCGTGGCCCGGGTCAGATCCGCCGGGTCGAGTTGGACCGTCACCGCCCCCAGCGACAGGCTGGCATTGTAGCTGGCGTTGGCAAGGGTGAATCCTTCGCTGCCGCCCACGCTCTTGGTGGTGTTCGCGATCTGCTGCACGCCGGCGTTCACGAAGGCCTGCGCGGCAGCGGCGGATGCCAGCAGGAAAACCGGGTCCGGCGGCAGGGTATCCAGGCTGGGCGTGGCCGGTACGGTGGCGCCCAGATTCATCGCCACCAGCAGAAGCCCGTTGCCGACGGCCAGCGCCGGGGCCGACAAGGCGACGCCGAGGGGCGACAATTGCGGGATGGCGTATCCGCCCAGAAGGCCATGGACGATCTGCAGGACGGTCGGGATGACGAGATAGCGGTAGATCGTCTGCTGGTTCTCGCTCAATCCGTTCAGATCCACGACCGCACCGACCGGAGCGATCGACACGTTCGAGCCGGACAGGGTGGCCTGAACCAAGCCGGTCGGTGCGATGGTGGCCGATTGCGGCGGCGAGCCGTTCACCTGGATGGTCAACGTCAACGCGGGCAACGACACCGTAAAGGCGTTCGGCACAGGCGTGGGGGGCGCACCGGTCACGCCGATCGCCTGCTGCCACAGCGGGCCGGGATCCGCCAAGGTGACGGTCGGCGTCTGCGTCACCGTCCAATCGAGGATAACGTCGTCACCGATCCCGGCGATCGACTGGGTCGTGCTTCCCGAGAACAGGCTGCCCTGCAGCTGGGGCATTCCATAGAGCGTGGAAATCCATTGATCCAGCGCGGCGCTGCCGACACCCAGGAAGAGGTCTGCGTTCGAAGTCATGGAAGGTCTTCCAGAGAATGGCGTGGAGGATCAGGAGTTGAGCTGCTGCGCGATCAGACTTTGCAGGCTGCTGCTGATGGACGTGCCGATCGCCGGGAGATCGGACGAGATCGTCGACTGGAGCTGCGACAGCAGGTCGCCGATCACCGTGTCGGTGTTCAGCGCGGAATCGATCAGGCTGTCCATGCCGCTGTCGTCGGTGAGATCGACCGAGAAGCTGACATAGCTGGTCGCATCCTGGCTTGTGGGCAGAGCGAGGGTCAGGGCGGATATGTCGACCTGGAGGTCGCTGTAATCCGTCCCGGAAAAGGTGAAGACCAGGGTGGCCAGCGCCTGCTGCACCGTCACCGTGATGTTGCCGGTGACCGGATTGGGGGACTGGCCGGGCGTAAAGGCGAAAGAGCCCCCGATGGTGATCGGCGGCGACGGAACCGTCAGCGTCTCGGTCTGGCCGCCGACCATTCCGGTCACGGTCGGTCCCGGATCGAGGATGCCGAAGCTGACCGTCGCGGTGATCGTGTTGCCGTTCAGAGACATCGCGCCCGGCTGGATCGTCGCGTTCGATGTGCCGCTGATGGTGACCGACGTCAGCGATATGTCGTTGATCGGCACTTGTCCGACCGTCTGGGATGGCAGGGAAATCGACTGGATGGTGTAAGGCTCCAGCACCGGGCTGCTGAAGAACAGGATGTCCTTCGGGAGGTAATAGGCCTCGCCCTCGGTCACCAGCGCGGTGTGGAGCCGCTCCAGGAGATAGCCGTCGGCCGGATTGGTGTCGGACGACAAGGGATCGGAGACGAGCCCGGTTTGAGGCACTTCGCCAACGATTTTGTCGAGCGCGCCGTTGACGAGTCCTTCCACCTGCGACTGGAAGGAGTTGAGATTGGATTGAAGCCAGTCGTTGATGCAGTCCACGATGGATTGCATGGTGGCGGCATTCTGCAGGGCTTCGTCCGCGAGATCGGTCCATGCCTGCTGAAGGATCTGCGCGGCCGAACTGTCAGGATTCAGCGATTCCACCGTGAGGCTGCCGGTCGACGCAAAGACGAGGCCGGTGATCGTCGCGTCCAGTTGCGATCCATCGCTCGCCGGCGCGAGGGTGACGGTGACGGTCAGGCTGGATGTCGGCAGTTGCACCGTGATGCTGCCGTTCATGTCGACGGTATCGGACAGAAAGCCGTCGCAGGACGGCTGCGTCTGGTCGCCGTCGCCCTTCCCGCCCTTCTTGGCGGCGGCCGTGCACACGCTCTGCTGGACGAGGAAATTGCTGGTCAGCGTGATGGGGTTCGTGGGCGTGGACGGCCCAGTTATGAGCTGCGACAGGCCGAAGGTCACGGTGTAACCGGTCGACGTCGGCGTGATGGTCGGCGGCGAATCGACGGACAGGTACTGGAGGTTGTCGATCACGGCCTGGCTCAGCGACACCTGCGGACAGTCGCTCGACCCCTGGCCTGACGGGCCGGTTCCCTGTCCGGTGCCGTTGCAGGCGCAGGGCGAGCCGGCCGTGCAGGGCGTGGGGATGCCATAATGGTCCATGGCCCAGGGTTGCTTGGCCGAAACCACCTGATACCAGGATCCGGCGATCGCCGTCGCCGCGGACAATCCCGACTGTCCGGTGATGGTGCCGAGCGGCAGGGTCGCAACGGACAGCGGGAACAGGGGAGAGCCGTCATTCTCGATTCCTCCCAGCACCGTTGGCAGATAATACTGCTGGTTGTCGGGGTCGTTCAGCAGGCTGACGAGAGAATTGAAGATAAAGGACGCGAGATTGCCGCTCATGCTCCGCTCCTGAGTGGAGTTGCCCTTTCCGATACCAGCCCGCCGGCTTTCTAATATCCGCGGTCCACGACGTGGTGGGTCAGCCGTTGCAGCGCCCGCTGGTATCGATTGTCGGGGAATGGTTGCAAATAGCTCAGTGCCTCCAATGCTTTGGCCCGCGCGTCCGCATAGGCCCGCTGGATGGCGTTGCTGGATTTCACCGCCTCGATCGCTTCAGCCAGCTCGGCCGGATCGCAGGCGCCTCCCCGCATGAACCGGGTGACCGCATGGTTCGGCCCCAGTTCCTCCATCGCGTAGATCAGGGGCAGCGAAACCCGCCGGCTGGTCAGGTCCATACCGACCGGCTTTCCGCTCTGCCGTTCGTCCTGAAGGAAGTCGAAGACATCGTCCATGATCTGGAAGGCATCGCCCAGCCGCCGTCCGAAGGTGCCGATCCGGCGGCAGTCCGACCGCCTGCCGCCGGCCAGCGACAGCCCGGCTTCGCAGGCAAGCCCGAACAGAACCGACGTCTTGCGTTCGATGGTGGCGAGATAGCGGCTGCGGAGGACCGAGAAATCCCATCGCGGGTCGGTCTGCAACTCGTCCAGCTCGCCGCAGCAGATGCGGAAGGCCGTGTCGAGGACGAGGCGCACCAGTTCCATGTCGTCCGGCACGGTTATCGTGTCGATGAAGCCGCGCAGGGCCTGGACGAACTGCATGTCGCCGATGATGATCGCGGTCTCCGCCCCACGGGCCGCATTGACCGATGGCATGCCACGCCGGACCATCGACCTGTCGATGACGTCGTCGTGGATCAGGGTCGCGACATGCAGCATTTCAAGTGACGCGGCTCCCTTCACCACCCTGGGGGATGGCGGCGCGTCCGCCCCGGCGAGCATCCGCGCGCTCAGGACCATCAGCATCGGCCGCAATTTCTTTCCGCGCCGGTAGATGCCGATTTCGGCGTCGGTCAGATAGCGCGCCTGCGGAATCATCGCCGCTTCCAGCTCCCGGTGGACAGCGGCCATGTCATCGGCAAGGAGACCGTCGTAGATTTCGGAAATGGGATCGGATCCGCCTTTGCGGGAGTCGATGGCGAGCTTGAGCGGCATGGGCGTGTTCGATCCTTCCGGCGCGCGGCCGGCGGTTGGCGGAACCCCGGGTTCGGCGGTGGGGAACGGCGGCCGGCCCGGTTCGACACCGGGCCGGCCGCCGCGCGGTCAGGCGTTCACGATGATGTCGGACAGGATCGCAGCCGTCCGCGGCAGCACATGGGCGCGTACGCCTTGTTCGATCCAGCCCTCCAGGGCGCTGTGGAGGAACTGAAGGCTCCCCAGCCTTTCGCGCGCGCGCTCCCCGGCCTCGCCGATCCAGCTTTCGTCATCGATGTCGAGCGCGAAAGCGGGAAGCGTGACCTGGGCCTCAACGATCCTGACCCGCCCACGTTCGCGCCGCCAGGTCAGCGAAAACGCGATCCCGTCCAGTTCGGCACGGCAACCGCTTTCGAACAGCGGCCGTCCGACGATGGCGGCGTTCTCCGCGAGATCCTTGCGGACGGCGGCGGCCACGCTCTGGATACGGGCCCGCGTCGCCTCGTCCAGTTCAAAGCCGCTGACATCGCTTGTGAAGCTGCCGCCGCCGGACTGGGGGTCGATGTTGTAGGCCTTCTTCACGTCCTCGAACAAAATCGTCGGCAGGGTGGGATTCGGCGCCTTGGCGACTGTATTGTGAATCTCCACCGACGTCATTGGAACCGTCGTCGACTGCGCGTTGCCGGTGACCTGCGTGACCATCGTCGAGAAACCTGCCGTCGCCGTGGAGGCGTTCGCGTATTTCTGGTACTCGGGCGTGCCCTCGTCATAGGCCGTCGCCATCACCGCCAGGGCGGTCGCGACCGTCGCCTGCTGCGAGAAGGAGTTGTAGTTGTAGTTCAGATTGTTCGAATAGGTCTTTGCATTGATGGTGCTGCGCTGCTGCAGAGCGGCGGAGGTATCGCGCGACATCTCCTTGGTCACGCCGCCATTCTGCCACTGCGATACGAAGCCGGGCGATTGCGAGAACAGGTCGTTGAAGGCTTCGTTATGCTCGTAATAGGTCGCCAGAAGAGTCGAGCCGTTCGTGGACTTCGCGAGTTCGGTGCGTTGCTCGCGCGCCTGGTTCAGCCATTGTTCCTTTTCCGGGTCCGCGGCGGCTGAGGCGTCGCCGCCCGCAGCTTGCGGCATGTCGGACAGATCGAGCAGGCTGCCGGCGAAATCGACTGGAATGACCGGATCCGGCTTCGCGTCGATCGCGCAGCGCCCCTCGACCACGATGCGGCCTAGCCCGAAGCTGAGCCTGCCGGTCTGCGCATCCTGGCGGACCAGGGACACCGTTTCCGGTTTCAGCGCCTCCATGCCCTGGGCGGTCAGGTCGAAGATGCGGAAGCCGATCGCTCCGGTCTCGTAACCGGCCACTTCGGGCATCGGAACCGTGCGCGCCAGGGGATAGGCGGGGCTGCCGGCCAGCAAAAGTACCCGCCCGCCTGCCGGCTCATCCGTGGCAATGGCGCCCGTCGCCCCCGATTTGGACCAAGCCGCCGCAAAGATATTGGAAAGATCACTCATTGCACGCGTCCTCAAGCTTGATGGCAGCCGTCATGCCGCCCCGGTTGTCCGAAGCGGCCGTGTCGCAGGTTGCACCGGAGCGGTTCATGAACTGGCTGCCGGCGGGTTGGCGAGAGTGATGCCGCCAGCTAAGGTCACGTAGCCGTTCGCATAGCTCACGGAGAGGTCCGACGCGGAAACCTGGATGGAGGTGGAGCTTCGGGTGAGTGCGCTGAGGTCGGCCGTCGTCGACAGGCTGACGATGCTGATCGGCTTGTTTTCGAACGTGAAGATGAGTTCGTAGACGTCTTCGAGGGCGTTGACGATGAGTTCGGCCAGCGGCCAGGCGATTGCCGAAAGCACCCATTGCATGTAGGGTCCCGACGGCGTCAGCGCGACCAGAAAGAATGGCGGATCGAGATCGGTGACCTGGAGATCGGATCCGCTGGCGGTCAGGGTCCCAGAAATCTCCACTGGATTTGAGGATTTGAAAGCCGCGGTATAGTTCACGATGCTCATGCTTCATCCTCCGCAGATTTACTTGGGATCAGAGGGAAGTGGCGGCGGAAGACGCCGAGCAGATTCCGTCAAGGAAGGTGGCGCTGACCGAGATCGACAGCGTGCTCGACAGATTGAAATCGAGCGGGTTGCTTCCCAGCGTGATCGACGATTTGGAAGCATCGAGGGTACCGGTATATTCGGCCGTGAAGCCGCTGCCGCTGACCGGGTGGGAGCCGTCGACCTGCGACTTGGCGGCGGATTGCGCCGCCGCATTCATCGCCGCCGTGCTGAGCTGTACGAAAAGATTGTCCGACGGCAGGCTGCTCGCGTCCGGGATGTCGGGTATCGGCTGGCCCTGAATTGCCGCCACCATCAGAAGCTGGGATGAACTGACGGTGAAGTTGGCCGGCCCGAGTTCGATCCCGATGGCACTGCCCAGTTGCGCCGTCGGAAGCGTGATGACCTGCATATAGTTTTTAGCGGAACCCATGATCGTGGGCAGGAGCAGATAAGTGATCAGAGCGTCGGACGCGCCGGTCCCCGTCAGTTCCAGCCCATAGGGTGTCAGCGTCAGGACCCCGTCGGCAACCGACCAGGTCCAGATCAGCGTCGGGTTCACGGTGGGCGTGCCGGACGACCCGCCGTACGTGTAATTCAAGGTCAGCGACGGCAGCGTCAACGTTCCCGCATTCGGCACCACCGCCGGGGGCCCGCCGCTGCTATCGATCGCATTGCTCCACTGCGAACTGGTCGGTTGGGTGAGAGATATCTGGGGCGCTTGATTTACCGTCCACTCGACTGTCGCCTGCTGGCCCTCGATGGGCACGCTATTGGTATTCGAAAACAGGCTCGAAAGGCTCGAAAGGCCGAAAGCTTGATTCAATACCGAGTTCAGCGTGTCCTGATTGAGGCCGATTGCGACATCATACGGATTCATGACAATCATCCCTTTCCGGCAATGCTTAAAAAACACGCGGCGGCATGGTTTGCCTTGCAAAGGCACGCATTGGTAAAATTATATCTCATTAGCACTCTTATGAAGCACAAAAGTGTGACGAAATGTTACCAAAGAAGAGTGCTTTTTTATCGCCTGCGTCGTATTGCGTGAATTCGCGGATCACCGCCGGGCGGATTGCCGAATGGCTGGCGGTCGCGTCCAGATGGTTTCTGCCCACACCGAACCACGCCCGTCCTCCCGGCGTGGAAATTCGCAGAACCGATAAAGGCAGGGGCCGGTCAGCGGATCGTCGATCATCAACTCTCCGGTCTGCGGGTCGCACCCGCTGACCAGCACATAATGCCCCGCACCGCTGGCCCGGGCGATCCGGATCCCGACCGGCCGACCGGCTCCGATCTCCGCGGCAAGGCGGGCGATTGTCGGGCGCCCTGGACTCCAATGGCTGAAGCAGTCGACCATGGCCAGGACGTTTCCGAGAAGTTCCTCCCGGTCATCGCCGGTGCCGCCTTGGCCCATCGTTGCGGCGATCTCTTCCTGTGTCCAGCGGCGTTCGTGGCCGTACCAGCTCGCGACCGCGGCGGCGATCGCCGCCCAACACCAGTTGCTCCGTCGCTGGCGTTCGACTTGAAGCGGCAACAGGCACAGGCCGCCTCCCGCCATCGCAAGAGGATCCCAGCTCGTCCCCTGAGCTTTGGCAGGTTCGATGATCAGGCGCATGGGGCGATGTCCCTTCTATCCGAAGATAATCCGATCGAACGCCTTTGTCAGGCGACACGGAAATTGGTCCTTCCGCGTTACCGGCGCAGCGCGAATGTCCGCACGAGGGGGGCTGCGGCGGTCGGTGACGTACGGATGTCTCCCGGAAATAGCCAGGGCGGGGCACGCCCCCATATGCCTGCGAACGTCGATGTACCGTTGGACAAAAGCCATGGCCGCACACGGCCCAGGTCGGACGGCTTGCACAAAGATGTGGCGTAACGGCGTCGCGGGCGCCAAAAAGCGGGCGTCGTTCCCATGGCGAAGGTGTCCCGCTTGCCGAAATTAATCATGCAGTCAATTTCTTGGCTTGGTATGGCCTGACCATTTCCCCGGCAAGGGCGCCTTTCCACACAGATTCGGACAGAACCTATATGGCAGATTTCTTCCCGCGTTGGCCGCTTGCGACCGGGCCCGTCGTCCAGCCGGACGAGCGCCTTCCCTGGGGCTCGACGTTGACGCTCGGCATCCAGCATCTCGTCGCCATGTCCGGCTCGACCATCCTCGGGCCGTTGCTGATGGGGTTTGATCCAAACCTCGCCGTGCTGTTTTCCGGCATCGGCACGCTGCTGTTCCTCGTGCTCACCGCCGGGCGCGTACCGAGCTATCTCGGCTCCTCCTTCTCGTTCATCGCCGTTGTGATCGCGGTGACGGGGTACAGCGGCCAGGGTCCCAACCCGAACATCGGGCCGGCGCTCGGCGGCATCATCGCGGCCGGCGTGCTCTATGTCCTCATCGGCCTGCTGGTGAGCTACACCAGCACCGGCTGGATCGAGCGCCTGATGCCCCCGGCGGTGACCGGCGCGGTGGGGGCGGCGATCGGCCTCAACCTGTCCCCGGTTGCCGTCAAGGGCATCGAGGGAACGGGCCCGCACATCCTCGTCGCCCTGTTCACCCTGGTCGCCACCGCCCTCATCGCGGTCTATGCCCCGCTCGCCATCCGGCGGCTCTCCATCCTCGCCGGCATCGCCGCGGGCTATGTCTTCTATCTCGTGCTGGCCAACGGGTTCGGCATGCTGCCGCCGGTCAGCTTCGCGGAACTGGCCGCTGCCCCATGGTTCGGCATGCCGGAATTCCGCACGCCCAGCTTCGATGCCGGCGCCATGGCCCTCGTCGCCCCGATCGCCTTCATCCTGGTCGCCGAGAATCTCGGCCACATCAAGGCCATCGGCGCCATGACCGGGCGCAACCTCGACCGCTACATCGGCCGCGGTTTCATCGGCGACGGCATCGCCACCATCGTCTCGGGCAGCGGCGGCGGCACCGGTGTCACGACCTATGTCGAGAACATGGGCGTGATGGCGGTCACCCGGGTCTTCTCCACCCTGATCTTCGTCGTCGCCGCGGTCGCCGCGATCTTCCTGGGATTCTCGCCGAAGTTCGGCGCCCTGCTGCGGACCATTCCGGCGCCGGTGCTGGGCGGGCTGGCGACCGTCGTCTTCGGCCTGATCGCCGCGGCGATGGTGCGCCTGTGGGTCGACAACCGCGTAGACTTCTCCGATCCGCGCAACCTCATCACCGTCGGCGTGACGCTGGTTCTCGGCGCCGGCAACTTCACCGTCTCCGCCGGAGGCTTCTCCATCGGCGGCATTGGCACCGCGACCGTCGCGGCGCTCGGCCTTTACCAACTGCTCGGGATCGGGCGTTCGCGCGAGGCTTCCCGCCCCGACCCCCAGCCGGCCCCCACGACACTCCACTGACGTCGAAACATCCGGCGGTCGGCATCTCCTCCGGCGGATCGGCAAAGCAAGGCCGCACGGGAGAGGACCGGATCCGCGCAACTGCGGACGTCCGGCCACCCCGTGCAGGGAGGAGTCCGATCCGACCCGGCCCTTTCACGCCGCCCACAGCCAGCTTGCGGACTACCTCATCCGGCTCGGGGTGTGGGCGATGCGGCTTTACCATGTCCGCAAGGGGGAACGGGAGCGGCGGGCGGCCGCCTGCGCCGCCGACCCGCGCGTGCTTCTCGCCCGGCCGGGCGAACGGATCGTCCTGATGCCGCAAGTGCCGGCGTTCGGCGCCGACTGGCGTGGCCGCGGCCGATGCCGCCCATCCCGATGTCGTTCCGGTCAAGGCTCCGTCATTCGGATGCCGTTGCCGCGATGGCCCGCGTGACGACTGCCAGGGCCAGTTCCAGGTCGGAGCGGGCAATGGTCAGGGGCGGGGACAGAGTCAGCACCGTCCCTTGGGATATCTTCAGGCTGACGCCGCCGGCGAGCGCGGCGTAGAAGGCCGCCTCCGCCCGATCCGCGCCGCTGCGGCCGTCATGATCGCCAAGCTCCACCCCGATCAACAGCCCGGTCCCCCGGATTCCGGCGATGCCGGGGAGCACGGAGGTCAGCTCGCGCAGGCGATCCATGGCGAGGGTACCGAGATCCGCGGCGCGCTCCACCAGCCCTTCGTCCCGGATGATGTCCAGGGTGGCCAGGCCTGCGCGGGCGAGCAGAGGGTTCTTCTCGTGGGTGTAATGGCCGAGCGCACGGTCGGCGGCCACGTCCAGCCCGGCGCGGGCGATCACCGCGGCCAGCGGCAGCATGGCGCCGCCCAGCGCCTTTCCCAGCACCAGGATGTCCGGCCGCGCGCCGAACGGCCCGTGGCTGAACAGGCTGCCGGTCTTGCCCAGGCCGGTCGGGATTTCATCGAAGATCAGCAGGGCGCCGGTTGCATCGCAGGCCCTCCGCACCTCCGCCCAGAAGCCCGGCGGCGGCACGTAGGGCACGGCGCGCACCGGCTCCGCCACCACGGCGGCGACATCCCCCTCCTTCTCCAGCACATAGCGCAGCATCCGCGCGCAGGTCATCCGGCAGCTGTCCAGGTCCGGACCGCCGCCGGGCGCCGGATCGAAGCCGTAGGGACAGCGGGCGCAGGCGAAGGGCGCCACATGTTCGGTCCCCGGCAGCAGCGGCCCGATCCCGTGGGAGCGGAACAGCGCCTCGCCACCGACCCCGGACGCACCGAAACCGGCGCCATGGAAGGCGTCCCAGAAGGAGACGGTCTTGAACCGGCCGGTGGCGACACGGGCCAGCTTGAGCGCGATCTCGATCCCCTCCGACCCGCCGGGCGCGAACAGCACGCGGCTGCCGGGGCCGGTCGGGGCCAGTGCCGCCAGCCGTTCCGCCAACTCCGCCGCCGGCTCGCAGGCGAAGCGGCGCGGGGCGAAGGTCAGATCGTCCATCTGCGCCTTCAGCGCCGCCACCAGCCGGGGATGGGCATAACCGATGTGATGGACGCTGTTGCCGTGGAAATCCATGAAGCGGCGGCCGTCCATGTCCTCGATCCAGATGCCCTCCGCCTTGCGGATCGCCGACAGGCAGGGGGTGGACAGGGACTGTCTCAGGAAGGCGGCGGCATCGCGCTCCACCGTCGCGCGGGACCGGGGGCCGAGCGTGTCGGCCATCCAGTGCGCGCGTCGCGGCCCGAGGTTGATGTCGCCTTCGGAACGGTCGGCCTGCATCGGGGCATCCTTCTGTCAGCCGGCGGTCTTGCCGGAGCGTGCGGCGGCGCAGGCATCGCGCAGCGCCGGGGAAAAGGGATCGACGGCGCCAAGCCGGCCGGGTGCGAAATGGGAAAGCTCCACCGGTTCGGGCCGGCCCAGGACGGAGGCCGCCACGGACCGGCCGATGCCGCCCGATGCGGCGATGCCCGCACCGCAGCAGCCCGTCGCCATGAACAGCCCCTCCACATCCGGGACCGGTCCCAGGGCGAACCGGCCGTCGGCGGTGTAGGTGGAGAGGCCGGAGACGTAATGGGCGATGCCGGCCTGGAGCAGCGGCGGACAGAGCCGCGCCAGCGCATGCCAGCCCTCCTCCAGCGTCTCCCACCCGCCATCGGAGTCGGCAAGCTCCAGTCCGGCGGTGTCGGCGGGAAGCCGGGCCGGGTCGAAGGCCATCGACCGGCGTCCGCGCAGCCCGAACAGCAGCGCGCCCAGTTCGGGGCGGGCATAGGCGCCGGCATCGGGCATGACCAGGACGGGCAGATCCCGGGGGAACAGGTCGGGCCGCGGCCCGGTGATCCAATATTGGCTGCGCACCGGGGCCTGCGGCAGGCCGACCCCGGCGGACCACGCCAGTCCGGCCGCCCAGGCGCCCGCTGCATTCACCACCACCGGAGCGGCAATGAAGCCGTGGTCGGTGTCGATGCCCGCCACATGGCCGCGCGCCACCCGGATCGCCCGCACCGACAGGCCATTCCTGATCCGGACGCCGGAGCGGCGGGCGGAACGGCGGTAGGCATCGGCCAGCCGGACCGGATCGATGAAGCCGTCCAGCGGCATGAAGGCGGCGCGTTGGATGGCCTCCGCCGACAGGCAGGGGGCGAGGCGGGCGGCTCCGTCGCCGTCCAGCCATTCGACAGGATCAGCGACAGGATCGGCGCCCGGATCGGCGTTGCCGGCGACCAGGGCACGCAGGGCATCGACACGCGCGGCGCTGGCGGCGACATGCAGGGTGCCGACCCGCCGCAGGCCGAGATCCTCCGCCAACTCGTCTTCCAATGCCGCGATCGCGGCGTAGGTGTCGCGCACCAGCGCCGCCGTCGCCGCATCGCCGCGGGCGCGGGTCAGAAGGGCGGCTGCCCGGGCCGTCGCCTGGGTGGCCGGCGGATGGCGGTCGACCACCAGAACCGACCGGCCGCCGTCACGTCCCAGCGCCTGCCCCAGGGCCCAGGCGACCGCCAGCCCCAGGATGCCGGCGCCGACCACCACGATGTCGGCGCTTTCGATGTTGGCGGGAGTGGCGGCAGGGGGTGCGGTCAAGGCTTCTCGCCGCGGGCCAGCCGGGCCTCGATGGCATCGAGCAGCGGCATCGCCTCGGCCAGCGACCGGACCACGTAATGGGCGCCGGCCCGCGCCAGCCGGTCGGAGGCCGCGGCATGCAGCGCGTCGCGCCGTCCAGGTGCCAGCGCCTGCCAGTCGGCCAGCGGCAGGCCGACCTCGTTGCCGGTGTCGGCCACCGCGATGGTCCACATTCCGGCGTTCAACCCCTCCTCGACATCGACCACGGTGTCGCCGATCTTGACGCAGGCCTCCACCGGCGAAACCGACAGTTCGACGACGCAGCGCAGCGCCATCGCCGGTCCGGGACGCCCGGCCGGCGTCTCCCCGGCGCAGACGGTGATGTCGGGCTGGTAGCCCTGTGCCGCCGCCACGCGCTGCACCACATCCATCACCGGGCGGGGATAGCCGGTGGTCGAGCCGATCTTCAGCCCGCGCGCCCGCATGGCGGCGACCGTCTCCGCCGCGCCGGGGATCAGGTTGGAATGCCGCTCCACCACCTCCACCTGCAGGGGCAGGAAGGTGTCGTAGAGGCGGTCGACATCGGCGTCGGCCGGGGCGGCGCCATGGACCTCGGTCCAGGCATCGGTCACCGGGGCCATGCGGGTGATCGCCTGGATATGGTGCCATTTGGCCATGCCCATCGGGGCGCGGGCCTGCTCCAGCGTGATCGAGACGCCGGAGCGTCGGAAGGCTTCCATGAAGGCGCCGGCCGGGGCGAGGCAGCCATGGTCGACCGTGGTCCCGGCCCAGTCGAGGATGACGGCCTGGAGCGGGCCGGTGTAGCGGCGCGAATAGACGAAGTTCATGGGGGTGGGGCTCATCGGATCTGGCTTTCGAGCGAAAGGAATGGTCAGGGAGCGCCGGAAGCGACGCCCATCTCGGCCAGCGTGGCGCGGATGGCGGCGATGGCGGCGGTCATCTCCGTCGCCCCCAGCCGGCCGATGCATCCGATGCGGAAACTGTCGGCCACCGTCAGCTTGCCGGGATAGATCACGAAGCCGCGCTCGCGCAGCCGGTCGTAGAAGCCGGCGAAGACGAAGGCCGGATCGGCCGGCATGCGGAAGGTGACGATGATCGGGGCCTGCAGGCTGTCGGGCAGCAGCGTCTCGAAGCCCAGCGCCCGCATGCCGTCGATCAGGATGGCGGCGTTGCCGCGGTAGCGCGCGCCGCGCCCCGCGACCCCGCCTTCCGCCTCATGCTCGTCCAGCGCCTGGGCGAAGGCGGCGACCACATGGGTGGGCGGGGTGAAGCGCCACTGCGCGTTCGCCTCGAACCCGCGCCACTGGTCGTGCAGGTCGAGCGACAGGGAATGGGCGTTGCCCTTCGTCGCCTCCAGCGCATCGCGGCGGGCGATGACGAAGCCCATGCCCGGCACGCCCTCCAGGCATTTGTTGGAGGATGCGGCGACCGCCACCGCTCCAAGCGCCGCCATGTCCAGCGGCAGCGCGCCAAAGGCGCTCATGGCGTCGACCAGCAGGGCGCGGCCGCGTGACCGGGTGACCTCGGCGACCGCCTCGATCGGGTTGAGGATGCCGGAGGTGGTTTCGCACTGGACGACGGCGACATGGGTGATCGCCGGGTCGGAATCCAGCGCCTCGGCCAGTGCCGCGGGCGATACCGGCTGATCCTCCGCCGTCTCCAGCGCCGTGACCGCCCGCCCGGCGACCTCGGCGATGCGGACCATGCGGGTGCCGTAGGCGCCGTTGACCAGCACCAGCAGCCGGCTGGCACGCGGCACCAGCGTGCCGATCATCGCCTCGACCGCGAAGGTGCCGGAGCCCTGGACCGGCACCGCGACATGGCTGTCGGCGCCGCCGCCGGCCAGACGCACCAGTCGGTCGCGGATGGCGGCGTTCAGCGCGATGAAGCGGCCATCGCGCGAACCCCAGTCGCGCAGCATCGCCTGCTTGACGGTGGCGGAGGTGGTCAGCGGACCCGGAGTTAGCAGATAGGGCACGGAATCGGGCATGGGGGATCTCACGGTCGGAATGGCCTCATGACGCCGCTTCGCCTATCATAAATCCAATCCATTCGGCCTATGGGTCCATAGATGAAATCAATGAACTTCGCCCAGCTTCGCGCCTTCCACGCGGTGGCGACGGAGGGGGGCTTCACCAAGGCGGCGCGCCTGCTGAACGTGACGCAGCCGACCTGCTCGCAGGAGGTGAAGGCGCTGGAGGAAACCTATGGCGTCACCCTGTTCGACCGCTCCAACCGCCAGGTGGCGCTGACCGAGATCGGCACAGCCCTGTTCGCCGTCACCCGCCGCCTGCTCGCGGCGGAACAGGAGGCGATGGAACTGCTGGCCGGGGTGCGGCACCTGGACGGCGGCACGCTGGCGGTGGGGGCCGACGGGCCGTTCCATGCGGTGCCGCTGATCGCCTGCTTCACCCGTGCCCATCCGGGGCCGACGGTGACGCTGGCGGTCGGCAACTCGCGCGCCATGCTGGAAGGGCTGATGGAAACGCGCATCGACGTGGCGGTGCTGGCCGACGTGCCCGGGGATTCGCGGCTCTATGTGCTGCCGCTGCGGCGCGATCCGGTGCGGGCGCTGGTGCCGAAGGCGCATCCGCTAGCGCGGCGGCGGGCGGTGTCGCTGGCCGATCTGGCGACGGAGCGGCTGGTGCTGCGCGAACCGGGATCGATGACCCGCCGGCTGGTCGAGCGTGCGTTGGCCGAGGCGGAGGTCACGCCCGCCTCGGTCATCGAGATTCAAAGCCGCGAGGCGGTGGTGGAGGCGGTGGTGGCCGGGCTGGGCATCGGCTTCACCTCGGCTGCCGAATTCACCGGCGACGGGCGGCTGGTCCTGCTGCCGATATCCGGGACCGGGATCGAGATGGATGAGTATGTGGTCTGCCTGCGCGAACGCCGCCGGCTGGCGGTGGTGCGCGCCTTCCTGGATCTGGCGCGGGAGGTGGCGGCGGAGGCAGCCTTTCCGGCCTCAGCGCCGCCGCCACGCCTGGGTCCGCGCCTGCAGCGCCCGTGACAGCAGGGCATGCAGTGCCCGCACCGCGGCGGAGGTGAGGACGATCACCATCGCCATGGCGGCGGCCCCCGCCACCTCGCCGGCATCGTCCATGTTCAGCACGGCGACCGAGGCCGGCTTGGTTTCGGGGGAGTAGAGGAAAACCACCGCCGACACCGTGGTCATGGCATTCACGAAGAAATAGATGGCGATGTCGAGGATGGCCGGCAGGCACAAGGGCACCGTCACCCGCAGGAAGGTCGACCAGACCGGCACCTTCAGGCTGGCCGACACCGCCTCGAACTCGGCATCCAGTTGCTTCAGGGCGGTGACGGCGGTCAGGTGACTGACGGTGTAGAAATGCGCCACCGTCGCCAGGACCAGAATCGCCATGCCGTGATAGAGCCAGCCCAGCGGGTTCCATGGTGCGTTGAAGAAGAAGATGTAGGCAAGGCCGAGAACCATCCCCGGCACCGCAAGCGGCAGGATCGCCATCAGCCGCACCATCCCCTTCATCGCCGCGCGGCCCGGCGCCCGCTCCACCAGCCAGGCGCCGGTGAAGACGATGGCGGTGCCGGCCAGCGCGGTCCAGAAGGCCAGGGAAAGGCTGTTGGCGTAGCTGCCCCATCCCGCCGCGTCGAACTGCGCGAAATCGTAATTCGCCAGCGTCGGCGTCAGGTCGTAGGGCCAGAAGGTGACGATGGAGGCGAAGCCGGCCACGCCCAGCAGCCCCAGCAGCAGGCCGCCGACCAGCGCGCAGAACAGGAAGGCCAGCCGGTCGCCGACCGGGTTCAGGCGTGGCTGGAACGGCACCGAGCGGGCGGACAGCAGCGCCATCTGCCGGCGCTGGCCGAGCCAGTCGGCGACGAAGGCCAGGACCGCCGGCAGCAGCAGGACGATGCCGACCACCGCGCCCATGCCGAAATTCTGCAGGCCCACCACCTGCTTGTAGACATCGGTCGCCAGCATGTTGGTGGAGCCGCCGATCACCTTGGGCACGCCGAAATCGGTGATCACCAGCGTGAACACCACGAAGATGGCGGAGATCAGGCCATAGCGCGCGCCGGGCAGGGTGATGGTGACGAAGCGTTTCCAGGCTCCGGCGCCCAGCGCCTCCGCCGCCTCGTACAGACGGGCGTCGGAGGTCGACAGCGCCACGGTCAGGATCATCACCGCATGGGGGAAGGCATAGAAGACCTCGCCCATCACGATGCCGATGGGGCCGTAGATGCTCTCGCCCATCAGCAGGCCGCGCAGGATGCCCTTGTTGCCGAACAGATAGACCAGCGCGATGGCCGGCAGCAGCGACGGTGCCAGCAGGGGGATCTGCGCCAGAAGCCGGAGCAGCCCCTTTCCCGCCATATGGGTGCGGGTCAGGCAGAAGGCGAAGAGGAAGGCCAGCGTCACCGTGATGGCCGTGGCCAGCAGCGACAGCGCCAGGCTGTTGACCACCGACCGGGTCAGCGCCGGCGCCTCCAGGAAGGCGGCGAAATTGGCAAGCCCGACGAAGGCGCCGTCGCGGTCATAGACGCTGCGCAGGAACAGCGCGCACAGCGGCAGCAGGACGAACAACGCCAGGAACAGCGCGATCCCGCCCATCCCCAACCCGAACAGCCAGCGCTCGCCCCGCTCCACCGGCCGGCCGGTCTGCCGGATGGCGAAGAGGGAGGATTTCAGCGCATCCGTCTTCGTCGCGCTCATCGCGCCGCCTCGAACACGCGCAGCCGCTCGCGCGGCAGGGTGACCGCCAGCCGGCGGCCGGGGTCCAGCGACAGGTCGCGCACCAGATTGGCCGACAGGTCCGCGGTGACGCGGGCATCGCCCAGCCCGTCGGCGGCCAGCCGGGCACGGTGGAAGGGGCCGAGGAATTCCAGGCTCTCGATCACTGCCTCCAGCGTGTTGGCGCCACCGGCGGCGCGCACCTGTACGTCTTCCGGCCGCAGGCAGACGGTGACGGCGGCTCCGGGCGCCGCAGAGGCCAGATGGTCGCCGTCGCACTCGAAGCCATGGTCGCCGAGCCGCACCAGGCCCGGCGCCTCCAGCACGCCCGGCAGGAAATTCATCGCCCCGACGAAGTCGGCGACGAAGGAGCTGACCGGGCGGTGGTAGATCTCGCCGGGCGTGCCGACCTGTTCGATAACGCCGTTGTTCATCACGACGATGCGGTCGGCCATGGTCAGCGCCTCCTCCTGGTCGTGCGTGACCATGATGGTGGTGACGCCCAGCCGGCAGTGCAGGTCGCGGATCTGGCGGCGCAGATGCAGCCGTACCCGCGCGTCCAGCGCCGACAGCGGCTCATCCAGCAGCAACAGGCCGGGGGAGGGCGCCAGCGCGCGGGCCAGCGCAACGCGCTGTTGCTGGCCGCCGGAAAGCTGCGTCGGATATTTGGCGCCGGCCTCGGGCAGGCCGACCAGCGACAGCAGTTCCTCCACCCGCGCCCGCTCGGCGGCACGGCCCAGCTTCAGGCCGTAGGCGACATTCCTGTGAACGGTCAGGTTGGGGAACAGGGCGTAGGATTGGAAGACGATGCCGTAATCGCGCGCCGACGGCGGCAGCCGCGACACGTCGCGCCCATCCAGCGACACCCGCCCGCCGCTTTGCGGGTCCAGCCCGGCGATGACGCGCAGAAGCGTCGTCTTGCCGCAGCCCGACGGGCCCAGGAAGCAGACGAACTCCCCGCGCCGGATGTCGAGCGACACGCCCTTCAGCGCGGCGAAGCTTCCGAAAGTCTTGACGATGCTGTCGAGGTGGAGATAGGGCGCGTCGGTCATCGGCAAGTGTTCCCGGCGGAAAACGGCAATGGCGGGCGGGTGCGCGAGGCACCCGCCCGACGGCTCGGTTCGGCTCTTCCCGATATCAGCTCTTCGGCTCGGACTTGGCGCCGTAGCGCTTCTCCCAATCCGCCAGGATGCGGTCGCGGTTGGCGGCGGCCCAGGCGAAGTCGTTGGTCTTGTTCATCGCCGCTTCCGCGTTCTTCGGATAGTTCGGCGTCTCCTTGGTCACGCCGGGGTGCGCGGTGACCTGATAGAAGTTCACATACTGCTCGTTCGCCTTGCGGCTGGCCGCCCAGTCGGCCAGGGCCTTCGCCGCCTCGACATGGCGGGTGCCCTTGACGATGGCCGTCGCCTCCATTTCCCAGCCGACCCCGTCGGAGGCCAGGATCACGTCGATCGGCGCACCCTTGGTCTTCTGCTGGGCGCCGGTGTATTCGATGGAGATGCCGATGGGATATTCGCCGGCCGCCGCCATCTTGCAGGGCTTGGATCCCGAATGGGTGTAGAGCGCGATATTGTCGTTCAGGCGGTCCATGTAGGCCCAGCCCTTGTCGCCGCCCATCGTCTGCAGCCAGCCCGACACCGCGAGGAAGCCGGTGCCCGAGGATGCCGGGTTCGGCATGACGATCTGGCCCTTGTATTCCGGTTTCAGCAGGTCGGCCCAGGAGGTCGGCTTCGGCAGCTTCTTCTTCTCGGCCTCCACCGTGTTGAAGCAGATGGCCGCCATCCAGGCATCCATGCCGACCCAGGCCGGCGGGGTCTTGGCGTCGCGGAAGCCCGGCTTGAGCGCTTCGGCGCCCTTGGGCTGGTAGGGCATCAGCATGCCCTGGGCGTCGAGGATCATCAGGCTGGAGGCGGCGAGGCCCCACACCATGTCGGCCTTCGGGTTGTCCTTCTCGGCCAGCAGCTTGGCGGTGACGACACCCGTGGAATCGCGCACCCATTCGATCTCGATGCCGGGATTGTCGGCCTCGAACGCCTTCTTGTAGGGGGCGAGCTGTTCGTTCTCCAGCGCGGTATAGACGGTCAGGCGTGTGGCGGCCCCGGCCGCGGAGGCGGACGTGACGGCGGCGAGCAGGGCCAGCGCGCAGGTGCCAAGCAGAATGGTGCGGCGGATCATCGTGAAGCTCCCGTGGTCCAAAGGGCGAGGTGAAAGAGCGTCCTGGAACGGCGCATCCGGTGCGCGGAACAGTCGGTCGCCGCCGCACCGGAACTGGAAGCCTCTCTACGCCCAAGTGCCTGTTCACTCCCGTTAAGCTTTGGTGACTCCAGGGCGGCTCATGCGCGCATCCGCCGTGGTTGCACGCCGGACCAGGCCGGGTCCGTCGGGGAGGGGGTCGATCAAGGGGCACAGGTGAACGCCCCGACGCCGCCGGCAGGTTCGGTAAGGGCCCGGACTTATGTGGCACCCGCCACCGGCGACCTGGTGCGCCGCGGACTGGACGCCCCGGCGCCCTGCCAGTGGCCGCGAAAGCCGACCGCCGGGCCGGTCTTCGTCACCGGCCCAGCCACGATGCGGACCCGCTCACCGCTGCTGGCCCCCGGTGGTCCCCCCGGACGGCGGCGCCCCCGGGGATGGACGGCTGGGGCAGCCTGCCGCAAAGTCGGGCGGCGACTCAGCGCAGGTCAAGCTCGACCCACAGGCCCGGTTCGTGGCGTACGGATAGGACCGCCCCATCGGGCGTCCGGAAGGCGGGCTTGCCCGCCGCGTTGCCGAGCCAGGGGTCGTCGGCCCGGATCACCCGGCCGCCGCACCGGTCGTTCAGCGCTTGGAGAAGCGAGCCGAACGGCATCTGGCCCCATCCCACCTTCCTCGCATCCTCCTCGTTGGTCGGGATGAATGCGGTGAGATCCCTGCTTGTCATCAGCTCCAGCCCCTTTTCCTTCAGGGTGGCGTTGTGGCTGCCGTGATGTCCGACCTTGTAGTAGACGGTGCGCGCCAGCAGGTCCGGCCCGGTCACCGTCGCTGCGTCCACCGTCCAGCGCGTGTTCTGCCAGCTCAGCCAATTGCCGACCTGGGCGTCGGCGGCGAACAGGAGCACACGCCCACTGTCCTTGAACTCGAACGCGAGCACCAGGCTCGTGTTGTTCGTCCGGTTGTCGAGCTGCATGGCCAGATCGGCGCTGACGCCCAGCCAGTCCAGGTCGACCCTCCGCCACGACTGGTCGAAGGCCGCAGCCTTCGGCGTCCTGGGCTGCCGGGACAGCATCGCCGGCGCCGGATCCGTCATCGGCCCGAAATAGCGCGCGCGGGCGAACCCGGCGATCGATTCCGGGACATCGGGCGGGACCGCGGCGGCGGCCGAGGCGGCGATCCGTTCCAGTTCGGTGCCGACGTTCGGATCGAAGGGCGAGGCGATGTCCTCCCCGTCGGCAATCGGCGCGCCGCCGGCCGCGAAGGCGCCCGCCAGCGCGCTCGCGATCGGCCAGCCGGTGCTGGCCGCCGCATGGTACATCTCGCTCGACCGCGCGGCGATGCCGAGCAGCGCCGGGTCGCGGGGTGGGCCCAGGACGTAGATCCGCAGGTTTGGGACCTCCGGCAACTCGATGGGCGGGTCGGTCGGTTCGCAGTAGCGCACCCGGCCCTTGGCCAACGCCACGGCGGCGTCGCGCGTGGCGCGCACCCGGTCGCCCTTGGCGCCGAAGGTGAAGCCAAGCAGTGCGTCCAGGCCGGTGCGCAGCGCGCCCAGGGTCTCGCCCAGCCCCATGGCACGGTCGAGCCGCTGGCTGGTCAACTGCAGCGCCGCCAGCGCCTGTTCCTTGTAGCGGTCGAGGTCCCGCGCCTGCGGGTCGCGCCCGTCCTCCGTCCAGGCCAGCCACAGTTCGCCGAAGGTGAACTCGGCGAAGCGCTCCCGCGCCGAGAGGAATCCCGAGGTGTGGTCGGTGTGCTCGTGCGTCACCACCGCCACGTCGATGTGCTTGCCGGTGAGCGCGGCGATGTCCGCCACCGCTGCGTCGATCCGGGCGGCGCCGCCCTTGACCGAGCTGTGCACGCCGCAGTCGATCATCATCCAGAAAGTGCCGCCCCCCGTCTTCGGAAAGCCGAGAAGGTGGCAGTCGCCGATGCCCTGGCAATAGTGCCGGATGGTCACGCCGCCGGCCGGGGCCTGCCCGGTGCCCGTTCCGGTGTCCGCTGCGGCGTTGCCCTCGGCGCTGCGGCCGGAGGAGGTTCGGCGTGCCGACTTGGTCTTCCGTGATCCTGCCATTTCAAAAGGCTCCCGTGTCGGCGTGCAGCATGGCGAAGGGCTCGCCCGGCGCGTTCCCGAAATAGAGCGAGCGGAGCGGGGAAAGGATACCGCCGGACACCGTCTGCCGCTGGCGGTCCTGGCGGCTCCGGCTGTCGCTGTTCTTGACGATGCAGTAGCGCACCTCCCGGTGCCCCTCGCGCGGGTCGATGATCAGCGTGGCGCCGCCGCGGAACCAGAACCAGGCGCCGTCCGGCTTCGCAGGGTTCACCGGGAGCGCCTGGCGCTGCTGGATCGTGGCGATGACCTCCGTCCGGAACGAGCCGTCCGGCGCCACGCGCCGCGCCGGCCGGATGCTGAAGACCTCGAAGGTCGTGGCCCCGTCGGCGGACTTGCGGGGCTTCCCGTCGTCGCCGAAGCGCGGCACGTCCCGCTTCAGACCGAATGCCGCGCACAGCGCGGGGTCCTCGGCGAGGACCTTCTTCAGCCGCATCCACACCGCCCAGCGGTTGGATTCGATCGAGGCGTACAGGGTCGACCGGTCGTGGACGCGGTCCCAGCCCAGTTCGAGGCCGGTGAAGACGGCTTCGAGCCACGGCGGGCTCGGTTCCGTCATCGTGCTCCAGGCCAGGGTCTCCTCCGACACGGTGCGCACGTCGCGGGGCAGTATGTCGCTGGCGCGGAACGCCTCCAGGAACGCCACACGGTAATGGAAGCGGTCCTCCGGCACCAGATCGCGGTCGGCGGTGATCAGGGCGCGCAGGTACTCGCCAAAGGTGATGTCCACCGCGGGGCAGTAGTCCAGCGCGCGGATGCACATGCGCAGCACATGGCGGGCCGTCTTGCACGCCTCTTCGGTGAGGCGGCCGACGAGGTCGGGGTGCAGCGCGCCTTCGGGCAGCACGCCCGTGCCGCCGGTCGCAATGCGGATGAGGTCGGCGGTGCGGTGGTCGACGATCTTCAGGAACGCCTGGTACACGGCGTAGACGAGGATCGAGCCGCGGGCATGCACGTCGGTGGTCGAGGCGTAGGACAGCTTGGGCACCTCTCCCGCCAGATAGTCGCGCAGCGGACCGCCGCGCCGCGTGCCCTCGCCGAACTGCTTCGCCAGCCCGCCCAGCAGGCGCGCGGCGCTCAGCCGGCCGTGCGCCTGCGCCACCTGGAAGCGCACCAGCTCGGGAATGGCGAAATGCTGGAACAGCGCGACGATATCGGCGAAGGCCTCGTGGAACGCCGGCACGTCGGGGTTCGACGCCTCCTGCAGGCGCCCGTGCAGGCCATCGAGCAGGGCGTGCGACATCTCGTGCGCGACGATGTCGCTCGACAGGCAGGAGAACACCATCGAGCCGGGCGCCGTGACGTCACCGGGGCGCGACGCCGCCGGGAAATAGCCGAACAGCAGAGCCACCTTCTCCGGGCTGTAATACGCGTTGTCGGTGCGCAGCGCGTGCGGGTAGATGCGCAGGCGCGGCACCGCATAGGAGTCGCCGGGGCCGCCCTCGGGCGACCTGGTGCGGCGCGGCGCCCACAGTGCCTTGCGCCCCAGCGCCTCCTCGAAATGGCCGATGGTGTTCATCGCCACCGCGTAGACCATCTGTTGATGGAACTGCGGGTTGCCTTCCGACGGCGGCCATCCGTCCTGTGCCAGCAGCTTCGGCTCGTTGAGGTCGACCGGATCGTAGAACCGGTTCGACGCCGGGTCCACGTCCACCACCTCCAGATACTCGCCGACCGGGCCGGGATGCAGCGGCTCTTCCCAGGGGACGCTGAGTACGGCCTCGTTGACCGCGACGGAGGACAGCGATTTGGCGACGGAGGGGTCGAGCGCGTAGGTTCGCAGGCGGCGGCGGGGCGGCGGCGGTTCCTTGGGCTTGCGCTTGACCGCGGGCGCCGTGGCGAGCGGCGCCCGGACCGGCGTCGATTGCGCGCGCGCCAGCATCTGTTCGAGCTTCGCCTTCAGCGCCTGTGACGGGTTGCCTTCGTCGAGCGCCGCTTCGAGGTAGCGGCGGCAGGCCGCGGGCGAGATCCGGTTTCCCGGAAGGTCGCAATCGCCGATGGCCGCATCGACCGAAGCCACCCGTTGCGCCATCTGCGTCAGCTCCAGCGCGAACATCGCCTCGCGCCCGCCGGGCGCACCCGGCGCGATGCTGACGCCGCCGCCGAAGATCAGGTTGATCCAGCTCCAGCTCGCCTCCGCCGGGGGGAGCCGTGTCAGCTTGGCCGCCGCCCTGGCGAACGACACCGACAGCGCGGCGTCGGCCTTGAGCACGCCCTGGCCGATCTTCTCCAGGGTTTCGGCGGCGTCCATGGCCGCCGTCGACTTGGCCGCCGAGGCGAACAGCGCGTTGCGCACCGCCTCCACCCGCATCCAGGGCTCCTTGAGGGCCATGACCTCGTCGAAATTCTCGGCCAGCCAGAGCGCGGCGGCGGCAGCGATCTGCGGCGTCGCGGAGGAGGTGCCGGCACCGTCCATCGCGACCAGCTTGGAGCAGCCGATGACGGCCCAGGGCACGTTGGGCGTGAAGGCGCCGAGCGCCGTCGCCATCTTGCTTTCCGGGCCATAGTTGCCCTGCATGATCCCGTCATGCAGCCCGGCGTAGGCCCGCCCCTTGGCCATCACGCCGCAGGCGGCCAGCACCCGGCGGTAGCGCGCCGGGAACACGACCGACTTCGGCGTCGGCCGCCCGGCGAAATTGTTGCCGGCCGCGGCGACGAGCACCATTCCCTCGTCATAGGCGCGGTTGACCGCGTCGGTGAGCGCGGCCGAGCTGAGGCCTCCCATGCTCATGGAGAGCACATGGGCCCCGCTTTCGATGGCATGGTTGAAGCCCTGCACCATCGTGCCGGTGGTGAAGCGGACGACCCAATCGGCGATGCGGATCGGGATGACCCGGGCGAACGGCGCGCCGCCGATCGGCCGCGCGTACCCCTGCCAATCCGGCGCGGTGCGGTCAGGCGGGCCGCCGGCCAGCAGCGCCAGTGTCGCCGTCCCGTGGCCGCGGTTGCTCAGCGAGGCCCCATCCGGGATGGTGTCCACCGCGCTGCCGGGCGGGCCTCCCTCCACGAAGTTCCTCTGCAGGTCCGTATCGAGCCCGAGCGGCTTCGTGATGTGGCCGGGGTCGTAGCCGGTGTCGAGATGGGCGATCGTCACGCGGCCGAGCTTCGCCGCCAGCGTGTCACCGAACCGGTCCAGCGCCGCGTCGAACGCGGAATACGCGGCGGCGTGGTTCCAGCCCACTCCAGGGCCGGTCTCCTTGCCGCCGCGGTCGTCCTGGTTGGTGAAGGCGCAGGGGCTCGACGCTGCGAACCGTTGCATTCCGGAGGCCGGCTCGTCGGGCAGCCATTGCTGCTCGATGTCCGGCTCGACGAACTCGACGCCGGACGAGCCCGCAGCGAACCGTGTGCCGGGAGCGACCAGCGCATGGGCGGCGTCCCATGGCGTCGCCCGGGCGCCGACGTCGACACTCAGCCATGCTGCGCCGCTGTCGCCCGCCATCCCCATCGGACCGGCGCCTTGGCCCGGCGGCAGCCGGAGGATCACACGGGGAGCGTCGTCTTTCGCGCCGAAGCTCTTCTTGCCGCCGTTGGCGAATTGGGTGACGTCACCGCGGACCTTCACCAGCAATCGGGTGCTTGCCATGCGTTCCCCCGCCTCAACGATGAACGGAGAAAGGATGGCGCAGCTAACAATCGAGATTCAACAAGGAACCACAATTCAGGACGCCGATTGCCGGCTGCTTTTGCCGGTTCGCCTACAAGAGCGTTTCATGATCCCTGGCTGCCGCGTTCCGGAGGCGGAGCAGGCAGGCCCAGCCGGTCTTCATGTTGCCGTCCAGGCCAACCCCCTCGGGGCATCCCGTCGTCAACCGAGCCGGTCCATCCATAGCCGGTAGCATCGCCCTCCTTCCGATCTGCCAAGTTTGGGAAGCTCGGCGGCGTTCCGCGGCCGGCGGGAAACTGTCGATGACGGCCCGGTTGTCAGGACCGGGCATTCCCGCCCCCTATCGCGAGCCTCTCGCAGCCGGAGGACATCGCCAGCGCCTGCCTTTATCTGGCGTCGGACGACGCGAATTTCATAACCGGCGTCGTGCTGGAGGTGGATGGCGGGCGCACCATCCGACCGCCAGGGGGCCCGGCAATGGCAAAGGGTCGGGGCCCGCCTCAACGCAGCCGGGAAGGGTTGGGGGCTTGCCGGAAACCAGGATTTTCTTGCCTGATCTTCCGACCGATGTTGCGGTGCCGATCGGTGCGACCTAGGATCCTGTCATGACCGATAGCTTGCTCGACAACACCTTGCTCGACATGGTGCGCCGATATGTGCGGGCGCATGCAGACCGGAGCGGCATCGTCCGGACGCCGGTTCCGGGCCTGACGCTCATCCGCGAGACATCCGCGACGGCGTTGCACTATGCCATCAACAAGCCGCTGGTGGCGCTGGTGCTGCAGGGAACCAAGCGGGTGACGATGGGCAGCAGAACCTTCGAGTTCGGCGCCGGCGAGTCCCTGCTGATCACCGCGGATGTTCCGACCGTCAGCCAGATCACCCGAGCCACCGGCGGCTCCCCCTACTTCTCGCTCGTTTTCGACCTCGACCCGGCGGTGATCGAGAGTCTCGTCGTGGAGATCGGATCGGTGCCGTTTGCCGCCGGCGCGCCGATCCGGGTCGATCCGACGGACAGGGAAGTCGGTGATGCCGCCTTGCGGTTGCTGCGTCTTCTCGATCGTCCGGCGGCGGTGCCGATTCTGCAGCCTCAATTGATCCGTGAGATGCATTACTGGTTGTTGTGCGGCCGTCATGGCGGCGCCATTCGCAGCCTGGGCGTGGTCGACAGCCACGCGCGGCGCGTGGCGCGGGCGGTGGCGCTCATTCGGGCCGATTTCGCCAAGCCACTCAGGGTGGAACGGTTGGCGGCCGTGGCCGGCATGAGTCCATCCACGCTGCATGAGCATTTCAGGGCCCTCACCTCGCTGACGCCGCTCCAGTTTCAGAAGCAGCTCAGGCTGATCGAGGCACGCCGGATGATGCTGGCGGACGGGGAGACGATCAGCAACGCCGCCTATGCGGTGGGCTATGAGAGCGTCTCCCAGTTCACACGGGAGTATGGCCGCCTGTTCGGGCTGCCTCCGGCCCGCGACATGAAGGCGGCCAGGACGCGGATGCAGCCGGCTGCATGAAATTCGCGGCCTGGAAGCGCCTGTCCGCGATCAGATGTTCTGGCCGCCCGATATCTCGATCCGCTGCGCCGTGATCCAGCGGTTCTCGGGGCCGAGCAGGCTCGCGACCGCCGGACCGATATCGTCGGGCAGCCCGACGCGGCCGAGGGCTGTCATCGCAGCGAAGGCCTCGTTGTAGGCCGGGGTGTCCCGCACGGCCCCACCCAGGAAATCGGTTTCGATAGCGCCCGGTGCAACAACGTTCGCCGTGATGCCGCGGCTGCCGAGCTCCTTGGCCATGTAGCGCGTCAGAATCTCGACCGCACCCTTTGCCGCCGAATAGGCGGAGAAGCCAGGATAGGCGATCCGGGTCAGGCCCGAGGAGAAGTTCACGATCCGGCCGCCATCGGCCAGGAGCGGCAGAAGGGCCTGCGTCAGAAAGAACACGCCTTTGACATGCACGTTGAACAGGCTGTCGAACTGCGCCTCGGTCGTCTCGGCGATTCCGGCCATGTCGCCATGGCCGGCGTTGTTGACGAGATGATCGAAGCTGTCCCTTCCCCAACCCGTCTTCAGGCACGAACGGACGCTCTCGACGAAGGCCGGGAAGGAGGAAAGGGTGCCGACGTCCAGTTGCAAGGCGATAGCCCTGCGCCCGAGGCTCTCGATTTCTGCGACGACGGCCATCGCCCTGTCGGCGCCGTCGCGATAGGTGAGGATGACGTCACCGCCGTGACGCGCGATGCCGATGGCGGTATTGCGGCCAAGACCGCGGCTGCCGCCGGTGACGATCGAAATGCTGGTCATCGATATCCCCTGTCGAGGTGAGCGTTGCGATGACCGCAGCATCGTCGACCGGGCGCCCGCGAAGTTGCCGGATCGTCGGTGGTTCTTGCCTGTTCCTGCGGCAGGGAAGCGTCGCGGCCGAGCTGTCCACGGCGATCACAAGATCCAGGCGCAGGAGCGGCGCCGCCGTGCCCGCGAAATCGGCAACGGCTCCCATCGGGTCGTGACCGTCCATCCCTGCCGGCGGATCGGCAAGCTGCACTGCCGGCCCGCCCATCCGCGTGCCGATCGCCTCGGCCGGCGGGTACAGGTACGGGATGCCGCCGGGGACCTCCAGTTCGGTGCCGAGCAGAGGCGGATGGCTCGGCTGCCTGCAACCGTCACCCGGCTGTCGGCAGGGGCGGCTGCACATAATCGAGATCCAGGGTCAGGGTGCCGAGATGCACCAGTGGCATGGTCTGCCGGGTCAGATCCGACATGATCCTCAGGTCGAAAGCGAGACGGCCATCGGTGCCGGACGGCAGGTTGGTGGCGAACCACAGGGATATGGCTCCCGCCCAGGCCTCGATCATGGCGTCCAGCGTGCCCTCGCCGGTGCCGGAGATCGTGACCGACAGCGGTGCCTGCATGAACACCGGCAGTTCGACGGTGGCGAAGCTGGTCTTGGCATAGCTGTAGACGGTCCGGACCTGGATGGACAGGGTCGGCAGGGTGACGCCGGTCAGCAGGGCGGTGAACAGGTTGGCGAGCTGGCCGGTCAGCGTCCGGCTGACCGGGCCGGTGCTGCTGCCGATGGCCGCGATGTCGATCGCCTGGGCCCAGTCGACGCTCGGCAGCACCGGGTTGGCGAAGGTCACGTCCGGCGTGGTGTACACGAAGCTGGACGCCGATGGCCGCCCGGCCACCAACTCCTCGTTTCGGGTCAGATAGACGCTTGTCTGGGCGTCCTGGCGCTGGAGGATGTTCATGCCGGGCAGTTCGATCGTCCGGTCGGCGATGGATTGGCCGTCGCTGGCCGGCAGGTAGTCGTTGCCGGTGCCGAGCCGGCGGTAGACGTAGCTGTAGGTGTCCGCTGCCGTGCCGTCGACCCGGACCGCCTCATAGCTGTCCGGTGCGACCAGGATCGCCGGCACGCCGATGCCGTCCGGCGGCGCTCCGACGATGCTGACCAGCAGGGCATCCCGCGTCTGCCCGTAATCGACCGACGATTCCGCCACCGTGAAGGAATAGCTGAGGGACGGATCGCCGACACCGGACGAAGGCGCGGAACTTGCGACGCGGAACGAGCCGCCGCCTCCCGATGCCTCGACGATGCCGCCGACCATCTGCAACATGCTGTCGAGCGCCGTCGCGGCGTTGTCGATCTGCAGCTTGCCCTCAGCATCGGCGGCGTCGATCGACGCATCGATGCCCGCCAGCCAGGTGTCGAGGTCGGCCTGGACCGAGGGGAACACCGTCACGAACTGGGCCAGGGCGTTGAAGGCATCCAGGAACGAGGCGAAGGCCATCATCGGCGAGGCTATGTTGAACTCCACCGTTGCGTGGACGCGGTCCTGGGGATAGTGGTAGGGCAGCGAATAGGTCGCATCCAGCGTCCAGACCAGGATCTCCGAAAGCTCGTCGGCATCGGCCTGCGGGGTGCCCGTCGCCGTCTGTGCCGGCAGGTCGGGGGTGGTGGGGAAGCTGCGCAGGACCATCGGGACCGGGAACCGGCCGAGATCGACGGTCAGCGGGCCGGACGGCTGGGAGATCACGAAGCTCAGCCAGCTCGACGCCTCGTAATTCTCGATGCCCGACAGGCTGCCGATCTGGTGTTCGATGCTGCTGCCGTAATAGCGCAGGTTCAACTCGATCTCGGAGACGGCAGCCCCGCTGTCGTCGTGGAGGATGCCCGGTGCCGAAACCATGACGGTCAGCGGCTGGGCCGCCGCCGTTTCCAGCGACAGCTTCGGCGCAGACAGCGACAGGGTCGAGGCCAGCGGCGTCGAGGCGCCGGAGGTCACCGTCATCGTCAGCGGCGGCTGGATCGGCCAGCCCAGGGTGTCGGTCACCGCGCCGTCGACGGTGACGGTGGTCGTCCCCGCTTCGACATCGCCGTTCAGACTCAGTGTCACGCTCTGCCCATCGGAGGCGATGACCGCCCCGACGACCTCCAACCCGCCCGACAGCGTGTAGGAGCCGGGCGACCCGGCCTGGTCGGCGGCCATGGCGGTGCTGAACCAGACCGTGACCGAGCGGGCCGATTCCTCGGCGACGGTGGCGGCGGTCATCTGGGGATTGACCGCCGTCGCGCCGTAGAGGCGGGGCGGAACCTCGTCCCCGGTGACGGCGCCGGAGACAGCGGCGGTGAAGCCGAGCGCGGCCTTGACCGTATAGGCGTTGGAGAGCTGGGCGAGCAGTTCCTGATAGAAGGCCTCACGCGCGTCCGCGGGGTCGGCGCCGGCCTGATCGGCATAGACCGGCTCCATCAGCTCGCTGGTGATGGCGGCCAGATCGTCCTTGTAGTCCAGCAGCGTCTCCAGCCGGCCGCCGGGAGAGAGCTTGTCGAGGATCTGGATGGCGGGCAGGAATTTCGGGGTCAGCACCGCATCCACCGCCGCGAACAGCTGGCCGGTCCAGCTGTCCATGTCGACGTTGGTGAAGTCGGTGGGAACACCGGTCTGCGACAGGCCCTGGCCGGTGGAATAGCGGTAGATCGGGACGCCCGACCGGCTCTCCAGCCGGTTCGACACCGGCCTTGGGGCGAAGATCGCCGGATCGTCCGGCGGCGACGACAGGGCATAGGAGATCGCCTGTCCCGCCGACTCGCCCACACGCACCGCCCAGACGCTGTTGTCGGCGGTGCTCACCGACGCAGTCCGGTCGGCGCCGGTGGCCACGCGGATCAGGAAGCTGCCCGGCTGGGACAGCGCCTCTTCCATGGCGGCGGCGAAGGCCGACAGGGCGAGGCTGCTGCTGGTGTCGCCCTTGGTCAGGGGCGGGACGATGGTGGAGGCGCTGCGGATGCCCGCCACGCTCTGCAGGTCGCCCCAGACGCTGCCGCCGGTGCGGGTGACGGTGAAGGTCAGTTGCAGCTCGACGATCTGAGCCTGGGTGACACTGGACGCCGTGATCGGCAGGGCGATCTCCTGGGCGGGCGGCGGCGCCGCGACGCCGGTCCCGAAGGTGGCGCGGTCGGTGACGAAGGCCAGGATGCTGGTGGTGCCCCCGGTGCCCCCGGTGCCATCGAACAGCCAGGTCTTCAGCGCCGTCACCTCGTCCGCGGACAGCGGCGTGACCAGCGGACTGCCGTCCTCATCCACCAGCAGCGACATCGACACCCCGAGGCTGATGCCGTTGGGGTCGTTCAACTGGTTGCGCAGGCTGCTGTAGGTCCGCTGGGCCTGGGCGGCGCTGGACTGCACGCCCGATCCCCGCGCCTCCACCGCATCGGGATAGGAGAAGCCGGCCCAGCCGGACACCCCATCCCCGGTGGCGGTGGTCAGGCCGTTGACGGTCAGCATCGCGACGTCGCCATCGGCGAAGGCGGAGGCAAGGGTCAGCAGGACCGACAGGCCGCCGGGCTGAAGCACCGCGGACGTCAGATCCAGGCTGACCGAACCGTCATCGACCGTCAGGCTGTAGTTGGCGGCGCTGGCCGCGCCGGCGGGGTCCAGGGGCTGGGTGAAGGTGGCCAGCACCGTCGTCGCCGTCTGCGGCACCGCCATCAGCAGGCCGTCGTAGCTGGCCTGCGCGAAGGACAGGGTCAGGGTGATCCGGGCGCCGCCGCCCTCTGCGCTTTCCACCAGCCAGTTCGACGACAGGGTCGGCCATTGCCCGAGGCCGAGCAGGGCGTCGGTGTAGCCGACGATGACCGGCGGCTGGTTGTATGGTCCCGTGCTGCCGGCGGATGCCTCCGACAGGGTGGTGTCGATCTGGTTGCCGTAGAGATCCTGCCAGGAGAAGGTGACCTGGAGGATGCCGCCGACGCCGTCATAGGGGCTGTCGCCGCTGCCGGTGCGGGCGTAGGAGGAATAGGGGATGTTCTGCCGGAACTCCCAATCCGGCTCTCCGGCGGTCGCCACCTCCGGAGCCGCCACCTTGCCGAAGGCGGCGGTTGTCATGCTGCCGTACTCCTCTCCGCCGGTGTCGTCGTCCGGCGAGGTCGGGCCGAAGGGCAGGCTGACCGGGCTTTCCGTGAAATCGGCGTTGCCGTAGATCCGGCAGCCGAGAAGCGAGACGTCGTTCAGCAGATAGGCCGTCGCCCAGGCGGTGTCGGTCCCGCTGGCCGGGGTTGCCGCCTCTTCGGGCGGCACCTCGCGCAGGGCAAGCAGGGCGGCGGTGCCGACATCCACGGTGCCGGTCACCGTGACCGGACCTTCGGGCAGGACCACCGTCCGGCCGGTCCACAGGCCCGCCACCGATCGGTTGTGGCTGGCGAGTGCCACCACATCCATTCCGTACCATCCGGCGATGTCCTCCAGGCTGGCGCTGTGCGTCGAGGTTCCAGCCGTCAGCGACAGGGTCGGCAGCCGGATGGCCAGCGGGAAGGCGGCCGGATCGGGCAGGGTGCCGCCGTTGGCCGCCTGGAGGGCGGCGACGCTGGTGCCGAACCGCGTGGCGATGCTGGCCAGGGACTGTGGGGAGCCCGGCGGCGGCTGGTAGAGCCCCTCGCTCACCGTCAGCACCGTGCCCGCTGTCAGCGCCAGCCCGGCGTTGGCTTCCGCCAGATCGCCGAGATTGGCGAAATAGCCGTAGGCCAGATCCGCCAGCGTGTCGGCGGCGGTGGCGGTCACGGTGAGCGGAGGATCGGTCTGGGGATCGGCCTTGGCGTTGACCGAGGCGCTGCCGATGTCGAAGCCGCCGCCGGTCACCACGGCGTTCATGTAATCGGTCAGCCGGTTCTGCTGCGCCGCTTGCACCGGGGCAGCATAGAGCACCATCGCCGTCAGCGACGCCTCGCCCTTGTCGTTGAAGGCGTCGTCGGGCAGGCCGCGGGCGTCGGTCTGGTCGTAATAGTAGAGATAGAAGCCGCCCGACCGCGTGATGCTCGCCTCCCACAGCAGGCGCAGGAAGTCGAGCTTGGTGTTCAAGAGCCCGAGCCCGGTGGTGGCGGTCGCGGTCAGGGCGCGCGCCGTCATGCTTGCCGGCGGGTTGGTCTGGGTCGACAGGTTGGCCTGGGAAATCCCCATGGTCACCGCCGCCTCCGCATCGCTCTGCAGCCCGCCGCCCATGACGAACGCCACCCGCAGGCTGGCGATGGCGCCATTGTCGCTCTGCAACTGGTCGAGCAGGCGTTCCAGGATGACGATGCCCTCGTCGTCGGCGCCGATGACCTCGTAGGTGGTGGCGGAGGCGGGGCTGCCCTCGATGGCCGGCACCTTGCGCACCGTGAAGGCGATGGCCGAGGCCCAGCCATAGGCGCCAACCGGCCCGTCCACCGTCGATCCCGACGCCTCGTCGTAGCGGCTGAGGATGATCGCGAAGCGGGGGTCGATCCGCCGGGTCGCCGGGTCGGGCAGGGCGGTCAGGCTGTCGGGCAGCGTCCACAGCCGCAGCGTCTGATTGCCGTCGCCGGGGATGCCGTTCGGCAGGTCGACCAGATCGGCGCTGAGCCACGCCGTCATGCTGGACAGCGGATAGGTGGCGGCGGTGCTCTGCGCCACCGCTCCGGTGCCCAGCGCCAGCAGCGGGATGTCGAGCGGGGCGGTGAGGCAGGCTGCGATGCTGGTGATCCGGTCGGCATCCGCGGAACCGGCGGCCACCGTGATCGACAGGGTATCGACCGTGGCGCCGGCGGCATCGGCGAAATGCAGCCAGGCCGGCCCGGCGGCGCGGGTCAGCTCGACCGTGAAGGGCGTCGCGGTGATCGCCGCCGGCAGCGGGATCTGCTGGCCGGTCAGGGCGAACAGGCCGGCGAAGGGCGGCAGGGTGAGGGTGCCGCCGATGTCGCGCACCCACATGCCGGCGGTGTTCGGCGTGATGCCGTCGGTCGGCAGGCGCAGCCCCTGCAGGTAGTAGCGCGAGGCCATGCCGGACAGATTGGCGATTGCCTGCGACCGCTGCGCCTCGTCGATCAGGGCGGCGACCTGATATCGGGGCAGGTGCGGCAGGTCGAGCGTCCCGATGTCGGTGCCCGAGGCGTCGGTGAGCGCGAACAGGCCGGCAATGGTCCGGTTGGCGGGCAGGGTGCCCAGCGCCGCCGCCGTCGTGCCGTAGCGCGCGGCGATGTCGGTCAGCGTGTCGCCGTCGGCGGTGACGATGGCCAGGACCGGCAGTGCCAGCACCGCCACGGTCGCCAGCAGGTCCGTTTGGGTCAGCACTCCGCTTTTCGCCAGCAGGTCGTCCAGGCTGACGCCCAGGCTGTGGGCGACGTCGCCCAGCCCCTGGCGCGGCTCGACCGTGACCGGCGCCTTGTCGGGGTAGGCGACCTTGGCGCCTGTCCGCAGGATCTGGCTGCCCGCATTGGCCAGCGCGAGGGCGGCCGGGGTCAAGCCGCCGGCAGCGAACGGCTCGCGCTGCGCGATGGTGGTGAAGCTGTCCCCCGACAGGGCCGAGGCGGTGATCAGCGGCACCAGCAGCGCCGCGCCGGAGGCCGGCAGCCCCGGCTGGTCCAGCACATCCGCCTCGCTCAACAGATCGGCGAGCAGCGCATCGAAGGCGTCGGCGATGTCGTAGAGCGTGTCGCCGGCGGTGACGGTGCAGGTGGCCGGCTCGTGACCGGGCCAGGAGACGACGGCCCCGGCGGTGAGGATGCCGGCCGCCGCCGCGTTGGCGGTGGCGAGGCTGCTGCCGGTCACGCCGTCGGCGGCATAGTCCAGGGCCAGATCGTTGAAGCTGGGCGACGGGACGGGGGCCGTCAGGATGGTGCCGATGCCGAGCGTCTTTCCGGCGGCCAGCGCGTGGGTGGGATTGGCCGTGAACAGGTCGGCGACGCTGACCGCAGCATCCCCGAACAGCTGGCCGGTGCTATTCACGGACTCGACCAGCGCCTGGGGCGTGGTGGCGGCGTCGATGGGGTGGGTGAAGTCGCGCAGACCGTCGCGCATCGCCTGGATCATCTGGCGGGCGATCAGCAGCATGTAGTCGCTGCGGATCCACTCGGCCATGGAGGTGCTGTCGTCGGTGCCGCTGTTGCGGGCCGCCATCGCGGCCGTGTCACCGCTTTCCTCGCTCTGGACGGCCAGCGCGTTGAAATAGGCGCGCAGCTCCGCCAGCCCCGCCGAGGAGATCGCGTTGTAGTCGCCGAAGGCGTAGGAGACGCCGTCATAGTCGGCGCCATAGGCGGGCACCGTCATCGTCACCGCGCCCGGCATCGGGAAATAGGTCGCGGTGGCGGATCCGTCCTCGTCCGGCGGCAGCGCCACCGTCATGACGAACTGGCCGTCGAAGAACGGGTCGATGGCGTCGATGGGAATAGGGGTCGGGTTGTCGTCGGTGCTGACCAGGGTGGTGTCGAGCAGCGCGTCGAGGTCGGCCTCGGCGATCACCAGGGCATCGACCTGATCGCTGGTCAGCGGCGCCGGCTGGATCGCGGCGATCACCCAGCGCGCCACCGCCTTGGCCAGCGCCTCGAACGAGGTGTCGCCCGTATCCGTGCTGGTGGTGGTGCCGTCGGATGGGGCGACGCTGTCGATGAACAGCATGGCGACCCAGCAGGGCGTCTGCGTGGAATCGTCCGGCCATTCGTTCCTGGCCCCGGTCAGCCCCATGGCGGTGTAGCCGGACAGCGGGGCCTTGCGGTCGGCCGGCTGCAGGTTGGTCCAGGTCGGGCCGCTTTCCGCGGTCGCCAGCAGCGTCCTTTCCGCCGATTGGGCCGCCGGCCGGGCCGCCTTTCGCAGCGCAGAGGTGCGCAACGCCGCCGGGCGGCTCAGCAGCGACGCCGTCTGGGTCGTGGTCGTGGCGGCCACCTGCCAGGGCGGCGTGCCGGTGTTGGCGACGGTGAAGGATTCCTTCACCCTCATCGAGAAGCTGAAATGCAGGGTGATCTTGAACAGGCCGAGGTTGATGCGCACGCTGGCCTTGACCTTGACCGAGGCCAGGACGGTGAAGGTCATCGACACGAAGCTCTCGTAGGCGAGCTGGACCATCACCGCGATCTCGACCGAGACCGAGGCCTTGATGATGCCGAAATCGACGCTGCCGTCCAGCTTGCCGAGGATGCCAAGCGTGCCGGACAGCTTGAAGTAATAGGCCCCCTGCAACTGCCCGGCGGGAAGCGTCGAGCCGGCGCCGTCATAGGGGTTCCAGGTCGCCAGCACGCCTTCGAGGATGCCGAACACCGTCAGGCTGAAGGAGGCGCTGAGGATGCCGTACTCCACCGACTTGCCGAGGCCGAGCTGGAGGCCGAAGCCGAAGACCAGGACCGGATTGAAGGTGCCGTTGGTCGCCACGGGTACCAGCGAGGTGGTGGCGCTGGACAGCTTGCCGAAATAGAAGCCGCCGGACCCCAGCATCGGGATGCCCGGCGGGATGATGGCCTCGACGGTGAAGGAGCGGCTGAAGTCGTTGTTCCAGGGGAACCCGACATCGATCTGGAAATCGCCGTTGGTGTAGACCGAGATGGCGAATTCCGGCAGCGTGATGGTGTAGGCGCCGACATCGATGCGGCGCATGATCGTCGGCAGGGCGATCTGGGCGGAATAGACCCCGACCGTATCGCTGATCTGGCGGTAGATGATCTGGAAATCCAGCCCCTTGAACACCTTGGCCATCGAGCCGTCGAGCGCCAGCCGCAGGGCGTAGAAGTTGGGATCGTTGAAGACGGTCTGGAGCGTCAGGAAATAGCCGGTGCCGGTGTCTCCGGCCCCCTCCTCCTCGCTCAGCTTCAGCACGCCGAAATCGAGCCCGACCATCCAGTCGGACGCGGCGTCGAACACCAGGGGCGGCAGGGTGCCGGGGCTGGGGTCCGGCAGGGTCGTCATCAGCGCGATGGCGTCCTGCACCGTGGTGGCGTCGGTCAGCCCCTTGACCGTCACCCGCTGTCCCAGCGCCATCATGCGCAGGTCGAGATATTTGTTGCCCTGGCCCGGCGGGGCCGGCGCCGCCCCCGGCTCGCTGGCGTCCCAGGGGCCGAGCGTGCCGGTGTCCCCCTGCGCCCCGTCACCGATGTTCCAGGTGAACAGCCCCTTGAGCGAGACATTGACGCCGCGGTCCTCGCCCTTCGACAGGTAGGAGGCGGAGATGCTGTCGATGCGGGCGAAGCCGAGGTCGAGCGGCCCGATGGACAGGTCGAAACTGACGCGGTTGCGGCTGCTGTCCTTGGGGTTGAAGACATAGACCAGCGACACGCCGCTCAGGCTGATCTGGTTCACCACGTCCCATGGCGCTTCCAGGGTGAAGGACGAGCCGGTCAGCCATTCGATCATGGTCGCGATCAGCGACCCGACGGTCACAGTGTCGGTGAAGCCCAGTTTCGACGTGTATTCCCCGGTCTTGGCATCGTAGGAGACCGTCCCCGACAGCATGCCCCAGGTGATGCCGAACGAGGTGGCGCCGGGCTGGTAATCGTACCAGACGGTCAGCGCGATGCCGTTCCACAGCCAGTCCAGATCGATGCGGCCATAGGATTCCAGTTTCCCGTCGGTTTCCTCCGATGCGCGGCTTCCGCAGTTGAACCGCCCGGCGACCTTGATGTCGGGGATGAAGGGCACGCTCCACGGTCCGTCGGTGCCGCCCTCGAACGACCACGCCCCGGTGCCGGTGTCGAAGGACAGCGCCAGCCCGGCGATGCCGTAGGGGTCGGTGCTGCCGGTATCCCAGCCCAGGTAATAGTCGAGCAGGGCGGTCAGCGACACCGAGGTGCCGTCGGTCTGCTGGCCCGCGAAGGTCCAGGCGCCGGGAAGCTCGAAGGTGGCGCTGAGACTCAGCGAGAATTCCGCGGCCGTCTCCGGCAGGATGACTGTGGTGCCGCGCAGCGTCACCACATAGCGCCCGTCGCCGCCGCTGGTGTCGACCCCCAGCGTCTCCAGCTCGAACAGGGTGACGTCGCCGATCGTCACCGGCGCCTGGAGCAGGGCGTCTGCGGTCACGCCGAAGAAGCCGGTGGTTGGGTAGACGTAGAAATTGAACCCGGTGACGGCGGCATCCACGTCCAGCACGGCGCCGAGCAGCTTGACCAGATCGGCGATCATGATCTGGCCGTCGGTTAGCGCGCCGGATACCTGGAACTCCGGATATTGGGTGCTGATGGTCACCGTGCCGGCACCGATGGTGAATTCGCCGGTCGCATTGATCTTCCAGCTCCGGTTCGCCAGATCGCCGGGCGCGGTGATGGTGTAGACGACGGTGGGGGTGAGCGCGATGGCCGGATCCTTCAACAGAATCCACGGCGAGTCCGTCGAGAAGGTGAATGTCAAATAATCGATGGCGACATCGGTCTGGTTGTAGACGAACTGGGCTTCCCGCAGACCGAAACCGGACAGGGCGTTGAGCGGCGACGGCAGGCTCTGCACGAGGTTGAGGCCGCCGGCCATCTGGAAGAAGCTGCCGATCGAGGGGTAGGGCGCCTCGAACACGCCGGTGACGACCCAGCGGTTCTCCTCGACCGGATAGCGGATCTCCATGGCGAGCGTGGCGCCGCCGACCACCGTGCCGACCAGGCCGCCCTGCACCGGCGTCAGCGCCTCCGTCACCGTCAGGTCGAAGCCGGGATCGGCGAACTGGATCCACGGAGCGCCGTCGATCGACCAGACCTGTGTGGCCCGGCAACTCAGCCTGGACAGGATCGGTCCCTTGTTGGGAGCGGTGAACACAAGACCCAGCGAGAAGGGGGTGCCGAAAGCCAGGGTGGAGGCGTCGGCGACGGACACCTCCGTCACCTCGCCGTCATCGTCCTTGGTCTCGGTGATGTCCTCCAGCGCAACCGTCACCAGGAAGGTCGATCCCACGACGGGCCGCCAGAAATCGGCGAATTCCGAGCCTGCCATCGCCGCCAGCAGGTCCAGCGTCCCATCGGACCATGCGGCGGTCAGGCTGTCGTAGATGCCGGCCAGCGTCGTCGTCGAATCCTCTTCGACGGACAGGCGGGTCCGGGACGGCGCCGACAAGGCGACGATATTCGGTTCCTGCTGAACCGCGGTCTGGGATTGGTAGGCGATCAGTCCCAGCGTCAGTTTGTCGTGAATATCCTGTGAATAATATGCAAGAAGGCCCTGAAAATATGCACTGAGATCGCTGTGGGCGTTGTTGAGGTCATTCATAAAAGAAACAATGGAATCAACGTTGCTCTCTAAATCGGCCGCCGGGCTGAACATCAGGTAATTATTGTAGGAAAGGCGAATTTTCTCCGCGGTTTGATTGCATCTCGTTGGGAGTCCTGCCGGAAGATCAACCGGGGGAGCGCTCGGGTAATTGTTGCCGTTCTTTCCCTGCTTCGGCATCTGGAAATAGGGGGTGCCGAGCGAAATGACCAGGCTCGATGTGCCCTGTCCTTCAAAGAGCGGTGGCAAGGGCGATGTGAACAGGCAATTATAGACGTCCTGTGGCACGCTGCCGATGGCGACCATCAGAATTTCGCCGTTATTGAGGCTGTTTATTTCCTGTGAAACGGTCTCGGCAGTGAACCCGTCTTTGAGCAGTTTCACGTTCGCGCTTGCATGATTATCTTCTTTGTATTTGTCCAGTTGGGTTAGGAATTTATTGAAGTTTATCTTCTGGTTCTTGGTGGTCAGGTCATATCCATAATCTTCTTTTATTCTATTGTTCAGGGTATCCGTTGACCCGTCGGCGCCCGATATGTATGGATCGAGGTAACGGAAGTTGTTGGCATCGAATTTGTTCAGCAGGGGGATAACGATCGGCGGCCCCTGAAATCCCAAGCTTTTCTGATAACTGCCGCCGATGACGGCGATGTTCAGCAACATCTCCGACACATCGAACTGGTGCAGCCCATAGGCTGGCCAGATCGGGGCGCCACGATCCGTGCTGGCGGTCAGCAGGCTCCGGGCATAGCCGGTGCTGGTGGCCAGGGTGGGATTCCAGTCCTGCCCGCAATACCAGTCCCAGACCGCCGGGGAGACGGTGGTGACCGCAGCCGCGTCGAACTTGTAGGGCAGGAGGTTGATGGTGTTCGACAGATCGCCGATCCGGACCGTGGCACGTCCATCGTCGGGATGGAATTCGATCTGGCTGGGAACGAAGCTCCCGTTTTCCAGCCTCCAGGCGAAGGGCTGCAGGCGCAGGAACGCCGTGACATTGGTGGTTTGGGCGTAATTCGCCGTCAGGTCGTCAGCCCCTCCGGTCACTCCGAATGCGACACGCGCGTTCAGCTTGTCGCCCGGCGCGCTCGCTTTGATGAACTGGATGTCCTGGCAGCTTCCATAGGCGATCGTGGCATCATCGATGACGCGCGGATCGAGGCCGGTCAGCAGCAGCCCGAGCTTGCGGGCGGTGTCGTTGATCCCGCCTTGCTCATTGGCCGTCGGCGCCCAGACGATCCGCACCTGGCCGGTGTAATGGTACAGGTCGATCAGGCGCTTCAGCAGATGGATGGTCGTGGCCTGATGCCCCATGTTGGGGGTGTTGTCCACATAGACCCGGATCTGCTGCTGGGCGTTGAGGAAGGTGCCGAAGGCCGCGGCGCCCTCGGTGGCCTGCTGTTCGCTTTCGGGGGCGCCCAGCATCAGTTGGGCGAGAAGTTCGGTGAAGGACATGGCGTTTCTCCCCGGTCCGCGGCAGGTCAGGAATTGTCGGGCTCGTTGTTGTAGAGGGCGTACCAGCCCAGTCCCGACGGCTTGCCCCCGGATTCGGGGTTTCCGAACAGGTAGAAGAGGGTGGAGCCGCTCGGCGGGATCTTGAGCAACCCGAGAAAGCGCAGGGCGATGTCGGTCAGCATCAGCAGGAACGACGACTGGTCCGGGTCATAGGCCAGCCAGATCTGGTTGACCGACAGCTTCAGCACATTCTGCAGGCTGATCAGCTTGGCTCCGCCGCCGGTGCCCGGCAGCTGGATGCCGACCATGGCGTTGTAGGAGTCCGTCCCGCTGCCGTCGGTGGACCATACGGTCAGCAGTTGGGAGGTCAGCTTGGCCTTGCCGGCCAGCGCGCCCGGCGTTCCCATGTCCAGCCGGTAGCTCAGCCCGTACCATTCCGCGCCGCCGACACCCCTGAACACCGCATCGGGGATCACGGTCAGCCAGTTCGACGCTTCGGGCGCGGCGTCGGCGCTGCCGGAGGTCAGCCCGTTCAGGGTCAGGGCGAAGTTGGTGTAGAGGCATCCCGGCCGGGGCGTGCTGGTCACGATGTCGAAGGTGATCTGGTCGGTGACGAAGCGGAAATCGGTCATGGTCGGCGTCGCCGCCGGCGAGGTCAGCTGCAAGCCCAGATTCGCATAGTGCAGTCCCTGGCGCAGACTGTCCTGGCCGTCCGGGCTGCCGAAGGAGAACACGTCGAAGGGTATGCCTTCCGCCGTCCGCACCAGCTTGAAATCGAGATAGCCGCTGAAGCTGAACAGGCTTTCGAGGATGCCGGTCTGTGTTCCGTCATCGACCGTGCTCATCTGCGCGGAGTCGATTTCGACCTTGTTGAAGACGTTGTTGTCGAAATAATAGGTGGTGGTGTAGAGCGCCCCCATGCTGTAGATGGGCGTGCCGTTGTTGTTGACGTAGGTTCCCTTCAGGATGACGGCGTTGGCATCGTTGCCGCCATCCGCGCCCATCCGTTCGACCGGCATGCCGAACAGGGAATTGAGCGTCACCTGGGCATAGCTCTGGAACAGCTTGACCGCGGTGTTCTCGAACAGCACCCGCAGCGTCAGCACCCGGAAATCGTAATCCGCCCCCTCGGCGACCGGCACCGGGGTGACGGTCTGCCCTGCGGCGGGCGCGATATAGTCCGGATCCTCGTAATAGATCAGCCCGAACATCGAACTGGACGACGACAGGGCGATGCTGGTGGCCGCGGGGTCGTTCGCGACCGGGCTGACCTCGATGCCCAGATGGTGCGCCATGAACGCGCCGGGATCGGTGATTCCCGCCGCCAGACCGGCAAGGTCGGACGGCAGGCCGCAATCCATCGCCAGGATCAGGATGCCGGTCCAGTCGGGATTGCGCGCGATCGCATTGAAGGTGCCGAAATACTCGGTATCGGCCTGTTCGCTGGCGGCCTGGAAATAGGAGCGCAGCCAGGTCGACAGCACCGGCAGTTCGGCCGGATCCGGCGGGCCGGGCGGCAGCGAGCCGTCGGCCGGGTCGAGATCGCTCGGTGCGGCGAAATCGGTGGCCATCGTCCATTTGTCCTGTGAGGACACCAGGCTCGCCGATTTGGTCGCGTCGGAGGAGGGATCGTAGAGCGCGCCCTTGCAGCCCTTGACGATGATCACGTTGCTGTAGTCGTTATAGGAATTGTAGCCGACATTGGCGGTCAGCAGCCAATCGCCGATGGTCATGCCGTTCAGGAACCGGGGGCCGGAGGCATCGGGATCCGTGCTGCCCAGCCGGGTGGCGTTGGCGATCACCAGGAACAGATCCCCGGTGGAGAAGGCCTGCTGCAGGTCTGAGCCGGGTTGCAGGAAGGCCAGCGTGCCGTTGCTTGCCGCCGCCAGGTTGCTGCCGAGAAGGATTTCCTCCCAGCTGCCATCCGCCGCCAGCGTCACCAGCTGCCCGGACGGGGTGGTGACCACATCCTGCCCGGCCCCGGCCGCCAGTGCGGCTATCCTGCCGCCGCGGGACAGGGAAGCCGATTTGAAGAAGGACGGTTTGACGGCGGCAGCCTTCAGGGCGGTGCTGCCGCCGGTATCGCCGATCGCCGACCGCCGCGTCGCGGCCAGCACCTGGCTTTCGAAGCTGGCGATCTGGCTGGCGTCGAAGCTGACGACGCCGTCGCCGGCCCTGGCCAGGGTGTAGGGGGCGAGCGGAAACGGGCTGGTCGCGGCGGGAAGCGCCACAGCCGGATCCATGGCGCCGAACAGGCTGGGGTAGGAGGCGTAGATCACCGGGTCGCGGCCCAGCAGCGGCGATCCCTTGGGCTGGGCGACATAGGGCACCGGCCCGTCGCCCTGCGCCGCAACCACCGTCGCCCAGGAGGTGACGAAGCCGCTTTCCAGCAGCGGCGCCGATGGATCGGTCGGTGCCGACACCGGCGAGGCTGCCGGAAACGGGAAGCGGGGTGCCAGGGCCGCCTTTCCGGTCTCGAACCACAGCCGGTCGCCGGCCTGGCTGTCGCTGCGTATCTGGAAGTCGATGTATTCGGTTCCCAGCAGCCCGCCGATCATGCCCAGCGTCCGGCTGTCCGGCGGGGCGTCGGGAACCGCGAGTTCATAGGCGCCGGCCGGCGCCGCCTGGAAACTGGTGGGGCCGACGCGGTCGGGCTGGCATCCCGGATTGAAGACGAGATAGGCGGTGTCGGGATTTTCGTCGACCTGCCCCGGAACGGGATAGAGCCAGACCGGCAGGCCGGTGGTGGTGGCGAATCCCGATGCCAGGGCCACCGGGACCGAGGGTTGATTCAGGATCTCGCCTGAAAAGGCAACCGTGGTGCGCGCCGGAAGAAAGGCGTTCGTGGGATCGCTGGGATCGATGGCGATGTGGAAGCCGATCATGTCGCCCGAACTGGGCAGATTGCCGACGGCAAAAGGCAGCCACAGGGCTGTCACCGCCGAAACATCGGCGTCGCTGGAAGGAAAGGCGTATTGGAAGCCCCAGTTCCAGGCGTCGTACAGGGATTGGCGCTGGATGAAGCTGTCGAACCGCAAGGTGCCGCGCAGCGTTCCGTCGCAGGGCAACCGTGCGTTCGGACTCCGGGTGCTGTTCGGCTGGGCGGACCCTTGGAACGCGGCGTTGGCATTGGTCAGGGACAGCGTCGTCCCGTCCAGGCTCACCGTCATGCCGCCGGTCAGGGTCAGGGACAGCGACGGCACGATCCGGGCGGCAAGCGGTCCCCCCACATCCCCCGCCGGGCTGAGACTCATGATGGCGCAGGTCGATGGGCTGATGGCGGCCGGGTCGGTCAGCCAGACGAAGCCGCGGGAATCCTGGGACTGGGCGAGGGCGCCGGCGATCGCCGCCACGAAGCTCTCGGCGGTGGCGGCGGTGATGTTCGGATCGCCGGCGGAATAGACGAAGCTGCCCTGGAAGGCCGCGGATGACAGCGCGTCCTGCAGGCCGATGCCGTCGGGGAAGGTGGTGCAGCCGGCCGGCAGCACGTAATAGAAGAAACCGGCTCCCGGTTGGGCGGTGTAGAGCCGGTCGGTATAGAGCTTGGTGAAGAAATCCATGGGCGCTCTCCGGTCGTGGCGGGGTCGAGGAAACGCCCGGCAGGCCGCCTCCCGGGGAGGAGGAGGCCTGCCGGACCGATCCCGTGAACGGTAGAACCTGCGTCCGCCGGAGAACCGGACAGGATCAGATCTGGAAGGTCACGGTCGCCGCCATGCTGGTCAGCACGCTCGCCGCCGGAGTGGAGGCATTCCAGCCGGAGGTGAACAGGGCTGCGGTGTAGGTGGCGCCGCGGCCGAGGCTGATGCCGTTGATGAAGGCGATGCCGCTGGACGAGGTGGAGGTGATGGCGGCGGCGCCGGCCGTCGGTGCCGAGGTGTAGGAGGCCAACGTGCCGTTCCACAGGCCGACCCAGGCGCCGTTGGTGCTGGGCATGTCGCCCACCGGCAGGGCGTAATTGAGGTTGAGATTGTTGGAGCCGTTGGAGTTGTAGGACAGCGAGCCCGGGGTATAGGTGACGGGGCCGGAACCGGGGGGCAGGAACGCGGTCGAGCAGGCGTTGCCGTAGGTCTGCGCCGGCGTCGTCAACTGCTTGCCGACTGCGAAGGTGACGACATAGCCGTTGACGTTCAGCGAGGTGACGGGGAAAGTGACCGAACCGGCCTGGGTGTTTCCACCGACCGGCGTCGTGTTCTGGGCAGTCTGATTGTAAGGGATGACGCCCTGGTTGTCCTGCCAGATCGCCAGGTAGTTGCCATAGGTCTGCGGCATGTTGCCCGACAGGGTATTGTAATCGACCTGAAGGAGGGTATCGCTCAAAAGAGTCAGGACCAGGGTGTTCTGGGCGCTCGAAATAATCGTTGCCATGTGGCCGTCCTCAATTGTGGAGCAGGAATCTTCCTGCTGGTTGTCGGCAGGGAAATCCTGCCTGGGTCCGCGCCCTGACTATTCGGTGGGCGCAGATTACGGTGTGTCGTCACTGTGTGTTGGCGCGGCTGGCGGCCTGGAAGACCAGCATTGCCGCGGCCAGGGTGGTGTCGGGTGCCGGAGTGCCGCCGGCGCTCCAGGCTTCGGCGCAGCCCGGCGGGGGTTTGCCGGTCGATGCCGGAACTGCCGGCCCGGTGAAGTAGACCAGCGTGTAGGTCTCTCCCGCCCCCAGCGACAGGCCGTTCATGGCGACCGTGCCGAGATTGGCGTCGGTGGCCACATCGGCGCAGGCCAGGGGTTTGAAGGGGTTGTAGGGCGACATTTGTCCCGGCCAGATGCCGATCCAGTTCCCATAGCTGGATGGCAGGTATCCCGGCAGCGTCGCATAGCGCACGGCAACCGCCTCCGCGGTCAGGCTGGCGAGCGACATGGTCACGGAATTTCCCGCCGGAGCCGGGGCGGCACCGGAGTCGTTGTCGGAACCGGTGTCGGGCGGGATCGGAACCGAGGCCGCGACGGTGGATGTGTTCGGCCCAGTGCCGTATCCGATCACATAATCGAGATTGGTCAGCGTGAAGCCGCTGAGCACCACCGAACCGGAATCCGTGTCCTGGGGGATCGTGATCCGCGACAGCGGTGGCGCCTGCCACGGGATCATGCGCCCTTGCCAGATTGCCAGGAAATTGCCGTAGGTCTTTGGCCGATTGGCCGGCAGGGACCGGTATCCGACGGTCGCCGTTTCGCTGGTTACGTTGAGAATCGACAATTTGATGACGGAACTGTCGGGTGCGACGGTCGTCCCGCCGCTGGCACTGGCGTGGGCGACGCAGCCATAAACCGCAAATAATAGAATAGCGAGAAATGGTTTTGCCATTATTATCGCCCTTGGCTTATATGCGGAATATATAGCCACACAGGATTACAAAAAGCAAGTAAATGTTATTGTTTTTAATAAATACAAGTGCATGCTATATGCCTTGTCTCTAAAGATAATTATTTTTAAAATTGATTTCCAGTGTGTGGATTATTTTTGAATTCAGCGATTTTTCGCTCAGATTCAAATCTGTGTTTCTGAGGATTCCGCCATGGCCGTCGCAGCATCCGGGGATATTGGGGATGGCGGCGTCGTCGTTGTCGCTGCGGTTTCCGGCAGGCCGGCGCCTGCCGAAGGGGCAGGTCGCCGTCCATCTGTGGGCGGAGTTCAGAAAATCCGCTTGGGTCCGAATCGCTTCGGCCGGCCGGAAGGAGGCGGCCGGCCGATCCTGAGGGAGGAGCGCCGGGTCAGGTGCCCTGGCGGTCCAGCAACCGGTTCACCGTGTCGCGGTCGGGCAGCGAGGGGATGGCGCCGGGGGAGGTGGTGGTCAGGGCGCCGGCGGCGTTGGCGAAGCGGCAGATGGTGCGCAGGCGGTCGGGTGTGAAGGCGGTGCCGGTATCCTCCAGAATGCCGCTCAGCAGTGCCGCGACGAAGGCGTCGCCGGCACCGGTGGTGTCGACCGTCGCCACCGCGATGCCCGGCACATGGCCGCTGGTCTCGCGGGTCAGGAAACTGCAGCCGTTGCGGCCGTGCGTCACCACCAGCAGCCGCAGGCCGTCGTGCCACAGGGTCCGGCCGCCCGCGTCCGGTTCCGCCGTGCCGGTCAGGAACTCCAGTTCCTCGTCGCTGAGCTTGACGATGCCGGCGGCGGCGATGCCCTGGCGGATCATGCCGGCGGCGGTGTCGCGGTCCGGCCAGAGCGACAGGCGCAGGTTGGCATCGAAGGAAACCAGCAGCCCGTGACGGCGGGCCGTCTCCACCGCCAGCAGGCTTGCATCCCGCGCCGCCGGGTCGATCAGCCCGATCGAGCCGGAATGCAGCAGCCTGGCCGCCGCGACGGCCTCAAGGTAGAGGTCGGCGGAGGAAAAGCCGGCCATCGGCTCGCCATAGAACAGGAACTCCCGCTCTCCCGCCTCGTCGAGGGAGACGAAGGCGACGGGGGTCTTGGCGTCCGGCGCGAGGCGCAGGCGACGGACATCGACGCCGGCATCGGCGAGCGACCGGGCAAGGAACCGGCCGAACCCATCCGCCGCCGTGCGGCCGAGGAAGGCACTGTTCACACCCAGCCGGGCCAGCCCGACCGCGACATTGGCCGGCGCCCCGCCCGGCGCCGGCTCGAAGGCACCGATGACGCCGGGGCGAAGGCCGGGGCCGGCGGGCATGAAGTCGATTAGGACCTCGCCCATGCAGATCGCATCGGGCAGGGCAGCGGGCAGGGAGGCGGGGACGCTGTCGCCTTGCGGCAAAGCGGTCATGGCTGGCTGTCCTTTGCGATGTGTTCCGTCGGCGGAGGCGTCGACCGTCACGGCGTTCCGCCGGCATAGCGGGCGAGGACCGTCCGGGCGCCCTCGGCCCAGAGCGAATTCAGCGCTGCGGTGAAGGCGTCGCGGAACGGCTGCGCCTGCCCGACGTCGCCATAGACCTCCTCCATGTCGAGCCAGGCCGCCGGTTCGCTGCGGGCCTGGCGGGCGACGGCGGCCAGGCGGTCCCAGTTGGGATCGTTGGGCTCGATCGCCTCACCGCCCTCGGTCTCGCCGTAGCAGTAGCGGCACCACAGGGCCGATTCCAGCGCCAGCCCTTCGATGCCGGCACCCGCCTTCAGCCGGTCGGCGATCGACGGCACGATGAATTTCGGCTGGCGGTTGGAACCGTCGAGGCAGAGGCGGCGGATGGTGTCCTTGATCTTGGGATTGGCGAAGCGCCGCTCGATGATGCCGAAATAGGCGTCCAGGTCGGTGCCGGGCACCGGCGGAACGGTGGGGATGATCTCTTCCCGCTCGATTTTTTGCAGGAAGGCGCGGATCAGCGGCGTTTCCATCGCCTCATGGGCGAAGGTGATGCCGAGCAGCCCGGCCGGGTAGGCGATCACCGCATGCCCGCCGTTCAGGATGCGGATCTTCATCGTCTCGAAGGGCGTGACGTCGGGGACGAACTGCACGCCGACCGCCTCCAGCGCCGGGCGGCCGGATGAGAAGCGGTCCTCCAGCACCCATTGGGTGAAGTCCTCGCAGAACACCGGCCAAGCGTCGCCGATCCCGAAGTCGCGGGCCAGGCTGTCGCGCTCCTGCTCGCCGGTGGCCGGCGTGATGCGGTCGACCATGCCGTTGGGGAAGGCGACGGCCTCGGCGATCCAGGCGGCGAGCTCCGCGTCGATGGCCCGGGCGATGCCGAGCACGGCGTTGCGGGTGACGACGCCGTTGTGGGGGATGTTGTCGCAGGACATGACGGTGAAGGGCGCGGTGCCGGCGCTACGGCGGCGGGCCAGCCCGGCGACGATCAGGCCGAAGACGGTGGTGGGCTTGCCGGGTGCCGCGATGTCGGCACGGATGGCGGGATGGCCGGCATCGAAGGCGCCGGAGGCATCGATGTAGTATCCCCCCTCCGTCACCGTCAGCGAGACGATGCGGATCGCCGGATCGGCCAGCTTGTCGACGATGGCGTCGGCATCGCCGACCGGCAGCATTCCGACCATGGCGCCGGTGACGCGGGCGAGGCTCTGCGCGCCCGATTGCTCGACGACGGTGGTCAGCCAATCCTGCCCTTCCAGGGCATCGCGCATCCGCTGGTCCGACGGCATCACGCCGGCGCCGAGGATCGCCCAGTCATGGTCGCGGCCCTGGCCGAACAGGCTGTCGAGATAGACCGCCTGATGGGCGCGGTGGAAGTTGCCGATGCCGAAATGAAGGATGCCGGCGGACAGCGCGGAACGGTCGTAGGCCGGCACCGTGGCGCGGGCGGCAACGGCCGGAAGGGTGGCGGCGGAAAGGGGGATGGTCATGGCGGTGTTCCTGCGGGAAATCGTAGGGGCGGGAGAGGGACGGTTTCAGCTCATCCAGTTGCCGCCGTCGACGTTGTAGGTCTGGGCGACGATGTAGTCGGCCTCGGCGCTGGCGAGGAAGATCGCCATGCCGGTCAGATCCTCCGCCCGGCCCATGCGGCCGAAGGGCACCGCCTCGCCGACCATCCGCTTCTTCTCGCCCGGCTTCAGCCCTTCATGTCTGGCGAAGAGGGCGTCGACCCCGTCCCAATGCTCGCCGTCCACCACGCCGGGGGCGATGGCGTTCACGTTGATGCGGTGCTTGATCAGGTCCAGACCCGCCGACTGGGTCAGGCTGATGACCGCCGCCTTGGTCGCGCAATAGACGCCGACCAGCGGCTCGCCGCGGCGGCCGGCCTGGGAGGCCATGTTGATGATCTTGCCTCCGCGTCCCTGCGCGATCATCCGCCGTGCCACCGCCTGCAGCGTGAACAGCGTGCCGGCGACGTTGATCGAGAACAGCCGCTCGTAGCTGTCGCGGGTGATCTCGACGATGGGTGCCAGGTCGAAGAGGGCGGCGTTGTTGACCAGGATGTCGATGCCGCCGGCCCGCTCCACCACCCGGGCGACCGCGGCGTCGATGGAGGATTGGTCGGTGACGTCCAGTTCCACCGCATAGGCGCCGGGGCCGATCTCCGCCGCCGCCCGTTCGGCCGCCGCCAGATTGATGTCGGCGATGGCGACGGTTGCGCCCTCGCCGGCATAGGCGGCGGCGAAAGCGCGGCCGATGCCGCGGGCGGCGCCGGTGACGATGGCCGATTTGCCGTCGAGACGTCTCATGGGATTCTCCTGGGGTTTCAGGCCTTTCATGCCACTTTCGCGCCTGGGACCGGCGATGACAGGGCGTTCCCCTGGGCATCGAAGCGATGCAGCTTTTCGGTTTGCGGCGTCAGCCACACGGTGTCGCCGTGGCGCACCGGGAATTCGCCGCCGGCCCGTGCGACCATCGTTCCGATGCCGTCGACCTGCACATAGACGAAGGTGTCGGAGCCCAGATGTTCCGACACGGTGACGGTGCCGGACCAGCGGCCGGACTCCGTGGACAGGACGAGGTGTTCGGGACGGATGCCGACGCAGTCGGCGCCGTCGCCGCGCGCGGCCTCGCCCTCGATGAAGTTCATGCGGGGGGAGCCGATGAAGCCGGCGACGAAGCGGTTGCGCGGCCGGCTGTAGAGGTCGATGGGCGAGCCCACCTGTTCGATCCGGCCGGCGTTCAGCACCACGATCTTGTCGGCCATGGTCATGGCCTCCACCTGATCGTGGGTCACATAGATCATGGTGGTGCCGAGGCTGGCGTGCAGTTCGGAGATTTCCAGGCGCATGTTGACGCGCAGCGCCGCGTCCAGGTTCGACAGCGGCTCGTCGAACAGGAAGGCGGTCGGCTCGCGCACGATGGCGCGGCCGATGGCGACGCGCTGGCGCTGGCCGCCCGACAGCTGGCCGGGGCGGCGGTCGAGATAGTTGGTGAGGTTCAGCACGTTGGCCGCCGCCTCGACCTTGCGGTCGATGGCGGCCTTGTCCATCCGGGCCATCTTCAGCGGGAAGGCGATGTTGTTGCGCACGGTCATGTGCGGGTAGAGGGCGTAGGACTGGAACACCATCGCCAGCCCGCGCTGGGCGGGCGGCAGGGCGGTGGCGTCCTTGCCGTCGATGCGGATGGTGCCGGACGACACGTCCTCCAGCCCGGCGATCAGGCGCAGGAGCGTGGACTTGCCGCAGCCCGACGGGCCGACGAACACCACGAACTCGCCGTTGCCGATGGTCAGGTCGAGCGGCGGGATGACGGAGACGTCGCCGAAGCTCTTGGTGACGCGGTCGAGCGTGATCTGTCCCATGGAAGGTCCTCCTACTTCACGGCGCCGAAGGTCAGGCCGCGCACCAGCTGCTTCTGGCTGAACCAGCCGAGAACCAGGATCGGCGCGACCGCCATGGTCGAGGCGGCCGACAGTTTGGCGTAGAACAGCCCCTCCGGGCTGGAGTAGCTGGCGATGAAGGCGGTCAGCGGGGCCGATTGCGAGGCGGACAGGTTCAGCGTCCAGAAGGCCTCGTTCCACGCCAGGATGACGTTCAGCAGCAGGGTGGAGGCGATGCCGGGCACCGCCATCGGCAGCAGCACATGGATGAGTTCCTGCCGAAGGCCGGCGCCGTCCATCCGAGCGGCCTCCAGGATCTCGCCCGGGATTTCGCGGAAATAGGTGAACAGCATCCAGACGATGATCGGCAGGTTGATCAGCGTCAGCACGATCACCAGCCCGATCCGGGTGTCGAGCAGCCCGAAATCGCGGAACAGCAGGTAGATCGGGATCAGCACGCCGACCGGCGGCAGCATCTTGGTCGACAGCATCCACATCAGCACGTCGCGCGTCCGCCTGCCCGGCACGAAGGCCATCGACCAGGCGGCGGGAACGGCGACCAGCAGGCCGATCAGCGTCGACCCCACCGAGATCACGACCGAGTTCCAGAAATGCAGGAAATAGTCGGAGCGCGACTGCACCTCGGCATAATTCTCCAGCGTCCAGTCGAAGGCGAGGAAGGAGGGCGACGAGGCCACGGCCTCGGCCTCGGTCTTGAAGCTGGTCAGGGCGGTCCACAGGATGGGGAAGAAGATCGCGATCCCGATGGACCAGGCGAGCAGGGTCAGGCCCAGCTTGCGGTGGTTGGTTGCGGCGCGCGCCATGGCTCAGATGTCCAGATTGCGGCCGATCATCCTCATCAGGAAGACGGCGACGAGGTTGGCGAGGACGACGGCGACGATGCCGCCAGCGGAGCCGCCGCCGACATCGAACTGCAGCAGCGACTGGGCATAGACGAGATAGGTGATGTTGGTGGTCGAGGTGCCCGGCCCGCCGTTCGTCGTCACCAGGATCTCGGCGAAGACCGACAGCAGGAAGATGGTCTGGATCAGCGTCACCACCGTCATCGCGCGGGCGAGATGGGGCATGATGATGTGGATGAAGCGGTCGACCGCGCCGGCGCCGTCCATCTCGGCCGCTTCCAGCCGCTCGCGGTCCAGCGACTGCAGCGCGGTCAGCAGGATCAGCGTCGCGAAGGGCAGCCACTGCCACGTCACGATCAGGATGATCGAGGACAGCGGCGCTTCCGCCAGGAAGTCGAAGGGCTGCAGCCCGAGCCCCTTGGCGATGGCGGCGAACAGGCCGTTCACCGGGTTCATCAGCATGTTCTTCCACACCAGCGCCGACACGGTGGGCATGACGAAGAAGGGGGCGATGACCAGCAGGCGGACGATTCCCCGCCCCCAGAAGGGCTGGTCGAGCAGCAGGGCCAGCCCGATCCCGCCGGCGATGGTCAGAACCAGCACCCCGCCGACCAGCGCCAGCGTGTTGCCGAGCGCGGCGAAGAAGGCGGGATCGGTCAGGAAATACTGGTAGTTGAGCGTGCCGATCCACTCCTCCGTCCCTGGCATCAACAGGTTGAAGCGCAGGAAGGAGAAATAGAGCGTCATCGCGAGCGGGATCAGCATCCAGCCGAGCAGCAGGACGACGGCCGGAGCCATCGTCAGGCGCGCGGCTGTACGCGAATGGGCGGTGGCCATGGCTCGACCCTTGGGTGGCGGTGTTGCGGGGCGCGGTCAGGCGTGACCGGCGAAACGGCCCGGCCGGCTACATCACGTAATCGGCCGGGCCGGTGCCGGTTACTTGATGTAGCCGGCCTTGGTCATTTCGCGGGTGGCCAGCGACTGCGCGCTCTGCAGGGCCTGGTCGGCCGTCATCTGGCCGGCCAGCGCCGCGGAGAAGGACTGGCCGACGGCGGTGCCGATGCCCTGGAATTCCGGGATCGCAACGAACTGCACGCCGGTGTAGGGGACCGGCTGCACCGTCGGGTGCTGCGGGTCGGCAGCCTGGATCGACTTCAGGGTCAGGTCGGCGAAGGGCGCCGCCTTGCGGTACTCGGCGTTGGCGTAGAGCGAGCTGCGGGTGCCGGGCGGGACGTTGGCCCAGCCCTCTTCCTTGGCGACGAGGTCGAGATATTCCTTGGAGGTCGCCCAGGAGATGAAGGCCTGCGCAGCGTCGCCCTTCTTGCTGCTGGCCGGGATCGCGAGGTTCCAGGCCCACAGCCAGTTGGAGCGCTTGCCGAGACCGGTGTCGGGGGCCAGTGCATAGCCGACCTTGTCGGCGACCTTGCTCTGCGCCGGGTTGGAGACGAAGGACGCGGCGACGGTGGCGTCGATCCACATGGCGCATTTGCCGGTCTGGAACAGCGCCAGATTCTCGTTGAAGCCGTTGGAGGAGGCGCCCGGCGGGCCGGCGTCCTTCATCAGGCCGAGATAGGTGGTCAGCGTCTTCTTCCACGCATCGGTGTTGAACTGCGGCTTCCACTGCATGTCGAACCAGCTGGCGCCGAAGGAGTTCGCCATGGCGCTGAGGAAGGCCATGTTCTCGCCCCAGCCGGCCTTGCCGCGCAGGCAGATGCCGTAGACTTCGTTCTTCTTGTCGGTCAGCTTGCGCGCGGCGTCGGAGACGAAGGCCCAGGTCGGCGCTTCCGGCATGCTAAGGCCGGCCTTCTCGAACAGATCCTTGCGGTACATGATCATCGAGCTTTCGCCGTAGAAGGGCGCGGCATAGAGCGTGCCGTCGATGGTCAGGCCACTGCGGATGGAGGGCAGCAGGTCGTCCACGTCATAGTTGGAGCCCAGCTTGTCCAGCGGCATCAGCCACTTCTGCTTGCTCCAGATCGGCACTTCGTAGGTGCCGATGGTGAGGATGTCGTACTGGCCGCCCTTGGTGGCGATGTCGGTGGTGATGCGCTGGCGCAGGACGTTCTCTTCCAGCGTCACCCAGTTCAGCGTGATGTCCGGATGGGCCTTGGTGAAATGCTCCGCCAGCTTCTGCATGCGGATCATGTCGCCGTTGTTCACCGTGGCGATGGAGATCGTTTCCGCCTGCACCGAGGTGCCGAGGAGAGCGGCGACCGCCGCACCGATCAGGGATAGCGCGCGTTTCATGGTGTTTCCTCCCGATTGTCCTGCCCGGCCGCGCCTGGGGCACGCGTCTGCGAGACAGGGCTGGCCGCCCGCCGGTTCGCGGGTGGCGTCTCCCAGGTCCGAAGCCGATATCCGAAGCCTGTGTCCGCAGTCGTGCACGGCATTGGTTTGTATGGCTCACGAACACTATGGCGCAGATCGGCGGAGGGTGCAATATATAAATCATATTGATTTTGATATTGCGCCGTTCCCTGATCGAGATCGTCATGGCGTCTCGATGCCGGTCGGTCCGTGGATGGTACATCGGTCGGAAAAATGCAGGAAATCTCCGGTTCCCGGGGCTGGCGCACCCATCCGATCGGATAGCGGCCTTGCCCCGTCGGTACGCCTCTTGCTAGGCTGATTCGCTGGCCTGAATGCAAAGCTCCTTCCGTCACCTTTCTTCGGCAGTCATTAAATAAATCACTTTGATTTTGTTACTATGGCTTGCTATACGGATTGTTGATCGAATTCGTGAGCGGGGGCGGCGAGAGCATGCGGGGCGGCGACACCACCGGGCTGCGTGCCTACAACGAGCGGCTGGTCATGCATGCGCTGTTGCAGACCGGTATGCTGTCCAAGGCGGAAATCGCGCGCGAAACCGGGCTCAGCGGCCAGGCGGCCTCGGTGATCGTCAACCGCCTGCTCGAAGACGGGCTCCTGGTCAAGCTGGACAAGGTGCGCGGCCAGGTCGGGCAGCCCTCCACCCCCATCGCCCCCAATCCGGACGGGGCCTATTCGCTGGGGGTGAAGATCGGCCGGCGGAGCGTCGAGGCGATCCTGATCAACCTGCTGGGGGAGGAGCTGGGGGCGAGCCGCGTGCGCTATGACGCACCCCTGCCGGAGCCGACGATCGCGACGGCGATTTCCCAGGCGGCCGGTCTGCTCCGCCATCTTTCGCCGGCGGCGCGGTCGCGCGTCGTCGGCCTCGGCGTCGCCATGCCGGACGAGATCCATGCGTGGTCGGCGGAGCTTGGGCTGGCGGCCGGTGCGCTGGACGGCTGGCGCGACGCCGACATCGCCGGTGCGTTCGCCCGGGAAACCGGATTGCCGGTGACGCTCTACAACGATGCGGCGGCCGCCTGCGCGGCGGAGATGATCGCCGGCCATGCCATCACCAGGCGCAGCGCGCTCTACATCTATCTCGGCACCTTCATCGGCGGCGGCGTGGTGATCGACGGGCGCCTCTATCGCGGCGAACAGGGCAATGCCGGTGCCATCGGCTCGATGCCCACCGGCCTGGCCGCTCCGGGGTCGCCGCCGGGACAGCTTATCCACAGCGTGTCCATCTTTCTGTTGGAGCGCGAACTTGCGGCCGGCGGGATCGATCCGGCGGCGGCGCTCGCCGACGGCAGCGGGGAGACGGCGAACGCCATCTTCGACGCATGGACCGATACGGCGGTCACCGACCTGTCGCGCGCCGTCGTCTCCGCGCTCAGCGTGATCGACTTCCAGGAGGTGGTGGTGGACGGTTTCCTGCCGCCGGCCTGGCGCGACCGCTTCACGCAGCGTCTGGCCCTGTCGGTGGAACATTACAACCGCTCGGGCCTGAAGACGGCCACCATCACCGCGGGGTCGATCGGACCGATGGCCCGCGTCCTGGGGGCGGCGATGCTGCCGCTGAAAGGGCGCTTCTCGCCCGACACCGACCTGCTGGTCCGGTCTGGCATGGCACGGGATCTCATGTGATCCCGACGGCCCTCGATCCCAACGGCCCTCGATCCCGACCCGTCAGGATCGAGGGCTTCGGCGGCATGGCCGCCGCCTCGTGACCGTCGGCAGGCTCCGGCGCTACAGCCCGATGAAGGGCTGCATCAGCCGGCCCATCAGTCCGGTGAAGCGCAGAGGGGCGTCGGTGGCGATCAGGCAGACGCAATCGCGGTGGCTGTCGGCGATCGGCTGGTGATGGGTATCGCCGTCGACCTCGGCAAGGTCGCCCGGGCCATAGCGGCCCAGCTCGTCGGCGAAATGGCCGCTCAACACCAAGGTCAGCTCCACCCCGCCATGGCCGTGGTGGGGCAGGGCGGTTCCCGGCGCGATGCGCAGCAATTGCGCCGCGCCGCCCGACGCGGTGCGCGGCAGCAGTTCCACCCGGCGCACGCCGGGAGCCAGCCGCTGCCACGCCAGCCCGTCCAGCGACGGCACATAGAAGCGCAGCGGGGCCGGCAGCGCCGGGTCGCCTGCGGTCCGCGCCGCCGGGCCGGGAGGTGCCGCTGCGGTGTCCTCGCGGTCCAGGCGTGCCAATGTGCCGGCCAGTGTCAGGCCGTCGAGCGGGGCGGGCGGCAGGTCATCCAGCAGGACGCCTCCGACCGCCTCCACCTCGGCGAGCGCGGCACGGCAATCCGGGCAGTGGGCGAGGTGGAGCGCCACCGCCAACGACAACCCCTCGCCCAGGCTGCCGGAACCGTAGGCCACCAGCAGCGCGTCGCTCGGATGGTGGTTCGGCAGGGTGGCGTGGCCGGCCGGGTTCTGGCCGGCGCCATCGGGGCGGGTGTTGAGGGTGAGGGCGTTGCGGGTCGTCATCGGTCGTCGTCTCCCAGCGCCTTGCGGATCTTGACCATGGCCAGACGCAGGCGCGATTTCACTGTGCCCAGCGGCACGTCCAGCCGTTCGGCGATGGCCGGATGGGCAAGGTCGGCGAAGAAGGACAGCCGGACCACCTCCGCCTGCTCCGGCGTCAGCGTCGCCAGCGCGCCGCGCAGGCGGCGGGCGCGGCGGTCGCCGTCCAACAGGTCGTCTGCACGCGGGCGCCCGTCCTCATGCTCCAGCAACTCGTCGTCCGACACCTCCGGATGCCGTTCGCGGCGCAGCGCGTCGATGCGCAGGTTGCGGGCGATGGTGAACACCCAGCTTGCCGGCTCCGCCCGCGCCGGGTCGTAGAGCGACGCCTTGCGCCACACCGTCAGCATGGTGTCCTGCGCCAGATCCTCGGCCTTCTGCGCCGGCATGCCGAGCTTCAGCATGTAGGCCTTCACCCGTGGAGCGAAATGGGCGAACAGCCGGCCGAAGGCCGCCCGGTCGCCGGCCGCCGCCACAGCGGCCAGATCGGCCGCCAGATCGGCAGCGAGCACGTTCGCGACCCTGGCAGCCGAAGGCTGGGAGCCACCCGGATCGGGGCCGACGGTCGGCGATATCATGGAGGCAAGCGAGGCGATCATGGCCGCATTACGGTGAGGCCGGCGCTTCGGATCACCCCCCGCGGTGCTTTTCGCCCCTGCTTTCCGCCCCTGCCTTTCACGGGGGTGCTCCGCGGCGCCGGCAAAATCGCAAAAGCGTGACCCTGGCGTGATCCGATGGTGGTACGGCACCGTATTCCGATGCACAACCTGGACACTCGAGCCAGGCAAGACAACCCAAGACCCGGATAGGGCCGCCCATGCCGCTTCCCGAAGCCTCCGCCACCGTCCACCAGTTCCGTTCGCCGGCCGGCGCGGCGCCGCTCGACATCGCCGTCATCGGCTCGGGCATTGCCGGACTGTCGGCGGCGTGGCTGCTGTCGAAGGCTCACCGAGTCACCTTGTACGAGAAGGAGGACCGGCCGGGCGGCCACGCCAACACCGTGGACTCCGGCGGCGCGGGGCCGGTCGATACCGGCTTCATCGTCTACAACGCGCCCTGCTACCCCAATCTCGTGGCGCTGTTCGACCATCTCGGCGTGGCGACCCGGCCGACCGACATGAGCTTCGCCGCATCGCTCGACGGTGGGCGGGTGGAGTATGCCGGCACCTCGCTCGGCACCCTGTTCGCGCAGAAACGCAACCTGCTGCGCCCGCGCTTCTGGCGGATGCTGGTCGACCTGCTGCGCTTCTACCGCGAGGCGCCGGGGCTGCTGGCCGATCCGGACGCGGCCACGCTGACCCTGGGCGCCTTCCTGGAGCGCGGGGGCTATTCCGACGCCTTCGTGCGCGACCATCTGCTACCGATGGCCGCCGCCATCTGGTCGACCCCGGCGGAGGCGATGCGCGACCATCCCGCCGCCGCCTTCGTCCGCTTCTGCGAGAACCACGGGCTGCTGAAGATTGCCGGCCGGCCGGTCTGGCGCACGGTGGAGGGCGGCAGCCGCGCCTATGTCCGCCGCATCCTGGCGGACATGCCCGATGTCCTGCGCCTGAACTGCGCGGTGGAGGCGGTGACGCGGGAGGGCTTTCACGGCGACGGAATTGGCGGCGGGATTGGCGGCGTGTCTGGCCAGCCGTCCGGCCGCATCCTGGTGCGCGACCGCCGCGGCGCCGTGCGTGCCCATGACCATGTGGTGTTCGCCACCCATGCCGATCAGGCGCTCGCCCTGCTGGAGGAACCGACGCCGTTGGAAAGCCGGCTGCTCGGCTCCATCGGCTACGAGCGCAACCTCGCCATCCTGCACAGCGACGCCGGCCTGATGCCGAGGCGGCGGGCGGTGTGGTCGAGCTGGAACTATCTGTCGCAGCGGGGCGATGCCGGCGCCGACGCGGTCTGCGTCACCTATTGGATGAACCGGCTGCAGGGCTTCCTGCCGCCCGAACGCGACCTGTTCGTCACCCTGAATCCGATCCGCCCGCCGCGCGAGGGCACCATCCTGCGCAGCATCCTCTACGACCACCCGGTCTTCGGGATGGAGGCGCTGGCGGCGCAGAAGCGGCTGTGGAGCCTGCAAGGTTGCCGGAACAGCTGGTTTGCCGGCTCCTACTTCGGCGCCGGCTTCCACGAGGACGGGTTGCAATCGGGGCTGGCGGTGGCCGAGGCGCTGGGCGGGGTGCGGCGACCCTGGACGGTCCCCGACGAATCCGGCCGCATCCATCTGGACCCGGCGGCGCCGAACACCGCGCGCGAGGCGGCGTGATGGACGGGGCGAACTTCGCGTCCGGCCTCTATCTCGGCACGGTGATGCACCACCGCGTCAGGCCGGTGCGCCACCGGCTGTCCTACCGGGTGTTCAGCCTGCTGGTCGATCTGGACGAGCTGCCCCGGCTGGACCGCGAATTGCGGTTGTTCGCCCATGACCGCTTCGGATTGATCGGTTTCCACGACCGCGATTTCGGGCCGCTGGGGGAGGGCGCCGGGCCGTCACTGAAGGGGTGGGCCGAAGGCCAGCTCGCCCGCGCCGGCATCGCCGGGGGCGGTGCGGTGCGGCTGCTGTGCTTTCCGCGGGTGCTGGGATTCGCCTTCAACCCGCTCTGCGTCTGGTTCTGCCACCGGCCGGACGGCGGCCTGGCCGCCACCATCCATGAGGTGAGCAACACCTTCGGCCAGCGCCACGCCTATCTGATCCCGGCCGGGCCGGGGCCGGATGGGCTGGTGCGCCAGCGCTGCGACAAGCGGTTCTACGTCTCGCCCTTCATGGACATGGAGACCGCCTATCACTTCCGCATCCGCCCGCCCGCCTGCCTTCCCGGCGAACCGCTGGCGCTCGCCATCCGCCAGACCGACGCGGCGGGGCCGCTGCTGCACGCGGCGCTGACCGCCCGGCGGGTGGAACTGACCGACGGCGCCATCCTGCGGGCCTGGGCCCGCCATCCGCTGATGACCGCCAAGGTGGTCGCCGGCATCCATTGGGAGGCGTTGGGCCTGTGGCGCAAGGGCATGACCGTCCGCCCGCGTCCGCCGGCCCCGGCCGAGCCGGTGACCATCGTCGGCGCCGCCCCGATCCACAACTGACCCATCAAGAGCCAGGGGATTTTCCGCAATGACCGACCTCGCTGCGACCGCCTTCCGTCCACGCCCCTGGTGGCTGCGGCTGATGACCGGCCGCGACCTGTGGACCGGCGCCCTGCTCGGGCTCGCCACCCGGCTGCGCCATGGCGAACTGAGCCTGCGCCTGCCCGACGGCCGCCTGCTGCGCTTCGGGGAACCGGCCGGGGGCGAGCCGACCGGGGGCGATGAGGCCGGTGCACTGCGCGCCGACCTGGCGCTGACCGATCCGGCGGCGGCCCGGCGCCTGCTGCTGGGCGGAGACATCGGACTGGCCGAGGCCTATGGCGACGGGCTGTGGCACAGCACCGACCTGCCGGCGCTGATCGAGCTGGCGATCCGCAACGAGGCCGAACTGCGGGGCGGGCTGGACGGCAGCGCGCTGGCGGCGGTCGCCAACCGGCTGTTCCATCGCAGCCGCGCCAACTCGCGCAGCGGCAGCCGGCGCAACATCGCCTTCCATTACGATCTGGGCAACGACTTCTACCGGCTGTGGCTCGACCCCGGCATGACCTATTCCTCGGCGCTCTACGAGCATGCCGGCCAGAGCCTGGAGGATGCGCAGGAGGCCAAGATCCGCCGCGCCGCCGACCTGCTGGAGGTTCGGCCGGGCGACCGCGTGCTGGAGATCGGCTGCGGCTGGGGCGGCATGGCCGAGCATCTGGCTGGCCGGCGCGGCGCCTCGGTCGTCGGGCTGACCCTGTCGTCCGAACAGCTCGCCTTCGCCCGCGGCCGGGTCGCCGCCGCCGGGCTGGCCGGTGCGGTGGATCTGCGGCTGCAGGACTACCGCGACGCTGGCGGCACCTTCGACCGCATCGTCTCCATCGAGATGATCGAGGCGGTTGGGGAGGCGCATTGGCCGCGCTACTTCGCCACGCTGCGCGACCGGCTGGCCCCCGGCGGGGCCGCGGTGGTGCAGGCGATCACCATCGAGGACGCGCGCTTCCCCAGCTACCGCCGCAACTGCGACTTCATCCAGCGCCACATCTTCCCCGGCGGGCTGCTGCCCTGCCCATCGGCGCTGCGCGCGCAGGCGGAGCGGGCCGGGCTGGTGGTGGAGCATGCCGAGATGTTCGGCCAATCCTACGCCCGGACCTGCGCCGAATGGCGGCGGCGCTTCCTGGCCGCCGGGCCGCAGGTCGCGGCGCAGGGTTTCGACGAGCGGTTCCGGCGGCTGTGGGACTATTACCTCGCCTATTGCGAGGCCGGATTCCGCGCCGGGACCATCGATGTCGGGCTGTGGCGCTTCCGCCGGCCCTGAGCCGAGAGGCAGAGCGGAGAAACACAGCCATGCCACGCGCCCGCCCCCTGATCGCCGCCACCGCCCTGGTGGCCGCCCTGGCCACCGCCCTGCTCAACGGATGCTCCGCCATGAAGGTCGAGGACTTCGCCGGCACGACGCCGGAATTGAGGATCGAGCGCTATTTCGCCGGCCGCACCCATGCCTGGGGCGTGTTCGAGGACCGGTTCGGCACGCTGCGGCGCAGCTTCACCGTCACCATCGACGGCAGCTGGGACGGGCGGGAGCTGACGCTGGACGAGCATTTCCTCTATTCCGACGGCGAGACCGACCGTCGGGTCTGGCACATCGTGAAGAGCGGCGACGGCCGGTACGAGGGGCGGGCCGACGACGTGTACGGCACAGCTGTCGGCCGGCAGGCCGGCAACGCGCTGAACTGGAATTACGAACTTTCGATGAAGGTCGGCGAGGACCGCTGGCGCGTGCGCTTCGACGACTGGATGTGGCTGCAACCGGGCGAGGCGCTGGTCAACCGCGCCAACGTCTATCGCTGGGGCGTGTGGATCGGCACGGTCAGCCTGTTCTTCCTGCCGGAAGGCCGGCTGGCCACCATGCCCCAGGCCGCTACGCCCCAGGCCTTTCCGGCGGTGCCGCCCCCAGCCGCCGCTGAATGAGGCGCAGCGGCGCTCCCAGCAGGGGAAGGCGCAGATAGATCTGCTCGCCGGAATCCCAATGGTCGATGTGCTCGCTCACCCGGCCGTCCGCCGCCTGCCGCACCTCGCTGGTGCCGATCACGTCGAGCCGGCCGATGGCGGGCAGCATCGCTTCGAACCGCCAGCGCAGGATCGCCAGATCGGAGGCATACAGCCGGTGGGTGACGGTGAAGCGCAGGTCGCGGCAGCCGTCCAGCGTGTGGGCCAGCACAGCGCGCACCGCGTCGCGCCCGTGGGCGTCGTTGAAGGGATCGCGAAAGCGAACCTCGGCCACCGTGAGCTCCGGCAACCGGTCGAGCGTGGCGGGGCTCAACGTCTCGAAGAAGGCGGCCCAGGCGTCGAGGCCATGGCTGCGGGCGTCATCGGGCGTCATGTTCCGGTCACCTTGCGCACCAGGGGGAAATAAAGCCGGTAGGGCAGCAGCCGCGCCATCCTGACCTTGCGGGTGAAGCTCTTGGGGAAGCTGATCTCGAAGCGGTCGCTGTCCAGCCCGGCCGCCAGCTCCTCCGCCGCGTCCTCCACCGGCATCAGGTCGGGCATCGGGAACGGGTTGCGTGCGGTCAGCGGCGTATCGACGAAGCCGGGGCAGACCAGCTGCAGCCGGATGCCGGCACGGTCGCAGTCGGGCTTCAGCGATTCGCACAGGTTGATCAGCGCCGCCTTGGACGGGCCGTAGGCCGCCGCCGTCGGCAGCCCGCGATAGCCGGCGACCGAGGCCACCACCGCGACCTGCCCGCCGCCGCGGGCGCTGAGGCGCGGCAGCAGCGCCTCCAGCCCATGGACCACGCCCATGTAGTTGACCTCCATCAGCCGGCGCGCGGTGTCGGCGGAAAAATCCTCCAGCGACATCGGGGTATGGGTCCCGGCGTTCAGCACTGCGCGGCCGATCGGGCCGACCCGGTCCTCGATGGTGGCGACGGTCTCGGCGGTGGCTGCGCGGTCGGTCACGTCCAGCGGGAAGGGAAGGATGCGGTCGGGTGCCGACAGCGCCACCGCCGTCAGGTCCGCGGCAGAGCGGGCGGACAGCGCCACCGTTGCCCCATTCCCGGTTCCGGTTGCGGCCCCTGCAAGGCGCAGCGCCAGCGCACGGCCGAGGCCGCTGCTGCCGCCGGTGATCCAGGTGACGGGTCGGCGCTCTCGGCTGGCCATGATGCAACTCCGCAATGGTCAGGTCGATACGCGCGGACCGGCCGGCTGGATCACCCGGAGGCGTCAGCGCCGGTCCGGGCCGGGGTCGGCGGTTCCATCCGCGACCGGGTGGTCGACCGCCAGGACGGTGAGGGTTTTCGCCTCGCCCTGGCGGGTGTACCAGGTGATGGATTGGCCTTCCGCGACGCCGATGAGCGCGGCGCCGACGGGGGTCAGCACCGAAACCCGCCCGGCGGCGAGGTCGGCATCCTGCGGGTAGACGAGGGCGACGGTCCGCTCCTGCCCGGTTGCCTCATCCCGGTACGCCACACGCGCACCCATGGTGACGACCATCGGAGGGATCTCGTCGGCTTCCACCACGACGGCGCGCTCCAACTCCGCCGTAAGGTAATCATAAACGTCCGGAACCAATGTTGTGGCGGCCTCGGCCAGGCCGGAGAGGCGGTCATGGTCGGTTGCGGTCAGGACGATCGGCGGGAACTGGTCTGCGGGACGCATCGGGGTCTTCCTTCCTTGCTGTCGAGCGTACGCGCCGCCGCCGCGATCCGCCCTCCCGGTGGGCGCGTCGGCGGCTGCGGCGATTGTGTACGCGGAGCCCAGCGGCCGCGGGGAGGCGGGCTGGAGCGCATGTCGTGATGAAATCGGAAAATGGATCGGCCCCGGACGGTCCGGGAGCCTTGCCTCAGGCGACCAGATCCGGGGCGGGCGTGCCTGCGTGAACGCGGCCTGCACGCAGACGGTTGCGGATATGGCGGAAGGGCGAAGTCATGGTCAGTCAAACCATGGCGAGGTCGGAGGGGGAATTCAAGGGAAAGCGTGAGAAGCCGGGGCTGTGCCGGCCGGTCATCCGCGCAAAGCGTCAGGTTGACCGCGGCGCGAATTCGACGAACCGAATTTTCTGGCTATCGCTCGCGTCGGTCCGGCGCTGGGCCATCCCGCCGGTTCGCGCCTCAAGCCGCCCCGATTTCCACACGATGGATGCATGCTCGATAGCATGCTTGAAATCGATGGACACGGCTTCGATAATCCGCGGCATGAACTTGCACGGCATCGATCTCAACCTGCTCGTCGCCTTCGACGCCCTGAATGCAGAACGGAACGTCACGCGGGCCGGGGCGCGCATCGGCCGGACGCAACCGGCCATGAGCGCGGCCCTGTCGCGGTTGAGGGTGCTGCTGGGCGACGAGCTGTTTGTCCGCGGGCCCAGTGGCCTCCAGCCGACCCCGCGGGCGGTGGAGTTGGCCGAACCGATCTCCCTTGCGCTGAGGGATATCCAACGCACGTTGCAGTTTACGCAGGATTTCGCCCCCTCCGCATCGACGATGACGTTCTCGCTCGGTGTATCGGGCCATGCCGGCTCCGTTGTCCTGCCGCGTCTGCTGTCGATCCTGACCGAGAGAGCCCCGACCGTCGATCTGCGCGTTCAAGATTATGCCGGCCGCGATGATGCAATCGCCCTGCTCGACAGCGGTGAGGTCGATCTGACGGTCGGAATTCCGCCGTCGGCAACCGGCCGCATCCTGCGTGCGCGCCTGTTCCAGGAGCGGTTCGTCTGCATCCTGCGGAAGGAGCATCCGGCAACGCTGCGGCCGCTCGATACCGAGAGCTTTCTTGCGTTGACGCACATTCTCGTGGCACCTGAGAATGAAGGGCTGGACGTGGCGGAGGCCGCGCTGGCCATGAAAGGCATGAGGCGCCGCATCGCTTTGACGGTCCCGCAGATGTCCGCAGCTCCGCAACTGGTTGCGTCATCCGATATGATCGCCACCGTCGTGGAAGGCGTCGTCGCGGGCTCCGGCTACGCCGACCGGTTGTCGGTGCTGGAATTTCCTTTGCGGTTGAACCCGGTGCCGTTCGTTCTGTCATGGCATCGCAGGAACGATGCGCATCCGGCTCAGCGCTGGCTTCGGAACTGCATGCTCGCCGCCTTCCCGAATGTCTGGCTGCCATCGGAGAATGTCTGCGCCGATCTGGCCCAGCAATATTATTGAGAATGCCCCGGCAGGTGGAGCCATAAACGGCGTGGATGATCGCTCATAACGTCTATCGATTTTGGTTGGAATGTCTGCCCCGATAGGCTCCCGGGACGGTCGATCGATTGGCGATCGCCGATCCATCCGGGAGCATCCCTTCAATGTCGGACAGGACATTCCGCGTAGGCATCATTGGCGCAGACATCCAGGCCAGCTGGGCCGGGGCCTCGCATGTTCCCGCGCTCGAACCGCAGCCTTCCCTGGTTCTGGCCGCCGTCGCGACACGCCGGGAAGAGAGCGCGAAGGCTGCCGCCGCGGCGTTCGGGGCCGGACGCTGGTACGCGGATCCTTATGAACTCATCCATGACGAGACCATCGATGTCGTGACCGTCGCGGTGAAGGTGCCGGCGCATCGGCCTTTGGTGCTGGCAGCCCTGAAGGCCGGCAAGGCGGTGTATTCCGAGGCGCCCCTGGGCGCGACGCTGGCCGAGACCGAGGAAATGGCCGCCGCGGCCGGTTCGCTGCACACCGCGATCGGCCTGCAGGGCCGGCACAATCCCGCCGTCCGCCGCGCGGCGGAACTGGTCGCTTCCGGACGGCTCGGCCGCCTGCTGTCGGCGCGCGTGGCGGCGACGACCTTCGGCTTCGGCCCGCAGTCGCCCGCCGCCTACGATTATTTCAACAAGGCAGCGTCGGGCGCCAGCTTCCTCACCATCACCACCGGGCATGTCCTCGACGTCGTCGAGGCGGTGCTCGGCATCATCACCGAAGTCGATGCACGCACGGAGCTTCTCTGGCCGGACATCGAGATCGTCGATACCGGCGCGACCTCCGCCCGCGAGATCCCCGACCATGTCGACCTCATCGCCAAGACCGCGAGCGGCGCGCCGGTGTCCGTCCAGGTCCTGGCCAATGTGCCGGCGGAGGACGCGGCCTTTTCCTTCGAGATCCGCGGTTCCCGGGGCTGGCTGAAGATCACGGGCAACCACCTCGCCGGCGTCCAGGTCGGCGACCTGACCCTGTCGTCCAGCGTCGCGTTCGATCCGCCGGATGCGCCGGTGGCGTCGGGTGTCGGGCCGGCCGCGGCGGATTTCTGGGTGGGTGCCGCCATCAATGTCGGTGAGGTCTATGCCTCCCTGGCGCGCGATCTCGCCGCCGGCACCCACCGGACCCCCGGTTTCGGCCATGCCGTTCACAACAGCCGGCTCGTCGCAGCGGTCGAGCGGGCGGCCCGGACCGGCGAGCGGCAGCGAAACCTCGGCTGACCGGGGCCGCCGGTCACCCATACCGATCAAATTCGAGAGGAGGTGCGCGATGCGCATGCGCAAATTCGGCAACAGCGGCCTGTTCGTATCGGAACTGTCCTTTGGCGCCATGACGTTCGGGGGTACCGACGGTCTGTGGGGGAAAGTCGGGAAGCTGGGGCAGGACGATGCCGACGCCCTGGTCAAGGCGGCTCTCGATGCCGGCATCAATCTCTTCGACACCGCGAACATCTATGCCGATGGGCGAAGCGAGGAGATGCTCGGCCGTGCGCTGAAAACCATCGGCGTCGCGCGGGACGACGTCGTCATCGCCACCAAGGCGCTCGGCGCCATGGGAGAGGGGCCGAACCGGCGCGGCGCCTCCCGCCGTCACATTCTGAGCGAGTGCCGGGCGAGCCTGCGGCGGCTCGGCGTCGACCATATCGACCTGTATCAGCTCCACGGCTTCGATCCCGCGACCCCTATGGAGGAGACGCTGGAGGCTCTCGACACGCTGGTTCGTACCGGCGACGTCCACTACATCGGGCTGTCGAACTGGGCCGCTTGGCAGATCATGAAAGCGATTGGGGTCGCAAACGCCCGGCACCTCGCGCCGATCACATCGCTGCAGGCCTACTATACCCTCGTCGGACGAGACATCGAACGCGAGATCGTCCCCCTTCTCGAATCGGAGCGCATCGGCCTGATGGTCTGGAGCCCGCTCGCGGGCGGCTATCTCAGCGGCAAATATTCCGACGGGAAACATGCCGACAGCGGCGACGGCAAAGGCGGCCGGCAGACCGAGCTGGACTTCCCGCCGATCGACCGCGCTCGCGGCGAACCGCTGATCGGGGTGCTGAGATCGGTTGCGGACAAGCATGGCCGCCGGCCGGCGCAGGTCGCCATTGCATGGCTGCTGAAGCAGGCAGTCGTATCGACCGTGCTCGTCGGTGCCCGGCGGGTCGACCAGCTGGCGGAGAATATCCAGGCGGCCGGGATCCTGTTGGACGAGTCCGACATGGCGGCGCTGGACCGGGTCAGCCGGCTGCCGGTCGAATATCCGGGCTGGCTGCTGAACGCCTCGGATCGTCAAGCCTCGGATCGCCAAGCCTCGTAGCTGCCGGGCTGCTCCGGTCCAAGGACCTGTATGTTCCGGCCAGCCGCTGAAGTACTCTGTCCGCCGGCCGGCGCCCTGCCGGCGGGGCGGGCAGCGGAAGGCGCATCGGGCATGGCGGGCTCAATCAAACTCGACACCGGGACCGACCTGATCTGCGGCTATTTCCTGACCGCCGATGCGCCGCCGGTGCGCGTGTCCTTCGAGGAGATCGGGGCGGCGCGGCATCGCACCGGCGGGGTGCTGTGGCTGCATTTCAACCTCGCATCGGCGCGGGCACGGGACTGGCTGGAAAGGGAGAGCGGGCTGGACGAGTTCGCGCGCGAGATCCTTCTCGACGCCAACGACGACCGGGCACGGCTGGAGCCGTTCGACGACGGCTTCGTCGCCGTACTGAGCGACATGCAGTACGACTTCAACTTCGAACCGTCTGACATCGGCGCGCTGCGCCTGTTCATGGACGCCGGCCGGATCGTCAGCTGCCGGCGGCATCCGCTGAAGGCCATCGACCGGCTGCGCAAGGCTTTGGGCGACCATGGCCGCTACAGCAGCACCGCCGAGTTCATGGCGGATCTGATCGACCTTCTGGCCGATACGCTGGGCGAGGTGGTCGCGCGGGCGGAGGCCGACCTGGACAAGGTTGAGGACACCGTCCTGGCCGAGCGCTACCAGCTGGCCCGGCAGCGGCTGGGCCAGCTGCGCCAGCTGATCGTCAGGCTGCGGCGCCATGTGTCGCCGCAGCGGGCGGCGCTGGCGCGGCTCGCCTCCAACAAGGTGTCCTGGATCGGCGAGGACGACCGTGCCCGCCTGGGCCATGCGATCGAGAAATTCGCCGGCGTGCTCTATGACATCGAGGCGCTGCAGGACCGCGCCAAGGTCCTGCAGGACGAGCTGCTGGCCAGGGTCGCGGACCAGCAGAACCACAGCCTGCATGTGCTGGCGGTCGTGACGGTCATCTTCACCCCGATGACGCTGATCTCGGGAATCTTCGGCATGAATGTGGCGGGGCTGCCGGGCGTTGCCGGAGAGCATGCATCGGACCATGCCTTCTGGTGGGTCATGCTGCTGATCCTTCTGTCCGGCGTCGCGATGCTGATCTTCCTGCGCCCCCGCCGCTGAAGCCCGGCGGGGATGCCGATGCAGGGCGGGCCGGGATCAATCCGCCTGGATTTGCGCGACGAAGCGGCCGACCTGCCCCTGGAGTGCCTGCACCGTCCGTTCGAGGTCGTGGATGCCCTCCCTGAGGAGGATCGCCGCCTGACCGTTGCCGTGGGCGGCGGTGGCGACGTCCTGCACCCCGCCCCGCAGCCGCTCGGTTCCGTCGGCTGCCTGCTGGACCGCGCGGCCGATCTCCGCGGTGGCGGAATTCTGCTGTTCGACGGCGGCGGCGATGGAGGCGCTGATCGAGCTCAACCGGCCGATCACCGTCACGATCTCGCCGATGTGGGATGCCGCCATGCCGGTGGAACTCTGGATTGCGCCGATCAGCGTCGAGATCTCCTCCGTCGCCTTCGCGGTCTGCCCGGCCAGGTTCTTCACCTCGGTCGCGACCACCGCGAAGCCCTTGCCGGCCTCGCCGGCGCGCGCCGCCTCGATGGTGGCGTTGAGCGCCAACAGGTTGGTCTGGCCGGCGATGCTGGAAATCAGGGTGACGACGTTGCCGATCTTGTCCGCCCGTCCGACCAGCTCGTCCATCAGTCCCACGGTGCCGCCGACCTGCCGGCTGGCGTCTTCGGATTCGGTCTGGGCGCCCTGGGCCTGGGACGAGATTTCCCGGATCGACGCCTCCAGCTCCTCGACTGCCGCGGCCACCGTCTGGACATTGGCGCTGACCTCGTTGGCGGCCTCCGCCACCGTGCCGCTCATCGTCGCGTTGTCGCCGGCGCTCATGGCGATGTCGGTCACCGTCCCGCTCATGGTGCTGACCGTTCCGCTCACGCCGGCCAGCAGCCGGCCGACATCCTGGTCGAAGCGCCCGGCGATGGCTTCGAGCATCGTCCGCCGCTGGTGCTCGGCCTCGGCCCGCATGCGGACCTGCTCCTCCTCCAGCCGGCGCTTTTCCAGCGCGTTGGCCCGGAACACCGCCAGCGTCGCGGCCATATGGCCGACCTCGTCCTCGCGGCGGATTTCCGGAACCGCGATGTCGGTTTGGCCGTCCGCCAGCGCCCGCATCACATCGGTCATGCGGGAGATCGGCCGGGTCGCGCCGCGCACGATGATCAGCAACGTGCCGCAGACCGCCAGCAGGGCCGCCAGGGCGCCCGCCGCGATCGACAGTGCGCTGGTCACGGTCTGCCGTTCGATCCGCCGGGTGTTCAGGCGCAGTTCGATCTCGCCGATCGTGGTGACCTTGCCATTCTCGCTCCGCCGGATCGGGTGGGTCCGCGTCACCACGCCGTCGGAACCGGATCCGCCGATGAGGCCGTCCGTCGCGAAGGCCTTGCCGCCGGTGTCGCGGATTGCGCTGCCGACATAGTCGGGATCGGCGGCAAGCGCCGCAAGCAGCGCCGTTGCGGCCGAGGAGTCCATGTTCCACAGGGCCTCGCCGGCACCGCCGGCCAGGGCGGTCGCGGTCATCTGGGCACGCTCCTCCAGAGCGGCGCGCGCGGCAGTCATGGTCGTCCACATGGTCGCGGCGGCCGCGCACAGGGCGATGGCGAACAGCAACGCCGCGATCGGAACGATCACGTGCGCGGTCAGGCTGCGACGATAGCTGCGTAGCATTCCAGTCTCCAAGGCGTTGGCAATGCCGGCTTGGCGGCGGACGGACGGTTCGGAACGGCCGGGCCCGATATGGGCGTGCCGCTCAGCTCCCCAGGGCCTGCGACAGGATCGCCTTGGCGTCGATCTTCGCCAGCCCTTCGGCGAACAGACGCGCCAGCGCCTTTCCGTCCTCTCCCTTGTGGAAGGCGATGTGCAGCGTCTTGTCCTCCAGCGGCCTGGCGTTGAACCGCAGCCCGGAGGCCAGCCCCGCCAAGTCCGGGTTGGTGCGCAGGAGGTCGTTCATGACCGCAAGGTCGATCACCGCCAGATCGATGCGTCCCGCCGCAAGCTTCTTCAGGTTGGTCGCGTCGCTGTTCGCCTTGTCGGCGCGCAGGCGGCCATCGGCGATGCGGGCATCCAGTTCCGCGGTGTTGACGTAGCCGTCGACGACGCCGATCCGCTTCGTCGCGAGGTCGTCGAGGCTGTTCCACGTCACCGGCGCCTGGCTCCGTTCGGCGAAGCCCAGCGGGCTGGTGCCGAGAGGGACCGAGAGGATGAAGTCGTTCTCGACCTCTGCTCCCGCATATTCCGGGAAATAGCCCTGAACCTCGCCGCCCTCCTTGGCGAGGGCAACGGTCCGGTTCCACGGATAGAAGCCCACCCGCAGCTCGTAGCCGACCGCCGCGAATGCGGCCCGCACCACGGCCACGGCAGCACCCTTGTCTTTCAACGCGTCACCGCTGAAGGGGGGCCAATCGAGCGAGGTCAGACGCACGACCTTGTCCTGTGCAAGACTTGGCGAGGCCATCGTCCCGGCGAGAAGCATGCAGAGGAGAACAGCGGCAATCCGCGCAGCGATACGGACGATCATCCTGGAGCTCCATTTGAGATTGTGGAGAGCGCGAGAGTCAAAAACCGCGATGATCATGTAACAAATAGTACACAAGAACTCCCTTTGCTTATGATTACTCGCGATTTGCCGCGGCGCAAAAGATAATTTTGACTAAAAGCACGTTAACCAATACTTGGAGGCGTTCGGTGCGATACGCGGGCCGCCTGGAGGGCTGGCCGCGCGGTGGCGGCTTGAGATGAGGCCGAATGCGCGCTTTCATGCATCCCCCGACCTGCCCCCTCCCGAGGACCGGCCCCGCCCATGAACAGCACCGCGTTGCGTTATTTCCTGGAAGTCGCCCGGACCGGCTCCATCGCCGAGGCGTCCGCCCGCCTCAACGTCGCGTCGTCGGCCATCAGCCGGCAGATCGCGCATCTCGAGGCCGACCTTGGCGTCGAGCTGTTCGAGCGGCGGCCGCGCGGCATGGTGCCCAGCCCGGCGGGGGAACTGCTGGCCCGCCATGCCCGGCGCGTCTTCCTGGAAGAGGAGGCCATCGTCAACGAGCTGAAACGGCTGCGCGGGTTGGCGACCGGCGTGGTGCGGATCGCGGCGACTGAGGGGTTCGGGCTCAGCCTGATCCCGTCGGCGATCCATGATTTCCGCCGGGACCATCCCGGCATCCGGGTCGAGCTGCACGTCGATGCGCCGGCCGAGGTGACGCGCATGGTCCGTGACGGCGACGTCGACATCGGCGCGACCTTCTCCTTCGCGCCGCAAGCCGGCGTGCGGGCGATCGGCGAGGGGAGGGCGCCGGTGCTGGCGGTGCTGGCGAAGGACCATCCGCTCGCCGGCCGCGTGGTGCTGTCGCTCGCCGAGCTTGCGGCCGAGCCGATGGCGCTGCCGGAAAAGGACACCACCGCGCGGCAGGTGTTCGACATCGCCTGCGGGCTGGCTGGGGTCTCGGTCCAGCCGGTGCTGGTGTCGAACTACATCGCCGCGCTGTGGGCCTTCGCCGCGGAAGGTGGCGGCATCACCATCGCCAGCTCCTTCTCCGTCCATTCCCGCAGCGTCGGAACCCAGGTGGCGCTGGTTCCCATCGATGCGCCGACGCTCGACCAGCGCCGCTACCAGATCCTGACCATGCTCGGCCGCCGCCTGCCGGACGCGGTGGATGCCTTCGCCAGCCATCTGATCGGCGTCGTCCAGGGGCTTCAGCCCGCCGGCGGGCAAGGCAACCTGATCTGATGCCCTCCAAGCCCGGAGAGATCCGGGGTAGACGACCCTGGAATGCGACCATACAAAGTGGAGTCGGGTCGTCAGCGATTAAGGTGCCTCGATGGGTTCACAGGCCGTTCCCCCTCAATCCGGCGATCCGGACGACGGGGCCGGTGAATGGGCGTTGGAGTCCGGCGGGGACGGTGGCCGGAGCGGGCCGTTCGGCGCGCTGTTCGCCGGCAATGCCGCTCCCATCCTGCTGATCGATCCAGGCGCCAACGGCGCGATCGTCGATGCCAACCCCAAGGCCGCCGCCTTCTACGGCTACAGCCGGGAGCGGATGCGCAACCTGCATGTCTGGGACATCAACGTTCTCGGCCATGCGGTCCTGCCGGCGATGCATGCCATCGCCTCGTGGGAGGGCGGCCATTTTCCCCAGCGCTTCCGCCATCGTCTGGCCGACGGTTCGGTGCGTGACGTGCAGGTCTATGCCGGACCGGTCGTCATCGCCGGGCGCCGGCTCCTGCTGTGCATCATCCACGACATCACCGCGGTGATCGAGGCGGAGCATTTCAACCGCCTGCTGCTGGAAAGCGTCCAGGTCGGCGTCTGCGGCATCGATCGCGACGGCAACTTCACCTTCCTGAACCCGGTCGCCACGCGGACCTTCGGCTTCCAGCACGACAGCGAACTGATCCGCGGCCACATCGGCGCCTACCTGACGGGGGGCGGAGCGGGGGCGGCAGCGGCGGAGGTGGAGGACTGGCGGACCCATCCGGTCGGCCGCGTGACCGAAGGCGGAGAGGGGGTCGAGGCCCTGGACTGTACCCTGTACCGCCATGACGGGTCGCCCTTCCCGGCACGGCTGACGGCCAGCCCGATCCGCAACGATCAGGGCTTCGTCGGGGTGGTCGTCAGCTTCACCGACCGCAGCGGCGAGACCGAGCGGGATGCCCAGCTGAGCGACCTGACCAATGCCCTGCCGGGCGCGGTCTTCCAGGCAGAGCTGCTTCCCGACGGCCATGTGCGCCCGACCTATTTCAGCGCAGCCGCGGCGGCGCTGTTCGGACTGCCGGCCGAGTCGGCTCCCACCGACTGGCCGTCGCTGTCGCCGATCATGAGCCGCAGGCGGTGGGCCGGGCTGCGGCGCGCGCTGCGCCGGGCCGGGCGGGACGGCACGGCCTGGGAACAGGAAGGCACGGTGGGGCTGGTGGAAAAGCGCTGGCTGCTGGGGCGCGCCCTTCCCCGCTGCCGTCCCGACGGCACGGTGACCTTCAACGGCGTCCTGCTCGACATCACCGAGCGCCGGCGGCTGGAGGCGGAGCTGGAGCAGGCGGCCCAGGTCGATCCGCTGACCGGGCTGTGGAACCGCCGCCGTTTCCAGCAGGCGCTCGACGAGGCCGCCGGATCCCTTCGCCGCAACGGACGCCCCTATTCCCTGATGCTGATCGATATCGATCACTTCAAGCGCTACAACGACACGCACGGCCATCAGGCCGGCGACGAGGCCCTGCGCCGGGTCGCCGCGACGCTGGCCGGCCATTCCCGGCGCCTGGACGGGCTGGCCCGCTGGGGTGGCGAGGAGTTCGCCCTGCTGCTGCCCGAAGCGGAGCTGGAGGCCGCCGCCGTGCTGGCCGAAAGGCTGCGCCGCGCGGTGGCCGCCCTGGCCGGCTCAGGCCTGCCGGCCACCATCAGCATCGGCATCGGGCAGGCCGGCATCGCCGAGGACGCCGATTCGCTGTTCCGGCGGGTCGACGCCGCGCTCTATCGCGCCAAGGCGGCCGGCCGGAACCGCGTCGAGCGGGCCTAGAGCCGAACTGCCGGAAGCCAGACGCCAGGAGCCAGACCGCCCATGCCCCGCTTCGCCGCCAACCTGACGATGATGTTCACGGAATGGCCGTTCCTCGACCGCTTCGACGCTGCCGCCGATGCCGGCTTCCGGGCCGTCGAGTATCTGTTCCCCTACGACCATGCGCCCGATGCCGTGGCCGCCCGGCTGCAGCGCAACCGCCTGACGCAGGCGCTGTTCAACATGCCGCCGGGCGACTGGGCGGCGGGGGAGCGCGGACTGGCGGCGCTTGCCGGCCGCTGTGCCGAGCTGACGGCCGGCGTCGCGACCGCGCTGCGCTATGCCGAGGCCACCGGCTGCCGCCGGCTGCACCTGATGGCCGGGCTCGCCGACCCGGCCGATCCGGCGGCCGCCTCCCGCTACCGCGACGCCGTGCTCCACGCCGCCGATGCGCTGGGCGGACGCGGCATCGACCTGATGCTGGAGCCGATCAACGGCCGCGACATGCCCGGCTATTTCCTGAACGATTTCGCCGCCGCCGAACGCTGGATCGCCGGGCTCGGCAGGTCCAATGTGAAGTTGCAGTTCGATCTCTACCACTGCCAGATCCTGCATGGCGACGTCACCATGGCGCTGCGCCGGCTGATCCCGCTCACCGGCCATGTCCAGATCGCCTCGGTGCCCGCACGCGACGAGCCGGACGGCGGGGAACTGAACTGGCCCTTCCTGTTTGCCGAGCTGGACCGGCTCGGCTATGACGGCTTCGTCGGCTGCGAATACCGTCCCCGCGGCGGCACCCTCGACGGGCTCGGCTGGTTCGCAGCCCATCGCGACCGGCAGGATCCCGCTGGATAATCGGCCGGCGGCCCCTCTGCACCGTCCCCATCCGCAGCGGATTGCCGCTACCATGTCGTGGATGCAGGACGGTGCCAGATGCACCGGTGGGAAAGGCCGCTTCATGGAATCCATCGTCGATTTTCCGGATACGGATTTTCCGGGCACCGACCTTCCGGGCCTCCTCCGTCTGACCGAGGCCGGGTCCGGCAACCACACGCTGGACAGCGACGGGGAGACCCGGCTGCTGCGGGTGATGCGGCCGGGGCAGGCCTTTCCCATCCTGGTGCGGATGGCGGAGCCGGACGGCAGGACCGAAGCGGCTCTCGACCGCCTGCAACGGGAACACGCCCTGTCCCGCCGCCTGGATCCGGTGTGGGCTGCCAAGCCGCTCGACCTGCTGCGCCATGGCGAGATGCCGGTGCTGACCATGGCCGATCCGGGAGGGCAACCGCTGTCGACCCTGGCGGTATCGACGATGCCCTTCCGCGGGCGGTTGGCGCTGGCGGTCCGCATGGCCGGGGCGGTGGCGCGGTTGCACCGGCGGGGGCTGCTGCATGGCGATCTCCGGCCGTTCAACCTGCTGGTCGGCGACGACGGAGCGGTGCGGCTGACAGGTTTCGGGCGCTCCCGACTGCTGTCCGGGGGCCCGCTGTCCGGCGGGCTGCCGTCCGGGGGCCTGCCGCCGCTGGCCGCCCCCCCGGCGGACCGGCCGGCGCTGCTCGCCTACATGGCTCCGGAGCAGTCGGGGCGGATGAACCGCCCGGTCGACCGGCGCAGCGACCTCTATTCCCTCGGCGTCACCCTCTACGAGCTGTTCACCGGGGAACTGCCCTTCGCTGCGCGCGATGCGACGGAATGGATCCATGCCCATCTCGCCCGTGCGCCGATTCCGCCCACCTTCCAGGCCCCCGACCTGCCGCAGGCCGTCGCCGGCATCCTGCTGCGGCTGCTGGCCAAGACGGCGGAGGAGCGTTACCAAAGTGCCGACGGCCTCGTCCGCGACCTGACCCACGCCTTGCAGCTGTGGGAGGTCCAGGGTCGTATCCCACCCTTTCCCGCCGGCCTGCGCGACCTGCCGGAAGGGCTCGCTTCCCCGCCGGCGCTCTACGGCCGTGACGGGCCGGTGGCGGTCCTTCAGGCTGCCTTCGACCGTGTCGCCGGCCATGGCCGCATGGGGATCGTCCTGGTCGCCGGCCGGTCGGGGGAGGGCAAGTCGGCCGTCGTCGGCGCATTGGAGGAGCAGGTGCCGCCACCGCGCGGCCTGTTCGCCGCCGGCAAGTTCGACCAGGGCAAGCGCGATCTTCCCTATGCCAGCCTGGCCGAGGCATTCCATGGGCTGGTCAGCCGCCTGCTGGCGCTGCCGGCTCCGCAGCGCGAGCGCTGGCGGCGCGCACTCCGCGAGGCGGTCGGCGCGAACGGCGCGGTGCTGACCGCGCTGATCCCCAACCTCGCCCTGCTGATCGGGGAACAGGCGCCGGTGGCGCCGCTGCCGCCGCAGGAGGCGCAGAACCGCTTCGACCTGCTGGTCCACCGGGTCGTCAAGGTCTTCGCCCGTCCCGACCATCCGCTGGTCCTGTTCCTCGACGATTTGCAATGGCTGGATCGCGCCACGCTGGATCTGCTGGACCGGCTGGTGGCCGGCGGCGGCGTCGGCAACCTGCTGCTGGTCGGCGCCTACCGCAGCGACGAGCTCGGGGCAGGGCATCCGCTGGCGGCGCTGCTGCAACGGATGCGGGCCGCCGGGCCGGAGATCGACCGCGAGGAGATCGCGCTGTCCCCGCTGTCGCCCGACGATGTGCGGCGGATGACCGCCGACAGCCTCGACCGCAGGCCCGACGAGGTGGCGGCGTTCGCCGCCCTGCTGCATGAACGGACCGGTGGCAACCCCTTCTTCACGGTGCAGCTGCTGACCGCGCTGGAACGCTCCGGCCATCTGTGGTTCGACCGCGCCGTCCGGCGCTGGGACTGGAACATGGCGGCGGTGGAGGAGGCACGGTCGGGCGGCGGCATCGCCACGCTGATGACCGAACGGCTGGCCCGCTTCCCGGCCGAGGCGCGCGACCTGCTTGCCCGTTTCGCCGCGCTCGGCGTCCGCGTCCGCCTGTCCACGCTGGCGCTCGCCGGGGGCCTGCCGGAGCCGGAGGCCGAGCGCATCCTCGAACCGGCGGTGGCCGAAGGACTGCTACTGCGGACGGAGGACGGCTACCGCTTCCTTCACGACCGGGTTCAGGAGGGGGCCTACGCCCTGGTGCCGGCGGAAGCGCGCGGCGCGCTGCACCTCGACATCGCCCGCGCCCTGCACCGGGGGTTCGCCGCGGACCTCTCCGGCGAGCGGCTGTTCGAGCTGGTTGGCCAGTACGACCGCTGTCTTTCCCTGATCCCGGAGGAGCCGGAGCGGGCGCAGGTGGCGACGCTCCATCTCGCCGCCGGCCACCGCGCCAAGGAGGCGAGTGCCCATGGCTCGGCGCTCGCCTATGCGCTCGGCGGCCTGCGCCTGCTGGAGGGCGGCCGGTGGGAGCGGCAGCACCGGCTGGCCTTCGCGCTGGAGCATCTCCAGGCGGAATGCGAGTTCCTGAGCGGCGACCTGCAACAGGCCGAACGGCGGCTTCTCCAGCTCATCGGTCGGGCGGAATGCCCGGTCGACCGCGCCGCCATCACGGCGCTGCTGGTCACCGTCTATACCGCCATCGACCGCAGCGACCGTGCCATCGACTCCTGTCTGGCCTATCTGCGCGGCGTCGGCATCGACTGGCCGGCCCACCCGCCGGCCGCGCTGGCGCACGAGGAATACGCACAGTTGCGCGCGGCCATCGGTGACCGGCCCATCCCGTCGCTGGCCGCCCTTCCCGCCATCGGCGATCCCGACGGCCGGGCGACGCTCGACGTGCTGGCCGCGGCCTTGCCGCCGGCCTTCTTCAGCGACCGCAACCTGGTCTGCCTGATCCTGTGCCGGATGGCGAACCTGTCGCTCCGGAACGGGCGCAGCGACGCCTCCGCCCTCGGCTTCGCCTACCTCGGCATGATGGCCGGCCCCTGTTTCGGCGACTACGCCGCCGGCTACGAGTTCGGCCGGCTCGGCTACGATCTGGCCGAGCGGCAGGGCCGGACGCGCTACCGGGCGCGGGTGCTGATGACCTTCGCCTACCATGTCGTGCCGTGGACCCGCGACATCCGCAGCGAGCGGCCCCTGCTGCTGCGGGCCTTCGAGGAGGCGCGGGAGGCCGGCGACGTCACCTACGGCGGCTTCACCAGCGTCACGCTGGTCACCAGCATGCTGGCGTCGGGCGACCCGCTGGCGACCGTCCAGCGCACGGCGGAAACGCGGCTGGCCTATGTCCGGCAGGTGAAGTTCGGCCTGTGCACCGACATCCTGACCACCCAGCTGCAATTCGTCCGTGCGCTGCGCGGGCGGACCGACGCGCTTCACTCCTTCGACGGGCAGGGCTTCGACGATGCCGCCTTCGAGGCGCGCCTGCTCGCCAACCCCAGCCTGGACATCGCCACCTGCTGGCACTGGATCCGCACGCTTCAGCTCCGCTGCATCGCCGGCGACATGGCCGGGGCGGTCGAGGCGGCCGAACGGGCCGAGGGGCTGCTGTGGACCACGTCGGGCCATTGGGAGATGGCGGAATTCCACCTGCATGCGGCGCTCGCGCGGGCGGGTGCGATGGACGGTGCCGATCCGGAGGACCGCGCCCGCCACGCTGCAGCGCTGGCCCGGCATCTCGGCCAGTTGCGCGACTGGGCCGGCCATAGCCCCGACAGCTTCGACGCCCGCTTCGCCCTGGCGGGGGCGGAGGCCGCGCGGGTCGAGGGGCGGACGGAGGACGCGATGCGCGGTTATGACCGCGCGGTGCGGGCGGCCCAGCGCAGCGCCCTGCCGCATGTCGAGGCGCTGGCCAACGAATGCGCCGCCGGTTTCTACCGCGGCTTCGGCATGCCGACGCTGGAACTGGCCTCCATCGGGGCTGCGGCGGACTGCTACGGCCGCTGGGGTGCGTCGGCCAAGGTCCGGCAGCTCGCCGGGCGTTACCCGGCCCTCGCCCTCGATGCGGAGGAGGTGGCGGTGCCGGCACCGCCGCGCGGCTTCGGCGGGGTCGATCCGGCATCGCTGCTGGAAACCCTGCGGACCATGTCCGACCAGGCGAGCGTCGAGCAGCTGACCGGCACCCTGCTGACCCTGGTGCTGGAGCATGCCGGGGCCAGCCGCGGGCTGCTGATCCTCGCCCGCGGCGAGCGGCTGCGGGTCGAGGCGGAGGCGACGACGGGGCTCTACGGCGTGTCCGTCCGCCTCGTGCAGGAGGATGCCGACCGCACCGCGCTGCCTCATGCCATCCTCCACGGCGCCATCCGCGACCAGGGGGCGGTGATCGTCGACGACACCCGTGCCGCAGGGCCGTTCTCCGCCGATCCCTATTTCCGCGATACCGAGGCGCGGTCCATCCTGTGCCTGCCGCTGGTCCGCCGCCGCCGCGTCGTCGGGCTGCTGCATCTGGAAAACGCGCTGGCGACCCACGCCTTCACCCCGGATCTGGTCAATGTGCTGACCCTGCTCGGCGCCCAGGCGGCGGCGTCGCTGGAGACCGCGACGCTGGAGGAGAAGGAGGCGCTGCTGAAGGAGGTCCACCACCGGGTCAAGAACAACCTGCAGCTGGTGACCAGCCTGCTCAACCTCCAGGCCCACCGGATCGAGGACAAGGCGGTGGCCGCCCTGTTCGCCGACAGCCGCGACCGCGTCCGGTCGATGGCGCTGGTGCATGAAAATCTCTACCGGCTCGGCAACTTCGCCCGCGTGCCGATGCGCGAGCATCTGGCATCGGTCTGCGCCCACCTGCTGCGCGCCTATTCCCGGCAGGCCGGGGCGGTCCGGCTGGAAACCGACCTGGACGACCTGTCGCTCGACCTCGACCGCGCGGTGCCCTGCGGCCTGATCGTCAACGAACTGGTCTCCAACGCGCTGAAGCACGCCTTTCCCGGCGGCCGGGGCGGGGTTCTGCGCGTCGCGCTGACCGCGGACGGACGTGACTGCCGCCTATCCGTTCGTGACGACGGCGTGGGCTTGCCCGGCGATTACGATCCCGATAGGATGGAGACCGTGGGGTTTCAGCTCGTTACGGACTTGACCAGCCAACTGCACGGTGCCTTCAGCTACAGTTCCAAGTCGGGTGCAGAGTTCATCGTCACCTTTCCTGTGAAGGGGCGAAATCGGGGAAGTGAATGATCGCGGCACGGATTCTGATCGTCGAAGACGACCGCATCGTCGCACGCGATATTCAGCATCAACTTGCCCGCATGGGCCATGTGGTCATAGGAATGTCCGCCAACGGCGAGGACGCCATCCGGCTCGCCGGCTGCCATCGACCCGATCTCGTGCTGATGGACATCCGGCTGGAAGGGGAGATGGACGGGATCGAGGCCGCCCGCCGGATCCGCGACGCCCACCGCATCCCCATCGTCTTCCTCACCGCCTACGCCAATGACGAGGTCGTGCAGCGGGCCAGCCTGACGGAGCCCTTCGGCTATCTGCTGAAGCCGTTCGAGGAGCCGCAGATGCGCACCGTCATCCAGATGGCGCTGTACAAGCATGCCAGCGACGCGAAGCTGCGGATGAGCGAGCGGCGCTATGCCGCCACGCTCGCCAGCATCCGCGACGGCGTCATCCTGTGCGACGGCCAGGGCCGGGTCGATTTCATGAACCGGGTGGCGGAGACGATGACCGGCTGGACCGCGGCGGACGCCGCCGGGCAGCTGCTGGCCTCCGTCTTCGTCGCCGTCGACGAGGAAACGCAGGAGCCGCTGGAGGATTTCTCCACCCTCGTCCTGCGCAGCCCGGACTTCGCCCCGCCGGAACGGCTGTCCCGGCTGCTGCCCCGCTGCGCGGCCGGGGATGCCTGCACAGGGATGCTCGGCGGCATGGCCCCTGGAGTTGCGGCTCCCGGAATCGTGATCGAGGAGCGCTGTTCCGCCATCATCGACGACCGCGGCGAGGTGGTCGGCTCCATCCTGGTGTTCAGCGACCTAACCCAGCGCCGCCAGATCGCCGAGGCGCTGCGCAAGGCCCAGGCCGACCTCGCCCATATCGGCCGGCTGACCATGATGGGGGAGCTGGCCGCCGCGGTCGCGCACGAGGTCAACCAGCCGCTGATGGCCATCGTCACCAACGCCGGCACCTGCCTCCAGCACCTGTCGCAGCCGCAGCCGGACCTTGCCCGGACCCGGATCGTGGTGGAACGGATCGTGCGCGACGCCCAGCGGGCCGGCGACGTGGTCCGCAGCATCCATGCGCTGGCCCGCCGCACCCCGGCCGATCCCGGCTGGGTCGACCTGAGCGCCCTGATCGCCGACACGCTGGCGCTGGTGCGGGCGGAGCTGCGCCGCGCCCACGTCCAGGTGGAGACCGACCTGCCGCAGGGGCCGCCCTGGGTCCATGGCGACCGGGTCCAATTGCAGCAGCTCGTGCTGAATCTCGTGATGAACGCCATCGAGGCGATGGCCGCGCCGGCCGTGACGGAACGGCGGCTGCGGATCGCCACCAGCTGCGGGGACGGCCGCATCCGGGTCCGGGTCGAGGATACCGGGGTCGGCATCGCCGAAACGGATGTCGACGCCATCTTCCGGGCGCTCTACACCACCAAGCCGGACGGGCTGGGCATGGGCCTGTCGATCAGCCGGTCCATCGTGGAACTGCATGGCGGATGGCTGACCGCGGCGCCCGGCTCCTCGGGCGGAAGCGTGTTCGAATTCGTGCTGCCGGTGTCGCCCGGAGGGGAGTGATGAGGAGCAAGCTGCAAGCCGCCCCTGCCGCCCCCACCGTCGTCGTGATCGACGACGACGAAGCGGTCCGCGAAGCGCTGGAAGACCTGCTGGACTCGGTTGGGTTGACGGTCAGGAGCTTCCCGTCGGTGCGGCAGTATGTCGAGCTGTGCCCGGCCGTCGATGTCGGCTGCATGGTGCTGGACGTGCGGCTGCCGGGGCGCAGCGGCCTGGATTTCCAGGCGGAGCTGGCCCGGTCCGGCGACGGCCTGCCGGTGATCTTCATCAGCGGCCATGCCGACGTGCCGATGTGCGCCCGTGCGATGAAGGCGGGGGCGTTCGAGTTCCTGACCAAGCCGGTCCATCACCAGGAACTGCTGGACGCCATCCACGCCGCCATCGCCCGGCACCGCGAGCGCCGCGACCGGGAACGCGGCCTCGTCACCCAGCGCGCCCGCTTCGGTACGCTGACGCCGCGGGAGCGCGAGATCACGCTGATGGTGGTGTCCGGCCTGCGCAACAAGCAGATCGCCGACGACCTCGGCCTCAGCGAGGCGACGGTGAAGCTGCACCGCGGCCAGGCCATGCGCAAGATGGCGGCGCGGTCGGTGGTGGAACTGGTGCGCATCGTCGACGGCCTGGCGCCGCAAGCAGTGCCGCAGACCGACCGCCGGGCGTGATGCCGGCAGCCGTCGGTGCTGCCCGGCTTCCGCTTGCCCATACCGGTCCCGACAAATTCCCGGCCCCGGCTTCGATGACGACGCATCCCTGCATGTTTCACATCTCATTGCATGGCGGCATCTCCTCCTGATTCCCGCACCGAACCCGTGGAACCTCGAAGCCGTTTTCATAATATATTAGTGTTATTGTATATTCATGATGACAAAATTAGGTGTGAAACTATATTGACCTCTACATATCCCATGGGCTTAATCGGGCGCCTTATCACATGTGCGCCGGAGAGCAGAATGGTTGGACGGGATCGGCAGGTCGGAGGCGGTATCCGGCGGCGGGTGGTGGTTGCCGCGGCGGCGGCGATGACGGCGGCAGTGGCCCTCGGCGTGCTTCCCGTTTCGGCCGGGAACGCGGTGGCGCAGGAAGCCCGCCAGGGCGGCACCCTCAGCATCATCCTCCAGCCGGAGCCGGTGACGCTCACCCCGTCCACCAACATGGCCCAGCCGACCCAGGTGGTCGCCGGCAACATCTTCGACGGTCTGGTCGCCTACGATTTCGACCTGAAGCCGAAGCCCGCCCTGGCCGACCGCTGGGAGGTCGCGGCCGACGGGCTGACCATCACCTTCCACCTGCGCAGCGGTGTGAAATGGCATGACGGCAAGCCCTTCTCGGCCGCCGACGTGAAATGGTCGCTGGAGAACATCTGGAAGACCATCCACCCGCGCAACAAGTCGCTGTTCGAGAACGTCACCCAGGTCGACACCCCGGACGACTCAACCGTCATCCTGCGCCTGTCGAAGCCGTCGCTGCCGATCCTGTCGGTGCTGAACGGCGTCGGCGCCCCGATCCTGCCCAAGCATCTCTACGAGGGCACGGACATCCTCAACAACCCCTACAACAACAAGCCGGTCGGCACCGGCCCCTTCGTCTTCAAGGAGTGGAAGCGCGGCGAGTATGTCGAGCTGGCCCGCAATCCCGATTACTGGGAGGCCGGCAAGCCGTATCTCGACCGGCTGCTGTTCCGCATCATCCCCGACGCCGCTGCCCGTGCCGCCGCCATCGAGAAGGGGGAGATCCAGTATGCTCCCTACAACCCGGTGCCCTTCCGCGACGCCGAGCGTCTGGCCAAGCTGCCGCGCCTGAAGGTCGACACCCGCGGCTATGAATGGCTGTCGCCGCTGCTCTATCTCGATTTCAACGTCGAGAACCAGTATCTGAAGGATGTCCGGGTGCGCCGGGCCCTTGCCCATGCCATCGACCGCGCCGCCCTGGCCAAGATCGTGTGGTTCGGCTACGCCAAGCCGGCGATCAGCCCGGTGCCGTCGTCGCTCGTCGCCTTCCACAATGCCAAGCTGCCGCAATACCCCTTCGACGTGAAGAAGGCCGAGGCGCTGCTGGACGAGGCCGGATTCAAGCGCGACGCCAATGGCGTGCGCTTCACCCTGACCCATGATTTCCTGCCCTACGGCGACGACTACCGCCGTACCGGCGAGTTCCTGAAGCAGGCGCTGAAGCGTGTCGGCATCGAGGTCACCATCCGCTCGCAGGACAGCGCCGCCTTCATCAAGCGCGTCTATGTCGACCGCGATTTCGACTTCGCCATCTCCTACAACAACGCCTTCCCCGATCCGCAGATCGGCGTCGTGCGCGCCTTCTGGTCGGGCTGGCTCGGCACCGGCACGCCCTGGACCAACGGCTCGGGCTATCGCAACGCCAGGGCCGATGCGCTGATCCAAGAAGCCGGCGTCGAAGGCGATCCGGCCAAGCGCGTGGCCCAGTTCAACGAGTTCCAGGACATCGTGCTGGGTGACGTGCCCTCGCTGCCGCTGCTGGAGCTGAACTTCTTCTCGGTCTATTCGGCCGACCTCCAGGGCATCGTCGAACAGGGCGATCAGGTCTATTCGTCGCTGAAGAACGCCCGCTTCGTCCAAGCCCCGAAGGGGAACTGACGCGCCGTGCCGACCTATCTCAGGCGCAGTGCCGCCCAGCTGGCCTTCGTGCTGCTGGGCATCGCGCTGATCAACTTCTTCCTGCTGCATCTGGCGCCCGGCGACGCGGCCCAGGTGCTGGCCGGGGAATCGGGAGCGGCGACGCCTGAGTACATGGAGGCGCTGCGCCGCCAGTTCGGACTGGACCAGCCGCTCTACATCCAGTTCCTGCGCTATCTCGGCAATCTGGTGACCTTCGACCTCGGCTATTCCTTCCGCCAGTCGCTGCCGGTGTCGGAGCTGATCCTGCAACGGCTGCCGGCGACGCTGCTGCTGATGGGAACCTCCATCGGCTTCGCGCTGGTCGCCGGTTGCGCGCTGGGCTTCCTCGCCGCCCGGCGGGCGGGGAAGCTGACCGACACGGTGATCTCCATCGTGGCGCTGCTGTTCTACGCCACGCCGGTCTTCTGGGTCGGCATCATGCTGATCGTCGTCTTCTCGGTCATGCTGGACTGGCTGCCGGTCGGCGGCATGACCAGCGTCGAGGCCAACCTGAGCGGCCTCGCCCTGGTGGGCGACGTGGCGCTGCATCTCATCCTGCCGGCGGTGACGCTGGGGCTGTTCTACCTCGCGATATACGCCCGGCTGATGCGGGCGGCGATGCTGGAGGTCTATGGCCAGGATTTCGTCCGCACCGCGCGGGCCAAGGGGGTGAGGCCCCGCCGCATCGCCTGGCGCCATGTGCTGCGCAACGCCCTGCTGCCCATTGTCACCACGCTCGGCGTGCAGCTCGGCTCGATCCTCGGCGGGGCGGTGCTGGTCGAGACGGTGTTCTCTTGGCCGGGGCTCGGCCGGTTGGCTTTCGCGGCGCTGTTCCAGCGCGACCTCAACCTGCTGCTCGGCATCCTGTTCTGCTCGTCGGTGGTGGTGGTTCTCGTCAACATCGCGGTCGATCTGGTCTATACGCTGCTCGACCCGCGCATCGAACTCGACTGACCGATGACCTCTCCCGACACCGTTTCCCTTCCCGCCCCGCGGCGGGAGTTCCGCGACAGCGGCATCGGCCGCCTGCTGCGGCGCCCGTCGGCGCTGCTGGGCCTGATCCTGCTGGCCGGCATCCTCGCCATGGCGGGGTTCGCCGACCTCGTCTTTCCCGGCGATCCGCTGGACATGGCGGGGATGCCGCTGATGCGTCCGGGCGACGCGCCGGAATTCCCGCTTGGCACCGACATGATGGGCCGGGATCTGGCGTCCGGCATCTTCCACGGCGCCCGCGTCTCGCTGCTGATCGGCGGGGTGGCGGCGCTGGTCTCGCTGGCGGTCGGCATCGGCATCGGCGCGCTGTCCGGCTATTACGGCGGCAGGATCGACCGGGCGCTGATGAGGCTGACCGAGCTGTTCCAGACCATCCCGCCCTTTCTGTTCACGCTGGCCCTGGTCGCCATCCTGCAACCCTCCATCGCCACCATCACCGCGGCCATCGGCATCACCTCCTGGTCGGGGCTGGCCCGGCTGGTGCGGGCGGAGGTGCTGCGGCTGCGCAACAGCGAGCTGGCGCAGGCCTCGATCATCCTCGGCGCGTCGGATGCCCGGATCATCTTCCTGCATATCCTGCCGAACGCGCTGGCGCCGGTGATCGTCTCGGCCTCCATCCTGGTGGCGACCGCGATCCTCACCGAATCCTCGCTGTCGTTCCTCGGCCTCGGCGACCCCAACGTCGTCAGCTGGGGCGGCATGGTGGGCGCGGGACGCGAGGCGATCCGCACCGATCCGCATGTCGCGGCACTTCCCGGCGTCGCCATCGTCGTCGCCGTGCTGGCGCTGAACCTGCTGGGCGACGGCCTGAACGACGTGCTGAACAGCAAGGGGGAGCGGCGATGAGCGCGGCCGTGCCGGCCCTTGCCGAGCCCGTCCTCGCGGTCGACGGGCTGTCGATCGCCTTCCAGACCCGGCGCGGCCCGCTGCCGGCGGTGCGCGACCTGTCCTTTTCGGTCAAGCGCGGCGAGATGCTGGCCATCGTCGGCGAGAGCGGCTGCGGCAAGTCGCTGACCGCGCTGGCGCTGCTCGGCCTGGTGCCGCCGCCCGGCCGGGTGACCGGCGGGACGGTGCGGCTGGAGGGGTGCGACCTGCTGACGCTCGGCGAGGAGGAGCTGCGCAGGGCGCGCGGCGCCCGCATCTCGATGATCTTCCAGGAGCCGATGACCGCGCTCAACCCGGTGCTGACCGTGGGCGAGCAGATCATGGAGGCGATCCTCGAACATGAGCCGGTCAGCTCCAAAGCGGCGCGCGACCGGACGCTGGCGTTGCTGGAGCGGGTGCGCATCCCCGATCCGGCCCGCCGTTTCGCCGAATATCCGCACCGCCTGTCGGGCGGCATGCGCCAGCGGGTGATGATCGCCATGGCGCTGGCCGGCGCCCCCGCCGTGCTGGTCGCCGACGAGCCGACCACCGCGCTCGACGTCACCATCCAGGCGCAGATCCTCGGCCTGATCGACGAGCTGCGGCGCGAGCAGGGCACCGCCGTCGTCTTCATCACCCATGACCTCGGCGTGGTGTCGCGCTATGTCGACCGCGTGCTGGTGATGTATGCCGGCCGCAAGGTGGAGGAGCGCGACACCCGCGACCTCTTCGCAGATCCCGCCCACCCCTACACGCAGGGTCTGATCGCAGCGCAGCCGCGGGGGCTTGCCGCGGCGCAGCCGCATGCCGGTCCTGCCGGAGTGGTGCGCGAGCGTCTGACCGAGATTCCCGGTACCGTGCCGGCGCTGGCGGCGATGCCGCCGGGCTGCGCCTTCGCCCCGCGCTGTCCGCTCGCCGACGAGCGCTGCGCCCGGGAGGTTCCGCCGCCGCGCCGGGCCGGCAGCGGTCTCGTCGCCTGCCATCATGCCGGAGAGAGCCATGCGATCTGATGCCGACGCCCTCCCATCGGCTCCGCCGGCCGCGCCGGTGTTGTCGGTCCGCGGGCTTTCGGTGGAGTACCGGACACCGCGCGGTCTGGTCCATGCGCTGGACGACGTGTCCTTCGACCTCGCCCAGGGCGAGACGCTGGGCATCGTCGGCGAGTCCGGCTGCGGGAAATCGACCCTGGCGCGGGCGGTCGTCCGGCTGACCGAGCCCAGCGCCGGGTCGATCCTGCTCGCCGGGGAGGACATCACCGGCGCCTCGCGGCGGCATCTGCGCGGGGTGCGGCGCTCGTTGCAGATGGTGCTCCAGGATCCGGCGGCCTCGCTCGATCCGCGCTGGACGGTGGGCGAACTGCTGGCCGAGCCGCTGGTCATCCACCGAATCGGCAGCCGGGCCGAGCGGCGGGCGCGGGTCGCCGAGCTGCTGCGCAAGGTCGGGCTGCCGCCCGAGGCGGCCGGCCGGCGGCCGCACGAGTTCTCCGGCGGCCAGCGCCAGCGCATCGGCATCGCCCGCGCGTTGGCGCTGGACCCGAAGCTGGTGGTGCTGGACGAACCGGTCTCGGCGCTCGACGTCTCGGTCCAGGCCCAGATCCTGAACCTGCTGACCGACCTGCAGCGGACGCTGGGCGTCAGCTTCCTGTTCATCGGCCATGACCTGTCGGTGGTGGAGTACATCTCCGACCGGGTGGCGGTGATGTATCTCGGCCGCATCGTCGAGATGGGCGACCGGGCCAGCCTGTGGCGCCGCCCCGCCCATCCCTACACCCGCGCCCTGCTCGACGCCGCCCCGCGCATCGACGCGCAGCCCGGCGGCGCGGCCGCGCCAGGGCTGATCGGCGACACGCCCAGCCCCTACGACCTGCCCACCGGCTGCCGATTCCACACCCGCTGTCCCATCGCCGCCGACCTCTGCCGGCATGAGGCGCCCGCGACGCGTGAACTGGCGCCGGGCCATCTCGTCGCCTGCCATTTCGCCGATGACGGGACGGAGCCGCCCTCCGCCGCGGGGCTCGGTCCCGGCATCTGAACGCCGCGGCAACTCCTCAGGGCGTCAGGAACAGCGCCGAGGTCCACACCCGCGACTGGTCGCGCTGGCGGCCGGTGAGGAACAGCGGATGCTCGCGGCCGGCCGCGAGCCCCAGCCCGGCGAGCGGGATGCGGCCAGCGAGGTCGCGGGGCAGCGGCGCCTCGGTAACACGCTCCACCGTAACCTCCAGTTCGGTGCCGGGCAGCAGGCGGGTGACGGACCCGGACGGGCCGGCGCTGCCGTCCAGCAGCGCGTCGCCGTCGATCTCCAGCACCGCTTCCGGCGCGTGCGGGTTGGGCGGCGGGGTCAGCGGGTTGCCGACCTTCACATAGGTGCCGATGTCGAGATGGACGCGGATGCGGGTGCCGGCAAGCCTCGACAGCGTCAGCTCCACCCCGTCGGTGTCGCCATGGGTCACCGTGCGCAGCGCCACGCTGGTGGCGTCCTGCCGCCAGCAACCCTGTTCGGGATGGTCGAAGCCGAATGGCTCGACCCGCTGCACCGCGGCACCGGTTATGGTGATGCCGCCGCTCCAATAGGCGCCGCGGTAGCGGTCCTTGATGCGGGCGCCGCCCAGCCGCAGGCGGATGCGGCGTTCCGACAATCCCAGTTCGCGGTGCAGGTCGCGTTCCCACAGCACCTGTTCGCCGTCATGGAGACGGAGCGTCTCCCAGCCGCGATCCCCGAGCAGCCGGTAGTCGAGCTCGTCGCCGGCCGAGGCCGTCACCACCTCGCCCATCCAGCGGTCGCCCAGCCGCAGGCTGGCGAAGCTGCGCTCGCCCGTGGTGGCGAAGGTCCGGCGCGAGCGCAGCGCCCGGCCGACGCTGGCGCGGTCGAGGCTGTCGGCCAGCACCCCGGTCAGCCCGCCGCGCGCGCCGAACACCGCGGTCGCCGGGGCGCCGCCGCCGCAGCGGCCCTGATGCTCGTCGCTGCTGGCCGAAGCGCCCAGCCGGTAGCCGCGGGCCAGCGCCTCGGCATAGACCCAGTGGAATTGTCCCCAGGCGGAGCCGATCTCGATCAGCCGTTCCAGCTCGGGATGGTGCCAGTCGAGGTTGCAGCGCCGGCCGCCGACATGGGGGATCAGCAGATGGCCTTCCGGGTCGTCCTGGTAGGCGGCATAGAGGTCGTCCAGCGGCCAGGCTCCGGGGCGGAGCTTGCCGCGCGTGGACTCGTTCCACTCGAAGGAGCGGACCGGCTGGCCCCGGCTGTCAGTCGGGAATTGCGGAACGCTGTCGCGCAGGAAGATGACGTTGTGGTCGCCGCCGGCCGCCGAATTGCCGCACCATTCGGTGCCGGGATAGCAGACGAAGCGGCCGGCTTCGTTGAAGCGGTCGATCAGCCCGACCGCCTCGCTCCAGGCCTTTTCGGTGACGTTGAAATCGTTGGCGGTATAGCCCAGCACGTCCAGTCCGGCGACGTCGCGGCCGTAGGACAGGTTGTAGGCGGTGTCGTTGGTGCCGACGGTGTCGTTGGAATGGACATGCAGGTCGGCGTAGACGGCGCGCGGCGCATCCTCCTCGACGGCGACGAAGGCTTCGGCCGGGACCAGCCCCTCGGCCGTGGCGGCGATCCGCCATTCCCCTTCGGCGAGCTCGACCGTCCGGCGCCCGACCATCCAGCCATAGGCATCGGGGTTGGGCGGGAGCGCCAGCTGTTGCGTGGTTTCCCCCTGCGGTCCCGCCAGGGTCAGCGTGGCGTCGATGGTGCCGTCGATGCAGCAGTTGCCCCACACGTCCTCGGCGCGCAGCAGCAGGGTTGCTGGTCCCGGAGCGGTCAGGCGCGGCGCCACCAGACGCAGGGCGGCGGGGGCGCCGGGAACGATGTCGAGCACGCAGTCACCCGGCACCTCGGCGTATTTCTGGCTGCCGAGCGGATCGATGAAGACGCGGAAGCGGAAGCCCTGCTCGACGAAGCTCTGCACCCGCGTGCCCGGCCCGCCGCGCCGCCGGTCGCCCAGCCGGATGAGGATGCGGTCGCCGGGGTTGAGGTAGCCGTCGATCACGTCGATGACGATGGCCTTCTGGTAGGGGCGCTCGTGCCCCTTCTGGTCGAAGCGCACCTTCAGCGCCTGGATCGTTGCCGGGCTCTGCCCCGGAACCAGCGGCCCGGCCTCATACTCCGCCGACACGTAGTTGGCGGCCTGCGGGTCGCTGGTCTGGAACAGCGCCCAGTCGGAATAGAACTTCATCGCCAGCTTGATGCCGGCGCCATCGGCGAGACCGGAGGCGCCGACCTCGTAGACAAGCTGTACTTCCGTCCATTCGCCGGCGACCAGCCGGCGGTGCGAACAGCTGGTGGACCCCAGGAAGGGGCGGTCCTTGTTGCGTTCGTACAGCCCGACGGGGGCGATATGACGGGTGGCGGTCATGGGGGCGGTTCCTCCGAATTCCTGGGAATCACGACTCGGTCGAGGTGCCGGCGGCAGGAACGGCGCCCGCGGCCGCATGTCCCCCGTGACCGGCTGACACGGCTATGTAATACAATATAATACATATATAAGGCATTGTGAGGCAACTTTGGAATCCGGCGAAGCCCGGGCATCGCGCGCCGCGACGGCATGCGGGCTTGAGCCGTCCCGCCTCCGGTGGCATCAAGGTGGCATGAGGGCGGCATCCGTCGGTCAGTTCGGTATCGGCACAGTTTATAGCACTCGCCATACCCATATCGATTATGCCACTCTTCCGAGAAGAGTAGGGTGGACATTCGACGGCGCGCACGGGTTTCAGAGCGGCATGGCATTGTTTCCGGACAGAGTGCAACGATCGGCACGGCATGTTGGCCGTGGCCGCCGCGCTGGTCGTGCAGCTTTTTGCCTGGGCCTGGATGCCGGTCTGGAGCAATTCCGGCCAAGTTGCGGTCACCAGTCTAATGGCGATCTGCACGTCCGAAGGCATGAAGTCCATCCTTCTGGACGAGAACGGCCTGCCGGCCCGGTCGGAGTCGGCGCAATCGCCGGACGGTGCTTCTCCGGACGGGAAACCGCCCGCCGGTAAGGCGGAAGGGCACTGCCCGCTCTGTCCGCTGGTTGGTGGGCTGGGCCTTGCTCCCGTCCAATGGGTCGCCATGCCGGCGGAGGTTGAGCGCCATGGGCCCACGGCGTTGCCGGGCCGACAGATCGCAACCGGCTGGTTCCTCGCGACTCTTCAGGCGAGGGCACCCCCCGCATTGGGGTGATGCGCCCGCCGTGGCCGCCAGACCGCCCTCCCTGCCTTTCCGACCGTCATCCGATCGCGGCGATCTGAGCGTGGTCTGAACGCGGCCGCCCGCCGTCCAACCGACCCCGTTTCCTGCGTTCCCGACGCCCGTCCGCTGCCATGCCGACGGGATTTGCGGATCGTGGCGCGTGGGCTATCGGCCCGGCTATCGGCTGGCCCGGCTATCGGCTGGAAGGGATCCGCCCAGGGGGGCGGGCCGCGGGACGCATCTCCGCCATCCATCGGCTGCCATCCATCATCGTCCGCCGCCATCGCGACCTGCCGCCGCCGGGTGTTTCCATCCGCCGGCCGGCGGCTTTGCGTCGCGCCCTCGCCAAACCGCCTGTTCCCGAAGGACTCCATTTCGTGACCAGATTATCTGTGCGCCTGCGCGCATCCTGCATGATCGCGCCCGGCCTGTTCGCCATGGCCCGGTCGGCGGTCGTGCGAAGATCGGCTTCCGCAGCGCCGACCACAGCGTCTCCACCAACCTGACCGGGGCCGCACGCAGCGGCGGGGTCGACATCCTGGGCAGTGCCACCCTGCGCGATGCCGGACGCATCCGGACCGGCGACGGCAACGGCCTGACCAACGACCAGCAGCTGAAGAGCGGATTGTTCAAGGCCGGTGCCACCCTGGACGAGCGGAACAGGGTGCAGGTCTCCTATCAGAAGTTCAGCGACACCCTGATCACCCCCAGCAACCCCGGCGGCAGCGATGCGTTCGGACTGCTGCAAAGGCTGGAACGGCGGCAGGACCAGTTCACCGGGACCTACAGCTTCCGCGACGACGGCCGGAAATGCTGAACAGCACCCGCATCGAGACGGCGCCCTGGCTGCGGCACCGCATCACCTATGGCCTCGACGCCAACCGCGACCGCGACCGCGCCCGCAACCGGGATGGCGGCGTGGCCAACGCCGTCCAGCCCGACGGAGAACAGATCTCCCAGGGTCTGTTTCTCCAGGACGCGATGACGATCGCGGATGACTGGACGCTGATCGGCGCCGTTCGTCACGACCGTTACCGGCTGGAACCGTCGGGGCGGGCGGCGTCGGACAATCAGCGCCTGTCGCCGAAGGTCACGCTGAAATGGCAGGTCCAACCCTTCCTCGGCCTGTTCGTCGGCTATTCGGAGGCGTTCCGCGCCCCGACGCTGGGTGAGACCTACCAGAGCCTCGGCACCAACCGCGCCCTCTTCAACTTCCGCTCCAACCCGGACCTGAAGCCGGAGACCAGCCGGTCCCAGGAGGCGGGCTTCACGCTGGCCTTCGACGACGTGCTGACCGCGGCGGACGCGGTGCGGCTCAAGACCACCATCTTCACGGAGAAGGTGGAGAACATGATCGCCTCGGCCACGGTCGGCCGATACACGCGCGCCGCGCCCTTCTCCGGCACCGGGCTGATCTTCCAGAACCAGAACGTCGCCAAGGCGGAGCGCCATGGCGGCGAGGTGGTGGCGACCTACACGGCCGGCGGGTTCGACCTCGGTCTCGGCTATTCGCACCTGCGGGCCAAGGATGCGGCGACCGGTGCCGGGCTGTTCGCGCCGCCGGACAAGGTCACGGTCGGCACCCGCTACCGCTTCGAGAGCGGCTGGGCGGTCTGGTGGACCGGCCAGTTTGTCGACGGGCAGCACCGCGACGCGACAACCCTGCGCCGGCGCGACGGCTATGGGCTGCACGACATCCGCGTCAGCTACGACCGCGACTGGTACCGGCTGGACCTCGGCGTCACCAACCTGCTCGACAAGGCCTATTCCACCTACCAGCAGTCGCAGACGACGACCTACACCTACGAGGAAGGCCGCAGCATCAACCTGACGCTGAGCGCGCGCTTCCGATCGGGCCGCGGTCCCCCTGAAACCGTCGTGATTCCCTTGCAGGAGAGGAACCCTCCCCGATGTCCATCCATCGTGCCATCCCGGCCTCCCTTGCTGCGGCCTGCGTCCTCGCCGCCTGTTCCACCGCCGCACGGGGGCCGGAGCTCCGGCCGGTCACGGTGGCGTTCGCCCTGACCGCCAACGGCAAGCCGGCGCGCTGCGGCGTGCCGCTGGGGCCGCTGGGGGCCGGCGGAACCCCGGCCGTCCTGCACGACGCGCGTTTCCATGTGCAGGACGTTGCGCTGATCGACACGGCGGGGAGGGCGGTTCCGCTGGCGCTGGCGCAGAACGAGTGGCAGACGGCATCGACCGCTCTGCTGGACTTCGAGGACGGATCGGGTGGCTGTGCCGGCGGCACGCGGGGGACCAACAATACGGTGACGGGGAGCGTGCCGGCCGGCCGCTACGCCGGGCTCTCCTTCACCGTCGGGGTTCCACCCGCCCTGAACCATGGCAGCACGGAGAAGGCGCCGCCCCCGCTGGACATCGCCGCCATGGGATGGAGTTGGCAGGCCGGCCGCAAATTCATCAAGGTGGAGGTCGATCCGGATGGCGGAGTCGCCAAGCCGGACGGGTCCAAGGCCAGGACCTGGTATGTCCATCTCGGCTCCACCGGCTGCACCGGCAACCCGGCGGACGGGGAGAGCGTGTCCTGCACGAGGTCCAACCGCCTGCCGGTGACGGTCGCCGCCTTCGATCCGGCGACCCAGGCCGTTGCGCTCGACCTGTCGTCGGTGTTCGAGGGCAGCGCGCTGAACCGTGACCGCGGTGGGGCGGTCGGCTGCATGAGCGGCCCGACCGATCCGGACTGCGGCCCCGTGTTCCGGCAGCTCGGCCTGTCCCTCGACGACGGACGGCCGGTGACGCCCGGTTCCTCCCCGGCCTTCACCGCGGTCGTCAAACCATGACCGGCTGGTTCCGTGGCGTCCTGTCCGCGGCCGTCCTGATCGGGTTCGGGGCGGGGCTGCCCGCCATGGCGGCGGACTGGGCGTGGTCCCTGCCGGACCATGTGCCCGAGCCGCGGGTGCCCGCCGACAACCCGATGTCGGCGGAGAAGGTCGAGCTGGGCCGGCGCCTGTTCTACGACACGCGCCTGTCGGGCAACGGGACCGTCGCCTGTGCGTCCTGCCACATCCAGTCGCGGGCCTTCACCGACGGGCGGGCGCTGTCGCCGGGCTCCACCGGCGCTCCGACCCACAGGAACGCCCAGGCGCTGGCGAACAGTGCCTGGAACGCGACCTACACCTGGGCCAATCCGGCCCTGGTATCGCTGGAACGGCAGATGGAGGTTCCGCTGTTCGGCGACGACCCCGTCGAGATGGGGGTGACCGATGCCAACCGGGCGGAGATCCTGGAGCGGCTGCGCGCCGACCCGGTCTATCCGCCCCTGTTCCGCCGGTCCTTCCCGGAGGAGGCGGGACCGCCGGCCATGGGCATGGTCATCAAGGCGATCGCCGCCTTCCAGCGGAGCATCGTTTCGGCCGACAGCCGCTACGACCGCCATCTCCAGGGCAAGGCTGCGCTCAGCGAGTCCGAGACGCGGGGCATGGCCCTGTTCTTCGGGGAGCGGGCCGAATGCCACCATTGCCACGGCAGCTTCAATTTCAACGATCAGGTCGTCCATGCCCGCACCCGCGAGGTGGAGACGCCCTTCCACAACACCGGGCTCTACGACATCGACGGCGCCGGCGCCTATCCCTTTCCCAACCGCGGCCTGTTCGAGTTCACTGCCCGGCCGGAGGACATGGGGGCCTTCCGCGCACCCAGCCTGCGCAATGTGGCGGTCACCGGTCCCTACATGCATGACGGCAGCATCGCCACGCTGGCCGCGGTGGTCGACGCCTATTCGGACGGCGGCCGGGTCGTCCGGTCGGGGCCGCTGAAGGGTGACGGCCGCCTCAACCCGCACAAGAGCGGCCTGATCGCCCGGATCGGCCTGACACCCGCGGAGAAGCGGGACCTGTTGGCCTTCCTGGGAACCTTGACCGACCAGACGTTGCTGACCGATCCGCGCTGGTCCAACCCTTGGAAGAAACAGTGAGGGAAAAAATTAATTCGAATCATTCAAATGAGAGATAAGAATTAATTGTAAAACACAATGGTATTGCCTCTCGTTGAATCACTCAGTTAATATTGAAACGGTACAAAGAAATATTGATCCGAAGTCATTATTTTATCGGCCATGATCGATAATTTTACTTTTTCTTTCTTCAGAAAATAGGGTTCTCATGTCATGATCATCAAGATTTCTAAGAAATAGGCCCTTGCCGTCACCGGTCGCGCGGGTGCTTGCTGCGGATCCTGTTGCGCTCCGGTTGACGTGAACTGATCGGGAGGCCGCTGCCGCGCCGCAACGCGCGGCGGCGGCCCTTTCCGCCGAAGGCAAGGCCCGTGGGCATGAAGATCGGTTTCAATTTCACGCCGGGGGACATGCTGCCCCTGGTCCGGAGTCTGCCTGCATCGGGCCGCATCGATTACGTCGAGCTGCTGATCGACAATTTCCTTGCCGTCCCGGAGGAGGAGCTGGCCGCCGGCCTGCTGCTGCCGGAGATCGCCGTGGCGGTCCGGCTGTGGAGCCGCCTGGCCCGCGCCGCCCGGCGACTGAGGGTCCGGAAAGGTCCGGCCGGGGTCGGACCTTTCCGGAAACGGCATCAGTCCACCGTGTCGGTGGCGGGCAGGTGATGCTCGTGCCAGACGGCGTTCAGGATGCCGCAGGCGCAGGCGAAGCCGACGCCGAGGACCCAGGCGAAATACCACATGTCGGGTGTTCTCCTCTGTAAAGGATGGCTCAATAAAGGCTGGAGGGGTTGCGCTGGATGTCCGCCGGCCCGACCCGTCCGCGCAGGATGCGGAAGATGATGCTGGTGTAGGCCAGGATCATCGGCAGGAAGATCAGCGTCGACACCAGCATCACCAGCAGCGTGCGGTGGCTGGACGACGCGTCCCATACCGTCAGGCTGACCGACGGGTCGAGGCTGGACGGCATCAGCATGGGGAACATGCTGACCCCGGCCGTGGCGACGATCCCGGCGATGCCGGTGGCGCTGGACACGAAGGCGGTGCCGGGCCGCTCCAGCCGCGTCGCCAGCCAGGCCCCGGCCGCGCCGAGCACCCCCAGGACCGGTGCCGCGACCATCCAGGGATGGGCGGCATAGTTGGCGAGCCAGCCGCCCGGCCGCAGTTCGACCTGCTTGAACAGCGGGTTCGACGGTCCGTCTGTCACCGCTTGTCCGACCAGGGCGTAGCCCGGAAGCCCCAGCGCGACCCACAGGCCGGCCGCCAGGAACAGGACGATGGTGACCGGTGCGCCGACGCCGATGAAGCCGGCCGCGCGCTCGCGCACCCGGCCCTCCGTCTTCAGCGCCAGATAGACGGCGCCATGGGTTGTCAGCATTGCGAGGGATACCAACCCGGCGAGCAGGCCAAACGGGTTGAGCAGTTCCAGCAGCCCGCCGTCCTCGTAGAAGACGCGCAGGTCGCCGTCGATGCGGAAGGGCACGCCTTGCAGCAGGTTGCCGAAGGCGACGCCGAACACCAGCGACGGCACGACCCCGCCCGCCACCAGCGCGGCGTCCCAGAAACCGCGCCAGCGCCGGTCGGCGATCTTGTTGCGGAACTCGAACCCCACAGGGCGCAGGATCAGCGTGACCAGCACCAGGAACAGCGCGATGTAGAAGCCGGAGAAGGCGGCGGCATAGATGGCCGGCCAGGCGGCGAAGATCGCCCCGGCGCCCAGGATCAGCCAGACCTGGTTGCCGTCCCACACCGGCCCGATGCTGTTGATGGCGACCCGCCGCTCAAGGTCGGTGCGGGCGACGAGAGGCAGCAGGGCGGCGACTCCGAGGTCGAACCCGTCCATCACGGCGAAGCCGATCAGCAGGACGCCCAGGAACAGCCACCAGATCAGGCGGAGATGCTCGTAGTCGATCAGGGTTTCCATGGTCGGTTCCTCACGCGGCGGGGACGGGCTGTGCGGTGGCGGAGGATGGGGGACGCAGGGCGTCCGCCGGGCCGATGCGGATGTATTTGCGCATCAGGATCACGTCGACCACCAGCAGCGACGAGTAGAACAGGACGAAGCCGGTCAGGGTGAACAGCACCTGTCCCACCGACAGGGCGGAGGAGGCGAGGAAGGTCGGCAGCACCCCGTCAATGGCCCAGGGCTGGCGTCCGAACTCCGCGACGAACCAGCCGAGTTCCGCCGCCAGCCAGGGCAGCGGCAGCGACCACAGGCAAATCTTCAGGAACAGCGGATGGTCGAAGTCGCGGCGGCAGGAGCGCCAGAAGGCGACCGCGAACAGGCCGATGAAGAAGAAGCCCAGCGCCACCATCGCGCGGAAGCTCCAGAACAGCGGGGGGACGGCCGGGATCACGTCCTGGGCCGCCCGCGCGATGGTGGCGTCGTCCGCCTTGCGCGGATCGGCGACGTAGCGCTTCAGCAGCAGGGCGTGTCCCAGGTCGCCGGACCTTACAGCCAGCGTGGCCCGGGCCTCGATGTCGCCGCGGTTGGCGCGCAGCCGCTCCAGCGCGTCATAGGCGACCAGCCCGTTGCGGATGCGGGATTCTGCCCGCCTGACCAGATCGTCGATGCCGGGCAGCACGGTGTCGGCGGAGCGGGTGGCGATCAGCCCCAGCGCCCAGGGAACCGTCACCGCCGCATGGTTGACCCGCTTCTCCTGGTCGGGAATGGCGAACAGGGTGAAGCCGGCGGGGGCCGGTTCGGTCTCCCACATCGCCTCGATGGCGGCCAGCTTGACCTTCTGGTGCTCGCTGACCGTATAGCCGCTCTCGTCGCCCAGAACGGCGACCGACAGGGCGGCGGCCAGGCCGAAGGCGGAGGCGACGATCATCGAACGGGTGGCGAAGGCCCGGTGCCGCCCGCGCAGCAGATACCAGGCGCTGACCGACAGCACGAAGACCGAGCCGGTGACGTAGCCGGCGCTGACGGTGTGGACGAATTTGGCCTGGGCCACCGGATTGAACAGCAGCTCCCAGAAAGAGGCCAGTTCCATCCGCATGGTGTCGGGGTTGAACACCGCGCCGACCGGATTCTGCATCCAGCCGTTGGCGATCAGGATCCACAGCGCCGACAGGTTGGAGCCGATGGCGACCAGCCAGGTCACCGTCAGGTGGCCGAGTTTCGACAGCCGGTTCCAGCCGAAGAAGAACAGGCCGACGAAGCTCGATTCGAGGAAGAAGGCCATCAGCCCTTCGATTGCCAGCGGGGCGCCGAAGATATCGCCGACATAATGGCTGTAATAGGCCCAGTTGGTGCCGAACTGGAACTCCATGGTGATGCCGGTGGCCACACCCATGGCGAAGTTGATGCCGAACAGCTTGCCCCAGAACTGGGTCATGTCGCGCCAGATGGCGCGCCCGGTCATCACATGGACGCTCTCCATGATGGCCAGCAGGAAGGACAGCCCCAGCGTCAGGGGTACGAACAGGAAATGGTAGAGCGCCGTCATGCCGAATTGCAGGCGCGACAGGCTCATCGGATCGAGATCGAACATAATGCGTCTTGAATCCTCAACGCGGCGGGGCCGAGGCGGTCAGGCGGCTGTCCATGGCGGACGCGTCGATGACCGGGCGGTGCGCACCGTCGAACAGGAACACCCGCATCGTCACCACCACGCACAGCTTGATCAACAAGGTGGCGGTGATGGCGCGGGCGAGCGGGGATGAAAGGGTCCATGACCGGGCCGTTGCACGTCGCGGCCCGACGGGCAATGGGGATGCCTTGCCCTGGTCTTGCGTGCTCATGTCGGGTCCTTTCGGACAAAAGGGGAGCGTTCGGCCGGCGAAGCCGGCACGTCGCGCAGGAACGGCGGTCATCTCAGAGCGGCAGGGGCGTCGGTGGGCCGCGCGGCCAGGCGCTGCCGGCGGGCCGGCCCGCCGGCAGGGTGGCCGGGGCGGCCGGTGTTTCGCAACGGACGGCGCCGGCACCCGGAACAGGAAGCTCCACGGGTGCCGGCATGTGGGTGGCGCCATGCAGGATCGGCAGGCAGAACAGGCAGAAGGCACCCGCGTGGTCGCCGTCATGCCGGTTGCCGGAGCGCCCCTCGTCGGTTGGCTCGGTCGCGGCGACGGGTTCACCGGTCCGGCGGTCGATGATGACGAGGCCGGCGGCGGTACAGATGACGATGCGATCGTCGAGCAGGCCTTCCGCGAACAGCGGGGTCCGGGCGGCGGGCGGCGGCAGCAGGGCTGCGGTCAGCGCCTGCCCGGTCAGCAGGGCCAGACAGCACAGCACGCCGATGCGAAGGCGCAGGAAGTCCAGAAGGGCGGTCAAGACCGTCCCCGACTGCATCCAGGCCGATAATCCGGCCGGCCTCCGCCCATGCCGTGCGTATGGCCGGCGCGCGCGTCGGCGGCGCCCGGCAGGCTTGGGGGCAGGCACAGGAACGGGGCGGATGCGCGAGGCATGGCGGACGGGGGAGGATGGAACGGGAGAAATGCGAGCGGGAAAGAAGCGGCCACGCCATCCTTTCCGTTTGTATTGAATCCGCGATCAGGCGGATCCCCGGCACGGAGGAGGCTTGGTTTGCTCGGACGGGCCGCAGGCGACCGCGGGAGAGATGCCGGGGTTTTCGATCCGTCGGGCACGGACTCCGGCCATGCGCACAATCGTGGCGTTACGGGCCACGCGGCGGAGAGGCGTCGGTCAGGGTGCGGACGGGAAAGGAATGGAACGCCGGCTCAGCCGGCGGCCGGCGGTGCGCGCGCCTGGAGGCTGGACAGGAACCAGCCGGCCGCGACGACGTCGCCGGGCAGGGTGCGGGAATCGGCAAGCACCATGGCTTGGACGGGGGCGGCCAGCGGCAGCTGGGGCGGAAGCCCGGCGCCGGCCATGATCGGGCAGAGCGGGCAATGCCCCTTCGCGGCACCCGTGGAGCCGGAGCCGCCGTCATCCAGGACCGGCTGCCCGTCGGCATCGACGGTGATCGTCCTGATGCCGTCGACGGAGCAGATGGAGATCGTTTCCAATCCGCCGGGACCGCCATCCAATGCCATGGCCGGCATCGTCACGCTCCACACCATCATCTGGACGACAAACGCCAGCACTCCGGCCAGAAGGCCGGCGCTGCGGATGCGGTCGGTGAAGGTGCGAGGAAGGGTCACGGTCCCGGTCGCTCGTCGGTTGTACCGCCGGAAGGAGGAGGCGGCCAAATCATGGTGCGGAACTCATGGCATGGAACCGGAGCCCCGGCAAGACATTACTCCGCCCATGGACATCGCGCGGCGCCGTCCGGCCGGGAACCCGTCCCTGGCAGGCCGGCGGGCGTGATCCGGTCAGGCGCCCTGATGGAGGCGCGCGTTGAACAGCGGGCCCTGGCTGTAGCGGTGCAGCACCTTGGCGACGGCCAGAACGGCGAGGTCGGCCAGCGGCTCGATGATGATGACGCTCATATAGGCGGCGCCGAAGCTGGCGACTTCCGCGACATTCTCGGCGGTGAAGCCGTGGCCGTAGAAGGCCCAGAACGCCACCCAGGCGACGATGCCGCCCTGGTAAGCGGTGGAGAGGGCAAGCGCCTGCGAGTATTTCAGCTCCACATAGGGGGTCGATGCCGGAACGATCCGCTTCGCCAGAAGGCCGATGCCCCACAGCGGAACCAGCAGGGTCGTGACGTTCATCCCGTATTGCGGCAGGTCGAAGGGGGCGAAGAGCACGCCCTGGATCAGCAGGCCGGCGGCGAGGCCGATGGCCGTCGCCCCGGCGCCGAACAGCAGCAGCAGGGTCGATCCGAGGATGAGATGCACCTCCGACACGCCGACCGGGTGATGCGGCAGGATCTCGAAGAAGGAGAAGACGAGGGCGGTGGCGATCAGGCTGCGCAGAGCCAGCGGTACGACACCGCCGTCGTCGCGGATGCCGTCGCGCGCCATCTTCCCGGCAAGGGCGAAGGCGCCGGCCGCCGTTGCGTAACTGAGGACGATCTTGGCGCCGTCGACGACGCCGGGTTCGATGTGCATGCTGTATGCCCTTTCCTGATCAGCCATGGTCGAAAAGGGGCGCCGTCGCGGGCTGGTGCCGGCATCGCATTCCCCCATCGCAGTACCGCTACCCAGGGCATGGGGCCGGACGGACGGCTTGCGGGGGTGCGGGCGGCCGGGAACTCCGGGAACCCATCGCATCGGCAAGCTGTCGCCGGGGCACCCCGCCCGAGGACGTTCGATCGGTCAGGCAGGTCTCCTGGCTTGCGGGTCCAGGCTGCTTCGTCGGGCCTTCCCGGCGCTGCCCGCGGCGAAGCGGGCAAACGCGCCAGTGGCGCTGAAAGGACGAAGCGGCTCGCCGCTCACAGTTGCGGGGGCAGCGCCGGTCTTGCCTCCTTCCCCGGTCGGGGGGGGCGGCGCACCGGCTTCCCTCTTAGCCTTGCACGTCCGGGGATGCCCGCGGACGTGCAAGGAACCATAACCATCCCCACGGTAAGGTCAGGATGCGTCCGCCGTCAATAGGCTCCCCCGTGGCTGGCCGGATGGCGGGGGCGTGTCTTCCGGCCCCGTCCGGATCGGTGCCGGAACGGATCATCGGTAGAAGAATGAACTCGTCTTGCGCGGGCGGCCCGGGCTATGGTGCGGCGACGCCGTGCATCCGCGACAGTTTCGGGACACGGCAGGGCGGGTGGTCGGCGGATTGGTCGGCGGAGTGGAATGATCCTGGATCGGAACGGAAGGCGACGGGCGTGGCGGATCGGCGGTTTGGCCGGTGCGGTCGCGCTGCTGTTGCAGATCGTTTCCTGGGCCTGGATGCCCGCCGCGATCCAGGCAGCCAATGCCGACGATACCAACCGGATCGTGATCTGCGCGCCGGACGGCTTCAAGACGGTGCTGCTCGACGATCGCGGAATGCCGGTCGATCCGGATGCCGCGGACAGCGGCGCGCCCGGAAACGCCATGTCCGGCGGTTCCTGCCCGTTGTGCCCCCTGATCGGCGGCTTGGCCATGCCGCCGCTCGCCGTGTTCGCGATGGCCGTCGATTTCGAACGGCATGGTCCGGAGCAGTTGCCCGGCAGCCGCATCGCTGCCGGCTGGTTCCTGTCCACCCTCCAGGCGCGCGCACCGCCAGTCACCGGTTGATCGCCCCGCGGCGCAAGCGGGCTTCATGCCTGCCGCCGCCCTGCCATGATCGATCGACCGGAGTCTCCGCATGCCCGATCTCCTCTTCGGGGAGGCGGCCGGCACGACCGCGTTCGCCCCCGTCGTCCAGCCTCTTCCCGGGGCGAAGACGGATGAACCGCTGTTCGATGCCGTCGCCACCCCGAACGACAGCGGCACCCGTTACGGCCGCGTCCTGTTCGCCGGTGTCCTCGCCGCCTATTTCGCCATCACCCTGTACGCCTGGCTGCAGCTCGGCGCCTGGCCGATGGCCGCTTATTCCCTGATCGTCCTCGCCTTTGCCGTCTGGTCCATGTACGCCGACGCCCGGCGCCGGCGGCAAGCCGAGCGCATCCGCATCTGGCCGGACCGCACCCTTCTGGAGCGCATCGACGGCTCCGGGCGACAATCGGCCAGCGAATGGCAGACCGCTTGGCTGCGGCTGGCGGTCGTTCCCGGCGGGGCCGGCGGTCCTGAACTGCGCCTGACCAGCCATGGCCGGTCGGAAACCGTCGGCGCCTTCCTGACCGGGTCCGAGCGGCTCGATCTGGCGAAGGCGCTGGCCCGTCACATCGGCCGCGCGACCGCAGCGCGCTGAGCCGCAAGGTCATCTCCCTCTGCGTCATTTCCCTCCGCGCCATCTCCGGCGCGCCCCGCTTTCAAAGACCCGGCCCGCACCGGCACCGCATGGCGAAGCCGGCGGCGGCCCGGCATGATCCAGGAAAGACCCGATGTCCAACCAACCTCTGGGAACCATGACCCGCCCGGCCTTGCTGGCCGCGCTGATGGCAAGCGCGGCGTCGGTGGCGTTCGCCCAGGATGCCGCTCCTCCCACCCTGCTGCCGCCGGTCACCGTGACCGGCAACGCCGGCTCGTCGCTCACCGTGCCGGCGACGGACGAGGCGGAGCAGCGGATCCGGCGCACGCCGGGCGGCGTCGAACTCGTGCCCGACACGGCTTTCAAGAACGGCGCCGCGAACACGATCAGGGACGTGCTCGGCTGGGTGCCGGGCGTCGTGACGCAGCCCAAGTCGAACGTCGACAACCGGGTGTCGATCCGCGGCTCCGGCCTGACGCGCAACTACGGCAATCGCGGCGTCAACCTCTACATGGACGGCATCCCAATCAACACCTCCGACGGCCTGTTCGACGTCTTCGAGATCGATCCCAGCGCCTACCGCTATGTCGAGGTCTACAAGGGGGCCAACTCGCTGCGCTACGGCGGCAATGCGCTGGGCGGCGCGGTCAATTTCGTCACGCCGACCGGCCGCGACGCCTCCCGCTTCGACGGGCGCTTCGATGTGGGGAGCTTCGGATATGTGAGGGGGCAGGCGAGCACGGGGGGAGCGTCCGGAGCGTTCGACTATTTCGCCAACATGTCCATGCAGCGCGAGGACGGCTATCGCGACCACAGCGACGGCCATATCGGGCGTGGCAGCGTCAACATGGGCTATCGCATCTCTCCGGACGCCGAAACGCGATTCTATGTGAACGCCAATTCCTGGCGCCAGCGCCTGCCCGGCGAACTGACCAAGAGCGCTGCGCTCGACACGCCGAAATCGGCGGATTCCGAGTTCGTGCGCCAGGACCAGCAGCGCAACATCGATTCTATCCGGATCGCCAACAAGACCACGCTGCGCTTCGACGGCACCGAGGTCGAGTTCGGCGTCTTCAACCACCGCCGCCATGTCGACCACCCGATCTACCGCTATATCGACTACACCGTGAACGATTACGGCGGCTTCGTCGGCGCCACCGACGACCGGACCATTGCCGGCTTCCGCAACCGGCTCTCCGTCGGGGCGAACGTGCTCAACGGCACGCTGGACTACGAGGAGTTCGCCAATGTCGGCAATGCCGTGAAGGGCGCGCTGGCCTTCTCGACGCGGGACAGGTCCGAAAACTACTCGGCCCATGCGGAGAACGCCTTCCACATCCTGCCGGACGTCGCCCTGATCGCCGGTGTCCAGTACCTGCACGCGGTCCGCGACCGGACCGACCGCTTCCTCGGCGATGGCGACCAGTCCGGCCGCCGGACCTACGACCTGTGGAGCCCCAAGGTCGGGGCGATGTGGGACGTCGACCCGAACTGGCAGCTGTTCGCCAACGTTTCGCGCAGCGCGGAGGTGCCGACCTTCGACTCGAACAGCTTCGCGTCTCCGGCGTCTTCCAACGTCAAGGCCCAGACCGCGACCACCTACGAGATCGGCACGCGGGGCCGCCGGACCGACGTCACCTGGGATCTCGCGCTCTACCGGTCGCAGATCCGCAACGAACTGCAATGCGTCACCACCTCGCCCTACAGCACCTGCACCGTGCGGAATGCCGACAAGACCGTGCATCAGGGCGTCGAACTGGGCCTCGGGCTGGCCGTCCTCAAGGATCTCGCCGCGCGCGAGGACCGCACCTGGCTGAACCTCACCTATACCTACAACGACTTCTTCTTCGATGGAGCGTCCTATCACGGCAACAGCCTGCCCGGTGTCCCGCCGCATTCCATCCGCGCCGAGCTGCTCTACAAGCACCCCAGCGGCTTCCATGCCGGGCCGAGCGTCGACTGGATGCCGAAATCCTTCTATGCCGACAATGCCAACACCATTGCGGTCGATCCGTACGAGTTGCTGAACCTCAAGGTCGGCTTCGACCAGGGGGCCGGCTGGTCGGGCTATCTCGAGGGGCGGAACCTGCTGGACAAGCGCTACATCTCATCCACCATCACCGCCGAAACCGCGACGGCCGCATCGGCCCTGTTCAATCCGGGCTATGGCCGCGCCGTCTATGCCGGCCTGCGGCTGGTCTGGTAGGCAGGGCGGCTGCGAAGGCGGAGAGGTTTCCCCGGGAACGGGGCCTGTCCGCCTCCTCAATGCCCCCTCAATGCCCCCTCAATGCCCCCTCAATGCCCCTTCAATGAAGGATCTGGTGCAGGAAGGAGCGCGTCCGTTCGTGGCGGGGGGCATCGAAGAACGCGTCGGGAGCGGCGCATTCGACGATCCGGCCGCCGTCCATGAAGACCACGCGGTCGGCCACCCGGCGGGCGAAGCCCATCTCATGGGTCACCACGATCATGGTCATCCCGTCCTCGGCCAGGGACACCATGGTCTCCAGCACCTCCTTCACCATCTCCGGATCGAGCGCCGAGGTCGGCTCGTCGAACAGCATCACCCGCGGCTCCATGCACAGGGCGCGGGCGATGGCCACCCGCTGCTGCTGCCCGCCGGAGAGCTGGCCCGGGAATTTCGCCGCCTGCTCGGCGATGCGGACGCGCCGCAGCAGCTGCATCGCCCGGTCTTCGGCGTCCCGCCGCGATGTCCCGCGCGCCAGCATCTGCGGCAGGGCGCAGTTGTCGAGAATCGACAGATGGGGAAACAGGTTGAAGTGTTGGAACACCATGCCGACCTCGCGGCGGACGGCGTCGATGTTGCGCACGCTGTCGGTCAGCTCCACCCCATTGACGGCGATGCGGCCGGCCTGGTGCTCCTCGAGGCGGTTGATGCAGCGGATCAGCGTCGATTTGCCCGACCCCGACGGGCCGCAGACGACGATGCGCTCGCCCGCCGCCACCGTCAGGCTGACCTGATCGAGGACCTGGAAGGTGCCGTACCATTTGTCGACCGCTTCGATCAGGATGGCGGGGCTTGCGGCGGCGGTTGCGGGTGCGGTCATCAGCGGTTGTCCTTTTCCTGGACGCGGCCTTCCAGCCAGCGGGCGTAGAGCGAGATGGCGAAGCAGATGAGGAAATAGACGGCCCCCACGAACAGGTAGCCTTCCGCATAGGGAGCCGGCCAGACCGGGTCGGAGGCGGCGGTGCGCCCGGCGCTCAGCATGTCGAACACGCCGACGATCAGCACCAGGCTGGTGTTCTTGACCATGACGATGGCGGTGTTGGTCAGCGGCGGGATGACCTTCTGGATCGCCTGGGGCAGCACGACGTGCCACACCGACTTCCACACCGGGATGCCCAGCGCGCGCGCCGCCTCCATCTGCCCGCCGGGGACGCCCTGCAGGCCGCCGCGGATCACCTCCGCCAGATAGGCGGCGGCGAAGATGGTGAGCGCGGCCAGGGTGCGGCCCAGCTTGTCGACCGTCCAGCCCGCCGGCAGCAGCAGCGGCATCATGATCGAGGAGATGAACAGCAGCCCGACCAGCGGCATGCCGCGGATGATCTCGATCACCAGCACCGACAGGACGCGCGGGACCGGTATCTTGGAGCGGCGGCCGAGTGCCAGCGTGACGGCGACCGGAAAGCCCAGCCCCAGCGACAGGATCGCCAGCAGCAGCGTGACCGGCAGGCCGCCCCAGTTGGCGGTGGAAACGAAGGGCAGGCCGGCGAAGCCGCCCCACATCAGCGCCAGCATGGCGCCGACCGTCACGCCCCATGCAACCAGCAGGCGGCGCCCCCAGAACCTTGGCGGCAGCGACACCAGCACCATGGCCAGAACCAGCCCGATCACGGTCAGCGGGCGCCATTGCTCGTCCGCGGGATAGACGCCGAACAAGATGAAGCGGATCTTGGCGGCGACGAAGGCCCAGCAGGCACCGCCGCCGCCGCAGCGGCCGGGATCGGCCGTGCTCCACACGGCGTCCAGCACGCCCCAGCGCAGCGCCGGCAGCAGCGACAGCAGCAGGGCGCCGGTCAGCACGGTCAGCCCCGCCGCGATCAGGTCGCCGAACAGAACCTGCAGGATGGGGGTGCGGCGGCGCGGCGGCGGTCCGCCGGACGGCGCGGCTGGAGCGGTGGCGGGAACGTCTGTGGTCATGGTCATGGTCGGGAACTTTCCCATCGGCAGGCTCATCGCTCGGCTCATCGCGTGGCCAGGGCGGTTCTGGCGTTGCACCAGTTCATCAGCAGCGAGACCGTGCTGCCGATCGTCAGATAGACGGCGAGAAGGATGGCGATGCTTTCCAGCGCCTGGCCGGTCTGGTTGATGACGGTGCCGATCACCAGCCCCAGCTCCGGAAAGCCGACGGCGAGCGCCAGGGTGGAGTTCTTGACCGTCGAGAGATACTGCGTGGTCAGCGGCGGGATGATGACCCGCAGCGCCTGCGGCATGACGATCCGCATGAGCGTCTGCCGCTCGCTGAGGCCGAGCGCCCGCCCGGCCTCCCACTGGCCGCGGCCGACGGCGTCGATGCCGCCGCGGATGATCTCGCCGATGAAGGCGGCGGTGTAGAGCACGAGCCCGACCATCAGCGCCGCGAATTCCGGCGACAGCCGCATCCCGCCGGTGAAGTTGAAGCCGCGCAGTTCGGGCAGGCTCGCCCTGGCGCCGATGCCGGTCGCCCAGGCGAGGAGCAGGGCGGCGATCAGCGCCCCGGCCACGGGCAGGATGCGGACCATCCCGCCTTGCCGGTCTTGCGGGCTCCGCCGGCGCAGCCGGCGCGCCAGCAGCACCGCGGCGATCAGAATGGCCGTGGTCCCGGCCGCGAAGCCCCAGCCGTTGCCGCTCCACTCGATGCCCGGCAGATAGAGTCCGCGCTGGGAAAGATAGATGCCGGGCAGAGGGTGCAGCGCGTTGCGCGGCGCCGGCAGAGCCGTGGTGGCGAGCGCGTACCAGAACAGCAACTGCACGATCAGCGGCGTGTTGCGGACCACCGTGACGAAGACGCCTGCCGCTCCGGACAGCATCGGGTGAGCCGACCGCCGAGCAAGCCCGACGAACAGCCCGAGCAGGGTGGCGAACAGGATCGCCAGGGCCGAGATCGTCAAGGTGTTGCCGACGCCCACCACATAGGCCCAGGCGAAGCTGTCGGTCGGGCTGTAGGGGATCACGCTTTCGGAAATCGGGAAGTTGGCCGGCCGGGTGAGGAAGTCGAAACCGACGCGGATGCTGCGGACAGCCAGATTTTCGACCGTGTTGCCGGCGAGCCAGACCAGCGTCCCGACGAAGAGAAGGAGAAGAAGTGCCTGACCGGCCCAGGCCCGGAGGCGCGGGCTGTCCCAGAGGGCGGCGAGCATGGGCCGATCTCCCGGATGCTGTGCGGATGCGGGGCGGGCTTACTGGAAGGCGAGCGGGAACATCAGCCCGCCGTCGCGGAACAGTCGGTTGTAGCCGCGGTCGATCTTCAGCGGGCTGCCCGCGCCGAGGTTGCGGTCGAAGATCTCGCCATAGTTCCCGAGCTGCTTGACGATGTTGTAGGCGAACTTGTCGTCCAGCCCGATCGCCGTGCCGTTGCCGGGCTCGACGCCCAGGAAGCGGCGGACGCGGGGATCGCCGGAGGTCAGCTTCTGGTCGATGTTGGCCTGGGTGATGCCGAACATCTCCGCCGCCGTCAGCGCCTGGAACGACCAGGTGACGATGTCCATCCACTGGTCGTCGCCGTGCCGCACCGCCGGGGTCAGCGCGTCCATGTAGGGTGTGGCCGGGAAGATGACGTAGTCGGCCGGGGTCTTCGCCTGGGTGGCGCGGATGGAGGCCAGCGCCGCCGCGTCGGTGATCAGCGCGTCGCAGCGGCCGGAAAAGAAGGCCTGCCGCAACGCCGACACGCTGTCGAAGACCACGGTCGTCAGTTGGAGCTGATGCTCGCGCGACACGTCGTTCACCACGACCTCGGTGGTCGAGCCGGTCTGCACGCACACCGACGCGCCCTTCATGTCCTGAACCTTGGTGACGCCGAGGCTCTTCGGCATCAGGAAGCCGGTGAACTCGTAATAGTTGGGGGTGGTGAAGTTGATGCCGTTGCCGTCGCGCTGGATCGTCCAGGTCAGGGTGCGGGGCAGGATGTCGATCTCGCCGCTCTGCAGGGCCGGGATGCGCTGCTGGCCGCTGAGCGGCACGAATTCGGCCTTGTCCTTGTCGTTGAAGACGGCGACCGCCACGGCGCGGCAGGTCTCGACGTCAAGCCCGCGCCAATAGCCCTTGTCGTCCGGCGCGCTGAAGCCGATGGTGCCGGAACTGGCGGCGCAGATCACCTTGCCGCGGGCCTTCACGGCGTCCAGCGTGGTGCCGGCCAGGGCCGGAAATGCGGTCGCCGAGCCGATCGCCAGCAGTGCGGCGGTCGTCGCGACGGTGAGGGCGGCGGCACGCCGCCAGCCGGAAACTGTTGTGGTCATGAGGAAAACCCCTGTTCGTCGTCTTGCTTGTTGTCCGCCTGCCGTTGTCGGCAGTGCGTGTGCGTGTGTGGACCCGCTGCCGTCAGGCGGCGTGTGCCTTGGCCGTCCGTGCGGCGATGTCGTCGAGGAAGGCGGTGAGGTCGTCCTGCAGGTCGGACGGATCCTCCAGCCCGACGCTGATGCGCAAAATCAGATCCTCGCCCTGCCATGGGCGGGCGGTCCGGTTGCGCCTGACCGGCATCGGGGCCATCAGGCTGCGGGTTCCGCCCCAGGAAGCGCCGATGGCGAAGGTGCGCAGCACGTCGAGGGCCGGCGAGACGTGGGGGGTCGCCGCCGGCGTGAACACCACGCTGAAGACGCCGCTGGCTCCCAGGAAGTCGCGCTTCCACACCGCATGGCCGGGAGAGCCGGCGAGCGCCGGATACAGCACCTCCTCGACCAGCGGGTGGCTGGCCAGCCGCTCGACCAGGGCCATCGCCCCGTCGGACGCCTGCCGCATCCGCACGCCCAGCGTTTCCATCCCCCGCAGCACCAGCGAGGCGTCGTCGGGCGATACGCCGATTCCATAGCGGCCGAGAGCGCTGCGGATCGGCGTGATCAGCGCCTCGTCCCGCACGGTGAGGGATCCCATCAGCAGGTCGGAATGGCCGCCGACATATTTCGTCAGCGCTTCGGTCACCAGATCGGCGCCATGGTCGAGCGGCTTGAAGTTCAGCGGGGTGGCCCAGGTGTTGTCGCAGCCGACCAGGGCGCCATGGCGGTGCGCCACCGCCGCGATGGCGGGCAGGTCCTGGACTTCCATCGTCGTGGAGCCGGGGGATTCGCACCACACGATCCGGGTGCGTCCATCGATCCGCCGCTCCAGGTCGGCGACGGAGGTCGGATCGTAATAGTCGACCTCGACGCCGAACCTGGCCAGATCGCGGTTGGCGAAGTCGCGCACCGGCGGATAGGAGGTGTCGGCGATCAGGATCCTGTCGCCCGCCTGCAGGAAGGGCAGCACGGCGAAACTGTTGGCCGCCTGGCCCGAAGGCAAAAGAAATGTCCAGGCACCGTTTTCAAGCGCCGTCAGCTTGGCTTCGAGCGTCCTGGTGGTGGGCGTGCCGTAGAGGCCGTAGGTATAGCCCGTGTGTCCACGTTCGCCGCGTGTCGCGTAGCCTTCGGCATTGGCGAACACGATCGTCGATCCACGATGGACGGGCACGCTGAGGCTGTCGAATCCTTCGGTGGCGACCGAAGGATTCACCACGCATTGGGTGAGATCTTTCATGGGAGGCGTCCTTTGACTGACGGCCCCGATTTGACGCCACCAGCCCTATCTCGTCCAATATCGATTTCCGGGCAGTCTATTCCCGGGGGTTATAGAGGGGTCGCCATGTCCCGCGGTGGGGCGAGGTGCTCCATACGGTCATCGAGGCCCCGTCGGGATTCTGGGCCTGCGATGCGGTTTCTTCTTGCCGGGTGGGGGTGAGACGTCAGGCCGGTACCGTGGCGACGGTGAAATTGCGATCCTCGCGCCGCAATTCATCCAGCAGATCGTCGATGATGTGCAGGGCCTGGGCCGTGGCGGCGTTCGGTTCGCTTTCGGTCGGGCGGATGAGGAACAGCGTGCGCGTCAGCGCCGGCTCGCTGATCGGCCGGATCACCAGGGCGCCGGCCTGGAGGTCTTCCGCGACGGCACTGTGCGGCAGGATCGCGCAGGCCAGTCCGCGCCGGACCATGTCCTTGATCGCCTGCATGGATTCCAGCGAGAAAGCGACGTTCGGCACCAGCCCGCGCGCGGTCATCGCCTCGGTGATCAGCCGCCGGACCAGATCGCCCTCGTTGGGCATCGCCAGTTCGGCGCCGGCGATGTCCGCCAGCGTTACCGGCCCCGCCCCGTCGAAGCGCGAGCCCGGATGGGTGATCAGGCACAACGCCTCGTTCAGCCGTGGCTCGCTGTGCAGCATGCGGCTATGCGGCACCGTGTAGGCCAGCGCGAGATCCAGCTTGCCCGACGAGACATGGCCGATCAGCGCATGGCTCAACTCCTCGAACAGCTTCAGTTCGACCCCCGGCAGGGCGCTGCGCAGCCGTTCCATCAGCCTGCCGGCCAGCAGTCCCGACAGGCTGGGGGTCAGTCCCACCGCCAGCGTCCTTGGAACCTGCCCGGCAACCTCGTGCAGCGACCGTTTCAAATCCTGCAGGCGCCGGACGATCAGCCTCGCCTCTTCCAGGAAGAGGAGGCCGGCCGGAGTGGGATGGGTTCCGGTGACGGTGCGGACCAGCAGCGTGACCGGAATTCCCGCTCCAACGCCCTGATCTGCACCCCCAGCGCCGGTTGGGCGATGTTCAGCGCCAGCCCCGCCTTGCTGATGCTGCCCAGTTCGCAGACCAGGATGAAGCTCTCCAATTGGCGGCTGCGCATCGGTGGTGTCCATCCTTTCGGCGGTTTGCGGCGCCTGTGCGCGGTCCGAAGCGTCGCATCGGCAAAGAGGGGGGCAAACAATTTTCATATGGGGGTGGTCCAAAGCTGTCCTGGACAGGACCGGCGGGCTGCATTTGTTTGCTTGCAAAACAAACAGAAACAAGGCGGAACGCAGAACGCCAGTCACCGGGAGGGAGACACAACCCATGCGTGGCCTATCGTCAGAACGAACACCGGTCCCCGATGGGCCGGCAGGCGCACCCCATCCGGCGCAACCGATTCCCCTCGGCCGCACCCCGGGAGCCAACGGCTCGGCGGCTGGAAGCCATGCCGTGATGACCGGCGTCACCCGCATCTTCGGGTCGGTCGTCCATGCGCTGGGGCCGGTCGATCTGGAGCTGCGGCGGGGAGAGTTCTTCTCCATCGTCGGACCGTCCGGCTGCGGAAAATCCACCCTGCTCGACGTGCTTGCCGGGTTGAGCGCCCCGACCGATGGCACCATCACCTTCGAGGGCAAGCGCGTGCGCGGCACGGTTCCCGACGGTGTCGGCGTGGTGTTCCAGGAGGATGCGTCCTTTCCCTGGCTGACCGTGCGCGACAACATCGGCTTCGGCCTGCGGCGTGCCGGCTTCCTGGGCGCCGAGGCGGAGGACCGCGTGCGCCATGCCATCGATTTCATGGGCTTGAACGATTTCGCCGACGCCTATCCCAACCAGCTGTCCGGCGGCATGCGCCAGCGCGTCTGCATCGCCCGGACGCTGGTGATGCGCCCGCACCTGGTGCTGCTCGACGAGCCGTTCGGCGCGCTCGACCAGCAGACGCGCCTGCTGATGGGGGATGAGCTGCTGCGGCTGTGGCGGGCGAGCGGGGCGACCGTCCTGCTGATCACCCATGCGCTGGACGAGGCGGCGATGCTGTCCGACCGCATCGGCGTGATGTCGTCCCGCCCGGGCCGTTTCATCGAGATCATCGAGACCGGCTGGCCGCGCGACCGCACCAGCGCGATTGCCGCCGAGCCCGCCTTCGTGCTGTACCCGCTGTTCATCGTGCTGCTCGGCATGAACGCCTTGCCGATCATCGCCATGGGCTTTCTCTATGCGGTGATGGCGATGGTCACGGCGACGCTGTCCGGGCTGGACCGCATTCCGCCGGTGCTGCGCAAGGTCGGCCGCACCTATCGCCTCGGCCGGCTCCAGGACGCGTTGCTGATCCAGCTTCCGGCTGCCGGGCCGCACATCTTCAGCGGCGTCAAGCTGGCGCTGAGCTATTCGGTGACCGGCGTCATCGGGGCGGAGTTCATCCTGGCCGGCAGCGGGCTCGGCTACTCCATCGCCTTCGCGTACAACAATCTCCAGGACCGGACGATGTACGCGCTGCTGCTGTTCGTGGTGGTCTTCGTGTCCAGCCTGACCGTCCTGCTGCATTGGGCGGAACAGCGGGTGCGCCACCGCTCCGGCGCCGGCCGCGTCGGTGCCGCCCGCGACATTGCCGGAACGGGGGAGAAGCTGGTGGCGGCCGCCGTCATCGTCCTGCTGATCCTCGGCGGCTGGCAGCTGTTCCACGGCATGGCGGGGGACGAGGCGCTGGCCTCGCCGCTGGTCACCCTGAACCGGCTGGTCGTCCTGTTCGGCAACCCGTCCTTCTGGGAGAATGTCGCGGAGACCGCCAAGGCGCTGGGGTTGTCGCTGCTGATCTCCTGCATCGGCGGCGGGCTGGCGGGTGTGCTGATCGGTGCCAACCGGTCGCTGTCGGACATGCTGGAGCCGCTGTTCGTCACCCTCCACGCCATTCCCAAGGTCACGCTCTATCCGGTGATCCTGCTGCTGTTCGGGCTGGGCATGCCGGCGAAGGTCGCCTTCGGCACGCTGCACGGCTTCATCCCGATGATGCTGGTCACCATGGGCGCCATCCGGGCCATGAACCCGGTGCTGCGGCGCTCTGCCCGGGCCATGCGGCTGTCGCGGATGCAGACCCTGACCGCGATCCTGGTTCCGGCGACGGTGCCCTAGATCGTGACCGGCCTGCGCATCAGCTTCTCCATCACCCTTCTCGGCGTGATGGTCGGCGAGATGTTCGCGTCCAAGCGCGGGCTGGGCTTCATGATCATGAACGGCATCAGCGTCAACGACACCGCGACGATGATGAGCGTCACCGTGCTGATCGGCCTGTTCGCCCTGGCGGTCAACAGCGCGCTGCTGGCGCTGGACAACCGGATGCACCGGGCCTCCTGACCGGACCGGCCATCCTTCGGCACCTCCGTCCACCTTCTTTCCGGCCGCCGGCCCGTCCGGTGGAAAGGGCCCTGCCATGCCCATCGAAACCGCCAAGCTGATCGACGTCCATGCCCATGTCCGGCTGGAGGCGACCAACGGCGCCGCCGGCGTCCACGGACCGGAGCATGGCGTGGACGGGAACGGCCAGCCCTGGTACCGCGTCGGCAACTACCGGCTGAGCGGCGTGCGCCACCTCAACAGCCCCTTCACCGATCCGGAGCTCCGGCTTCGCCGCATGGACCGGGCCGGCATCGATTTCCAGGTGCTGTCGGCCAGCCCGCTGAATTATTTCCACCATATCGACGTGCCCTCGGCCGTTTCCTTCTGCCGCCGTCACAACGACGCGCTGGCGGAACTGGTCGGGCGCCATCCCGGCAGGCTGGGCGGGCTGGCCGCCCTGCCGATGCAGGATCCCCGCGCCGCGACGGAGGAACTTGAGCGGTCCGTCACCGAACTGGGCCTGTGGGGGGCGGCGACCGGCACCGAATTCGCGCGCGAACCGCTGCACAGCCCGGAGTTCGACAGGCTCGGTGCCGGTCCATGCCTATGCGTCGAGCAAGGCGGGCGTGGTCAGCCTGACGCTGAACCTCGCCGGGGAATGGGGGCGCGCCGGGGTGCGGGTCAACTGCGTCTCCCCCGGCTCCACCCTGGTGCCGCGGGTGGTGGAGCGGATCAGGTCGGGCCGCTATGCCGCCGACCCGGCCGAATTCACGGCGCTCGGCCGGATCGTCCAGCCGCGCGAGGTGGCGGAGGGCATCGAGTTCCTGGCCTCCGACCGGGCGTCGGCGATCACCGGCGTCAATCTGGTGGTGGACGCCGGATGGCACGTCGCCGGCACCTGGGCGCAGTATGGCGGGGTCCGTCCGGCCCCGGCCCCAGCTCCGGCGGCAGGAGGCGCGGCATGAATCCGCTGTCGCTCTCCTACTACACGGTGCCGGAACTGTCGCCGCCTCCCGCGACCATGCGGCCGACCGCGACTCCCTGCTGCACACCGCGGTGAAGGAGCGGCTGTTCCCGGGCGAGGGCGGCATCGACCTGATCGGCCTGCTGCGCGCGCTTCCGCCCGGCCTGCCGCTCGCCCTGGAGATTCCGACCGCCACCCTGGCGCGGACGATGGACGCGCCGGCCCGCGTCGCCCGCGCGGCCGCCGCCACCCGGCGCCTGCTGGCGGCGCTTTGACACCCGCCTTTCGCTCCCGCCCCTCGACGGACTTCCGGAGGAAACATCATGGTCGCCAGTCCTGAAACCGGTTCCGCAATCCGCGCCTGCGCCCAGGCGGCGATCCGGGCGATCGAGGTCCACGGTCACGACACCGCCCGCCTGACGGCGGCGCTGCGCGAGCCGCTTGCCGCCTTGACCGCCCGGCCCGATCTCTGCGCGGCCGGCGTGCCGCGCATCGGCAACCATGTCGCGAACTCGCAGTATCTCTACTATGACAGCGACCTGTCGATCCTGCTGTTCGAGTTGCCCAGCGGCCAGCCGATCGCCGTCCACGACCACGGCAATTGGGAAAGCATGGCGATCTACCAGGGGCGGGTGCAGCACACCGTCTACGAGCGGCGCGACGACGGTTCGGTTTCCGGCAAGGCCGATCTGGCTGTGGTCGAGGATCGCGTGCTGGAGCCGGGCGACAGCGTGGTGATCGCCCCGCCGGCCGACATCCACGGCTTCATGGCGCTGGAGGACGGGAGCTGGGGCATCACCGTGGCGAGCGGCGTCTACAAGCCCGAGCGCTGCTATTTCCAGCCCGAGGCCGGCACCGTCGTCAGCAAACGTCCGCGCGGCCGAAGGCCCGCCGTTGCATCCGGAAATGGAAGAACACACCGATGGATATGGGACTGAAGGGCAGGGTCGCGCTGGTGCTGGGCGGCAGCCAGGGCATCGGGAGGGCGGCGGCGCTGGGGTTCGCGTGCGAAGGCTGCGCCGTCGCCATCTGCGGGCGTGATCCCGGACGGCTGGAGGACGCCCGGGCGCTTCTGGAGGAAACCGGCGCGCGGGTGGTGCTGGCGATCCGCGCCGACGTCGGCGATGCGGATGCCGTGGAGCGGCTGGCAGGGGAGGTCGTCGAGGCATTCGGCACGATCCACATCCTGGTCAACAACGCCGCGGGTCCGAAGCCCGGTTCCTTCGGCGGGCTGAGCGCGGCCATCGCGCGCCGTCTGGCCGGCGAGGGCTATCGCGTGGCGCTGCTCGACCTCGATGCCGCCGGGCTGGAAACCGAGGCTGCGCGCATTCCCGGCGCATTGGCCTTCACCGCCGACGTGACCGACGAGGCGCAGGTCGAGGCGGTGGTGGCCGCGATGGATGAAGCCTTCGGCGACGATCCCGAGGTGCTGGTCAACAATGCCGGCATCGTCCGTTTCGGCGACATACTGGACCACAGCGTCGCCGATTTCCGGCGTGTGGTGGACGTCAACCTGACCGGTACCTTCATCGTCACCCGTGCCGTGGCGCGGCGGATGGCGGAGCGCGGGTCGGGGGCGATACGCGGTCGCTCCCAGCCCCGATGCGGGGGCCTATCCAGCCACCAAGGCAGCCGTCGCGCTGCTGACCGAGCATCTGGCGCTGGCGCTGGCACCGCGCGGCGTGCGGGTCAACGCGGTGGCCCCCGGCTTCATCGACGCCGGCATGTCGGCGCCGATCCATGCCGATGCGGAGGTGCGCGCGGTGCGCGGCAGCGCCGTGCCGGCCCGGTCGCTCGGCACCGCCGACGACGTCGCCGACGCGGTGCTGTTCCTGGTCTCGGACCGGGCGCGTTACATCCACGGCCAGCATCTGATGGTCGACGGCGGCGTGTCCTTCAGCCTGAAGATGCACCTGCCCCGTCGCGCACCGGCGGTCAAGCCGCCGGCGGTCGGTCGATGAGCGGGGCGATCCGCAACCTGATCCTGACCGGAGGCATCGGCCACCCCTTCGCCGACGCCGCACCGGCGCTGGCGGACGTGCTGGCCGAGGCGGGGGTCGTCTCCACCGTCACCGAGGACATCGAGGGCGGCCTCCAGGCGCTGGGGCAGGGCGGTTTCGACCTGCTCACCGTCTACGCGCTGCGTTGGCGGATGCTGGGCAACGAGAAATACGCCCCGCACCGCGAGCGCTGGGCCTTCTCGCTGTCGCAGGAGGGCCGGGAGCGGCTGTCGAGTTTCGTCACCGGTGGCGGCGGGCTGTTGGGCCTGCACACCGCCCTGATCTGCTTCGACGACTGGCCGGAGTGGATGGATTTGCTCGGCGGTGCCTGGGTCTGGGGCCGCTCCGCCCATCCGCCGCGTGGGTCCGTAACCCTGGTCCCCACGGCCAAACCGCATCCCCTCACCGCCGGCCTGCCGCCCTTCGCACTGGCCGACGAAGCCTATTGCGACTTCGATCTCGCCGCCGATGTCGAGCCCCTGGCGACCGTTGCGTCGGAAGGCGGGAAGGCCTGGCCGGCCTTGTGGACGCGCGAGGCCGGCCGGGGCCGTGCGGTCGCCGACACGCCGGGCCACGACCGCGCGGCCCTGGAACACCCGCAGCACCGCCGAATCCTGACGCGCGCCGCCCTTTGGGCCTGCCGCCGCCCGTTCTGACACCCAATCCGATTCGCAAGGAACCGATCCGATGACCAGCCTCCATGCGCAAGCCGATGCCTCCGCCATCTCCCCCGCCATCTCCTCCCCGATATTCCGGCCGTTCGACGGCATGATCGGGGCGGAGACCGATATGCTCGACCTTTCCCGGCCGCTCGACGATGCGGCGGCCGGCGTGGTGCGCGCGGCCTTCCGCGACCGTCACCTGCTGGTGATCCGCAACCAATCGCTGGACAAGGAGCGCATGTACCGGTTCGCGGAACTGTTCGGCCCGATCGAAAGCCACATGATCCGGCTGGCCGACGGGTCGAAATGGGACGCGGTCCACACCATCACCAACCTGGACGCCGCCGGCAACCCGGTGGCCAAGCCCTTCATCAGCTCCAACTATTTCTGGCACACCGACAAGTCCTTCCTGAGGGAGCCGTCGTTGCTGACGATGCTGCAGGCGGTGGAATTGCCGCCGAACGGTGGCGATACGCAATTCGCCGACATGACCGCGGCGTACGACGCCTTGCCGGAGGCGACCCGTCGGCGGATCCAAGGGCTGAAGTCGGTGCAGAGCCTGGAGTTCATGCGCTGCTACACCGGCAGTGCCCCGCCGACCGAAGAGGACATCGCCGCTGCTCCGCCCATCGCCCATCCGTTGGTCCGTACCCACCCGGAGACCGGCCGCAAGAGCCTGTATATCGGCATGTACAGCTCCCATATCGAGGGACTGCCGGAGGAGGAGGGCCGCGCCCTGCTGGAGGAGTTGCTGGAGCACGCGACCCAGGACCGGTTCGTCTATACCCACCGATGGAAGCATGGCGATCTGGTGTTCTGGGACAACCGGTGTCTGCTGCACCGCGCCACTGCCAACTACGAGATGGGCAAGCACAGGCGTGTGTTGATGCGCGTGGTGGTGAAGGGAACCGTGCCGGAGTGACAGGCGGCGGCGGTCGGTCCATGGCCGGCCGCCATCGCCTGTGCCCCCCTTGGACAGAGCGACGTGCCCGGCCTTGCCGCTTCGGGCCGTTGTGCAGACCGGAGCGGCCGGCCGGCTGCCGGTCAGGTGTTCGACCAGCCACCGTCGATGGCGACCGCCTGCCCGGTCATGAAGGAGGATTCATCGGACGCAAGATAGACGGCGAGTTTCGCCACCTCCTCCGCGGTTCCCAGCCGGCCCATCGGCTGACGGGCGACGAAGGCGGCGCGCGCGGTGTCATAGTCGCCCAGCGCCCGCATGCGGTCATGCAGCGACGGGCTGTCCACAGTGCCCGGGCAGATGGCGTTCACGCGGATGCCGCGGGTGACGTAATCGGCGGCGACCGACTTGGTCAGGCCGATCACCGCGGCCTTGGTGGTGCCGTAGATGAAGCGGTTCGGCGCCCCGATGATGGAAGAGGCGACCGACGACATGTTGACGATGGAGCCGCCGCCCGCCTCCAGCATCCCCGGCAGGAAGGCGCGGATCATGCGGTACATCGACCGGACATTCAGCGTGACGGCGAAGTCGAAATCATCCTCGCCGCAATCCAGCACCGTTCCGGCATGGACATAGCCTGCGCAGTTGAACAGCACCGACGGGGCCGGAATCTCCGCAGCGAATGCCTGGATCGCCGCCGGGTCGCAGACGTCGAGGCGGCGGGTGGCGATGCCGGCCACGCCGTCCAGCTCGGCCAGCAAACCTTCGTTGATGTCGGTCGCCACCACGCTGGCGCCCTCTTGCGCGAAGGCCAGGGCGGCGGCCCGTCCCATTCCCTGCGCCGCCGCGGTGACGATGGCGGTCTTCCCCTGCAATCTGGCGGTCATGGCTGCGCGCTCCTCCCTCGATGTCCGGCCCGGTCGGGGGGCTGCCGGCCGCGTCCGGTTTCCCATGTTGAAACGACGTCGGTCCCGGTCACGCTGCCCCCTCTCCTGTGCGGGCGTTGTTCTATTCTACAAATGATTCTCCGGTTTCACTCGAAAAAACAATGCCGGTTCGTCAGGGACAGGCGTCGGCGAAGGCGGCCAGATCGGCGTCGAAGCGGTCGGACGCCTCCCAGAAGGGCATGTGCCCGACTTCGGGGTAGAGGCGCAGCCCGGCGTTCCGGGCCTGCCGCACGGTGTGCCGCGCCATCGCCGGGCGGATCACCGCATCGTCCTCGCCATGTATCGCGAGCACTGGAATGCCGAGGCTGCGCAAGGTGCCGTCGTAGTCCGCCGGCCGGCCTGCCAACGCGCGCCGCACAGCCGGAGATGTCAGGGCGGTGGAGGCCCGCATCGCCGCAGCGTCCTCGTCCGGCAATGGCAGGTGGGTGCAGCGGTCGACGAACTCCGCGGCGGCGGCATCCGCCGTCGCCGGGTCCTCGTGTCCCATCGCCGCCATCAGTGCGGCGGCAGGGCCGACGCAGGCGGGGGCGAGCGTGCTGGTGGCACCGACCATGACGAGGCCGCCGACCGCCCCATCGCCATGGCATGTCAGGTAGTCCAGCGCGATCCGCCCGGCATAGGACCAGGCGACCAGGATGGGGCGGTGGAGGCCCAGCCCGTCGATCACCGTCCGCAGCTCGTCGGCCCACAGTGCCGGATCGCGGTAGGCGGCGGCGTCCACCGGCTTGCCGGAACGGCCGTGGCCGCGGTTATCGTAGGTCACCAGCCGCAGCCGCTCCGCCAGCGTCCCGCCGGTCTGCCGTTGCCAGCATCGATGCGATTGCGAGAAGCCGTGCAGCAGCAGCACGTCCCGTCCGCTCGACGGACGGCGCCAGTCCTGCACCGCCAGCCCGACCCCGTCGGGGGTGGTGAGGGCGACGGGGTGGCTCTCCGGGGGGTGGCCCGGCCCGTCAGGCGGCGACATAGCGCTCGACCGGCCCGACGATCCGGCCGCCCAGGATGGGAACGCAGTCGGGCGGAAATTCCTGGACCACACTCATCTCCCGCTGCGCCAGTTCGCCCAGGAAGCGGTCGAGGGAGTCCATAGCCCCGGTATCGAGGTCGTGCAGCACGACCAGCGGCCAGCTTTGCCGCCCGCACATGTCGAGCGCGCGGTCCACCCAGCCCTTGGGATCGTCCCAGTCGCGGGGAACCACGTTCCACAGCACGCAGGTGAAGCCGCCGGCCACCAGATAATCGAGCGCCCGGCGGCTGAACAGCGTGTCGTTGAGGGCGCCCAGCGCGCCGGACGGACGGAACAGCGGCGCCGGCTCGGAGAGCGGGCCGATCAGATCCTGCGCCTTGCCGATTTCCCAGGCCGGCAGGTCAGGGTTCGCGCTCATGCCCAGCGGCATGATGTGGCTGTAGGTGTGGTTGCCGATGGCATGCCCTTCCGCACGCGCCCGTTCGCACAGCGCGCGGCGGCCGGGATCGCGCAGCCGCTCGCCGACCACGAAGAAGGTGGTGGCGATGCCGTGGCGGGCCAGCACGTCCAGCACCTGCGGCGTGGCGTCCGGATCGGGGCCGTTGTCGAAGCTCAAGGTGACTTTCTTCATCCTGGCGACCTCCGTTTCCTCAAGACGCATCCGTCGGCCCCTGTGCCGGCCTGCGCGCCGCCTTGTCCCGGCCGCGCCCGACGATCCATCGCTTCTCGATGGCCTGCACCGCGAGGTCGAACCCGATCGCCAGCGCCAGGATCAGGATGATGGCGGCGAAGACGCCGGGGCTGTTCAGCTGGGTCCGGTATTTGGACAGCAGGAAGCCGATGCCGGCGCTGGACATCATCATCTCGGCGACCACCACCCCGACGATCACCAGCGCGCCCCCCAGCCGGAACGAGGCCAGCACGGTGGGGACCGACGCCGGCAAGGTCACCCACAGGATCTGCTGGAGGCGCGTCGCGCCCATGCTGCGGGCGGCCTGGGTGAGCTGGCGGTCGATGGTCTGCGCGCCGGCGGCCGTCCCCAGCACCGTCGGCAGCAGTCCGTAGACGCTGGCGAACACCACCTTGGACGTCGACCCGATGCCGAACCATGCGGTGAACAGCGGGTAGAGCACCACCAGCGGCACCGCGAACAGCGCCGACACCACCGGCAGGAGGGCCTTGCGCACCGCCAGGGTGCTGCCGACCCATAGGCCGAACAGGATGCCGAAGCCGCAGGCGAAGACCAGCGCCATGCCGACCTCCTGCAGCGTCACCAGCATCTGGAGCGCGAAGTCGTCGGCCTGGGCCACCAGCACCGTCAGCGTGCTGCTGAGCGACGGCAGGAAGAGGCGCGGCACCAGCCCGAGCCGCGGCACGATCTCCCAGGCGGCGACGATCCCGGCGATGATGGCGTAGCGGCAGATCCGCGCCTTGGCCTCCAGGCTCATCCCGGCGGCCGTGCCGCGGTCGCGCGGGATGTGGGTCACGCTTTGATCATATGCCATATCGCCTCACGCAGCTCTGCGAACCGTGGTTGCGCCATCATGTCGAGCGACCGCGGGCGCGGCAGGTCGATGACGACGCGGTCGAGGATGCGGCCGGGACGCCCCGACAGGACCAGCACCTCGTCGGACAGGTAGATCGCCTCGCTCAGCCCGTGGGTGACGAAGACGATGGTCTTGCGCGCCTTCTCCCAGATGCGCAGAAGCTCGTCGCCCATGGTGATGCGGGTCTGCTCGTCCAGCGCGGCGAAGGGCTCGTCCATCAGCAGGATCGGCGGATCCTGGACGAGGCCGCGCGCGATGGACACGCGCTGCTTCATGCCGCCGGACAGCTCGTGCGGCAGGCTGTCGGCGAAGCGGTCGAGCCCGACCAGCGCCAGCGCCTCCTCCGCCTTTTCGCGCCGGACGGCCTTGTCGACGCCGCGGAGGAACAGCGGGAACTCGACGTTGCGGCGGGCGGTCAGCCAGGGGAACAGGCTGGCGTCCTGGAACACGACGCCGACGCGGGTGGGATCCGGCCTGGTCAGGGGCCGGCCGCCGACGGCGATCGTGCCCTCGCTCGGCGTCAGCAGCCCGGCCAGCATCATCAGCAGCGAGGACTTGCCGCAGCCGCTCGGCCCGACGATGGAGAGGAAGCGGCCGGCGGAGACGCCGAAGGCGATGTCCTTCAGCGCCTGCGTCGTCTTGCCGTTGACGCTGTAGCTGTGGTTGAGGTCGCGGACCTCCAGCGTCTTGCCGGCGTCGGCTGCCGGATGGTCGGGCCCGACCAGCGACATGGTGGAGCCGTGCCGTTTCCGGATGGACGCCGCGGCTTGGGTCATGCGGGGCATCACTGTCAGTTCCTCCAGTGTTCGCACTTGGCTTCGACGTAGCGGATCGCCTCGTTGAAGCCGATGGCCAGGACCGAGACGAAGAGCACCATCGCCAGCAGTTCCTTGATCTGGAAGCCCAGGCCCCAGACGCCGATGGCGTTGCCGATTCCCTCGCGGGACGCGTACATCTCGGCCAGAAGGATGCCGGTGAAGTTGAAGATCATCGCCACGCGCACCGCTTCCAGCAGGACCGGCGTCATGCTCGGAAGGTAGACGAAGAGGATCTTCTGCATCGTCGACGCATCCAGGGAGCGGGCGACGCGCAGCTGGTCCTCGCGCACCGATTCCACCGCGGAAAAGGTCGTCATCATCACGATGAAGACGGTGGAGAAGACGCCGAAGGCGACCTTCTGCCAGAAGGCGATGCCGAGGATCAGGATGAAGATCGGCAGGAAGATCGATTTCGGGATGCTGAAGACGAAGAAGATCAGCGGCTTGAAGATCAGCGAGGCGAGCCGGCTTTCCTGGACCAGCACCCCAAGCAGCGCGCCCAGCGGCAGCGCGATGGCGAAGGCCGTCAGCGTCTCCAGCAGCGTCAGCTGGACCTGCTGCCAGAAGTCCGCCGTCGCCGCCATGGCGCCGAGGGTGGCGGCGACTTGGGAAAAGGGCGGCAGCAGCCGCTCGTCCACCCAACCCAGCCGTGGCGCCGCTTCCCAAAGGGCCAGGAAGACGGCTCCCGCCGCCCCGTAGCCCGTGACCGCGCCGCGCGTCGCCATCGCCCGGCTCAGCGCGCGATCGCGACAGGCGTGAAGGAACTGTCGAACAGCGTGGCCGCATCCAGCTCCTTCTTGCCGCTGGAGTAGAGGTTCAGCGTCTCCTGGACCAGTTCCCGGGTCATCGCGCCGTCGTCGGACAGGTGGCCGAAGGTGCTGGCGTATTCCTGCTTGGCGACCTCGACGGAGACGCCGTCGTACTTGGCGAGCTGCGGGATGACGGCGTCGGGATTGGCCTTGATGTAGGCGACGCCTTCGAACAGGGCGGTGAGCGCCCGTTTCAGCGCGTCCTTGTGCTTGGCGGCATAGTCGTCGTCCGCCGCCCAGCCGGCCTCGAGATGGGGCGGCATGGCGTCGCCGAAGTCGGTCAGCACCCGGCCGTTGCCGTCGAGGGCGACCTGATAGCTGAGCGGCGGATAGATCACGACGGCATCCAGGTTGCCGCTGATCAGGTTGGGGACGAGGCCGGCGCCGCCGACCGGGATGGCGATGAAATCGATGCCGTACTTCTTCTTCACCCAGCTGGAGAGCAGGTCGGTGTTGGACCCGGCCGAGGTGATGCCGACCTTGCGCTTGGCCAGATCGGCGACGGTCTTGATGCCGCTCTTGGGCGGCACCATGATCTGCCAGCCGAAGTTCCGGGTCGCCAGCATGGCGACCATCTTGACGTTCACGCCGGCCTCGCGCCCCTCGCCGACGATGCTTGGATTGCTCGACATCAGGTCGGCAGCTCCCGCGGCGATGGCGGTCAGGGCTTCCGAGCCGCTCTGGTAGACGGTCAGCTCGGCCTTGATGTCATGCTTCTTGAAGAAGCCCTGCTGCTGGGTGAGTTCCGCCACGAAGGAGGGGAACCAAGCCTTGGTGGAGAGGCCGATGCGGATCGTATCCGCCGCATGGCCGGTGCCGGTCAGCAGTGCCGTCGTCGCCACCGCCGCCAGCAGAGCGAGCCCGGTGTTCCGGAATTTCGTGAAGCCCGTCTTCATCTCGTTTTCCTCCCGTTCTTGTTGATCAGGCCGCCGGCCAGCGGCCTGGGGCGTCGGACGCCAGTTGCGCGCGGATGGCCGCGCCATGCTCGTCCAGCGTCGGCGGCGGCAGGACCTGCAGGTCCGGCTCGCCGTCGATCGTGTAGGGTGGGCGGACCGTGCGGAAGCGGCCCATCACCGGATGCTCGGCCTCCACGGTCAGCCGCAGATGGACCGCCTGGGGGTCGTCCAGCGCTTCGTCGGAATCGTAGGCGGCGGAATGGGGCACGCCCTGCTTTTCCAGCATCGCGCACCATTCGGCGCGTGGGCGGCCCGCGAACAGCGGCGCCAGGATGTCGATCAGTGCGTCCTGGTTCGCGATGCGGGCCGGGCGTTCGGCAAAGCGCGGGTCGCCGAGCAGATCCGGCCGCCCCACCACCTCGGTCAGCCCCTCCCAGAACTTGACGGGAGAGGACAGATGGATGGCCAGCCAGCGGCCGTCGGCGCAGGCGAAGGTATAGGACTGGGACACCTTGGGACGGCTGAGCGGCCCCATCACCTCGCCCGCGCTGAAATAGTGGGTGAAGCTGTCCAGGTTGAAATGGGTCATCGCCTCCAGCATGGAGATGTCGATCACCCGGCCCTGTCCGCTCGTCGCGCGTTGCAGCAGCGCCGCCATGATGCCGAGCGCCGCATACTGGCCGGTCACCGCGTCGGCGATGGCCGGCCCGATCACCCGCGGGCGGTCGGGCGGCGTCAGCAGGCGCAGATAGCCGGCTGCGGCCTGCGCCACCGTGTCGAAGGCCGGGCGGTCGCGATAGGGTCCGGTGCGGCCGAATCCGGAGATGGCGCAATAGACCAGCCGCGGGTTGGCCGCGCGGAGCTGCTCGGGGCCGAATCCCATGCGTTCGGCGATCCCGGGGCGGAAATTCTGGATGAAGACGTCGGCCCCTGCGATCAGGCCGTCGAAGGCGCTACGGTCCTCCGGCTTTTGCAGGTCGAGGGCGATGGAGCGCTTGTTGCGGTTGTAGGTCTGGAAATGCGGCGAGTAGAGGCCGCCCTTGAAGGCGCGGAACGGGTCGCCGTCGCCCGGGCGCTCCACCTTGATGACGTCGGCGCCGAGGTCGGCGAGGTGCATGCCGGCGGCGGGGCCGGTGATGTAGGTCCCCATCTCCACGACGCGGATGTCGGCGAGCAGTTTGGTCATGGCCGTCACTCCGCCTTGCCGGCTGCATTGGACGACCGGCGGCCGTCATAGCCGATCGCCTGGTCGGCCTGATGGGACATGATGAAGCCGATGGGACGCCGCGCCTCCTCGAACAGGTGGGCGACCAGACCGGCGCACCGAGCCAGCAGCGGGATGCCCTTCATCGCCTCCAGCGGCCAGCCGGCATCCAGCATCACCGCCGGGATCGCGCCCGACACGTTCATGGGCAGCGGGCGTTCGAAGATGCCGGCGCCGAGTGCGTCGAGGGTCTTCAGGGTTGCGACATGCCTGCCGGCGATGCCGGCCTCCTCGGCGACCGCGATCAGCCGGTGGGCGCGCGGATCGCCGCCGCTGTGCTGCGGGTGCCCCAGGCCGGGAACCTTCCGCCGCGACGCCTTCATCGCCTCCAGGCTGCGGGCGCAGACCGCCGCCGGCTCGGCGCCCGACGCCTCGGTTTCCTGCACCAGCTCGGCCAGGTAGCGGCCGGCGACCTCCGAGCTGCCGGCAACCACGCTGCCCATGCCGAGCAGGCCGGCGGCCATCGCGCCCTGCCAGGCCTCGGGCGCCGCGGCCAGCGTCATGCGGGCGGCCTGCACGCTGGGCACCAGCCCATGTTCGGCAAGCGAGACGAGGCAGGCATTGGTCACCGTCCGCTGTGCCGCGCTCGGCCGTTCGCCGGTCACCAGCAGCCAGAAATGGTCCACGAAATCGACGACGCCAATCAACTCGGAGCAGAGGTCGAAGCCGCGGACGGTGATGCTGTCGGCATCCGATGTCGCGATGGCGCTGAAGGCATTGTCCTGCTTTCCGATTCTCAACGGACCGCTCCCGGTAAATTTTTTCTCATAGCGAAAATTCTTTCGCTTATCGGCTATCGAGTCAAGGAAAATGATTGTCGAACGAACGAATCATTGCGACGGTGCGACCGGCCGATGGTTGTGCCCGCTCCCGATCGCGGCGCGGGAAGCGGCCCAAGATTTCGGAATGCGAAAACTCTTGATCGGAAATGATCGGGGGCGTTAGCTTCCGCCTTTCCTTCCGGTCTTGCCTCCCAGCAGGGGAGGGCCGGCGGCGAACACGGACGCGCATCAGGCGGGGATGGATTTGGACGATTCGGAAAAGCCCGCGGAGTTCGTCGAGGGGCTCGCCAAGGGTCTGGCGGTCATCGAGGCGTTCGACGCCGAGCATGGCGAGATGACGTTGAGCGAAGTGGCGCGCCGGATCGACGCATCGCCGTCCTCGGCGCGGCGGTCCCTGCTGACGCTGATGGCGCTGGGCTATGTCGGACAGAAGAACAAGCGCTTCCATCTGCGGCCCAAGGTGATGGCGTTGGGGTCGGCCTACTACGTCTCCGCCCGGATCGAGGAATTGCTGAAGCCGGAACTGAAGCGGATCGTCGACACCTATGGCGATGCGTCCTCCGTCGGAACGCTCGACGGACCGGACCTGATCTACATCGCTCATGTCTCGGTCCAGCACGCGCGCCGGGCGTCCGCGGTGATCGGCGCCCGCTATCCCGCCCACGCCACCTCGCTGGGCCGCGTGCTGCTGGCCGGCCTGCCGGACGCGGCGTTGGACGATTATCTGGAAAAGATGACGCCCCGGGCGCTGACCCGCCACACGGTCACCGACAAGGACGCGCTGCGCGCTATCATCCTGCAGGCCCGGGCCGACGGTTACGCGACGACCGTCGACCAGCTCGACTATGGCATCACGGCGCTGGCGGTGCCGATCCACGGAGCCGGTAACGAGATCGTCGCCGCGGTGAATTCATCGGGCTACACCGGGCTGCTGACGCCGGAGAAGTTGGTCGAGGAGCGGCTGTACGCCCTGCGCGCGGCGGCGACGGCGATCTCGGCCACCATCGCCCGCTATCCGGTCCTGTCGGCGGCCATCGGCCCCTGACATCGGGGTTCCCGTCCGCTCCTACTCCAGCAGGGACAGGGGCAGGGCGGTGGTGTGCTTGATCTCCGACAGGGCGATGGCGGAGTTGGTTTCACGCACGGCAGGAAGCTGGGACAGCTTCTCGCGGAAGAAGTGCTCGTAGGATTCGACGTCCCGCGCGACCACCTTGATGATGTAATCGGTGGCGCCCAGCAGCGTATAGCATTCCAGCACCTCCGGCAGTTGGCGCACGGTCTCCTCGAACTCGGGCAGGGTCCGGCGGCCATGGGCGGCGAGCTTCACCTGCGCGAACACCAGCACGTTCAGCCCGAGCCTCTTGCGGTCCAGCAGGGTCGCGCGCAGGCGGATGACGCCGTTCTCCTCCATCCGCTTGATCCGGCGCCAGCAGGGAGCCTGCGACAACCCGACCCGCTCGGCGATCTCGGCGCTCGACAACTGGGCGTCGGATTGCAGCAGGGTCAGGATGCGGCGGTCGATGGCGTCGAGTTCTACCTGCATTGAAGATCGCTCCAGATGGGGAATGAACGAATTGAACAATTCGTAATTCCGTCATAGCAGGCATTAGAACGCAAAGAAAATTCGTCAGTCAAACGGTATGATCGCAGCCATGCACCAGCCATGGCGGCATGCGACGCGACCGCTCCTTCACCCTCGGTCACCCGTCATCGCCGCCGTCATCGCCGTCCCTCGGACACCCTCGTCCGATGCCATCGCCTGCGTTTGGGAGGAATATCATGGATGCCCCCTTGCCCTGTCCGGCGCCGTTGAGCCTGCATGTGCCGGAACCTCCGCAGCGGCCCGGCAGCGAGATCGATTTCAGCGCCCTGAGCGTGCCGCCGGCCGGAGCCGCCCGCCGCCCGGACACCGACTGTCCGGCGGCCGACATGACCGACCTCGCCTATGACCTGGTGCGCGTGCTCGACGATCAGGGGCACGCGGTCGGCCCCTGGGCTCCGGCGCTCGATCCCGACACGCTGGTGCGCGGGCTGCGCTCGATGATGACGGTGCGCGCCTATGACGAGCGCATGCAGCGGGCCCAGCGCCAGGGCAAGACCTCCTTCTACATGAAATGCACCGGGGAGGAGGCCATCGCCGTCGCGCAAGGAATGGCGCTCTACCGGGCCGACATGCTGTTTCCGACCTACCGGCAGCAGGGGCTTCTGATCGCCCGCGACTGGTCGTTGGCCGACATGATGTGCCAAGTCTACTCCAACGCCGGCGACCGGCTGAAGGGCCGGCAGATGCCGGTCTTCTATTCCAGCAGGGAGGCCGGCTTCTTCTCGATCTCCGGCAATCTGGGGACGCAGTACAGCCAGGCGGTGGGCTGGGCGATGGCCTCGGCGATCAAGGGCGACACCCGCATCGCCGCGGCCTGGATCGGCGAGGGCGCCACCGCGGAGGGCGACTTCCATCACGCCCTGACCTTCGCGTCGGTCTACCGCGCCCCGGTGATCCTCAATCTGGTCAACAACCACTGGGCGATCTCCTCCTACCATGGCATCGCCGGCGGGGAGCGCACGACCTTCGCGGCCCGTGGCCTCGGCTACGGCATTCCCAGCCTGCGGGTGGACGGCAACGATTTCCTCGCGGTCTTCGCGGCGACGCGCTGGGCGGCGGCGCGGGCACGCGCGAACCTCGGCCCGACGCTGATCGAGCTGTTCACCTATCGCGCGGCCGCCCATTCCACCAGCGACGACCCCGGCAAATACCGGCCGGAGAATGCCGGTGCCCGGTGGCCGCTGGGCGATCCGATCGACCGGCTGCGCCGGCACCTGATCGGCCTCGGCATCTGGTCGGAGGCCAGGCACGAGGCGCTAGGCCAAGAGGCGGCGGCGGCGGTCCAGGCCGCCGGGAAGGAGGCCGAAGCCCTCGGCACCCTCGACAAGGGGCCGTTCCATTCGGCCCGGACGATGTTCGAGGATGTCTACAAGACCATGCCCTGGCATCTCGAACGCCAGCGCCGGCAAGCGGGGGTCTGACCGATGGCGACCATGACCATGGTCCAGGCGCTGAACGCGGCGATGGACGAGATGCTGACGAGGAACGGCGACGTCGTCGTGCTCGGCGAGGATGTCGGCTATTTCGGCGGTGTGTTCCGCTGTACCGAGGGGTTGCAGCGCAAGCATGGCCGCACCCGGGTCTTCGACACCCCGATCACGGAGGCCGGCATCATGGGGATCGCCGTCGGGATGGCCGCCTACGGCCTGCGCCCGGTCGCCGAGATGCAGTTCGCCGACTACATTTACCCGGCCTGCGACCAGCTGATCTCCGAGGCGGCGCGGCTGCGCTACCGGTCGGCCGGCGAGTTCACCGCGCCGGTCACGGTGCGGGCGCCCTATGGCGGCGGCATCTTCGGCGGCCAGACCCACAGCCAGAGCCCGGAGGCCATCTTCACCCATGTCGCCGGGATCAAGACGGTGATCCCCTCGACCCCCTTCGATGCCAAGGGGCTGCTGATCAGCGCCATCGAGGATGACGACCCCGTGATGTTCTTCGAGCCCAAGCGGCTCTACAACGGTCCCTTCGAGGGCTACCACGACCGGCCGGTGGTGCCCTGGTCCAGGCATCCCGCCAGCGAGGTACCCGAGGGCCATTACGCCATCCCGTTGGGCAAGGCGGCGACGGTGCGCAGCGGTGCCGCCGTCACCATCCTCGCCTACGGCACCATGGTGCATGTGGCGCTGGCCGCCGCGCGCGATGCGCAGGTCGATGCCGAGATCCTCGATCTGCGCACCCTGGTGCCGGTCGACATCGAGGCGATCGAGGCGTCGGTGCGCAAGACCGGCCGCTGCGTCATCGTGCATGAGGCCACCCGGACCGGCGGCTTCGGCGCCGAGCTGTCCGCCCTGGTGCAGGAGCATTGCTTCCACCATCTGGAGGCGCCCATCGAGCGGGTGACCGGCTGGGACACGCCCTACCCGCATGCCTTCGAGTGGGAGTATTTCCCCGGCCCGGCGCGGATCGCCGAGGCGTTGCGCCGCGTGATGGAGGAGTGATCATGGCGCGCTATGTCTTCAAGCTGCCCGACGTCGGCGAGGGCACGGCCGAGGCCGAGATCGTCGTCTGGCACGTTGCGCCCGGCGACCGCGTCGCCGAGGACCAGACCCTGGTCGACGTGATGACCGACAAGGCGACGGTGGAGATCCCGTCGCCGGTGGCAGGCACGGTGCTGTCGATCAACGGCGACCCCGGCGCGATGCTGGCGGTCGGTTCCGAGCTGGTCGTGCTGGAGGTGGAGGGGGCGGACGACCGGCTTCCCGACGATGCTCCCGTGGCCGCGGCCGCGGCACCGGCTCCGCCGCCTGCCGCCTCTGCAGTTGCCGTTGACGTTGCTCTTGCGCCGAAGCCGGCGGCGGTCCTGCCGGACGCGGCTCCGCCCGCTCCTGCGGTCCGCCGGCCGCCCGGTGTCAAGCCGACCGCCTCGCCGGCGGTGCGGCGGCGTGCCTGTGATCTCGGCATTCCCTTGCAGTTCGTCGCCGGTTCCGGCCCCGGTGGCCGGGTTCTGCACCGCGACCTCGACCGTTACGCCGCCGACGGGGCGACGGAAGCCGGTGGCGTCGCCGTTGCCGGTCGGCCGTCCATGCCGGCCCGAACCGGAGTGTCGGAGGTGCCGGTGCGCGGCCTGCGCCGCAGGATCGCCGAGACCATGCAGGAGGCCAAGCGCCACATCCCGCATTTCTCCTACATCGAGGAGATCGACGTCACCGCGCTGGAGGAGCTGCGCCTTCACCTCAACGCCGAGGGTCAAGGCGCCGACGGTGCCGCAGCGCGGCCGAAGCTGACCCTGCTGCCCTTCCTGATCCGCGCCCTGGTGCGGGCGCTGCCGGAGTTCCCGCAGATCAACGCCCGTTACGACGACGCGGCAAATGTCGTCCACCGGTTCGAGGCGGTGCATGCCGGCATCGCGACGCAGACGCCGGGCGGTCTGGTGGTGCCGGTGGTCCGCCATGCCGAGGCGCTCGACCCGTGGCAGACGGCCGATGCGATCCGCAAGCTGGCTGCCGCAGCGCGGGACGGGCAGGCGGGGCGGGAGCAGCTCAGCGGCTCCACCATCACCATCACCAGCCTGGGCGCGCTGGGCGGCCTCGCCACCACGCCGATCATCAACCGGCCGGAGGTCGCCATCGTCGGCGTCAACAGGATCATCGAGCGGCCGGTGGTCCGCAAGGGCGCCGTTGTCGTCCGGTCGATGATGAACCTGTCCTGCTCCTTCGACCACCGGGTCGTCGACGGCTGGGACGCCGCCTCCTTCGTCCAGCGGGTGAAGGCCCTGCTGGAACAGCCCGCCACCCTTTTCATGGACCAGCCGCGATGAGCACGCCCAGCATCAAGACCGTCACCGCCAAGGTTCTTGTGGTCGGCGGCGGGCCGGGCGGCTATGTCGCCGCCATCCGCGCCGGCCAGCTCGGGCTCGACACCGTGCTGGTCGAGGCCGACCGGCTGGGCGGCACCTGCCTGATCCGCGGCTGCATCCCGTCCAAGGCACTGATCCATGTCGCCGCCCGCTTCGAGACGATGGAGCGGTCGGTCGGCGACGGCCATGCCGGCATCGCGCTCGACACGCCGCCACGCCTCGACCTTGCCGGCGCCATGCGCTGGAAGGACGGCATCGTCGACCGCCTCAGCGGCGGCGTGGCGGCCCTGCTGCGCAAGGCGAAGGTGCGCGTGTTGCAGGGCTGGGCGGTCTTCTCCGACGCCAAGACCTGCACCGTCCAGGGCAGGGACGGTCCGCTGACCGTGAAGGCCGAGCATGTGATCCTCGCCACCGGCTCGGAACCGGTGCCGTTGCCGGCCCTTCCCTTCGGCGGACCGGTGCTTTCCTCGACCGAGGCGCTGTCGCTGGAGCGGCTGCCGCGCCGGCTGGTGGTGGTGGGCGGCGGCTATATCGGGCTGGAGCTGGGCAGCGCCTTCGCCCGGATGGGATCCGCGGTGACTGTGGTCGAGGCGCAGCCGCGTATCCTGCCGCTCTATGACGAGGCTCTGACCGACCCTGTGCGGCGCTGGCTGGAGCGGTCGGGCGTGACCGTTCATCTCGGCGCCCGCGCTCTCGGGCTGGAGGCGGAGGGGGAGGGCCATGCACTGGCCGTGCGGACTGCGGATGGCGGGACGATCCGTCTGCCGGCCGACGCGGTGCTCTCGACCGTTGGCCGGCGCCCCCGGCTGGAGGGCTGGGGCTTCGAGACGATGGGTGTGGATCGCAAGGGCGCCTTCGTTGCGGTGGACGACCGGTGCCACACCTCGATGCGCAACGTCTGGGCCATCGGCGATCTGGTCGGTGAGCCGATGCTGGCACACAAGGCGTCGGCGCAGGGCGAGATGGTGGCGGAGATCATTGCCGGCCACCGCCGCCGCTTCGCCCCGGCCGCGATCCCGGCGGTCTGCTTCACCGAGCCGGAGATCGTCAGCGTCGGCCTGTCGCCGGACGAGGCATCGGCGCAGGGGATCGACGCGATGGTCGACCGGTTTCCCTTCGCCGCCAATGGCCGTGCGCTTACCCTGGACGCCGGGGAGGGTGGCTTCGTCCGGCTGGTGGCGCGCCGCGACGACCGTCGGGTGATCGGCATCCAGGCGGTGGGGGCCCATGTCTCCGAACTGTCGGGCGAGTTCGCGCTGGCTCTCGAAATGGGGGCGGAGCTTGAGGATGTGGCGGGGACCATCCACGCCCACCCCACCCTTGGCGAAACCTTCCACGAAGCGGCGTTGAGGCTGCTCGGCCGGCCGCTCCATTTCTGATCCCTGAAAAGCGGCGGGAGCTGGGGTGCGACCGGCCTCCAGCCCCCGCCTGTACCCGACACCCTTCCAGGTCTAGGATATGCCGCCGTCGAGGCCGGCGATGGCCCCTGCCTCGCCGTCGAACGCCCGTGCGAAGCGCTCGGCTGTCACCGGGCCGAGGGTGAAGCCCTGATGGCCATGGCCGAAATGGAACCACAGCCCTGCATGGTGCGGCGCCTTGCAGACCAGGGGCAGCATGCCGGGAAGGCAGGGCCGCGTTCCGGACCAGGCCGAACCCTCCACCGCCTTTCCAAGCTGGAACATGGTTTTGGCGACCGCCTCTCCCCGCGCCAGCTGCGGCGGATAGGTCGCCGCCTCCGCCGCGGAGAGTTCCGCCGCCGTGGCGATCCGCAACCCGGCGAGCATGGGGGAGAGGACGACCGAGTGATCGGCCAGCAGCATCGGCCTGCTCGGGCCGCTGTCGCAGTCGTAGTGGAGATGGTAGCCGCGCTTGCGCACCATCGGCACCCGATACCCGAGTCCCTTCAGCAGCTCCGGCGACCAGGGGCCGAGCGCGACGACGGCGTGCTCCACCGCTTCCCCGCCGACGCGCCAGCCGCGGCCCGATTGCGTCAGCGAAGCCGCGTCCCCCTGGACGATCCTGCCGCCCCTCGTCCGGAAGAGGTCCGCATAGGCGGCGACGAGCTGGCCGGGCGCCACGCAGGTCCAGGGGGCCGTCCAGTGGATGGCGCCCGGGACTTTGGTTCGCAGGGCGGGTTCCGCGCGTGCGAGCATGTCCGAATCCGCGGCCTCGAAGTCGACGCCATAATGCAGCCTGCGCCGCTCCGCTTCGCGCAGGGCCGCGGCAAGGCCGGCCTCCGTCGCGTGAACGTCCCAATAGCCGTGCCTGCGGATGAGACCGCCGGCTCCCGACGCGCCGATCAGGGCATCGTGCCGCGGCACCGCTTCCGCAACGAGCTGGCGCCAGACCGGAACGACCTTGCCCAGCGGCGTTTCCGCCGACGAGCGCCAATAGGAATAGAGCGCCGGAAACTGGCGCGGCAGCGACGGCCAATGAAGCGCGACCGCGTTCTTCCAGCCGAACGCCATGCGGAGCATGAGCAGCGGGTTCACCGGCAGGGCATAGGGTTCGACCGCCTCGGCCTGGATGATACCGGCATTGCCGTAACTGGTCTCCGACCCCGGCGGCCGCCGGTCGACGACCACGCAGTCATGCCCCCGCTCCTGCAGGGCCAGAGCCGTGCAGATGCCGACCATGCCCGCACCCAGTATCGCGATCTGCGCCATGTGCGCCGTCCGTCCTGTCTTTTCGTTGCTTCCGCGCTACGCGAACCTGATCGACTCCAGGGCCGATCTCGCCTGCCCCGTATCGAACTGTCCTTCCCGGCCGATGAAAACCAGCTTCACGCCGGGGCCGGGGCCGGAGCCATCCCCTGCAGAGGGCGACGGGCCGGGCGACAGGCTCGCCCGTTTTCCGACAAGCTGGAACAGGAACCGCTCGCCCGGCCGCTCCCGGATCGAAAGGAAGCCTTTGCCGCGAGCGAGCTGCGCGGCGAAGCTCTGGACCGCATTCTGGAATGCAGGGAGGGAAACCGGGGTCTCCGACGTCCATTCCAGATGCACGAACCTGTCGTCGGTGTGCAATGGAGGGGGGCAAGCCCCGGTCACGTCCTGCCGGTCGGGTGGGTTGCCGAAAAAGATGTCGAACGGGATGTCGGTGGCCTCCCGTATGACGAACACCATCGTCTTCCGCATGGCGTGCAGCAGTGTCCTGACGCCAAGCAAATCCTTGCCGGACACGCAATCCGCCTTGGAGAGGACGACGAAGTCGGCGGCGTCCAGCTGGGTTCTCCAGAGGGGATCGGAGATGTCATGCTCTTGCGCATCGACGACCGTCACCACGGAATCGAGCCTGACCGCTCCCTTGAGCACCGGGTCGAACAGTGCCGCGACGATGCCGCGCGGATCGGACACGCCGCTCGCTTCGATCACGATTCCGTCGATGCGGGGCCGATGGGACAGGATCGTCCGCAGCGTCCGCAGAAGATCCCCCTGGAGTGAGCAGCAGATGCAGCCGTTCTTCAGGCCGATGACGGAGCGGCCGGAGGCCGACAGGATCGTCTCGTCTATGTTGATCGCGCCGAAGTCATTGACGATCGCGGCGAAGCTCCGCCCGGCGCTGCCCTGCAGGATATGGTTGATCAGCGTCGTCTTTCCCGACCCCAGGACCCCGGTGACGAGCATCACCGGGACGGGATCGGCAGGCAGGTCAGGGTTCATCGTTCCGGCCCTCGCATCTGATCGCGCGGCCCGGCCGCACCTGCGTATCCAGTGCCCCGCCGAGGATGACCGGCGTTCCCCCCACCAGCACGGCATCCATCCCGGCTGCATGCGCGGTCATGTCTACGAAGCTGGCGCGCTCCACGATGGTTTCGGGATCGAAGACGACGATGTCGGCATCGCAGCCTTCCTGCAGCCGTGCCTTTCTGCGCATCTGCGGCAGGCATCCTTCGATGATCCGCGAAGGGATGAGGGTGCATTTTTCGATGGCTTCCCGCAGGCCGATCTTTCCGCGGTTCCGGTGGTAATCGCCCAGGAATTTGCTGAATGTGCCGGCGGATCTGGGATGTGACGACAGCCGCGGCGGCAAGGGCCATTCCGCGCCGCGGTAGAGGGAGCCATCCGGTTCGACCCAGGGCATCGCGTCGGATGCGATGGCGCCGCCCGGATACAGGACGGACAGGTCGAGCAGATCCCGGTGTCCGTCGTTCCGCTCCAGATCCAGGAAGTGCCAGGCGACCAGCGCCCCCGGATCGGCCTGCCTGACGCCGAGCAGCTCGTCCCGGTCGCGCATCTGGTGCCGGTTGTGGATCAGCTCGATGCTGCCGTACGCCGAGCCGGTTCGCTTCGGAAACTCCGGATCGGCAAAGAAGGCGGCGGAAATGACCGTCGAGCCGGTGCCGTAGGGATAGGCTTCGACGGTGATCGGCAACCCCATCCTCTGCGCGTTCAAAAGGAGATCGCGGCATCGGCCGATGTCGTGCAGCGACGTGGAGTTCAGATGGCAGACATGCATGTGGGCGCCCGTCGCGGCGGCATAGCCGATCAGCCGGACATAGGCCTCCTCCGAGCTTTGCGGATCGGTGTTCGACATGAAGGGGATGTGGGTGAATGTCGGCACGCCCGCCGCCGCGGCGACATCGCAGACCGACGTCATTTCCTTGACGCCCGCTCCCGGTGCATAGCCGTGCGGAATGCCGATGCCGATGCCTCCTTCCCGCAAGCCGGCGCGCAGGATATCCCGGATTTGGACAAGCTCGCCGGTCGAGGCCACCGCGCTCGACCACCCCCCGTCGTCGCCGGCGCCCTGGCCCATCATCTCCATCGGGTGCAGGTCCGGATCCGCGGCGATGCCGGCCTTGACCGCCTTGCGCGCGAAGATCCAGCCGACCGAGACCCCATGGTTCAGGACTCGGCCTTCGGTCCTTTGCCGATCGTACCAGGCCGCCACCGGAAGAACCCCGACCTCCAGTTCGAGCGCCGTGGTCACGCCGTCGAACGCCTGCATCCAGTCCGCCGCGACCGACTGGCCATGCGCATGGAGGTCCACGAAGCCGGGGCACACGACTTTCCCGGAAGCGTCGATGGTCTTGCCGCCGGTTCCCTCCGGGATCGCACCGACGGTGGCGATGAGCCCCGACCTGACGCCGACATCGACGATCTCATCCCGGCCGCTTTCGGGATCGACGACACGACCCCCTCGGATCACCACGTCGTATGTGCAGTTCTGCAACGTCCCTTTACTCCCCGATCCATGCGCCGGCGGCCGGCGCGCCGTTCGATCCTGCGGCGCCCCTTTCACGGTGGGAACGGCGCGAATATTTTAAAATCGCTGTGGTGCGCATCAATAACTGCGGGCCATCCGTTCCCTGAGGGAATTTCCGTAAAGACTGAACAGCTCGTGTATCGTGCCGACCCCAAGCTTCGAGTAGAGGTTCTTGCGGTGGGTCTTCACCGTCGTTCCGGAGATATCCAGGCGAAGGCTGATCGACAGCGTCGAATGGCCGCCGATCAGCAAGCCGACGATCTCCTTTTCGCGCGGGCTGAGGCGCTCGATCCTTTGCAGCAGCCCGCAATCGATCCTGTCGTCCTGGCTGTCGGCCGGCAGGCCGGCGGATTGCCAGTGGCGGCGGAACACCGTGGTCAGGAACGGGAGGACGGCTCTCACGTTTCCGGCCTCCTCTTCCGTAAAGCCCCGTCTGCTGCGCTTGCGCGTGAGGACCATCAATGTGCAGGCAGTTCCAGACATCGGCAGGCAAATGCAGAGTTCGTCGTTCCCATCCGGCATCCCGTCCGGCAGGCGATCGAGGTCCCCGGCCGGACCTGCCGGGGGATTCAGCCGTCCGGCATCCCCGGTGGGGCGGCCGAACCGGACGATGTCGCGCCGCAGGTAGACCCCCGATCTGATGCCGGCCCGATACATCCGATGGAATGGATGCGGCACGGACCCGCTGTCCCGATGTTCGGAGCCGCTCGGTGGACGGTCCCGACCGTCGCGGCCGGGAACCGGCGGTCCATCGCCGTCGTAGAGGAGCCGGGTGCATTCGTCGAAGGAGATCAGCGTGGCGAGGGAGCGGGAGAAGACGCTCGGGAACACCGGATCCTCGATCGCTTCGACAAGTTCCGCCGACGTCTCGGCCCAGGCGGCCAGAAGTCCGTGGTGAGAGACGATGCAGGTCCGCGTGTCTTCATAACACACCATTGCGCCCTCGCTTCGTAGAGGCCGGCTTCGTGTCTTCCGAGGCGGTCGCGCCGCGCAGTATCGGATCAGGACATCCGTGCGGCGGCTTGCCGTACCGCTTCCATCCTGCGCGCCCGGAACGGGGCGATCCGTTCGCTCATCGATGCGAGAACCTCCGCCGGCGCCGTGTCCGGCGAGCCTGCGTTGAACGGCGGAGCGGGATTGTATTCCAGGCGCAGTTGCACCGCTTCCGCGGTCGCGCGGTCGATGAGGTTCGACACCAGGGTCAGCGCGAAATCGATCCCGGCGGTGACGCCGCCGCCGGTGATGCGGTTCCGGTCGATGCAGACCCGTTCCCGGGACGGGGTGGCACCGAAGTGCGGAAGCGCCTCGACCGCGCTCCAATGGGTGGTCGCGCGATAGCCCTTCAACAGGCCCGCCGCCCCGAGCACGAGCGATCCGGTGCAGACCGACGTGATGTAGCGGGCACCCTCCGCCTGCTTCCGGAGGAAGCCGAGGACGTCATCGTCGCTGAGAAGATCGTCGGTGCCATATCCGCCCGGTACGCAGATGACGTCAAGTTGCGGGCAGTCGGCAAACGTGACGGTCGGCGTCATCGCAAGGACGGAATCGCTCGGTACCGGTTCCATGCTTTTCCAGATCAAATGCACGTCGGTGCCCGGTACGCTGGAAAAGACCTGCAGCGGACCCGTGAGGTCGAGTTGTGTCACGCGGGGGAAGACCATTAGTCCGATTTGCAACGGTTTCGCCATCACGGTGCTCCAAATATTCGGCTTGACGAAAGAAATCTGCCATGATGCCATCGGGACGCAAACGGCGTAATTCCCTCCTTTTCGGACGGACGCATGATCGGAGTTCTGATCTATCCGGATTTCCAGCTGCTGGACGCCGCAGGGCCCATATCCGTGTTCGAGATCGCAGGGCGCTTTGCGGGCAAGGCGCCGGCGATCCGGATGTATGCCACCGATGCGGGGCCGGTGCGGAGTTCCTCCGGCGTCGAGACGCTCGCATATGGCCTGCGGTCCGCCAAGTCCGTCACCACCTTGATCGTGGCCGGAGGCGAGGGAGTGACGGCGGCGGCGGGATGCCGGACGACGCTTGCCTTCGTGCGGCGGCTCGCAAGCCGGGGCGTGCGGATCGCGAGCGTCTGTTCCGGAGCCTATGTCCTGGCCGAGGCCGGGCTGCTGCAAGGCCGCCGCGCCACGACCCATTGGTGCCGGACGCAGGACTTCATCGCACGCTATCCCGGGGTGAAGCTCGAGCCGGACAAGATTTTCACCTGCGATGGCGGAGTGTGGACATCGGCGGGCATCACCGCCGGGATCGACCTTGCGCTTGCGCTGGTCGCCGAGGATCATGGCGACGCGATCGCACAGATGACCGCACGCCAGCTCGTGCTCTACCACCGCCGAAGCGGCAGGCAGACGCAATTCTCGCCTCTGCTCGACCTGAAGGATCCGAAGGGCCGCTTCGAGGCGCTGCTGTCCTGGGCCCGTGAGCATCTCGACGAGGCTCTGACCGTGGAGGTTCTCGCCGAGCGCGTCGGCATGAGCTCACGGCATTTTGCCCGGACCTTCATCGCCGAGACCGGCATGACCCCGTCGAAGGCGATCGAGAAGCTGCGCATCGAGGTCGCGCGGTCGTGGATCGAATCCTCCAGCGAGATGATCGAACGCGTGGCCCAGATCACCGGCTTCGGCGATCCCGAGCGGATGCGCCGGGCTTTCATCCGCGTCTTCGGCCAGGCGCCGCAAGCCCTGCGGCGCGCCGCGCGCGCTGCGAAGGCTCCCCTCCCGACCCGGTGACAGTGCTTGAATCCCGAGAGAGGCACGGGTCCGCCCGCCATCCTCCCCTAGGAGGATGGCGGTCAAGGGGACGCCCCGCCAAAGTAAGAAAGTTAACATAATCTGGTAGGCATATCGGCCGGACCCAAACGGTCGGAAATGGTGCTGCAACCAGAACGGGGAGCTTGCACGTAGTCTCCGCCTTTCAACGACGAATGCCGGGCCGAGTACCGGGCCGAGTACCGGATTGGGCCACACCGTCCTTGTCGATGGACGAGTCAAAGACCGCTTGCGATCCGATGATGCCGTTTCAGGGTCGCAATGGGGTTTCTGAGGACTGTCGGAACATTCGACTGGCGAAGAGGGCAGGGACGTTGTCGGGCGGAGGGAACCATCGCGCCACAGCAATCGCAATGACCGACTCAGCGCAGGGACGACGGGAAACATGCACCATCATCGAAGCCTATCCATCAAGTCTTGGTTCCGTTTCGCGATCCGGATATCTACGGCTGCGGCTGCATTTTCGGCCATGGCGATCGTGGCCGATGTTTCGGCGGCTGAAATCTCGGATGGCGTGGTGCGGATCGGCATCATAAACGATCAATCGGGCGCATTGTCCGATTTGGCGGGGCCCGGGTCGGTCGTCGCCGCCAAATTGGCGATCGAGGACTTTCAAAAATTGAAGCCTGACCTGAAGGTCGAGCTTGTCACCGCCGACCATCAGAACAAGGCCGACATCGGTTCCCAGGTCGTGCGCCGGTGGTTCGATGTCGACGGCGTCGACATGATCGCCGATGTCGGAAACTCCGCCGTGGCATTGGCGATCCAATCGATTGCCCGGGACAAGAACAAGATCGTCATCTATTCGGCGGTCGGAACGACAGAGATCAGCGGCAAGCAATGCTCGCCGACGGGCATCGCGTGGCTTCATGACAATTACAATCTGGTCGCCGCCCCGATCCGCAAGCTCGTCTCGGAAGGGCAGGACAGCTGGTTCTTCGTTGCCGCCGACTACGCCTTCGGCAGGAACATGGTGGCGGAGTCTCAGCGGATATTGTCCGAGATCGGTGGAAAATCGGCCGGTGCGGTCTTCCATCCGCTCGGCACCGTCGACTACAGCTCGTTCATTCTGCAGGCAAGCGGCTCTCAGGCAAAGGTCATCGCCTTTGCGAATGCCGGCGACCAGCTCGTCGCCGCCATGAAGCAATGGAACGAGTTCGGCATGAACACGGGCTCGCAGAAGGTGGTTGCCGAACTCATGTTTCTGACCGACGTGCACAGCATGGGGCCGGAGATCGCAAAAGGATTGACGACCGTCACCGCCTGGTATTGGGACCTGAATGACGAAACCAGGGCCTTCGGCCGGCGCTTCTACCAAGCCCGCAACAGAATGCCGACGGCACCCCAGGCCGCGGTCTATTCCGCCGTGCTGCATTACCTGAAGGCCGTCGCGGCGGCCGGTACGGATTCGACCGCAGCCGTCATGGAAAAGATGCGATCGATGCCCGTCGACGATTTCTATGCGCGTGGAGCGATGCTGCGTGCTGACAACAAGCTCGTCCACGATTTCTACCTGGTCCAGGTCAAGGAACCGGCCGAGGTGAAGGGCCCCTGGGAATATTACAAGCTGGTCGCGACGATCCCCGCAAGCGAGGCTTACCTGCCGCTGAGCCAGAGCGAGTGCCCGCTGGTCAGCACGGCAAGCAACCGGAAATGAAGGGTCGGCTGATCGCGGAGACGCCGCTGCGGCTTCTCGATGCGCTTATCCACCGTCAGCCACAAAGAACGCGGGAGCGCGACCTTGAATGACGACATCATTTTGGAGGCCCGGGGCCTTTCCAAGGAGTTCAAGGGCTTCGTCGCGGTCAAGGAGGTGAACCTGCAGGTGAAGCGGGGCACCATCCATGCGCTGATCGGCCCGAACGGCGCCGGCAAGAGCACGGTGTTCAACCTGCTCACCAAGTTCCTGACGCCCACCCGCGGCCGGATCCTCTACAAGGGCCGCGACATCACCAGGACCAAGCCGGCCGACATCGCGCTGATGGGCTTGGTGCGGTCCTTCCAGATCTCGGCCGTCTTCCCGCATCTCAGCGTGCTGGAGAATGTCCGCGTCGCCCTCCAGCGCCCGCTCGGCACCAGCTTCCATTTCTGGAAGTCGGAGTCGTCGCTCTACGACCTGCATGACCGGGCGCTGGAGCTGATCGAGGCGGTCAACCTCTCCCCCTGGGCCGGGCACACCGCCGCCGAGCTGCCCTATGGCCGCAAGCGCGCGCTCGAGATCGCCACCACCCTGGCGCTCGACCCCGAGGTGATGCTGCTCGACGAGCCGCTGGCCGGTATGGGCCATGAGGACATCGAGGGCACCGCGGCCCTGATCAAGCGCGTCGCCGCCGACCGCACCGTGCTGATGGTCGAGCACAACCTCTCGGTCGTCGCCCACCTGTCCGACACCATCACCGTGCTCCGCCGCGGCGAGATCCTTGCCGAGGGACCATACGAGGTGGTGTCGAAGAACCCGCAGGTGATGGAAGCGTACATGGGCACTGGGGGGACCGGACATGCCTGACGGGATGCAGACGAAAACCGCCCAAGTGGGAACGGCGATGCTTGAGATTTCCGACCTGCACGGCTTCTACGGCGAGAGCCATGTGCTGCACGGCGTCAGCCTGGAGGTGCGCCACGGCGAGGTGGTGACGCTGCTGGGCCGCAACGGCGCCGGCAAGACCTCGACCATGCGCGCCGTGATGGGCATCATGGGCAAGCGCACCGGCTCGATCCGCTTCCAGGGCCAGGAGCTGACCGGCATGGCCCAGCACAGGATCCCGCGGCTCGGCATCGGCTATGTGCCGGAGGAGCGCGGCATCTTCTCGAGCCTCAGCGTCGACGAGAACCTGACGCTGCCGCCGGTGGTGAAGGAGGGCGGCATGACCGTCGCCCAGATCTACGAGCTGTTCCCCAACCTGAAGGGCCGCGGCTCGACCCAGGGCACGCGGCTGTCGGGCGGCGAGCAGCAGATGCTGGCGATCGCCCGCATCCTGCGCACCGGCGCCACCCTGATCCTGCTGGACGAGCCGACCGAGGGGCTGGCTCCCGTCATCATCGAGCAGATCGGCGTGGCGGTGCGGGCGCTCAAGGCGCGCGGCTTCACCATCCTGCTGGTCGAGCAGAATTTCCGCTTCGCCGCCACCATCGCCGACCGCCATTACGTCATGGAGGAGGGGCATGTGGTGGACATGATCCCCAACGACCGGCTCAACGCCAACATGGACAAGCTCCACACCTATCTCGGCGTGTGAAGCGGGAGACGAGAGACCCACCATGTCCCATCTGCTCGGCATTCCGCCGCAGGCCCTGTTCGGCCAGCTGCTGCTCGGCCTGATCAACGGTTCCTTCTATGCGCTGCTCAGCCTCGGGCTGGCCGTGATCTTCGGCATGCTCAACGTCGTCAACATGGCGCACGGCGCCCTGTACATGGTCGGCGCCTTCGTGGCGTGGCTGTTGCTGACCTATGCCGGCATCGGCTATTGGGGGGCGCTGGTGCTGGCGCCGCTGGCGGTCGGCGCCGTCGGGCTGGTGCTGGAGCGCACGCTGCTGCGCCGGCTCTACACGGTCGACCATCTCTATGGGCTGCTGCTGACCTTCGGGCTGGCGCTGATCCTCGAGGGCGCCTTCCGCCACCAATATGGCGTGTCGGGCCAGCCCTATCCGATCCCCGACCTGCTGAAGGGCGGCACCAACCTGGGCTTCATGTATCTGCCGACATATCGTGGCTGGGTGGTGGCGGCGTCGCTGCTGGTGTGCCTGGGCACTTGGTTCGCCATCGAGCGGACGAAGCTGGGGGCGTATCTGCGGGCGGCGACGGAGAACCCGACGCTGGTGCAGGCCTTCGGCATCAACGTGCCGGTGATGGTGTCGCTGACCTACGGCTTCGGGGTGGCGCTGGCCGGGCTGGCCGGGGTGCTGGCGGCGCCGATCTACCAGGTGTCGCCGCTGATGGGCTCCAACATCATCATCGTGGTGTTCGCGGTGGTGGTGATCGGCGGCATGGGCTCGATCCTCGGCGCCATCGTGACCGGGCTGGGGCTGGGGTTGCTGGAGGGGCTGACCAAGCTGGTCTACCCGGAGGCCTCCAACATCGTGGTGTTCGTGATCATGGCCGTGGTGCTGATGGTGAAGCCGGCCGGCCTGTTCGGACGGGAGAGATAAGCGATGAGCATGCAAACCCAGGCGCTGCCGCGGACGGGGATGGAGGCGGGGGCGCGCAAGGCGCTGCTGCTGGGGGGCGGGCTGCTGCTGGCGGTGCTGGCGCCGTTCCTGCTGTATCCGGTGTTCCTGATGAAGCTGCTGTGCTTCGCGCTGTTCGCCTGCGCCTTCAACCTGCTGATCGGCTTCGCCGGCCTGTTGAGCTTCGGCCATGCCGCCTTCTTCGGCGGGGCGGCCTACATCGCCGCCCACACGGTGAAGGAATGGGGCTGGGCGCCGGAGGCGGGGCTGCTCGCCGCCACCGCCGTCGCCGGGCTGATGGGGCTGGTCTGCGGGTCGATCGCCATCCGGCGGCAGGGCATCTACTTCGCCATGATCACGCTGGCGCTGAGCCAGATGATCTTCTTCCTGGCGCTGCAGCTTCCCTTCACCCATGGCGAGGACGGCATCCAGGGTGTGCCGCGCGGCACGCTGTTCGGGCTGTTCGACCTGACCCAGCCGCTGACGATGTATTACGTCGTGCTGGCGATCTTCCTCGGCGGCTTCGCGCTGGTGTGGCGCACGGTCCATTCGCCGTTCGGGCAGGTTCTGAAGGCGATCCGCGAGAACGAGCCGCGGGCGGTGTCGCTCGGCTACCGCACCGACCGCTACAAGCTGGTGGCCTTCGTGCTGTCGGCAAGCCTGGCGGGGCTGGCCGGCGGGACCAAGGCGCTGGTGTTCCAGCTGGCCTCGCTGACCGACGTGACGTGGCAGATGTCGGGCGAGGTGGTGCTGATGACGCTGCTCGGCGGCATGGGCACGCTGCTCGGCCCGGTGGTGGGGGCGGCGCTGGTGGTCACGCTGGAAAGCTACCTCGCCGCCACCAGCCTGCCGGTGCCGGTCGTCATCGGCTGCATCTTCGTCGTCTGCGTCCTGCTGTTCCGCAGGGGCATCGTCGGGGAGATCGTCGCGCGCATCGACGCCAACGGCAGGAAGCCCGGTTAACCAGGGGCCGTGGCCGCCACGCCTTATCGTCATTCGGAGGCTGTCATGACGAGTAGAGACATCCTGAGCCGTCTGGTCGGTTTCGACACGGTCAGTTCGAAGTCCAATCTGGCGCTGATCGACTGGGTCCGCGATTATCTGGACCAATACGGAATCCGCTCCGACCTGATCCATGACGAGACCGGGACCAAGGCCCATCTGTGGGCGACGGTCGGACCCGAGTGCGACGGCGGCATCGTGCTGTCGGGCCATACCGATGTGGTGCCGGTGGACGGCCAATCCTGGAGCAGCGATCCCTTCACCCTGACCGAACGCGATGGCAAGCTCTTCGGCCGTGGCACGGCCGACATGAAGGGCTTCATCGCGGTCGCGCTGAATGCCGTGGAACGCTTCAAGGCGGCATCGCTCGACCGGCCCGTGCATCTCGCTTTTTCCTTCGACGAGGAGATCGGCTGCATCGGTGTGCCGAGTCTGCTGGAGGCCATCCGTCGGCGCGGCATCCGACCGGCAGCCTGCATCGTCGGCGAGCCGACCATGATGAAGCTGGTGATCGGCCATAAGGGCATCCTGTGCGCCCATGGCCATGTCCGCGGCTTTGAATGCCACAGCTCGACGGCGCCAGAGGGCGTCAATGCCGTCCAGTATGCCGCCCGGATCATCGATTTCGTTCGGCGGGAGAGCGAGCGGCGCTATCGGGAGGGGCCGTTCGACCACCGCTTCACCCCATCCTCGACCACTTTGCATGTCGGCACGGTGCATGGCGGCACGGCGTTCAACATCGTGCCGCGGGACTGCCGGTTCGACCTGGAGATCCGTCATCTGCCGACCGAGGATCCCCACCGGATCCTGCAATCGGTCGAAAGCCATTGCCGCGACGTGCTGGAACCGGAGATGCGCGCCGTCGCCCCCGACACCGGCATCACCCTGTCGGTGTTCTGCGACACCCCGGGATTCGTTGCCGATCCCGACTCCGACATCGCCGCTCTCGTGCGGCGGATCACCGGCGACAACGACAGCGCCGTCGTCGCCTACACCACCGAGGCCGGTCATTTCAGCCGGGAAGGCTACCCGACCATCGTCTGCGGTCCGGGCTCCATGGCCCAGGGCCACAAGCCCGACGAGTTCATCGAAGTATCTCAATTGGCGGCCGGAGACCGCTTCATGGAGGCGCTGGCCGGCGCGCTCGGCCGCGTCAGCCCGCCGCGCCCCTTGCCTTGACGAAATCGAGGAAGGCCCGGAGCGGCGCCGGCACCAGGCGCCGTCCGGGATAATAGAGGAAGGGGCCGGAAAAGGACTGCCACCACGGCTCGAGCACCGGTTCCAGCGCCCCGCTGTCCAGATGCGGCTGCAGCCATTGCTCGAACAGGTGGATCACTCCGGTACCGGAGATCGCCGCTTCGATCGCAAGCTCCATGGCGCTTCCCGAACCCACCACCAGCGGCCCGGATGGGTCCAGCCGGATCACCTCCCCCTGGCGCTCGAACTCCCAGGGAGGCATGGCACCGCTGGAAAAGCGCCCGCGCAAGCATGCATGGGCCATCAGGTCGCGGGGGTGTTCGGGATGCCCACTCGCTGCAAGGTAGGAGGGCGAGGCCGCGGTCGCGAAGCGCTGCCGGCGTGGACCGATGGGGACGGCGATCATATCCTGCTCCAGCCGTTCGTCGTAGCGGATGCCGGCGTCGCACCCGGCGGCGAGCACGTCGACGAAGCTGTCCTCCGCCATCACCTCCAACTGTATCTCCGGATAGGCTGCGAGGAAGGGCGGCACGATCGCCGGCAGGACCAACCGCGCCGCGACGACGGGCACGTTGAGCCTGAGAGTGCCCGCCACGCGGTCACGGTAGCCGTTCACCACGTCGAGTGCGGCATCCACCTCGCGCAGGGCCGGGCCGAGCCGGTCCAGCAGCCGCTCGCCCGCTTCGGTCGGTACCACGCTCCGCGTGGTGCGGTTGAGCAGCCTGACGCCGAGTTGCACCTCCAGCCGCCGCACGGCTTCGCTGAGGGCTGAGGCGCTGATGTTGCCCGCACGTGCGGCGTCGCGAAAGCCGCGTGCCCGCGCCACGGCGACGAAGGCGTTCAGGTCTCCCAAGTCATGTCGCATTGTTCGAAAATCCGCACGGGTTGTCCCTATTGTGCAGACTAATCGGACAGGACCGTCCCCGCTAGATTTGGTCGAGCCATCAAGGAGACGATCATGTCCAGCATCGACAAGTCCGGTAGTTTTTCCCTCGGCGGGGCGGCGGTAAGGCGGCTCGGCTACGGAGCCATGCAACTCGCCGGTCCCGGCGTGTTCGGTCCTCCGAAAGACCGCGATGCCGCGATCGCCGTGCTGCGCCACGCCATCGAGGCGGGCGTGAACCACATCGACACCAGCGACTTCTATGGTCCGCATGTCACCAACCGGTTGATCCGCGAAGCGCTGGCGCCCTATCCTGACGATCTGCTGATCGTAACCAAGATCGGCGCGCGGCGCGGCGACGATGCTTCCTGGCTGCCGGCGGCGTCGCCCGACGAACTGCGGCAGGCCGTGCATGACAATCTGCGCAACCTCGGTCTGGACGTGCTCGACGTCGTCAATCTGCGGCTGTGGGGCGAGAACGGCCATGCTCCCGCCGAAGGACCGGTCGAGCAGGCGTTGAGTGTGCTGGCCGAACTCCAGCAACGGGGTCTGGTGCGGCACATCGGCCTCAGCAACGCAACGCCCAGCCAGATCGACGAGGCCCGCCGCATCTGCGGGATCGTCTGCGTGCAGAACCACTACAATCTCGTGCACCGGGCGGACGATGGCTTGATCGACGATCTAGCCGGCAAAGGGATCGCCTATGTGCCGTTCTTTCCGCTCGGCGGCTTCACACCGCTCCAGTCCGGCACATTGTCCGGCGTCGCCGGCCGTTTGGGTGCGACGCCCATGCAGGTGGCGCTCGCCTGGCTGTTGCAGCGCGCACCCAACGTCCTGCTGATTCCAGGAACCTCTTCGGTCGGACATCTGCGGGAGAATCTGGCGGCGGCGGAACTGGAGTTGCCCGCCGACGCGGTCGAAGCATTGGATCGCATGGCCTGACTGCCGCATACCGGCCGGTCCGGCTGATGCAGGTCCGGCAAATGCGATATTCATCCGGCAGAGGCCGGAGTCTGCCAGCAGCCGACGGCACCCCGATTGGAAATAGTCGAGGTGCCAGCGGCTTCGGGCGGCACCCCTACGGTCCATGGTGCGCCCCTTCGAACGGGATGTTTCCATCCATATCGGGAACGGCAGTCTTATCGACATCGGATCCCTGTCCCGTTGTCGAAATCGATGAGCAGCTTAAGGCGTCGCATGTCCAAGAAGTTAGACGCTATGAATGCGATTCCTGCCTGCATAGTGTTTGAGTTTATATCAGGTACAACGTAATTCCGCACGATATAAAACAAAACAATGATAATCGTAATAATGCAATTTTCTCTTTAGTATACTGCTAACGTTGTATTGACATCATACTGATAGTATTTGTATATTTTTCTGGCACAAAGGGTATTTACTTATGAAGAGCCCGTTCTGTCTCAGGCAGCGGGCTCTTTTTTTGCGATGGGAAATACCCGTCAATTGCGGCTCGTTGTTCTCGTAAAAGTTGATCGGCATTGCTCCATTCCAGCTCACGGGGATGTACGGTTCCAACTTGCGACAGGGCGTGTCCCGGTAAAGCTTCAGTTGTTTCTGTGAAGTGGGCTGATTGGAAAGGCCGAGGCGATCCCGAGACGCTGATGCGCCGCTAGGGCGGAGGTCACCTCCGTTCCATCTTCTCCTTCAGGCCCGCAAGACCGGCCTGCATGAAATTGGCCATCGCAGTCTGGGCGGCCGTATCGTCGAGCGTCTCAGGCGGGTAGTTCCCGGTGTCGCCGCGGTAGAAGCGTGCCGACCATCGCACCATGCTGCCGTTTTCCGGGGCTCCGCTCACCGTGAGGGTGGCCGAGTAGAAACTGACGGGAAAGGCCTCGAGGTTCGGCTTGATCAGGCGATAGGAAAGGCTGCGTCCGCCGGCATCCAGCTCGTCGAGGCTCTCGACCAGCATGCCGCCGTCGCGCAGCGTCAGGGTCCGTTCGGCATTGCTGGCGGTTTCCGCCGCCACCGTGCAGGCCGCGACCAGCGGATGCCATCCTGCGAGACCTGCGAAATCCGCGATCATCCCCCACACCAGCGCGGGGGTGGCCGCGATGACGACGCCTTCCTCCGCCTTCTGCGGGGTCGGGCCGTGGGCCGAAACGGGTGCGCTCGATACCAGGAGTGCGGCGATCAGGAGGAGTCGGTTCAACATCGGGTCAACCTTTTCCGGTGAGCGGATGGGCAGGGCGGCGGCGCAGACGCTCCAGGGCCGGCAGCAGGCCGTAGACGGCCAGCAGGGCCAGCAACGCCAAGCCTGCGGGAAGGGGGCGGAGGTCCACCGCGGCAACGATGGGGCGGCCGGCGGCGTGGCGTTTCAGTGCGGCTTCAAGGGCGTCCGGGCCGGTCGGACGGGCGTAGCCAAGCCCGGTCCGCTGCGCCAGCTCTTGCAGATAGGGCTCGCGAACCGCAGTCAGGTGCTCGGCTCCGGCCAGCGGGGCCGCGCCGAACGGGGCATTGCGTGGATGCCAGCCTTCGCGGGCGGCCGCATCCGCCGGCGGCGGGCCGACGCGTGACTCGTGGGGCACGTCGGCGGCCTGGACGAAGCCGATCTCGCGCCCCCGGTCGTCGAACCGGGGGATCGGCACCGGAACCGTACCGCCGACGCCGACGATCACGCCGTTCACCTCTCCCGGCCGCCCTTCGAACGGCGGCGGACCCGACAGCGGAAGCGGCGGAGCCTCCTGCCCGTCGGTCAGGAAGACCAGGCTGCTCCCCAGGTCGCGGGCGATGGCGATGGCGCTGTCGAGCCCCGAAGCGATCCGGCTGTCCCCCTCCCAGGCCATGCGCCAGTCGAGCGACGCGATTGCCCCGTCGATGGCCGCATAGTTTCCGCAGGTTTCGATCGGCCCGAACAACAGGAAGCTGCGCCGCTCCGTGAAGATGCCGAGGCCGGCGCGGGATCCGCAGGGCAGGCGGGCCAGCAGCGCGCGAAGCTCATGCTTCACGAACTCCAGCCGGCTCACCGTGCGCCCTTCGACCGTCTGGTCGCGCGCGTTCATGCTGCCTGTGATGTCGGTGACGAACAGCAGATCGAAGCCGAGGCGCGACGCCGTGGCCTCCGGCCGGGCGAGGGCCGCCAGCAGGCCGAGGAACGCCAGGACGAGCAGCCGGAAGCGCATGTCGCGTGAAGCCCGCGGCGTCATGGCAGGCCTCTCGGCAGGCCGGGCAGGTCCGACCACAGCCGCACCGGCAACTCGGGCGGCTCCTCCTCCGGCACGCGGTCGATCTGGGGAAAATCCCGCACCAGGCGCATGGCGACGTCGAGATTGTATTTCGCGTCCCACAGCCCCGGACCGAGCGCGAGCGAGTGCCGGTAGCCGTCCTTGGCCAACCGGACCAGCGCCCCGGCGGCATCGATCCGCCCGGCTTCGAGCAGGGAAAGCGCCGCGCGCAGACGGGCGTTGGCAAGGTCGTATTGCGCCGCGGCAGCGATCCCGTTCCGGCCGGGCGGCAGGCGGTCGACCATGATCTGCGCCTCTTCGAAACGGTCCCGCACCATCAGGAAATGGGCGCGGGCGAACCGCAGCTCGGCGACGGCCGTCTCATCCACCGGCAGATCCCGGCCGCCCGACAGCCCGGCGATCAGCCGGTTGTCCCGCATGGCGAGCAGCAGGCCGCCGGTGCAGGCCGCACAGGCGCCGAGCGCCAGCGCCAGCAATCCCCAGAGCGCGCCGGACAGGAGAGGTCCGCGCCACCGCATCGCACGCAACGATCCGGCATGCGCGGCGGCCGGTGCCGGGTTGGGGGCATCGGTCATGGTGCCCGCGCCTTTCCGTGCCGGATGACGCCGCCGCCGTCCGCCGCGACCCGTCCGCCGGCGGGCCGCCGCTCGGCCAGCTTGGCGAGCATCAGGAGCCCGACACAGGCAGCAGCGCCGGCATAGGCCGCACCGGCCAGATCGCGACGCGGGATGCGCTCCCAAAAGCGGACCGGACGGGATTCGAGCGAATCGATCTCGCCGATGGCGGCTTCGACCGCCTGTGCGCTCGTCGCCTCGAAGGCGCGGTAGGAGACGCCGAGACCGGCGAGGAAGCGGTGAAGATGACGCTCCGGCATCGCCTGCGGCGTGTCCTCGCCCGGATTCTGCGGCTCGTCGAAAATGCCGCGGCTTCCCTTGGTCCGCAGGAACAGCCAATAGAGATGCAGCGGCGTCCGGACCGCGGCGTCGCGCAGCGCCTCCTGCACCCGTCGGTCTATCACCGCCGCGCCGTCCGACACCAGCAGAACGGCATGACCCGGGTCGGGTCCGCCGTCGGGCCTGTCCAGCGCCACCATCGAGAAGGCGAGCACGAGGCCCCGCCCGACATCTGTGTAGGCCAGGCCGGGCCGATCGATCGCGCCGATCGCCGCCAGCACCGCCGCCCGCTGGTCGGTGACCGGCAGCACCGGCATCGGCGCCGTCGAGAAGGCGACGATGCCGACGCGGTCGTGGGGCCGGCGGGCCAGAAGCTGGATGAGCAGGCGCCGGGCCGTGGCCGACTTCGTTTCCTCGTCGCCATCGGGCGGACGGCCGGCGAAGCCGTCGTCCATGCTGCTGCTGCGGTCGAGCAGCAGGACGAGAGGCGCCCCCCGGCCGATCCGCTCCACATCCAGCGCCACCCGATGCAGGCCGGCGAGACCCAGGATGAGCGTCAAGATGGCCAGGGCGGCGGCAAGCCTCAGGCCGATGTCGATGCCGGTGGAAACCGGATCCCGCGGAAGGAACGAAAGGGAGGGGAGGGCCGACGGGACGAAGAGCGGCGTCGCCAGAGGAAGCGCGGCGAGCGGCAGCAGCAGGAGTATGGCGGGATCGTCGAAAGCCAGGGTCATCCCGCCGCCCTTTCCGCTGCGGCCAGCCGGCGCCCCAGTGCCACCAGCCCCTCGGGTGGCAGGAGACGAAAGGCCGCGGCGCCGTCGGTGCGAAAGAACGCCTGCCTGGACGCGGCAAAGAAGCGTTCGATGTCGCTCCGCAGCGGGCGGAATGCCGGAGCCGCATCGAGGAACATCGGCAGGTCGTCGGCCAGAATCCGACGCTTCGCGGTGGCGTCGAAGGCGCGATGGAGGGTGAGCAGGGCGGCGCGGTAGGCCTCCATGTCGGCGCCGTCCCGCAGGCTGCGGCGCAGATCGCGGACGGAGCGGGCGAAGGGGCGCCGGGCACGGGCGCGGAACGGCCACCAGCCACGGTGACGGGCGATCAGGCCGAGCAGCAGAAGGGCGGAGCCGCTGGAGCCCCCGGTCGCCATCAGCCAGCCCGACAGCGGAACGCCCCGCGGAGCAGCGTCGGGCCGCAGATAGGTGCCGGTTTCGTCGCGCTGCGGGCGGATCTCGCGCAATGGCGATGTCAGGAAAGTCCAGGCGGGAACCGTGGCCTCGGCCCGTTCGGCGCCGTCCTGCAGCGTCAGGGCGATGGGAGGGATCTCCAGCGCCAGCGGTTCGAGCGGCGCGTAGAAGGTCTGATACTCCAGATGCAGCCGGTGACGCCGCAACCCGCCGCGATCGCCGAGATCCTCCAGTTCGACTCCCCTCAATTCGAGCCAATAGGTCAGCGGACCCGGCCTGGGGAGCGAGGCGGCCACCACCCGGAGGCCCGGATCGGCGGTGATGGTGACCTCATGGCGGATGATGTCGCCGATGAAGAAGCCGAAGGGCCGCGGACCGGAGAGCTCCACCGAACGGACGGCGGCGGCCGTGGCGGAGGCTGCCGGTACGGCCAGGGCCAGGGCGATGCAGAGGGCGATGCGGAGGGAAAGGGCCGGTGAGTGGCGCATGGCGGTGTTCATCCGGCGGCCAGATGTTCGGCCAGGGCGTCGGCATCGAACCCATCGGTGAGGATGAACGGTGCGCGCCCATGCCGCCTGAACAGACGGTCGAGCGCGGCCCGGTGGGCCAGGGCTGCCTGGTGCCACGCCGCGCGCAGGCCGGGCCGCATCACCGCAAGCCGCCGCCGCCCGGTTTCCAGGTCGCGCAGCGCAACCAGCCCCCAGCCCGGCAGGTCGGCCTCCTCGCCGCCGTCGCGGAGCAGAACGGGAAGGACATCGTGCCGCCACAGCCGGTCGAACACGGATGCCACCAGATCGAGCGGCAGCAGGAAGTCCGAGATCAGCACGACCAGACTCCGCCGTGCCGGAAGCCGGTCGGCCATCTCCAGCAGCCCTTGCGCGCTCGATCCTTGCGGCATTGCCCCCAGGAGACGCGCCCAGGCATCGGTTTCCACGCCCCGGCGGTGGGTCGGGGGAATGAAGATGTCCTCGCGCACGCCGGCATCGCAGCCGACCAGCCCGAACCGGTCGCCCATCTTGCCGGCCGAAACCGCCAGCGTGGCGCAGAGCGCGGCGACACTCTCCATCCGCGTGACCCGCCCGGCAAATCCCATCGATCCCGACAGGTCGACCACCGCCACCACCGCGACGGCGGTGCGGCGGGCGAAGCTGCGCACCTGCACCTCACCCATCGGATCGCGCGCCGTCTCGCGCAGATCGATGCGCCGCGGGTCGGGATGCTGCCAGAGCGGCCGGTGACGGAGGAACACGCCGTCGCCGCCCTCGCCGCCGCCGGGATGCGCCCCGGCCCGCGCGCCGCCCGGACGCCAGCGCAGCCGGTAGGGAATGGGGGTGGACGGCATCATGGCGCCGGCACCCGTTCGAACACCGCGCGGCACAATGCCTGCACGACGGGCGCGCGGCGCCGTTCATAGACCGGATCCAGGAAGATGCGGTGGGCCATGACCTCGAAGAAGACGTCGCGCAGATCCTCGGGCACCACCATGTCGCGTCCCTCCAGCCACGCCCTGACGCGGGCCGCCCGAACCAGGAAGGAGACGCCGCGGGGGCTGGCGCCGCCGATCACCAGCCTTGCGGTGTCGACGCCGTCCAGCACGATCCCATGACGGTGCGGATCGCGGACCGCTCCCCACAGCGCGATGGTATAGGCTTCGATCGCATCGCTCGCCTGTACCGTACTCTGGATCGCCTCGGCGGCGGCGGGCAGGCCGGCGACGTCGAGGATGCCCTCGGGAACGGTGGCGACCAGCCGGTCGATGTCGTGGAAGCGCGTGTCGAACACCAGCCGGCGCCGGATCGCCTCGTCCGCCGGCATGGGAACCTCGATCTCCATGAAGAAGCGGTCCCGGGCTGCGGCCGGCAGCTCGAACGTCTCCTCCTGCTCGACCCGGTTGCGGTCGGCGAAGAGCTGAAGATGGGGAAAGCGGTAGTCGCGGTTGAAGGCGGAGACGCTGCGCTCGGCCATCAGCCGCAGCAGCAGCGAATGGACCTGGGGGCGGGCGCGGTTGATCTCGTTGAAGAAGAAGATCGACAATTCCTCTCCCTGGCGCAGGAGCGGCCCGGGTTCCACGCGCGGCCGGCCGTCCTCGGCGAGATGGGCGTGGTAGACGAGATCCGTCGGCATCAGGTCGATGGTCCCGTCGATGCGTTCGAAAGCGCCGCCGACGACGCGCGCAAGCGCGCGCAGCAGCGTCGTCTTGCCGACCCCGACGTCACCTTCCAGCAGGACATGGCCGCGGGCGAAGACGGCGATCGTCAGCAGGCGGATGACCCGCTCCTGGCCGATCACCACCTTGCCCACCTCCCGCTGCACCTCGTCGGCGCAGGCCAGCCAGTCGCTCAGCGCCGCATCGGCGCCGCGGACAACACGCATCATGGCCCCTTCCACATCCTGCCCGGCCGTCGTGGACGGCGTCGCGACGTTTACCGCGTCCGTTCACGGTGTCCGTTCACTGCGTCGGGATTTTCTTCACGTCATAGACGAAGGTGCCGGTCTTCTTGAAATGGTCGACCCGCTGTCGGTTCCGCTCGTCCATGGCCTTGATGGATTCCTGTTGCTTGTTGAGTTCCATCGGGTCGTGCTTGGGATCGTACTTGGAGCCGGCGATCTTCGCGGGATAGCCCGGCTTCGGCTCCCAGCAATTGCCGGGCGCCTTGCAGTTGGTGCCGTCATAGGCGGCCGCCGGAAGGGCGGTGCCGGCCAGCACCGCGGCCACGGCCATGGCGGCGAGCACGGCACCGGCGCGGCCGGATTCCGCCGTCGGCTTGGTCATCGGCTTCGTCATCGTTATGATCCTTTCCCGTTCGGTGCGGCGGCCGGAGGGACCGCCGCCATGGTTCCACGCGCTGTCCTGTCCAGACCGGTTCGAATGCATCGGCTTGACCGCATCAATTCACCGCTGCCCGGCATTGGCCGGGCTCGGCGGGGGCCTGTGCCGTTTCCACCCGCGCCGACGAATAGGGCTTGAAGGCGCGGCGCTGGTCCTCACTGAGCCACTCCGCCCCGCCCGGAGGGCCGGTGTAGACATGCCGGACCCAGGCCATCACCAGCAGGATGTCGTTGAGCGACAGCGCCCCGTACTGCGGCCCCATCTGCCCCTGGGCGCCGCCGAACACCGTCTCGAACAATCCCTTGTCCGTGGTGTTCTTCGGGTAGGTCCAGTAATCGTCGTTGAGCCCCGGCCCGATCTTGCCTTCGGCCACATGCCCATGGCAGCCGGAGCAGGCCGACAGGAAGATCTCGGCACCGACGGGCAGGCAGGACGCATTCTCGTTGTAGGGATTGTTGCCGGTTTCCAGGAAGGTCTTCACGGCCGGCGTGTCCCGGCCTTCCGGCAGCCCGTGGCTCAGGTCCAGCACCTCTCCGGTGACCGTGTTGTTGAAGGTCAGGGCCGCTTGGGCTCCCCAGGTTCCCACGGCGCCGAGAACGCCGCCGAGGGCGATTCGCAGGATCGTCTTTCTGTTCATTCCGCTTTGTCGCTCCCAAGGCAGCCATGGCTGGTCGACGGGATTCCGGGCGGGATGCCGGGCGCAATCATTGCCCGAGCCCCGGTTCCATCGGAGGAATGCCCTCCTCGCGCAGGATCGCCGCGATCTGCGGACGCACCTTGGCAATCGCCGCATCGAGTTCGGAACGCAGCGCGGCATCGTCCTTGCGCACGGCCATCGACTGGTCGAACTGCTGCGGCACGAGCTTGCCGGCCGCGGTCATGCCGTTGCGGTCGATCATCGTCATCCGCAGCGGAATGCTGGACGCCTTCACGTAGCGCGCCACGTCCGGCGCGAAGGCGACCGCGACATCCGCCGCCCCCTTGGCCACTTCCGAGACGAGGACGTCTCCCGGAACCTGGGTGTACTGGTTGCGGCGGTCGGTGAAGTTGATGAGGGAATATTGATAGATCAGGTTGTCCTCGTAGAGGCCGGTCTGCTTGAGCATCTCCTCGGACGGCGAGTGGAACTGGTAGGCGATGCGCCGCACGCGCGAGAGGTCGTCGTCGGACCAGTTGCCGAGCTTCAGGTCGCTGTCGGCGCGGGTGATGAAGGCGTAGCCGGTGCGGTAGTAAGGGGTGGTGGTGAGCACCCGCGGATCGCCGTCGTCGATCCCGACGATGACGTCGCAGGCGCCCTTGTCGAGCATGTCGCGCACCAGGAAGATCGCCGGCTTGTCGGTCCAGACGAATTCCGCCTTGCGGTTCATGGCCCCGGCGACGGTGGCGGCGATGCGGTTCTCGAAGCCGCTTCCGTCGACCGCCGCGTAGGGCGCGGCACCCTTGGAGGCGCAGACCCGGAGCGCCGGAGGAGCCTCGGGGGCTGCCGCGAGGGCTGCCGACGACAGGGGAAGGGAAAGGGCGATGGCGGCAGCCGCAAGGGGCCGGCCCCAGGCAAGGGCATGCCGGTCCATGCGTGAGGTCGATCGGCCCGCAGCCGGTCGGGGAGGGCCTGGTTCATTGATGAGGACACGGGTCATCGTCGGATGCACTCCATCTCGGATGGCAATCGGGCTCGGATGGCAAATCGGCCTCGGGCGGCAAATCGGGCGGCGCTCGCGGGCGGCGTTCGACCGATCCCGCCGCCCGTATCGGCCGCCTGTATCAGCCGCCGTATTCGCCGACGCTGACGTTGTCGAAGGGGCTCTTGCCGTTCAGCGAGAAGACCATCACGCCGCCGCCCATCTGCGTGTAGTGCTGCAGGTTCTTGAAGGCACCCACAGCGCCGAGGCCGGCGGTCGGATCCTGGAGATCGAACACCAGCCCGACCCCGGGCCAGCCCCCGACCCCGTACATGATCGCCACATACTGGGTGCCGGCATGCTCATAGGTGATGGGATAGCCGATCACGCCCGAAGGCAGCTTGAATTTCCACAGCAGCTCGCCGGTGTCGCTGTGGCGGGCCTTGATGAAGCCGTCGAGGGTTCCGTAGAAGACGAGGTTGCCGGCGGTGGCGAGCGTCCCGCCCCAGACGGCGAAGCGCTCCATCTTCTCCCATTTGAATTCGCCGGTGATGGAGTTGTAGGCCTTGATCTGCCCGAGCCCCTCAAAACCCTGGCGGTCGCCCTTGGGGCCTGGATACATGTTCAACGTCGCGCCGACGAAGAACTGGCCGGCCCGGTAGGGCAGCATGAAGGGCTCCCAATCCATGCAGATGTGATTGATGCCCATGAAGAAGAGCTGCTTGTTCGGATCGTAGGAATCATGCCCCTGGTTATGGTAGCCCATCGCCGACGGACAGATGTCCCGGCCGGTATGGTCCATGCGGGTCGCATATTCGGGATTGCGCACCGGCACGCCGGTCTTCAGGTCGACATGGGTGAAGACGTTCACCGTGTCGTCGATCTTGTCCGCGGAGACCAGTTCGCCGTTCGTGCGGTCGAGGGTATAGACGATGCCGTTGCGGTCGGGATGCGTCAGCAGCTTGCGCGTCTTGCCCGCCTTGTCCTTCTGCTCGCTCAGCATCATCACGTTGACGCCGGCATAGTCCCATTCGTCGTGCGGCGTCTTCTGGTATCCGAACTTGGCCTTGCCGCTGCTGGCCTCGCGGGCGAAAATGGTCATGGTCCATTTGTTGTCGCCGGGCCGCATCGTCTCGTTCCAGGGCGCCGGATTGCCGGTTCCGTAATAGAGGAGATCGACGCCCGGATCGTAGGCGTACCATCCCCAGTTGGTTCCGCCGCCGATCTTCCAGGCATCGCCTTCCCATGTCTGGAGGCCGAGCCCCTTCTGGCCGTAATGGGGATTGCTGGCATTGAAATCGTCGCCGATCAGCATGGCCTCGTCGGAGCCGGTGGCGAAGGCGCGCCAGGCCATGGAGCCGGTCTTCACGTCGTAGGCCGTCACGTAGCCGCGGACGCCGAGTTCGGCACCCGAAGAGCCGATGATCACCAGATCCTTCACCACATAGGGGGCGATGGTCAGCGTCGAGCCGACCCGGATGTCGGAATTCTCGATCTTCCAGTATTCCTCGCCGGTGGTCGCGTTGAGGGCGACGACATGGCCGTCGAGCTGCGTCTTGAGGATCAGCGGCGGGACGCGGCCGTCGCCGGGCCAATAGGCGAGGCCGCGGTTGACGATGTCGCAGCAGGCGACGGAGCGGGCGACCGGATCCTGCTTGGGCTTGTGCTGCCACAGGATGCGGCTGGGATCCTTCAGATCGAGTGCGAAGGTGGTGTTCGGGAACGCCCCGTGGACGTACATCTTGCCATCCACGACCAGCGGCGCGCCTTCATGGCCGTTCAGCACGCCCGTCGAAAAGGACCAGGCGGCACGCAACTGCTTGACGTTGTCGGAATTGATCTGGCCAAGCTTGCTGAAATTGTCGGAATTATAGTTCTTTCCCGGCATGACCCAGTTCTGGTCACTTTCCGACAGCTGGACCAGCGTCTGATTCGCCAGAGCCGGTGCGATCGCGCCAAGCTGCCCTCCTGCGGTGATGGTCGCCGTGAGTGCCACAATGGGCAACGACGTCAGGAAGCGGTTCATCAACGTTCCCTCCGATATTTTTCTTCGACAGGGCGGTGGGCTCGCGAAGACCCGCCCGGTGTGGTGCGCAGCCATCGCCTTCGCGCCAGCCGCCGTTTCGGCCCCTGCGTTTGCGATGCGTCGGCAGCCCTGCCCAGTACCGGATTGTTTCACTGACCAACATTCCTGTCTTGAGGAAGACTGGCAAATCCAACCGGGAAGTTCTGGCAATAATGATCTCCTCTTTGCGGGAGCCATGGCGGGTGATTGCATCGGGCGACGGCGATGCCCATAGCTCCGGAAGACGGCGGCGGCCATCCTGCTGCCGACGACCGCAGGGAAAGGAGACGGGCGTGCCGTGCAACCTCCGTGACGCAAGGGTGCGATCCGGCGTGGTGCTGGCCGTGCTTCTGTCGGCAACCGTTGCCTGCGACGCTCAATCCGACGGGAACTCCGGTGCGGAGGGCAGCAAGGCGGTGGAGACCGGGGCGGAGAAGACGGGGGCGCCGGCTGAGGCACTGCCCATATCTTCGATGGCGAACAAGGGCTGGCTCGATGCGAAGGACCGCACACCGCCGGAACAATGGCTGGCCAGCCGGTCGGCGCATGCCGACCTGTCCTTGTCCGCCCCGTCCGTCGCGGCGTTCCACGCGCTCCTGGTCCGGGCCGACCATGCCTATGACGAGACGCCGCGCATGATCGCCAACCGTGTCGTGCAACTCCAGGAGATGCTGGCCGGACGCGGCATGGCGGAAGGCACAGACAGCCTCATCGAGGGGTTCCTGTCGCTCGGTGCCGGCGGGGCAGGAGGCGTTGCAGAGGGCGGGTCCAAGCGGCGGTTCGGCGAGGATTGCCAGCATTATTTCTACCTTCGCAGCGCCGGACTCGATCATCGCGACGCGCTGGCGGCACTCAGGGGGAAGGCGGCCAAGCCGCCCCGGTGAACCACCGTTCCACCATGCCGGCGGCGGTCGTTGCACTGCCACCCCATATACGATCATCAGCTATGCCGATAATTCGCCAAAAGAGCATTTGCGGCTTCCGCCGACGCTCGTCCACACTCGGGACGGCTTCACAGTTCGCGATCCCTGGAGTTCGGCCATGCCGGGACGGCTGCCCGGCCAGCGCGGCGCCCCCTGCCCTTGGGTCTTTCTGCACTGCAGCTGAACCGCCGGACAAGAGGGCGATTCGGGAATCCGACGGAGAGCGCCCCGTCATTGGGAAGGTTGGATGAGAATGGCTGATGTCGGCGTCAAGGATGGTTCCGGCGCGTCCTATCGCCCCTTGCGGACTGCTGGTGCTTCGGTGCCGCCCCGCAGGGAATCGGCCGTGGCCAGGCTGATCCGCCTGCTCTGGTTCCAACGCAGCATCCGTGGCCAGATTCTGTCGGCCTTCGTCCTTATCAATCTGCTCGCCTGCATCGCGGTGTCGCTGCTTATCGTCTACAACGCGCGGCGGGCGACGCTGGTCGAGATCGGCGCCTCGATGGAACTGGCCGAACGGCTGGTGCACACGGCTGTCGAGGACGTCGGGCGAACAATCCCGGGCCGCGCAAGGCTGCAGGATCTCCCGCTTCAAATGGGCGGCCAAAGGCATGTCCGCATCGTCACGACGACCGTTCAGGGGGAGCCTGTGTGGCATTCCCGGTCCGCGCCTGCCCAATCCGTGCCGCGGGAGAGCCGCGCCCCGGACTGGTTTGCCGCGCTGGTCGGCGTCGACGTTCCTAGCCGCGATGTGCCTGTCTTCTCGGACGGTCGGAAGATCGGGACGGTGACCATCGTCAGCGAAGCGTCCGACGAGATCACCGAGGTGTGGGACGACATGTCCGACCTGGCACTGGTCGCGCTGGTCGTCAACCTTCTCGTCATCGGGGTGCTGCACCTCGTGCTGGGGCAGGTGCTCAATCCCCTGCTTCGCGTCGCCGCCGGCTTTCGTGAACTGGAACAGGGGCATTTCCATTACCGCCTGCCGCTGCCGAGAATTCGGGAACTGGCGGACATCATCGGCCGCTTCAACGCGCTCGCCTCGTCGCTTGCCGGTGCGCAGGCGGACAATGTGCGTCTGAACCGGCGCCTGGTCGCGGTCCAGGACAACGAGCGCCGGCAACTCGCGATCGAGCTTCACGACGAGTTCGGTCCGTGCCTCTTCAGCCTGAAGGCGAATGTGGCATCGCTCGCGCGCTTCGCGGAGCAATTGCCCCCCGACATCGGCGGTGCGGTGCGTGACCGTGCCTGCACGTTGCGGGAGATCGGCGAACGGATCGAGACGACCAATCGCCGCCTGCTCAAGACCGTGCGCCCGATGGCGTTGGGTCATGTCCCCCTGTCGGACGCCATTGCGGGCCTCCTGTCCGAGTTCGAGCGGCTGGCGCCCGGATGTGCCTTCGAGTTCGCGACCGGCACGCTGGCCCACAGCTACGGCGACAGCATCGATCTCACCCTCTATCGCTGTGCGCAGGAGGGGCTGACCAACGCCGTCCGCCATGCCCGGGCGCAGTGGATCAGGGTCGAGGTGGAGGAATGCGGCGATCCGGCCGGGGGACCGCGCGGGATCCGGCTTTCCGTCCAGGATGACGGCCGGGGCATCGCGGAAGGAACGGCGACGGGCTTCGGATTGACCGGCATGAGGGAGCGCGTCACCGCGCTGGGCGGCTCATTTTCGATCTCCGGCTCTCCCGGCGGCGGAACCCGTCTTGCCGTCGCCGTTCCGCTGGATGAGGACGAGTGCATGCCAACCACATCGGCAAGCAGCCAGGGAGCGGGCTTATGACGCGGGTCTTGCTGATCGACGATCACCCGATGGTGCTGCAGGGCTGTCGATGCGTCCTGCAGGACGCCCATGTCCAGGATATCCATGAGGCCGGTGATGCGGTCGCCGGCTACCGTGCCTACCGCCGGTGCCGCCCCGACATGGTCGTCATCGATCTGGCGCTGCACGGGAACGGTCTCGGCGGTTTCGCGCTGATCCGCCGCATCCGGATCCACGACAGCCGGACCTCGATCCTCGTGTTCAGCATGCACGGTGACGCGGTCATCGTCAGCCGTGCGTTGGAGGCGGGGGCCAATGGATATCTGCTGAAGGACACCGCTCCCGAAGACTTCCTCGCCGCGTTCCAAGCGGTGCGCCGCGGCCAGCCTTACCTCAGCCATCAGCTTGCCATGCAGGTCGCCACGCTGGGCATGCGCAGCCGCGAGAACACGATCGGGACCGTCACGCCCCGTGAACTCCAGACGATGGCCCTGATTGCCGACGGGAAATCCTATGGGCAGATCGCCGATGAGCTGGGCGTGAGCTACAAGACCGTGGTCAACACATGCTCGCAGCTCAAGGTCAAGCTCGGTGCGCACAATTTGCCCGAGTTGATGCGGATGTCGATCGAGTTCCTTTCATCGTCGCCAAGCCAGCGGCCAGGGTCGCTTGTCCGCCATGTCGCCTAGGAAAATCGGCATGGGAACCGATGGAGAGGCCTCTGTCCGGACCGCATCCCGCCGCCCCGCTTGCCTCATGTTCCTCGATGCGACCGAGGTCGGCGGAGCTCTCAGCCGTAATGGGAGGTCCGTTGGTCCGGCGGCGGCGGTGCGGTCGACAACCGCAGGCGGACGTGCAGCCCGCCGAGCGTGCTGGGCTCCAGCCGGTCCACCGGCACTCCCATCCGCCGGCACAGCTCGGAGACGATCGAGAGGCCGAGGCCGACTCCATCGCCGCCGGAGCGTCCGAGCCGCTGGAACCGCTCGAATGCACGCTCGAATGCCTCCGCGGACAGGCCGGGGCCGTCATCCTCAACCATCAGGTCGGTCACGCCCTGCTCACCGCCGGCAACCGTGACGACGACCCGCCCCGGCGCGGCAGCGTATTTCACGGCATTCTCGACGAGGTTGCGCAGCACGATCGCCAACAGCTCCGGACGGGTCATGACGGCGGCGAACCGCGGCGAGTCCAGCGTGATCTCGACATTGCGCCGATTGGCCGCCGGCACCAGCCCGGCGACGACCGACTGCGCGAACTCGACCAGATCGACCCGGCTTCCCGGATCGCCCGTAAGATCGAGCGACTGCGAGCGGGTGACGTCGAGAAGCTGGGTGATCAGCCGGCTCGACCGGTTCGTGGCCTCCAGGATATTGGCGAACCGCGGCTGGATGCGCTCGGGCAGGTCGCCGTCGAGGGCTTCCACCTGGGCGCGGATCGCGGTCAGCGGGGTGCGCAACTCGTGGGCCGCGTTCGAGACGAAGTCGCGTTCGCGGTCCAGCACCAGCCGCAGCCGCGCCATCAGGCCGTTCAGGGCGTGGACAACCCCGCGCAATTCGCTCGGCGCCTCGGTTTCGTCCAGCAGGGCGAGGTTTTCCTCGCTGCGGTCGTGAACCTGCTCGGCGAATGCCCCCAGCGGCCGCAGGCCGGAGCGGATGCCGAAGGTCAGGGCGAGGGCGACCAATACCGTCGCGCACAGGACGTAGCCGGCGACCAGCCCGGCCACCTGGAGCGAGGACATCAGCGGTTCGTAGACATCGACGCCGATCACCACCCGCGTTCCGGTGAGCTCGTCCTCGAAGCCTTGGAGGAGTCGGCGTTTCGTGCCGAAGCGGGCCTTTCCCTCCATCGGCAGGGCAAGCAGATCCTGCGCCGGCAACGCCTCCGACGCGTAGAGCAGCCGCCCGTCCCGGCTGATCACCACCAGATAGTCGTCGAGATCGAAGTCGGGGGCGTGCTGCTGCCTGAAGACCGGGAACACCATCGGCGACGCCGATTGGGTCGAGGCGAAGGCCAGCATCAGCTGCGCCGTATGGGCGGTCCGGCTGTGGAAGGATTCCTTGTATTCCAGCCCGACGACGATCACGATCAGGACCGACGCCGGTACCCAGACCGCGGCGATGAGCCAGGCAAGCCGGTGTTGCAGGCACCTGCGGATCGACGGCATGCTATTCCCTCGGCAGCATATAGCCGACCCCGCGGATCGTCTGGATCAGGTCGGGGCCGAGTTTGCGGCGGATCTGCGAGACGAAGACCTCCAGCGTGTTGCTCTCGGCCTCCCCGCTCCAGCCATAGAGGTGCTCCTCCAGCGCATGCCGGGTGAGGACCCGGCCCTGGTTCTCGATGAACAGCCGCAGCAGTGCGAACGCCTTCGGCGTCAGCGCGATGTTCTCGCCGCCGCGCTGGACCGTGAAGGCCGCCGGGTCGATCCGCAGGTCCCGGTATTGCAAGACTTCCGACCGGCGGTCGCCGCGGCGGCGGGCGAGCGCGCGGCAACGGGCCATCAGCTCCTCCATCGCGAAGGGCTTGACCAGATAGTCGTCCGCGCCGAGATCGAGGCCGCGAACCCTGCTGTCCAGCTCGTAGCGCGCGCTCAGGATCAGGATCGGCAGGCCATGGCCGCCCTCCCGCTGCTCCCGCAGGATCTCGAGGCCATCCCGGTCGGGCAGGCCGAGGTCGAGGACCATCAGATCGAAGGCGTCCATCTCGGTGACCCCGTCGAGGCTGGCGCCGTCCTCGAGCCAGTCGACCGTCATGCCGGCCCTGGTCAGGCGGGCGCGTATGGCGTCGCCGATCAGCAGGTCGTCCTCGACGAGCAGAATGCGCATGCCTCACTCCCGGTTGCTCGGATGACAAGCTCACATGGAAAGCTGAAGGGAAGCTGAACGGGCGACGCCGCCCTGTTCAGGTTGGGTTCAGGTGGCGGTCGCAGGGTCCGCATCGAACCTGACCCAGCATAAAGGCACGATCATTATGATAAGCACCTTGTCCGGCCGCGGAATGCTGCCGGTAATGGCCTTCTGCCTGACTGTGGCCGCCCAGATGGCGGCAGGGAGCGCGGCGGCCCAGGGCCGGCCTCCTGCCGAGTGGTCGTTCATGCTCGGCGGCGGCGCGCTCTATGCGCCGGACTATGAGGGCTCCAACGATTACAAGGTGCTGCCCGTGCCGATCGTGGAGCTGTCCTGGCGGGACCGGGTCCGACTGACCACCAGGGGGGGACCGGCGATCTACGCATCCCCGTTCATGACGGACTCCCTGAAGGTGGAACTCGGGGTCCGCTACGATTTCGGGCGCGACCAGGACGACAACGATGCCCTCAAAGGGCTCGGCGACATCGAAGGCGGTGCGGTGGCGGTCGCCCGTCTCGGTTACGAGGTCGGCCCCGTCGACCTCGGCCTGGAGGTCGCCCGCGACCTGGGCGGCGATCGCGACGGCCTCATGGCCAGGGCCGAGGCAGAGTATGCGATCCGTCTGCTCGACGGGCGGGCCCGGTTCAGCGTGACCCCGCACGTCACCTGGGCCGACGACAACTACATGGGCAGCAGCTTCGGCATCACCGCGGCCCAGGCCGCGCGCTCCGCCCGCCGATACGCCAGATACGACGCCGAAGGCGGCTTCAAGGACGCGGGCATCGCCGTCGGCATCGGCTACACCATCACGGACTCGATCCATGCCATGGGCCGGATCGGCTACCAGCGGTTGCTCGGCGATGCCGCCGACAGCCCGCTGGTCAAGCGCGAGGGCAGCCCGGACCAGTTTTCCGGACTTCTCGGCTTAAGCTATCGCTGGTAGCGGACGGCCGGCGATGCCTCGGAAACTCCTTGTTCTCAGCGTCGCGATAGCGCTGGTCGCGAACTCCAGCGCCTTGGCGGAGGAGGCCGCAGGGCCGGCGCCGCAGGCGATACCGCCTTCGATCGTCGTCGCCGAGGCCGTGCGGCGGACGATCAGCGATCGTATCCTTGCGACCGGAACCATCGAGGCGGTCGAGGAGATCCATGTTTCGCCGCTGGTGGACGGTCTGTCGATCCGTACCCTGACCGCCGATCGCGGAGATCGGGTGGAAAGGGGCGGCACGCTGGCTTTGCTCGACGGTGACGCGCTGCGTCTCGAGCGAAGCCAGCTCGCGGCCACGCTCGCGAAGGCGGAAGCCGCGCTGGCGCAGTCGCAGGCGCAACAGGCCGAAGCCAGGGCGAACGCGGAGGAGGCCATGCGCGTCGCCGGTCGTGCCGAGCTGCTTTCGGCGAACAGGACGGTCTCCAAGGCCGAGGTCGAACGCCTCGGGGCTCTGGCCAACGCGGCACGCGCCCGCTTCGGTTCGGCCGGGCAGGCGGTGGGCATCGCCGCCGCGGAGATCGGGCTGGTCCGTGCGCGTCTCGACGATGTCGAGCTGCGTCTTGCCCATACCGCCGTCAAGGCTCCCGTCGGTGGCGTGATCTCTGCCAGGAATGCCAAGGTCGGCGGGATCGCCAGCGGCGCCAGTGACGCCCTGCCGCTTTACGCGATCATCCGCGACGGCGCCCTCGAGATGAAGGCCGATGTCGCCGAAGCCGATCTGGTCAAGCTCGCCGTCGGACGGCCCGCGACGGTCAGGCTTGCAGGCAGCCGCACGGCCGTTGCGGGAAAGGTCCGCCTGATCGCACCGACGGTCGATCCGCAGACCCGTCTCGGCACCGTCCGCATCGCCCTGGCCGATACGGACGCGGCCCGGCCCGGCATGTATGCGAGCGCGGTCATCGTCGCCGAGGAGAAGCAGGCGGTCATCCTGCCCCGGATGTCCGTCACCTCGGCGAACGGCGGTACCGTCGTCCGCAAGGTGGAAGAGGGCATCGTGCGTCTGGTGCCGGTGACGGTCGGCATCCAGGACGGGCCGTTCGTCGAGATCCTGTCCGGCCTCGGGGCCGGCGAGCAGGTGGTGGAAAAGGCCGGCGCCTTCTTGCGGGAGGGTGACCGGATCCGCCCGGTCAGGCCGGCGCAGCCCGCGACCAACCGAACGGACCCGTGACAATGAATGTTTCCGCCTGGTCCGTCCGCAATCCGGTCGCACCGATTCTGGCCTTCTTCGTGCTCGCCGTACTTGGCTGGCAATCGTTCGGAGGCCTGGCGATCACCCGATTTCCGGCCATCGACGTGCCGGTCGTCTCCATCGACGTCACCCAGAGCGGTGCAGCCCCGTCGGAGCTCGAGAGCCAGGTCGCCAAGCCGATCGAGGACGAGGTTGCCGGCATCCCCGGTATCGACCACATCCAATCCACGATCACCGACGGCAGGTCGATGACCGTCGTCACCTTCCACCTGGACGTGCCCACCGGTCAGGCTTTGCTGGACGTCAAGGATGCGGTGGAGCGGGTCCGCGGCGATCTTCCGGCCGCGACCGACACCCCGATCGTCTCGACGGTCGAGGTCGAGGGGCAGGCGATCCAGATTTTCGCCGTCTCCTCGCCCGGCATGACGCTCGAGGAACTTTCCTGGTTCGTCGAGGATACCGTGGCCCGCAGCCTCCGCGGGCTGCGCGGCGTCGGCCGCATCGCCCGCTACGGCGGTGCCGACCGCGAGGTCCGCATCGAACTCGACGAGGACCGGCTGAACTCCTTCGGCGTCACCGCCGCCGACATCGACGGCCAGCTGCGGCGCATGAACATGGATCGCGGGTCCGGCCGCGGGCAGGTCGGCGGCAGCGAACAGGCGATCCGCCTGCTGGGCGACACCCGTGACGTGGCGGGACTCGCCGCCACGATGATCGGGCTGCCGAACGGCCGCTTCGTCCGCCTGTCGGACCTCGGCCGGGTGGTCGATGCCTACGAGGAGCCGCAGTCCTTCTCCCGCTTCAACGGGCATCCGGTCGTCACCGCCGCGGTGTTCCGCGCCAAGGGAGCCAGCGACGTGAGCGTCGCCGAGGCGGTCGCCGGAATGCTCGGCGACATCCGCTCGAGGCACCCGGACGTCATCATCGAGATGGTCGACGACACGGTTTCCATCACCCGCGGCACCTATGAGGCCACGCTCGGAACGCTGGTCGAGGGCGCGTTCCTCGCAATCCTCGTCGTGATGGTCTTCCTGCGCAACTGGCGATGCACCCTGATTGCGGCGGTCGCCTTGCCGCTCTCCGTCGTTCCGACCTTCTGGATCATGGATCTCCTCGGCTTTTCGCTGAATCTCGTCAGCCTCCTGGCACTGACCCTTGCGACCGGGATCCTGGTCGATGACGGGATCGTCGAGATCGAGAACATCGAGCGGCACATTCGGATGGGCAAGTCGCCCTATCGTGCCGCAATCGACGCCACGGGCGAGATCGGCCTTGCGGTGATCGCCACCACCTTGACGATCGTCGCGGTCTTCCTGCCCGTCTCCTTCATGCCCGGCATCGCCGGACAGTATTTCATCCAGTTCGGCCTGACGGTCGCCGTGTCGGTCCTCTTCTCGCTGCTGGTCGCCCGTCTGGTCACGCCGGTCATGGCCGCCTATCTGATGCGTCCGTCCAATGCCGGCGACCTCCGCTCCGGCCGTGACCATGACCTTGCGCATGGCCGGGTCGGCGACGGCCGCATCGTGACGGCCTATGCGGCGTTGATCGGCGTGACGACCCGCTGGCGCTACACCACCCTGCTGGCCGCCATGGGGTGCCTGGGCGTTTCCCTCTATTTCATGGCCCAGCTTCCGGACAGTTTCATTCCGCCGGAAGACGATGCGCGGATCAGCCTGTCGGTCGAACTGCCGCCGGGTGCGATGATCGAGGATACGGAACGCATGGCGACGCTCATCCACGAGCGGATCAGGGGTGTCGACCACGTCGAGAGCATTTTCGTGCTCGGTGGCGCCTTCCCGGGCGGCGCTTCCGAGCCGTGGCGCGCCGCGGTCACCGTGCTTCTCGGAAAGCGTGACACCTCCGTCGTCAACAGGCTTGTCGACGAGGTGACCGGCTGGGCTCCGCCGATCGGCCGCCATCTGCCGAAGCTGCCGTCGGCCGGCCGCACCAAGCCGCAGGTGCAGATCGAGACGGAGATCCTCGGGCGGCTGCGGTCGATCCCCGATGTCCGCATCGTCAAGGTGAATGACGAGGGGCAACGCGAGCTGTCCTTCAACCTGCTGTCAGCCAACGCGGCGGACCTGGACAAGGCCGTCGCCAGTCTGGAGGCGAAGCTGCGCGGCGATCCGCTGTTGGCCAATGTCGGCACCGACGGATCGCTTCCCCGGCCGGAATTGCAGATCGCGCCGCATAGCGACCGTATGGCCAGACTTGGGGTCACGTCGGAGCAGATTTCCGAGATCGTCCGTATCGCCACCATCGGCGATGCCGCCGCGCAACTGACGAAGATCGCGCTCGACGGCCGGCTGGTCCCGATCCGCGTCCAGCTCGACCGCGACGTCCGCTCCGATATCGCCGCGATCCGCAATCTGAGGGTCCGGACCGCATCCGGGGCGGTTGTCCCGCTGTCGGTGGTTGCGGACGTCGGGTTCTCGGAAGGGCCAAGTTCGATCAGGCGCCATGACCGCAACCGCGTCGTGGCGCTCGGAGCGGATCTGCCGGCAGGTGTCGCGCTCGGCCCGGCGGCCGACCGCTTCCGGGCCATCGTGACAGGGGCGGGGCTTCCCGCGACGGTCAGGCTCCTTGAAAGCGGCGATGTCGAGGTGCAGGGGGAAGCGCAGCGGAGCTTCGGCGATGCCATGCTCCTTGGCCTTTTGCTGGTGCTGGCCGTCCTGGTCCTGCTGTTCAAGGATGTGATCCAGCCCTTCACCATCCTGCTCTCGCTGCCGCTCGCCCTTGGCGGCGTTGCCGCCGGCCTGCTCCTGACCCGGAATGCCCTGTCGATGCCGGTGCTGATCGGCATCCTCATGCTGATGGGGATCGTCGCGAAGAACGCGATCCTGCTCGTCGACTTCGCCATCGGGACAATGCGCCGCGGCAAGGAACGCAGGGCCGCGATGGTGGAGGCCGGACGCACGCGGGCCCGTCCGATCGTCATGACATCGATCGCCATGTCGGCGGGCATGCTGCCCACCGCCCTCGGCGTCGGCGAGGGCGGGTCATTCCGCGCACCGATGGCGATCGCCGTTATCGGCGGCATCATCGCCTCGACGCTGCTCAGTCTCGTCGTCGTTCCCTCCGTCTTCCTGATCATGGACGACCTCTCGCGGCTGCTCGCGCGCGCCGCCGGCCGCTGGGTCGGTAGGAAGGACGGGGAAGATTTGCCGGCCGCCCGCGAGGCTTCCGCCAAGCTTGTGGCCGAGCAGGGCAGAGCGGTCGAAAGCCTGGAGGAACGCGTCAGGGCGCTTGAGGAGGAAGGGCTCGCCGCATCGGGTCACGGAGCGCCTCGGTCTCCGAACCGCTCGCGACTTGCCGGAGGCCATCCGGCTTGAGCGGGGCGCCCGGCCTCCGTCGACATGGGAAAGTGCCTCGGCCGTCCATCGGCTCGCAAGGGAGACGCCCCCCTGCGAGCGGACGAACGGCGAAATGGCGTGCCGGGATACGGGAAGGGGATCACGCCTCGGCGGCGTTGGCCTGCGTTCCGCCGCGCGCCGCCGCCTTGTCGCCCGGCACCGGATGCGGCGACGAATTGGGCGAATACAGTAGCCGGCGAATGCGCCGGCGAAGATGACGATGCTGAAGACGCTCATATATTTTATGCTGAGGCCGCGGACATTCACCAGATAGGTCGGGATCCAGGCGCTGACGCCCCAGAAGCTGCCCATCTGGCAAGCGGCGGCGATGGCGGCGTCGACGACACCTTCGCCGTGGCGGATCCGGTGGTGGAGGAAACCTACGAGTTCGGGCGCCACACCGGCGTCACCATGGAACCCCGCTCTTCATGAGGCACGATGCCGGAACAATCGCTCGACCGTGACGCCCGTGCGACGCGGTAAGGCGATTGTCCTGGACGAGGACACCGATGGATCGAGCCGATGAATGGACGGGCTCATCGAAGCTCCATCGGTCGGCACCGTCCTTCATCAACGGCTTTTTGATGGGTCACTTTCAAAGGCGGTTGATGAAAGCCGCAGTCGGAATCTCCGCCATATAAAAGCAATTTTAAGCAAATTTTATTAATGCCTCTAATTGAATACTGTCTCAAGTAGATATTCAAATGAGAAGAACAATTTCTCTTGATTGCCATTCTGTATATTTGTTATCCAGGTAGTGAATGATCTCAATCGCACATCAATAACAAGAATCCTGACCGTTTTTCGGTAAATAAGAGCGCAATGAAATTGCAACCCTCACAAGGGGTCGATTGGAAGCACTGCATCCATGGAGCCGGCATGACGCTGGTATTTGATCCAGGAAAATGAGGCATGCCGCGTTTGGTCGAAGACAGCGTGACTCCGGATACCGGGCTGTCATGCCTTACCTTCATGTTGCGTTTCATGGGCCATGGGGCCGATCCGGAACAGCTCCGTCATGATCAGGCGGTTCGCGGCCGGGCGATGGGCACGCTGGAGATTCTGCGCGCGGCAAAGCGCTTGGGCCTGAAGGCCCGATCGGTCACCACCCGCTGGGACCGTTTGGCCGCCATTCCGCTGCCGGCGATTGCCAAGCGGCGCGACGGGCGTTACTTCATCATCGCCAAAATCGACGGCGACCGGGTGCTGATCCAGGATCCGCTGGAGCCGCGGCCGCTGATGCTGCCGCGTGCGGTTGTCGAACCGGCCTGGTCGGGAGAGCTGGTGCTGATGGCCCGGCGTGCCGGACTGGATCTGGCGCAGGTGCGCTTCGGCATCGGCTGGTTTGTCCCGGCCCTGATGAAATACCGCCGCCTGTTTACGGAAATCCTGCTCGCCTCCTTCATGCTGCAGGTGTTCGGCCTGATCAGTCCGCTGTTCTTCCAGGTCGTGGTGGACAAGGTGCTGGCCCACCGCAGCCTGACCACGCTGGACATCCTGGTCATCGGCCTCGTCGTCGTCTCGCTGTTCGAGACGGTGCTGGGCGGATTGCGCAGCTATCTGTTCTCGCACACCACCAGCCGGGTCGACGTCACGCTGGGCGCGCGGCTGTTCGAGCATCTGCTGGCGCTGCCGCTGCCCTATTTCCAGGCGCGTCGGGTGGGCGACAATGTGGCGCGGGTGCGGGAACTGGACCGTATCCGCGACTTCCTGACCGGATCGGCACTGACCTTGGTCATCGATCTGGTCTTCACCGTCGTCTTCCTCGCGGTGATGTGGTGGTACAGCCCGGCGCTGACCGGCATCGTTCTGGCGTCGCTGCCGGCCTATGCGGCGATCAGTCTGGTCGTCACGCCGATCCTGCGCCGTCGGCTGGAAGCAAAATTCGCCCTTGGGGCGGAGAACCAGGCGTTTCTGGTCGAAAGCATCTCCGGCATCGAAACGCTGAAGGCGATGGCAGTGGAGCCCGAGATGCGCCGCCATTGGGAGGAGCGGCTGGCGGCCTTCGTCGGCGCCGCCTTCCGTGCCTCGAGCCTGGGGGTGGTCGCCGGGCAGGCCGTCCAGCTCGTCAGCAAACTGACGATGGCGGCCCTGCTGTATGTCGGCGCACAGGAGGTGATCGACGGCGTGCTGACCATCGGCGCGCTGGTGGCGGTGAACATGCTGGCGGGCAGGGTTTCATCGCCGGTGCTGCGGATGGCCCAGCTGTGGAACGACTTCCAGCAGGCGCGGGTGTCCGTCGAACGGCTGGCCGACATCCTCAACACCACGCCGGAGCCGGCGGCCAAGCCCGGCCGCCTGCCGCTTCCAGCAATCCGCGGCCGTATCCGCTTCGACCGGGTTGGCTTCCGCTACCGTCCCGACGCCTCGCCGACCCTGCAGGCCATCGACCTGACCGTGGAGGCCGGGGAGACGATCGGCATCGTCGGTTCGTCGGGGTCGGGAAAGAGCACGCTGACCAAGCTGGTGCAGCGGCTCTATGTCCCCGAATCCGGCCGGGTTCTGATCGACGATGTCGACCTGTCGCTGGTGGATGTCGCGTGGCTGCGGCGCCAGATCGGCGTCGTGTTGCAGGAGAACGTGCTGTTCAACCGCTCGATCCGCGACAACATCGCCCTGGCCGACCCCGGGATGCCGATGGAGCGGATCGTCGAGGCGGCGCGGCTGGCCGGGGCGGACCGCTTCATCCTGGGGCTGCCGGAGGGTTACGATACGGTGATCGGCGAGCGCGGCGCCAGTTTGTCGGGCGGACAGCGCCAGCGTATCGCCATCGCCCGGGCACTCGTCACCGATCCCCGCATCCTGATCTTCGACGAGGCGACGAGCGCGCTCGACGTCGAGAGCGAGGCGGCGATCCAGGCCAACATGCGCCTGATCTGCGACAACCGCACGGTGCTGATCGTCGCCCACCGGCTGTCCACCGTGCGCGGCTGCGACCGCATCGTCGCGGTGGAGGAGGGGCGGATCGCCGAGCAGGGCACCCATGACGAGTTGATCCGGCTCGGCGGGCGCTATGCGGCGCTGTGGCGGATGCAGGCGGGCCGCGGGCAGACGGAGGCCGATCATGGCATCGCCTGAGACGGCCGGCGGAGCGGTGGCGGCGCTTGGCGACCCGCCTGCTGCACCCGGGGCCCCGCCGCCGGAACCGCCGCGGCTCCGTCCGCGCCGCGGGCATGAGCTGGAATTCCTGCCGGCGGCGCTGGAGGCGATGGAAACGCCGCCATCCCCGCTGGCACGGGCGGTGTCGCTGCTGATCGTGGCCTTCGCGGTGATTGCCGTCGCCTGGGCCTGGATCGGCCACATCGACATCACCGCCGTCACCCGCGGGCGCATCATTTCCGCCGACCGCAACAAGCTGGTGCAGACGCTGGAGCCGGGCATCGTCCGGGCAATCCGCGTCGCGGACGGGCAGCGGGTGGAACAGGGAACGGTCTTGCTGGAACTGGACCCCACCGACAGCGCCGCCGACGCGGGTCGCGCCGAATGGGAGCTGGCGGTGGCAGAAACCGAGGCGGCCCGATTGCGGGCGGCGCTCGCCGGGCGGCGGAGCTTCGATCCGGCACCCGGCGCCGATGCCGCCCTGGTCGCACTTCAACGCTCCATCCTTGCCAACCAATTGGCCGCGCGTGACGCGGCGCTCGACGCGATCGGCAGCCAGGAGCGCCAGCGCCGTGCGGAAATGGCGGCGCTGGCTGCCGAGAAGGCCCGGCTGCACGCGACCCTGCCGCTGATCCGCGAACAGGTGCTGGCGAAAAGAAACCTGTCCCAGCGCGGCTATAGCCCGCGTTTCGACCTGCTGGAGCTGGAGAAGGAACTTGCCGAGGTCGAGTACGGCGAAATCGCCGCGACCAACCGCGAGGCCGAGGCGGCGGCGGCCCTTAAGGGGTTGGCCGACGAGCGGCGGCGGGTAACTGCCGAGTTCGACGGCAGGGCGATGGCCGACCTCGCCGACGCCGAGAAACGGGCCGCCGCCCTGCGCCAGGAACTGACCAAGGCCGAGCGGCGGCGGGAACGCCAACTCCTGACCGCGCCGGTGGGCGGGGTGATCCAGCAACTTGCCGTTCATACGGTGGGCGGCGTCGTCACCGCGGCGGAACCGCTGATGGTGATTGTGCCGGCCAACCGGACCCTGGTGGCGGAGGTGCAGATCGATAACAAGGACATCGGCTTCCTCCATCCTGGCATGCCGGTGGAAATCAAGATCGACGCCTTTCCCTTCACCCGCTATGGGCTGCTGCCGGGTAGCGTCGCCGCGGTGTCGCATGACGCCATCCTGCCGCCCGACGGGGCCGCCGCGCGCACCGGCGCCGGCGACGCGGCCACCACCGCTGCGGCGGACCGGGACGGGCCGAAATTCTCGGCCCGCATCGCCCTGGACCGCACCACCATCCGCGGCGAGACCGGCGAGGACATCGCGCTCGCTCCCGGCATGGCGGTGACGGCGGAGGTGAAGACCGGCCGCCGCCGCATCCTCGATTACCTGCTTTCCCCCGTGCTCGCCCATGTCCACGAGGCGATGCGCGAGCGCTGATCCCCAAGCCTTCCCATCCCGACCCCAGATCCTCAAACCCACAGCCGCTTGGCCTGGATGCAACCGGGCCGATCTTTCCGGAGGACAAGCCGATGACGAGCACCGTGACCACCGATGGCAACGACCTGCTGAGCGGCGACTGGCGGGCCGACACACTGCGTGGCGCCGCCGGGAACGACACGCTGTTCGGCGGTGACGGCAACGATTGGCTGGATGGCGGCGATGGTGACGACCGGCTGGACGGCGGGACGGGGACCAACAGCCTGCTCGGGGGGGCCGGGAACGACACGCTTCTGGGCGGCAGCGTCAGCGACACGCTGGACGGCGGCGCCGGCAACGACGTGATTTCCGGCGGGACGGGCAACGACCTGATCTCCGGCGGCGACGGGGCCGACAGCATCGATGGTGGGGAGAACGACGACAGCGTCGATGGCGGCAGCGGAAACGACAGCATCGTCGGCGGTGGTGGACGGGACGTGGTCGATGCCGGCGATGGCGACGATCTGGTGACGGATGGCAACGGTGTCTGGAGCGACGACCGCTTCGACGGCGGGGCCGGAAACGACACGCTGGATGGCGGCTTCGGCAGCGACACGTTGACCGGCGGAGCGGGCAACGACCGGCTGACTGTGGGGAACGACTACAATGGCGACCTGCTGGACGGCGGCGACGGCGACGACACGCTGACCGGCGGCATGGGGGCGGATCGGCTCGCCGATGGCGCGGGCGCCGATCTGGTCCGGGCCGGCGGCGGTGACGACCTGCTCGACCATGTGCTGTCCGATCAGGCTGCAGCCGACACGCTCGACGGCGGTGCCGGCTATGACCGGCTGCGGGTGGCGCTGAGCGCCGGGCAGGTGACGGCGGCCGTCGCCGCCGACCTCGTCCAGCTGGCCGAGTTCATCCAACGCCATGGCGACGATGGGCAGAGCTTCGCCGGACAGGCGATCCGGCTCGTCGCCAACAACTGGAACGCCCTGGAGGTGATGGTGGACGGCCGGACGGTGGCGGTCGGCGAGCTTGCCGGACTGGTCGTCGCGGCGCCCAACCGGGCCCCGGTGGTGAGCGACCTGTCCTTGACGGGAACCGAGGATACTCCCGTCACCGGGTCCGTCGGCGCGGTCGATCCCGATGGTGATCCGCTTGCCTACGGCATCGGCGCGGGGCCGGCCCATGGCCGTCTGGTCCTGGGCGGCGATGGCCGCTTCACCTACACACCCGACGCCGATTATGCCGGCAGCGACAGCTTCCGCATCGACGTGACCGATGGCCGCGGTGGGGTGGCCGCCCAGACAGTCACCGTCGCGCTGGCCGCCGTCAACGACGCCCCGGCTGCCACGACATTGGACGGCGTCGTCATCGCCGAACATGCGGCGGCCGGGACCGTCGTCGGCACCGCCCGCAGCCAGGATCCCGACGGCGACGCGCTGGTCTACAGCCTGAGCGAAAACGCCGGCGGGCGCTTCGTCATCGACGCGGCGACCGGCGTGCTGTCGGTCGCGGCGGGGGCCGATCTCGATTATGCACAGGCGCCGACCCATGCCGTGACCGTCCGTGTCACCGACGCCGCCGGGCTGAGCACGGACACGGTGTTCCACATCGGCGTCACCTCCGCCCGCGACGATGGCGCCGCCGATGTCGAGGGGCTGTCCCCGGCCGAGGAGCAGGCGTTCGAGGCGGCCGAGGCGCAGGGCGGCGGTGATGGCGCCGTGACCGGCGACTGGCGCGCCGAGACGCTGGAAGGCGGTGGCGGCAATGACACGCTCGGCAGCGGCGGTGGCGGCGGCACGCTTCTCGGCGGCTCCGGCGACGATCTGCTGAACGGCGATTGGGGCGAGGACAGCCTGCGCGGCGGGTCGGGCGCCGACACGCTCCGTGGCGGCTCCCAGAGCGACCGGCTGTTCGGCGGGTCCGGCGACGATGTGCTGGACGGCGGCAGCGAGGACGATACGCTCGACGGTGGAACCGGCAATGACACCCTGTCCGGCGGCAGCGGCGCCGACCTGCTCTATGGCGGCATGGGCGACGACCGGCTGGATGGCGGCACCGATGCCAACAGGCTCTATGGCGGCAGCGGCGCCGACACGCTGCAGGGCGGCGACGTGGCCGATACGCTGGACGGCGGCAGTGGCGACGACGTCATCAGCGGCGGCAGCGGCGGCGACAGCATCCGCGGCGGGGCCGGCGGCGACCGGATCGACGGCGGGGAGAACGACGACGTCATCGATGGCGGCAGCGGCAACGACACTATTGTCGGCGGCGGCGGCCGGGACGTGGTCGATGCCGGCGACGGCGACGATCTGGTGAGTGACGGCAACGGAGTCTGGAGCGACGACCGCTTCGACGGCGGGGCCGGCAACGACACGCTGGACGGCGGCCTGGGCAGCGACACGCTGATCGGCGGAACGGGCAACGACCGGCTGTCGGTGGGCAGCGATTACAACGGCGATTATCTGGATGGCGGCGACGGCGACGACACGCTGGCCGGCGGGCTGGGCACCGACACGCTGATTGGCGGGGCCGGCAACGATGTGCTGAAGGGCGGCGGCGGCAACGACGTCCTGATCGGCGGCGACGGCATCGATATCGCCGATTACTCGGCGGAGACCGCTGCCATCTCCATCGACCTTCAGACAGGCGAGGTGCATCACGGCGGTTGGATGGCCGACCGGCTGTCGGGCATCGAGACCATCCTTGCCGGCGGCGGCAACGACGCGCTGGCGGGCGACGGCGGCGACAATCGCCTGTCGGGCGGGGCGGGAGACGACAGCCTGTCGGGCGGTTCCGGCGACGACGTGCTGGACGGCGGCAGCGGTGCCGACACGCTGGATGGCGGTGCCGGCATCGACACCGCCACCTATGCGGCGTCCGCTGCCGGCGTGACCGTCGATCTGGCGGCAGGCACGGGGACCGGCGGCGACGCCGAGGGCGACCGGCTGACCGGCGTCGAGACTGTCACCGGCTCCGCCCAGGGCGACCGGCTCACCGGCGATGCCGGCGCGAACCGCCTTGACGGCGGAGCCGGGGACGACCTGCTCGCCGGGGCCGGCGGGGCCGACACGCTGGTCGGCGGCGAAGGAACCGATAGCGCCGATTATTCGGCCTCCGGCGCGGGGGTGGCGGTCGATCTGGCGGCCGGCTCGGGGGTCGGCGGCGATGCCGAGGGCGACGTGCTGGCGGGCGTCGAGAACCTCACCGGTTCGGCGCAGGGCGACCGGCTGACTGGCGACGGCGGCGCGAACGCTCTGGACGGCGGAGCGGGGGCCGACACGCTGGCCGGCGGCGAGGGGGCCGACACGCTGACCGGTGGCGAGGGTGTGGACACCGCCGACTATTCGGCCTCGGCCGATGGCGTGGGTGTCGATCTGTCGTCGGGGACGGTGGCGGGGGGTGACGCCGATGGCGATGTGCTGTCCGGCATCGAGAATCTGACCGGCTCCGAGCACGACGACCTGTTGGTGGGCGATGCGGCGGCCAATCTGCTGGACGGCCGAGGCGGCAACGATACCCTGATCGGGCTTGGCGGGGCCGACACGCTGGTCGGTGGCGATGGCACCGACCTTGCCGATTATTCGACCTCGGCCGATGGCGTGGGCGTCGATCTGTCCAGCGGTACGGGGGCCGGTGGCGACGCCGAGGGCGACCTGCTGAACGGCATCGAGGATCTGACCGGCTCCGCCTTCGGCGACCGGCTGACCGGCGATGCCGGAACCAACCGTATCGACGGCTCCGGCGGTGACGACACCCTGGCGGGGCTGGGTGGGGCTGACAGCCTGATCGGCGGCGACGGCATCGACAGTGCCGATTATTCGGCCTCCGCTGGCGGCGTGACGGTCGATCTGGCCGCCGGGACCGGTGCGGGCGGGGATGCCGAGGGCGACTCGCTGTCGGGGATCGAGAACGTCACCGGCTCCGCCCAGGGCGACCGGCTGACCGGTGACGGCGCCGCGAACAGTCTCGACGGCGGAGCGGGCGCCGACCTGCTGGCGGGCGCTGCCGGGGCTGACACGCTGACCGGTGGCGAAGGATCCGATACCGCCGATTATTCGGCATCGGCCGGCGGTATCGCGGTCGACCTCTCGGCCGGTGCCGGGGCCGGCGGCGATGCCGAGGGCGACGTCCTGTCGGGCATCGAGAATGTCACCGGGTCTGCCGCCGCCGATAGCCTTTCCGGCGATGGCGGGGCCAACCGTCTGGATGGTGGCGCCGGGAACGATTGGCTGTCCGGCGGTACCGGGGCCGATACCCTGATCGGTGGCGACGGCATCGACAGTGCCGACTATGTGGCGTCGGCGACGGGCGTCGATGTGAACCTGTCCAGCGGCATCGGTTCTGGCGGCGAGGCCGAAGGCGATATCCTGTCGGGCGTCGAGAACCTCGCCGGCTCCGATCATGACGACCGCCTGACCGGCGATGCGAACGCCAACCGGCTCGACGGGCGTGGGGGCAACGACACGCTGGTCGGGCTGGGCGGGGCGGATACGCTGGTCGGCGGCGACGGCATCGACACCGCGGAGTATCTGGGGTCGTCCGCCGCAGTGACCGTCAGTCTGGCGAGCGGCACCGGGACGGGGGCTGATGCCCAGGGCGACCGGCTGAGCGGAATCGAGAATCTGACCGGCTCCGCCTTCGGCGACCGTCTGACCGGCGACGGCGGTGCCAACATCCTGGACGGCGCGGGCGGCAACGACACGCTGGTTGGCGGGGCGGGGGCTGATACGCTGATCGGCGGGGCCGGCAACGACACTGCCGATTATTCGGCCTCATCGGCTGCGGTGACGGTCGATCTGTCGGCCGGAACCGGCCTCGGCGGCACGGCGGACGGCGACATGCTGATCGGGGTCGAGAATTTGTTCGGCACCACCCGCGCCGACCGGCTGGTTGGCGATGGGCAGGACAACATCCTGCGTGGCGGGGCGGGGGCAGACACGCTGGTCGGCGGTGACGGATCGGACACGGCCGATTACACCGGCTCGACGGTCGGCGTGACCGTCAACCTTGCCGACGGAACGGCCGATGGCGGCGATGCCACGGGCGACCTGCTGTCCGGCATCGAGAATCTGACCGGCTCGGCTGCTGCCGACCGGCTGACCGGCGACGGTGGGGCCAACCGCCTGCGCAGCGGCGCCGGCAACGACACGCTGATCGGCGGAAGCGGGGCCGACACGCTGAGCGGCGGGGCCGGCATCGACACCGCCGATTATTCGGCATCCCTTGCCGCGGTGTCGGTGGATCTGGCGACCGGCGTCGGCCATGGCGGCGATGCGGAAGGCGACCGGCTCGACGGGGTGGAGAACCTGATCGGCACCGGTCTTGCCGACCGGCTGACCGGCGATGCCGCCGCCAATTACCTCGACGGACGCGGCGGCGCCGACAGCCTGTCCGGCGGGGCCGGCGACGACAGCTTGCGGGTGCTGGACGACGGCTTCGCCAGCCTCGACGGCGGCAGCGGCTTCGACACGCTGCGTTTCGAGGGCGAGCGGCTGGTCGTCATCGGTGCCGATTCCGGCGGGGTCCGTGGCATCGAGATGATCGACCTGGCCCACCCGGGCCGCCAGATCCTGATTCTGAACGAACAGGGCATCCTGGCCAATACCGGCGGTGCACCGCTGTACGTCACCGGCGACCGCGGCGATCTGGTGACCTTCAAGGAATCCGGCTGGCGGCGCGGTGGCAGCGAAACCGTCGGGTCGATCCTCTACAACCTCTATTCCCGCGGCACGACCACGGTCCATGTCCAGGACGGGGTGCGGATGTTCGGCGATCTCATCGTCACCGGCACCGCCGGAGACGATCTGCTCACCGCGCCATCGGGTGCCGGCCATGTCGTGGTGTTCGGCGAGGGCGGCAACGACAGCTTGCGGCTCGGATCCGGATTCCGGCACGAGATCGCGCATCTGGTACGCATCGACGATGATCTGCACATCCTGTTCGACGCCCAGGGCGGCCCGGCCGGGGAGGACGGCTATGCCCGCGACCGCATCACCATCATGGGTCATTTCGCCGCCAACGGCGCCGCCGGGGCCGGGGACGGCAGCGTCCGCCAGATCGAGTTCGCCGACGGCGTGGTCTGGCCGGTGTGGGGCGACGATCTGCTGCTGGGCGGCACCGGCGACGACATCGTCGCCATCGAACCGGGCTTTGCCAGCCACAGCCTGCATGCCGATGCGGGGGTGAATGTCATCCGCTTCGGGTCCGACGTGAGCGCCGACGATCTGCGCCTGTCGCGCAAGGGCGACGACCTGGAGATCGGCATTGCCGGCACCGACCGCTCGCTTCTCCTCTTCAACCATTTCTCGGCGGAGGCGCTGGCCGGGGCCGGCAATGGCGGGGTGGAGGCGATCGAGCTGGCCGACGGCAGCCGCTGGCGCGTGCGCGGTACCGACATCCGCATCGGCAGCGGCGGCGACGACCGCATGGTCTTCGGCCTGGACGGCGGACAGACGACCCTTTATGGCAGCACGGGTGCCGACGGCATCGCCTTCGCGCTGGACATCGACCCGGACCGCATGCGGCTGAGCCGCGAGGGCGACGACCTGCGCATCTCCTACCAGGGCACCGGCGCCTCCTGGCTGATCAAGCAGCATTTCGACGGCAATCCCGACGGCTACCGGACGATCCGCTTCGGCGACGGCACCGAATGGGCCATCGACAACACCCGCCTGCTCGCCGGCACCGCCGCCGACGAGCGCGTCGAGATCGGCAGCGGGTTGGGCGAGCGCGTGCTGGCGACCGGCGGCGGCCGCGACGGGCTGGTCCTGGCTGCCGGCATCGTGCCGTCCCAGGTGGCGCTGCGCCGCGACGGCGACAAGCTGGTCATCGAGATCGGCGGCGGCACCGACCGGGTGGTCGTGCTCAACCATTTCAACGGCACGGGTGCCGGCAACGGCGTGCTGCCCAGCCTGACCTTCGCCGACGGGACGGTGTGGCCGCTCGACGCCGGGGCCGGTTTCCGCATCGGTGGCGACACCGGCGACGTCTTCGCCTTCAAGCCGGGCGACGGGGCCGTCACCCTGTTCGCCGGCAAGGGTGTCGACACGCTGAACCTCGCCTCGGCCATCGGCGCCGACAAGCTGGACTTCGCCCGCGTCGGCGACGACCTCGTCATTTCGGTGAAGGGCTCCACCGACAAGGTGACGGTGCTGAACCATTTCGCCGGTGGTTGGGGCGCGTCGCTGCTGGAGAATGTCTATGCCGGCGGGCGCTTCTGGAACCTGTCCGATCCGGCCCTGCTGATCGGCGGGGCCGGCGACGACAGCTATACGCTGACGGTGGGCGGCGGGGCCAAGTCGATCCTGCCCGGCGGCGGCAACGACCAGATCGTCATCGGTCCCGGCATCGACAAGGCGAGCGTGACCATGCAGCGGGTCGGCGACGATCTGGTGATCGGCCTGCGCACGCTGCCCGACAAGCTGACCGTGCAGAACCACTTTTCCGGCGGGGCGAGCGGCGGCGTCCACACGCTGCGATTCATCGATGGCGACACCTGGAACATCTGGGGCGCCAGCATCATGGTCGGCACCAGCGCCACGGATACTTTCACCGCCAATCCGGGCATCGGCAACGTCTCGCTTTACCCCGGCGGCGGCAGCGACCGGCTGCGGCTGGGCACCGGTTTCGACAGCCTGGACACGCTGGTGCGGCGGGTGGGCGACGATCTGGAGATCGTGCTGCGCGACGGCAGCGACAGTGTCAAGGTGCTGAACCATTTCCTGGGCAACGAGGCGCGCGACATCGCCTTCGCCGACGGCAGGATCTGGACGGTCGGCGGTCCCAATGCCCGGATCGGCAGCGATGGCGCCGACCGCTTCGTCCTGTCGCCCGGCATGGGAAATGTCGTCATCTATGGCGGCGGCAACCAGGGCGGCGGCGACCGCATCGAGGTGGCTGCCGGCATCGACCCGTCGACCGTCCGGCTGACCCGTGTCGGCAACGACCTGCGCGTCACCGCCGGCAGCGACAGCATGACCATCGTCAACCAGTTCGCCACCGGCGGCGTGGTGACGATACCCGAGATCGTCTTCCCCACCGGCGTCGTCTGGCCGATCGCCGGAACCAACGTCTTCATCAGCGGCGGCGGGGCGGAGACGATTCCAGCCGGCCCGATGTTCATCTATCCCGGCGCTCCCGGCCAGCATCTGGCCATCGACGCCGATCCGGCCACGACCCGCATCGTGCGCGTCGGCAACGACCTGCATCTGACCATCGTCGGCCTGCCGAACGAGATGATCGTCGTCAACCATTTCGCCATGAACGGCATCGGCGATCTCGTCTTCAACAACGGCACGACCTGGAACATCCAGGGCGGCAAGGTGCTGATCGGTGGCACCGGCCATGACGAGTTCGTGATCGAGCGCGGCATGGGCGACGTGATCGTCTATCCCGACAGTGCCGGCGACGATCGCCTGCGCTTCGTCGATACGGTGGATGGATCCAAGATCCGGGTTGCCCGCGTCGGCGACAATCTGCGCATCACCATCGACGGCACCGCGGATGCGCTGACCATCGTCAACCACTTCGCCGGCACGCCGATGGAGTCGCTGATCCGGCCAGACGGCTCGGAACTGTCTTTGACCGGCGACGGCCTGCTCATCGGCGGCCAGGGCGGAACCGTCTTCCTGGTCGGCGAGAACAGCGGGTCGAAGACCATCTATGCCGAGGGCGGCGACCGCGTGGTCTTCGACGACATCGACAGCACCGAGGTGCGGCTGATCCGCACCGGGTCAGATTTGCAGGTCTTCATCGACCGCACCCATCAGGTGGTGACGGTCCTCAATTACTTCGGCGGCGTCGGGTTGCTGGAGTTCGCCGATGGGCGGAATTTCGACCTGTCTTCGCCCTATACGCTGATCGGCGGCGGCGGTGGCGACCGCTTCACCATCGGCAAGACCGGTCCGGCCACTCAGATCGTCCATGCCGGCGGCGGTGGCAGCCAGATCGTCTTCGGCCCCGACGTGTCGCCCGGTGACGTCACCCTGCGCCAGGACGGCGTCGATCTGGTCGTCGCCTTCGTCGGCAGCGGTCGGGTCGTGCGTGTCGTCAACCACTTCACCGCACCCACCGACGGATTGGCGCGCGGGCTGGACGCCGTCACCTTCTCCGGCGGGGTGACGTTGAACCTGCAAGGCGACAGCGTGATGTTCGGCCAGCAGGGAACCGACGACTTCACCGTCCTGCCCGGCCAGGGCCACCGCTATCTCTTCCCCGGCGGCGGCAGTGACCGGCTGACCTTCGGCCCCGGCATCGACCCGGCGCTGGTGCGGATGGAGCGCGACGGCGTCAATCTGCACATGTTCACCGACGACGGCAGCGTCGATCTGACGGTGGTCAACCATTTCGGCCCCACCGGGCTGGCGGGCAGCGGCTCCGGCCTGTCCACCGTCAGCTATGGCGACGGCCAGATCTGGTCGGTCGCCGGCAACGGCATCCTGATCGGCAGCCGCGGCAACAACAGCTACAGCGTCGGCTCCGGCAGCGGCCCGGTGACGATCCACCCGGCGGGAGAGGACAACCGGCTGGTCTTCGGTGCCGGTGTCCCGCCGGCCAACCTGCGCCTCGTGCGCGAGCATGACGATCTGCGCATCGTCTCGGCCGACGGCACGGTCAATGTGCTGGTGGTCAATCATTTCCAGTTCCAACTCGACCAGGTGGCCTTTCCGACCGGCGCGCCGTGGAATCTGGGGGCCGGCAACGTCTTCATCGGCGGCGACGGCCCGTCGGCTTTCCGGTTCGGCAGCATCGACACCGACCTGATCGTGTTCCCCGGCAGCGGCGACACGGTGGGCCTGCCGGACGGGCTCGACTGGAAGGACGTGGTGCTGTCGCGCTCGGGCGGTGACCTGATCGTCCAGGTCCGCGCCACCGGCCGGCAGATCCGCATCGTCAACCATTTCTCGGCGAGCGACGGAACCGGCGGGCTGGCCGGGTTGACCTTTGCCGACGGCACCACCATGCCGCTGGGCGAACTGGCGGTGCTGGGCGGCACCGGCGGCGATCTGCTGACCGGAACGGCGACCGACGACCTGCTGCTGGGCCAGGACGGCGACGACCGCCTGAGCGGCAGCGGCGGCAACGACACGCTGATCGGTGGCATCGGCAACGACACGCTGGATGGCGGGGCCGGCAACGACGTCTATGTCTATCGCATCGGCGATGGGCGCGATTATATCCTGGACAGCGCCGGCCTCGACCGCATCGAGTTCGGTCCCGGCATCGGCCGGGGCGATCTCTATTTCGCCCGCTTCGGCAATGACCTCTACATCCGTTTCCGCGGGCGGCCGAGTGACGAGATTGTCGTTACCGGCCGCTTCAACCTTGCTGGCGATGGCTCCTCCTTCGTCGAGCGGTTGGCCTTTGCCGACGGCACCGGCTTTGATCTGACCCGCACCGACATTGCGCTGGAAACCGATGCGAACAACGCCAGCGAATATCTGCAGGGCTACAATGTCGGCGACTGGATCAACGGCCGGGGTGGTGACGACACCATCTATGGCTATGACGGCAACGACACGCTGATCGGAGATACCGGGTGGGAGGTGATGTACGGCGGCGATGGCGACGACCTGATCGACAGCCGCGGCGATCCCGGCACCGACGGTCGTTACGACCGTTCCTACGGTGAGGCTGGCAACGACACCATTCTGGGCGGCGGCGGCTCCGACAGCCTGTTCGGCGGTACCGGCGATGACAGCCTGTCGGGCGGTGGCGGCAACGACAGCATCGACGGCGAGGATGGTGATGACAACATCGAGGGCGGCGATGGCGCCGATACCCTCCATGGCCGTGCCGGCAACGACACGCTGGACGGTGGGGCCGGCAACGACACGCTCTATAGCGGGAGCGGCGACGACCTGATCCGCTATGGCGGTGGCAGCGATACCGTCACCAACGAGGGCGGCGCCGACGTCCTGGAGATGGGGGCCGGCATCACCCGCGCCGATCTCTATTTCGCGCGCTTCGATAACGATCTCTACATCCGTTTCCGCAACTCGGTGGAACAGATCGTCCTGACCGGCCGCTTCGTTGGGCCCGGCGATGGGGCCATCTTCGTGCAGAAACTGCGCTTTGCCGATGGCACGGAGTTCGCCGTCACGGCGCAGGACATCGCCTTGGAAACGGTGGCGACCGACTACAGCGAAAGGCTGGAGGGCTACAATGTCGGCGACATCATCCGCGGCCAGGGCGGCAACGACACCATTTACGGCTATGCCGGTGACGACAGCCTCGACGGCGGCGCGGGCGACGATTTCCTCCATGCCGGCGGCGGCAGTGACAGTGCCGACGGCGGCGACGGTGCCGACGCCCTGTATGGCGACACCGGTCACGACAGGCTGTCGGGCGGAACCGGCAACGACAGCCTCTATGGCGAGGCGGGGGAGGATTCCTTGTCCGGTGGCGACGGCACCGACTTCCTGTCGGGCGGCGACGGCGCCGACAGCCTGGCCGGCGGGGCGGGGGCCGACACGCTGGACGGTGGGGTCGGCAACGACCTGCTGGAAGCGGGCGACGGCGACGACAGCCTGCTGGCCGGCGATGGCGACGACACGCTGGCGGGTGGCGGCGGCACCGACCGGCTGTTCACCGGGGCCGGCAACGACACCGTCCGCTTCGACGGCGGGCGCGAGACCATCACCAACGAAGGCGGCTTCGACACTCTGGTGATCGGCGGCGGGCTGACCAAGCCGGACATGTATTACGCCCGTTTCGGAAAGGACCTGTATCTGCGCTTCCGCAACCGCAGCGACGAGGTGGTGCTGACCGGCCGCTTCGACGGCGACGGCGATGGGACGAGCCATGTCCAGCGTGTCCTGTTCGCCGACGGGCAGGAAGCCGACCTGACCGATCCGGCCCTGGTGCTGGAAACGGTGGCGAACGAGTTCAACGAAACGCTGGAGGGCTACAACGCCGACGACACCATCAGCGGCCTGGGCGGCACCGACACCATCCTTGGTTATGGCGGCGACGATCTGCTGGATGGCGGAGCCGGCAACGACGTGCTGTTCGGCGGTGCCGGCGACGACCGGCTGATCGGCGGCATCGGGGCCGACCGGTTGGAGGGCGGTGACGGCGACGACACGCTGGAAGGTGGCGACGATGCCGACCTTCACTATGGCGGAGCCGGCGACGACCAGATCGCCGGCGGTGCCGGCACCGATTATATGGAGGGCGGCGACGGCAATGACAGCCTGTCGGGCGATGCCGGCAACGACACGCTGTACGGCGATGCCGGCAATGACAGTCTTCAGGGCGGCGATGGCAACGATAGTCTTCAGGGCGGCGACGGGGCCGACACGCTGGAGGGCGGATCTGGAACCAACACCATCCTGACCGGTCAGGGCGACGACGTGATCCGCTATAGCGGCGGGCGCGAGATCATCACCAACGAGGGTGGCAGCGACGTCCTGGAAATCCGCGCCGGGTTGAGGCGCGAGGATCTCTATTTCGCCCGCTTCGGCAATGACCTTTATCTGCGTTTCCGCAATGCTGCCGACGAGATCGTGCTGAAGAACCGCTTCAATGGCGCGGCCGACGGGGCGAGCTATGTCCAGCGCGTCGTCTTTATCGACGGGCAGGAGGTGGATCTGACCGATCCGACCCTGAAGCTGGAAACGCTGGCGACCGACGGGTCGGAGACGCTGGAGGGCTACAATGTCGGCGACCTGATCCAGGGGATTGGCGGCAACGACACCCTCTATGGCTATGCCGGTGACGACACGTTGGACGGCGGGGTCGGCAATGACCAGATCTATGGCGGGATCGGCAACGACACGCTGACCGGCGGCGCCGGTGCCGACCGGCTGGAGGGCGAGGACGGCAACGACCTGTTGCAGGGTGGCGATGGCAACGACAGCCTGACCGGTGGGGCCGGCGACGACACGCTGCTGGGCGGGCTGGGTGCTGACCAATTCTATGGCGGGGCGGGCGACGACCTGATCGACAACCGCGACGATGCCGGTGCCGGTGCTTCGGTGAACGTCGCCTACGGCGAGGCGGGCAACGATACCATCCTGGGCGGTGATGCCGGCGAGACCTTCGCCGGTGGCGATGGCGATGACTGGCTGGAGGGCAATGCCGGCAACGACTGGCTGGAGGGCAACGCCGGCAAGGACAGCCTGCAGGGTGGCGACGGCGACGACAGCCTGCAGGGTGGCGACGGGGCAGACACGCTGGAGGGCGGATCGGGCATCAACACGATCCTGACCGGCCAGGGCGACGACGTGATCCGCTACAGCGGCGGACGCGATACCATCACCAACGAGGGCGGCAGCGACATCCTGGAAATCCGCACCGGGTTGAGGCGCGAGGATCTGTATTTCGCCCGCTTCGGAAACGACCTCTATCTACGTTTCCGCAATGCCGCCGACGAGATTGTGCTGAAGAACCGCTTCAATGGCGCCGGCGACGGGGCGAGCTATGTCCAGCGCGTCGTCTTTGCCGACGGGCAGGAGGTGGATCTGACCGATCCGGCCCTGAAGCTGGAAACGCTGGCGACCGGGATGTCGGAAAAGTTGGAGGGCTACAATGTCGGCGACCTGATCCAGGGGATTGGCGGCAACGATACCGTCTTCGGCTATACCGGTACTGATACGCTGGATGGCGGGGCGGGCAACGACACGCTCGACGGCGGGGCGGATGGCGATCTGCTGCTGGGAAGCGGTGGCAGCGATCGGCTGGAAGGTGGAGATGGGAACGACACGCTCGACGGCGGCGACGGGGACGACACGCTCTATGGCGATGTCGGCGACGATATCCTGATCGGCGGGGCCGGCAACAACACGATCTACGGCGGAACCGGCAGCAACGTCATCCGCTTCGATGGCGGCCAAGACGTCGTCTACAACACCGGCGGCAACGACGTCATCGAACTGGATGCATCTTTCGACAAGGCCAGTCTCTATTTCTCCCGCTTAGGCAATGACCTTTATGTGCGCTTTACCGGCCGGACGGACCAGGTCATCGTCAAGGACCGTTTCAACGGTGCCGGCGACGGCGCCGCCTATGCCCAGACGTTGCGGTTCGCCGATGGATCGCTGGACGATCTGAGCCGCAAGGATCTGGTGATCCAGACGATTGGCGGTGCCGGAAGCGAGAAGCTGGAAGGCTACAATGTCGGTGACACCCTCGACGGTCAGACCGGGAACGATACCATATACGGCTATGGCGGCGACGACACGCTGACCGGTGGAGCCGACAGTGACGATCTGCACGGCGGCAGTGGCGCGGATCGTCTCGATGGTGGAGCGGGCAACGACCTGGTTTATGGCGGTGCGGGCAACGACAGCGTTTCCGGTGGAAGCGGCGAAGATCGCCTTTGGGGCGATGAGATATCAACAACGGGCAATGAAGCCATTACAATCCGTGTCCGTGCACAGACCTATGGGTTGCTCAGCTCGGTGCTTAGGGTATGGCTGGATAATACCGTGGTTGGCGAAGCAACGGTCACCGCCGTCGGAGTCTATAACCACATTGGTTATGACCAGTGGCAGGACCTTGTATTCACGGTCCGCGATCGGGATTACGCTGGAACTCTGCGGCTGGAGACGGTTGCCACATTCCCTTACAGTGGCCTGACTTTCATAGGGCTGTTCTTTGCGGGCGCTGAAATCAACGGAATCCCGATTCCGGGTGTCGGCGGTGCGCAGATCAAATTCGGCAACTCAAGCAGCTTTGGTGTTTCCGCGGCTTTGCCGCCTCCTGCAGTCGAAGGACCCATCGGCAATGATTCATTGGCGGGCGATGCCGGAAACGACGCGCTCAGCGGCGGCCAGGGCAGCGACAGCCTGTCGGGCGACAGCGGCAACGACACCATCCTGGGCGGTGCCGGCAACGACACCATCCTCGGCGGCAGCGGGTCCGACGAGATGCATGGCGGTGCCGGCGACGACCTGATCGACAACCGCGACGATCCGAACGCCGGCGGGATCAATGACGCCTCCTATGGCGGCAGCGGCACCGACACCATTTATGGTGGCGGCGGCATCGACGTTGCCTATGGCGGGGCTGGAAACGACCTGATCGACGGCGGCGGCGGCACCGATTACCTCTATGGCGAGGATGGTGCCGATTCCGTGCTTGGCGGCGCCGGGGCCGACTATCTCTATGGCCAGGCCGGCAACGACACGCTGGACGGCAATGCTGGCACCGATACCATCGACGGCGGGGCCGGCGACGACCTGATCCGCTTTACCGCAGGCGAGGGGATCGACATCATCACCGGCGGTGGCGGCGCCGACGTGCTGGAACTGGATGCCGGCCTGAACCGGGAGCGGATGTATCTCTCGCGCATCGGCGCAGATCTGCACCTGAATTTCCGCGACACCGGTGACCGGATCATCCTGGCCGGCCGTTTCAATGGCGATGGAGACGGGGCAAACTATGTCCAGACGGTGAAATTCGCCGATGGAAGCAGCGTCGATCTTGCGGCCCAGACCATCGTGGTGGAAACCCACGGCCAGGACATGGCCGAAACCCTCTACGGCTACAATGCCAACGACAGCATCGATGGCGCTGGCGGCAACGATACCCTTTACGGCTATGCCGGCGCCGATTTGCTGACCGGTGGCGATGGCAACGACGTGCTTTATGGCGGAACCGGCGCGGACCGGCTGATCGGCGGTGTCGGAGCCGATACCCTCGACGGTGGCGAGGGGGGCGACAGCCTGTCGGGCGCCGCCGGCAACGACAACCTGTATGGCTATGCCGGCAATGACACGCTGTCGGGTGGCGACGGTGCCAATTACATCGATGGCGGTGCCGGCGACGACGTTATCCTGTACGAGGGCGGTGCCGACACCATCGTCGGCGGCGGCGGCAACGACGAACAGGTCTTCGGTGAAGGCTATACCTTGGCCGGCCTGCGTCTGGAGCGCTTCGGCAATGATCTGCATCTGGTCTTCGACGATCTCGGCAAGCGGATCGTCATCGCCAACCGCTTCAAGGACAATGGCGAGGGGGGGAACTATGTACAGACCCTGCGCTTTGCCGACGACAGCACGTTTGACCTGTCGCGCACCGATCTGGTGATCCTGACCCGCGACAGCGATGCGGGCCATGTACTGGAAGGCTACAATGCCGGCGACGTCATCCGAGGCAATGGCGGTACCGACGCCATCTCCGGCTATGGCGGCGACGACACGCTGTATGGCGGCGCCGGTGCCGACGCCCTGTACGGCGGCGATGGCAACGACCTGATCGACAGCCGGGACGAGACGGCGAGCGGCGACTCCGCCTATGGTCAGGCCGGCAACGACACGCTCTATGGCGGTTCCCTCAACGACGCGCTCCATGGCGGCGACGGCGACGACCTGATCGAGGGCAATGCCGGCAACGACTCCATCCAGGGCAATGACGGCCGGGACAGCCTGTCCGGCGGCACCGGCACCGATAGCCTGGTTGGCGGCGCCGACAACGATACCCTCTCCGGCGATGACGGCAACGATTACCTGAACGGCGAGGCCGGTGACGACAGCCTGTCGGGTGGGGCCGGGACCGACACGCTCTATGGCGGGGCAGGGGCGGACAGATTGTCGGGTGGCGACGATGCCGACTCGCTTTTTGGCGAGGATGGCAACGACACACTGACCGGTGGCGCCGGTGCCAATTGGATCGTCACCGGCGCCGGCGACGACCTCGTGCTCTATCAGGGCGGCTCTGACACGGTGGTCGGAGGTGGCGGCAATGACACGTTGTCCATCGGCGTCGGCTACAGCCGCGACGACGTGCGGTTCGAACGCTACGGTGCCGACCTGCATCTCCGCTTCAACGGCAAGTCCGACCGGATCGTCATCGCCAACCGCTTCAGCGGTGCCGGCAATGGTGCCAATTATCTGCAAACCCTGTTGTTCGGCGACGGCCGCACCGTCGACCTGAGCGATCCCGCCCTGGCGATCGACACCTGGGACGATGCTGCAGCCCGCACGCTGGAAGGGTATGCCGCCTCGGACACCATCCGTGGCGGCGGCGGCAACGACGCCATCTATGGCTATGGCGGCGACGACAGTCTGTATGGCGGGGCGGGAAGCGATCTGGTGTATGGCGGCGCCGGAAACGATCTGCTCGACAGCAGCGATGACGAGACCGGCAACGACTCGCTGTCCGGCGAGGACGGCGATGACAGCCTGCGTGGCGGGGGAGGTGCCGATGCCCTTGTCGGCGGTGCCGGCAACGACACGCTCGACGGTGGCGCCGGTAACGACACCCTGTCGGGCGGCGACGGCGCCGACATGCTGTCCGGCGGTGCCGGTAACGACACCCTTTCGGGCGGCGACGGTGCCGACACGCTGTCCGGCGGCGCCGGCAATGATGTCCTCAGTGGCGATGCCGGCAACGACACGCTCGATGGCGGCACCGGCAACGACGCCCTGTCGGGTGGTGACGGCACCGACGAGCTGTCCGGTGGCGATGGCAACGATACGCTCAATGGCGGGGCCGGCAACGACCTTCTCCATGGCGAGGCGGGCGACGACAGCATTCACGGTGGCAACGGGGACGATGTCGTCCATGGCGGGGCCGGCAACGACCTTCTCCAGGGCGAGTCGGGCAACGACACCATTCAGGGCGGCGTCGGCGACGATGCCATAGACGCCGGTGCCGGTGACGATCTGGTGATCTATGACGGTGGTCGGGACACCGTCTTGGGGGGAGGCGGCAACGACACGCTGCTGTTCGGCGAAGGGTTCGAGGCCGACCAGCTTTATTTCGCGCGCTCCGACAACAATCTGGTGCTGCAATTCCGCAACCGGACGGAGCAGGTTGTCATTTCCAACCGCTTCAACGGTGCGGGCGACGGCAGCAACTATCTGCAGGCGGTCCGCTTCCAGGACGGGACGGAGGTACTGCTGTCGAACCCGGCTCTGCGGCTGGAAACCGCTGGCGGCGAGGGCGGCGACACGCTGTTCGGTTATGTCAACGGCGACCTGATCGACGGGCGGGGCGGCAACGACATGCTGTTCGGCCAGGGCGGCAACGACACGCTGATCGGTGGCACGGGCCGCGACGAACTGCATGGCGGCGCCGGCGACGACCTGCTGGACAGCCGGGCCGACCTTGCGGAAAGCGGCGACTACGACGTTGCCTATGGCGAGGCGGGCAACGACACCCTGCTGGGTGGCTCCGGCAAGGATAGCCTGTCGGGTGGCGACGGCAATGACGAGATCGAGGCCGGCGATGGCGGGGACATGCTGTCCGGCGGTGCCGATGACGACAGCCTGATCGGTGGAGCCGGCGCCGACACGTTGGTGGGTGGTACCGGACGGGATTCGCTGGAGGGTGGCGACGGCAACGACATCCTGATCGGCGATGCCAGTTCGGAAAGCGATACCAACCTGTTCGAGGCGAGGGAAACCGTGCTCGACGGAACCTATACCGTTGGCTGGGGCAGTGCCGACCTGAATCCCCGTATGCTAGGGGATGTGAATGGCGATGGCCGTGCCGATATCGTCGGTTTTTCCGGCAGCACCGTTCTGGTTTCCCTGGCGCAGGCCGATGGAGGCTTCGGGCCGAGCCAGCTTGGCTATGACGGCGCCTTCACGCCCAAATACGGCTGGAACAGCCAGAACATCAATTCCCGGCAGTTGGCCGATGTGAACGGCGATGGCCGGGCGGACATCGTTGGTTTTGCGAACAATGATGTACTGGTCGCCCTCGGCAAGGTGGATGGCAGCTTTGCGCCGGCGCAGACGGCGTTGAGCGGGAATTTCACCTACAACACGGGCTGGACCAATATGGCACAATATCCCCGCTTGCTCGGGGATGTGAACGGCGATGGCCGGGCGGACATCGTCGCTTTCTCCAGCACTTCCGTGATCGCGGCCCTGGGACAGGCTGACGGAACCTTCGGTGCAGTCAAGGTTGCCTTCAATGGCAACTTCACGACCAGTTACGGCGGTTGGTACAACGAAAATGACTTCCCGCGCGTTCTCGGCGATGTCGACGGTGACGGCATGACCGACATCGTCGGCTTCGGCCTCAATCAGGTCTTCATCGCCCGCGGCCGGGCCGACGGCACCTTCGGCCCGATTGCCGTGGCCTACAGCGATAATTTCGCAAAGTACACGGGCGGCTGGACAACCCAGGATCAGTATCCCCGTGCGTTGGCCGATGTGAATGGCGATGGTCGGGTGGACATCGTCGGCTTTGCCACAGATGGAGCCTATGTGTCATATGGGCAGGCCGATGGCACCTTCGGCCGGACCCGTCTCGGCGTCAGCGATTATGGTTATCAAGTCTGGAGCAACTTCAACACCAATCCACGTCTTGTGGCCGATGTCGATGGCGATGGCCGCGCCGACATCGTCGGCTTCGGTTCCAACTCCGTCGTGGTGTCCCGATCCGTCTCAGAAAACGATACATTGAGCGGTGGGGCCGGGGACGACACGCTGGCCGGCGGGCTGGGCGACGATCTGTACCGGTTCGGGCGCGGTGGCGGGCATGACCGCATCGTCGAGAATGACAGCAAGATCAGCACCGACCGGCTGGTGTTCGATGCCGGCATCGATGCCCATCAGCTGTGGTTCAGCAAGTCGGGCAACGATCTGGAGGTGCAGGTGATCGGCACCGCCGACATGGTGACGGTCGCCGGCTGGTACAGCGGTGCCGAGCACCGCATGGACAGCATAGAAACCGCCGATGGAACCGTGCTGCTGGATTCCATGGTGGACCGGCTGGTCCAGGCGATGGCGGGGTTCGCTCCGCCGCCGGCCGGTACGATGAGCATCGATCCCGATGTTTACCCTCAGGTCGAAACAGCCATCACCGCCTCGTGGCGGTGAGAGGCAGTGGCGGCCGGACGCAATGGGCTGGAAAAACGGGCATGGACTTCGGTCAAGTCATCCGCTGCCATCGGCAGGACGATCTGGCGGGGGGTGATGCGGGATACGACCGGCCGGATGCGGCCGGTCATGTTGGCCGGCCGGCGCTTGCGCTCGATCCGTTCCCGTTGGGGGCTCTCGACGGCCGGCGGCCTGGATGGGTGGCCGGTGCGGCGTGGCGACGCCGGCGCAGCGACCGCAAGGATGTCCTGGCGCCCTCGCTGGCGGGCCATCACGTCTATCGCCGTGGCCGCCTGTCCCTTGCTTCGCGGTTGCAGATCATGTTCTCGGCGGGCTACACGCCGGCGGAGCTGGAGAGCGTGGAGGAACCCGCCTGCTGGTCGATGCTGCGGGCGGACGATGTCCATCGTGCCGGACGCGCCCGAGGGACGCGGTTCCGTCATCCTGGCGTTCGGCAGTGGCGACGGATGCGCAGCAAGCCGGCATGGATCGGCAGCGTTTCATCCTGCACTGCGTAGAGCCCCGGTTTCCATCTCCTCCATCCGGCGGCTGATCAGGTCGCTGGGCCCCTGCAGATGTTCGCGGACCAGGAACTCGACGCGGCTTCCCTGGCGGCGGACGATGGCGTCGAGAATCCGGCGGTGTTCGTCGTTGTAGGTGCGCAGGGTGGCGCAATCCCGCTCCATTTCCAGCACGTCGTCGATCTTGGGAACCCGGTAGACGAGTTGGAACATGCGGCTGAACAGCCCGTTCGGCACCAGCCCCATCAGGCCGTTGTGGAAACGCTGGTTGAGTTGGCGCCACTGATCCAGGGCATCCCCCTCCAGCGGCCCCTCGCCGCCGACCAGTGCCTCGGCACGCTCCAGCCCCGCCTTCAGGGTCCGCTCGACGTCCGTCGGCAACCCGCGCTCCGCCACGATCCGGCAGCCGTGGCCTTCGAGCAGGCCGCGCATCTCGTAGCTTTCCAGCAGGTCGCGCAGGGTGAACTGGCGCACGGTATAGCCGCGGTTTGTCTCGTATGTGACCAGCCCCTCCCGTTCGGCCGCCACCAGCGCCTCGCGCACCGGGGTGCGGGAGACGCCGAAGCGGGCGGCCAGCTCCGTCTCGCGCAGCTTGGTGCCGGGCGGCAGCTTGCCTTCCAGCACCTGGTTGCGCAGGGCGATCATGATGGAACCCACCTGCTCGGAGCGGTAGGGCTCCGCCGCTTTGGTCTCTTGGAACTCGGGCATGGACATCCTCCAGCTTGCGGCGGCGGTGCCGGCGGACCGGGCGGTTGGGTTCTAGCCGCGGCGCAGGACCCGCACAAGCAGAACGCTGAGCAGGATGGTCCCGAACAACCGCAGCGTCTGCAAGGTCAGGATGAAAGGCACGTCGGCGGCGCTGCCCAGCGCCACCACCGCGACGGAGTCCAGCCCGCCCGGGCTGGTGGCGAGATAGGCGGTCAGCGGATCCTTGCCGGTCAGCGCGCTGAGCATCCAGGCCGACCCGACCGACAGTCCCACGAGGCCGAAGGTGGACAGCAGCATCACCGGCACCGACGCCATGAGGTCGCGCAGCAGGTCGCGGCGGAAGCGCAGGCCCGTGGTCCAGCCGATGATGGCGAAGGCGACGGCGATCAGCCAGCCCGGCGCGTCGAGCGTCACCGATCCCGACATGTTGAGCGCCCCGCCGAGCAGGATGGGGCCGAGCAGCGGTCCCGCCGGCAGCCGCAGCACGGTCCCGAGCCAGCCGCCGAGCAGTGCCACCGCCACCAGCGCCAGGGTGGAAGCCGTCGTCGCCACTGGGATGGGCACCGCCGGCGCGGCGGGAAGCCCGGCCGGGGCGCCCAGCAGGAAATGGCAGGCGAGCGAGGCGAGCACGACGACGACGATCACCCTGAGATACTGCATCACCGCGACGAAGCGAGGGTCGCCGCCGAAGTCGCCGGCCATGGCGATCATCGCCGGAGCCGCCCCCGGCATGGTCCCCCACAGGGCGGTGCCGACCGGCAGCCGCCCCGACCGCTCCAGCAGCCAGCCGACCAGCACGGCCCCGGCCATCATGCTTGCCAGAGCCATCAGCATGGGGAACCAGTGCAAGGCGACGTCCTGGATGATCGAGGCGTCGAGCGACCGCGCCACCACCCCGCCGGTCAGCGCCTGGGCGAGCCACAGCGAGCGCCTCGGCAGCTCGATGGTGGTGCCGCGCACCCCCAGGATGACGGCCGCGACCATGGGGCCCAGCAGAACGGCTCCGGGGAGGGCGACCGCCGAGAAAAGAGCGGTGAACAGGAGGGTGGCGACCGCCAGCAGGGACCACTGGAGGGGAATCGGAAGGGTACTCATGATGGACGGTCTGTCCGGTGGCCCGCCCGCCGGTCGGACGCAGGCGGGCTACCGCTCCTTGGCACTGTTGCGGAAGGGGAAGGACGCCGGATCAGGCCGGTACGGCCGCCGGCTGTGCCTCGACATGCGCCATCACCTCGGCCACCGGCAGCACGTCGCCGTATTTGGCGTTCATGTCGAACAGTGCCGCCTCGTGCGGGGCCGGGTGGCGGTCGCCGACGCATTCCGCCGGGACGATGACGCGGAAGCCGTGCGACACGCCGTCCACAGCGGTGGCGCGGACGCAGCCGCTGGTCGAGCAGCCGGTGACGATCACCGTGTCGCACTCCAGCACGCGCAGCATGGTGCTGAGCGGCGTGCCGAAGAAGGCGGAGGAATGATGCTTCACCAGCACGATGTCCTCCGGTTCGGGCGTGACGCGCGCGTCGAAGCCGGCCAGCGGGTTGTCGGCGGTGAAGGCACGCAGCGCCGGGATCTTCTTCACGAACATCCCGCCTTCGCTGCCCGCTTCGTCGTAGACGACCTTGGTGTAGATCACCGGCAGCCCGGCGCGTCTGGCGGCGGCGTAGAGAGGGACGCTCGCCTCCACAGCGTCGACCACGCCCTGTCCGAAGAAGGGGGCGCCGGGCTTGGTGTAGAAGTCGATGAAGTCGATCGACAGCACGGCGGCCTTGCGGCCGAAGCCGATCCGGTTCTGGAAGACACCGGAGTAGTTGTCCTTGAGATCCTCGGTCACGCTGAACATGGGATTTCGCCTCAGGCTGATTGCAGGGGGAGCGGACGGATGGGCGGATAGCCGATGTCCTGGAGGACGGCTGTCGCCACCTCCGACCGGCTCTCCGGCGTCTCGGGAAAATGGCAGGCGACCTGATCGGCACCGCCTGTGTCGGTTTTGGCGCCGCAGGAGCGCAGGGCAGGCTCTTCCATCAGGCAGGCGCGTGGCAGCAGGGCGTCGCCGCTGCGTTCGGTCGGCACGCCGCCGCCGGACGCCACCAGCCGGGCGCGGTAGCAGCGGGGGTGGAAGCGGCAGCCCGTCGGCACGCTGGTGGCGGAGCCGATTTCGCCCATCGTCACCGGGGCCCGGCGGCGCTTGCGCATGCGGAGGTCGGCGATGGGGACCGCCGACAACAGCGAGACGGTGTAGGGGTGCAGCGGCCGGCGGTAGAGCGTATCGCGCGAAGCCAGTTCCACCAGCTTGCCGAGATACATCACGGCGATGCGGTGGCTGACATGGCGGACCACCGCCAGATCATGGGCGATGAACAGGTAGGACAGCCCGCGCTCCCGCTGGATGCGTTGCAGCAGGTTGATGATCTGCGCCTGGATCGACACGTCGAGCGCCGACACCGGTTCATCCAGCACCAGGATCTTCGGATCGAGGGTGAGGGCGCGGGCGATGCCGATGCGCTGGCGTTGGCCGCCGGAGAACTGGTGCGGGTAGCGGTCGGCATGCGACGGGTCGAGCCCGACCAGGCTCATCACCCCCGCCACCTTCTGCGGGCCGTCCTTCGGATCCCACAGGCCGTGGACCTTCAGCGGCTCGGCGATGCTCCGGCCGATGGTGACGCGGGGGTCGAGCGAGCCGTAGGGATCCTGGAATACCATCTGGATGTCGCGGCGCATCGCCTGCATTTCGGCCTTCGGCACCTCGGTGACGTCGCGGCCGTCGACCAGCAGCCGGCCGCTGCTGGGCTCGACCAGCCGCAGGGCGAGGCGGCCGAGCGTGCTCTTGCCGCTGCCGCTCTCGCCGACCAGCCCCAGCGTCTCGCCGGGGTGGATCGCCAGCGAGACGCCGTCCACCGCCCGCACCGGCGTGCCGGCCTTGCGGAACAGCCCGCCGCGCCGGGTGAAGACACGGGAGGTCTCGACCAGCTCCAAGGCCGGCGGCGGACCGGCCTCGCTCGCAACGCGGGATTGGTTCATCGGGCGGCCTCCATCTGGTCTAGCCGGTCGGCGTGGAAGCAGGCGCTGCGGTGTCCGGCGCGGTCCCCGGCCAGCGGCAGCGGCCGCTTGGTGCAGCAGTCGGCCCGCCCGCGGCCCAGCGTGCAGCGCGGCTCGAAGGCACAGCCCGGCGGCAGGCGGGCGACGTTGGGCGGCTGGCCGTCGATGGCCGGCAGGTCCTCGTCGACCGGGCCGTCGAGACGCGGGATGCTGCGGAACAGCGCGCGGGTGTAGGGATGGCGGGGAGCGGAGAAGACCTCTTCGATGGAGCCCACCTCCACCAACCGGCCGGCGTACATCACGGCGACGTCGTCGGCGTAGCGGGCGACGAGCCCGAGGTCGTGGGTGATCAGCACCAGCGCCATGCCCGTCTCGGCCTGGAGATCGGCCAGCAGGTCGAGGATCTGGGCCTGCACCGTCACGTCGAGCGCGGTGGTCGGCTCGTCGGCGATCAGCACCTTGGGCGACAGGGCGATGGCCATGGCGATCAGCACGCGCTGGCGCTGGCCGCCCGAGAACTGGTGCGGGTAGTCGTCGATCCGGCGGGACGGGTCGGGGATCTGCACCCGGGCCAGCAACTCCACGGCGCGGGCCCGGGCGGCGGCGCGGCCGAGACCGCTGTGCGCCCGCAGCACCTCGACGATCTGCTCGCCGATGGTGAAGACCGGGTTCAGCGCGGTCAGCGGATCCTGGAAGATCATCGAGACCACCGCCCCGCGCAGGCGGCGAAGCTGTTCGGGCGTCCGGCCCAGGATTTCGGCGTCGCCGATCCGCACCTCGCCGCGCCGGACCCGGCCGGGGGAGGCGACGAGGCCGAGCGCCGACAGGAAGGTCATCGACTTGCCCGAGCCGGACTCGCCGACCACCGCCAGCGTGCCGCCTGCCCGCACGGCCAGCGAAATGCCGTCGATGACGGTGACCGGTCCGTCGTCGCCGGGGAAGACCGTGGTCAGGTCGCGCAACTCCAGCGCCACCGGGCGCGGCGCCGGAACCGGTGCGACCGGCGGGGGAGGGGCGATGGAAAGATTGGGGTTCGCCATGGAAAGCCTCACAGCATCTTGCCGGACGTCCGGCGCATCTGGGGGTCGAGCGTGTCGCGCAGCCCGTCGCCCAGCAGGTTGAGGGCGACCACCATCAGGGCGATGCACAGGCCGGCCGACAGCGAGATCACCGGATTCGACGCCAGGAAGCTCTGACCGTCGGCGATGACGTTGCCCCAGGTCGGGGCGGGCGGCTGGACGCCGAGACCGAGGAAGCTCAGCCCCGCCTCGGCCAGGATCGCGGTGGCGGCGCCGATGGTCGCCACCACGATCACCGGCGGCAGGCTGTTGGGAACGACATGCAGGAACAGCAGCCGCAGGTTGCCCATGCCGATGGCGCGCGACGCCTCGACATAGGGGCGCGGCTTGATGGTCAGCACCACCGCCCGCATCACCGCGGCGACGCGCGGGGTATAGGCGAGCGAAACGGCGACGATCACCGATTCCAGCGAGGAGCCGCGTGCCGCCACCAGCGCCAGCGCCAGCAGGAAGCCGGGGAAGGCCAGCAGGATGTCGATGACCGAGACGGTGACCCGCTCGACCCAGCCGCCGAAGAAGCCGGCGACGGCGCCGATCGCCATCCCCAGCGTAAGCGACAGCACCATCACGGCGACTGCGACCTGCAGCGAGATGCGGGTTCCCCAGATCAGCCGGGACAGCACGTCGCGGCCATACTGGTCGGTGCCGAGAAGATGCCGGGCGGAGGGAGCGGCCAGCGTGTTGCCGAGGTCGGTGTCCAGCGGCGACCAGGGCGCGATCCAGGGGGCAGCCACGGCGATGACCAGCATCGCCGACAGCAGGATCCCCCCGATCAGGAAGCCCGGATGGCGGAGATAGCGCATCAGGGACGACCGCCGGGGGGCGGCGGAAGCGGGGGCGGTTCCGGAAATGGACGTGGACATGGTCGGGCTCACCTTGCGGACAGGCGCGGATCGACCAGCCCGTAGGCGAGGTCGAGCAGGCTGTTGACGAGGACGACGGCGACGGCCAGCACCAGGACGCCGGCCTGGACGAGCTGGTAATCGCGGGCCGAAACCGCCTTGAGGATCATCGAGCCGATGCCGGGCCGGCTGAACACCACCTCGATCAGGATGGCGCTGCCCAACGACCAGGCGAAGGTCACGCCGACGATGGCGAGGATCGGCACCAGCGCGTTCTTCAGCGCCAGCCGCCAGACGATCCGGCGCTGCGGGACGCCCATTGCCCGTGCCACCCGGACATAATCCTGGTTCAGCACCTCCAGCATCGCCGAGCGGGTCAGCCGGGTGATGTAGGCGGCGACGGAGACGCCGAGCACGCCCGCCGGCAGCACCAGATGGTGGATCTGGTCGATGAGGCCGCCGCCCGAGCTGGCGCCCAGCGCCGGGAACCATTTCAGCTCCTGCGAGAACAGCAGCACCGAGGCGAGGCCGAGCCAGAAGACCGGGAAGGAGATCCCGAACAGGGCGACGACCATGATCAGCAGATCGCTCCACGAGCCCTGGCGCTCCGCCGTGACGATGCCGAGCGGGATGCCGATGACCACGGCGATTGCCAGACCGGCGAAGGCCAGCAGGGCAGAGTCCGGCAGGCTGTACAGAATCTCCTCCAAAGCCGGACGACCGGTGACGACCGAGGCGCCGAAATCGCCGGTCAGCGCGCGCAGCGCATAGAGCCCGTACTGCACGATCACCGGACGGTCGAGGCCGAGCTGGGCGCGCAGCGTCGCCAGCGCCTCCTCGGTCGCATAGTCGCCCAGCATGTATTGGGCGGGATCGCCCGGGATCATGCGGACGAGAAAGAAGGTCACGGTCACGATGCCGAACACCGTGATCGCGAGCTGGGTGAGTTGGCGGACGAGGCGGTCCATGGCGTCAGCCTGCCAGCACGACGGGATAGGCGCTCATGGTGAAGAGCGAATTCTGGACGAAGCCGGTCACCGCCTTGGTGTGGGCGATGTAGAGGCGGTCGGCGTAGAGCGGCACGATGGGGGCGTCGCCCATCACCTTGGCCTGGATCTTCCCGTAGACCTCCTTGCGGGCGGCATCGCCCTGGGCCTGCCGGGCGGCGGCGATCAGATCCTCGATCCCCTCATAATGCGAGGTGTTGAGCCCCGGCGGGAAGGAGGATTTGGCGAACATCGACAGGATCGGGCTGTCGGGGTCGGGGGCACCGACCACGCCGGTGATGCAGGTCGGGACGGTGCCCTTGTTGCGGGCCTGGAGGTAGGCGCCGCGCTCCAGCACCTTGATCTTGGCGTCGATGCCGACGGCGGCGAGGTCGCTGGCGATCGGCACCACGATCTTGTCGTAGGGGTTGGCGCCCGGCGCCACCAGATCGAGGGTGAAGGGGCCGACTCCCGCCTCCTTCAGCAGAGCCTTGGCCTTCTGCGGGTCGTAGGGATAGGCCGGCACCGCATCGGTGAATTCCTGGAAGGAGGAGGTGAGGAAGCCGCTCGCCTCGGTCTTGGTGCCCTTGAAGAAGCCGTCGATCAGCGCTTTTCGGTTGATGGCGTGGCTGATCGCCTGGCGGACGCGGAGGTCGCCCAGCGGCTTGATGCCGGTGTTGAGGATCAGGTTGATGGTGTGGTTGGCGTCGCGGTCGTGCACCGTCACTTTGCCGCCGCCCTTCAGGCGCTGGATGACCTCGGGCTGTTGCAGGCCGAAGAAGATGTCGATCTCGCCGTTCTCCAGCGCGATGGCCGCCGCCGTCTCATCCTTGATGACGCGGAACAGCAGTTCCTCCACCTTGGGCGGACCGGAGAAATAGTCCTTGTTGGCGGAGAGCTTGACCTCGCGGCCGGGCGTCCAGACCTGGAAGACGAAGGGGCCGGTGCCGACCGGGTTGAGTGCGTAGGCCTTCTCGCCGATCTCGCCCAGTGCCTTGCGGCTCAGGATCCAGCCCTGGTTGAAGGCGGAAACCTTGTGCAGGAAGCCGGAGTTCGGCTCCTTCAGGGTGATGACAACCCGGTCGGGCGCCGGTGTCTCGACGGACTTGATCGAGGCGAGCTGGCTGCTGTAGCTGCTGCCGGTCTGCGGATCGAGCACCCGCTCGAACGAGAATTTCACGTCGTCCGAGGTGAAGGGGCCGTAATTCTTGTGCCAGACGACGCCGCTGCGCAGGGCGAAGCTGTAGACGGTGCCGTCGCCCGAGATCTCCCAGGAGGTCGCGAGGTCGGGGACCAGCGCGTTGGTCGCCTCGTCGTATTTGACCAGCCCGTTGTAGATCTGGGTGGCGACGGTCTGGTTCTCGATCTGGAAGATGCGGGCCGGGTCGAGGTTGCCGATGTCGCTGCCGATGCGCACGCGCAGCACCGGCGGGGCGGCGTCGGCGCCGAGCGGCCAGCCGCTGCCCGCCACCAGCGCGCCGGCCGCCAGCAGGCTGCCGAATTGACGGCGTGTCACCCCGTTGCGCTCCTGTCGATTGGTCCCGACCATGGCCTGCTCCTCTGTCGTCCGGAATTGGTTGGGTGGCGTCGGCAGACAGGCGGCTTTCAAAAATGCACACAATCTGCGCCATGCCAATGCGGTGGAAGCTACGCAGGAACCGTACCATTCCCGATGAGAGGACTCAGGTTTTATAAAAATCATTATATTACAATGTTTTGACTAAACTGCGCTTGAAATGTTCGTACATACCCCCGTATAGGAAATTGCGCAATTTGAATGCATGTGCACGAATGAATTGGCGAAACTATGGGCTTTGAATGCAGTTAGAAGTGAATGTATGCTTTCTTCGCGCTTGTCATCCGGCGCCCTAACCGGAAAAGGACATCCCCCGACATGAGCGACCTTTCCATCTACGACCGCCAGGAATTCGGCAAACCGCTCGGTTTCGGCCGCAAGACGGCTTTGCTGGTCATCGATTTCCAGCTCGGCTTCACCCGCGAGGACGCATTCGGCGGCTTCAACATCAACGACGCCATCGCGGCGACCGCCGAACTTCTGGGCCACGCCCGCGCCGCCGGGCTGCCGATCGCCCATGCCTGCTTCATCGCCCCGGACGCCGTCGGCGGCATCGGTCCCTTCGGTGAGAAGATCCCCAACCTGTTGAAGCTGACCGCCGATGCACCCGACACCGCCTTCGCCCCGGCCGTGACGCCGTTGGAGGGCGAATACATCGTCCGCAAGCAGCATGCCTCGGCCTTCTTCGGGACCGGCCTGTCGAGCTGGCTGCGCGCCAACGGCGTGGATACGCTGCTGGTGACCGGCTGCACCACCTCGGGCTGCGTGCGGGCCAGCGTGATCGATGCCTCCGCCCACGGGCTGCGGCCGATCGTCGTCGAGGAGTGCGTCGGCGACCGCGCCGAGGAGCCGCACCGCGCCAACCTGTTCGACATGCGGCAGAAATATGCCGACGTGATGCCGCTGCAGGCGGTCATCGGCCAGATCGGCCTGGCCAAGGCCGCCTGATCCGGGGGAGGTCCGGCGTTCGCGCTCCCGACCTCCCATCCGAAGCTTGTCCCTGCCGGTTCCGGCCGGTCCACGCCAATCGAAAGCAGCAGCGCATGTCCACCGCGACCATTCCGGTCGGGGCGGCCGGCCCGACCGGCGACGCCCCCTCCTTGCCCGGAGCCTGCGAAAGCGAGATCCTCGCCTGCCTGGACGCCATCGACCGGCTCAATCCTGTTCTCAATGCCATCCTGGCCGTCGCCCGGGGGACGGCGCTCGACCGTGCCCGCATGCTTGACCGCGAACGGGCGGTCGGCGACTGGCCGGGGTTGCTCGATGGCGTGCCGGTCACGATCAAGGACTGCTTCGAGCTGGCCGGGGAGACGACCAGCTACGGCTCGGTCCGCTTCGCCGCCGAAGGGCGGCGTGACGCCGCCGTGGTCCGGCGCCTGAAGGCGTCCGGTGCAGTCATCATTGGGCGCAACAACCTCAGCGAATTCTGCCTGGGCTCGACCAATCAAAACGAACATCACGGCTCCTGCCGTAACCCGTGGAACACCGCCCATGTGCCGGGCGGGTCGAGCGGCGGGTCGGCCTCCGCGGTGGCGGCCGGCCTGTGCCGGATCTCCATCGGCACCGACACCGGCGGGTCGATCCGCATCCCCGCTTCGCTGTGCGGCGTGGTCGGTCTGCGGCCCAGCGTCGGCCGGGTATCGAACGCCGGCGTGATCGCCTGCAGCGTCGATTTCGACACCGTCGGGCCGCTGGCTTATTCGGTGTCCGACGTCGCCCGCGCCTTTGCCGCCATCGCCGGCTACGACCCGGACGATCCCAACTCGGTCGACGTGCCGCTTGGCAATGTCCTGCCGACACTGCGCGACGGCATCGCCGGGCTGCGCATCGGTCTGCCGCGCAACTTTTACTTCGACGGGCTCCAGCCGGCGGTGGCCGAGCGGCTGCGCGAGGCGGTGGCGGTGTTGGAGCGCGCGGGAGCCACGCTGGTGGACATCACCGTCGAGGATGCGGAGGTGGCGCAGGCGCGAACCGGCTTCTCGCTGCTGGTCGCCGACATGGCCCAGTATCACCTGGACAAGATCGAGACGGCGCCCGAGGGAATCGGCCCGGAGGTGCTGCGCCGCCTGAAGCTCGGCCTGCCGGTCAGCGGCGTCGACTATGCCGGATCCCGGCGCTGGCTGGCCGGCTGGAAGCTGCGGTTCCGCGCGCTGTTCGAGCGGGTCGACCTGATCGTGACCCCGACCACCCCGATCGTCGCCCCGGCCATAGCCGACACCGCCGACATGATCGAGGCGACGCGGGCGGTCAGCCGCTTCACTTACGGCTTCGGCGCGCTCGGCCTGCCGGCGATGACCGTGCCCTGTGGCTTCGGCGCCGGCGGCCTGCCGGTCGGCATGCAGATCGTCGGCCGCTGGTTCGACGAGCCGTCGGTGCTGCGCGCCGGCGCCGCTTTCCAGGCCGCGACCGACCATCACCGCCAACGCCCGCACTTCGCCTGACCGTTCTTTCAAGGAGGCACCTCATGGAACCCTATGAACTCACGGCCAGCGAGGCCGCCCGGTCCATCCGCGAGGGCCGGCTGACCAGCGAGGCGCTGGTGCGGTCCTGCCTGGAACGGATCGAAGCGCGCGATCCGGAGATCCGCGCCTGGATCCACGTCGATCCCGCCCTGGCGCTTGCAGCCGCCCGCGAGGCCGACAAGCGCTTCGCCAGCGATCCTTCGGTCGTCGGGCCGCTGCATGGAGTGCCTTTCGGCGTCAAGGACGTGATCGACACCGCCGACCTGCCGACCACCCACAATTCGCCGATCTTCCAGGGTCACCGGCCGAGCCGCGATGCGGCCTGCGTCGCCATTGCGCGCAGTGCCGGCGGCATCCTGCTCGGCAAGACCGACACGGTGGAGTTCGCGTCCGGCGGCCGCAAGGCGGCGACCCGCAACCCGATCGACACCGCCCACACGCCGGGCGGCTCCTCGTCGGGGTCGGGAGCGGCGGTCGGCGACCGCCATGTGCCGCTCGCCTTCGGCACCCAGACCGGCGGCTCGCACATCCGCCCGGCCGCCTTCAACGGCATCTACGGCTTCAAGCCGACCTGGGGCGCGGTCAGCCGTGAGGGCGTCAAGCATTACGCGGTGTCGCTCGACACCATCGGTTGGTACGGCCGCTCGGTCGCCGATCTCGCCCTGATGGCCGAGGTCTTCCGGTTGGAGGGGATGGGCGAAACCACGCCGGTCTCCCTGGCCGGGCTGCGGGTCGGTCTCTGCCGCTCGCCGGTCTGGTCGAGCATCGAGCCGGCCGGCGAAGCAGCCCTCCTTCTCGCTGCCCGCAGGTTGGAAGAGGCGGGAGCGGTCGTCGAGCCCTTCGAACTGCCCGACGATTTTTCGACCCTTGCCGAGGTACAGGACGTCATCCGCCGCGGCGAGGGGCGGGCCGCCTTTCTCGACCTCTATCTCAGCGACCGCCATCGGCTGCATGACGAACTGGCCGACCATTGCGAGCATAACCGGGGGATCACCGCCCGCAGCCTGACCGAAGCCTATGACGTCGCCGGCCATTGCCGCGCCCGCTTCGCCGGGCTGTTCGACCGCATCGACGTGATTTTGACCCCGCCGGCCCCCGGCGAAGCACCGAAGGGGCTGCACACCACCGGCGATCACGTCTTCAACGGCATCTGGACGGTTCTGCACGTGCCGTGTCTCGCCATGCCCTGCACCCGTGGACCGCAAGGCCTGCCGGTCGGGGTGCAATTCGTGGCGCCGCGCTTTGCCGATGCCCGCCTTCTGGCGATGGCGGAGGCGATGGCTCCGGCGGTGGATCCGGCAGCAGCGTGATGGGCATCGCCCCCTCGCGTCGCGTCACGATCCGCGATAACCTGGGGTTATGAACATCAGGCAGCTCGAAGCCTTCAAGGCCGTCGTCGAACTGGGAAGCTTCACGCGGGCGGCTGAAAGGCTGCATCTTTCCCAGCCCGCGGTCAGCAAGCTGATCATGCTGCTCGAGCGCAACTGCGGCTTTGCCCTGTTCCATCGGCAGAAGAACGGCGTCATCCCCACCGCCGAAGGCGAGATGCTCCATTCGGAGGTCGAGCGGGTCTTTCTCGGCGTCGAGTCCGTGTCGGCACGGGCGCGCGCCATCCGGCAGCTCGACTATGGCGAGATCGAGATCGTCGCGTTTCCATCGCTCGCCACCCGTGTCCTGCCGCCGATCCTGGCGCACTTCCTTCGGTCGAAGCCGGGGCTGCGGGTGACGGTGTCGAGCCGCAATTCCTGGCTGCTCGTCGACCGGGTCGCCTCGCAAGGGGTCGACGTCGGCTTCGGCATGGTCGCCACCGAGCGTCCCGGCGTCCGTTTCGACAGGCTGTGTTCGATGGACGCGGTCTGCGTTCTTCCGGCCGGCCACAGGCTGGCCGCGTGCCCGGTGATCGAGGCCGGGGATCTGCATGGCGAGCGCTTCGTCGCCATGGCCGAGGAGGATCGGGCCCAGCTCAAGGTCGATCTGGCCTTTTCCGATTGCGGTGCCCGGCGCGACATCGTCCTCAAGGCACAGCTTACCGAAGCCTGCTGCTCCTTCGTGGCTGCCGGGGTCGGGGTCGCCGTCGTGGACCCCCTGAGCACCGTCGATTTCGCCCCGGGCCAGCTCGTCGTTCGTCCCTTCCGGCCGCTGGTGACCTACGACATCTGGACCGTCACGCCCAGCTATCGGGAAATCCCGTTGGCCTCCCAAGCCCTGATCGCGCATGTCCGCACCGGCTTGACGGCGAGAATCGCGGAGTTTGCCGGAACAATCGGCACTCCGGAATAGGTGCCCCGGAACTGGGCGGCGGCAGACATATCCTCCGGTTATGACAGAGCGGCCACAAGCGATTTGACCGCACCGGCGGGCAGGCCGCTCAATTCCATCGCAATGAACGGGAACCGGCACGGGCGGAGCCTTCCTGCCGATGTCCCGTCGTCGATGATTTGAGGTGGATGATGGACGCTATTACCGTGCTTACCCCGACGGGGACGCTTGGATACGGTTTCGGCGAGGATGCCTTGGCCCGCGGCATGTCGCTGGGGCCGGCTGTCATTGCGGTGGACGCCGGTTCGACCGATCCCGGGCCGCATTACCTCGGTTCCGGCAAGCCGCTGGTATCGGATGTCAGCATCAAGCGGGAACTGACTGCGCTCATCCGCGCCGGACGGCAGGCCGGCATCCCGGTCATCGTCGGCAGCGTCGGCGGTTCGGGGTCGGGGGTCCAGGTCGAGCGGACCGCCCAGCTGGTTCGCGAGATCGCCCGGGAGCAAAATCTGTCGTTCAGGCTCGCGACCATCCGCTCCGACATTCCGATCGAACGGGCCAAGCGGGCAGTCGCGGCCGGTGAGATCGTCGATTTCGAGGCCGGAAGCCCGCTGACCGGGGAACTGCTGGACGAGACCGTGACGCTGGTCGCGCAGATGGGGCACGAGCCGATCTGCGCGGCGCTCGACGGTGGCGCGGACGTCGTCATCGCCGGCCGGGCCTGCGACGATTCGGTGATTGCCGCCTTCCCGATCTGGCGCGGGGCGGACCCGGCCCTGGCGATCCATATGGGAAAGATCCTCGAATGCGGCGCCTTCTCGGCCGAGCCTTTCGCCATGGACGTGATGCTCGGCACGGTGGAGGGGGACAGCTTCCTGCTGGAGCCCGGCAGCACGGCACGGCGTGCCTCGGTCAAATCGGTCGCCGCGCATTCGCTCTACGAGCGGGAAAATCCCTTCAGGCAATCCGGCCCCGGCCATGAGATCGATCTGTCCGGCTGCTCGTTCGAGCAGGTCGGGGACCGTCAGGTCCGGGTGCGCGGTGCCACGCTGACGGAAACGGCCGACTATTATGTGAAGCTGGAGGGAGCGAGGCTTGCCGGCTACCGGTCCATCGCGATCGCCGGCATCCGTTGCCCGACCACCATCCGGGCGCTCGACGCGATCCTGGCCGATGTCCGCGGCAAGGCGTTGGATTACTTCGCTCCGGCACCGATTGCCGTGGCCTTCCACGTCTATGGCGGCAACGGGGTGATGAAGGAACTGGAACCGGAAACGGCGCTCCAGCGCGAGATCGGCTTGGTGATCGAGGTGACGGCGGCCGACCAGGAGCTGGCGCATGCGGCCTGCCACCAGATCAGCGGCGCGATGCTGCATTATCACTATCCGGGGATCATCAACACCTCGGGCAACCTCGCCTTCCCCTATTCGCCCTCGGACCTCGATCTGGGGCCGGTCTACGAGTTCAGCGCCTACCACCTGATGAAGGTCGACACGCCGACCGAGCTTTTCCCCATCCGCTACGAGGATCTGTGAGATGAACACGCGTCCCCTCAAGGATCTCGCCGACATCGTCCGCAGCAAGAACGCCGGTCCCTACCGGATCACCTTCGACATCCTGTTCAAGGACAAGGCACGCTACGAGGCCGTCCGTGCGACCGGCGCGATCAGCGCGGAGTCGGTTGCCAGGGCCTATGGCATCGATGTCGGACAGGTGTCTTCCTTCTTCGAGATCGACATGGCCAACGCGATCAAGATCACCATCAAGCGTCCACGCACCCAGGGCTCGTCCGGGGATGGCGACATGTATGGTTGCCAGCACCATGTTCCGCTGATGCTGATCGAGGTGCCGACGGCATAGCGTTCTGCCGACTCCGGCGGATCGGCGTCAGAGGCATCTGTCCTGATGTCGGTCCCGGCCGGGCCTCCGTTGATCATCATTCCGCCAGGGAATGGCTTGGCGTTACCGGTCCGGTGCGGTTTCCTCCAGCAGCCAATCCCGGAACGCGACCAGCGGCGGGTGCAAGGCGCGCTCGGAGGGCCAGACGAGATAATAGGCCTCGGCGCTCTTCATCGGCAGGTCCAGGGCCTTGACGAGCGTGCCGGTGCGCAATTCGTCCTCGATCAGGAATTCGGGCAGCAGGGCGATCCCCACGCCGGCCGCCGCCGCCTGGGCGGCCGTGGCGAACTGGTCGAACAGCATGCCGTGAACGGCGTGGGCGTCGGCGCCATGCTGCATCAGCCAGCGTTCCCACGCATCTGGGCGCGTCGTCAGGTGCAGCAGCGGCGCCTTCCTCAGATCGCCGGCTGCCTCGAAGCCGTGCCGGTCCCGCAGCTCCGGGCTGCAGGCGGGCACCACCGTTTCCGAACGCAGCAGGGCGCAGTCCGCTCCGGACCAATCGGCGGTGCCGAAATGGATGGCGGCGTCGATCGGTTCGAGCCGGAAGTCGAAATGCGACAGCCGGGTCATCAGGTTGATGGTGATGCCGGGATTGCCGGCGATGAATTTGGGCAGCCGGGGCGCCAGCCAGCGCGCTCCGAAGGTCGGCAGGATGGCCAGCGTCAGGGTGCCGCCGAATGGGTTGGCCCGCAGGTTCAGCGACGCCGTGCTGATCTTGCGCAGGGCGTCGCGGATTTCTCGGGCGTAGCCGATTCCCCCGGCCGTCAGCCGGATCGTCTGACGCTCCCGATGGAAAAGCTCGACCTCCAGCTGCTCCTCCAAGGCCCTGATCTGCCGGCTCACGGCGCTCTGGGTCAGAGACAGCTCGCGCGCGGCCGCGGTCACGCTGCCTGTCCGCGCGGCCGCCTCGAAGGCGGACAGCAGGGCAAGCGAGGGCAGAAAGCGGCGGGGACCCTGCATGTCATTCTCCAGGCGAATAACCTCGTGCAGAAAGATCGCTTGGCGGCCCGGTCCGGCGCAAGCCAGTCTGGCGGGGCGTCGCGCGATTCCGGCGGTGGAACGCAGCCCGCGCGACCTCGCAGAACCTTGTATGGGCAGGGAGACCCCGTTGGCATGCTGAACGATCCGCGCTCTCATGGGCTTTGGGAAATGACCGCGCCGCCTGCGCCCCCGACCGTTGCCCTGGCCGGATCGCAACGGGCCGACGTCGTCGTCGTGGGGGCCGGCTACACCGGCCTTTCGGCGGCGCTTCATCTGGCCGAAGGCGGCGCCGGGGTGGTGGTCCTGGAGGCGGCGGAAGTCGGGTTCGGCGGTGCCGGCCGCAATGTCGGTCTGGTGAACGCCGGCATGTGGGTGATGCCGGAGGCCCTGGTCGAGGTGCTGGGATCCGAGTATGGCGAACGACTTCTGGACTTTCTCGGAAACGCACCGAGGGTGGTGTTCGATCTGGTCGAGCGGCACGGCATCTCCTGCGAGGCCGGGACGAGCGGCACGATCCATTGCGCGGTCGGGGCCAAGGGCCTCCGTGAACTGGAGGACCGCGCGGCGCAGTGGCAGCGCCGCGGCGCTCCGGTGGAACTGCTGACCGCGGCCCAGACGGCGGACAAGGTCGGGACCTCCGCCTATGCCGGTGGGCTGCTCGACAGTCGCGCCGGCACCATCCAGCCGCTCGCCTACGCCCGCGGTCTCGCCCGTGCGGCCATGGCCGCGGGCGCCCGCATCTTCACCGGCAGCCCGGTGCTCTCCACCGAGAAAACCGGGGGAGGATGGACGGTGCGCACACCCGCCGGGGATGTTTCCGCCGACTGGGTCGTCGTAGCCACCGACGCCTATTCGAGCGGGCCATGGGCGGCGATCCGCGAGGAGCAGGTTCATCTGCCCTATTTCAACTTCGCGACCGAGCCGCTGAGCGAGGCGGCGCGAGCCGAGATCCTGCCCGAACGCCAGGGCGCGTGGGACACCAAGGAGGTGCTCAGCTCGTTCCGGTTCGACCGGGCCGGGCGTCTGGTGTTCGGCAGCGTCGGCGCGTTGAAGGGTGCCGGTGCGGCGGTGCATCGGGCCTGGGCCAGGCGCGCGCTCAAGCGGCTGTTCCCCCGTATCGGCGATGTGCGGTTCGAAGCCGAATGGTATGGCCTGATCGGCATGACGAGCGACAACCTGCCGCGCTTCCACAAGCTGGACCGGAACGTCCTGTCCTTCTGCGGCTACAATGGGCGCGGCATCGCTCCCGGCACCGTGTTCGGCCGCGCTCTGGCGTCCCACATCCTTGGGCAGGTCGGGGAACAGGATCTGCCGCTTCCGCTGTCGATGCCCGAAAATCCGCCGTTCCGGGCCGCCAGGGAAGCCTATTACGAGGTGGGCGCGCAGTTGGCCCATCTGGCCGGCGCGCGCCTGTAGGCGGTTCGGCTGGGGCGGCGGTCAGGCCGCGTTGAGGGTCGACGCGAACAGGTCGAGCCGCTCCAGCGTGAACGAGACGAAATTGTCGACGAGATTGAACGAACGCGCCGCCTTCGGCCGGATCAGCCAGATGTCGAATTCGACGGTGGGCTCGAACCGGCGGACGACGATGCGCGTGTCGTCGTTGTTGAAGGCGCTGATCGGATCGACCACGGCGACGCCGGCCTTCGCCGCGACGAAGGAAAAGGCGGTTTCCGATTGGCCGGCTTCGATCCGGCTGCGCCGTGCCACCTTCAATTCGTCGAACACCCGGTCGATCATGAAGCGTGAGTGATCCTGGGGGCCGAGGGAAACGAAATCCTCGTTCGCGAGGTCGTTGGCGTGGATCGTCTGGCGGTCGGCCAGATGATGCCCCGTCGGCAGGATGCAGACCCCGCGCAGTCGGTGCAGATGGGCGCTGACCACCTCGGGCCGGTCGCCAGGCAGGATGCTCAGTCCGAAATCCACATGCTGGGCGGCGACGGCGTCGATCAGGCTGCGTGAGCGCATGCTTTCCAGCCGGAAGCGCGTGTCGGGATGCGCCTCGCAGAAGCCCCACACGATGTCGGGCAACACCCGCCGGGCGATGGCGGGAAATGCGCCGAGGCTGACCGACCCCCAGTTCTGGTCGCGCAGCGCCGTCGCCACCCGTGCGATCTGGCCGACGCCGATGAACATGCGCTGGACCTCGTTGTAGAGGGCTTCGGCCTCGCGGGTCGGCGTGATCTTGCTCCCCTGCCGGTTGAACAGGCGGAAGCCACAGCTGCGCTCGAATTGTGCGATCAGCTGGCTGACGGCGGGTTGCGAGATGCTCAGCCGCTCGCCGGCACGCGTCACGCTACCGCTTGCCATGACCGCCTGGAAAGCTTCGATCTGTCGGACGTTCATCGCAAGCCATCATAAGTTCAGCTTATTCTCATGGGCAAATTATCTATTATGACATTATGAAAGACAACGCGATCATGGGCTCCGAAGCGCCGATCCCATCGGTTTTTCGTCCGCTCAAGCAAAGGGGGATCTCCATGACGCCTCGTTTCGCCAAGCCGCTTGCACTCCTCTCCATCCTGGCGACCGGCCTTGTTTTTGGTGCGGGTGCCCAGGCCGATCAACTCGACCGCGTCAAGCAGCGCGGCAAGCTGATCGCCGGCATCCGGAACGATTACGTGCCCTTCGGCTTCCTCGACCAGAAGGGTGAATTGACTGGATTCGAGATCGATCTCGCACGGGCCGTCGCCAAGGACATGTTCGGCTCGGAGACCGCGATCGAACTGGTCCCGGTCGTCGCCTCGAACCGAATCGAGCTGTTGAATGCCGGGCGTATCGACGTGATCTTTGCGACGCTGGGCAAGACGGCCGACCGGGAAAAGGTCATCGACTACACGGCCGAATATTATCTGATGGCCGGCATGGTTCTGCTGGCGCCGAAGTCGGCCGAGTATAAATCCTGGAACGACGTCAAGGGCCGCAAGCTCTGCGGAAGCCAGGGAAACGTCTACAACAGGACCTTGATCGAGAAATACGGTGCGGAGCTGGTCCTGTTCACCGGAACGTCGGAGATTTACAAGGCATTCCAGGACAACCGCTGCGACGCCATCGCCTATGACGGCCCGAACCTGCACATGAAGGTGAATGAGGAGGGTTGGAGCGACAAGTACAAGATCGCGCTCGATACGTTCGACTACATCCCCATCGGCGGCGGCGTCCGCAAGAACGAGCCCGCCTTCCTGAACGCCGTCAACAAGGCGATCATCCGGGCCGAAGCGTCGGGTCTGATGGCGGATGGCGAGAAGAAATACAATCTCGGCGTCAGCGACTATGTGACCAAGCGGGCTGCGGACGCAAAGGTGAAGGCCGCCGCGGCGAATTGAGCCGCCATGGCGGTCAAGCCCTTCGCGCCATCGGAAAGAAGCCATGCACAAGATCGAGGTCACGTCACGGCGAGCGCCGCGGGTGGTGGAGCAGGCCCTGTGCCTGAACGATTTCGAGCCGCTCGCCGAGCGGAAGCTGCCACGGGCGATCTTCAAATACGTCTCCGGCCATGCCGAGGACGGCGCGACGCATCGCCGGAACCTGAAGAGCTTTGCCGAACGCTCCTTCGTTCCGAATGTTCTTGTCGACGTCTCGCGGACGGATGCCTCGACCCGCATCTTCGGGGTCGATTATGCCAGTCCCTTCGGGATCGCCCCCATGGGGTTCAGCCGGCTGGTGGCGCCGGATTGCGACGTGCTCTTCGCGCAGGAGGCGGCGCGGGCGAGGCTTCCGTTCATCCTGAGCGGAGCGTCCCTGACCCGGTTGGAGGAGGTGCGGCAGGCCGGGGCGACGAGCTGGTTCCAGGCCTACATTCCGGGCGACGAGACGCGGATCCTTCCGCTGGTCGAACGGGTGGAGCGGGCGGGATTCGACACGCTGGTGGTGACCGTCGATACGGCGGTGCATGGCCAGCATGAACTCGCCGCGCGCCATGGCTTCCGCTCGCCGGTGCGGCCGACCGCCGATCTTGCGTGGCAGGGAGTGACGAGGCCGGTCTGGCTGTGGCGGGTGCTGCTGCGCAGCCTGTTGACACGCAACGCGCCGCATTTCGAGAACATGGATGCGGAGCGTGGGCCGCCGGTGTTCTCCCGGACGCTCGTCCGCGACATCGGCCTGCGGTCGAGCCTGTCCTGGACGCATATCGAACTGCTTCGCCGGCGCTGGACGGGCAAGCTCGTCCTCAAGGGGGTGATGTCGGCCGCGGACGCGCGGATGGCCGAGAAGGTCGGTGTCGACGGCGTCATCGTCTCCAACCATGGCGGCCGGCAGATCGACTGCGCCCAAGCCTCGCTCGACCTGCTGGAGCGCATCGCCGGTCAGGTCGACCGTCTGGCCGTGATGTTCGACGGTGGCATCCGCCGTGGCAGCGACGTCCTGAAGGCGGTGAAGCTCGGCGCGCAACTCGTCTTCGTCGGGCGGCCTTTCCTGCTGGCTGCGGCGGCCGGCGACCGGGTGGGGGTGGAGCATGCCATCGCCCTGCTGAAGGACGAGATCACCCGGACCATGGCGTTGTTGGGCATCAACCGGCTCGACGAGTTCGACGACATTCCACTCATTCGTGACAGCCGGGGCTGAGCGCATGCGGACACCTGTTCGATTCCCGATTGCAGGAGCACCGGCATGACGCTTGATTTCAGCTGGCTGCTCGACCCGCTCTATCAGACATGGCTGTTGCGCGGCATCGGCACGACGATCCTGCTCAGTCTGCTGGGCATGGTCCTGATGTTCGCCATCGGCATCGCCGGCGCCGCCTGCCTTCACCTGAAGCTGCGGTTCCTGCAATCGCCGGTCACGATCTTCGTCGAGCTGTTCCGCAACACCCCGCCGCTCGTCCAGCTGTTCTTCCTGTATTTCATGCTGTCCGAGATCGGCCTGACGCTGACCGATCCGGTGACGGGCGGCCGGATCCCGCTGTTCACCGGCTTCACCTGCGTGGTGCTGTCGCTCGGCCTCTACAATGGGGCCATCGCGGTCGAAATCATCCGGTCCGGCCTGCTGGCCGTGCCGGCCCAGACCGTCGAGGGCGCCCGCTCGCTGGGATATTCCCGCCTGCAGACCTTCCGCTACGTCGAATTGCCCATCGGCCTCAGGATGAGCATCCCGCCCATGACAAGCAACATCGTCAGCCTGATCAAGACCTCGTCCCAGGCCGTGCTGGTGGCCGTGGCGGACATCATGTACGGGGCGACGCAGATCATGCTGGAGACGTTCCGCAATCTGGAGGTCATGCTGCTGATCTGGGTCATCTACCTCGTGATCGCCAGCCTTGCCGTGCTGGTGGTGCGAAGGATCGCCGCCCTCTTCCGCATCCCCGGCTACGGATCGTGACGGCCATGAATGCGGAGCTCAAGCTTTTCGCCCTCGGCACCGCCGGTGTCACGCTGGTCCTCGCGGCGCTGCTCGTCACCGTCTATGGCGCCGAGACCGGACCCGTCCTCCATGCGCTCGCCGCGCGGACGCCGCTGCTGCTGAGCGGTTCCCCGGACTTCAGCAGGTTCGAAGGAGGTTTCGCTGCCAACATCGTCATCAGCATCTGGGCGATGGCCATCGCCGCCGTCGCCGGCACCGCGCTCGGCGTCGGGATGATCTCGCAATCCTCCCTGGTGCGGACCCCGTCGTTCCTCGTGATGAACGTGCTGCGGAACTCGCCCTGGCTCGTCGTGCTTTACGCGATGCTCTATCTGCTGCCGTTCGAGATCGAGCTGTTCGGCACCGTCTTTTCGTTCTCGCCGATGATCAAGGCGATCATCGGGCTGGCGCTGACGGTGACGGCCAACGTCGCCGAGGTGTTTCGCGGCGGCGTCGAGGCTGTCCCGACCGGCCAATGGGAATCGGCCCGCTCGCTGGGCTACCGTCGGCTGCAGATTCTGCGCCGGGTCGTGGTGCCGCAAGCGATCCAGTTCATGACGCCGAACCTGATGACGACCTACGCGATGCTGTTCATCGGCACCAGCCTGGTCGTGGTGACGGGGGCCGACGACGTGCTGTCGGTCGCCCGCACCGTCATCGCCAGCGACGGCGCCCATTACGCCACCGCGATCTACCTTTACGTGCTGTTCCTCTTCTTCATCTTCTGCTTTCCGATCGCCATCCTGACGCGTTGGCTGGAACAACGGGTGCGAGTTCGCCAATGACAGATCATCAGCAATCCGCCCCGTTCATCGAGATGCGGGACGTCCATAAATCCTTCGGTTCCACCGCGGTCCTCAAGGGCGTGACGCTGTCCGTCCGCGACGGCGGGGTGGTCTGCATCATCGGGCCCTCCGGTTCGGGAAAATCGACGATCCTGCGCTGCATCAACGGCCTGATGACGATCGACCGGGGCACGATCCGCGTCGGCTCCTTCGCGGTCGAGACGCTGAAGAGCGACAAGCAACTGGTTCCGCTGCGGCATCAGGTCGCCATGGTCTTCCAGCAGTACAACCTCTTCCCGCACCGCACGGTGCTGCAGAACCTGACCATGGCGCCGGTCCAGGTGCTGGGCGAGAATCCGGCCGCCGTGCGCGAACGGGCGCTGGCCCTGCTCGCCAAGGTCCGGTTGACGGGAAAGCAGGATTCCTACCCCGGCGAACTGTCCGGCGGCCAGCAGCAGCGCGTCGCCATCGCCCGCGCGCTCGCCATGCAGCCGAAGGTCATCCTGTTCGACGAGGTCACCGCCGCGCTCGACCCCGAGATGGTCAGCGAGGTTCTGAACGTCATCCGCGATCTGGCGCGCGAGGGCATGACCTGCGTGCTGGTCACGCACGAGATGCGCTTCGCCCAGGAGGTCGCGGACGAGGTCTTCTTCACCGACCGCGGCGTGATCGTCGAGCACGGCCCGCCCGGCACGATCTTCCAGAACCCCACCGACCCACGGCTGAAAGCCTTCCTCGACAAGGTTCTGTGACGTCAATTCCAGACAAGAGCAATTCCAGACAAGGGCCATTCCCTCAAGGAACGCGATGACACACCCTCTCAAAATCCTGGTCCCCGATGCCCATCTCCGCGACCTCGACGTCGAGCGCGGCGTCTCGGGCGACCGGCTCGACTATCTCGTGTTCGACGAGACCGACCCGGCGGCCATTCCGGACGAGACCTGGCGCTCCTGCGACGCGATCCTGGTCTGGCACCGCATGCGGATCACGCCGGAAGTCGTCGCGAAGCTCGACAACTGCCGTCTCATCGTAAGGGTCGGCGTCGGTTTCGACAATGTCGACGGCGCGGCGTGCCGGGCGCGCGGCATTCCGGTTTCCAACGTGCCGAACTACGGCACGTCCGAGGTGGCCGACCACGCCCTGGCCATGCTGCTCCACCTCGTGCGCGGGCTGGGATCCTACGAGACCCGGTTGAAGGCCGATCTTGCGGCCGGCTTCATGGCGGAGAACGTTCCGGTGGTGCGCCGGATTCGGGGCGCAACCTTTGGCGCCATCGGCATGGGGCGCATCGGCACCGCGATCATGCGCCGGGCCGCCGCCTTCGACATGAAGGTGATCTACGTCGATCCCTATCTTCCGGAAGGCCATGAACTCGGCCTGGGAATCGAGCGGGTGAGGACGCTGCCGGAGCTGCTGTCCCGCTCCGACGTGGTCAGCCTGCATGTGCCGCTGTCGGAGGCGACCCGCAACCTCATCGGCAGGCCGGAACTGGCGCAGATGAAGCCCGGCGGCATCCTCCTCAACATCGCCCGCGGTGGCCTCGTCGATGTGGACGCCGTGCACGATGCGCTGAAAAGCGGACATCTCGCCGCCGCCGGCCTGGACGTGCTGCCCAAGGAGCCGCCCGTCCCGCCGCCGCCGCTGATCGCGGCCTGGCAGGCGGAGGAACCCTGGCTCGCCGGCCGTCTTGTCGTGACTCCGCACGCCGCCTTCTATTCCGCGGCCGGCTATCTCGACATGCGCACCTTCTCCGCCGAGATCCTGCTCGATTTCCTGTTCGAGGGACGGCTGCGGAACAACGTCAACCCGGGGTGGGACGCGAAGGCGTCCTAAGCCCTCCTTCTTCAGGAACGAGCCATGGCCTTCCAGCAGCACGAAACCCACTTCAGGGCCCTGAGCGACGAGGAACTCGACGCGTGGCGGGCGATCCCGCCGGCGGTCGCCTCGGACTGCATGAACCGCACCCAGGTGATGAACGCCGCGATCAAGCCGATCCGGGACGGCCAGATGCTGTGCGGCCAAGCCCGCACGGTGACGACCATGGTCGGGGATTGCGGCCCGATCTGCGCCCTCATCAGCAACGCCCGGCCCGGCGAAATCGTGATGGTCGATGCCGGCGGGGTCGAGGATACGGCGGTCTGGGGCGGTGTCATGGCGGAAGAGGCGATTCATCGCCGGTTGGGCGGTGCCGTCATCGACGGTGCCATCCGCGATGTCGCCGACATCCGCAAGGCGGGCTTCAGCATGTTCTGCCGGTCGGTGGTGCCGCGTGGGCCCCATCATGGCTTCGGCGGCATCATCGACGGGACGATCTCGGTGGCCGGCGTCCCGGTGCGTTCCGGCGACATCGTCCTTGGCAACGATGACGGCGTGGTGGTCGTTCCCCTGGAGCAGGCGGCCACGGTGCTTGCGGCCGCGCAGGCCCATCTCCTCAAGGAGGAAAGCTGGATCCGGGATATCCGCAGCGGCGTGTCGATCCCGAAGATGTTCGAGCTGCCGAGCGCCAAGTGAAGGCAAGGTCAGGCCGGGCGTAAGGCACCATCGACGTTGCCCATGTCCGGTTCCGCTTCCGCGGATGAAACCAGGCGTCTGGTGGTAAAGCCGTCGGCGATGCACGCGCCGTCGCTGTCCCGCAGGATTTCGAACCAATGGGACAGCGACGCCGTGCCGTCGCGGCGTTGCCCACACAGTCGCACGGTCAGGCGTTCGCCCGGATTGATGTTGCCGTGATAGAACAGGTCGCGGTCGGTGGTGACGGCGCGGGCGCTGACGTTGCGGAAAAGCGCCCATTCCGCGCGGTCCAGGATCGATTGGAAGGACGCGAAATACAGGAATCCCGCCCCGTTGAAATCCCCATGCGGGCATGGGTCGATGGCGACGCTGGCGATTTCCTGGCGGTCGGCGCGGCGGAAGCCGCGATGCTCCAGCCAATCCTTGCGGCGGAACCCCTGGCACAGTCGGGCAAGGGATGAGTCCGGCCCCGAATCCGCCAGCATCGGCGGGCAGGGATGGGGCAGGGCGCGCAGGACGCTGCGGTTGTCGCCCGCCACCGCGCGGCGCAGGAAGATCGACAGCAGTTCCAGCGTGGCGACCGGGCGTCCGTCCGCCGTGACCGTCTGGACGCTCCGATATTGGGTGCGGGACACCCGCGCGATCCGGCCGGCAAAGTGCAGACGGTCATGCTCGGCCACCCGGTCGAGCGCGCCGCCGCTCAGGCGCAGGCCGGTGAAGGTGGCATAGAGCGTGGCGCCGTCCCGGTCGCGGAAGGCCGGAACCGGCAGTCCGAAGGTGTCGGCCAGCATCAGCCAATGACGGTGCCCGGCCTCCTTCAGCAGCCAGTTTTCCGACACCCCGTTGCGGGACAGCTGCGGCATTCCCAGCGTCACGGCGTCGGACGCGGCATCGCGCGGGGAAAGGCCGGGCAAGGGTGGCGCGGGCAGGGCGTGGAACATTGTGGAGGGCCTCCGTGGCGCGAAGCGGGTCAGGCGAAGGCGACGACCCGCACCAGGGCCGCCGAATCCCCGGCGAAACGGGCGGCCCGCGCGTCGATGTCGGCGATCTGGCGCGCGGCGCGCGAGCAGGGAAAGCCGTAGCGGGCCGCCACCCGGTCGCTGGCGACGGTCAGGGCGGTCCGGCTGATCCGGGCGAACTCTGCAACGGGATAGGCCGCGCCCACGCTCAAATGCTCCTGCACGACGAGGGACGGCGAATAGCAGTCGTACACTTCGCCGTCCGGCCATTGGACGCGGAAGATCATTTCAGGCATGGGCGAGGCTCCGCTGCTGGGTGAGGAAGGCGTGGTAGGCGTCGAGATGGCGGCGCGCGCAGGCGTCCCAGCCGAACCCGGCGGCCCGGCGCAGACCGGCGGCCCGCAGCCGGCGGGCTGTGGCGGGCTGCAGGATGTCTGTCATCGCGGCGGCGATGGCGGCGGGGTCGAGCGGGTCCACCCATAGGGCGTCGCCGGGGTGCAGATGCTCGGTGAAGGGGGCGATGGCGGGAACGATGGTCGGGATGCCGCTCGCCATCGCTTCGAGAACCACCAGTCCGAAACCTTCGCGCAGCGATGGGAAGACCAGCGCGTCGGCCAGCCGGAACAGGGCGGGCATGTCGGCGTCGGGCAGCGGGCCGGTGCGGATCACCGACGCGGCGGCGGCCGGGTCGTGTGCCAGCAGCGTGTCGAAGGCGCGGGCCTCGCCGCTGTGGTCGAGCAGGGAAGCTCCGCCCGCGACGACCAGTTGGGCGTCGGGCCGGGTCCGTTTGATCATCAGAAAGGCGTTGAGCAGCCGGGCGCTGTTCTTGCGCGCCTCCACCCCGCCGACCGACAGGTAGACCGGGCCGGGTCCAAGCCCCAGCCGGACCCGCAAGGCGTCGTCGTCCGGCCCGGTCTGCGGGGAAAAGCGTGTCCGGTCGACGCCGTTGCCGACCGGCAGGGCGTCGATGCCATGGTCCCGCGCCAGGATCTCCCGCCATAGGTGGCTGACGCAGAACACCCGGTCGGCATTGGCGATGGCACGCCATTGCCGGGCCTCGACGGCAGGATCGGCGAAGCGGTCGAGGTGATGGACGGTGTAGAGATAGCCGGGGATGCGCCCGGCCTCGCGCAGGCAGGCCAGGGCGTTGCCGCTGATTCCGTCCTGCGCGTGGTGGATGTCGTAGCGGGTGGCGTCGCTCCGGGTGAAGAAGGCCAGATAGTCGGCAATCCGCGCCTCCACCAGGGCGGCCAACCCGGTTCCCGCGACGGGACGGGCGGGCACGCCGACGGTGCCGCAGCGGGTAGGGCGGAAGAAGCCGGCCCCGTTTGGATCTGGCGCGTGGACCACGGCGCGGTGGCCAAGCGCGGTCAGCGCCTCGGCCAGTTCCAGCGCGTGGACCACACCGCCGCGCGGGTTGGTGGAGTGGGCCAGCAGGGCGATTGACAGGCGTTGGGGGGATCGGCTCATGACGCGGCCTCCATCCGGCGGGGACCGCAGCCGATCAGTGGGCTGTCGGCGAAATCCCAGACCGGCAGGGACTCCGCCCCATCGGTCAGGGTCAGGACGGTTCCGTCCTCCACCTCTCCGATGACGGCACAACCCAGGCCGCGCGCATGGAAGCGGGCGGCGACGGTGGCGCAATCCTCCGGCGCGACGCTCAACAGAAAGCCGAAGCTGGGAAAGGACAGCAGCCAGCGGTCGAGCGGCACGCCGGCCGGCCGGGGGATCGCGCGCAGGTCGATGCTGCCGCCGACGCCGGAGCATTCCAGCAGCATCAGCGCGGTGCCGACCAGGCCTGCCATGCTGATGTCCTTGGCGGCACGGCAAAGCCCATCCTCGGCCAGCCCGGGCAGCAGGGCCAGATCGCCGCGCAGCCGGTCGGCCGGGGCGGCGGTGGCGGCGTCGAAGAAGGGGTTGGGCTCGTGGTAGCGGCCACGCAGGTCGATGGCGGCCATCAGCCGGTCGCCGGGTTGGGCGTCGTGGCTGGTCAGCAGCCGTTTTCCCGCCCGCCCCAGAATGGCGACGGCCAGCTGCGCCCGGTCGTTGCGGGTGTTGGAATGGCCGCCGACCACCGGTACGCCGTAAGCAGCCGCCGCCGCCCGCAGGCCGTCGAGGATCGGCTGCGCGTCCGCCGCGCCGTTGCTCCACAGCGCGTCGACGACGGCCAGCGGACGCCCGCCCATGGCGGCGACGTCGCTGACATTCACCATCACGCCGCACCAGCCGGCGAACCAGGGTTCGGCGGCGACGAAGCCGTTGACGAAGCCCTCGGCGGCGAACAGCAGATGGCCCTCGCCGTCGGGGATCGCCGCGCAATCGTCACCCAGGGCGATGGCGGACGCATCCGATACCGGCGGCTTCGCCAACGCCGACACCACGGCGTCGATGTCGCGCTTGTGGGCGAAACCGGGGCTGGCGCGCAGGGTGTCGATCAGGCTGGACAGGCTGCTCATGCCGCCCTCCGCGTCAGCGTCAGGAAGCCCTGGGCGCCGTCAGGCCAGGGCGGGTAATGGGCCAGGTCGGCCTGCATGCGGTGGTGCGGGCGGCCGTGCAACTCGACCTCCTCCAGCGTCGTCCAGCGCAGGCGGCGGAACAGCAGGGCGTTGCGGCTCTGGACATGGGCCTGGAAGCAGCGGCAGCCGCGCGCCGTCGCGGTCGAGACGGCCAGCCGGATCAACGACGCGCCGAGCGATGCGCCCATGGACCCGGCGCGCCGATGCTCCTCCGCCACCGCCAGCCGGGAGCCGATCCACAGGCCGGGTTCCGGCTGGTGGATGCGCACGGTCCCCACCACCGAGTCCGGCATGCCGCACAATTCAGCCAAGGCGACGATGGGAATGGCCTGGGCGTCGATGGTGTCGCGGTCGTCACCATCGAACAGTCCCTGTTCGACGCAGAAGACCTGCCGGCGCAGGGCCGCCGCCCCGGCGACCTCCCACGCCTCGGTGGCGAGCTTGACCCGGTGGGCGCCGGCGACGAAGGGGGGCGGCGGACCATCCATCATGGCGGACTCCTCAAGCGGCGGCGGGCGATGGCGGGGGGAGCGGGTCAGGCGGCGACGGCTTTGCCGGCGTTCAGCCGGGCGTCCATGACCTCGGCCAGATGGGCGGCGTCCTCGGCGATGCCGAGGAAGCGGCCCGATCCCCAGGTGTGCAGCCAGGGCAGGCCGATGAAATACAGCCCCTCCACCGGGGAGACGCCGCGGTCGTATTTCGGTGCGCCGCGTCCGTCGAAGACCGGCAGCTCGATCCAGGAATAGTTGGGGCGGAAGCCGATGGCCCAGACGATGGCGCCGATGCCCTGCGCGGCACAATCGACGGCCAGCGGCGTGTCCTGTGGCTGCCAGACCGGAACGAACGGCTCCTCGACCGGCGCGTCGATGCCCCTGGCGGCGATGAAGGCGTCGATGTCGCGGCGGATCGAGACATAGACCGCGTCGGCGTCGTCGAGGTTGGCCGCCAGATCGTCGGCGAAGCGGACGACGGAGCCGTCGATCCCCGCCATGCTGCCATAGAGCGACACCCCGTCCCGCGCGAAGCGGCGCAGGTCGATCTCATGGCCGCCTGCGCGCCCCGACAGGTAATGGTTGGTCTTTTCCTTGGCCTTCTCGCCCTGCGGGTGCTTGTCGATGGTCATGGCGTAATAGCCCATCTCCATCAGCCACTCGGTCGCCTCCTTGCCGCGATAGACGCGGGGGGAGCGGGGGGCCGGGCCGACGCACAGATGGACCTTGCGCCCGGCCAGATACAGATCCTCCATGATCTGCACGCCCGACTGGCCGGAGCCGACGACCAGCACCTCGCCCGGCGGCAGCTGGTCCGGGTTGCGGTAATCGACCGAATGGATCTGGGCGATGGATTTGTCCAGCCCGTGGGCGTAGGGCGGCACGATGGGCACGTCATAGCCGCCGGTGGCGACCACCACATGGCCGGCGGTGAGCGGGCCTTCGCTGGTCTCGACCTCCAGAACCCCGGACTTGCCGCGGCAGACGCGGGTGACGGCGACGCCCTCGCGGATCGGCGGATCGACCATGCGGGCGAACCCCTCCAGATAGGCGACGATTTCGTCCTTCAGCATGAAGCCCTTGGGATCGTTGCCGGCATAGGGGAAATCGGGCAGGCGGCACTGCCAGTTGGGGGTGACGAGGCAGAAGCTGTCCCAGCGGTCGTTGCGCCAGGAATGGCCGATGCGGTTCTTCTCCAGAACCACATGGTCGACACCGCGCTTCTTCAACTCGTGGCTGACCGACAATCCGGCCTGTCCGCCGCCGATGACGACGACTGGAAAATGGGTGGCTTTGGTCATGGCAGGGGACTCCGCTTACTCTTCGAAGGTGGACAGGGAGGAGCAGGCGCCGCATTTGCCGCAGCCGGCCTTGCTGTCGGCGGCGCGCAGGCCCGCCTGTTTCAGCATCGCGCCCAACGGGGCGAGCAGCGCCCGCATGAAGGCCGGGCTGGGCGCCGGGTGATCCTCCAGCGGGGTGCCGGACACCGGGACGAAGGGCACGACGAAGGGATAGACGCCCATTCCGATCAGACGCTCCGCCATCGCCAGGATGGCGTCCGGCGCGTCGCCCAGCCCGGCGAGGATGTAGGTCGAGACCTGCCCGCGCCCGAACACCGGCACCGCGGCGGCGAAGGCGTCGAAATAGCGCTCCAGCGGCACCGAGGCCTTGCCCGGCATGATGCGGGCGCGGATTTCCGGCGTCACCGCCTCCAGATGCATGCCCAGCGTGTCGATGCCGGAATCGTGCATGCGCCTGAACCAGGCATCGTCGTCGGGCGGCTCGCATTGCCCCTGGATCGGCAGGTCGACGGCGGCCTTCACCGCGGCGGCGCTTTCGCACAGGATGGCGGCGCCGCGATCCGGGGTCGGCGGCGTGCCGGTGGTCATCACCATGTGGCGGACGCCGTCGAGCAGAACGGCGGCGCGCGCCACCTCGGCCAACTGCTCCGGCGTCTTGCGCAGGATGGTGCGGCCCGCCGCCAGCGACTGCCCGATGGAACAGAACTGGCAGGTCTTGGTCCGGCTCTGGTAGCGGATGCAGCTTTGCAGGACGGTGGTGGCCAGTACGTCGGCGCCGTGCAGCACCGCGATCTTCTGATAAGGCACGCCGTCCAGCGTCTGCAGCCCGTAGAAGCGCGGCTGGCGGGGAAAGCGGATCGCGCCGACCGGCAGACCGTCGCGCCGCACCACGCTGGCTCCGTCGTCGCCCGGCCGGTCGGCCTGATAGGGCGATTCGAAGGCGCCCGCCGTGTGGACCGGCACCATCACGGTGCGCCCGTCGATGGTGACGGCCTTGTGGTCGCTCGGCCCGGCGCCGCCGCGCCGGCTGGGTGCGCCGGCGCGCGGGTCAGCCAGCCTGATGCCGAAGGATTGCAACTCGCTGATGAGCAGGCTCGCCGGGGATGGGGAAGCGGGCATCGTCATGGTCGGTGTGCTCCTGTTCGAGCGGGGCGGCGGGAGGGGTCGCGGCGGGGATGGCTGCCGGGATCATGGTCGTCATCGGCATGGCGGGACGGTTGTCCAGCCGCAGCGACAGCAGTTCGGGACGGGCGTAATGGCCGACCGAATCCATCATCCGCTTGCGCTTGGTGATGAGGCCCATGTCGAGGTCGGCGACCAGGATCCCTTCGCCCGAGGTCAGCGGCGGCACGACATGCTTGCCTTCGGGGGAAACGATGGCGGTCATGCAGCCGCCGCGCAGGGCGTTCTGCAGGCCGGGCTCGGGGGTGATGGCGGCGATCTGCGCCTCGGTCAGCCAGCCGGTGGCGTTGACGACGAAGCAGCCCGATTCCAGCGCATGGTGGCGGATCGTCACCTCGATCTGATCGGCGAAGATCTGGCCGACCAGCGAGCCGGGAAACTGGGCGACGTGGATCTCCTCGTGCTGCGCCATCAGGGCGTAGCGGGCGAGCGGGTTGTAATGCTCCCAGCAGGCCAGCGCGCCGATGCGTCCGACCGAGCTGTCCACCACGGTCAATCCGGCGCCGTCACCCTGCCCCCAGATCATCCGCTCGTGATAGGTCGGGGTGATCTTGCGCCGCTTCAGGATCAGGCTCCCGTCGGCGTCGAAGACCAGCTGGGTGTTGTAGAGCGAGCCGTGGTCGCGTTCATTGACCCCGAGGACCACCACCACACCATGCGACCGCGCCGCCGCGGCGACGGCGTCCGTGACCGGGCCCGGCACCACCACCGCGCGCTCGTACAGGGTCAGGTGATCGGCCCCGGCCAGGACGGGCGGACGCACGAAGGAGAAGTAGGGGTAGTAGGGAACGAAGGTCTCCGGGAAGACGACCAGCGCCGCCCCCTTGGCCGCCGCCTCGGCGATGGCCTGACAGACCCGCCCGACCGTGCCGTCGGCGCTGTCCAGGTCGGGGGCGATTTGCACCGCCGCGACCCGCACCGTTCGTTTCTCCGTCATGATCCGCCCTCCGGTGGCCGCGCTTACAGGGTCCAGGTGTTCAGGATGAATGCATTCGATTTCCGGTGGAGCAGGACGATGTCCAGCACGTCCAGCGGATTGATCGGGCGGATGCCGGGGATCAGCGCGCCCTCTCCATGGCCGTACAGCGCCTGGAGCGCGAAGCGGCAGGCATAGACCTTGCCGCCCTCCTCCATGAACTTGACCAGCTGCTTGTTGATCGCCTGATGGCCGGGGAACGCCTCGTCGCCCAGCGTCGGGAAGCCGCGCTGCACGCCCAGCGTCACGCCCGGCCCATAGAGCAGGACCGAGGTCTCGAAGCCCTTGCGCAGCAGGCGGGTGGCCTGGAGCAGGTTGACGAGGCCGATGGAGCCCTCGAACGCCACGGTGTGGAAGGTGACGAGCGCCTTTTCTCCCGGTTCCGCCTTGACGTCCTCGAACACCTTCTCTTCGTAATCGACCAGAACATCGCCCTTTTGGTTCGTGGGCTTGGTCACTGCGGGCATCTCTCATCCTCCTTGCTTCGATGGATCCGGCGTTTGGCGCCGGAGGCCCCTGCCGGAGCGACCGGATGGCCGCTCGGGTGGCTTCCAATCATTAGCAAGCGGTGTGCCAGTCGATTTTAGTGCATGATCACATTCTAATGCAGTCGATAAAGTCTCATTGAATGGTGTTTTTCCCGATATTGACTGCATTGATAGGATCTTGCGTGATGCTTCACGAACGGGCGGTTTCTGGTCAAATGATGTGCGGTCAGCTGATTTGCAGTCGAATTAGGCAGAAATCGGGTGCCGTAGATGATTGGATCGTATGGATCGGTGACGGGGCAAAGCCCGCCGCAGAAGCGGGCAGGCGACGGCGCGAGCGCCTGGAAAGCCTTGAACGATCAGGGCTGCGGCGTTAGGAAGCGCTTCGGTGTGGAACGGTTGCCAGACGGATGCGGCCCGCATAGGATGCGGCGCGATGTCCCGAACCGTCTGCCTGCGGATCGGGCGTTGCCCAGTTTGGATCCACATGCTGCGGATCATTGACCGCAGTCGAAAGCCAAGGTTCCGTAGAGTCGATGCAGTCGTCCCCACATCCGTGGCTGCCCCTTATCCGCACCAGCGAGAAGCCGCGCTACCTTGCCATCGCCGACGTGATCGCCGAGGAGTTGCGTCAGGGACGTCTGGCTCCCGGCGACCGTCTGCCGCCCCAACGGACCCTGGCGGACGCGCTCGAGCTCGACTTCACCACCATCGCCCGCGGCTACAGCGAGGCGCAGCGTCGCGGCCTGATCGAATCCCGCGTCGGCAACGGCACCTTCGTCCGCGATCTTCCCGCAGCCAGCGCCGCATTGCCCGAGCCGGCCCAGGCCGAGCGCACGGTGCCCGCACCCTGCCAGCCGGCGGCGCGTGGGCCGCGGCCCCGGCGTACCGCCGACCTGTCGATGAATCTGCCGCCCGAGATCGAGGATCCGGCGTTGCTGGCCCGCATGCGCCAGGGGCTGGCCGAGATCGCCGAGGATCTGGTCGGCGTGCTGCGCTATCAGGAATTCGGCGGTGCGCCGGAGGACCGTCAGGCCGGAGCCGACTGGCTGGCGCGGCGTGGGTTGATCGCGCCGCTGGACCGGCTGCTGGTCTGTCCGGGCACGCACAGCGCGCTGCTGGCGGTGCTGGGGTCGGTGGCCAAGGCCGGGGACGTGGTGTGCGCCGAGGCGTTGGCCTATCCCGGACTGCGCGGACTGGCGGCGCAGCTGGGGCTGGAACTGGTCGGCCTGCCGCTGGATGCGGACGGCATCCGGCCCGATGCCTTCGCCGGGCTGTGCCGGACGCGTGCGCCCAAGGCGCTCTACTGCAACCCGACCCTGAACAACCCGACGACGATCACCAGTTCGCTGGACCGCCGCACCGCCTTGATCGACATCGCCCGTCGCCACAACGTCGCGATCATAGAGGACGATGCCTATGGGGCGTTGCCGGTCGGCGGGCCGCCGCCGCTGGCGGCGCTGGCCCCCGATCTGGTCTTCCACATCGCCGGTCTGGCCAAGAGCCTGGGCGCCGGCCTGCGCATCGCCTATCTGGTCGCGCCCGAGGCCCGGCGGATGTGGCAGCTGTCGGCCTATCTGCGTGCCACCACGGTGATGGCATCGCCGCTGACGGCGGCGCTGGCGACCCGCTGGATCGCCGACGGCACCGCCGACGCGATGCTGGACGCGATCCGCGCCGAAGCCGCCGCACGCCAGAGCTACGCCCGCAGGGTCCTGCCCGTCACCGACACCGGATCGAAACCGGAGGCCTTCCATCTCTGGCTGCCGCTGCCGCCGGACTGGAGCCGGTCGGGCTTCGCCGCCACCTTGCGGGCGTCCGACATCGGCCTCGTCGTCAGCGATGCCTTCGCCGTCAGCGGCCCGCCGCCCGAAGCGGTGCGGGTCTGTCTCGGCGGCGGGGCCGCGGCGGACATCCGCAGCGCGCTCGACAAGATCGCGCACACCCTGTCGCAGCCGCCGGAGTTCGCCTCGGCCTTCCTGTGAGCGGGAGTGGCGGGCGAAGGCCCGTCGCGGACGTCAGTTCAGAAGCCGGTTCTCCCGCAGCCGCGCCGCCGCCAGATCGACGAACGCCCTGACCTTCGCAGGGGCGTGACGTCCCTCGGGGTGGAGGATGTGGATGGGCAACGGCGCTTCCTCATGCTCGCCGAGTACAATCTGTAGCTTCCCCTCCAGAAGTGCCGGGCCGATCTGATAGTGCAGAACCCGCGTCAGCCCCCATCCGTCCTTTGCGGCCGCGATCACCGCCTCGTTGGTGTTGCACTGCATGACGGGGTCGATCGTCACGCGCTGCTCCCCGGCGAACCGCCATTCCGGCGACGCCCATGCACTCGTGGAGGCCGCGATCCGATGGGCTTTGAGATCGGCGGGCGCCATGGGCACGCCATGGCGCTCGAAATAGGCCGGCGAGCCGCAGATCACCCGGCGGACCGTGCCTACTCTGATGGCGGTGAAGCCCGAATCCGGCAGATGGCCGATCCGCACGGCGACGTCGATGCCCTCTTCGACGATGTTGACGGGCCGATCGATGAACAGCGTCCGGGCGCGCATGGTGGGATAGCTGTTCAGGAACTCGGTCAGGATCGGCAGCACATACATCTGCCCGAACAGAGCGGACGCCGTGATGGCGAGTGTTCCGCCGGGCGTGGCATAGGAACCGCCAGCCGCGGCCTCGGCCGCGGCGATGTCAGACAATATCTGGCGACAATCCTCGAAATAGCGGGCGCCCGCTTCGGTCATCTTGACCGAGCGGGTCGTGCGGACGAACAGGCGGGCGCCGATCACCTCTTCGAGGGATGCCACGGCGCGGGTCACCGCCGGCGCACTCATGTGCATGTGGCGGGCGGCTTCGGCGAAGTTCCCGGTTTCCGCGACCTTCACGAATATCCGCATCGCCTGCCAACGATCCATCGGTCCGCCCCTTTCCTGCGCGTCGGAGGATGTTCATCGGGATCTCCGGAGTGATGCCGGGATCCGGCCTCGGAATTTCCTCGCAACGGCCCGGCGACCGTCAAGCCGGTATGAGGGCTGCCGCCAGATGTTCGATCTCCAGGCATGCCCGGCCGTCGATCCCGGCCTTCGCCGCTCGCTCGCGCCGGGACGAGCGATCCTCGTCGTTCGACGCGAGCGCCAGGGCGATTGCCCGCGATATCGGGAAGTCGAAGCTGGATCCACGTCTTGCCGCGTCGACCTCGGCTCCGGTCATGCCGAGTTTTTTGGCATCGGCATCCTGCCGCTGCAACAGCAGCGTGTCGCCGCTGCCCGCGGTCAGGGCCAGCTCGATCGACAGCCGGGCCCGTTCGTCGAGCCTGAATCCACCCATGGCAACGCTCCTCTTTCGGCAGGCCCCGTGTCAGAAGCCGAAGTGGCTAAGGCCGGGATGATCGTCTGGGCGGCGCCCCAGCGGCCAATGGAATTTCCGGTCCTCATCGGCGATCGGATGCTCGTTGATGCTGGCATGGCGGTTGCGCATCAGTCCATCCTCGGCGAACTCCCAATTCTCGTTGCCGTAGGCGCGGAACCACTGGCCGCTGTCATCGTGATATTCATAGGCGTAGCGCACCGCGATGCGGTTTCCCGTGAAAGCCCAGAGTTCCTTGATCAGCCGGTAGTCGAGCTCCCTGTTCCACTTGCGGGTCAGGAAGGCCTGGACTTCCGCGCGGCCGTTCGCGAACTCGGCGCGGTTCCGCCACCGGGTATCCTCGGTGTAGGCCAAGGCGACCTTGGCGGGGTCGCGGCTGTTCCAGCCATCCTCGGCAAGGCGGACCTTCTCGATGGCGGAACGCTCGGTGAAGGGGGGAAGCGGCGGACGGGACATGGCATTCTCCTTGGGGTCGGACGATGGGGGAAGACGGGCGGCATGGAGCGGAAGAAGCCCGCCGCCCGCAGCAGGCGTCAAAGGGCAAGCTGGATGCGGTTCTCCTCGCCGGTCTCCGGCTCGGCCGGTACGGCGCTGCAGATCAGGACCTCGCCGGCGCCGACGCTGGCGGTCGGTTCCCTGACATAGGTGACGGCGCCTTTGAGCAGCTTGGTCCGGCAGGTTCCGCATGTGCCTTCGCGGCAGCTGTACTCGGGCTCCAGGCCACGCGCCTCCGCCAGTTCGAGCAGCGTGCCGGAGCCCGGTGTCCAGCGGGCTTCCTTCAGCGAGTCCATGAAGGCGACGGGCACCGGTCCGGTCGACGGCGGGGGGCGGACGGGCAGGGCGGCACCGGCATCCGCCGTGCGTTTCAAGGACGACGGTCCGAACGCCTCGGCATGGATCCGCCGGTCGGCGATGCTGTAGGCCCGCAACCCGTCATACAGAGCCTGGGTGAAGGCGGGCGGGCCGCAAAGATAGAAGTCGTGGTCGTTGAACGGCAGGATGCGCGTCAGCAGGGCCATGTCGATGCGGCCGGAGACGTCATAGTCGATGCCCTCCTCGGCACCGTCGGGATCGCTGAGCACCCTGATCCATCGCACCGCCCCTTGTGCGGCATTCACGAGCGCGGCGATCTCCCGCTCGAAGGAACGATCCGACTTGGAACGCGCGGCCTGGACGAGGATTGTCGGCCGCATCCGCTGCCTGCGCAGCCCTTCATAGACGACGTGACGCAGCATCGCCAGGAGCGGGGTGATGCCGATCCCCCCGGCCAGCAGGACCGCCGGCCTCGTCTCGAAAGGATCGATGGTGAACTGCCCGTCGGGCGCACGTGCCTCGATGACGTCGCCGACCCGGATACTGTCGTGGAGGTGACGCGATACCGCACCGTCCCGCTTGACGCTGATGCGGTACAGACCGTCGGATGGCGCGACGGACAGGGTGTAGGTGCGGATGACCGGCTTGTCGGTGCCGGAAACGGTGACGCGGATCGGCAGATGCTGACCGGCAATATGGGGCAGCAGGCCGGCCCCGTCGTCCGGCTGGAGGTGGAAGGAGCGGATCGACGGGTTCTCATCGACGACCCGCGTGACCTTGTAGGGCCGCCAGCGGGTCGCGAGGTCGCTCGCCTGCAGACGGGCGGCCGCCTGGGTCCAATCCCCGGTCATCAGCGAACTGGGCGACCAGCCGTCCTTCCGGAACGACCAGCGCAGCGCCAGCGCGCCCGGCCGGCGCAGGATACGGCGCGGCCGGAAGCTCCACAGCCTCTCCGCTCCCTGGAAGGCGGCGATCTCCGGCGAATCCAGGATCACCTCGGCATCGCCGGTCATCTGCAGCATGTCGCCATTCTCGTAATCGATGAAGACGAGGCCGGCCTTGCCGTTGAGGACGATGTTTCCGAGAGTCGAAAAGAAGAGGTTGCCGTTGAAATCGGGCACGGTGAGGGTACCGTCCCCGGCGATACGGACAAATCCCGCCTTGCCGCCACGATGGGACACGTCGACCTGCCGGCGCTCCTTGCGGTCGGCATAGGTGGCGACGAAGAAGGCATCCGCCGCCGCGATCATGGCGCGGGCCGGAGCATCGAGTTCAGGCAGATCCTCCACGACGCCCGTGAATTTCTCCCCGGGATCCCGGGCGAAGGCAATGTCGCGAAGCTGGATATAGCGGGGACAATTCCCGAAGCTCTGGTCGACCTCCACCCGGAATCCGCCCTCGCCGACCGAGAGGATGCCGTTCATGCGGTTGCGGCGCCGGGTGTGCATCTCGATCCCCAGCAGGCCGACGGGATCCCCGTCCCGCATGCCGTCGCCCGCCGGGTCGCCGGGGTCGGCGTGGGCGGCGATGTCGAGGGTCGTGGGCGTCGGCGACGACAGGAAGCCCGGCTTGCCGGCGAGCAGCGTGGCCCAGGGGGCGCCCTGGGGATCGACGCTGCCCAGCACGATGAAGGGAAGCTGGGCATAGAAGTCGCGGTGCTGGTCGGGCATGTGATCGCGGACCGCCCGCTGGCCTATGGCTGCCATCCGCTCGGCGACACCCAGCTTTTCCTGGATGAACGTCTCGCCTTCGTGCCAAGTCGGCAGCGTCGTCAATGTCGCGGTCATCTCGGATGTCCTTATGCGGATCGAGGTTGCGGGCGTGCCGATGCGGGGATCAGGCGGCGAGGCCGACCGGCGTCCGGACGAAGGGGACGAAGCCGGGCAGGCCCTCGACCCGGCGGAGGAACGCGTTGACCGCGGGATAGCCCGAGAGGTCGACGTTGCCCTCCGGTGCCTGGGCGACATAGCTGTAGACCGCAACGTCCGCGATGGTCGGATGGTCGCCGACCAGCCAATCCTGTCCTCCCAGCCGGCTCTCGAGCCGCTTCAGCAGGACATGAGCCCGGGCGATGACCTCCTCGGGATTGTAGGCCGCTCCGAACACGGTGATCAGCCTGGCCGCCGCGGGGCCGTACGCCACCTCTCCGGCCGCCACCGAGAGCCAGCGCTGAACGGCGGCAGCACCGCTGGGGTCTTCCGGCAGCCAGTCGGTGCGCCCCGCCTTCTTGGCGAGATAGACGAGGATGGCGTTCGAATCCGTGATGACGACGCCGTCGTCGTCCAGGACCGGCACTTGGCCGAAGGGGTTGAGCTTCAGGAATTCGGGGCTCTTGTGGGCACCGGCCTTGAGGTCGACCTCGACCAGTTCATGGGGAAGCCCAAGAAGAGAGAGGAAAAGGCCGGCGCGATGCGAGTGGCCCGACAGGGGGTGATGATAGAGCTTCATGTCCTGGTCCTGCGATTGACTGGCCGGGTTCATTCCCGTGCCGCATCGCCAGACTGCTCCATCGATCGCATGACGGGAATGACCCGCTTCGGCACTTCTTCATTGCATAAAGTGGAATGATGGGATTGGGCGCCTGGCCAAGCGGTCAGGGGAGGATCACGCCGTGCCGCCGCCGATGACCCAGGAGGGGGGCGGCACGTCATCCCTCAAGACCGCCGACATGGACGATCAGCCCAGATGTCAGCTTTCCTTGCGGAATATCAACGATGTGTTTATTCCGCCAAAAGCGAAATTGTTGGACATCAGATGGTCGATATCCAGCCGCCGCGCTTCATTCTGTACATAGTCCAAAGGAGCGCAGCGCTCGTCGACGACATCCAGGTTGGCGGTGGGGACGAACAGGCCTTCCTGCATCATGGCGATGCCGAGCCAGGCCTCCATCGCCCCGCAGGCGCCCAGGGAATGGCCGAAATAGCTTTTGAGCGAATGGATGGGCATCCGCTCGCCGAACACCGCGTGGGTGGCGGCGGTCTCGGCGATGTCGCCCCATTCGGTCGCGGTGCCGTGGCCATTGACGAAGCCGACCGCTTCGGGCGGCAGGTCGGCGTCCGCCAGAGCCTGCCGCAGGGCGACCTCCATGGTACCGGCCTGCGGCTGGGTCACATGGTTGCCGTCGGAATTGCAGGCGAAGCCCACGATCTCTGCATGGATGCGGGCGCCCCGCGCCAGGGCGTGTTCGCGCTCCTCCAGGATCAAGGTGGCGGCCCCCTCGCCGATCACCAGCCCGTCGCGGTCGCGGTCATAGGGACGGGGCGAGGTATGGGGCTTGTCGTTCCGGGTGGAGGTGGCGAACAGCGTGTCGAAGACCGCCGATTCCGTCACGTCCAGCTCCTCCGCCCCGCCGGCGATCATCACGTCGGCCTTGCCCCATTGGATCGCCTCGCAGGCATAGCCGATCCCCTGGCTGCCCGAGGTGCATGCGCTGCTGGTCGGGATGATGCGGCCGGTGACGCCGAAGAACAGGCCGATGTTCACCGCCGCCGTGTGGCTCATCATCTGGATGTAGCTGGTGGCGTTCAGCGTCTTGGATGTGCCGGCGGTCATCAATTCGGCGAAGGCGATCACCGGTGCCGGGCTGCCGAAGGAGGAGCCGTAGGCGATGCCCGTGCGCCCTGAGCGGATCGCCGGGTCGCCCAGCAGGCCGGCATCCTCCAGCGCGCGTTCGGTGGCGCGCACCGCCATCCGGGCCACCGGTCCCATGGTCCGGGTCTTCTTGCGGGGGTAGCGGTCGTCGACGGTAAAGCCGGGCACCGGAGCGGCCAGACGGGTGTTGATGCCGTCGAAACGGTCCCATTCGGTCATGGTGCGCACGGCAGTGCGCCCGGCCAGCATATGGGCGCGGATCTCGGGCCAGTTGTCGCCCAGCGCCGTGATTCCGCCCATTCCGGTAACGACGACCCTGCGCATCAGACCATGCCCCCGTTCACGGAAATCACCTGCCGCGTCACGTAGCCGGCCTCGTCGGAACAGAGGAAGGCGACGGCCGCCGCCACCTCCTCCGGCCGGCCCAGGCGGCGCATCGGCACGGCCTTCATGACCTCGTCCATCGGTATGCCGTCGATCATCTGGGTTTCGATCACGCCGGGTGCGACGCAGTTGACGGTGATGTTCCGCTTGGCCAACTCGACGGCGAGCGCCTTGGTGGCGCCGATGATGCCGGCCTTGGCGGCGGAGTAATTCACCTGCCCGCGATTGCCGGTCAGGCCCGACACCGAAGACAGCGTGACGATGCGTCCGCCGGCCCGCGCCGAGACCATGGGCAGAACCAGCGGCTTCAGCACGTTGTAGAAGCCGTCCATGTTGGTGCCGAGCACCGAGTCCCAATCCTCGTCCGACAGGGCGGGAAAGGCGGCGTCGCGGGCGATGCCGGCGTTCAGCACCACGCCGTAATAGGAGCCGTGGGCGTCAAGTTCGGCCTCCAATGCCGCGAGGCAGCCGGCACGGTCGGAAATGTCGAAGCCCAGGATCCGCCCGTCGCCACCCGCCGCACGGATGGCGTCCAGCGTCGTTTCCGCCCCGTCGCGGTCGCGCCCGTAATGGACGGTGATCGCGAAGCCGTCGCGGGCCAGCCGCTCGGCGATGGCACGCCCGATTCCCTTGGAGGCGCCGGTGACCAGGATGCGTCGCGTCATGAATTGTTCTCCAACAGGGTCCGGGCATCCGCGGGCTGATAGACGGTGAGCTGGGCCGCAGCCACGGTCTCGCCGCCGACGGTCGCCACGCAGTCGAACACGCCCATCTCCCCGTCGCGGTAGACCAGCGCAACCCGGATGCCCAGCCGTGTTCCCGGCGCGAACCAGGACCGATGCGCGGTGAAGGCGCGGGTGCCGAGCAGAAGGCCCAGCCGGACCGGCGCGCCGGCTTCCCGCGCTTCCGCTCCGACGAAGGCGCCGCAGGCCTGCGCCATCCATTCGATGGCCAGATGGGCGGGGGCACCGCGGTCGGGGTCAATGAAGGGCTCGCCGGTGCGCACGGTCACCGCCGCCGCGAGGCTTGCGGCATCGTAGCCTTCCACCGTGTCGATCAGGATCATCGGGCGGGCATGGGGCAGAAGCTCTTCCACCGGCCAGGGACAGGATTTCATCCCCGGTCCATCCCCAGGATCAGCGCCACGTTCGACCCGCCGAACGCGAAGGAGTTGCTGAGAATCGCCGCCCGGTCCTCCTTCCCGGCCAGACGGTCGCCCGGCCGGGTCAGGGCGAGCGGCGGCAGGGCCGGATCGGCGGCGCCGTCCCACAGATGCGGCGGCAGCAGTCCGTCGGGGTTGGTGTCCGGGTGCAGCGTCAGCCACAGGAAGGCCGCCTCGCAGGCCCCGGCGGCGCCCAGCGTGTGGCCGGTCATGGCCTTGGTCGAACTGCATGGTGTGGCGGGGCCGAACAGGGCATTCACCGCCTTGGCCTCCATCGAATCGTTGAGCGGCGTGCCGGTGCCGTGCAGGTTGACGTAGCCGATGGCGCCGGGCGCCAACCCGGCATCGTTCAGGGCGGCGCGCATGGCGGCCAGCGCTCCCCGTCCTTCCGGGTCGGGCGCGCTGACGTGATGGGCGTCGGAGCCTTCGCCGATGCCGAGCAGCGTCACCGGCGCCGGATCGCGGGTCAGCAGGAAGGCCGCCGCCGCCTCGCCGATGTTGATGCCGTCGCGGTTGCGGCTGAAGGGCTGGCACAGCCCGGCCGACACCGCCTCCAGCGAGGCGAAGCCGCCCAGCGTCATCCGGCACAGGGTGTCGGCCCCGCCCACCACCACGGCGTCGCACAGGCCGGCGGCCAGCAGGCGGCGGGCCGATGCGAACACCTTGCCGCTGGAGGAGCAGGCGGTCGCCACCGTATAGGCCGGCCCCTCCACCCCCAATGTCCGGGCGACGAAATCCCCCAGCCCGCCGGCTTCCTGATGCCGGTAATGGAATCCCACGGGCCAGGAACCGGTGCGTCGGTGGACAAGGAAGGCCTCCTCGCCTTCGGCGATGCCGGCCGTGCTGGTGCCGGCGACCACGGCGATCCGCTCCCGTCCGAACCGCCGGGCGGCCTGTTCCACCTCCTCCCCGATCTGGTCGAGGGCGAGGCGCATCAGGCGGTTGTTGCGCGGCTCCGCTCCCGGTGCCGCTCCGGGCGGCGGGACCGGGACAGCACCCGACAGCACGGTCCGGCCGGGCACAAGGTCGTCGCGCGGGACCAGCCCGGCGCGGGTGCCGGCGAACAGCGCGGCGGCCACCTCGGCCTTTCCCGCACCGATGGGGGTGACGAGCCCCATGGCGGCGATGCCGGGCCGTATCATGGCACGACTTCCTGCGACTGGACCTCGATCTCGTACCCCCAGGCGCTGTTGGTGTAGCGCATGGTGCCGGTCCAGGGGCCGGGGGAGGGGCCGGCGGCGTTCCAGCCGTATTCGGCGTGCAGGGCCTCCTTTCCGCCCAGGCGGATGGTGCGGGCATGCGGTTCCTGTGCCAGCTCGCCGCCGATGGGCGCCAGGGACCGGCGAACCACCGCTTCTGGCCAGTAGAGGACCACCAGATCGGCGAGCATGGCACCGGGCCTCACTTCCGGCGGCAGCCAGGGCGCGGCGTCGACATCGACCCCGGCATCGGTCCAGGTCACCGTCATGGCGCGGCGTCCCAGCGTATCCAGGCCAACCAGCGTCATTTTCTCAGGAGTCACGCTGATATGCCCTTCAAACGCGAAGGTGCGGTCCCCATGTCTGCCGGAGATGAGCTGCGCCGCCTCCACGTTGCGGCCGAGGTCGGCGGGACGGGGCAGCGCAAGCCGCAGGTCCGGTCCCAGCATCGGCGCGCGGCTGTCCGGTCCGGGGGCCGCGACGCAGCCGCCGAGTATGAATGCCAGCGCCATCCAGGCCTTGCGTGTCATGCCTTTTCGCGTGCCCTTTTCAAAAAGTGCGGCACACTACACGAATCGCTTTTGGTTGCACAGCCCATGCGCGTTCCTCCGCGCTTGCCCGACCGGGCGGCCAGCGGAGCCAGCAGGAACGCCAGCAGGATGCCGAACAGCATGGTCAGGCCGAACCCATGCACGGCCCCAGCCTTGCTGACCGCCAGCAACCCGAAGGACAGCAGCGTGGTCAGCGTCGCCAGCCACACCGCCAGCAGGGTGACCGGCTGCCGGTCCTCCCCCGCCTCGGCGCAGAAGATGGCGTAATCCACCCCGATGGCCAGGATCAGGATCAGCGGCATGATGTGAAAAAAGGTGATGCTCTCCCCGGTCAGGGCGACCAGCGCCGGGGCCAGCGTCACCGCGGACAGCGGGGGCAGCATGGTCCAACCCACACGCCGCCAGCCATACCGCCACGTCAGTGGGCCGACCATCAGCAGCGCCGACACCGCAACCAGCAGCACGGCCCGTTCGCGGTACTTGCCGAGCAGGGCGCTGAAATCGCCGGCGGGATCGACCAGCCGCACCCCGTCCATGCCGGACAGGGCGGCGCGCAAGGCGGCGGGATCGGTCAATCCCTGAAGGGTCACGGCATGCAGTCCCGGCGCCAGCACCAGTTCCCCCAGCATCGGCACGGTGCCCACCGCGTCGTTCAGGCGGAGCGGTTCGGCGGCGGCGGCGGCCGGTGCCTCCGGCAGCCCCGTCTGCGCCCGGTAGGTGGCGAGGAAGGGCGTTTCCAGGGCGTCGCGGACCAGGGCCATGTTTTCTCTCTGCCGGACTGCGGAGGGAACGAAGGAGGCCGGGGACTGGAACCCGGCAATGACGCCGTCGCGCACCAGCCCGACCAGTCGGCCGGCAAGTTCCTCCTCCGTCCGCAACGCCTGCTCGTCGTCCGGCGCGCGCACCAGCACGAACTGCTGGGCGGTGGTGGCGCCGATCAGCCGCTGAATCTCCGCCTGCTGGCGGGCGAGGTCGGGAGAGATCGGCTGCAACCGCCGCACGTCGTCATCCACATGCAGCCGCATCATGCCGACTGTCCCCGCCAGGGCCAGCGCCGCCAGCATCGCCAGCCGCAGCGGGCGCAACCGGGGCGTTTCCCAGAAGGTCCACAGGCGCTCGGCCATGCGCATCATCCCCGCCCCGTGCCGCACCGTCCTGCCGCGGTCGAGCAGCGGCAGCCACAACACGACGGTGGCGAAGGAGGCGACGAGACCGGCGGCCGAGAACACCGCGATCTGCCGCAGCCCCGGAAAGGGCGCCAGGGCCAGCGTGGCATAGCCGATCAGCGTCGTCGTCAGCCCAAGGGTGATGGCTGGCAGGACATGGGCCAGCCGGTCGGCCGGCGTGGGCGTGCGATCGTCGAACAGGCCGCTGCTGTAATGCAGCCCGTAATCCACCGCCACCCCGATCAGGCTGGTGCCGAACAGCAGGGCCGCCACATGCAGCTCCCCGAACAGCAGCAGGCCGGCGGTGAAGCCCATGGCGATCCCCACCCCAAGTGCCAGCACGTTATGCAGCAGCGGCCCGACACGGCGGAACACCGCCAGGATCAGCAGCACGGTGCCGCCCAGTTCCAGCATCGACAGCAGCGTCGCTTCGTCGATGGCGGTGCTGGCTCCGGCCTGGGCGAAGAACACCGCTCCCAGGCGCTTGATCCGCAAGCCGGGATGGGCTGCGGCCAGCTGGGAGGCCGATGCGTCGAAGGCCTCCACCACCCGGCTCTGCACCTCCAGCTCGAACGGTTCGCGTGAGAGCGTGGCGCCGACCAGGATCCAGGTGCTCCCCCCCTCCGTCACCGTCAGCATGCCGTCGTCCAGCGTCAGCCGCGACAGGGGAAAGGGCAGTGCCGTCAGGAAGGACGGCAGCAGCAGGAAGGGATCGTTGCGCAGCAGCCCCGCATCGGCGATGCCGCCAACACCGAACAGTTGCGACAAAGCCCGCGTCGCGAGATCCTCCCCCCGTCCGGCCAGCAGCGCGGTGCGGTCGGCATCGCTCAGCAGGCCCTGGCGGTGGGGGAAATACAGGGCGCCCAGGGCCCGCAGGCGCGACGGGTCCACCCCCTCGTTGACGGTGGCGACCAGCCCGGTCGCGATCAGATCCCGCGCCAGCGTGGCGGCCGCGCCGCGCGCGGCGGCGCGGTCCTCCGACCCGACCAGGGCGATGATCCGGCGGCCCAATGCGCGGGATACCGCGTCGTTCGCGCGCTGAAGGGTGGGGTCCTGCTCCTCCCTCGGCAGCAGGGCCAGCAGATCGGTGCGCAGCGGCATCCCGGACTGCACGCGCCAGCCCAGATAGGCGCAACCGGCGACCACCACCAGAAGCCAGACGAAGGCCAGCAGGCGGGCGGTCCCCGGCCGGAGGAACGGATGCGTCATGGCGACGACGCGCCCAGGCTTTCCAGCAGTTTTTCCTCGTCCGGTCCCGGCGCCGTTGCCGACAGGGCCTGGTCGAGGAAGGTCAGGCGGTCGCTGTCGCCCTCCGGCTTCACGATCTCCACGCTGTCGACAAAGCGGTTACCCCGCACGGCGATCCGGCGGATGGGCATGGCCGGATCGTCGGCACGCAACGGTGCCAGGTCCAGGCTCCAGCCCGCGGCGTCGCTGCCGCGGGTGACGGAGAACAGCCCGTCCAGCGCCTTCCAGTCACCGGTCAGGGCGCCGCCCAGCATGGTGTACATCCGCGACATGAAGGGCAGCTTGGCGGCGGACAGGCGCATGGTCTCATTGCCCCGCACCTCCTGCATCAGGCCGGCGGGACTCATCGCCGTGGTGATGGCGAAGGGCTTCTCCACCTGCCAGATCAAGCCGCGGCCGGGGGCAAGCAGGAACCGGCCCTCGCTTTTCAGCGGTGCCGCGAAGCCCTTGAGGGTTCGTTCCTGTACGAAGCGGCCGCGCAGAACCTGCCCCTCGGCCAGCGCCGCCGGCTCGGCTGCCGGTGCGGGGCGCGCAACAAGCGGGGCGGCGAGGAGCGCGATGGCGAGGAGCATCGGCGCCAGTGCCGGCGGAAGACGGAAGCGGATCACAGCAGCGCCTTCACTTTCTCGATCAGAATGGCCGGGGACTCGAAGGCCAGCTCCTGCGTTCCCATGGCGACGGCGAGCTGGATGGTGCGGGCCTTGGTCAGCACCTCGCCCGATCCGGCGTCGCGGATGCGGTAGTCGATGCGCAGGCGGTTCTCGTACTCCACCAGCATCGCCGTCACCCGCACCGTCTGGGCGAAGCGGATGGGGCGGACATATTTCAGCTGCATGTCGACGATGGGCCACATGAAGCCCGATTCGGCCATCTCCGGATAGTTGTAGCCGATGCGGTCCAGCAGGGCGCAGCGGGCCTGTTCCAGATAGCGGGCGTAATTCCCGTGCCAGACCACCTGCATGGGGTCGAGGTCGTAGAATTGCGCCTGGATGGTGACCTCGGCGGAAATCATATCGGCAGCGCTCATGGTTCCCCCGCGCCCTCCGGCGCCCAGAAATCGAAGAAGTTGTACCATTGGAACGGATCGGCCAGCGCATGGCGCTCCAGGCTGCGGGCGAATGCGGCGGCGTAGCCGTCCAGGGCCTCCGTCCGCCGTCCGCGCGGCAGGTCGATGCGGTCGGCCAGCCGCTCGGCGTACAGGCGGTGGCGGCCGCCTTCGCGCCGGCAGAACAGCAGATAGACCGGGCATTCCAGCAGGGAGGCCAGGATGTAGGGGCCCTGGGAGAAGGGGGCCGGTTCCCCCAGGAAGGACACCCGGCTGACCCGTCCGCCACCGCCCACCGGAGTGCGGTCGCCGGCGATCACCACCCAGTCGCCCCGTTCCACCCGCTCCTTCAGGGCGATGGCGGTATCCGGTCCGACCTCCGTCACCTGGAGGGTGTTGACCCCGGCCTCGGGGTTGAAATCGCGCAACAGGCGGTTGTAGTTCTCCGCATGGCGGGTGTGGACCAGCACCAGCAACCGGCGGCGCGTTTCCTCGTCCAGCAGGGCGCGCGACAGATCCACGTTGCCCAGATGGGCGACGATGAAAAGCGCACCCCGGGGACTGGCCTCCGCCTCGCGGAGGGCGTCGACCTCCGCCGGTTCGACCTCGCCGGTCTTCATCCCGCCCGTCCAGGCGGCGAAGCTGTCCAGGGCCCGTCCGGCGAAGGACAGGAAATGGCGATAGCCGTCCCACCAGCCGGGCGCCCGCGCCATTCCCTTGGCCGCGAAGGCGCGGGTCAGGAAAACATGCGAGGCCAGCCGCTGTTCGGTTCCCGTCAGGTGGAAATACAGGACCACGGGCGCCAGCACCGCCATGCATCCCCGCCGTCCGAACAGGCGGTAGGCGGCGGCGCAGATCCGCAGCCCCCAGGCCATGCCCCGCTCGCCCAGCGCCGCCCAATGGCTGGGTTCGTCCAGCGATGGCAGCGGAGGCGGACGGTTGGCCAGGATCGACGGCAGCCGCGCCAGCATGGTGAACACCAGCCGGGTATGCATCCACGAGATGCGGACATTGTCCCACAGCACATCGAAATTGGAGGTGTTGTCGGGCGGATAGGTGACCCGCACCGGCAGTTCGGCCACCGGCGTGCCGCGCCAGAACAGGCGGACCATGATCTCGGTGTCGAAATCCATCCGCCGCCCGATCCGGGCGCCGGTCGCCGTCAGTGCCGCCACCGGCGCCAGGGGGTAGACGCGGAACCCGCACATGGAATCGCGGATGCGGAAGGACAGGGTTTCGACCCAGACCCACACATGGGTGACCCAGCGCCCGATGGCCCGGCCGGTCGGGATGGAGTCGTCATAGACCGGCTTGCCGGTCACCAGCGCATGGGGATGGCGGCGTGCCAGGGCCAGCAGGCGGGGAACGGCGGTCTGGTCGTGCTGCCCGTCGGCGTCCACCTGCACCGCATGGGTGAAGCCGGCGGCGAGCGCCAGCCGGACACCCTCCATCACCGCCGCCCCCTTGCCCTGGTTCGGTTCCAACCGCCGGACGGTGACGCCATCGGCGGGATCGTGCAGGGCGGCGAGGGTGGAGCGGGCAGGGTCCATGCTGCCGTCATCCACCAGGATGACCGGTATTCCCTGGGCGCGCAGACCCGCAACCACATCGCCCACCACCCGCCAATGGTTGTGGCTGGGAACGATGGCACAGGCACGGAAGGCAGCGGGCAGGGAATCGGGGGCCAGGGGAATCGATGGCGTGGTCATGCGTCCGCCGTCCCGGCGTCCTCGACCTTGATGAAGCCGGACGTGAGAACCCCGCCGCCGTCGCGGTACTCGAAGCCCAGGCGCCGGCGTGCCGGATCGTGGCGCAGGCTCAGCGTGACGGTGCCGCCCGGCGTGGCGATGCGGCGGAACTTGACCTGGAAATTCCGCGCCGCCCCGATGGACAGGCCAAGGTGACGGTCGGCGTTCCTCACCGCCCAATCGACCAGCGCCACCCCCGGCACGATCGGGAAATCGGGGAAATGCCCGTCCAGCGCTGCAAGGTCGGGCGACACGAACAGATCCAGTTCCACCCCGCCGTCGATGGGACGCAGGGCGTGCATATCGGGTTCGGTGGGCTTCACGGACGTCTCCTCGGTGAACAGGGCGGCGAGGGCGGCGGCGCTGCGCTTGCCCAGCGGGCCGGTCGGCAGGCGGTCCACGAAACGCCACAGGCGCGGCAGGCCGGCCGGTTCCTGGGTCGCCGCCAGGTCCCGGCGCAGCAGGCGGCTGAAGCGGAACGGCCCCAGGGCGGCCAGTCGCTCCGCCCCCGCGGGGTCGGGGACGACCACCGCCCCAAGGCGCAGGCGGGCCTCGCCGTCCTCGCCACGGTCCACCACCGTCAGGGCGGCGTCGGCCACCCCGGGCAGGCCGCACAGCCGCCGCTCGACCTCGGTCAGTCCGATGCGCTTGCCTTCGATCTTCACCAACCCGTCTGCCCGGCCCAGGAAGCGGAAGCCGCCATCCGCCGCCATGTCGATCCGGTCGGCGCCCTCGTGCTTTCCTCCGGGGACATGGTCGGCCAGGACACGCATTCCGCCGTCCTCCATGCGTTCGACCCGCGTGCCGGGCAGCGGACGCCAGGGCGGGTCGGCGATACCGCCGACACGGTGGCGCAAGGCGACGGCGCCCGTTTCGCTGCTGCCGAAAATCTCGGTGGGGACGGTGCCGAGCAGATCGGCCGCCAGGCGCGCCGCCCGCTCCGGCAGCGGCGCACCGGCCGACAGGATCAGGCTGGGACGCCGGTCGGCCGGCAACCGGGCCAGCCCTTCCAACCGGGTCAGGTGGGCCGGACTGGAGACGATCACATCTCCTCCGCCCAGCGCTGCCGTCGCGGTTTCCCACAGGTCATGCGCCATCCCGGCGAAGGGCCGCCCGCTCGCCAGCGGCCAGCACAGTCGGAAGGCCAGGCCGTAGACATGCTGATGGGGAACCGTCGCCTGCACCCAGGCTCCGGCGGGCACCACGGCGCCCAGTGCCGCCTCGACCGCCGCCGCCTCCCGCTCCAGATGCTCCAGGGTCTTGGCGATCCGCTTGGGTGCGCCGGTGGTGCCGGAGGTGAAAACCGTCAGCGGCGAGGCCGGGTCGATCGCGTCGAGCGGCAGTCCGCCCTCCCCCGGCTCCAGCCGCAGGAACGGTTCCGCCGCCGGACTCCCGTCGCCGACCAGCATATCCCAGCCGCCGCGCAGTCCCTCCAGCGTGCCGGGCTGGGCGTTGGGCGGCAGAATCGCCTCCGACCCCGCCAGCCAGAGGGCGAACAACCCCACTGCACCCCAATAGGCGTCTGTGGTGACCAGCATTCCCCGCCGGCAACCGGCCCGGCGCAGCCGCAGGGCGTTGGCCGCCACGTCGGCGCGGAAACGGGCGGCGCCGATCACGCCGCCGCTGCTGGAGGCCAGCGGCCTGTCATGCCCGTCGATCAGGATCCGGCCGAGGGAACAGAGAAGCGGTGCGTTCATCGGACGGTCCCGCGCACCCGCCGTCTGACCACCCATTCCCCAGCGAACAGAGCCCCCATGGCCCCATAGGCAAGCAGCCCGGTCCACAGCGCCCAGGCCTCGTCGCTTCCTGCCAGGGCCAAGCCGGCGGCGATGGCGGCGTTGAGGGTCAGCCAAACCGTCCATACCCAGGTGACTGCCCGGCAATAGGCCTGTCCTTCCGGCGGCAGGTCCGGCTCGCGCAGGCGGGCCAGCCGTTCGACCAGGGACGGCGGATCGCGCAAGGTGACGGCGAAGGCAGCAGCGAAGCCCAGGCTGAGCACCACGGGATAGGCCCGCGCCGCGAGCCAGGGGTCGAGCGGCAGCAGGGCGGTCAGCGCTGCGGCGCCGGCCAGCAGCGGCGGACGCCATGCGCGCGCCGCTTCCCCGCCCGAATTCAACAGCCGCAGCCCGATCAGCCCCAATGCCGCCGCGACGAATGCCGCAGGCGGCACCGTATCGCGGGCGGCATAGACGATGGCCGGGTAGAGCATGCCGGCGGCCGTCAGTGCCACGGCCGTCGGAGAGATGCGCCTAGGCCGCAAGAAGAAGCGCCTGCACGCGGTCGAGAACGTCGCCGACGGTGCGCACGCTCTTGAACTCCTCGGGCTTGAACTTGCGCCCGGTCAGGTCCTGAAGCTTCACGACGAGATCGACGGCGTCGATGCTGTCCAGATCGAGATCCTCGAACAGGTGCGATTCGGGTGTCACCCTGTCCGGTTCCACCTCGAACATGTCCTCCAGATAGCCCTTCAGCTTTTCATAGACTTGGTCGCGGGTCATCATGCCCGTTCACTCCACCTGCTGCGACTGGACGAAAAGCGCAAGGCTCCGCACATTGGCGAAATGCGCCTTCACATCTCCGGTGACCGAGTCGATCTTGATGCCGAACCGCTTGCGAAGTGCGACGCCAAGCTCCAACGCATCAATCGAATCCAGTCCGAGGCCATCGACGAACAATGGTTCCGAACTGTCGATATCCTCCGCCCGGATATCTTCCAGTTTAAGAGACTCGACGATCAGCTTTTTTATTTCGTTTTCTAAATCAACCATTGGCCGAGCATTCCATGTAATACTCTTCAAGCTGTCTGACTAACTTGCGTGCAGCAAGTGACCGATACTCATACCCCAACCATTCACGGGCGTCCAGGCGGTCGCCGACCTCGACGTGGAAGCGCGGGCGGCGGTATGGAACCTTCCACCACGGCTCTCCCTTTACCAGCGTCAGCGGCCTGCAGGTGATGACGACGAGCTGGATTTCTGTTTCCAGCATCGTGGCAATGTTGGCGAAGCCGCGCCGGAAACGCGGCGGCTCGCCCGGTATCGTCCGTGTGCCTTCGGGAAAGATGATCAGGCTGTCGCCGCGCGCAATGGAATCCCGGCATGCCTCCAGAAGCGCTTCCGGTTCCAGATCGTTGCGGATATAGCCGGTCCCCCGCACCACGCGCCCAAGATAGGGGCTGTTCCAAAGCGCACCTTTGACGATGCACTGGCTGCGCGGCACCAGCCCCATCAGCAGCACCACGTCCAGCAGGGTGGGGTGGTTGGCGACGATCATCCGGCCGCCGGCCGCACGCAGCCGGTCGGCCCCCCGCACCGTCACCTCGATCACCCTCAGCCGTGTCAGGGTCCATACATAGCCGCGGAACAGCCAGTGGACGAGCCACTGGTTGCGTTCCCGGCGCTTTGCCCCCGACGGCGTCAGCAGGGTCACCAGGGGAAACACCGTCAGGGCAAGAACCGCCCCGCCGCCGAACAGCGCGGCAAAGGCCAGGCCCGTGCACACCACACGCCGCAGATGATCGAGCCGGTCAACCATGGCGCCGCCAGGTCCAGGTCATGCGTCCGCCCGCCGAGATGGCTGCCGGCTCATCCGACAACAGGAAGCGCAGGAAATCGGATGCGGCGGAGGGCGCCGGATGCATGCTGCCGTGGTTGGGGGTGGCGTGAAAAAGGATATCGTCCCCGGTTTCCAGCAGGAGGGCGCAGGCCATCGGCAGTTCGGCTTGGTCCGCCTCGCGGAACGCGTCGTAGACATCGGGCAGCGCATCGTCGCCGTAGAGCAGAAGCACCGGTTCGTCCGGTCGCTCCGCCAGACAGGCGGCAGCCTCCAGCAGGCCGAAGCCGAAGCTGTCCGGCCCGGCGGCAAGCGCCGTGTGGCCGGCGCGGTTGCCGGTATGGATCGACAGCAGTCCGGCCAATCCATGGTGGACCGCCATGCTGAATTCCGCCGGCGACGGTGCTTCCCCAGCGTCCAGCGCCTCCAGAATGGTCACGGTCCGGCTCAACTCCCCATGACGGGACGCCAGCACGTAGCGCGCCCGCGCGACCGCGTCGCCGCAGGCCAGCGCCGCCGCGATCAGCTTCTGTCCCAGGGGAGTCGCCCGTCGGCGCAGCATCATGGGCAAGGGAGGTGGCGCCGCACCCGCCTCGATCCAGTCCGGCGCACCGGCCCAGCCGCACCATGCAGCACCCGTCTCACGCACCGGCGCCCAGGCCGACCAGCGGTTCACGGCGAAGCGCAACCCGGTCCCGACCGGCCTGGACCCGTTCACGGAATGGCCATTCATCGCCATCGCCCGGATCAATAGCCGGCGCGGTAGAGACGGCGCTCGATCTCGTCCTCCAGCGCCTTGACGTTCGTATTGTAGGCGCGGTGGACCATTCCCCCCCGTTCCTTGAGGTTGGAGGTCGTGACGTGTTCGATGCCGTAGCGGTTCTGATCGTAACGGATGTTGACCGTCATCGTATGCGTCCGCCATTTCTGGGTGGCCCGCATCAAGCCGGGCTGGACACGGTCCACGGTCCAGCGCTTCTCTGCCGCCGCTTCGAGGATCGCCTGTTCGACCGACCTCATGGGGAGGGTCCGCGCCGCCGCCGGCACGGGGTGATCGGTGACCGTGTAGATGGGCTGCTGTCGGTTGCAGGCCCCCAGGCCCAGCACTGCCGTCAGTGCCACCGCCGCGCATGCCGAACGCCGTGTCGAAGTCATAACGATCCCCATGGCCCCTACCATCAGGCTCCTATCCGGATGCCGTTCGCGTATCCGCACACGCCTGTCTCGGCAGGGGTTGGTGAATAGCATATTCAGATGATGGTATGCATTGGTTTGCTTACGGTATGATTGCGGCGGATCGATGCGGACAGGGCATCCTCGGGATGCAGGACAAGAGACATCCCGGCTGACGGTGTCTCAGCCCAGCTGAGTTGGACAGCGGAGCCGGCCTCTTGGATAGTTTCCGCCACAGGCACGGCTCTTCGGAGCGACCCGATTCAGATGACGATGCCGATCACCGCAGGGCTCTGCTCCAGGGTATCGGCCAGTGTTTCCAGCATGCGGCGGCAATCGGCGCGGGCAGGTGGGGCGCCGAGGCAGATGCGCAACGCCTCCGGGGCCGGGCCGGGCTGGAAACCAGAGACGAGGTCGGGGCCGGGGACGAGGAAGGTGTCGCTGACTGCGGCGGCGATGCCGCGGGTGCGCAGGTGGGAAGCGAATTCGCCTCTCGTCCAGCTCGGCGGCAGGGTCAGCCACAGGTGGAAGCCGTCGGGATGGGCGGTCATCGCCGTTGCCGGCAAAAGATCGCGCGCCATGCCCTGGCGCACCCTCGCCTCCGCCCGGATGGCGGACAGGAGCTGTTCGGCGGTGCCGTCGCCGATCCATTGGGTTGCGACCGCGGCAGGGATCGGCGGGGTGCCGAGCATGGTCGCCCGCAGGGCGGAAGCGAGCCGGATCGCCTGCCGCCCGTCCGGTGCGGCGACATAGGCGATGCGCAGGCCGGGCGCCACGCATTTCGCCAGACCCACGACATGGAAGGTCACGTCCGGCGCGAATGCCGCGATGGGCGGCGGTGCATCCTGCGGCAGGACGCCGTAGATGTCGTCCTCGATGATGGGAAAGCCATGGTCGCGCGCGATGGCGGCGATGGCCTCGCGCCGCTCCGCCGGCAGGGTCGCCGTCGTCGGGTTGTGCAGGGTCGGGGTACAATAGAGCGCCCTGGGCGCATGGGCGGTGACGGCGGCGCGCAGCGCATCCGGGTCCAGCCCCTGGCCGTCCATCGGTATGCCGATCACCCGCAGCCCCAATTGCCGCGCGATGGCCTTGAAGCCGGGATAGGTCAGCGCCTCCGTGCAGACGGTGTCGCCGGGGCGGGCCAGCATGCTCAGCAACGCCAGCAGGGCGCCCTGCGTGCCGGGGCAGACGACGGTTCGGGTGGCGATCCGGCTGGCGGCCTCTTCGGCGTTGCCGCCGCCGTCCGGGTCGGGCTGCCGCCTGGCAAGCCATCGCGCGCCGGCCACCCGGTCCTCGTCGCTGGCGCCGGCACCGGAATCGGGGTAGCGGAGCAGCGACTGCGGATCGATCTGCCGGACCGCCAGCTCGATGCCCTGGCGCACCCGGTCCAGCAGCTCCGGCGCGTCGGGAAGGGGTGGCTGATTCATCGTCATGTCGATGACGGCCGGGATGGCGCTGGGAGCGGGAGCGGCCGGCAGGCGTCGGGCCGGGCCGGAAACCGGGGCGTCCTGCTGGCGGACGAAGGTCCCCTGGCCGACACGGGCGTCGAGCAGGCCGCGCCGGCGTGCCTCGCCATAGGCACGGCTGACCGTGGTCAGGTCCAGACCCAGCCGGTCGGCCAGCGTGCGTTGCGGCGGCATCCGCTGTCCCACCGCCAGCCGGCCGTCGCGGACATCGTCGGCGATGGCATCGGCGATGGCGAGATAGAGCGGCCTGTCCCGGTCGGTCAGGTCGGGCTGCCAGAGGCCGCCGCCGGTTTGCTCTGCCATATCGGATTGCATGGATATCCTGACCGTTGCCGGCACCGGGCCGGATTGTCCGCAACATATGCGCGTTTCGCGGCCCGGGCCGCAAGCCGTTCCACCGGATCGGTGCCGGCGTCGCCGGATCAGGGGGCGAGGAACACGCTGTCGTGACGGACCGGTTCGCCGGCCGGACCGGACAGCGCATCTGGCGTCAGCGTGAGGGTGAGCGGCGTCGAGGGGGCCGACAGCGCGGCCTGGGGCACGCGGACCTGGATGCGGTAGGTATCCACCGCGTTGGCGCGGGCCGACAACGCCAATTCGTTCAGTTCCCCGCCCTCGCCCGACAGGCTGAGGCTCGCCTGAGGCAGGCCGGACAGGGTCAATCGATAGTGCCGGCCTGTCAGGGACATGTTGGCGATCTTGATGGTGTAGGCGTTCTGGATGCGTCCGTCGCTGAGCATCACGAACAGCGGCGCACGGTCGCGCAGCACGGCGATATCGTTGCTCGGCTTGAACGCCAGGGCGATGGCCATCGCCCCGCCGACCACCACCAGCATCAGGCCGTAGACGATGGTGCGCGGCCGCAACAGGCGGTAGCGGGGCAGGGCGACCGCCGCCTTGGCGGCTTGTGTGGTATTGGCCGCCTTCGCGGCCTGGGCGGTCAATGTGTCGAAGCGGATCAGGTCGCCCGGCTGGCCGATGCGCGCCATCACGTCGTTGCAGGCATCCACGCACAGGCCGCAGCCGATGCATTCCATCTGGATGCCGTCGCGGATGTCGATGCCGGTCGGGCACACATGGACGCATTGGCCGCAATCGATGCAATCGCCCAAGCCCTGGTGCCGGCGCGTGTCCCAGCCCTCGTTCTTGCGCAGCGGTGCGCGCCCCTCGCCGCGCCAATCCTGGTAGGTGACGACCAGGCTCTCCTCGTCCAGCATGGCGGCCTGGATGCGCGGCCAGGGGCAGACGTAGAAGCACATCTGCTCGCGCATGAAGCCTGCCATCAGATAGGTGCAGGCCGTCATGAACAGGATGGAACCCACCGCCAGTGCCGAAGCGTCGAACCGCAGCAGGTCCGCTGCCAGGGTCGGCGCATCGGTCAGGTAGGCGATGCCGAGGAAGCCGGTGACGAAGGCGATGGCCAGCCATGCCGTGTGCTTGACCGCCTTCTTCGCCAGCCAGTTCGCGGTCCAGGGATGCTGATCCAGCCGGATGCGGGCACCGCGGTCGCCCTCCACCTGCCGTTCGACCCAGACGAACAGGTCGGTCCAGACCGTCTGCGGACAGGTGAAGCCGCACCAGACCCGCCCGCCGACCGCCGTAGCCAGGAACAGCCCGATGGAGGCGATGATCATGATGCCGGTGATGTAATAGACCTGCTGCGGCCACAATTGGACGGCGAACATGTAGAAGCGCTGGCCGTCGAGATCGAACAGGACCGCCTGATCGGGCGCGTCCGGCCCCCGATCCCACCGCAGCCAAGGCAGCAGTGCGAACAGCGCCAGCAGCACCGCGCCGAGCACCGTCTTCAGACGCCGGTATCGCCCGCGCACAGCCTTGGGGTGGATCTTGCGATGGGAGGCATAGGCATAGGCGGGGGCGGGGGCGGAAGCGGAAGCAGGCGCCGGAGCGGCGGCGTGTTCCGGGCGGCGGGTGATGAGGGGCGCGTCGCTTGGCATGGGGCACCTGGCTCGAAGGAACCGTCCGGCCGCCTGCCCCTTGCCGGGGCGAATGGCGGGGCGACCATCTGGCAATGAGTTTTGTATGGAATATTGACCGCATGCCTGCAAGTTTATTGTATGGCTATAAGCCGTGCAATTTCGCCGATGCGCCAGTATGCCGCACCGTTCAATTCCTCCTGCATCGAATCCATACAATGTTGGAGGGCTTTGGTGCGAGCGGCCGCCATTGTCGCAGGGGCGTTCCGAAACGACATTGTCGTCGACTGGAAGCGATCATTCGACAGGGCCCCATGGCTAGGACCACAAGCAGCAAGGACACCGGGAACCCGTGCATCGGAAGCTGCCGCTTCGACATGAGCGGCGCATGTCGCGGCTGCCATCGGACGAAGGCGGAAGTGAAAGGCTGGAAACGGCTGCCGGATGAGGCCAAGGCGGCGATCAACGGGCGCATCCGGGCCGAACGCATCGCGGCAAAGCCATCGCGAAAACGCCTGCGCAAGCTTGGAAAGGAGATCCGCAAGCTGGAAACGAAGCTCGAGTCTCTGCGGGCAGAGCGCGAAGCCCTGGAAAGCGCCCGGCCTGCGGAGTGACTGTCCGGCGTCGGGGCGGATGCGTCGTCAGCGGAACTTGAAGGGCAGGCGGATACCGATGGCGGCAGTGTTGAACCCGGCGGTCTGGAAGGCGTTGTTCATGTATTCCATGCCTTTCAGCCGGCTGACGATGTAGGAGTCCTGCCTGTCGAGCTTATCGATCGTCCAGCCTCCGAACGAGGGAGTAACGGTGTTTAGGGCGGAAACCGCCTGTTCGATCAAGCCGTCGAACATGTTCGGAGCCGGGCTGTTTCCAAGGTTGCCGTGCAGGGCAGCGCTTCTCTTCCCCCACCAGGACTTCCGCGCGATGTAATATTTGGAATTGGCGGAAATCGTACCGGCCGCCTGCTTGACCGAATTGCTGACCCCATCGGATTCGAGGTTCATCGAGCCCCAATGGCCGTCCCCCTTGCCCCAGCCGGATTTTGTCGAGGCATCGCCCTGATCGACCAGCCATTCGAAGATGGCCTTGACCTTGGCCTTGGACGGCGACTGCTTGAATTGTTCGAGGCAGGTCAGGAACACCGCTTCGGCGGCACCGCCGGCCGAGATGGACCACATCATCACCAGCGGGCGCTCGTTCATGCTGAGTTTGCTGTCCAGCAATCGTGAGAAATCGTACGACATGGATGCTGCCTCCGGCCGAAAGGGATCGGGCGCCGATCGGCGCTTCGAATGCCGTACGCTAGCGTGGCAACGGAACCCGGACCATGACCGTGGGTCCATTTTCCTTGACCGCGCGTCCACGGCTCCGGCGGAGCGACGCTTCAGGCGCGAAGCTGGCGCAGCCAGTCGGGAAACTGTCCGGCTGTGGCCCTGGTGTCGTGGCCCTCGGCACCACGCGCCCGATGGCAACCGTCTGCGGGGGCGGATGCCCAGCCGTGCCGGATGTCCGATGGCGTACAGCCGAACGCGCGCCGGAAGATCCGGCTGAAATGCGCCTCGCTGGTGAAGCCGAACGCGAAGGCGATTTCGCCGATGCGGCGGCTGTCGGCGGGATCGGAAAGGATTTCGCGGATTCGCAGCAGACGCCGGCCCTGGATGTAGCGCGCAATGCCCCGATGCGGCTCGAAAAGCTTGTAGAGGGCCGAGCGTGACAGGCCCAACTCCAGACACAGGCGGTCGGCGGACAGTCCGGGGTCGTTCAGGTTGGCGTCGACAAGGCGCCGGGCCTGCATCATCAGGGTTGCCGCGATCTGCGGCCTTGCCTGCAGGAGCGCGTCATGGGTGGGGGCCAGGCAGGCGGTGAGGATCCCGCGGATGGCCCGCACCAGATGCGGCGCGTCTGCCATCGTCGATGCCGGAGCGTTCCGGGCCAGCGACCGCAGATGGTCGGCCAGCAATTGCCCCATGATGCCGCCCAGGCGCGTTCCATGCAGCGCGTCGGCCCGCGGCAGCATCTCGGTCATGATGTCCCGGGGCACGATCACGCAGGCTCCCTGCAACCGCATCGTCGGCAGCTCCAGCGGCTGGCCCATGTCCTTGACCAGGATCTCGTCCGACGCGTTGCCGGCGGCGCCGGCGCTGTCCAGGCGTATGATGAAATGGTCGATATGGTCCGAACGGATCCGGGCCGGCGTCCGGTGGTAGGCCAGGGCGTCGACATCCATGGTCCCGACGATCAGTGGGCCGAAATGGGTGCTGGTTGCCGTTCCGGTGAAGTGCCGGCGCGCGTCGCCGTCGGGCGGAGCGATCTCGTAGACCGAGGTCATGGCGTCCCGCCACGCGCCGAAGCGCTCCTTTTCCGGCAGGACGTCCGTCGAGAAGCGCCGGAAGGGAACGGGCTGCGTGTTCAAGGGTAAAACCGGTTTAGATCAGTGTCCGATCCATCTTCCCGATGTCGTGCCCGGAGGTCAAGGGGCCGGCGGTACGGAACCGGTCGATCCGGTCAATCCGGGCCCCGCAGGCGGTAGCCGACCCCGGTTTCGGTCAGGATGTGATGGGGGCGGTCGGGTTCCGCCTCGATCTTCTGGCGCAACTGGCGGATGTAGATGCGCAGATACTGGATGTCGGTCTCGCCGCCCCAGACCTCCTTCAGGATCATGCGGTGGGTCAGGACCTTGCCGGCATGGGCGACCAGCAGGCGCAGCAGGTCGTATTCGCGCGGCGACAGCTTCACCTCTCCGCCGCGTGCGGTGACGATGCGGCGGACGAGGTCGACCGTCAGGTCGCCGCTGCGGAACAGCGGCCGCTCGCCCTGGCGCTGCAGGCGGTGGCGCAGGGCGGCGCGGATGCGGGCCAGCAGCTCGTCGACGCCGAAGGGCTTGGTGACGTAGTCGTCGGCGCCGAGGTCGAGCGCCTCCACCTTGCCGGCCTCGTCGACCCGGCTGGACAGCACGATGATGGGCAGCGCCGCGATCGCGGGGGAGGCCTGGTCGCCGGCCCGCAGGCGGCGGATCACCTCCAGCCCGTCGATCCCCGGCAGGCCGAGGTCGAGCACCAGCAGATCCGGTACCCGGCGATGGATTTCCCGGAGCGCCGCGTCGCCGTCCTCGGCCTCCACGATGTCATAGCCCTGGGCCGACAGGCTGGTCCGCAGGAAGCGGCGGATCGGCGGCTCGTCGTCGACGACCAGGACGCGCAGCGGGGCGGAGGGCGAGGTCATGGCGCGGTTTCCTCGGGCATGGGCAGCTCCGCCGCGGCGGGAATGGTCAGGGTGAAGACGGCGCCGGACCGGTCGCGACGGTTGCCGGCGACGATGCTTCCCCCCATCGCCTCGACGAAGCCGCGGCAGATCGCCAGCCCCAGCCCGGTGCCGGCGCGCTGCCGGTCCTGGGCGTGGACACGGTAGAACTTGTCGAAGATGCGGTCCACATCGGCAGGCGGGATGCCGTCGCCCTCGTCCATCACCTGGGCCTCCACGCCGGCCGGCACGCGACGAGCCCGCACCGTCACCCGCGATCCGGCCGGCGCATATTTGGCGGCATTGTCCAGCAGGTTGAACAGGGCCTGTTCGAACAGCACCGGGTCGAGATCGGCCATCGGCAGGTCGGCGGCGAGGTCGACCTCTACCCGGTGGCCGGCAAGGATGCGGCCGGCGCGCTCCAGGGCGCTGCCGACCACCTCCGACAAATCGACCGGGCCGGTGCGTGGGCGGATGGCTCCGGATTCCAGGCGGGTCATGTCCAGCAGGTTGGCGATGAAGCGGTTCAGCCGCTCCGCCTCTTCCTGGATCGTTGTCGCCAGTTCGAGCCGGGCGGGCTCGTCCAGCGCGGTGCCGTAGCGGGTGAGGCTTGTGGCCGAGCCCAGGATGGAGGCCAGCGGGGTGCGCAGGTCGTGCGAGATCGAGGTGAGCAGGGCGGAGCGCAGGCGCTCGGTCTCCGCCGCCAGCTTGGCGCGGTCGACATCCTCCGCCAGCATCACCCGCTCGATCGCCAGCGCTGCCTGATCGCTGAGCGCGTCGAGCAGGCGGCGCTGGTCCGGGGCCAGCAGGCCGCCGCGTTGCCGGCCGGGAGTACCGGCGCCGGTGTCTATGCCGACCAGCGCCACCGGTCCGCGGCCGGTCCGCATCGGCAGGAACAGCCAGCGGGCGCCCGGCAGGGTGTCGGCACCGCGGCCGGCGGGCTTGTTGTTGCGCCAGCTCCACATCGCGGCGGCGAGATCGGCCTCGTCCAGCACATCCTCCGGCGGATAGCCGGCGCGCACCGCGAGGCGGTCGCCCTCCCTGTTGCCGTCCTTGCCGGTCTCCCCGTCGCCCTCCGGCATCAGCAGGACGACATGCACCTTCAGCATCGCGGCGATCTGGTAGGCGGTGGCCCACAGCAGGTCGTCCATGGTGACGACGCCGGCCAGCTTGCGGCTGAACCGGTAGAGATCCTCCGTCGTCCTGGCGCGCAGCCGTGCCGTCACCGCCTGGGCGCGGACGCGGGCGGTCAGGTTGCTGGCGATCACCGCGACCACCGCGAAGACGAGCAATGCGACGATGTTCTCCGGATCGGAGATGGTGAAGGTGTAGAGCGGTGGCAGGAAGAAGTAATTGAAGGCCAGCACGCTGGCGATGCTGGCATAGAGCGACGGCCCCAGTCCGCCGGTTACGGCGCTGCCCAGCACGGCGGTCAGGAAGACCAGCGCGATGTTGCTGAGCCCCAATGTCAGGTGCAGCAGGTGGCCCAGCCCCAGCGCCGCCGCGACATAGGCGCTGGCGGCGAGGTAGGGCAGTCCCTGGAAGGACCACCGGTCGGCGGCAGCGGTCCGCACCGTCCTGGGCGGCACCGGGTCGGCGGCGGTCGCGGCGATGACATGGACGCTGATGTCGCCGGCCCGGCGGATCAGGCCGTGCGCGACCGAGCCGTGCAGCAGCTCCGCCCAGCGGGGGCGCCCGGACTTGGCGATGACGATATGGGTGATGTTGTTGGCGCGCGCATAGTCGACCACAGCGTCGGCGACGTCGCGGCCGGGAACCGTCACCGCTTCCCCGCCCAGCCGTTCGACCAGCCGCAGGGTGTCGGCGATGCGGTCGCGCTCCGCCTCGCTCAGCCGCAGGTCGCGGCTGGTCTCGACATGGATGGCGCCCCAGCGGGCGCGCAGCCGTTCCGCCTGCCGCCTCGCATAGCGGACCAGTGTCCCGCCGCTGGCGTCCTGGTCGATGCACACCAGCAGCCTCTCGCCAGCGGCCCAGGGACCGGCGATGGCGTGCGCCTGCATGTGGGTCAGTAGCTGGTCGTCGACCCGTTCGGCGGTGCGGCGCAGCGCCAGTTCGCGCAGCGCCGTCAGGTTGCCGGGGGAGAAGTAATGGCGGATCGCCTGTTCCGCCGTGCGGGGGACATAGACCTTGCCCTCCTGCAGGCGCTGGATCAGGTCCTCGGGCGTGATGTCGATGACTTCGATGTCGTCGGCACGGTCGATGATGGAATCTGGAACGGTCTCGCGCACGCGGACGCGGGTGATCTTGGCGACGACGTCGTTCAGGCTTTCGACATGCTGGATGTTCAGCGTGCTGTAGACGTCGATGCCGGCATCCAGCAGTTCCATGACGTCGAGATAGCGCTTGGCATGGCGTCCGCCGGGGGCGTTGGTGTGCGCCAGCTCGTCCACCAGCACGATCTTCGGCCGGCGGGCGAGGATGGCGTCCAGGTCCATTTCGGCCAGCGCATGGCCCTTGTGGCGGACTGTGCGGCGGGGCACGACCTCCAGCCCGGCGGTCAGCTCCTCGGTGTCGGCGCGGCCGTGGGTCTCCACCACACCGACGACGAGGTCGGCGCCCTCGCGCCGCTTGGCATGGGCGGTCAGCAGCATGGCGAAGGTCTTCCCCACGCCGGGGGCGGCGCCGAGGAAGATCTTCAGCCGTCCGCGCTCCTCCCGTTCCGCCTGGCGCAGCAGGGCGTCCGGCGACGGGCGTTTGTTGCGGTCGCCCTTGTCCTCGATCATGCCGCCGTCCCGCTGCGCTCTGGTTGCTGGATCTTTAGCGGGGAGCCGCCGCCCTGTCCAAGGCAAGATTGAGCGCCAGCACATTGACCGTCGGCTCGCCGAGGAACCCAAGCGGGCGCGGCGCGGTGTTGGCGGCGACCAGTTGGCGTACCGCATCCTCGCCCATGCCGCGTGCCCGGGCGATGCGCGGCACCTGGAAGTCGGCGGCGGTCGGCGACAGGTGGGGGTCGAGCCCGCTGCCCGACGCGGTCACCAGTTCCACCGGAACCGCAACGCCAGGGTTCTCCGTCTTCAGTCTCCCGGCGTCGGCCTGGACCCGCTCGGCCAGCGCCTTGCTCGTCGGACCGAGGTTGGAGCCCATGGAATTGGCGGCATTGTAGGGTTGCGAGGTCGATTTCGCCGGGTCGGCCGGGTCGGCGCCGGTGGTGGCCGACGGGCGCGGGTGGAAATAGCGGTCGCTGGCGAATTCCTGCCCGATTAGGCCGGAGCCGACGACGGTTCCGTTCCGTTCGATCAGGCTGCCGTTGGCCTGATGCGGGAAGAGGGTTTGCGCGATGCCGGTGACGGCCAGCGGGTAGGCGAGGCCGGTGACGACCGTCAAAGCGACGGTCATCACCAGGGCGGGACGCAGTTCCTTCAACATGTCGGGCTCCTCAAACCAGGCCGATGGCGGTGACGATCAGGTCGATGGCCTTGATACCGGCGAAGGGCACCACCAGCCCGCCAAGGCCGTAGATCAGCAGGTTGCGGCGCAGCAGTGAAGCCGCCCCGACCGCGCGGTAGCGCACGCCGCGCAGGGCCAGCGGGATCAGCGCCACGATGATCAGCGCGTTGAAGATGATCGCCGACAGGATGGCGCTTTCCGGGCTGGCGAGATTCATCACGTTCAGCGCCTGGAGCTGCGGGTAGAAGGCGAGGAACATCGCCGGGATGATGGCGAAATACTTCGCCACGTCGTTGGCGATGGAGAAGGTGGTCAAGGCGCCGCGGGTCATCAGCAGCTGCTTGCCGATTTCGACGATCTCGATCAGCTTGGTCGGGTCGCTGTCGAGGTCGACCATGTTGCCGGCCTCGCGCGCCGCCACCGTGCCGGTGTTCATCGCCACGCCGACATCGGCCTGGGCGAGTGCCGGCGCGTCGTTGGTGCCGTCGCCGCACATGGCGACCAGCTTGCCCTTCGCCTGCTCGTCGCGGATCAGCTGCAGCTTGGCCTCCGGCGTGGCCTGGGCGAGGAAATCGTCTACCCCGGCCTCGGCGGCGATGGCGGCGGCGGTCATCGGGTTGTCGCCGGTGATCATCACCGTGCGGATGCCCATCCGGCGCAGTTCGGCAAAGCGCTCGCGGATGCCACCCTTGACGATATCCTTCAGATGGATGACGCCGAGCAGCCGCCCGTCGCGCGCCACTGCCAGCGGCGTGCCGCCGGACTTGGCGACCCGTTCGGAAATCGCGAGGATCTCGCGCTCCACCGGGTCGGCTGCCGGGTGCAGGGCAGCGACACTGCGCCCGCCGGCCACCGCGATGCGTTGCGAGCCGCGGACATGGGCCAGAACCGCGTCCACCGCACCCTTGCGGATCACCGCCCCGTCGGTGTCGATGCCGCTGATGCGGGTCTGGGCGGTGAAGGGGACGAAATGGGCGTGCATCTCCTCCATGGCGCGGGCGCGGATGCCATAATCCTGTTTGGCCAGCACGACGATGGAGCGGCCTTCCGGCGTCTCGTCGGCCAGCGAGGCGAGTTGGGCGGCGTCGGCCAGTTCCTCTTCGCCGACGCCGGTGACCGGCAGGAACTCCGATGCCTGGCGGTTGCCCAGCGTGATGGTGCCGGTCTTGTCGAGCAGCAGCGTATCGACGTCGCCCGCCGCCTCGACCGCCCGGCCCGACATGGCGAGCACGTTGAAGCGCACCAGCCGGTCCATGCCGGCGATGCCGATGGCCGACAGAAGCGCGCCGATGGTGGTGGGGATCAGGGTGACGAACAGCGCCACCAGCACCAGGACCCCGACCGAGCCGCCGGCATAGACGGCGAAGCTGGGGATCGTCGCCACCGCGATGACAAAGACGATGGTCAGCCCGGCCAGCAGGATGTTCAGCGCGATCTCGTTGGGCGTCTTCTGGCGCTGGGCGCCTTCCACCAGCGAGATCATGCGGTCGAGGAAGGTCGAGCCGGGCGCGGCGGTGATGCGCACCTTGATGTGGTCGGAGATGACCTGCGTGCCGCCGGTGACGGCCGAGCGGTCGCCGCCGCTCTCGCGGATGACCGGAGCGGATTCGCCGGTGATGGCGGCCTCGTTGACCGAGGCGACGCCCTCCACCACCTCGCCGTCCGACGGGATGATGTCGCCGGCCTCCACAAGCACGAGATCGCCGGGCTTGAGGGCCGTGGCGGGAACGGTGCGGATCGTGCCGTTCTCCAGCTTCTTGGCGCTGGTCTCGGTGCGGGTCTTGCGCAGGCTGGCGGCCTGGGCCTTGCCGCGCCCCTCCGCCACCGCCTCGGCGAAATTGGCGAAGACCAGGGTGAACCACAGCCAGACGACGATCTGGACGGCGAAGCCCGTGACACCGGCCCCGGCGAGCGCGTCGCGCAGGACCAGCAGGGTGGCCAGCGCCGCCACCGCCTCGACGCAGAACATCACCGGGTTGCGGATCATCTGGCGTGGGTCGAGCTTGCGGAGCGAACCGCCGATGGCCGGCAGCAGGATGGCAGGGTCGAGCAGCGTGCTGGCCGCCGATTTCGCCGGTTTGCGGCCCGACCGTTTGCTTTTGGCATGCATGGGAGCGTTCCCGATCAGAAGAGGGTGCCGGCGGTCATCGCCAGATGCTCGGCCACCGGGCCGAGGGCGAGCGCCGGGAAGAAGGTCAGGCCGCCGACGATCAGGATGACGCCGACCAGCAGTCCGACGAACAGCCCGTCATGGGTGGGGAAGGTGCCGGCCGAGGCGGGTGCCCGCCGCTTGGCCGCCAGCGAGCCGGCGATCGCCATCATCGGCACGATGACGAGGAAACGGCCGACCAGCATCGCGACGGCAAGCGTGACGTTGTACCAGGGCGTGTTGCCGGTCAGCCCGCCGAAGGCGCTGCCGTTGTTCGCGGCACCGGAGACATAGGCGTAGAGCGCTTCCGAGAAGCCGTGCGGGCCGGCGTTCGCCATCGACGCGGTGCCGGTGTCGAGAACCACGGCGAAGGCGGTGAAGCCCAGCATCATCAGCGGCAGGCAGAGGATGGCGAGCATGGTCATCTTGACCTCCTTCGCCTCCAGCTTCTTGCCGAGATATTCCGGCGTGCGGCCGACCATCAGCCCGGCGACGAACAGCGCCACGATGGCGAACAGCAGCATGCCGTACAGGCCGGCGCCGACGCCGCCGACGATGATCTCGCCCAGCATCATGTTGATCATCGGCACCATGCCGCCCAGCGGCATGAAGCTGTCATGCATGGCGTTGACCGCGCCGCAGGAGGCGGCGGTGGTGACCGCGGCGAACAGCGCGGAGGCGGCGATGCCGAAGCGGGTTTCCTTGCCCTCCATATTGCCGGCCGAGCCGTCGATGCCCCACGCGGCGAAGGCCGGGTTGCCCTGCGCTTCCGCCCAATAGGCCAGCGCGACGCCGGCGACGAACAGCAGCCCCATGGCGGCCAGGATTGCCCAGCCCTGGCGCTCGTCCCCCACCATGCGGCCGAACAGGTTGGTCAGCCCGGCCCCCAGCGCAAAGATCGACAGCATCTGCACGAGGTTGGTCAGGGCGTTGGGATTCTCGAAGGGGTGGGCGGAGTTGACGTTGAAGAAGCCGCCGCCGTTGGTGCCCAGCATCTTGATCGCCTCCTGCGAGGCGACGGGGCCGAGCGAGATGGTCTGCTTCGCCCCTTCCAGCGTGGTGGCGTCGACGGCCCCCGCCAGCGTCTGCGGCACACCCTGCCACACCAGGAAAAGGGCGTAGAGGATGCAGAGCGGCAGCAGGACGTAGAGCGTGCAGCGGGTCAGGTCGACCCAGAAATTGCCGACCGTGCGGGAGGAGGCGCGGGAAAAGCCGCGCACCAGCGCCACCGCCAGCGCGATGCCGGCCGCCGCCGAGACGTAGTTGTGGAACGTCAGCCCCATCATCTGGACCAGATGGCCCATGGTGCTTTCGCCGCCGTAATTCTGCCAGTTGGTGTTTGTGGTGAAGCTGGCCGCGGTGTTGAAGGCGAGGTCGGCGGGCACCGCCGCCATGCCGAGCGGGTTCAGCGGCAGCACGTCCTGCAACCGCTGCAGGGCGTAGAGCAGCAGCATGCCGGCGGCGCTGAACAACAGCATCGACACGGCGTAGGTCACCCAATGCTGCTCGGCCTTCTCATCGACCCCGGCCAGACGGTAGAGCCCGCGTTCGACGGGGCCGAGAACGGGCGACAGCAGTGTGCGTTCACCGGTGAAGACGCGCGTCATGAAGCCGCCCAGGGGCCGCGTCACCGCGGCGACCAGGGCAAGGAAGACGAGGATTTGAATCCAGCCGTTGACGGTCATGGGATGGAACTCCTCAGAACCGCTCGGGGCGGATCAGGGCGTAGACCAGATAGGCGAACAGCCCGATGGCCATGATGACGGCCAGTGCGTAGTCGAGGGTCATGCGGCTGCCCTCCTACAGCCGGTCGCAGGCGTGGACATAGGCGACCGACGCGGCGAAGAAGCCGACGGTGAGTGCCAGGAACAGGATGTCGAGCATGGTGTCGTCTCCGGGATTGCGCACCCTTCGTCCCGATCGTCGCGCCGGTTCGCCGCCGGCGGGATAACCTGGATCAAGAGGGAGCGCGACCATGGGAGCGTGCGCCGGAACCGCGTATAAATTCGATGGGGGCCGGCGGGGCCGAAAAATATAAAAGACGTATACGGAGGGGGGCTGCCCGATGGCCGGACCGGTACTCAGCCGCCGAAGATCACCTCGCGGTCGATGTCGGACAGACGTGGCCGCCCGGTCAAGGCCATCGCCACCTCCAGCTCGGTCTGGAGCAGGGTCAGCATATGGGCCACGCCGGCAAGCCCGCCGACCGCCAGCGCATGCAGCACCGGCCGCCCGACCAGCACGGCGTCGGCGCCCAGCGCGATCGCCTTCAGGATGTCGGTGCCGCGGCGGATGCCGCCGTCCATCAGCAGCGGCAGGCGGCGGGCGACCCTGGCGGCCACTGCCGGCAGTGCGTCGATCGAGGCGGGCAGGGTGTCGAGCGTCCGGCCGCCATGGTTGGAAACGATGAGGCCGCGTGCTCCTGCCGCGATGGCCGGCTCTACGTCGTCCGGATTGAGGATGCCCTTGAGCAGGATGGGCAGCGCCGTCCGTCCGCACAGCCACTCCACCGTGTCCCAGGTCGGGGCGGCGTGGAGCATGCCCTGGAACACCGGGCTGCCGGGCCTTGCCGGCTTGAAGCCGTCGGGTGCAAGGCCGGCGAGGTTGACCGGGGCGATGTCGGGAGGCAGGCGGAAGCCGGCGCGCTGTTCGATGTTGCGCATGCCGTTCACCGGCGCGTCTACCGTCAGGACCAGCGCCTTGCAGCCGGCATCCTCCGCCCGCCGCACCAAGGTCAGGGTATCGCCCCGCAACGGCTGGGTGTAGAGCTGGAACCACAGGGGCGCCGTCGCCCGCGCGGCGATCTCGTCCAACCGGGCGCTGGCCTGGGTGCTGACGGTCATCCAACTGCGGGTCAGGCCGGCGGCCTCCACCGTCGCCAGTTCGCCGTCGCGATGGACCAGCTTGTGATAGGCCATCGGTGCCAGGATGATCGGGTAATCCAGCACCTCCCCGAACAGCTCCGACCGGGCGGTCGCGCCGGACAGGTCGCGCAGCACGCGCGGCATCAGCCGCAGCCGGTCGAGGGCCTCGCGGTTGGCATTGAGGGTGATGCCGTCTGCCCCGGCCCCGGCGATGTAGGCGCGGATGGCCGGATCGACCCGGTCGTCGAAATGGCGCTCGTAATCGGCGAGCGAAACGGTGTCGGGCGGAACCATCATGGACGAGCCTCATTCCGGTGTGCCGGCCCCGCGCAGGCCTGCCAGTGCTCCGGCCTGAGCAGCCAGGGCCCTGATGCGGGGGTTGGGATGCGGTGCCAGCGCCGCGGCCATGCCGCGGTAGAAGTCCGGGAAGCCACTGTCGAGCGCGCGGCGGAACCAGATCAGCGCCTCTTCCTCCGATCCATCCTGCAGAAGCATGCGGGCATGGTTGAAGCGGCCCCAGCAGTCGCCGCTTTCCGCCGCCGCCCTGAACAGGGCGCGCGCCGAGTTGCCATCGGCCGGAACCGCCCGTCCGCTCTCGTGGAACAGCCCCAGCATGTTCAGCGCTTTGGCATTTCCCTTGGAGGCCGAGGCGGCATAGAGCCGGTAGGCGACCTCGTCGTCGGCGGGAACGCCGATGCCGCGGCAATGGAGGTCGGCCAGATTGAACATCGCCCAGCCGTCGCCGAGATCGGCGGCCTTGCGGTAATGTGCGGCGGCCCGGCAGGGATCGGCGGGAACGCCCCAGCCACGCTCATGGCAGCGGCCCAGCATGGTGATGGCGCGGGCGTCGCCACCGCGCGCGGCGCTGCGGAACCAGGCGACGGCCCGGTCCCCCTCGCCGCGGTCGAGACAGGACTGGCCGAGCGCCAGCAGGGTGTCGGCAATGCCCAATCCCGGCGAACCGGAGGCTCTCGTGCCCTCTGTCATCACAGCTCCGCCCAGCGGCGCAGCAGGTTGTGGTAATGGTTGACCAGCGACAGCACCGCGTGGTGGGTGTCGCCCAGCTCCTGCCGCAGACCGATGATCGCCATGTCGAGGTCGTAGAGCATGGCGCGCAGCCCGTCGTCGCGGACCATCGACTGCGTGAAGAAGAAGGAGGCCCAGCGCGACCCGCGCGTCACCGGGCTGACCCGATGCAGGCTGCTGGACGGATAGACAATGGCGTGACCGGCCGGCAGCTTGACCGACTTGGTGCCGTAGGTGTCCTCGACGATCAGTTCGCCGCCGTCATAATCCTCCGGATCGCCGAGGAATATGGTGGTCGACACGTCTGCCCGCATGCGCAGGCCGCCGCTGCCGGGAATGCTGCGGATGCTGTTGTCGACATGGAAGCCATAGGTCATCGCCGGATCGTAGCGGTTGAACATCGGCGGCAGGACCCGCAGCGGCAGCACCGCCGAATTGAAGGCCGGGCTGCGGGCCAGCGCGCGGAGGATGACCACGCCGAGCTCCTGCGCGGTCCCGCTCTCCTCCGGGATTTGCAGGTTGTGCTTTGCCCCGGCCGCCTGGTCGCCGGCGGTGACGCGCCCGTCCACCCAGGGGGAGGCCTCCAGCACCGCCCGGCACTGCGCGACCTCTCCGGAGGTGAGGATATCGGGAATCTGCAGGAGCATGGCGGGTTTCCTCGTGGAGCAGAGATCCGGCAACGGACAGAAGACAACGGACAACCGGCCGGACCGCCCGTCGCAGGCGGTCCGGCCGGCCTTTTCAGACCTTGTGATGACCGATCAGCGTGCTCAGAACGTCAGTCCCGTCGTCAGCATGACCGTCCGACCCGACGCGGGCACGGCACGGCTGGCGTTGAACGCCGAGGTGTAGTTGCGATGGTCGGTCAGGTTGTAGCCGTTCAGGGCCACCGAGACGTTGCTGAACTCGTAGGACACCATCGCGTCGGCCGAGAAGCTGTCGGGCATGCGGGCGGTGTTGGAGCTGTCCGCCCAATATTCCGACGCATATTGCACGCCGCCGCCGACCGTGAACTTCCCGGGGATGCCGGCCTCGAACCCGTAGGTCGTCCACAGGCTGGCGTTATGCTTGGGCACGTTGGCGGCGACCTTGCCGACGACGGCCGGGTTGGTGCGGGACTCGGTCACCTTGCCGTCGAGATAGGCGTAGTTGGTATAGATGTTCCAGCGCTCGGTCACCTTGCCGCTGATGCTGGCTTCGAAGCCGCGGACGCGGATGCCGAGACCGGCTTCGGAGAAGCCGTCGGTGATGGTGCCTGTGGTCGGATCGATCGAATAGGTGTTGGACTTCTCGGCCTGGAAGATCGCTGCACTGACGCCCAGCCGGCCGTTCAGGAAATCGGCCTTGCCGCCGATCTCGTACAAGTCGGTCTGTTCCGGATCGAAGTTGCGGGCGCTGTTCGGCGTCTCGGCCGTGCCGTTGGTCAGCGCCGCGGCGATATCCGTGCCGATCGGCTTGTAGGAGCGCGAGAAGGAGGCGTAGACCGACGAGTCCTTGGTCGGCTCGTAGATCAGGCTGACCGAGGGGCTCCAGGTCCGTTCGGTTCCGGTGCCGCCCGCGACCGTCGGGCTTGCCGACCCGAAGCTGGTGCGGAAGTAATCCCAGCGCAGGCCGCCCTGGACCGACAGTTGGTCGAACAGCCACACGCGGTCGGTCACGAACAGGCCGGTGTTGGTGACGCTGGCCTCGCGCCCGCCGCTTTCAGGAAAGATGATGGCGGTGTTGGCGGCATAGCTGTGGGAGGGCGACCGTACGGTCTGGCTGTTGGTGCGGTTGACCCAGGTGCCGTTTTCGCGCTTGTCGCGCTGGTGGCTGACGTCCAGGCCGCCGTTCAACGCGTGGCGCAGCCCGAACAGCGTGCCGTCGGCCTTGGCGCCGGTGACGTTCTGCACGCCCCAGCCCTGCTGCTTGAACGCCAGGCCGCCGCCTGCGCCGTAGGCCAGCGCAGGGTTGCGGCCGGCCAGGAACTGGGTCGCGCTGGCACCGCTGACCGCCGCCGGGGTGGTGGATGCAAAGTTGCGCTGGTAATGGCTGAAGCGGGAGTCGTTGTAGATCGACAGCGACTTGTTCACCTCGTGCGAGAAGGTCGAGGTGAGGATATGATTGGCGGTGTCGTCGCGGTCGAGGTGGCGGACGTAGGAGGTGGAGCGGTCCAGGCCGAATTCGCCGGCCGGCCGGAAGATGCCGTCACGCCCCTGCACCATCGGCTGACCCATGTCGGGCGTCTTCTCGCCTTTCAGGAAGGCGTAGTTGAGGTGCCAGGTGGTCGATGTGCCCAGCCCCAGGCCGAGGTCGGCGGCGATGCCGCGGCGGTCGGACTCGACCTCGTCGCGGTCGGCGACGTTCTGGCTGTGGTAGAGGCCGTTCACCCGCAGCGCTGCGGTGTCGCCGAGCGGCTGATTGACGTCCACCGTCGTGCGATAGGTCGGGCCGCTGCCGACCGACTGGTCGATCTGCACCTTCGGTTGCAAGGATGCCTTCTTGGTACCCTGGTTGATGACGCCGCCGGAATTGCCGACGCCGAACCCGTTGCCGGACGGGCCCTTGAAGACCTGAACCGTCTCGGTGTTGAAGACGTCGTGGGTATAGACGCCGAAGTCCTTGAGGCCATCGGTGTAGATGTCGCCCCGTGCCGTCAGGCCGCGGATGCGGAACTGGTCGCCGTTCTGGCCGCCGTTGCCCTCGCCGGTCGAGATGGTGATGCCGGGCACATTGCGCAGCGTCTGTTCCAGCGAGGTGGCGCGCTGCTGTTCGATGATCTCCTGCGGGACGACGTTCACGACGCGCGGCGTGTCCTTGACCGTGTCGGGCAGTCGGGACACGCCGGTCGGTGCGCTGTTGACGTTGCCCGTCCCGGGCGCGGCGGCATTGACCTCGATGGAATCGAGCTGAAGGGCATCGCCGGAGGAGCGCTGCGGCGTGGGGCCGGTTCCCGGAGCGCCGGTTCCCGTGCCGGCCGCCTGGGCATCCGCCGTTGACGGAAGAGCGAAGGTCATGGCCAGGCTGGCGGTGGCGGCCGCACCGGCCAGAAGGGGGCGCAGTCCTTGGGTGGAGGTGGTCTGTCGCATCAAGTTCTCCCGAAATGCGCCAAGGGCGTGTGTCTGTCGCTGTCAGCGCTTCTACCAACGGGATAGGCCCCTCGGACAATGACTGAGATTCAGAATTATTCTAAATTGTAAAATCCGATGGATATCGATTGCGCCCAATCGGCAGCTTCGCGCACCAATGGCGTGTGGATGTTCTTGTCGGAGTTTTCTGGCGCCGGACCTTCGATGTTTGAATTTTTATTTTATATCAAAGATTTGCCGCTGGATTTGAGTCGCGGTTCAGTCGCGCGCCGGCTGAGAATCCCTTTTGGTGCCCGGTCACTGTTGCCGAAGCGCCACTATGATAATAAGAATTACTTGCAGATTTGAGCTGTCAGCAGGACCGGCGGGCTTTCCACAGTTCCTCGGCCCTGGCCATGGCCTCGCCGATGCCCATACGGGCGGTGTCCGGCAGGGCGAACAATGCGAAAGCGGTGGTGCCGACGATGATCCGTTCGGCACGGGCATCGCGCATGGCTCCGCTCCACACCCCTTGCCAGTAGTCCAGGCTGGAGCCGCGTGGGCGCGGGGTGGCGGGCGGTTCCCCGATGAGGGCGGGCAGGGCGAGGTCGACCGGCTCGCCGTCGATCAACCGATGGATGGTGGCAGGCCGGAAGGGCGCGTATTGGGCGACGTCGCGAACGCTGCCCAGCACCGCCATCTCCTTCCAGCCCAGGAGCCGGGCGGTATCGCGGTGCAGGTCCCGATAAGACGGCTTTGCCACACCCAGCAGGCTGGTCCGTCCGCCGCCGGGCTTCAGCAGATGGACGGCTTCCAGCGCGGCGGTGCGAAACTGGGTCAGCCGGTGCAGGGCGATCAGCCGGTGGATCTGCGGGGCGAGCGCGGTCAGCGGGACATAGGCGATCCGCTCGCCGTCCAGGGCGGCGGCAATGTCGTCCGCGGTTGGGCAGACCGGGATTCCCAGCGCGGAGGCAACCACCTCATAGCGTCCGGCAGCAGCGCCGCTGCCGGTGTTGCCGTGCAGCAGGACGCGATGCCCGGCCTGTGCCACCAACTTCGCGGCGTGAAAGAACCAGGGCGGGTTGTGGTAGTTGGGCGAGGTGAAGCAGGGCCAATCCACATCGGCGTGGATCGGTCGGCCCAGCCGGCCGGCGACATGCGCCTGCATCGCCCGTACGAAGCCGGCAAGTTCCGGCGCGGTCGCTCCGCGCACGCGCATCATGCCGAACAGGGCGCCGATCTGGATCGGGTCGGCATCGCCGGCCAGGACGATGCCCATCGCCTCTTCGGCTTCACCGCCGGTCAGCGGGCGGCCATGCCCGCCGCCGGCGATCCCGAGCGTGCCGACATGGCGGGCCAGGCGGTCATGGGGGGAAGCGCTCTGGCCGAGCCGTTCCAGATTAGCGATCACCTCATCCGGGGTCGGCTGCCCCTCCAGCAGGTTGGCCGGGCGGGTGGCGAGAGGCGGAGCCGGGGTACCGCCGGGCTTGTTCCAGCCGGGATCGAAGGGCGACTCAGCGGCCGGGCCGGCCACCATCGGTACGAACAGGCCGTCGATCGCCGCCGCCAGTGCCTGCACCTTCGGTCGCAGCGCCTCGGCGAAGGGGGTGGGGACGAGGCCACGGCCCGAGCGGACGAACAGCGGGTCGCCGAACGCCTCCCGCATCTGGCCGAGCAGGCGGCTGAGCGCCGACGTCTGCATGTCCAGCTGCCGGGCCGCCAGGGTGACGTTGCGCTTCGACAGCAGGGCATCGAAGGCGACGATCATGCGACCGCGCTTCAATTGATCGCTTCGCCGGTGGGATGCGAGCGTGTCCGGCCAGGGCACGGATGGAAGATCGTTCATGGTGCCCATCGGGTGCCCCAGGGTCTTGCAGTTGCTTTCCGCGGATGCGGCGCGGCCATTGTACTGATCTCCGATAATGATATGCATTCGCGTTGCGGTGCAAGATCCCGGCCGGTTCGGTGTGGATTTCATTTGAAGGCGAGCAGGATCACGCCGGCCGCGATCTGGGCAACGCCCAGCCAATTCGCTCCCGACAGCCTCTCACCCAGGAAGACGACGCCGAACAGGGCGATCGACACCACGCTGAACTTGTCGACGGGGGCCACCTGCGAGGCTGGGCCGAGCTTCAGCGGGCGGAAATAGCACTGTCAGGACGCACCGTTGACCAGCCCGGACAGGATAAGGAACGGCCAGGCCTTGCCGGAAACCTTGGGCGGCGACAGGAATTGGCCCGAGGCGATGACGATGCCGACCAACAGCAGGAGGCAGCACCCACAGCATCCAGGATGGAAGCAGATTATCGGTCATTCGGTCGGTTCCCCTCGCATTTCCCGTACCGTTCGACATGGGTCCAGACCGGCAGGGCCCGGCAGGGCGATCCCGTACAAAAGAAGGTTCCGGAAAGGCCGTTCTTCGCGGCAACACCGACCCTTTCGGCGCTGCGAGCATCGGGCATGACGGTCATGCCGGGGCATCGCTTTGGACATATCCAAAGTTTTTGCAAGTGAGAATGAGTAGCGTTAGCATGTGCCCCGGACCGGCCCCGGGGGGCAGCCGATCCCCCTTTTCCGGCCCGGGCGGCCGGCGCCTCGACGTCCGCGGCATCCTTCGCCGCCCGCCCCTCCGCCGACATCCTGGACATGCTTGGGAGTTGTTATGACCATCGTGACACGCCGGAGAGACCTGTTGACGGCGGGCTTGGCGATCGGCTTTGCCGGCCTGCCCCCCCTCGCGATGCCCCGGCCGGCAGCTGCCCAGACGACGGCCGCCCCCGGCACCGTGCGGCATGCCCGGGGCGAGACCAGGCTGGCGAAGGCGGTGGGCAAGGTGCTGTGTTTCGACATGGCCTCCCTCGATACGCTGGACGTGCTGGGCGTGCCGGTTGCGGGTGCGCCGACCGGGCTGAAGCCTTCCCATCTCGCCAGATATGACGGCCCGGACTATGCCCGGATCGGCACGCTGTTCGAGCCGGACTACGAGGCGGTGAACGCGGCGGAACCCGACCTGATCATCGTCGGCGGGCGGTCCGCCCCCAAATATGCCGAGCTGTCGGCCATCGCGCCGACCATCGACATGACCGTGAAGACCGAGCGTTTCATCGACAGCGCGCTGGACAATGCCGGCACGCTCGGCCGGATCTTCGGCAAGGATGCCGAGGTGAAGGCCCGCGCCGACAGGCTGCGCGCGTCGATCGCGGACCTGCGGACGATCGGCGTCGGGGCGGGCAGGGGCCTGTTGGTGCTGGCCACCGGCGGCAAGCTCAGCGCCTATGGACCGGGGTCGCGCTTCGGGGTGCTCCACACCGAATACGGCATCGTGCCGGCAGTGGACGGGCTGGACACCGCCAATCACGGGCAGGCGATCAATTTCGAGTTCATCCTGCGGACCGACCCGGACTGGCTGTTCGTGATCGACCGGGATTCCGCCATCGGGCGCGAGGGCCAGTCGGCCCGCCAACTGCTGGACAACGACATCGTGCGCCGGACCACGGCCTGGCGGAAGGGACAGGTCGCCTATCTTGACGCGGCGAACTGGTATCTGATCGGGGGAGGACTGAGCGCGCTGCAGAAGGATGTCGACGGCATCAAGGCGGCACTGACGGGGAAGGCGTGACGATGGCCTCCCTCCTGTCCTCTGTCGGAAGCTTCGCTGGCGGCGGCGGAACGCCGGCATGAGGGGACCAGCCCCGGCAGCCGCCCCTGTTGCCGCTGCCGTTGCCGTCATCCTGCTGGCGGCGGCCAGTCTGTTCGTCGGTGTCGGCGACGTATCCATCGGCACCCTGTTCGGCCGTGCGTCGGACGAGGCGGCGCAGATCCTGCTGATCAGCCGCATCCCGCGCACATTGGCTCTTGTCCTGGCCGGAGCGGGGATGGCGGTGTCCGGCCTGATCCTGCAGATGCTGGCCCGCAACAAATTCGTCGAGCCCTCCACCGCGGGCACCGCGGAATCGGCGGTGTTCGGCATGCTGATGGTGACGCTGCTGGCACCGGAAACACCGATCTTCGGCCGGATGCTGGCGGCTGGCGCCTGTGCGCTGGCCGGCACCGCGCTGTTCCTGGGCATCCTGCGGCAGATGCCGTTGCGCTCGCCGCTGGTCGTGCCGCTGGTCGGCATCATGCTGGGGGCGGTCATCACCGCGTCGACCGAGTTCGTCGCCTACCGTTTCGACCTGATGCAGTCGGTGCGCGCCTGGGAAACCGGGGACTTTTCCGGCGTGATGCGCGGGCGGTACGAGCTGCTGTGGATCGGCGCCGTGTTGACCGCGGTCGCCTACGCCGCGGCCGACCGCTTCACCGTCGCCCGGTTGGGGGAGGATTTCACCACGAACCTCGGCCTCGACCACCGGCGCGTCGTTTCGCTCGGGCTGGTCATCGTGTCGCTGGTCACCGCCGCGGTGATCGCCACCTGCGGCATGATCCCCTTTCTCGGCCTGATCGTGCCCAACCTTGTCAGCCTGACGCTGGGTGACAACATGCGCCGGTCGCTGCCCTGGGTGGCGCTGGCGGGTGCCGGGCTGGTGCTGGCCTGCGACATCGCCGGCCGGCTGGTGATCAGCCCCTACGAAATCCCCATCGGCACGACCATGGGCATCGTCGGCAGCGCGATCTTCCTCTATCTTCTTTTGCGAAAGAACGCCCATGCCGGTTGATCGCCGGCCGCTTGATCGCCCTGCGATTCCGCCGGCCATCCTGCTCGCCGGCCTCGGCGGGCTGACGGTCGCGGCCATTCTCCTGTTCCTCACGCTGGGCGCGCGCGGCAGCTGGGGCTTCATCCTGGCCTTCCGCGGGACCAAGGTCGCGGCGATGATGCTGGTCGGCTATGCCATCGCCGTCTCGACCGTCCTGTTCCAGACCATCGCCAACAACCGGATCCTGACCCCGTCGATCATGGGGTTCGATTTCCTCTACCGGCTGATCCAGACGGCGATGGTCTTCCAGCTCGGTGCCGCCACCGTCGCCGCCTTCGATCCGCGGCTGCGCTTCGGGATCGAGGTGGGGGCGATGGTCGCCTTCTCCTGGCTGCTCTATCGCTGGCTGTTTTCCGGCAGCCTGCGCGGTCTGCACCTGCTGATGCTGGCCGGAATCGTCTTCGGCGTGCTGTTCCGCAGCCTTGCCGGCTTCCTGCAGAGGGTGATCGATCCCAACGAGTTCCTGGTGGTGCAGGACCGGCTGTTCGCCAGCTTCAACCGGGTGGACGGCCAATTGCTGGCGGTATCGGCGCTGGCGGTCCTGGCGGTGTCGGTGGAGGTCTGGCGAAACTTGCGGGTGCTGGACGTGCTGGCGCTGGGCCGGGAGACCGCGATCAACCTGGGCGTCGACCACCGGCGGGAGGTCACGCGCGTCCTGGTGCTGGTGTCGGTGCTGGTCGCGGTTTCCACCGCGCTGGTCGGGCCGGTGACCTTCTTCGGGCTGCTGGTCGCCAACCTGGCCTATCTGCTGGCCGACACGCATCGCCACCGGCTGATCCTGCCGGTCGCGGCGCTGGTCGCCGTTCTGACGCTGATGGCTGGCCAGCTGGTGCTGGAACGGCTGCTGGGCTTCAACGGAGCCCTCGGCATCGTCATCGAATTCCTGGGAGGCATCGTCTTCCTGGTCATCCTCGTGCGGAGAGCGGCCCGATGATCGAGGTCCGGAACATCGGCAAATCCTATGGCGATACCCTGGTCGTCGACGACGTGTCGATCAGCCTGCCGGCCGGCGGCGTGATCTCGCTGATCGGGCCGAACGGCGCCGGGAAATCGACGCTGCTGTCGATCATCAGCAGGTTGCTGCCGATGTCCGCCGGCACCGTGACTGTGGAGGGGATGGACGTTACGACGACGCCCGGCGACGTGCTGGCGCGCCGCCTGTCGATCCTGCGACAGGACAATCAGATGACGGCTCGCCTGACCGTGCGGGATCTGATCGCCTTCGGCCGCTATCCCCACAGCAAGGGGCGCCTGACGGTGGAGGACCGCGGCCACATCGAGCGGGTGACCCGTTACCTGGAACTGGAGGCGGTCGCCCACCGCTTTCTCGACGAGCTGTCGGGTGGCCAGCGCCAGCGGGCCTTCATCGCCATGGTGCTGTGCCAGGACACCGAATACATCCTGCTGGACGAGCCGCTGAACAACTTGGACATCAAGCATGCGGTGGCGATGATGAAGCTGTTCCGCCGCACCGCCGACGAGTTCCGCAAGACCGTGATCCTGGTGCTGCACGACATCAACTTCGCGTCCTGCTATTCGGACCGCATCGTGGCGATGCGTGGTGGCCGCATCGCCTACGAAGGGCCGCCGGAGGAAATCGTCACCCCCGACGTCATCCGCGATGTCTACGGCGTGGAGGCGGACATCCAAGAGATCGACGGCCGGCGGATGGCGCTGTATTTCCGCTGATGGATTTGCGCTGAAGAACCGATGGCCGGCGTGGGGAGAGGGTTCCTCCCCCGCGCCGGCCATCGAAGCCCGCCGGTATTGCGCGACCCGTCCTATTCCGCGGCCAGCCGCCCGGCACGGAACGCCTCGATGGTCCGCATCACGCCGCGCAGTTCGGCCAGCCCCTTCAGCCGGCCGACGAAGGAATAGCCGGGGTTCATCGTCTGGCCGATGTCGTCGCCCAGCAGATGGCCGTGGTCGGGCCGCATCGGGATCTGGGCATCGGCGCGGCCGGCCGCCTTGCGGCGCTCCTCCTCGGCGATCATGGCGGCGGCCACGCCGATCAGGTCGGTGTCGCCGCCCAGATGGTCGGCCTCGTAGAAGGAACCGTCCGGCTCGTGCGTGGTGTTGCGCAGATGGACGAAATGGATGCGCGGCGCGAACTCCTTGGCCATCGCCACCAGATCGTTCTTCGGGTTGGAGCCGAAGGAGCCGGTGCACAGGGTCAGCCCGCAGGCCTCCTGCGGCACCGCATCGAACAGCGCCCGCACATCCTCGGCGGTGGACATCACGCGCGGCAGGCCGAAGATCGGGAAGGACGGGTCGTCGGGGTGGATGCACAGCCGCACCCCCTCCTCCTCCGCCACCGGCGCGATCTCGCGCAGGAACTCGATCAGGTTGGCCCGCAGATCCTCGACGCCGATCTCCTGGTAGAGCTCCAGCATCCCGCGGAAGCTGTTGCGGTCATAGGCGAAGTCGCGGGCCGGCAGCCAGTCGATCAGGTTGCGTTCCAGCTCGGCGATCTGGTCGACCGTCATCGCCTCGAAGCGTGTCCTGGCGGCGGCGACATGGGCCGGGTCGTAGCTGGCCTCGGCGTTCTTGCGCTGCAGCACGAACAGGTCGTAGGCGGCGAAGTCGACGCTGTCGTAGCGCAGGGCATAGCCGCCGTTCGGCAGCCGGTGCATCAGGTTGGTGCGGCTCCAGTCGGTGATGACCATGAAGTTGTAGCAGATCACCGGGATGCCGGCGCGGGCGACGTTGCGGATCGATTGCTTGTAATTGTCGATCTTGGTCCGGTAGTCGCCGGTGCGGGTCTTGATCTCCTCGCCGACGCCGATGCTTTCCACCACCGCCCAGGTCAGGCCGGCGGCCTCGATCATGGCGCGGCGCTTCTGGATTTCCTCAGGGGTCCAGACGCTGCCCTGGTTCATGTGATGCAGCGCGGTGACGATGCCGGTGGCACCGGCCTGACGGGCCTTCTCCAGGGTGACGGGATCGTCGGGGCCGAACCAGCGCCAGGTCTCTTGCATGATCATGGTCCTTTCAAAATCGGAAATTGCTGCGGGGAGCGGACCCGCTACGGATTTGGGAGGTGGATTCAAGGGGTGGCGAGAAAGGCCTCGAGCGTCGGGCGGACCCCGGCGGTCATCAGGCTTTCGAGCCATGCGACGACGGCGGTGCGGAACCCGGCCTCGGCGGCCAGTTCCGGAGCGAAGACGTCGCCGATGGCGAACAGGGCGTCGGCCAGGGCGGCGGGATCGTCGCGGTGGGCGCGGGCGATGCCGGTCAGCGCGCCGGCCAACGGGTCGGCGACCGTGTAGGCATTGCCCGCCTCGTCCACCTCCAGCAGGAAGCGCATCCAGGCGGCGACCGCCAGCGGGATGACCGCGGGCGTCCTGCCGGCGGCGAACAGCTCGCGGGCCGGCTCCAGCAGGCGCGGCGGCAGCTTCTGCGAACCGTCGGACGAGATCTGGATGGTGCGATGCCGGATGCCGGGATTGCGGAAGCGCGCCTCCAGCGCCGCGGTGTAGGCGGGAATGTCGGTGCCCGGCACCGGTGGCAGGGTGGGGATCAGGTCCTCTGCCCACAGCCGGCGCATGACGGCGGGCAGATGCGGGTCGGCCATGGCGTCGGCGATGGTCTCGATGCCGGCGATCACCGACAGGTAGGCCAGCAGCGAATGGGCGCCGTTCAGGCAGCGCAGCTTCATCAGCTCGAACGGGTGGACGTCATCGACCAGGATGGCGCCGGCCTTTTCCCAGGCCGGGCGGCCGAGCGGGAAGCGGTCCTCGATGACCCATTGCTTGAAGGGCTCGCTGACCACCGGCCAGGCGTCGCTGCAGCCCAGCGCCGCGTCCACCGTGGCGCGGTCGGCGTCCTGCGTGGCGGGCGTGATGCGGTCGACCATGGTGCAGGGGAAGGAGACATGCTCGGCGATATAGGCGGCGAGGTCCGGATCGCGCAGCTCGGCATAGCGGATGACGATGCCGCGCACCTTGATGCCGTTCTGGGCGAGGTTGTCGCAGACCAGCACGGTGAAGGGCGCCACCCCGGCAGCGCGGCGGCGGCGGATCGCCTCGGCCAGCAGGCCGGGCACGCTGCGCGGTGCGTCGGGGGCGGCGAGGTCGGCGCGGATCAGCGGATGCATCTCGTCCAGCGAGCCGGTGGCGGCGTCCTGGCAATAGCCCTTCTCGGTCACCGTCAGGGTGACGATGCGGATCTCCGGCGTGGCCATCAGGGCCAGCGCCTCGTCCAACTGGTCGGCGGTGGCCATGGCGTCGAGGAAGGAGCCGACGACGCGCAGGCTGTCGCGGCCCTCCTCCCGCACCAGCAGGGTGTAGAGCCCGTCCTGCGGCTTCAGCGCGTCGCGGATCGCCGGCGACAGCGGATCGACGCCGACGATGCCCCAGCCGGTTTCGCCGGTCGCCAGCACGTCGTCGGTGTAGGTGGCGAGATGGGCGCGGCAGAAGGCGCCGAGGCCGATATGGACGATCCCCGGGGTCACCGCGGCGCGGTCGTAGGCGGGGCGTTCGATCGCCGGAGGCAGGGCGTCGAGGGTGGTGCGGGAAAGGCGGTTCGCCAGCAGGGCGGTGTTCGCGTCGGGCATGATGGGCTCCGGTTCGCGGCGGTCGCTGCGGTCTTCCCACTTTGCGGGGGAGGCCGGTGTTCCGTCATTCGGGGATTCGATGGTCGTCGGAACAGGGCTCCGGGGCGGGGTGCCCCGGAGCCTTGGGGCGGTTTCAGGCGTTGGGCAGGGTGTCGCGTCGTCTCAGACCTCGATCCCGGCCGGGGTCATGCCCGACCCGGTCTTCGGCAGGATGAAGTGCATGATCGCCAGCCCGACGAGGTAGAGCACGGAGGCGATGGCGAACAGCACCTGATAGTTGCCGTCGGTCGCATCCAGCAGGCGGCCGACGCCCATCGACACGAACATGCCGACGAAGTAGGCGCAGAAGCCGCCGATGCCGACCACGGACCCCACCGCGTTGCGCGGCATGGTGTCGGAGACGATGGTGTAGACGTTGGCCGAATAGCCCTGGTGGGCGGAGGCGGCGATGCCGATCAGCAGGACGGCGACCCACATGCTGGAAACCGTGGAGGCGAAGAACACCGGCAGCACGCACAGGCCGCAGACCAGGAAGGTCAGCTTGCGGGCGCGGAGCGGCTTAACGCCGCGCTTGATCAGGTGCGAGGAGAACCAGCCGCCGCCGACGCTGCCGAAATCGGCCATGGTGTAGATGATGATCAGCGGCAGCATCGCACCGAACAGGTTCACGCCATACTGCTTGTTCAGGAAGCCCGGGACCCAGTTCAGGTAGAACCACCACACCGGAGCCGAGAAGCAGGTGCCGACGATGTTCGCCCAGGTGCCGCGGTAGGTCAGCAGCTTGATCCAGGGAATGTTCTCCTGCGGCAGCACCGGATCGCTGCGGATATAGGCCAGTTCCTCGGCCGTCAGCTTCGGATGCTCTTCCGGCTTGCGGTAGATCAGCAGCCAGGCGATGACCCAGAAGAAGCCGATGCCGCCGGTGACCAGGAAGGCGGCCTGCCAGCCATAGGCGACCAGCAGGATCGGCACCAGGATCGGCGCCACGACCGCGCCGACGTTGGAACCTGCGTTGAAGATGCCGGTGGCGAGCGCCCGTTCCTTGGCCGGGAACCATTCCGACACCGCCTTGATCGAGGCCGGGAAATTGCCGCCCTCGGTCAGGCCGAGGCCGGCGCGGGCGACCTTGAAGCCGAAGACGCTGCCCATGAAGGCATGGATGCAGGCGAAGAAGCTCCAGCCGGCGACCGCGGCCGGCAGGCCGATGCGGATGCCGACCTTGTCCATCAGGCGGCCGCAGCCGATGTAGCCGAAGGCATAGGCCAGCGAGAAGGCGGCGACGATGTCGCCATAGTCCGACTCCGTCCAGCCCATGTCGCCCATCAGCGTGGATTTCAGCAGGCCCAGAACCTGCCGGTCCATGTAGTTGATGGTGGTCGAGAAGAAGAGCAGGGCGCAGATGGTCCAGCGGTAGCGGCCGATGGCCTTGCTCACCGTGACCGCAGCCTTGCCGATTCCGCCGGCTGTCCGTGCCGGCTCGTCCGTCGCAGCCCCAGGGGCCGCGCCGGCAATGATCTGTTCGCTCATGATTTGGCGTCTCCAGCCAGGACGCGTGTCACCGCCGCCGGTCATCGCACCGGCGTTGCGCGCCGGCGCCGATCCTGCATCGTCTTCGGGCCGACCTCCTGCGGATGCGCGGGCCCCGGTCTCGGGAGCCCATGCGGCGGCAGGCGGCGGTCACGCGCTTCAGAACTGTTTCCTGGAGCAGTCCGGCCATCGTCGGGAGCGGTGCCGCTTCGGTACCGTTCGTGGCGTTGCATACTACCATTCCAGTTGCTGGTATGGTAGTTGCGCTCCCTGCCGGCGGTCAACGGCGCCGGCTGCGGCATTTCGTCAATGCCCGCCCGGTTGCGGTCATCCCGCCTTTTGCGCGCGGGGCGAGGCGCAGGCGGCGGCGACCACCTCGCCGGTGCGGCCGACATGATGGACGAACAGATGTTCCGCTCTGCCGCCGTCGCGGGCATCCAGTGCGGCCAGGATCTCGCGGTGCTCCAGCACCGATTCCTTCCAGCGGCCCTGGGCGCCCAGCGCGAAATAGCGTGCCCTCGCCAGCCGGCCGAGCAGCCGGTCATGCGCCTCGACCAGCGCCGGGTTCTTGGCGCTGGAGACGATCAGCCGATGGATCTTCTGGTTGATCGCGAAATACTCCTCCAGCGCGCCGGCCCCTTCCAGCGCCTCGATCCTGTCCTGGAAACCGCGCAGCCGGCGCAGGTCGGCGGCCGTCATCCGCTCGGCGGCGAGCCGGGCGGCGAAGCTCTCGATGCAGCCCTCGGCCTCGAACAGATGCGTCAGTTCGGCGGCGTTCAGCGGGGCGACGATGGCGTTGCGGTTGGGGCGGAGCATCACCAGCCCATCGGCGGCCAGCAGCTTCAGCGCCTCGCGCAGCGGCGTGCGGGAGATGCCGAACCTCTCGCTCAGCTCCGGCTCGATCAGCCGGGCGGACGGGGCGAGCTCGCCGTAGATGATCATGTCGCGCAACCGGTCGACCGCCATGTCGGCCAGCGGCGGCGGCGGCACCGCGCGGCGGCGGCGGGGCGATACGGCCTCCGGAGTGCCGGTTTCGGCCATGCCAGTTTCGGGAACATCGTCGTCGACGATCATGGATGGGATCCTTGCCCGCCTGCGGCGAGCGTTTCCTCGGCGAAGGCGGCGAAGCGCAAAACCCGCCGGTCCATGCCGCGGGGGGCCACGATCTGCAAACCCACCGGCAGCCGGTCGCGCCCGGTGCCGCAGGGCAGGCTGAGCGCCGGGGCCTTGGCGTGGTTGATCAGCGGGGTGAAGACCGCGTGCGCCCGTGGCGGCACCGGCCGCCCGCCGATGGTCTCCGGCCCCAGCCGGTCGAGCGGCCAGGCGACGCAGGGGGTGGTGGGGCCGACGATCAGGTCGATGCCGTCGAAGGTGGCGGCCAGCGCGCGGGCGACCTCGGTGCCGAGCAACTGCGCCGCAGCGACCTCCGCCCCCGACAAGGACAGGCCGCGCTCGATCTGCGCGGCGATGTCTGGATCGAACAGGGTCGGATCGTGGCGGAAGGCGTCGCCATAGAGCACGGCGAGGCCGGCATGCTGCAGGGGCATCAGCGCGGTTTCGGTGACGCCGGCCGGCCAGACCGGATCGCGCCGGACGATGCGGACACCCGCGCGGGCCAGGGCCTCGACCGCGCTGTCGACCGCCTCGCGCACGTCATCGTCGACCGGGGCGTCCAGGCCGAAGCGCGGGCTGTGGGCGACGGTCAGCGAAGCGGCGGGGCGATCCTCAGGCGGGGCGACCATGGCGGAATCCGGGTCGCGCGGGTCGGGACCGGCCAGCGCCTCGAACATCAGGGCGGCATCGGCGACGTCGGCGGCGATGGGGGCCATCACCGCGATGCCGGTGAAGGGCTCTGCGAAGCCGGGACCGTAGGGGATGGCGCCGAAGCTCGGCTTGAAGCCGACCGCGCCGACATGGGCGGGCGGACGGCGGCTCGACCCGCCGGCATCGGTGCCGAGCGCCAGCGGCACCAGCCCGCCGGCCACCGCCGCCGCCGGACCGCCGCTGGAGCCGCCGGGGGTCAGGGCCGGGTCCATCGGGTGCCGGGTCGGGCCGAACAGCGGGTTGGTGGTGACGCCCTTGCAGGCGAATTCCGACGTGTTGGCCATGCCGACGACGACGGCGCCGGCATGGCGCAGCCGCTCCACCGCGATGGCGTCGGCGGGGGCATGGAAATCGGCGAACAGGCGCGATCCCTGGGTGACGCGCCGGCCGGCGACCCAGATGGTGTCCTTGATTGCCACCGGCACGCCGGCCAGCGGCAGATGCTCCCCGGCGGCGATCCGGCGATCCACGGCATCGGCATCGGCCAGCGCCTCGTCGGAATGGACGGCGATGAAGGCGTTCAGGGCCGGGTTGCCGACGGCGATGCGGGCAAGCGCCGCTTCGGTCTCGGCGCGGGCGCTGGACCGGCCTCCGCGCACGGCCCCGGCCAGCGTGACGGCGCGCGGGGGTGTGGTCATCGCTTGTCTCCGAGAAGGCTGAGGCCGGCCAGCGCCGCCAGCAGGCCGACGACGACATAGCCGGTTGCGAGGTTGCTGACCGCGGCGATGGCGACCAGCAGGATGGGGCCGGCGATCAGTCCGGCGAAGCCGCCGACCATCACCGCACCGGTCGCTTCGCCGATGCGGCCGACGGGCGCCAGCCGCGCCACCTCCGCCAGGAAAATGCCGTTCCAGCCGCTTGCGGTCAGCCCGAACAGAAAGGTCACCGCCGTCAGGGCGGGGAAGGGCAGGGAGGCGCCGGCCAGCCCAAGCAGCGCCGAGGCCGCGGCCATGCCGAATCCCAGCAGGGCGACCAGCCGGCGCGTCGCCACCCAGCGCGAGGCGACCACGCCCCAGCCGAGCCGCCCGACCAGCCCGCCGGCCTGTCCGGCTGCCAGCGCGATGCCGGCGGCGACATGTTCCATCCCCAGATCGGTGACGGCGTAGACGACGAAGAAGCCGTTCAGCGTCAGCTGGCTCGCCGAATAGGGGAAAACAGCCAGCGCCAGCCGCCGGAGCGCCGGGTCGCCGCGCAGGAGCCGCCAGGCCGCCCCCAGCCCGAAGGCGGTGCCGGCGGAGCGGGTCAGCGGGTCGTAGACCGGGTGCAGCCGCTCGAACAGCAATACGCCGGCCAGGGCCAGCGCGGCGATGACGGCATAGCCGGCGCGCGGATCGATCAGGGCGGCCAGGGTCGGCAGGGCCAGCGATCCGGCCATCGCGCCGATCTGGTTGCCGGTCTGCCGGACCGAGAATACCATCGGCCGGTCTGCGGGACGCGCCAGCCGGCCGAGAATTGTGGCGCTGGCCGGCGTCTCCGGCCCGCAGGCCAGCCCGATTGCGATCCCGGCTGCCAGCAGCGCCGCGCCGCCGCTGCCCATCATCGCGCACAGCATGGCGGCGGCGACCGCCAGCGCGCAGAAGCTGGCAACGCGGAAGGCGCCCAACCGTCCGGCCAGCACCCCGCCGTACAGCGATGCCGCCATCCCGACCGCGAAACCGGTGGTGGTGAACAGGCCGAGCCCCGCCGGGTCGATCCCCATGCGGGGAGCCAATACGCCCGGCGCGAAAAGGCCGAGCGCCACCAGCGCCTGCAGGCCGGTCATTCCGGCCAGTGCCGGCAGCAGCGGCGGCAGCTGGTTGGGGGCTGGCGTTGCCGCCGCCGTCTCGGCTACCATCGCGGCCATCCCAGGATGGAGGCGGCGGCATGGCGGGCGGCATTTCGATTCACGGCGTGGACGTGGCACGCGGCGTCGCCGCCGAGGGGCTGCGGGTCGAGCTGTACGCGCTGACGCCGGACCGCCGGCTGCTGGCGGCGGGACGGCTCGGCGCCAACGGTCAGCTCGACCATCCCACGGTGCGCGGCGAGGGCATCGCCGCCGGCCCGCACGAGGTGCTGTTCCATGTCGGGGACTGGCTGCGCGCGGCAGGCTATCCGGAGGAGCAGGCCCGCTTCCTCGACATCATGCCCTTCCGTTTCGTCGTGACCGACCTGGACCGCCATCTGCATCTTCCGTTCAAGTTCACGCCCTTCGGCGTTTCTCTCTTTCTGGGAGTGTAGGCGGGGTCAGGTCAACCGCTTGGACAGGCCGGCGGCCCGTTCCATCACCAGCATCAGCGCGATGGTGGCGACGATCAGCACGCCCGACAGCGCGGCGACCGTCACGTCCAGCTTGCCTTCCAGGTCCTGCCACATGCGGATCGGCAGCATGTCGGTCGCGGCATCCCGCAGGAACAGCGACACCGGGACGTTGTCGAAGGACGCCATGAAGGCGATGAAGCCGCCGGCCATGATGCCGGGGCGGATCAGCGGCAGGGTGATGCGGCGGAAGGTGAACAGGCGGGTGGCGCCCAGGCTGGCCGAGGCCTCCAGCAGGGTCGGATTCATCTGCGCCAGCGAGGCGACGGTGTTGCGCACCACGAAGGGCACCGACACCACGGTGTGGCCGATGATCAGCGTCAGCGGCGACACCGGAACGCCGATCAGCGAGAAGAACATCAGCGACGACAGCCCGAAGGCCAGCGCCGGCAGCACCAGCGGCGACAGGAACAGGCTGTCCAGAACCCGCGCCGTCAGGCTGGCCGACCGCGCGATGCCGAGCGAGGCGGCGACGCCCAGCAGGACCGACAGCGCGGTCGCCCAGGCCGCCACCTTCAGGCTGTTCATCAGCGCGAACTGGAGCTGCCAGGCATTCCACAGCTCGACATACCAGCGCAGCGAATAGCCGGGCGGCGGGAATTTCAGCGAATAGCCGCTGGTGAAGGATACCCAGATCACCACGACGGTCGGGGCCGCCAGCAGCGCCAGCGCCAGCAGCGCGACCCCGGTCATGACGATTCGGAAGCTGAGCGCGTCGAGGTCGATGCGGCGGTTTGCCATGGCTGCCTCCCCGGGGTCAGGCGTTGGTGTAGCCGCGCGACAGGCGGCCCAGCACGTTGAAGATCGACACCACCACCAGCACCGCGACCAGGAAGATGACGGAGATCGCGGCGGCGAACGGCCAGTTCTGCAGCGTCGATGCCTGCTGGTAGATGTACATCGGCATGAACAGCATCTGCCCGCCGCCGATCAGGCTCTGCGTGATGAAGGCGGTGATGGCGGCGGCGTAGGTCAGCAGGCAGCCGGCGATGATGCCGGGCAGCGACAGCGGCAGGATCACCTTGCGGAAGGTCCGCCAATGCCCCGCCCCCAGCACCGAGGAGGCGTCGGCAAGGTTGGGGTCGATGCGGCCGAGCGCGGTGATCAGCGGCAGCACCATCAGCGGCATCTGCACCTGGGCCAGCGCCACCACCACGCCGCCTTCGGTGTAGAGCAGCTTCAGCGGCGTGTCGATCAGCCCGAGCCCGAGCAGCGAGGCGTTGACGATGCCCTGCCGCCCGAGGATGACCACCCAGGCGAAGGTCCGCACCACCACGCTGGTCAGCAGCGGCAGCAGCACCAGCAGCATGATGACGCCCTTGGCCCAGCCGGGGGAGCGCTGGTGCAGCCATGCCACCGGATAGCCCAGCAGCAGGGTCAGCGCCGTGACCTTTACCCCGAGCCACAAGGTGGATCCCAGCACGCCGAGGCTGAAGCGGTCGCCGAGGAAATTGACATATTGCGTCAGCCCGAAGCTCCCGCCCTGCGGATCGGTCTGGAAGCTCAGCGCCAGCAGGATGACCAGCGGCGTGACGAAGAAGACGGCGAACCCCGCCGCCAGCGGCGCCGCCAGTTTCAGGTCGTAGGTGGTGACGTTGCGCAGCGTCGCGGCCATGGGGGTGTCTCCTCTTGAGATGCCCTCTCCCGCTCAGGGAGAGGGCAGCCAATGCCTCACACCCGGATTTCGCGGTTGAAGCGTTCGATCCAGGCGCTGCGCTGCTCGTTGATCTTGGCCCAGTCCTGGAACACGAACTTCTTCGCGATCTCGGCATGGTCCTTGGCCAGCGTCTTGGCGAGTTCGCCCTTGATCGCGACCTTGGTGTTGGTCGGAACGATCAGGAACGGTTCGTCCATCAACTGGGCCTGGACCTCCGGCGACAGGGCTGCCTCGATCAGCTTGAAGGCCAGCTCCTTGTTGGGGGAGTTCTTGACGATGTGGATGGTCGTCTTGAAGGCGATGGCGCCTTCCTTCGGGATGACGAACTCGACCGGGACGCCGCGCGCCTTCAGGATCTGGATGGCGTTGAAGTTGCCGGGGGAAATGTCGATCTGGCCCTGCTGGAACAAGGTGGCGAGCTGGCCCGGATTGGCGGCGACGGCGGCGAGGCTGGGGCGCAGCGCCTCCAGCGCCTTGAAGGCCGGGTCGATGTTGGTCTCCGACCCGCCATGCATCTTGGCGAGTTCGACCATGAAGCCGGTGCCGAGCGTCGAGTTCAGGTTGGTGATGCCGACGCGGCCCTTGAATTCCGGCTTCCACAGGTCGGCCCAGGAGGTCGGCGGCGTCTTGACCGTTTCCGGGTTGTAGGTGATGCCGACCACCTGGAAGAAGGGCGCCGGCCCCATCGGCACCTGCGCCGCCGGGATCAGGTCCTTGTAGTGGGCGCTCTTCTCCACCGGATAGGGCTCGACCAGATCCTGGGCGATGGCCTGCAGCGCGGGCCCCGGATCATGCAGCATGACGTCGATCGGCGGGTTGTTCTTCGCCGCGTTCACCTTGGCGATCTGGTCGACCGACAGCATCGGGTCGAGCACCATGTCGGCGTTGCCGGTCGCCTTGCGGAAGGCGGGGACGAGCACGGCCTTGTGGGCCTCCTCCCAGCTGCCGGTGAAGGTCGCGAAGACCAGCGGCCGGGCCTGCGCCCAGGTCAGGCCGGGAAAGGCGTGCATGGCGCCAAGCGTCAGGGCCGTCTGCATCAGCGTGCGGCGGGTCAGCAGCATCGATCACTCCTGTCGGGTGGGGAAGGAGAAAGGCGGAGGGGAGGAAAGGGCAGGTGAAGGGAGGTCAGGCCGCGGCGAAGACCGAGGCGAGGCGGGGGGCGACCGGGGCGAGCCGCACCGGCGTGCCGGGGGCGAACAGGGCGGCGCGGTCGATGCGCGGCTCGGACACCTTCACGGCGGACCCGTCGGCGATGCGCACCTCATGGACGACCGTGGCGCCCAGCGGCAGCCCCATCTCGACCACGCCGTTCAGGGCGTCGGCACCGACCGCCGCGGGATCGACGCGCAGATGCTCCGGCCGCAGGCACACGGTGACGCGGCCGCCGGGACGGACGTCGCCCTTGGGCGCGCGGGTCTCGATGGTGCCGCCGGCATCCAGCCGGACCGTGCCGCCGTCGCGGCCGGCCTCGACCAGCACGCCGCCCAGCAGGTTGGCGGAACCGACGAAGGTGTTGACGAACAGGCTGTCGGGCGCGTCGTAGATCTCTGTCGGCGGCGAGAACTGCTCCAGCCGGCCCTGGCTCAGCACCGCGACGCGGTCGGCCATCGACAGCGCCTCCTCCTGGTCGTGGGTGACCAGGATGGTGGTGATGCCGGACAGGCGCTGGATGCGCTTCACCTCGATCTGCATGTCCAGCCGCAGGTTCTTGTCCAGCGCGGCGAAGGGTTCGTCCAGCAGCAGGATCGACGGGTTGACCGCCAGCGCGCGGGCCAGCGCCACGCGCTGCTGCTGCCCGCCTGACAGCTGGCGCGGCATGCGGTCGCCGAGATGGCCGAGCTTCACCAGATCCAGCATGCGCTGCGCCTCGCTGCGCTGGGTGGTGCGGTCGACGCCGCGGGCGTCCAGCCCGTAGGCGACGTTCTCGGCCACCGTCATGTGCGGAAACAGCGCGTAGTTCTGGAAGACGATGCCGACGGCGCGTCGGTTGGGCGGCAGCCCGTCGATGGCCTCGCCGCCGACGATGACGTTGCCCTTGGTCTGGGCCATGAAGCCGGCGATGATCCGCAGCAGCGTCGTCTTCCCGCAGCCCGACGGCCCGAGCAAGGCGACCAGTTCGCCGCCCTTGATGTCGAGCGTCACGTCGTTCACGGCCAGCGTGTTGCCATAGCGCTGGGTGATCCCGTCGAGGAGGAGGGTCTGCCCGCGCTGGGCCGACTGACTGCTTGGCGAGGCTCCGACCATGGCTGCACCGTCCGTTCCGCGTTGCCGTTTTACGGATGGTTAGATAGCAAAGCGCATGCCGTTTTCTAACTTATGAATATATTTCAAATAGTTATTATTGTTTTTGCTTGTTGGGGTGGCTGATCCCGGGATGCTGTTGCTGCTGCTTTAGGCGGCATCCGCAGGCACATGCCGTTTTTTTAAGCCATGCCTTGTCCAAGCCTAGTGCCCCCTCCCCGCCCCTCCCCCGCGTTCCGCGGGAGAGGGGGCTTGTGCGGAGCGGCGGCAGCCCCCTCCACCGCCAAAGGCGGGGGAGGGTTGGGGAGGGGGCAGGCCGCAAACGACACCTTACAAAAGTTCGAGGTCGCTGCCGCCATTCACGATGTCGACGGTGCCGGAGATCAGGTTTTCGGCATAGAGCGCGTCCAGGTCGATGCCACCGGCCGGGCGGACCGGGCGGATGGCACCGATCCAGCCGGCGATGGCCTGCTCCTGGTGGCGGCGGATCGCCTCCGCCTCCTCCACCGTCACCGCCTGGAAGGACAGGCTGTCGCCGGGGCGCAGCCTGCCGGCGCGGGGCAGGTCGGCGGAGATCACCGTGGCGATCTTGGCATAGCCGCCGATGGTCTGATGATCGTTCAGCAGCAGGATCGGCTGACCGTTGCCCGGAACCTGGATGGCGCCGGTGACCAGCCCGTCCGACGGGATGTCGGCCGACCCGCGATGCGTCAGCGCCGGCCCCTCCAGCCGCAGGCCCATCCGGTCGGCCTGCTTGCCGACGCGGTAGACTGCGGACAGGAAGGTCGCCAGCGCCGCTTCGGTGAAGCGGCCGTCCTGCGGTCCCAGGACGACGCGCAATGGCCCTGAGCCATAGTCGGGCAATTGCGGCAGCCCGGTTTCGGGCCCGCCGGGAGCAGCGTCCCAGGCAAGCGGCAGCCGGTCGTTCTGGGCGAGCGGCCGGCCGCCGAGCGGGCCGATGCCCGCCCGCACATAGGTCGACAGGCTGCCCATCACCGGTTCCAGCGCGAATCCGCCCGCAGCCGCCAGATAGGCGACAGACGCGCCGTCGACCGCCCCCAGCCGCAGGATGTCGCCCTGTACCAGCGTGTGGCTGCGATGGGGTTCCAGCGGTCGCGATGCCTGTCCTTCGCGCTCCACGGCCATCGCCAGCGGGCCGACGGCGGCGATGCGGACGGACATGGCCTCGACCTGCAGGGTTGGGCCGAGCAGGGCGATCTCCAGCCCGGCGGTGCAATCCTTGTTGCCGGCGGGGTTTCCCACCAGCGCATTGGCGAGCCGCAGCGCCAGCGGATCCAGCGCGCCGGCCACCGGCATTCCCAGTTCCTGGAAGCCGAAGCGGCCCAAATCCTGGACGGTCGCGAACAGGCCGGGCCGGACCACCGTCAGGAAAGCTGTCGGAATGGCCGCCATCATGCGGTCCTCAGGCGGCCGGGGTCGAATTGGCCGCTATCCACCGCCGCCGCAATGGTGTCGAAGCCGGCGCGGTCCACCGGGTCGAAGCGCACACGGTCGCCGGCCGCCAGCAGGATCGGGTCCGGCCGGCCGGCATCGTAGAGCAGCACCGGGCAGCGGCCGATCAGGTGCCAGCCGCCGGGGCTCTCCCAGGGATAGACGGTGGTCAGCCGCCCGGCAATGGCGACGGAACCGGCAGGAACCCGAAGCCTCGGCTCGCTCCGCCGTGGACGCTCCAGTTCCGGCACGAGGTCGCCCATGTAGCCGAAGCCGGGCATGAAGCCCAGCATATAGACGAAATACTCGGATGAGCCGTGCAGAGCCGCAACCCGCTCCGCCGTCAGGCCGAGGGCGTCGGCCACCTCCACGAGGTCGGGGCCGAGGTCGGGAGCGTAGCAGACCGGCAGGCGCCACAGCCGTCCCGGTGCCATGGCGGCCGTGGCGGCGGCCAGCGCCGTTTCCACCGCGGCCTGCATGTCCCGCCGGCCGCTGGCGAGCGGGTCGTAGACCACCAGCAGCGAGCGGAAGGTCGGCACCGTCTCCACCAGCCCAGGCGGGGGCGCCGCCTTCAGCCTGGCGTGCAGGGCCATGACGCGGGCGTTGGTCGCCCGGTCGACGGTCTCGCCGAACTCGACGTTGAAGGCGGTGTCGCCGGCGGAGGTGAAGCGGACATCCACGGTCTTCCCCTTATCCGATCATCATCGACGGCAGCCAGGACACCATGCCGGGGAAGATCCACAGCAGCGCCACCATCACCATCATCAGCACGAAGAAGGGCAGGCTGGCCTTGCCGATGGTGAAGATGCTTTTGCCGGTCATGGATTGCAGCACGAACAGGTTGAAGCCGACCGGTGGCGTGATCTGCGCCATCTCCACCACGATGATGATGTAGATGCCGAACCACAGCAGGTCGATCCCCGCCCGCTGCACCATCGGCAGGATGACCGATGTGGTCAGCACCACCATCGAGATGCCGTCGAGGAAACAGCCCATCACGATGAAGAAGACGGTCAGCGCGACCAGCAGCGCCGCGGCCGACAGCTGCATCGAGGTGATCCATTCCGCCAGCAGCCGCGGAATGCCGGTGTAGCCCATCGCCACCGTCAGGAAGGCGGCACCCGCCAGGATGAAGCCGATCATGCACGAGGTATGGGCGGCACCGAACAGGCTGTCGCGGAAGGTCGCCCAGTTCAGAGTCCCCGTCGCCAGCGCCAGCACCAGCGAGCCCAGCACGCCGATGCCGGCGGCCTCGGTCGGGGTGGCGATGCCGACATAGATGGAGCCCAGCACCGCGGCGATCAGCAGCACCACCGGGATCAGCGCCCCGGTGTCGCGGATCTTTTCGGCCAGGCTCTGGGACGGTTCGGGTGGCGGCACCCGGCCGGGATTCAGCAGCGACCAGCCGCCGACATAGAGCATGAACAGGCCGGTCAGCACGATGCCGGGAATGACGCCGGCGATGAACAGCCGGGCGATGGAGACGTCGGCGGCCACGCCGTAGACGATCATGATGATCGAGGGCGGGATCAGCAACCCCAGCGTGCCGGCGCCGGCCAGCGATCCGATGGTCATCATCGGGTCGTAGCCGCGCCGGTTCAGCTCCGGGATGGTCATGCGGCCGATGGTGGCGGCGGTGGCGGCCGACGAGCCGGACACCGCGGCGAAGATCGAGCAGCCGATGATGTTCACATGCATCAGCCGGCCGGGCAGCCAGCCGGTCCAGGGCGCCAGCCCCTTGAACATGTCGGACGAGATGCGGGTGCGGAACAGGATCTCGCCCATCCAGATGAACAGCGGCAATGCCGTCAGCGTCCAGGAGGTGCTGGCACCCCAGATGTTGGTCGCCATCACCATGCCGACCGGCCGCGTGGTGAACAGCGCCATGGCGACGAAGCCGACACCGGCCAGCGCCAGGGCCACCCACACGCCGGCGCCCAGCATCAGGAACATGGTCACGACGACGACGATGGATGCGGTTGTCTGGTCCATCGCTCAGCCCTCGCTCTGCATGCCGGCATGCTGGTAGGAGGCCTCGCGCCCCTGCAGCACCGCCACGAGGTCGTCGACCAGGGCGATCACCAGCACGATCAGCCCGACCGCCATCAGCGCCTGCGGCATCCACAGCGGGATTGGCAGGACGCCCTGGCTGAGGTCGCCGAAATCATAGGAATCGTAGGTCATGCGCGCCCAGTACCAGGCGAAATAGCCGCTGAGCGCGGTGGCGAAGCCCAGGCAGAGCAGTTCCATGACGCGCTGCGGGGCGCCGCGCAGCCGCTCCACCAGCACGCCGACGCGGATATGCGCGCCGCGGCGCAGCGCCGGCCCCAGCATCATGAAGAAGGACGCCGCCATGCAGTAGCCGGCCAACTCGTCGGCTCCCGGCACCATGCGGTCGAACAGGCGGCTCGCCACCTGGGTCACGATCAGAACGGCGATGGCGGCGAGCAGGACCGCGCCCAGGATCTCGGCGGTGCGGTAAAGGATGGACAGTGCGGTGCGCATGGCGCAACCACCTCCTGCGGTCGGTCGGGGCTAAGAGGGCTCGACGGGCAGGCGCCCGGCACTCGGACCGTCCCCTTGAGAGATGACGGCGAGTGCCGGCCGCTGCCGGTGGTCCGGGGGCTACTTGCGGTAGGCCGCGACGATGGCCTCACCGTCGGCGCCGGCGGCCTTGGTCCATTCCTCGGTCATGGTCTTGCCGATGGCGGACAATCCTTCCTTGAGCTTGTCCGACGGAGCCAGCACCTTCATGCCGTTGCCGGCCATGGTCTTGTTCAGGTCGGAGGTCTTCTTCTCCCAGTCGGCCCAGCCGGCGGCCTCGGCCTTGGCTGCAGCGTCCTGGACAGCCTTCTGGGTGGCGGCGTCCAGCCCCTTCCACACGTCGGCGTTGATGAAGACCATGTTGCGCGGCAACCAGGCCTGGACGTCGTAATAGACCTTCACGAAGTCCCACGCCTTGGTGTCGACGCCGGTGGCGGCCGAAGTGATCATGGCGGTGACGATGCCGGTGCCGAAGGCCTGCGCGACCTCGGCCGCCTCGATCTTCACCGGGATGGCGCCGCTCAACTCGGCGATCCGGGTGGTGGCCGGGTTGTAGGCGCGGAACTTCTGCCCCTTCAGGCCGTCGACCGTCTGGATCTCGTCCTTCACATACAGGCCCTGCGGCGGCCACGGGATCGAGTAGAGCAGCTTCAGGCGCTGGCGCTCCAGCTTCTTCTCCAGATAGGGCTTGGAGATGTCATAGAGCTTGCGCGACGCCTGGAAGTCGGTGGCGAGGAAGGGAACGGAATCGAGGCCGTAGAGCGGGTCCTCGTTGGCCCAGGAGCTGATCAGCACCTCGCCCACCTGGGCCTGTCCGGACTGCACCGCCCGCTTGATCTCGGGATGGCGGACCAGCGAGCCGTTGGAATGGACGGTGATCTGGATCTTGCCGCCGGTTGCCGCCTTCACGTCGTCGGCGAACTGCTTCACCACGATGGTGTGCAGGTTCGTGTCCGGGTAGGGGGTCGGCATGTCCCAGGTCTCGGCGGCGGCGGCCAGCGGGCCGGCCGCGACGCCAAGGCCCAGCAGGCTGGCGACGACCGGGCCTGCCATCCGGGCGACGAGACGGCAGCGCAGCGTTTCAGCGGTCATGATGTTCGGAAGCTCCCTGTTGTTGGCCGATCACGGCGCCCGTCGGCTTTCGGCCGATCGGGTGAAGGGCAGAGGCCATGACGCCCGCCCGTTCGATGTCCAAAGGTTCACCGTATCCGTGCGATCCGTCAAACTTCCTGTGTGGAATGCGGAAAAATTCAGGCTTGTCCGACCGTTACCGGCGGCGGCCGCCCGGCATTCCGGTTCCGGAATGTGGCCTGCGCCACAGCGGCGGGCGGGCGGCGATGCCATGATGGCGTCCTGATCCGCCCCGTGACCCGACCGAAGGAGACGCCCGATGCGCCGACTCGTCCTGCGCACCCTGTGCGCCGTCCCCCTCGCGGCGCTGCTGGTGGCTGCCCGACCCGCCGGGGCGTTCGAGGTGCAGTCGGGTGGCATCCCCCTGTCCGCCGCGACGATGTCGATGCTGGCCAACCGCGTCGGCGGTCCGCCGCCGGCCACCGGTGGGGGAGGCGGTCCCTTTCCTCCCTGGATGGGCGGCGGACGGATTGGCGGCGATGTCACGGGCGGCTTCGCCGGGATGCGGGGCAGCCTCCAGCCGCCGGTCCGGCCGGCCGGTGTGGCCACGGGGGACCGCGCGGTCATGAACGAACAGCTGTTCGGGATCAGGCGTTGACCGAAGCCGGCATTCCGGCACGCGCGAATCCGACGCCCTCGGCCATCCGGCGGGGTTTCGGGATTATCAGAAGGCGGAGTGCCCGAAAGGAAGGTTAAAGCAGCTGTTGCGGACTCCCGTCCGGGGTGGAAGGCGATTGAAAGGAACCGTCTTCCAACGTGATGGGATTACCCAGGAATTCGGGGGGACCGCGCTTCACGGTCGAAGCCTAAGATGAAGGCCATCGGACGAAGGGCAATGAAGAAAACCAGGGGGGGGATCATGCTGCGGACTGCCGTGATCGCGGTCGGCGCCCTGCTGCTTCTGCCGTTGTTTCTGGCTGGGCAGGGAATGGCCGACCGGGCGAAGGCGCCGGAGGGCGCGCGTGCCTACATCCTGTGGCCGGCCAACGGCGCGGTCATCGACGGCGGAAAATTCTGGGTGCGCATGGGGCTTCAGAACATGGGGGTGGCGCCTGCCGGCATCGGCCATGCCGAGACCGGACACCATCACCTGCTGATCGACACCGACCTGTCGGACCCGGACGGGCCGATCCCCAGCGACAAGCAGCACCTTCATTTCGGCGGCGGCCAGACCGAGGCGCGGCTGGAGCTGCCGCCCGGCACCCACACGCTGCAGATGGTGCTGGGGGATGCCGACCACATCCCACACGACCCGCCGGTGATGTCGGAGAAGATCACCGTCACGGTCCGCTGACCGGTTGGCTTGCGGGACATGTCTGCCAGCTCACAGTCCGCCCGGCCGGCGCCCGGCTTGACTGCGGCTGGCCAACTGGGTCCGCGCCGGTCGCGGGTCCGCCAGGGAGGGCACCATGAAGACAGGATTCCTCGGGCCGCTGGGCATCTCGGCTTGCGCCGCGCTTGCGCTCGCGGCGGCCGGCGCGATGGCGGCCGATGCGACCGCCCATTCCCATGCCGAAGCCACCGGATCGGGGGCCGGATCGCCACCGATCGCCGCGCAGCCGCAGTCGCCGCGCACGCCCGGACGCAAGGATGCGTGGCTCTACATCGGCTGGCCCAACAACGGACAGGTGGTCGGCACGCGGTTCAAGGTGTGGTTCGGGCTGCGCAATTTCGGCGTCGCCCCGGCCGGCGTGCGCAAGGACGGCACCGGGCACCACCATCTGCTGATCGACACCGACCTGAAGGAGTTCGACGGGCCGATCCCGAGCAACAAGCAGCACCTGCATTTCGGCAAGGGCCAGACCGAGACGGTCCTGGAGCTTCCCCCCGGCCGCCACACCCTGCAGCTGGTGCTGGCCGACGCCGACCATGTGCCGCACGACCCGCCGATCCTGTCTAAGAAGATCGCCATCACCGTCCGGGCCGACCGCAACCCGCAACTGTCGGCGCGGTGACGGGCCCGGACGGAACAACCCAGGGAGACAGCGTCATGAGCATGGTCCGGATCCTCGCTTCCGTCGGCCTGACGTTGGCGCTCGGCGGGTGCTTCACCTCCGGTGAGATGGCCCGCGTGGTGCAGCAGCCGAAGACCCCGGCGGTGCGCACCATCAGCAGCTTCAGCGAGGCGCTGCGCTGCATGGACACGCTGCTGTGGACCCACGGCAAGCGCGACATCTACGTCACCGCCAACGGCCTGCCCGACGCCACCGGGCGGGTGGCCGGCGGAACCAAGGAGATGCTGATCACCGCCGTCTCCCGCATGTCGGAGACCTCCAACGCCTTCCGCTTCGTCGATTTCGAACCGGCGCTGGACGACGTCAACGCGCTCTACTGGATGATCGGTGTGCAGCCGAACTTCCGGGCGCCGTCCTACTATATCCGTGGCGCCATCACCCAGCTCGACGACAATGTGGTCAGCGAAACGGCGGGGGCGGGGCTGTCGCTGCCCAAGCTCGACCTCGGCGTGTCGGCCGATCAGGTGGTGTCGATGGTCTCGGTCGACCTCAATGTCGGGGAGCTGGTAACGCGCCAGATCATCCCCGGCATGTCGGCATCCAACACGCTGGCCGTTGTGTCGTCCGGGCGCGGCGCCGATGCCGGCGGGGTGATCGGCAAGGCTGGCCTGTCCTTCAACGTCTCCCTCAACCGCGCGGAAGGGCTGCACCAGGGCGTGCGCACCCTGGTCGAGCTCAGCACCATCGAGGTGCTGGGCAAGCTGACCCGCGTGCCCTACTGGCAATGCCTGGGCATCGACCAGACCAACCCGGCCTTCATGGCGGAGGCGCGCGGCTGGTTCGACGGCATGGCGCCGGCCGAACGGGTCAGCTTCACCCAGCGTGCCCTGTCGGCGCAGGGCTATTACGACGGGCCGATCAACGGGCAGCTGGACGAGCGCACCGCCGAGGCCGCCGGCCGCTTCCAGGCCGACCATGACCTGATCGCCACCGGCCGCATCGACTTCGACCTCTACCAGCGCCTGCTGGCCAAGCCGCCCGGCCAGGGCGGGGCGTCGCCGGCCCGGTTGCAGAGCGTCAGCAACGCCGGGGGCGAGGGGCTGCCGCGCGCCCAGCCGTCGCCGGCCCGGCTCGACCTGCTGCTGTCGTCCGACCGCGGTCCGGCGCCGCGCTACCGCGCCGGGGAGGCGCTGGTGGTGCGGGTGCAGCCGACGGCGGACGGCTTCGTCTATTGCTATTACCGCGACGCCGCCGGCTCGGTCGCCCGCATCTTCCCCAACCGCTTCCAGCCCGACGCCTATGTCGAGGCCAACCGCCAGGTGGAAATCCCGCCCGGCGTGCAGAAACCCTTCAACCTGCGCATGGACCGGCCGGGTGCGGAGGAGACGGTGGCCTGCATCCTGTCGCACGACGAGATCGGCGTGCGCATACCGGAGCAGTTCAAGCGCGAGGATCTGCAACCCATCCCCGGCACGGCGCTGGACGACGTGATCAACGCCTTCGCGGCGGCGAAGGGCAGCGATTCGCGCGCCAAGCGGCTGACGGTGAAGGTGCTGCCGGGGACGCTGGCGCAAGGCGAGTGAGGCGCTGCGGCTGCCCTTGCGGAAAACGCCGTCCGACTGTTGGCCGGCTCACAGCGCGGGGGGAGGGGGACGCGATAGAACCGGTGCAACGCCGTCCTTCTCCTGTCGATGGAGCTTCAGATGACCAAATCCGCCCTGTTGTCCCACGCCCTGCTCTGCGCCGCCGCCCTGCCGATGCTGGCCGCTGTCTGTGCCGGCCCGGCGCCGGCCCAGACCGTCGAGGGTTCCGGTCCGTCCAAGGTGATGATGTTCGACCGGCCGCCCAGCCTGGACGAGCTGCGCGAGGTGGTGGCGCCCGAGCCGAAGATCCGCACGCGCAGCATCGAGATCATCGGCGGTGCGGCCGGGGCCGCGGCCAAGCGCCCCCGGCCGGTGGACGAGATCAACTACGCGGTGCCGGCCGCCGCTCCCGCCGCCGCTCCGCCGTCCGTGCAGCCGGAAGTCCAACCGGATGTCCAGCCCATCGCCCAGCCCGCGCCGAGCCGTCCGGCTCCCAGGCGGCACCGGCAGGAGGCAAAGCAGGAGGTCAGGCAGGAAGCCCGGGCGGAACAGCCGGCGGCCGAGCCTGCCGCCGGCACCCCGGACCCTGCGCCGCAGGCCTTCGGCTTCCGCATCAATTTCGCCCTCAACTCGACCGAGATCCCCGCGGAGTCCGCCTCCTACATCGACTCGGTCGGCTCGCTGATGACGGAGGATCCGAGCCTCGCCCTGACGGTGGAGGGCCACACCGACGCCAGCGGCAGCCTTGCCTACAACATGCTGCTGTCGCAGCGCCGCGCGGTGTCGGTGGGCGAGTATCTGGTCCGTGTCCACCGGATCGACCCGAAGCGCATCACCGTGGACGGCAAGGGCCCGGTCACGCCGATCGCCGCCGATCCCTATGACGGTCGCAACCGGCGCGTCGAATTCAAGCCCACCCATTGAGCGGCCATCCGAACCGGGAGGGGATTGTCATGAAACGCGCCTTGCTCCTTGCCGCCGCGCTTGGCCTGCTGGTCAGCGGAGCGGCCGACGCCACGCTGGTCCGCAAGAAGAACGGCCAGTCACCGGGCGCCGCCGGCGGTGCGGCGGCTGGGGATGCGATGGCGGGCGGCGTCGACATCGCCCCCTCCGGCAACCGGGTCCGGGTCCAGTGCTGGCAGGATGGACACAAGATCATCGACGAATCCGACCTCGCCGTCGTCTCGCTCAGCATCGCCAGCCAGATCAACGGCTTGCGCTTCCGCCGCAGCGGCGGGGCGGACGGGATGGTTTCGGTGACGACCCAGTCCCGCACCACCTGCCTGCTCGCCCCGCTCGAAACCAAGGGTCACGACCGGCGCAGCCCCGATTGACCCTCCGACACCATGAAAGGTGACACCATGTCGACATTCCCCCTTTCCCGCCTTCTGGGCGCCGCCGCCGTGGTGCTGGGATGCGGCCATGCCGCCGCCTTGCGGGCGGAGGCCGTGGTCGTGGCCTCCAGCGCGCCCGGCTATGCCCAGGGCCAACTGGTTCCCGACGGGCAGGCCGTCCGGCTTCCCGATGGGGCGAACGCGACCCTGCTGTTCGCCAACGGCCGTCTGTTGCGCTTGCGCGGTCCCTTTGACGGGGTGCCCGGCGACAGGCCGGACAGCGCGTCCGCAGGCCATGCCACCGCGGCCCGCGCCGGTCCCGGCGACGACCGCTTCATGCAGAGCGACCTCGGCGCCGCACGGGCGCTGGGCAATCCGCTGGATGCGGCGCTGGACCGCGCCCTGGCGCTCGATCCGGCGCTATCCGGCACCCAGTGCGTCAAGGCCGGCACCACGCCGCTGCTGCGCCGCCCGGCCGAGCCCGGGCTCGACCGGCTCGTGCTTCAGGATGCCGGCGGCAATTCCGGTGCGCCGGTGAGTTGGAGCGGCGGCGCGACCGTTCCCTGGCCGCAGGCACTGCCGCTGGCCGACGGCGCCGACATCCGCGCCCTGCGGCCGGACGGCTCGACGCTCGGCACGCTGCATGTGCGCATGGTGGAGGCGGCGGGTGGCGCCGCGCTCGCGGTGCGCATGGCGTCGGCCGGCTGCACCGGGCAGATCGGCGCGGCGATGGCCGCGTTGCGCGACGCGACGCTGCCGCTTGACCTTTCCGTATCGGCCGACCGCGGGCCAGCCGCCGCATACCGGCCGGGCGAGGACATCCGCCTGCGGATCAGGACCGACCGCGACGCCCATCTCTATTGCTATCTGCGCAATGCGCGCGCCCAGCTGATCCCGATTTTTCCGGCCGGCGCCATGCGGAGCGCCCAGGTCGCGGGCAATGCACCGCTCGACCTGCCCGGCGACCGCATGCCGCTGCCCCTTCGCGCCGGAGACGGTCCCGGCGACCTGGAGGTGCGCTGCATCGCCGCCCGCCGCAACCTGGACGACGAGATGCCGGGCCGCGCCGACGCCTTCCGTCCGCTGGCCGAGGATGCCGCCGTCCAGCTCGACCGCGCGGTGGCCCGCCTGCGCGACACCGAGGTGGCGTCCGCCCAGCTCATCCTGAAGATCCGCTGAGGGGGGCCGCATGGACGGCGCACCCGCAAGGCAGGGAGCGGAACCGCCGGCCACCCCAGTTCCGGAGCCTGCGGATCGGGACCGGAACAGGGCCGCGTGGCACGGGCGGGGCATGCGGCTGCTCGTGACGATCGTGCTGGGCAGCGCCGTGCTGGCGCTGGCCGCCGCAAGGCTGGTGCCGCCGCTGCGCGCCGCCGACGAGACGCTGGCCGACCGGCTGATCGCCGGCGCCGCCCCGGCCCGGCCGCAGCATCCCGGCATCGCGCTGGTGCTGTTCGGGGAGGACAGCTTCGCCGGGTTGGCCTGCCGGTCTCCGGTGGACCGCGGCATGCTGGCCGAGGTGATCGGCACGCTGGAGGCCGCGGGGGTCCGCGCCATCGGCATCGACGTGCTGTTCGACCAGCCGACCCTGCCGGCGCTGGACGAGCGGCTGCGCCGTGCCATGCTCGGCGCGTCGGTCCCGGTGGTGGCGATCACCGCGCTCGACCAGACCCCGCTGACCGAGCGGCAGCGCCGCTTCCTGGACGGTTTCACCGAGGGACTGCCGCGCGGCCATGCCAATCTGGCGAAGGACCGGCTGGATGCGGCGGTGCGCTGGCATGTCCCCTTCGGCGGCGACGGCACGCCCAGCCTTCCCGTGCAACTGGCCCGTACCGGCGGCAATGGCGGGAACCTGCCGGTGGAGCCCTTCCGCATCGACTGGCATGGTCGGCCGGATGCCGCGGCCACGCCCTTCCCGGTCTATCCGGCCGAAGCGGTGGCGCTGCTGCCGAAGGAGTGGCTGGCCGGGCGGACGGTGCTGGTGGGTACGGCGCTGGCCGGTATCGACCAGCACCGCACGCCGCTGTCGCCGGCGGGTTCCTCCACCCCCGGCGTCGAGATCGAGGCCCATGTGCTGGCCCAACTGCTCGACGGGCGGAGCAGCCCGCGCCTGCCGCTGGCGGGGGAGGCGGCGCTGGCCGTCCTGATGGCAGCCGCCGGGGCGGCGGTGGCGATGGCCGGGCTGCCGCCGTGGCTACTGGCGACGGCGGGGCTGATGCTGCTGGCCGGGGCCTGGGCCGGCGGAGCGGCGCTGTTCGGTGCCGGCGGGCCGTTGGTGCCGTTGGTGTCGCCGTCGCTGGCCTGGGCCGGCGGCATTGCCGCGATGACCGCGCAGATGTCGCTGCGCGAGCGCGCCGACCGCCGGACGCTGATGCGGCTGTTCGCCAACCATGTCTCCCAGCCCGTGGCCGATGAGATCTGGCGGGAGCGCGCGACCTTCATGGCCGGCAGCCGACCGCGCCCGCAGCAGCTCACCGCGACCGTCCTGTTTTCCGACATCGAAGGCTTCACCACCATCTGCGAGGCACTGGAGCCGGAGCCGCTGATCCGCTGGTTGGAAGGCTATCTGGATGCGATGGTGCGCATCGTCGGCACCCATGACGGGGTGGTGCTGCGCTTTGTCGGCGACGCGATCCTGGCGGTCTTCGGGGCACCGGTCGCCCGCACCAGCCAGGATCAGATCGACGCCGATGCGGCGCGCGCCGTCGCCTGCGCCCTGCAGATGGGTCGGGAGCTGGAGGCGCTGAACCGGCAATGGCAGGCGGAGGGGCTGCCGCCGGTCGGCATCCGCGTCGGGCTGCACACCGGCCCGCTGGTCGCCGGCAGCCTGGGCGGGCTGCGGCACAGCGAATATTCCCTGCTGGGCGACACCGCGAACACCGCCGCCCGGCTGGAGGCCTACGGCAAGACGGTCGATGCCCGGTCCTCCCGCCATTGCCGGATCATCGTCGGCGATCCGACCTGGCAGGCGGTGCGGCAGGCGGCGGGCGACCGCCATGCCGCCCTGCCGGTCGGGGAAGTGTCCCTGAAGGGCAAGACCAGGACCGTGCGCGTCTGGCTGCTGGTCGATCATGACGGCACGGACGTCGGCGGCACGGACATCGGCGGCTGACCCGCTGTCGATGAGCTTTGCCGATAATCGGGGCGGCCGGACTGATGGAAAGTAGTCTGCGAGTATTCGTGACGGACGAAAAGACGTAATCCATCTGAGATGTTCCGACCTCTCTTGCCGGATGTAGGCGGATGGGGCGGCTTGGCACATGCCATATTTGCGGGTATCCTTCTTTCTTCCATGGCGGCTTGCCGGAAATTTTCAATAAAATCTTTGGATGTGATCCGTTGCGCGCCGCGGAACCGGGCCGGCCAATCCCGTCATCGGAAGCGATGCAACAGGATGCGCTGCTCTTATCCCCGGGTATGGAGGCGGGTTCGGGGGGCGGGGACGGAGGCGGGGATGGTCGGACCGGTCGGATGTCGCCGGATGGTTTGCGTGGTGGTCGTCTTCCTGCTGGCGGTGGCGGGGCCATGGGGCCTCGCGGGTGCCGCCGGCCCGCCATCGGCCGGATCTTCGCCGGGAACGTCGACGTCCGAGAGCCGCATCGCCTTGGTGATCGGCGTCAGCAACTACCGCAATGCGCCCGAGCTTGTGAACCCGCGCAACGACGCCCGTGCCATCGGCGAGGCGCTGCGGGCGCTGAACTTCACGGTCGACGAACAATACGACCTCGATGCCCGCGGCTTCGCCACGACGCTGCGCCAGTTCGGCCTGAAGGCATCGCAGGCGGATGTCGCGGTGATCTTCTATGCCGGGCACGGCATCCAGGTCGGCGGTATCAACTATCTGCTACCCGCCGACGCCCAACTGGAGCGGGAGCGCGATCTGGTCTATCAGGCAATTCCGCTGAACCTGCCGATGGGCGAGCTGGCAGGCGCACGCAAGCTCGGCATCCTCATCCTCGATGCCTGCCGCAACAACCCCTTCGTCGACCGGCTGACCCGCAGCGGGTCGAACCGCAACCAGGCGCATCCCGGCTTCGGCAGCGTGGACGACACGCCCAGCGACACGCTGGTGGCGATGGCGACCCGCGCCGACCAGCTGGCGGAGGACGGCACCGGTGACCACAGCCCGTTCAGCGCGGCGCTGCTCCAGCACCTCCAGAGCCCCGGTCTGGAGCTGAGCCTGTTCTTCCGCAACGTGCGGGACACGGTGAAGCAGGCGACCAATGGCCGGCAGGAGCCGTTCGTCTACGGCTCGCTGGGCGCCACCCCCTTCTACTTCAACCCGCGCCCGCCGAACCGGCCGCCGGTGCTGGGCGAATTGCGGGCGCTGACCCTGGTGGACCGCGCAGGCGCCGAGCCGCTGAACCCCGGCAAGCCGACCGACCCCGACGACGACCAGATGTATGTCCGCGTCACCGGCCTGCCGCGCGGCGGTGCCGTACAGGTCGGCGAACGCAGCGTGCTGATCGGCGATTACCTGACGGTCGACCAGCTCGCCGCCGTCAGCTTCAAGCCGGATGGCAGCTTCCGCGGCGAGGCCGGATCCTTCGAGTTCCTGGTGGCCGACGGACGCGGTGGCACCGTCACCGGTGCCGTCCCGGTCACGGTGAAGCCGAGCAACCGGCCGCCGGCCGTGGTGGCGGAGCGCAGGCTGAGCGCTGTCGGCAACCCGATGGGAATCGACGCCCCGACCGATCCCGACGGCGATCCTCTGACTGTCACCGTCACCGCCGTGCCCGAGCGCGGCAGCGTGCGCAACGGCAGCGCCGCCGTGAAGGCCGGCGACCGGCTGACCGTGCAGGCGCTGACCGCGCTGACCTTCGACCCGGAAGCGGCCCGGTCCGGTCCGGCCGGCGCCCTGCGCTACAGCGTCGAGGACGGCCGCGGCGGCTCCGCCGTGGCAAGCGTGACGGTCGAGATCGGCGAGCCCGGCTCCACGCCGCTGGCCGATCTGGAGGAGGGCGTCTGGAAGCGCATCCAGGCCAGCAAGGAACCCGGCGACTATCAGGCCTTCCTGCAGCTGTTCGGCGGCAGCGGCTACGCCCCGGTGGCGCGCAGCCAGCTTGAGACGCTGAAAACTCCGAGGAAGGGCGTGGACGCGGCGCCCGAGGTCAAGCCGGAGCAGGCTCCGGTGCTGGGGCCGGGTCTGGAACCGGCCGCCCCCGGCCGCTACACCGCCGGCGCGGACGGAATCCTGCGGGCGACGCCGGCCAGCAACGGCGCGCGTGTCGGCCGGGTGGCGCGCGGCGCCACGGTGCAGGTGCTCGGCCGGATGACGGAGGGGGGCTGGTTCCGCATCGCGCTGGACGACGGCACCCAGGGCTTCGTCGCTCCCACCCTGCTCAAGCATGAACCGCCGCCCGCTCCCCAGGCCCCCGTTCCCCCGCCGGCCGCTCCACAGACAGCCGAACCGAAGCCGGCCTCTCCACAAGCCGCCGAACCGCAGGTGGCCGCAGCCGCACCGCCCGTACCGCTCAACGGCACGGCGCGCAACCATGGCGCCGGCAACAGTTTCCAGGATTGTCCGACCTGCCCGGTGATGCTGCGGCTGCCGGCCGGCAGTTTCATGATGGGCAGTGACAAGGGCGACCCGTCGGAACGGCCGGTCCACCGCGTCGCCATCGCCAAGCCCTTCGCGCTCGGCGTCTATGAGGTCACCGTCGGCGAATGGCGCGCCTGTATGCAGGAAGGCGGCTGCACCGACCTGCCGCGCATGACCAACCCGACCGACGCCACGCCGGTCCACAACCTCCATTGGCAGGATGCGCAATCCTATGTCGGCTGGCTCAGCCGCAAGACCGGACAGCGCTACCGCCTGCTCAGCGAGGCGGAATGGGAGTATGCCGCGCGTGCCGGGACCGGCACGCCCTATTGGTGGGGGACGGAGGCGGGAATCCACGCCGATTGCGACGATTGCGGCGGCCCGCACGAGCATCTGACCCCGGCGGCGGCCGGCAGCTACAAGCCCAATCCCTTCGGCCTGCACGACATGAACGGCGGCGTGGCGGAATGGGTGGCCGACTGCTGGAACAAGAACTACCAGGGCGCGCCGGCCGACGGCAGCGCCTGGACCCAGGGCGCCTGCCGCAAGCGGGTTCTGCGCGGCGGCTCCTGGCGTGACAGCTTGACCGTGATCAACGGTACGGTGCGGAACTCCTACGACATCGACGTGCGCTATCTCGCCAATGGCTTCCGCGTCGCGCGGGATTTGAACTGAAGGCCTTCGGTTCAGCCCCTCACTTCTGGACCGTCACCACCTTCTGGGTGGCTCGGTTCTGCGTGCCGACCGCGCTGTTGATGGAGGTGTTCACGTTGTTGAACCGCACCCCGCCATTGGCCAGCGCGGCGGGAAGATGCGGCAGCGGCCCCGCGGCACTCAACAGCTGATCGAGCGTGGAGGGCCCGGCGGATTTCGGCGCCGGCTTGGGCGCGGCGGCCTGCACCGGTTCCGGCGTGGGTGCCGGTGCCGGCGCGGCCGACTCCTCCACTGGAACGCCGGTGCCGTCGCTCAGCTGCTGTTGGCTGATGTTGCCGTCGCCGAAGGCGAAATTCAGCGCGCTGTTGACGTTGTTCACGATGAAGGGCGCATCGATGAAGGTGAAGCTTGGGTCGACCGGCTGGACCGGCGGCTGCCGGCTGGCGGCCAACGGCTGGCCCTTGTTGAAGCCGGCGAGGAAGCCGGCGTCGCCGCGGATGCGGGTGATCGACTGCTGATGAACGGAAGACCGGCTGAGCGAGTGGTTTGTGACCATGGCGCCGGGAGGGGCGCCGCGGCGGTTCGGGTCGACCGAGACCGGCAGGCGCGGCGATTGGGCGAAGGCCTGTGCCATCGCCGCGCCGGGGATCGGGCCGGACGGGAAGGCGATGCCGCCGCTGACCTGGGCCGCGGCCGTCCCGGCGGTCAGCAGCAGGATGGCGGCGGCGGGCAAAAGGACGGTGCGGGGCTGGAACATCGCTGGCTCCCTCGGTTCCGGACTGTAGGGAGCAGGGTAGGGTATCCGGGTGATCCGCGGCTGTGGCCCGGACCACAGGCGGCGGGCGAAACTCAGGCGCAGGAGTCGGCGATCTCGTCCAATGCGCGGGCGTCGAGGATGACGATGTGGCCGGACTCCATCCGGATCACCCCGGCACGCTGCCATTCGTTCAGCAGCTTGTTGATGCTTTCGCGCGAGACGCCGACGAGGCAGCCCAACTGCTGCTGCGACAGCTTGATGTCCAGCCGCAACCCGTCCGGCCCGGCGCGGCCGAAGGCGTCGCCCAGCCGCTTCAGGGCGCGGGCGAAGCGGGACGACGCTTCGAGGAACAGCGTGTCCTCCAGATGCTCGCTGGTCTGGCGCAGCCGCTTGCACAGCACGCCGATGATCCGGAAGGCGATGTCCGGCCGCGCGGTGAGCAGCGGCATCAGCTGCGAACGGTCGAGGACCAGCAGGTCGCTTTCCTCCAGGGCGACGGCGTCGGCGGTGCGCGGTTCGCCGTCCAGCAGGGCGATCTCGCCGAACAGGCCGCCCTTGTTGATGATGCTCAGCACCAGTTCCTTGCCGTCGAGGGAGTGGGAGCAGATCTTCACCCGGCCGCGGATGACCGCCATCATGCTGTCGCCGGGATCGCCTTTCTGGAAGATCACCGCTCCGCGCGCATGGTGCGACAGCCGCGCCGCGGCCGCGAGGCGTTGACGTTCCTCGCGTTCCAGATGCTTCAGCAGGAAATGCCCGGCGAGAACGAGGTCCTTGTCGAAATTGATCCGTATCGCGGTCATGGCTGCCCCCTGATCCTGGTCTGCGTCGCGGGATCGCGGTCGTGGTCGCCGGTTGCGGTCTTTCCGGCGCATGGTACCCCGGCAATCGACGTGCCCCGCCCCGCCAAAGGCGGTACTTCGCCCTTGGCTCCCCTCCGCCCATCGTGTAGCGCCGCTGACGGAAAGGGCGGCCGGCGCTGGCCGGTCGCCCATCGCTTGCCCTGCTCGCGTCCATGGACCGGCTGCGCCAGCCATCAGTCCGGGTCTGGCTCGTCGTCGTCCAGGCGCTGCGGATGGGTCCAGTGGTTTGGAAAGACGCCCGGGCGCTCCAGGAAGCCACGCAGGTCGGGCGCGATGGGCCGCGGCAGCGGATAGGCCTCCGCATCGGGAACCATCGCGGACTGCATGTCCGCCGATGTTGCCGAACAGCGGGTCTCGCCGTCGACCGTCACGCAGTTCAGCGTCCCCGAACCGCGCAGGCAGACGGTCTTGCCGTTGACCGTCTGGCAGGCCAGGGAGTCGGCACGCGCCGGTTCGGCCAGGAACGGCAGGGTGGGCGCGGCGAGGAAAAGCGCCAGGACAAGCATGGTCTTCGGCATGGAGCACTCCCGGGGTTTGGGCGATCCCGACCGGTCGATCCGGATCGGGATCGCCCCGATGGGCGTGGAAAGCTGCGGTCAGCGCCGCAGGCCGGTCAGCGATTGGGCCGCACTGTTGCCGAGGCCGGCGGTGACGTTGGTGCCGATCCCGACATTGGTGCTGACCAGCGGTCCGCGACCGCTGAAGTTCAGCCCGACCTGGACACCACTGCCCTGGACGCCGACCAGCCTCTGGCCGGCCGTGTTGCCGATGCCCGCCGCGACGTTGGTGGCGGTGCCGACATTGGTGCTGACCAGCGGGCCGCCGCCGCGGATGGGGACGCCTCCGCTATGGCCTCCGCCTTGGACGAAGGTGCCCTGCTGCTGCGCGGTGTTGCCGATGCCGGCGCCGACATTGGTGGCGTTGCCGACATTGGTGCTGACCAGTCCGGGCACGGCCATCATGGATGGAAGGCCCATTCCGGTGCCTGTGCCGGCTTTGGGCTGGGCCAGGGCGGGCGAGGCGAGCAGTGCGACGGCGGCCAAGCCGGCGAGAAGGGTCTTGAGGGTCATCCGTGGTCTCCTTGACAATGGGTTCATCAGATCGGGCTTCCAAGCCCCGCCTGTACAGATGAGGAAGCCTAGCCTTGCGGCCTGCTCGCCGCTGTGAGCCGCCCCACAGGCGCCGGCGGTTTTCAGGGCTTCCTCCTTGCCGGGCAAAGGAACCCGGACAAAAGAAAGCTCCGGCCGGGATGCCGGCCGGAGCGAGGTCAGGGGAGGAAGCCGAGGAGGAGAAAAGGATCAGCGCTGTTTGACGAAGGCGCTCTGGCCGGCGAAGTTGCCGGTGCCGGCGGAGAGGTTCTGCATGTTGCTGCGGTTGAAGGGGCCGAGCATGCCGCCGGACCGCTGCATCACAATGCCGCTCTGCAGGGCGGTGTTGCCGATGCCGGCCGCGGTGTTGCCGATGGTGGCGGACGAGCCGCCGCTCAGCAGGCCGCCGCTCCGCTGCATCACCGTGGCCCGCTGGCCGGCCTCGTTGCCGATGCCCGCGGCGGTGTTGCCGATGGTGGCCGTCGAGCCGCCGTTGAACAGGCCGCCGCTCTTCTGCTTGACGAAGGCGCCCTGGCTGGCGGTGTTGCCGATGCCGGCTGCGAGGTTGGAGACGGTGGCGACGTTCGGACCGGCGAACCCGCCCTTGGACTTCTGCAGGACGGTGGCGCTCTGGTTGGCGGTGTTGCCGATGCCGGCCGCGGTGTTGGAGATGTCGGAGATGTTCTGGGCCATCGCCGGGGCGGCGAGCAGGGCGAGCGAGGCGAAGCCGGTCAGCAGGGCGGTGCGGATCATGGTGTGGTCTCCGGTCTGGGGCGCCGCGGTGTGTGGCGCGTTGTCGATGGACAGACCCTACCCAAGACCGCCAATCCCCGATGTGAGCCGCCCCACACTCACCGTTACTTTGCCGGCCTCACGGTGGCGGCGGTTCCTTTCGTCGTTGCTCCCGCCGCTCCAGGGCCCACCGCAGCAGGGCGGCGGCGCGGAACGGTGCGTGGAGGAACTTGCCGCAGGGCAGCGTCGCGAAGAATCCCAGCACGATTCCCAGATGGATCAGCAGCAACGGCCCCATCGCCGCCGTTTCCCGCAGCGCAAGCAGGGCGAACCCGCTGGCAGCGATCAGGAACAGCTGGGCCAGCAGCGCAAGGTCGGCGCCCTGCAGCTCCGCCGCCACCGGTCCCGGATCGGCGCGGCGCTTCAGCCATGCCAGCCCGGCCGTTCCGGCCATCATGCCGGCTCCCCCCAGGCTGCCGAGCAGGACGGGCAGGCTGAAGACCGGATAGGGCGCCTGCCAGCCAAGCACATGGTCGTAGATCGTGGCGACGGCGGTGGCGGCGAAGCAGAGCGCGAAGCCATAGGACAGCGCATGGTGGAAGCGGCGCCGGGCTTGCGAGAAGCGGTCGTCCCGGTCGTTGCAACCGGCCCCGCCGCCCCCCAGGTTGCGCAAGCTCGCGATGTCCCACAGGGCGTCGCGCAGGGCCGGACCCGTTGCCGCCCCGGCCGGCGCCGGACCCATGCTGCGCCAGAAGGCCGCGACGCTGAACCCGATGGCCAGCAGCGACCAGAGGAGCGTCAGCCCGGCAAGCCCGGCGATCAGACCCCAGGGCAGCACCCGGTAGAAGGCCCCCGCACCCGAATGCCGCCCCAGCACTTGCTCCGGCGGCAGCCACAGGAGCGCCGGAACCGACAGGACGGCCACCATCGACAGGGTGACGGCCATCGCGAAGCGGGCGGTGTGGCGGACCCGGCCGCCCGGCAGAGCCGGCCAGGCATGGTCACTGTAGGTTCGCTGCCTGACGAGGCTGAGGCTTTTCGGAATGTTGACGTCGAACGGGTGGGGCGGGGCGTACTGGCAGGCATGGTAGCAGGCCCGGCAGTTGTGGCAGAGGTTGGACAGGAAACTCAGATCGGCAGCCGACAGCTCCCGCCGCGACCTCAGAGCCCTGAACACGGCGCAATAGCCGTCGCAATACCGGCAGGCGTTGCAGATATCCAGCGCCCGCCGTGCGTCCTGCGCGATCCGCGCCGCGTCGCCGTCATCGCCGGGCATGGGCCGCGGCCTCCCGTCCGGCGATTCGGCCGAACACTGCGCCGATGGTCATGGCGCTTCCCGCCAGATAGCCATGGCCGAGGATATTCGGCGCCATGATGACGCCCGCCGCAAAGATGCCGCCGAGCGGACTCCCATTGCTCCGCAGTACCCGCGCCTTGCAGTCAACCCGCACCCCCAGGCAGGTCGAGGTAACGCCGGCCCGCATCGGATAGGCACCGAAGGGAGGAACCGCGACCGGCGCGGCCAGCCGCGTCTTCGCCGGCAGGATGCCTTCGGTATGGCCGCCGGCGCGGACCGCGGCGTTGAAGGCGGCCACGGTGGACTCCAGCACTGCCGGCGCGATGTCCAGCTTGGCCGCCAGCTCGCCGATGCTCGCCGCCCGGACAGCCGGGAAGATGGAGGGGCGGAAATTTCTTTCGATTGTCGAGTCGAAGATCGAGAAGGCGACGGTGCCGGGACAGCGGGCGACGCGATCGCCCCACACGGAAAAGCGCGTCGGTCCCACATGCTCCCCCTCGTCGGCGAAGCGCCGGCCATCTCGGTCGACGACGATGCCATGGGCCACGCCGTCGAGCCGGGTGACGATGCCGCCGTCGAATCCCGGAGAGCGGCCATCCACCGCGACGATGTGGCAATGGCCGGGCGCTCCGACGGGATCGGCGCCGCCGTCCAGCAACACCCTCAGCAGGCGGCCGGTCGCATGGGGGGTGCCGCGGATGATGAAACCGTCGGCCGCCTCGCCCCATCGGTCGCGCAACCAGTCTCCATCCGCCTGGAATCCGCCGGTCGCGACGACGACCGCACCCGCCCGGATGGTTTCCTTGCGCCCATCACGGAGCACGGTGACGGCGGTCGAACCGTCGGCGGGATGAAACGCGCACACCTCGCTGTCGTGGCGGACATCGACGCCCAGCCCATCGGCGGTGGCGTAGAGCGCGTTGATCAGCGCTTTTCCACCGCCTAGGAAGAAGGCGGTCTTCCGGGAATAGGGCAGGACGCCGTCGGTGGCGCTCTGGAATCGAACCCCATTGCCGGCCATCCAGTCGAGGATGCCTGCGGATTCGCCGATCAGCAGATGCGCCAGCGTCTCGTCGACCGCACTCCCGGCGACCGCTTGCAGGTCGGACCGGTAATCGCCGGCAGGATAGCGGCCCTGAACCCAGGGGGTCGGTTCGTCATGCGCGATCCGGAAGTTGCGGGAGTGCCGGGCGTTGCCGCCGCGCAGCGCCTTCGGCGCGCTGTCCAGCATCATGACGTCGGCACCCGACCGGCGGGCCGATATCGCGGCGCACAGCGCCGCATTGCCGCCGCCCGCCACCAGCACGTCGCACTCATGCAGGGCATCGGTCATTGGCAGGCGGTCATGGAAAGGATGGCGCGCTCGGGTTGGCAGGGGGGCTTCTTGCAGGGGAAGGCTTTAGTCCCGATGGGCGGTGCTTGGGAAGGGCGGTCGCCTGCGACACAGGGCAGCGGCCGGCACCGGGATGGGTCGATCCACGGCCCGGCCGCATGGCGTGCGCCACGAGCGATGCATACGCGCCTATGAAAATGCTTTTACAGAATTATGCATATCCTGTAACTCTAAAGACACCTAGCTGCGGCTGAGCTTTCGAAGAGGCGTCAGGGATGGTGCAGCCCATACAGACGGGATCGCTGCTGATCCGGATGCAGAACTGCCAGCAGCAGCTTCCGGCGGCGCTGGCCAAGGTCGGGGCTTGGGCGCTGGCCTATCCCTTCCGTACCGCGACGTTGAAGATCGGCGAACTGGCCGCGGCGGCTGAGGTGTCGGTGGCGTCGGTCAACCGCTATGCCCGCTTCCTCGGTTACGAAGGCTTTCCGGAGTTCCGCGAGGATCTGCTGCGCGCCTTCGAATCCACCTTCGCGCCGGTGGAGAAGCTGCGCGTCGCCGTGCAGCGGGACACCTCGAACGCCGAGATCATGCGGGAATCGCTGGCCAGCGACGCCGGCAATGTGGCCCGCACCATGGAACTGCTCCAGCCCGAGCAGTGCGAGGCGGCGATCCGCCTGATCCGCGAGGCCGGCCGCGTCATCGCGCTCGGCCTGGGCGACAGCGCCTATCTCGCCCTGTTCCTCGCCGACATGCTGGAACCCTATGTCGAGAATGTCCGCGAGGCCGTCGAGTTTGCGGGCACCGAGCGCACCATCCGCCGGCTGATGACGGTCAAGCCTGGCGATCTGGTGGTTGCCATCACCTCGCCGCGCTATTCGCGCCGGACCATCGAGCATCTCCAGCTGTGCCGCGAGCGCGGGGCGAAGGCCATCGCGCTGACCGACGCGCCGGACAGTCCCATCGTGCCGCTGGCCGACGTCACCCTGTTGGCCGGGGCCGACCATGGCGTGCGCCACAGCTCGCCGACGGGTCTGATGGCGCTGATCGTGGCGCTCGGCACCGCACTGTCGCGTTCCGGTCCCGACAGCGTCGGACAGGCCGCCGACGTCGCCGAACGCATCCTGCCCTATCTCCACGTCGTACCGAAATCGAACCGGCCGCCAGAGTGACCTGCTGCCCAAGTGACCTGCTGCCCAAGTGACCGGACTATTCCCATCCACGCGCCAACGAAGCTGAATCCGATGACGATCTCCTATTGGAACGGGCGTTACCTGCCGCTGGACGAGGTCCAGGTATCGCCGCTGGACCGCGGTTTCCTGTTCGCCGACGGCCTCTATGAAGTGACCGCCGCCTACAACGGCCACCTGTTCGAGCCGGAGGCCCATGTCGCCCGCCTGCAACGCGGCATGGCGGCCCTGCGCATCGACTGCGCGCTGTCGGCCGCCGACTGGATGGGCATCATGGAGCGGCTGTCGGCCGACTCCGGCATCGACGGCGACCTGACCGTCTACCTGCAAGTCACCCGCGGTGCCGCCGCCAGCCGTGGCCATGCCTTCCCGGCCGGGGTGACGCCGTCGGTGTTCGGCATGGTCAGCCCGCTGAAGCGTCCGCCCGCCGCATGGCGCGACCAGGGCGTTTCCGCCATCACCATCCCCGACATCCGCTGGGGCCGCTGCGACCTGAAGACCATCGCGCTGCTGGGCAGCGTGCTGGCCCAGCAGGCAGCGACCGATGCCGGCGTGGTCGATGCGCTCCAACTGCGCGACGGGCTGGTGACCGAAGGCGCCGCCACGAACATCTTCGTGGTCAAGGACGGCGTCATCGCCACCCCGCTCAACGACCCCCGCATCCTCGAGGGCATCACCCGCACCGTCATCCTGCGGCTGGCGGCCGGGAACGGTCTGCGGCTTGAGGAGCGCGACATTCCAGCGGCAGAACTCGACGCGGCCGACGAGATCTGGATCGCCAGCACCACCAAGGAGATCACCCCGGTGACCCGCCTGAACGGCAAGCCGGTCGGCACCGGTGCACCGGGGATGGTGTGGCGCCGCATGTTCGCGCTGTTCGCCGAAAGGCTGGGCCGATGAGCGCTGCCGCTGCCGAGAAGGCTGCCGACACCGCGCCGGCCCTGCTTTCGGTGGAGGGGCTGAGCGTCGCCTTCGACGGCGAGCATGGCCCCCTGCGCGTCGTCGAGGATGTCAGCTTCAGCGTCGCGCCGGGCGAGACGGTGGCGATCGTCGGCGAGTCCGGCAGCGGCAAGTCGGTGACCTCGCTGTCGCTGATGCGGCTGGTCGATTATGCCGGGGGCCGCATCGTCGGCGGGCGCATCCGCTTCAAGGGGCGCGACGGGCGCGAGCGCGATCTCGCTTCCCCGCCGGCGGAGGCGCTGACCGACATGCGCGGCAATGACATCGCCATGGTGTTCCAGGAGCCGATGACGTCGCTGAACCCGGTCTTCACCATCGGCGACCAGATCGCCGAGGCGGTGATGCTGCACCAGGGGCTCGACCGCAAGGCGGCGCGGGCCGAGGCGCTGCGCATGCTGGAGAAGGTGCGCATTCCCGAACCGGCCCGGCTGCTCGACCGCCACCCGCACCAGCTCTCCGGCGGCATGCGCCAGCGCGTGATGATCGCCATGGCGCTGTCCTGCAAGCCGTCGCTGCTGATCGCCGACGAGCCGACCACGGCGCTCGACGTCACCATCCAGGCGCAGATCCTGCGGCTGATCCGCCTGTTGCAGGACGAGATGGGGATGGGCGTCATCTTCATCACCCACGACATGGGCGTGGTGGCGGAGGTGGCCGACCGCGTCGTCGTGATGTGGCGCGGCCGCAAGGTGGAGGAAGGCCCGGTCGAGCGCATCTTCCAGGCGCCGCAGCACCCCTACACCAAGGCGCTGCTGTCGGCGGTGCCGAAGCTGGGCGCGCTGCGCGGGCAGGATCTGCCGGTGCGTTTTCCCCTGCTGGTGGTCGACGATGCCAAGGCCGATGCCGCGCTGCCGGCCCCGCCGCCGGTGCAGGACACCGTCCGCGCCGCCGACGCGCCGCTGCTGGAGGTGCGCGACCTCACCACCCGCTTCGACGTGCGCAAGGGCATCTTCGGTTCGCTCAAGGCCCGTGTGCATGCGGTTGAGAAGGTCAGCTTCGCCGTCCGCCCCGGCGAGACGCTGGCGCTGGTCGGTGAATCCGGCTGCGGCAAGTCGACCACCGGCCGCACCATCATGGGGCTGCAATCCGCCACCTCCGGAACCATCCGCTTCGACGGCCTCGACACCGCGACGCTGGATTCCAACGGGCAGGCGAAGCTGAAGGAGAAGATCCAGTACATCTTCCAGGATCCCTTCGCCTCGCTGAACCCGCGGATGACCGTCGGCTTCAGCGTCGCCGAACCGATGCTGGTCCACGACTACGTGCCGACATCCAAGCCGGGCGTGTCGCGCCGCCGCGCCATCGAGGAGCGGGTGGCCGAACTGCTGACCCAGGTCGGGCTGAAGCCGGAGCATGCGCGGCGCTATCCGCACGAATTCTCCGGCGGCCAGCGCCAGCGCATCTGCATTGCCCGCGCGCTCGCCTGCGATCCCAAGCTGATCATCGCCGACGAGGCGGTGGCGGCGCTCGACGTGTCGATCCAGGCGCAGATCGTCAACCTGCTGATGGAGCTCCAGGCTCGGCGCGGGCTGTCCTACCTGTTCATCAGCCATGACATGGCGGTGGTGGAGCGGGTCAGCCACCGCGTCGCCGTCATGTATCTCGGCCAGATCGTCGAGCTCGGACCGCGCCGCGCCGTGTTCGAGAATCCGCAGCACCCCTACACCCGCCGCCTGATGGCGGCGGTGCCGATCGCCGATCCCAGCCGCCGCACCCGCGACCTGCGGCTGTTGACCGGCGAGATTCCCAGTCCGATCCGCAACGTCGGCGACGAGCCGGCGGTGCAACCGCTGGTGCCGGTCGGCGACGATCATTTCGTCGCCCGCCATGCCGTCGGCGGCGATTTCTGAATCAAGAAAAGGGAGACATCACGTGACGCGTTTCGCCCTTCCTCTGCTGGCCGGCCTGCTGGCCGGCACCGCTCTCGCCGGTCCGGCCTTCGCCGCCAAGGATCTGGTGGTCGGCCTGCCCGACAACATCACCACGCTGGACCCGGCCGACATCAACGACACCCTGTCGCAGTCGGCCAGCCGCACGATGATGCAGGGCCTGTTCGGCTTCGACAAGGACATGAAGCTGGTGCCGCTGCTGGCCGAGAGCTTCACGGTCAACGACACCGCCACCGAATACACCTACCGCCTGCGCAAGGGCGTCACCTTCCATGACGGCTCGCCCTTCAACGCCCAGGCGGTGAAGACCAACTTCGACCGTCTGTCCAACCCGGCCAACCGGCTGAAGCGCCAGAGCCTGCTGGCGATGCTGGCCGAGACGGTGGTGGTCGACGACGCCACCGTCACGCTGAAGCTGTCTCAGCCCTTCGGCGCGCTGAACAACAACCTCGCCCATCCCGGCGCCATGATCCACAGCCCGAAGGCGCTGGAGACCTATGGCAAGGAGATCGGCCGCCACCCGGTCGGCACCGGTCCCTACAAGTTCGTCAGCTGGGCAGCCGACACGCTGAAGGTCGAGAAGAACGCCAACTACTGGAAGCCGGGCCTGCCGAAGGTCGATACGGTGACGCTGAAGAGCGTGCCGGAGAACGGCAGCCGCATCGCCATGCTGCAGACCAACGAGGCGCAGTTCATCTATCCGCTGCCGCCGGAGATGGTGAAGATGGTGGAGGCCAACAGCGCGCTGGAACTGATCGACGCACCGTCGATCATCGCCCGCTACGTGGCGATGAACACCATGAAGAAGCCGTTCAACGACCCGCGCGTGCGCCAGGCGCTGAACTACGCCATCGATAAGAACGCCTACGCCAAGGTGGTCTATCGCGGCTATGCCGGGCCGCTGGATTCTGCGATCCCGTCCAAGCTGGGCTTCCACGTCACCCAGCCGAACCAGTACACCTACGACCTTGCCAAGGCGAAGGCTCTGCTGGCCGAAGCCGGATATCCGAACGGCTTCGAGGCCGAGATGTTCGGCCGCAACAGCACCAATTTCATCCGCGGCATGCAGTTCGTGCAGCAGCAGCTGTCGCAGATCGGCGTCAAGCTGACCGTCACCCCGCTGGAATCCGGTGTCGAGACCGCCCGCGTCTGGGGCGTCGAGAAGCCGGAGGATGCGACGGTGCAGATGCAGTATGGCGGCTGGTCGGCCTCGACCGGCGATGCCGACTGGGGCCTGCGCCCGCTGCTGTGGGGCAAGGGCTTCCCGCCGAAGTTCTTCAACGTCGCCTACTACAAGAACGACACGGTCGACGCTGCGATCGAGACCGGCATCGGCACCGCCGACACCGCCAAGCGCGCCGAGGCCTACCGCGTCGCCCAGGAGCAGATCTGGAAGGATGCGCCCTGGATCTTCCTCGGCGTCGAGAACCTGCTGGCCGGCAAGTCGAAGAAGCTGACCGGCTTCTACTATGTCGCCGACGGCGGGCTGCAGATGGAAGAAGCCGACCTGCAGTGATGTGGGGGTGGGGGCTCCTTATTGCCCCCACCCTGACCCTCCCCCGCTGGGCGGGGGAGGAGACAAGTGCTTAAGGCGGGTGAGTGGCGGCAGTCCCTCCCCCGCCCAGCGGGGGAGTTTATGTGGGGGCTAACGTCCCCGAGAATCCCCCCGCACATCCAGGCCCTCCACCAGGACCTCCGCCCCATGTTGAAATATCTCGTCGGCCGTCTTGCCGGCATCCTGCCGGTTCTGCTGGTGATTTCCGTCTTCGTCTTCGGCTTCGTCCATCTGCTGCCGGGCGATCCGGCGCGGCTGGTCGCCGGCCCGGATGCGACCCAGCGCGACGTCGAGCTGGTGCGCCAGGATCTCGGCCTCGACCAGCCGCTGTGGGTGCAGTACGGCCGCTTCCTCGGCAATGCGGTGCAGGGCGAGTTCGGCCGGTCGATGAAGTCCAAGCGGCCGGTGTCGCAGGAGATCGGCGAACGCTTCCTGCCCACGCTCTACCTCACCATCGTCGCCATGGTCTGGGCGACGCTGGCGGGATTGCTGATCGGCGTGGCGTCGGCGACGAAGCGCGGGCGCTGGCAGGACCATGTCGGCATGATCGTCGCGGTGTCTGGCATCGCCTTTCCCTCATTCTGGCTCGGGCTGCTGATGATCGACCTGTTCTCGGTCAAGCTCGGCTGGCTGCCGACCAGCGGTTACGGGACGTGGCAGCATTACGTGATGCCGTCGCTGACGCTGGGGCTCGGCGTCGCCGCGGTGATGGCGCGCTTCACCCGGTCGGCCTTCATCGAAATCGCGCGCGAGGATTACGTCCGCACCGCAAGGGCCAAGGGCGTGCCGGCCCGGCTGGTGGTGTGGAAGCACACGCTGCGCAACGCGATGATCCCGATCATCACCATGGTCGGATTGCAGTTCGGCTTCCTGCTGGGCGGGTCGATCGTGGTCGAGACGGTGTTCTCCTGGCCGGGGCTGGGCCGGTTGCTGGTGGATAGCGTCAACTACCGTGACTACACCGTCATCCAGGCGGAGATCCTGCTGTTCTCGCTGGAATTCATCATCATCAACCTGCTGGTCGATGTGCTGTACGCCTTCGCCAACCCCGAGATCCGCTACTCATGACCACGACAGACGCAACCAGCGTGGCCGTGAGCCACGACGCCATCCGGTCTCCGCTGCGCGAATTCTGGCGCAAGTTCCGGCGCAACCGCACCGCCATGGCCGCCGGCATCTGTCTGCTGGCGCTGACCCTGGCCGCCGCCGCCGCACCCTGGATCGCGCCGTTCGACCCGGCGGCCTTCGATTATGACCGCATCCTGGAAGGGCCGTCGGCCGACCATTGGGCCGGTACCGACGCCTATGGCCGCGACATCCTGAGCCGCATCCTGTGGGGTGCGCGCATCTCGCTGTCGGTCGGACTGCTGTCGGTGCTGCTGGGCGGGGTGGCCGGCGTGGCGCTCGGTCTGGTCGCCGGCTTCCGCGGCGGCTGGATCGATTCGCTGATCATGCGCGTCTGCGACGTGCTGCTGGCCTTTCCCGGCATCCTGCTGGCCATCGGCATCGTCGCCGTCCTCGGGCCGGGCATCGACAACGTCATCTACGCGGTGGCGATCTTCAGCGTGCCGGTCTTCGCCCGCCTCGTGCGCGGCAGCACGCTGGGGCTGAAGCGCGCGGTCTATGTCGACGCCGCCCGCGCCATCGGCGTGCGCGACCGGCTGCTGATGGTCCGCCACATCCTGCCCGGCACGCTGCCCAGCGTGATCGTCTATGTCTCCATGCGCATCGGCACCTCGATCCTGACGGCGGCCAGCCTCAGCTTCATCGGCCTCGGCGCCCAGCCGCCCAGCCCGGAATGGGGCGCCATGCTGGCCGATGGGCGCAGCTACATCGGCGTCGCCAGCCACGTCACCTTCTATCCCGGCCTCGCCATCTTCCTGACGGTGCTGGCCTTCAACCTGCTCGGCGACGGACTGCGCGATGCCCTCGACCCGAAACTCCGCTGACGGCAAGGGCAGGGCGCGGGCCTTCGGGCTCGCCTGCGGGCGGCTGACGCCGGGGCCGCGCAACGCCATCACCGATGTGCCCGGCGTCCGCGTCGGCCATGTCACGCTGGACGACGGCGCCCTCCAGACCGGCGTCACCGCCATCCTGCCCCATGCCGGCAACCTCTACCGCGACAAGCCGGTGGCGGCGGCCGAGGTGCTGAACGGCTTCGGCAAGAGCGTCGGGCTGATGCAGGTGGAGGAGCTGGGGGCGCTGGAAACCCCGATCCTGCTGACCAACACCCTGTCGGTCGGCACCGCCGCCACCGCGCTGGTCCGCCACGCCATCGCCGCCAACCCGGACATCGGCAGGACGACCGCCACCGTCAACCCGGTGGTGATGGAATGCAACGACGGTCCGCTGAACGACATCCAGGCGCTGGCGGTGACCGAGGCGCATGCCACCATGGCGCTCGCCGCCGCTCTGGAGCAGCCGGACGGAGCCGAGGTGGCGGTTGGTTCGGTCGGTGCCGGGCGCGGCATGTCCTGCTTCGGCTTCAAGGGCGGCATCGGCACTGCCTCGCGCCGCCTGAAGCTGGACGGCAGGCGCCATCACCTGGGCGTGCTGGTCCTGGCCAATTTCGGCCGGCCGGGGGAACTGCGCCTGCCCGACGGCCGCCGCGTGGCCCCGCCGGTGCCGGATGACGCGCCCGAGAAGGGCTCCGTCATCGTCGTCGCCGCTACCGATGCGCCGCTCGACCACCGCCAGCTGCGCCGGGTCATCCGCCGGGCCGGGGTGGGGCTGGCGCGGGTCGGGTCCTTCTGGGGCCACGGCAGCGGCGACATCGCGCTCGGCTTCACCACCGCCAACCGCATCGACCATGACGAGCGCGCGGACATCGTGCCGCTGCGCATGCTGAACGAGCGCCGCATCGACAGCCTGTTCGAGGCGATGGCCGATGCGACGCAGGAAGCGGTGCTCGACGCGCTGGCCGCCGCCACGCCGGTTGTGGGCCGCGATGGCGCCACCCGACCCTGCCTGTCCGCTATCCTGACCTCCGGGAGCACAGAGTGAAGATCTACATCTCCGCCGACATCGAAGGGGTGGCCGGCGTGGTCTCCCAACAGCAGGTGACGCCGGGCAACACCGAATACGAGCGTGCCCGCCGCCTGATGACCGCGGAGGTGAATGCCGCCATCGAAGGCGCGCTGGAGGGCGGGGCGAGCGAAATCCTGGTCAACGACAGCCACGGCCCGATGGTCAACCTGCTGCCGGACGAGTTGCACCCGGCAGCCGAGCTGATCCTCGGCCGCCCCAAGCCCAACGGCATGTTCGCTGGGCTGGAACCGGGGACGGCCGGGGTGATGTGCGTCGGCTTCCACACGTCGGCCCGCCAGTACGGCATCCTCGCCCACACCACCAACAGCTTCGCCTTCGGCCGCGTCGTCGTGAACGGCTTGGAACTGGGAGAGGCCGGCAATTACGGCGCCTATGCCGGCGAGATCGGCGTGCCGGTGATCCTGCTGACCGGCGACGACCGCTTCGCCGCGGAGATGGCGCCGCTGTTCCCGGACGCCGAACAGGTGGTGGTCAAGCAGGCGCTCGGCCAGCGCGCCGCCCGCGCGGTGGCTCCGTCGGTCGCCCGCGACCGCATCCGCCAGGCGGCGGCCCGCGCCGTCCGCCGGGCCTCGAGCATCGCGCCCTTCCGCGTGCCCCCGCGCGGCGACGGAGCGCCCTACCGCTTGGAGATCGAGATGAACAGCCCGGCGCTGGCCGACTTGGCATCGCTGATCCCGGTGTCCGAGCGCCTCGACCCCGTCACCATCCGCCTGCCGGCCGCCAGCATGGCCGCCGCGCTGGGCTGGATCAACACCCTGTCGGCCATGTCGGCCTCCCTGCGCTGAGACCCTGCCCATGACCTTCTCCGTACCGCAGCCCTTCGCGCTCGCCATCCATGGCGGCGCCGGCACCATCAAGCGCAGCGCCCTGACGTCCGCGTTGACCGAGGGCTATCATGCCGGACTGCGCCGGGCGCTGGCCGCGGGGCATGATGTGCTGGCCGACGGCGGCAGCGCGCTCGACGCCGTCACCGCCGCGGTGATGGCGCTGGAGGACGAGCCGCTGTTCAACGCCGGGCGCGGCGCCGTCTTCACCGCCGAGGGCGTGCAGGAGATGGACGCCGCCATCATGGACGGCCGCGACCGCGCCGCCGGGGCGGTGGCCGGCCTGTTCGGCCCGCGCAACCCGATCCTCGCCGCCCGCGCGGTGATGGAGCACAGCGAGCATGTCCTGCTGATCGGCGAGGGCGCGCTCGACCTCTGCCGCCGCCAGGGACTGCCGATGGAGGAGGCGCCCTATTTCTTCACCCAGCCGCGCTGGGATGCCCTTCAGGCCGAGCTGGAACGCCGCCGCTCCGGCGCCCCGGAAGACAACTCCGATGGCGGCGCCGATCAGCGCCGCCATGGCACCGTCGGCGCCGTCGCCCGCGACCGCGACGGCAACCTTGCCGCGGCGACCTCCACCGGCGGCATGACCGCGAAGGCCAAGGGCCGTGTCGGCGACAGCCCGGTGATCGGCGCCGGCACCTTCGCCGACAACATGACCTGTGCGGTTTCCGCCACCGGCCATGGCGAGCATTTCATCCGCCGCTGCGCCGCCCACGAGATCGACGCCCGCATGCGCTGGGGCGGCCAGACGCTGGACCGCGCCGCGACCGGCGTGGTGGATGAACTGGGGGTGATCGGCGGCTCGGGCGGCCTTGTCGCCATCGACCGTGACGGCCGGGTGGCGCTGCCCTTCAACTGCTCCGGCATGTACCGCGGCGTCATCGGGCCGGAGGGGCTGCCGATGACCGCGATCCATCGCGAAGAGTTCCGCATCGGCTGATACCGGCGTCCGTCTGCATCGTCTTCCGACGCCCCGGCCTCCCGCAGGCCGGGGCGTTTTTTTGCCTTTTTGCCGCAGACCGTCCGCCGGTCCAACATCCCCGTTGACTGAACCTGTCTTATCCATCATACAGGTTCCTGTCTTATCAAGAGACAGGCTCGTGGCTCGGTGAAGCGGAGGACGGCACGCTGTGAAGTCGGCGGTTGAACCCTTGAAGGCACGCAGGATCTATCTGCTGCTGCGCGACCGCATCGTCGCCGGAGAACTGCCGCCGGGCAGCCGGCTGCCGGGAGAGCCGGCGCTGGCGGCCGAGCATGCGGTGTCGCGGGTCACCGTGCGGCGCGCGCTCGACCTGCTCGACAAGGAGGGGCTGGTGCAGCGCAAGGCGGGGTCCGGCACCTTCGTCCATGACACGCGCGCCGTCCGTCCCATCGTCGCCGACCTGTCCAACGTGCTGTCGCACCTGATCGACATGGGGCGCAGCACCGACGTCAAGCTGCTGTCCTTCGGCTATGGCCCGCCCAGCGAGGCGGTGGCCGCAAGCCTGGGGCTGGCGGCGGGGGAGCGGGTCCAGCGCTCCGTCCGGGTGCGCATGATCGACGGCGTCCCCTTCTCCTACCTGACCACCCATGTGCCGGAATGGATCGGCCTGACCTGGTCGGAAGCGGAGCTGGCGGCGCGTCCGCTGCTGGAACTGATCGAACGGTCGGGCGTGCAGGCCGAACGGGCGACCCAGGCGATCAGTGCGACGCTGGCCGGTCCCGAAGCGGCGGCGGCGCTGGATCTGGAGATCGGCTCGCCGCTGCTGTCGCTGACCCGTGTCGTCTACGAACCGTCGGGCCGCGGCGTCGAGCATCTTCACGCGCTGTACCGGCCCGACCGCTACAGCTTCCACATGGATCTGGTGCGCACCGGCAGCGACGGCGAACGGCGCTGGAGCCCGGCGCTCGGCTGGCCGCGCGCATCGGATAAGAGCAAGGCCGAAAAGGCCGCCAAAGGCGAAAAGCCGCCCCGTGCCAAGCGGGCAACCAGACAGAGGAGTTCAGCGTAATGAGACGTTCGGATCGGGACTCCGCGCTTCCCGGCATCACCCGCCGCTCGGTCCTGAAGGCCGGCGCCGCGGCGGCCGCCTTCACCGCCGTGCCGCTGGCCGCGCCGTCGATCCTGCGGGCGCAGACCGCCGCGGTGAAGGTCGGCGTGCTCCAGCCGGTGACCGGCGCGCTCGCCAACGACGGCGACCTCGGCCGTCTGGGCGCCGAGCTGGCGATCAACGAGATCAACGCGGCCGGCGGCATCAGGTCGCTGGGCGGCGCCAAGCTGGAGATGCTGTTCGGCGATGCCCGCTCCACCCCGGAGGCCGGCACGCAGGAGGTCGAGCGGATGCAGGCGGAGGGCGCCTGCGCCATCGTCGGCGGCTTCGCCAGCCCGATCTGCCTTGCGGCGTCGCAGGCGGCGGCGCGCTACGACCTGCCGTACCTCGTCGATGTCGGCGTGTCTGACCAGATCATGGCGCGCGGGCTGAAGAACACCTTCCGTTTCGGCCCCGGCTTCGGCAAGGTCACCAGCGTCGCGCTCGACAATCTGACCCGCATGAACGAATTGGCGGGCAAGCCGGCCAGGACCGTGGTGCTGGTGCATGAGGACGGGCTGTTCGGGTCCGGCCTCGCCAAGCTGCTGCAGGCCGAACTGCCCAAGCGCGGCTTCGAGGTGCTGGAGACCATCGCCCATCCGACCCCGGCGCGCGACATGTCCAACGTGGCGTTGCGCATCCGCTCGCTGAACCCCGATCTGGTGATCCCGTCCAACTATTACGGCGAGTTCGTGCTGCTCGCCCGCACCATGCAGCAGCAGCGCATCAAGCCTAAGGGCATCTACGCCGTGCTGGGCGGGGCGGCGTCGAACGGCCGCTTCCTCAAGGAATTCCCGCAGGCGGCCCAGAACGTCATAGATTGCAACCACTGGCACGACCCGCGCAACCCGCAGGCGCTGGCCCTGCGCAAGGCGGTGCAGGACCAGGGCAAGTCCTTCGCCTACAATGTCTCGCTGAACTATTCCAACGTGAAGCTGCTGGCCGACGCCATCGAGCGCGCCGGCTCGACCGACCGTGCCAGGATCATCGAGGCGTTGAACGGCTCCAGCTTCGCCGGCCACATCATGCCCTACGGCCCGACGAAGTTCGTGAACGGCCAGAACGAGGGCGCCACCCCGATCAACACCCAGATCCAGGGCGACGACATCAAGGTGATCTTCCCGGAGGCCTACGCGGAAGTGAAGGCGAACTTCCCGGCGGTCTGAAGTCCCTTCTGTCTGCCCCCTCCCTAACCCTCCCCCGCTGGGCGGGAGAGGGAACTGCCGCCGCTCTTCCGAACACGCGTCTGTTCTCGCACAAAGCTCCGCTTTGTGCTGACGCGGCGGGCGGACCATAGGTCCGCTGAGAGCGGTGGAGGGTCGGGGAGGGGGCAAGCCGGCGCAAGCGCGCCGTCGCCGTTCCACTCACGCTCGGGCCTGCCATGTATTCACCTCAGATCATCCTGGAAGCGGCGCTGAACGGGCTGATGACCGGTGCGGTCTATGCGCTGATCGCGCTGGGCCTGACGCTGATCTACGGCGTGCTGCACATCATCAACTTCGCCCACGGGGCGCTGCTGACATGCGCCATGTTCGCGGTCTGGGTCGCCTGGGCCTGGCTCGGCATGGACCCCTATCTGGTGATCCTGCCGCTGGTGCCGCTGATGTTCGCGCTCGGCTACGGCCTGCAGCGCTTCGTGATCGGGCCGGCCAGCCATGGCGACGACGGCAACATCCTGCTGGTCACGCTGGGCCTGTCCATCGTGCTGGAGAATGTGCTGCTCGCCACCTTCCAGTCCGACACCCGCACGCTCGACACCGACTATTCCTTCCAGGTGGTGGCTCTGGGTCCGCTGCTGCTGTCCTTTCCGCGGCTGATCGGGCTTGGCGTGGCGGTGGTCGTCACCGGCCTGCTGTGGCTGCTGCTGAACCGCACCGACACCGGCAAGGCGATCCGCGCGGTCGCCAAGGAGAAGCTGGGCGCCAACCTGGTCGGCATCGACGTGCCGCACATCTACGCCGTCACCTTCGGGCTCGGCTGCGCCTGTCTGGCGGTGGCGGCCTGCCTGCTGATGCCGACCTTCTACGTCAACCCGCGCATCGGCGGCGCCTTCGTGCTGGTCGCCTTCACGGTGGTGGTGCTGGGCGGCATGGGCTCCATCCCCGGCGCCCTGCTCGGCGGCCTGTTCATCGGGGTGGTGGAAAGCCTGTGCGGCCTGCTGCTGGGCGACAGCCTGGGCCAGATCGGCATCTTCCTGATCTTCATCGCCGTGCTGCTGGTGCGGCCGACCGGCCTGTTCGGAGCCAGGGCATGACCGCGCGCGATCTTCTTCCCATCCTCGTCCTGCTGGTGCTGGCGGCGTTGCTGCCGCTGGTGGTGACCTCCAGCCCGGTGCTGAATTTCCTGGTCTTCATGCTGATCGTGGCGCTGGGCGCGCAGGGCTGGAACATCCTGGGCGGCTTCGGCGGCCAGTTCAGCTTCGGCCACGCCGCCTTCTTCGGCACCGGCGCCTACGTCACCGCGATCCTGCAACTGCGCTGGGGCGTCAATGCCTGGGCCGGGCTGGCGCTGGCGACCGCCGCCGGGGCCGCGGTCGGCTGGGCCATCGGCTTCCTCAGCTTCCGCTCGGGCCTGCGCGGCTCCTATTTCGCGCTGGTGACGCTGGCCTTTGCCGAGGTGTTCCGCATCCTCGCCAACGCCGCCTCCTTCACCGGCGGGGCCGCCGGGCTGCTGATCAAGCTGGACGTCCATCCCGGCAACCTGCAATTCGCCGACCGCGCCGTCTTCTATTGGCTGGTGCTGGCCCTGGTCGGGGCGGTGCTGGTGCTGACCCGCTGGATCCAGCGCTCCCGTTTCGGGGCGCAGCTGGTGGCGGTGCGCGAGAACGAGGACGCGGCCAAGGCGCTGGGCGTCGACAGCCTGCGGGTGAAGCTGCGCGCCATCGCGCTGTCCGGCGGCGTCACCGCGCTGGCCGGCTGCCTCTACGCCCAGTATTTCCTCTACATCGACGCCACCATCGCCTATGGCAGCTGGATTTCGGTCGAGCTGCTGCTGGCCCCGATCATCGGCGGCGTCGGCACCGTCTTCGGCCCGGTGGTCGGCGCCCTGACCCTGCATGGGCTGGGCGAGGTCGCCAAGCAGTTCGCCGGCCGCATCCCCGGCATCGACCTGATCGTCTTCGGCGCCGTGCTGGTGCTGGCGGTCGCCTTCGCCCGCGGCGGCATCCTCGGCCTGTTGGAGCGGCTGCGCGACCGCGGCGCCGGGCTGCTGCGGCCTTCCTCACGATCCGATGCCGCCAAGGAGCCTTCCAATGTTGGCCGTTGAGACCGTCTCCAAGCGCTTCGGCGGGCTGATGGCGGTGGACCGCGCGTCGCTGACGGTGGCGCCCGGCGGCATCATCGGGCTGATCGGCCCGAACGGCGCCGGCAAGACCACGCTGTTCTCGATGATCTCCGGCTTCATCGAGCCGACCGACGGCCGCATCCGGTTCGAGGGCGCGGACATCACCGCCGAGGAGCCGCACCGCCGGGCCGGGCGCGGCATCGGCCGCACCTTCCAGATCGTGCAGCCCTTCGCCGGGCTGACGGTGTGCGAGAACATAGCGGTCGGCGCCTATCTGCGCCATGCCAAACGCGCCGACGCCATCGCCAAGGCGCGCGACGTGGCCCAGCGGGTCGGGCTGGCCGCCGAGCTGGACCGTCCGGCCGGCGGGCTGACGGTGGCCGGGCGCAAGCGGCTGGAGTTGGCCCGCGCGCTCGCCACCGAACCGAAACTGCTGCTGTTGGACGAGGTGCTGGCCGGGCTGAACCCGTCGGAGATCCGCGACATCATCCCGGTGATCCGCGACATCCGCGACAAGGGGGTGACGATCCTGATGATCGAGCATGTCATGCAGGCGGTGATGAACCTGTGCGAGCGCGTCTATGTGCTGGCACAGGGCCGCATGATCGCCGAGGGACCGCCCGCCGCGGTCTGCGCCGACGCCCAGGTGATCGAGGCCTATCTCGGCCACGGCGCCGCCGCCCGGCTGAAGGCGGAGGGTGCGGTCCATGGTTGAGGCGCTGCTGGACATCCGCGGCCTAAGGGCCGGCTACGGCGCAACCGAGGTGCTGCGCGGCATCGACATGGCGGTCGAGACGGTGGAGATCGTCACCGTGCTCGGTTCCAACGGCGTCGGCAAGACCACGCTGAACAAGGTGCTGTCGGGTGTGCTGCCGGCCTGGGCCGGCGAGATCCGCTTTGCCGGCGAGCGCATCGACGGCCGGTCGGCCGCCCGCATCGTGGAGGAGGGACTGATCCAGGTGCCGGAGGGCCGCAAGATCTTCCCCAACCTGTCGATCCGCGAAAACCTGGAACTGGGCAGCTACCGTCGGGGCAAGCCGCACCGCGCCCGGAACCTGGAACACATCTTCGCCACCTTCCCCCGCCTGAAGGAGCGCGAGCGGCAGTTGGCCGGCACCCTGTCGGGCGGCGAGCAGCAGATGCTCGCCATCGGCCGCGGCATGATGGCCGAACCGCTGCTGCTGATCCTCGACGAGCCGTCGCTCGGGCTGTCGCCACTGGTGGTTGAAGAGATGTTCGGCCTGATCCGCAAGCTGAACACCGACGGGCTGGCGATCCTGCTGGTCGAGCAGAACGTCGTCCAGTCGCTGGAGGTCGCCCGCCGAGCCTACATCCTGGAGAACGGCGTCTTCGCGATGTCCGGCGAGGCCGAGGCCATCGCCCGCGATCCCGAACTGAAACGCACCTATCTCGGGCTGTGAGCGATGCGTGCTCCGGCCCAATCCCAACCTCTTCCAACCACCCAAGATCTTCCAACCCTGACCCGGCGGAGCGCGACACCATCGCGAACCGGCACCGGGGGGAGCGCCTGACATGATCGTCCCCACCACGAGTTTCCGGGACCGGCTGGCCCAGGACCGCGTCGTCCTGGCCCCCGGCGTCTATGACGCCTTCACCGCCTCGCTGGCAACCGCCGCCGGGTTCGAGGCGCTGTACCTGTCGGGTGCCGCCATCGCCTACACCCGGCTCGGCCGGCCCGACATCGGGCTGGTGTCGGTCAGCGAGGTGGCTGACACCATCGCCCTGGTGCGCGACCGCGTGGCCACGCCGCTGGTGGTGGACGGCGACACCGGCTACGGCAACGCGCTGAACGTGCAGCGCACCGTGCGCATGTTCGAGCGGGCCGGCGCCACCGCGATCCAGCTGGAGGACCAGAGCTTTCCCAAGCGCTGCGGCCACCTGACCGACAAGGCGGTGATCCCGGCGGCGGAAATGGCCGGCAAGATCAAGGCGGCGGTCGATGCCCGCGCCAGCGACGCCACGCTGATCGTCGCCCGCACCGACGCGGTGGCGGTGGAAGGGGTGTCGGCGGCGCTCGACCGCGCCCGGCTCTATGTCGAGGCCGGTGCCGACGTGCTGTTCGTCGAGGCGCCGAAGACCCGCGACCAGCTGGCCGCCATCGCCACCGACCTGGGCGGCATCCGCCCGCTGCTCGCCAACATGGTCGAGGGCGGCCAGACGCCGATCAGCTCGGCCGCGGAGCTGGGGGCGCTGGGCTACCGGCTGGTGATCTTCCCCGGCGGCATCGTGCGGGCGCTGGCCCGGCAGGCGCAGGACTATTACGGCTCGCTGGCGCAGCACGGCACCACCCAGCCGTTCCGTGACCGCATGTTCGACTTCAACGCGCTGAACGAGCTGATCGGCACGCCCGGGATGCTGGCGCTCGGCGAAACCTACAAGGACTTTGCACCCGCCAAGCGGGAGGACGCAGCATGACCACCAAGACCACCCCGATCGATCCCGTCACGCTCGCCGTCCTGAAGGGCCGGCTGGAGCAGATCGCCGACGAGATGGACGCGACGCTCTACCGCTCCGCCTTCAATCCGATCATCGCCGAGGCGCGCGACGCCTGCCACGGGCTGTATCATGCCGAGACCGGCGCCACGCTGGTCCAGGGGACCAACGGCCTGCCGATCTTCGTCGGCGCCATGGCCTTCGCGGTCAAGGCGGTGATCGACAAGGTGGCGCGCGAGGGCGACCTGCACGCCGACGACATCTTCCTGTTCAACGACCCCTATGACGGCGGCACCCACCTGAACGACTTCCGGCTGGTGCGGCCGATCTTCCGGCAGGGGACGCTGTTCTGCTGGATGGCGTCGGTCGGCCACTGGCTCGACATCGGCGGCAACGTGCCGGGCAACTTCAACGCGCGGGCCACCGACAGCTTCCAGGAGGGCGTGCGCATCCCGCCGGTGAAGCTGGTCCGGGCGGGCGTGATGAACACAGACCTGTTGGCGATCCTCGCCGCCAATTCCCGCGTGCCGGTATCGAACTACGGCGACCTGAACGGCCAGCTGAACGCGCTGGATCTCGGCGTGCGCCGGCTGACCGAGCTGCTGGACGAGCATGGCGAGGCGACCGTCTCCGCCGCCTTCGACGCCTTCACCGCGCGGGCCGACGCGCTGATGCGGGCCGCGGTGGCCAAGCTGCCGGACGGCACCTACAGCTTCGAGGATTATCTCGACAACGACGGCATCACCGCCGACCGGCTGCTCATCGCGCTCGACCTCACCATCGAGGGCGAGCGGATGGTCCTGGACTTCTCGCGCTCCTCGGCGCCCTGCGCCGGGCCGCTCAACATCGCCTATTCCACCGCGGTCGCCTGCTGCTATGTCGCGCTGAAGCATGTCTTCACCGACGTCCCGGCCAATGCCGGCTGCCTCAATCCGATCACCTTCGTCATTCCCGAGACGACGCTGCTGGCGGTGAAGCCGCCAAAGCCGGTCGGCGGCTATACCGAGACCATCCTGCGCGTCATCGGCGTGGTGTTCGGCGCGCTGGCGCTGGCCGACCCGGCGCGCGCCACCGCCGCCCCATTCGGGACCATCAACGCGCTGTCGCTGGCCGGCCACCGTGCCGACGGCTCGCGCTGGGTGATGTTCTCCTTCTTCGGCGGCGGGCTGGGCGGCAATCCGGAGAGCGACGGGCTGAACCACGCCAACAACCCGATCTCCACCGCCACCATTCCGCCGGTGGAGATCCTGGAGGCGGCCTATCCGGTGATGTTCACCCAATGGGCGCTGCGTCCCGATTCCGCCGGGGCCGGCCTGCACCGCGGCGGCGTCGGTGCCGTCTACGAGATCGAGGCGCTGACCGACGCCGACGTGTTCCTGCTGGGCGAGCGCGGCGTCTTCGCCCCCTTCGGCGTGGCCGGCGGCACGCCCGCCGCGCTGAACCGCTTCACCTGGCAGAGCGACGAGGGCGAGAAGTCGCCGCCGCTCGCCTCCAAGATCACCGACGTCAGGATCCGCGACGGCCAGCGTGTCCGGCTGGAGACGCCGGGCGGCGGCGGCTGGGGCGACCCGAGGCGGCGCGAGGCGGAGGCGGTGGCCCGCGACGTGCGGCTCGGCTATCTCGGCATCGGCGCGGCGCGCAGCGCCTATGGCGTGGCGCTGACCGACGACGGCGCGCTCGACCTCGCCGCCACCGCGCTTCTCCGCGAATCCCCCGCTGCCTGACGACTCCGGAACCAAGATCATGAGCATGGCCACACCCAAGGGCTTCGTCGGCGGCACCATCGTCGGCGTCGATGTCGGCGGCACCTTCACCGACCTGTTCCATTACGACGAGGCGCGCGGCAGCTTCCGCACCGCCAAGGTTCCCTCCAACCGCGGCGACGAGGCGGTCGGGTTCCTGGCCGGCCTGCAGAGCTTCGGCCCGGTTGCCGACCTCGGTTCCATCGTCCACGGCACCACCGTCGGCACCAATGCGCTGCTGGAGCGCAAGGGCGCCCGGGTCGGGTTGATCACCACGGCGGGATTCCGCGACGTGCTGGAGATGCGCCGCCGCGACCGCCGTCACACCTGGGGCCTGTGGGGCGATTTCGTCCCCGTGGTCGACCGCGACATGCGGCTGGAGGTGGCGGAGCGTACGCTGGCCGACGGCACGGTCCGCACCGCCGTCGACCTGGAGGCGGTGCGTGCCTGCGCCCGCCGGCTGGTCACGATGGGGGCGGAGGCGCTCGCCATCGTCTTCATCAACGCCTATGCCAACCCAGCCAACGAGCTGGCGGCGCTGGAGGCGGCGCGCGAGGTCTGGCCGAACGCCAACCTCGAATGCTCGTCCCGCATCCTGCCGGAAATCCGCGAGTTCGAGCGCACCTCGACCACCGCGCTGAACGCCTATCTCCAGCCGGTGGTCGGCAGCTACCTCGCCAAGCTCGACGACGCGCTGGCCGGGGAGGGGTTCGGCGGACGCTTCCACATCGTGCAGTCGAACGGCGGCGTCATGTCGACCGACACCGCAAGGCGGCTGCCGGTACGCACCGCCCTGTCTGGGCCGGCGGCCGGCGTCATCGCCGCGGCGGCGATCTCCAAGGCGGCGGGCTTCCCCAACGTCATCACCGGCGACCTCGGCGGCACCAGCTTCGACGTGTCGCTGGTGGTGGAGGGGCAGACCATGCTGGCCGCCCAGACCACCATCGATTTCGGCCTGGTCGTCCGCACGCCGATGATCGAGATCACCACCATCGGCGCCGGCGGCGGCTCCATCGCCGGGGTCGATCCCGGCGGCATGCTGCAGGTCGGGCCGGAAAGTGCCGGGTCGCGCCCCGGTCCGGTCTGCTACGCCCAGGGCAACACCCGCCCGACCCTGACCGACGCCAACGTCCTGCTCGGCCGCATCAACGCAGAGCGCCCGATCGGCGGCAAGCTCGCCCGGCTCGACGTCGATGCCGCCCGGCAGGCCATCGCCACCCATGTCGCCGAGCCGCTCGGCCTCGACGTCATGACGGCGGCGGAAGCCGTGGTGCGCATCGCCAACAGCAAGATGGCCGGCGCCATCCGCCTCGTCTCCATCGAGCGCGGGCACGATCCGGCCAAGTTCGCCGCCGTGCCGTTCGGCGGCGGCGGCGCCCTGCATGTCGGCGCGCTGATCAAGGATGTCGGGCTGAAGGCGGCGCTAGTGCCGCGCTTCCCCGGCGTCACCTCGGCGCTCGGCTGCGTCATCGCCGACATCCGCCACGATCAGGTGCAGACGGTCAACCTGCCGCTGGCCGGCATCGACGCTGCCGCGCTCGACCGCCGCATGGTGGAGGAGGCGACAGCCGCCCGCGCGGTGGTTGAGTCTGCCGGCCTCAGCGTCGAGCGCATCGACCTCGTCTTCGAGCTCGACATGCATTACATCGGCCAGACCCACACGGTTGCCGTCGCTCTGCCGGTCTCGGTGGAGAACGGCACCACCGGTCCAACCACCGGTATTGACGAGGCGACCATCCGCGCCGCCTTCGAGCGTGCCTATCAGGCATCCTTCAGCCGGCTGCTGCCGGGCGTCGGTGCCAAGATCGTCAATCTGCGCACCGCAGCCATCGGCCGCCGCCCGCATTTCGACCTCGCGACGCTGGCGCCGCGGGACGGGACGAGCGTGGAGGGCGCCTATGCCGGCTCGCGCCCGGTGTGGTTCGACGGCGCGTGGCACGAGACGGCGATCTACAACCGCCTCGACCTGCCGGTCGGCGCGGTGATCCAGGGGCCGGCGATCCTCGAACAGCCGGACGCCACCACCGTCATCGACCCCGACCTCAGCGCCCGGGTGGACGGCTTCGGCAATGTCGTCGTCGAAAGGACCGGCCGATGAACGCCGCCGCCATCCCGGCCGAGCGCACCGCGCTGCTGGTCTGCGACCTGCAGAACGACTTCCTGCATCCCGACGGCGCCTATGGCCGGGCCGGGCAGACGGCACCGGAGATCCTGGAACTGCCGGACCGGGTGAAGCCGCTGGCCGACCTGCTGCGGTCGCGCGGCGGCTGGGTGATCTCCACCAACTTCACGCTGGTTCCGGGCCGCGGCGGCGAGCCGATGATCTCGCCCCACCTGAAGACCCTGCGGCCCTTCCTGGCCAAGGGCGACTTCCTGCCCGGCGCCTGGGGGCATCGCACGGTGGACACCCTCCAGCCGGTCGATGTCGAGGTGGAGAAGATCGCCTATTCCGCCTTCTACATGTCGCGGCTGGAATGGGTGCTGGCGAAATGCGGGGTGGAACGGCTGCTGGTCTGCGGCATCGTCACCAATGGCGGCGTGGCGTCGACCGTGCGCGACGCCCATGTCCGCGACTTCGACACCATCCTGCTGGAGGACGGCTGCGCCGCCTTCACCCCGCAGGTGCATGAGGTCTCGGTCGCGGCCCTGCGCCCGGTCTGCCGCGTCACCACCATCGCCACAATGCTGGCGGAGGTTGCCGGGTCGAAGGAAGGCGCCTCATGAGCCGCATCCTGCCCGCCGACGGCGTCGAGTTCGAGTTCACCGTGCCGGTCATCGTCATCGGCGGCGGGGCAGCCGGGATGATCGCCGCCCTTGCCGCCCACGAGCAGGGCGCCGGAGTGCTGGTGCTGGAGCGCGACGCGCTGCCCCAGGGCTCGACCGCCCTGTCGGCCGGGTTGATTCCGGCGCCGGGCACCCGCTGGCAGCGCGCGACCGGCATCGAGGACAGCCCGGAGCTGTTCGCCGCCGACATCCTGGGCAAGGCCAAAGGCGAGCCCGACCCGGCCGCTGCAACCCGCGTCGCCCGCGCGGTCGGGCCGGCGCTGGAGTGGCTGGCCGACCGCTACGGGCTGCCCTTCTCGCTGGTGGACAATTTCACCTATCCCGGCCACGGCGCCCGGCGCATGCACGGGCTGCCCAGCCGGTCGGGCTCCGAACTGATCGACCGTCTGCGCGGCGCCGTCGAGGCCGCCGGCATCGACGTGCTGTGCGAGGCGCATGTCACGGCGCTCTACGCCGACGCCGCGTCCCGCGTGCATGGCGTGGAGATCGCCCGCCCCGACGGCAGCAGCGAGCGCGTCGGCTGTTCGGCGCTGGTCCTGGCCTGCAACGGCTATGGCGGCAACAGGGAATTGGTCGGGCGCCATGTGCCGGAACTGGCCGACGCGCTCTATTTCGGCCACCCCGGCAACCAGGGCGACGCGCTGCTGTGGGGCGAGGCGCTGGGCGCCGCCAGCCGGCACCTGTCGGGGCACCAGGGCCATGGCTCGGTCGCGCATCCGGCCGGCATCCTCGTCACCTGGGCGACGATCACCGAGGGCGGCGTGCAGGTGAACGCAGAGGGCCGGCGCTTTTCCAACGAGGCGCAGGGCTATTCGGAACAGGCGGCCATCGTGCTGCGCCAGCCGGACAGCATCGCCTGGACGGTCTTTGACGACCGCATCGCCGCCATCGCCCGCCAGTTCGAGGATTTCCGGCAGGCCGAGGCGATGGGCGCGGTGCTGACCGCCGACGATCCCGCCGGCCTCGCCCGTCTTATGAAGATCGACCCGGCGGCGCTGGCCGCGACGCTGGCCGGGGTCGACCGGTTGAAGCGGGAGGGCGCCACCGACGGTTTCGGCCGCGACTTCGCCGGAGCGCCGCCGCTGGCCGCGCCCTACCGCGCGGTGCGCGTCACCGGCGCGCTGTTCCACACCCAGGGCGGTCTGGTGGTGGACGACGATGCCCGCGTGCTCGACCGGCAGGGCAGGCCGCTGCCCAACCTCCATGCCGCCGGGGGTGCGGCCTGCGGCGTGTCGGGATCGAAGGCGTCCGGCTATCTGTCCGGCAACGGATTGCTGACCGCGGTGGCGCTCGGCCGCATCGCCGGGCAAGCGGCGGCAAGCGCGGCGGCAAGCGCCGTCAGGGAGGAGAACGACCGATGACCAGCCAGCCACGCAGCCTGTTCGAGAAGGTGTGGGACGCCCATCTGGTGGCGACCCGGCCCGACGGCCAGTCCCTGCTCGCCATCGACCGCCATTTCCTGCACGAAGGCTCCTTCCACGCCTTCGGCATGATCGACCATGCCGGCCGCAAGGTGCGCCGGCCGGAGCTGACCTTCGCCGTCGCCGACCATTACGTGCCCTCGCACAGCCGGTCCAGGCCGATTGCCGATCCGGAGATCGCCAACATGGTGACGATGCTGGAGGCGAATGCCGGACGCCACGGGCTGCGCCATTTCGGCCTGCACGACCCGGCCCAGGGCATCGTCCATGTGCTGGCGCCCGAACAGGGTCTGACCCTGCCGGGTCTGACCGTCGTCTGCGGCGACAGCCACACCTCGACCCACGGCGCCTTCGGCGCGCTGGCCTTCGGCATCGGCGCCACCGAGGTCTCGCATGTGCTGGCGACCCAGACCCTGTGGCAGCGCCGGCCCAAGACCATGCGCATCACCGTCGACGGGGTGCTGGGGCCGCATGTGACGGCCAAGGATCTGATCCTGGCGGTGATCGCCGCCATCGGAGCCGATGGGGCCGCCGGCCACGTCATCGAATATGCCGGCAGCGCCGTCCGCGCCCTGTCGATGGAAGGCCGGCTGACCATCGGCAACATGTCGATCGAGGCTGGTGCCCGTGCCGGCATGATCGCCCCCGACGACACCACCATCTCGTGGATCGAGGGCCGTCCCTTCGCCCCGAAAGGCGCGCTGTTCGACCGCGCGGTCGATCACTGGCGCAGCCTGCCGAGCGACCCCGACGCCGTCTTCGACCGCGAGGTGACGCTGGACGCCGCCGACATCGCCCCCGCCGTGACCTGGGGCACCAGCCCGGAGACCGCGGTTCCGGTCAGCGCCGCGGTTCCCGACCCCGGCACGGAGCCCGACCCGGTGCGCGCCGGCCAGATGCGCAAGATGCTGGACTATATGGGCCTCGCCCCCGGCATGAGGCTGGAGGAGGTCGCGATCGACCGCGTCTTCATCGGCTCCTGCACCAACGCCCGGCTGGAGGATCTTCGCGCCGCCGCCGCGGTGCTGCGCGGCCGGCGCGCGGTGGTGCCGGGGCTGGTGGTTCCCGGCTCGGTCCCCGTCCGCCGGCAGGCCGAGGCCGAGGGGCTCGACCGGGTCTTCATCGACGCCGGTCTGGAATGGGGCGAGCCCGGCTGCTCGATGTGCGTCGGCATCAACGGCGATCTGGTTCCGGCGGGGGAGCGCTGCGCCTCCACCACCAACCGCAACTTCCCCGGCCGCCAGGGGCCCGACGCCCGCACCCACCTGATGAGCCCGGCCATGGCCGCCGCCGCCGCCGCGACCGGCCGGATCACCGATGTCCGCAAGCTGGCCGATGTCCGCAAGCTCGCCGATGTCCGCAAGCCGGGAGCCGCCTGAGATGGAGCCCTTCGTCACCCTGACCGCCCCGGCGCTGCCGCTGGACATCGCCAACATCGACACCGACCAGCTGCTGCCGGCCCGTTTCCTGAAGAAGCCGCGCAGCGCCGGCTATGGCAATTTCCTGTTCCGGGACGAGCGCAAGCCGGGCTTCCCGCTGGACGATCCGGCCTATGCCGGCGCCCGGGTGATGGTAACGGACCGCAATTTCGGTTGCGGCTCCTCGCGCGAGGGGGCGGTCTATGCCCTGGTTGATGGCGGTTTCCGTTGCGTCGTCGCCCCCAGCTTCGGCGACATCTTCGCCGCCAACGCCGCCAAGAACGGCCTGCTGACCGTCGTCCTGCCGGAGGAGACGGTCGCCGCGCTCCGCCGCCGGCTGCAACGGACGCCGGGCGCCGCCGTCACCGTCGATCTGCCGGCGCAGACCCTGACCGACCCCGACGGCCTCGCCCTGACCTTCGCCATCGACCCGTTCAAGAAGGAATGCCTGATCGCCGGCCTGGACGACGTGGCGCTGACCCTGCGCCAGCAGGACGCCATCGACGCCTACGACCGGGCGGATGCCGAAGCGCGGCCCTGGGTGGTGCCGGCCGGCTGACGGAGCCGGTTGGAAGGGGGCGGCCGAAAGACGCTTGCATCCGCCGCCGCCTTCGGTGCCTCTCTCCCGACGCGCCCGTCCCATCGCCGGGGCGGGGCACCGGTCATGTCGGGGTGAGAGGCAATCGTGGATTACATCTGGCTCATCGGGCTTCATGTTGCGGCGGTGACGGTCTGGATCGGCGGGATGCTCGTCGCCGCCGTCCTGATCAGCGCCTTGGATGCCGAGACCGCGGCCGACGGGGCGCCGTCCCGCATCCTGCGCGCGGTGAGCCGCTGGGACCGCCGCGTCACCTCGCCCGCCATGGGGCTCGCCTGGATTCTCGGCCTGACGCTGGTGTTCCAGGGTGGCTGGGGGGCTGAGCCGTGGCTGGCGACCAAGATCGCCGTCGTCGTCGCCCTGTCCGCCCTCCACGGCAGGCTTGCCCGCGCCTTGCGGCAGCTTCCCGAACCGGGCCGCCCTCCGGTTTCCGGCCTGCTGCGCTTTTCCCCCCTCGCGGTCATCGCCGGAATGATCGCCATCGTCACGCTGGTGGTGGTAAAACCCTATTGAGCGGCACGCGGGCATAGGCCGGGCAACGGCCCGCAGGGGCCGGCCCCGGGCCGGATTGGGTTTCAGCGCGAAAGGACACGCCATGGCCGTCGCCAAGACCACGATCTGCCTCTGGTTCGACAAGGACGCCGAAGCCGCCGCCCGCTTCTACGCCGGGATCTTCCCTGACAGCGCGGTGACCGCCGTCCACCATGCCCCCAGCGACTACCCGTCCGGCAAGGCGGGCGACGTGCTGACGGTCGAGTTCACCGTCACCGGCATCCCCTGCCTCGGCCTGAACGGCGGCCCGGCCTTCACCCACAGCGAGGCCTTCTCGTTCCAGATCGCCACCGACGACCAGGAAGAGACCGACCGCTATTGGACCGCCATCGTCGGCAACGGCGGCCAGGAGAGCGCCTGCGGCTGGTGCAAGGACCGCTGGGGCATTTCCTGGCAGATCACGCCGCGCGTGCTGACGGATGCGCTTGCGGCGGGCGGGGAGGAGGCCAAGCGGGCGTTCGAGGCGATGATGGGGATGACGAAGATCGACGTGGCGGCGATTGAGGCGGCGCGGCGGGGGTGAGGGCCTTTATGGGGACGCGGTTGGACTGTGTTGGCTTATGGACCAGTGCAGACACTCAGGTAGGCAAATTGATTATAACCAGCTTGGTGATGGAAGCGATCAGTTCTTGATTTGCGCGAAGAGTGTAGGGTCGTTATAACATTAATCTATTAACAATGGTGAGGATCGCATGGTCGATCATCCGCATGAAATTGCAATTTTGCTGTTATCTTGTATGTACAGGAACAGGCATGCAAATCGTCGCCATTTGTCCTTCTTTTTTAATGAGCCGGGATTGCCAGTCTTTATCGGAGGCCGCGCCGTTGAGGTGAACTTTGAAGCCGCGCATCTGCTGCGGGCGGCGCTATATCTGCGGAAACACGGAGCGTCGCACCTTCGTTCGCTTTCGATAGATGCCATTGAAAACCGTCTGGTGAATTTCGTGAAGGAACAATATCATTTGTTGCTTGGCGAGAATATTCCAAACATATTTGACTGTTCCTACAGTGAGCATCTATCGCAGGATCAGATCAGAGCGTTTTCTGGCTCATTGTCTAATTCTGAATTTTTCATAGAGCCGCGGCTGACGGCCCTCTTCCCCCTCGTTACGGTAAAAGTTTTAAAGAAATTCGACGCAGCTTCCTTTTTTCTGGGCGCGCCGGAAGATCTCCTCTCTCAAGTTGGCGATGTCAACCTTACTCTGACCCCCAATAGCTTCCCGCCAGTGGAGGAATGGTCTGGCCGAAGAGAGGCGCCGACGGCATGGCTGGGTGTACGAGCCCCGACGCTCGATGCTGCCCGTCAAATCCGTGCCGCAGTTCTGGGAGCGGTAGCGCTCCTTCCGCATCATATGGAGCGGTACATGTTCAGCGGTCGGAAGATGTTCGGCGGCCATGTGATTTTTGAGCAGGCATATTCTCTATCCTTTGGAGAACCTCACACTCCACCGCTGATGACGGACCTTGTGATCAATGCCGACGATCAATCTTGGCTGGCCGAATTAGCCAGAAAAATTGCCTCGCCCGCAACAGTTGATCGCAAACATCTGCGTGCATTGGAATACTACTACCGTTCATGGAATCAAGATGCAATTGAACGCTTCCCAACTCTGTTCGCCGCCATTGATGCCATCTTCGGCGACCAAAATCTGGCCACACAGGCTGTGGTAGACGCTGTAGGCCCGCAAATGGGGCCGGAATATACCAAGGATCGCATCCGACTGATGCTGGGGCTGCGCGGGAGCGTAGTTCACGGCGGCGCGCCAAATGTTTACGAATCCAGCAAATATGAAAAATATTACGTCGAATACCATGTCGATGCTGTTCGTGATCTCGAGCTAATTGTCGCGCGCTGCCTTCAAAAATTAATATTTCCTGAGCTTTTGACAGAGCGGCGTCACACGCACGCTGATCTCATTCGACGCAGAACAGGGCGGGAGAGTTGAACGCACAACGCCCATTCCCCCGCGCGTGATCAATGATATTGATGAAAAACAGCGCCTATTCTTCCATTAATGCTGGAAAATCCTCATTTTTCTTCTAACATATTGTAACATTCTTATCATCAGTACAGGTATTCGCTTCTGCTGCAAAACTGGTACTCACCCCACCCCCACATCATCCCGAATGCACGCCACCGAATGCCCCGGCGCCACCTCCCGCAGCGCCCGCGCTTCCGGTTCAGCACAGGCCGGCAGGGCGAAGGGGCAGCGGGTGCGGAAGACGCAGCCGGACGGCGGGTTCATCGGGCTCGGTACGTCGCCGTCCAGCAGCATGCGGGACTTCGGCGCGTCGGGGTCCGGGTCGGGAGCCGCCGACAGCAGCGCCATGGTGTAGGGATGGCGCGGGCGCTCGTAGAGAGAGTCGCTCGGCGCGATCTCCATCAGCCGGCCGAGATACATCACCGCCACCCGGTCGCTGATGTAGCGCACCACCGCCAGATCATGGGCGATGAACAGCACCGCCAGCCCCAGCTCGCGCTGCAAATCGCCCAGCAAATTCACCACCTGGGCCTGCACCGAGACGTCGAGCGCCGACACCGGCTCGTCGGCGACGATGAAGTCGGGTTCCACCGCGAGCGCGCGGGCGATGCCGATGCGCTGGCGCTGGCCGCCGGAGAATTCGTGCGGGAATCGGTCCATCGCGTCGGCGCTCAACCCGACCTTCTCCAGCAAGGCCGCCACGCGGTCGCGGCGGTCGGCGCGGCTGCCGATGCCATGGATCACCAGCGCCTCGCCGATGACCTCGCGCACGCGCTGGCGCGGGTCGAGGCTTGCATAGGGATCCTGGAAGACGATCTGCATGCGGCGGCGCTGCGCCCGCATCTCCGCCGTCGCCAGCCCGGTGATCTCCTGCCCGTCGAAGCGGATGGAACCGCCGGTCGGCTCGATCAGCCGCAGGATGCTGCGCCCCGCCGTGGTCTTGCCCGACCCGGACTCGCCGACCAGCCCCAGCACCTCGCCGCGCTTCAGGTCGAAGGACAGGTCGTCCACCGCCTTGACCCAGCCGACCGGTCGTTGCAGCAGCCCGCCGCGCACCGGAAAGCGCTTTTCCAGGTTGCGGACGCTCAGCAGGGGCTGTTCGGCAGAAACATCTGCGGTCGACACAGCGGCGGTCGAAACTTCGGCGGTCATTGCACGTCTCTCCAGCGGCGGCAGCGGGCGGAATGGTCGGGGCCGACCGGCTCCAGCAGGGGTTCGGTTGCGGTGCAGGCCGGCTCGGCCAGCGGGCAGCGCGGGGCGAAGGTACAGCCGGCCGGGCGGTTCACCGGGCTCGGCACGCTGCCGGGGATGGCGTGCAGCCGGCCGCCGTCGCCCCGGCGCTGGCCCAGATGCGGCATGCAGGCCAAAAGCCCGCGGGTGTAGGGGTGCCTGGGCGATTTCAGCAGGGAGCGCACGTCGCCCTCCTCGACGATGCGGCCGGCATACATCACCACCACCCGGTGCGCCACCTCCGCCACCACGCCCAGATTGTGGGTGATGAACAGGATCGAGGTGCCGGTCTCCTCCTGGAGGCGCCGCATCAAATCGAGGATCTGCGCCTGGATGGTCACGTCCAGCGCCGTCGTCGGCTCGTCGGCGATCAGCAGGGTGGGGCGGCAGGCCAGCGCCATGGCGATCATCACGCGCTGGCGCATGCCGCCCGACATCTGGTGCGGGTATTCGTCCAGCCGCCGGTCCGCCGCCGGGATGCCGACCTTCTTCAGCATGGCGAGCGCCTCGGCCCGCGCCTCCTTGCGGTCGAGGCCCTGGTGGTAGCGCAGCGCCTCGCCGATCTGGTCGCCGACGGTGTAGACCGGGTTCAGCGAGGTCATCGGCTCCTGGAAGATCATGCCGATCTCGTTGCCGCGGACGCTGCGCATGGCGCGCTCGCTGAGGCGGGCGAGGTCGCGCACCTGGCCGTCGCGGCCGCGGAACAGGATCTCGCCCCCGGCGATGATGCCGGGCGGCGACGGGATCAGCCGCATCGCCGACAGGCTGGTCACCGACTTGCCGCTGCCGGATTCGCCGACGACGGCCAGCGTCTCGTTGCGGCGGACGGCGAAGGAAACGCCGTCCACCGCCTTCGACACGCCAGGATCGGCGGTGAAGTGGGTTTGCAGGTTGCGGATGTCGAGCGTGATGTCAGCGTCCATGGCGGAAATCCGGAACTTTGATCGGCGGGTTCGGGTCAGCGCGTGCAGCCGCGGGCCGGCACCGGCCAGTCGCCGACGACCTCGCCGTTGCGGGAGACCGCCATGCGGTCGTGCAGGTTGGTCACCACGCAGACATGGTTGGGCAGGATGCGCACGCGGTCGCCGATGGCGGGCCTTGCCTCGCACTTGCTCAGATCGACCACCGCATGCTCCTCGTTGACGCGGACGATCACCGCGTCGGGGTAATCGAGGATCAGGCCGTAGCCGTCGCCGACCGACGGGGCGACGCGGTCGCTCGACAGCGTCTTGCTGCCGCAGTCCAGGACGGCGCGGTCGGATGTCGGGCGGCTGACCACGGTGGCGAGGACATGCACGGCGCATTCGTCCAGCGTCGCCACGCCGGCGCCGACGGTGGCGCGGTCATGATAGATGTAGGTGCCGACGCGCAGCTCGGTCACGCCGGGAAGCTCGTGGGTGTCCCAGCAGCCGGGGGTGCCGCCGACCGACACCGTCTCCACCGCGATGCCGGCGCCGTCCAGCAGGGCGCGCGTCTCGGCGACGAAGGGCACGGTGCGGGGGCCGCGCGGATAGGTCATCAGGCCGCGGAAGCGGGTCAGCCCGTTGCCGGCGGCGCGGCGGGCCAGCGCCAGAACCTCGTCCGGGGCCTGCACGCCGCAACGGCCGTCGCCGCTGTCGAACTCGACCAGGATGCCGATTTCGACCCCGGCCTCGGCGGCGGCGGCCGCCACCGTGTCGAGCGCCACCGCGTTGTCGAGCGCGACGCTGAGCCTGGTCTTGCCGGCCAGCTCGGCCAGCGGCTTGACCTTGGCGGCGCCGACGATGGGGTAGGTCAGCAGGATGTCGGTGCAGCCGGCCTCGGCCATCACCAGCGCCTCGCCGATCTTCTGGCAGGTGATGCCGACGGCACCCAGCTCGATCTGGCGGAGCGCGAATTGGGGAAGCTTGTGGGTCTTGATGTGCGGGCGCAGCGCCAACCCGTGCCGGTCGCAATAGGCCTGCATCTTGGCAAGGTTATGCTCGACCCGGTCGAGGTCGATGACGGGAACGGGGGTGTCGAGGTCGTCGACGCGCATTGGACTGCTCCGGAACGCGGAATGAAGGGAATGGGCCGATCCCGGCCGTCAACGGGACGGGATCGGCCGGAGGCACGCGATCTTACCCGGCGGACGGCAGGACGGCGATGCAGTCGATCTCGACCTGGATGTTGTTCAGCTCGCAGCCGATGGTGGTGCGGGCCGGCGGCTCGGTCGGGAAGAACTCCGAATAGAGCGCGTTGTATTCCTGGAAGCGGCCGAGGTCGCTGAGGTAGCTGTTCACCTTCACCACATGGGCGAGGTCGGTGCCGGCGGCCTTCAGGATGATCTCCAGGTTGCGCAGGGTCTGGCGAACCTCGCCGGCGAAATCCTCGGGCAGCGCGCCGGTTTCCGGATGGTGCGGCCCCTGGCCCGACACATAGACGAAGCCGTTCGCGACGATGGCATGGCTGTACTGGCCGGCGGGCTTCGCACCCTTTTCGGCGAAGATCGGCTTGCGGTTGGTCATCGGGTCCTCATTGGTATGGAAAGTGAGTATGGAAATGGTTTGACCTGTCAGGCGCGGGCCAGCGCCTTGCCCGGCCGTGCGCCGGTGTGCCCGCCGTCGCGCAGAACGAACTGCCCGGCGACCAGCACGTCGGTGATGCCGTGCGGCGGCTGCGTCGGGTCCTGGAAGGTCGCGCGGTCCACCACGTCGGCGGTGAACAGGGCGAGGTCGGCCGCCATGCCCGGCCGGACCAGCCCGTGGTCGGACAGGCCGAAGCGCTGCGCCGGGACGGCGGTCATGTGGCGCACCGCATCCTCAAGCCCCAGCTGCCCCTCGCCTTTGATGGCGCGGGCGAGATAGCGCGGGAAGCTGCCGAAGGCGCGCGGATGCGGCTTGCCGGTCTCGCGCGGCAGCCCGTCGGAACCCAGCATGTGCAGCGGGTGCGACAGCGCGGTTTCCAGATCGGCCTCGGCCAGTTGGAACATGACGATGTTGGTCCGGCCGCGGTCGGCGCGGATCAGCCGGACCAGCGTGTCGAAGGGCGGCTCCGCCGCCACCTCGGCGATCTCGGCCAGCGACAGCCCTTCCAGCTTGCGCAGGTCCGGCTCGCCGACGCCGCCGATGCGGACATTCTCCCAGCCGATCAGGCGGATCTTGGATTCCCAGCCGGCGTCAAGTGGCGCCTCGCCCTCTTCGACCGCGCGGCGCAGCGCCGCCAGCCCGTCCGCATCGGCGATGCGGGCCAGCAGCGCGTCGACCCCGCCGTCCAGCGCCGAGGGCGGCAGCAGCTGCAGGATCGTGCTGGAGCCGGCCGGGTAGGGGTACATGTCGAAACTGACGTCGGTGCCGTCCTTGCGCGCGATCTCCAGCCGTTCCACCGCCCGCGGAAGGCTGCCCCAATAGGGCCGTCCGGCGGCCTGCAGGTGGGAGAGCAGGCCGCTCGCCCCGCCGGCCTTCAGCAGCTCCAGGAATTCGTCGACCGAGGCGATCAACCCGCCCTCGTAGGAGCGGACATGGGCGGTCAACAGCGCGCCATGCGCCGCCACCACTTCCGCCAGCCGCACCAGCTCGGCGCGGTCGGCCCAGGCGCTGGGTGGGTAGACGAGGCCGAGCGACAGGCCGTGCGCGCCCTGGCGCAGCTGGTCCGCCAGCAGGGCCGCCATCGCCTCGCGCTCTTCCGCCGTGGCGGCGCGGTTCTGCCAGCCCATGACGGCGAGGCGCAGCGCGGCATGGCCGACCAGCGAGACGAGGTTGATGGCGGTGCCGCGCCCGTCGAGCGCCGCGCGGTAGGCGGTGAAATCGGCGAAGGTTTCCTCCGAGGCGACGGTGCCCAGCAGGTTGCCGAAATGCTCGCGGAGCGGGCCGGCGCTGGCCGGGCTCTGCGGGTAGAGGCCGAAGGAGCAGTTGCCGACCACGACGGTGGTCACGCCCTGCGCCACCTTCTCCGGCCGGCCGGGCTGGCGCAGCTGGATCAGGTCGTCGTGGCAATGGGCGTCGATGAAGCCGGGGGCGAGGAAGCGGCCTCGCGCCTCCAGCAGGTCGGCGCCGGGCGCCTCCAGCCTCGGGCCGACGGCGGCGACGCGGCCATGCTCGACCAGCACGTCGGCGGGGAACCAGGGGGCGCCGGTGCCGTCGATGACGCGGGCACCCCGGATGAGGATGGCAGAGGCACTCATCTCACTTCGCCTTCTGGAGCCGGGGGTCGAGCGCGTCGCGCAGCCCGTCGCCGACGATCTGCAACGACAGCACGGTCAGGACGATGGCGCAGCCGGGGAACAGGATCAGCCAGTCGGCCTGCTGGAAATACTGCTGGGCGCCGGCAATCATGTTGCCCCAGGTCGGGGTGGTCGGCGGCACGCCGACGCCGAGGAAGGACAGGGCCGCCTCCGTCAGGATGGCGTAGGCGAAGATGAAGGTCGCCTGCACCAGGATCGGCGACATCAGGTTGGGCAGGATGTGCAGGAAGACGATGCGCGGGGTGGAGGCGCCGAGCGCCGTCGCCGCCTCGATGAAGGGCATCTCGCGCACCACCAGGCAGGCGGCGCGCACCACGCGGGCGACGCGCGGGGTGTAGACGATGCCGAGCGCCAGCACGACGTTGTAGAGCGACGGCCCGAGCGCCGCCATGAAGGCGATGGCGAGCAGGATGTCGGGAAAGGCCATCAGCGCGTCGGTCAGCCGCATCAGCACGCCGTCCAGCGGCCGGATGTAGCCGGCGGCCAGCCCCAGCAGCGTGCCGAGCAGCGTCGCCACCACCACCACCAGCAGCCCGACCAGCAGCGACAGCCGGGCGCCCAGCATCACGCGGGACAGCACGTCGCGGCCATATTCGTCGGTGCCGAACCAATGGGCGGCCGACGGCGGCTTCAGCCGGCCGAGGATGTCCATCTTCATCGGGCTGAAGGGGGTGATCCAGGGCGCCAGCAGCGCCACCGCCAGGATGGCGACCATGACCAGGAAGGACAGCACCACCAGCCGCCGCCGGAACAGCTGGCGCATCAGCAGGGCGAAGGGCGACCGGCTGCGCTGGGGCCCATTGGGGGATGGGGCGGAGGAGGGAAGGGGAACGGCGCCGGGATCGGCGGGAACGCTTGCCATGGAAACCCTCCCTCGTCAGTAACGGACCCGCGGATCGACCACGGCATAGAGCAGGTCGACCGTCAGGTTGATCAGCACATAGATGGCGGACACCACCAGCAGGGCGCCCTGGATGACCGGATAGTCGCGGCGCAGCACGGCCGAGACGATCAGGTTGCCGACGCCGGGCAGGCCGAACACGGTCTCCGTCACGATGGCGCCGGCGATCATCACCGCGGTGGTCAGGCCGATCACCGTCAGGATCGGGATCATCGCGTTGCGCAGCGCATGCTTCAGCACCACGACCAGCGGCGGCAGCCCCTTGGCCCGCGCGGTGCGGACATAGTCATGGCTCAGCACGTCGAGCATGCTGGTGCGGGTGAAGCGCAGGATCAGCGCCGAATTGGGAATGCCGAGCGCGATTGCCGGCAGCACCAGATGGCGCATCCGCTCCATCAGGTCGGCATCGGGCGGGCCATATCCTGCGACCGGGAACCAGGAATGGTCGACCGCCAGATACTTGATCAGCGTCAGCCCGATCCAGAAGCTGGGCACGCTGGCCGCCAGCATGGCAAGCCCGACGGCCGTCTGGTCGATCAGGCCGCCGCGCTTGGCTGCAGACAGGATGCCGACCGGCACGCCGATCAGCATGGCGATGCCGACCGACATCATCGTCAGCAGCGCCGTCAGCTCCGACCGTTCGGCCAGCGCCTGGGCAACGGGCCGGTTGAGGAAGATTGATTCCCCGAGGTCGAAGCGGACGATCTGCCCGAGATAGAGCAGGAATTGCGTCAGCAGCGGCTCGTCGAGCCCGAGCCGGCCGCGCAGGGCCGCGACATCCTCCGGCGTGGCGGAGGAGCCCAGCATGACGGCGGCGGGGTCGCCCGGCACCACGCGGGCGATCACGAAGACCACCATGGCGACGAGCAGCATGACGATCATCATGCCGGCGAACCGGCGGACGATGTAGACGAGCATGATTGCGGTCCTGGGATGGATCCCCTCTCCCCGGGGGGGAGAGGGGGTATTCAGGAGAGGAAGCTTTCAGCCGCCCTCAGCTCTTCAGGTCGGTGTTCCAGAAGAACGGCCACGGGGTCGGCGTGTAGCCGGTCAGCTTGTCGCTGCTGGCGGCGAGGTTGTAGAACTCGCCGACCTTGACGCTGGGCACCTCGCTGTAGAACAGCGTCTGCAGCGTCACCCATTTCGTCTTGCGGGCCGCCGGGTCCATCTCGCGGTTGAAGGCGGCCAGCGCCTCGCGCTTGGCCGGGCTGTCCCACCAGCCGGGATAGCTGGGGTTCAGCACCGTGATCAGCGACGGCTCGGGCACGAAGGTGTGGTAGGTGAAGAAGGCGTCCCAACCCTTGTCGTCGCCGCGGCGCTGCAGCAGCGTCGCCCAGTCCAGCACCTGGAGATCGACCTTGAAGCCGGCGAGTTCGAGCTGGGCCTGCGCGACCATGCTCATCTTGTACAGGAACTCGTACTGCACCGAGGTCATGATGCGGATCGGCTCGCCCTTGTAGCCGGCGGCCTTCAGCAGCTCCGCAGCCTTGCCGGCCGCATGGTCGCTGTAGGGCTTGGCGCTGGCCGCGTCGTAATAGGGCGTGCCCTGGGCGTAGATCGACCCCTCCGCCTGGACGAAGGCGGGATCGCCGAGGCCGGCCAGCAGCATGTCGTTCGGCTCCAGCGCCGCCAGGACCGCCTGACGCACCTTCGGGTTCGCCATGACGCCGGTCTTGGTGTTCATGATCATCAGCGGGAAGCCGAAGGGCTTGACGATCACCGGCTTGACGCCGGCGGCGTCCTTGATGCGCGGCAGGGTTTCCGCCGGCAGGCTGTCGGCGAACTGGTACTGGCCGGCCAGGACGCCCGAAACGCGGGTGGCGGCGTTCGGCACCGGAACGAAGCGCACCTCGCCGATGGTGGCCTTGCGGCTGCCGGCATAGCCGCTGGGCGTGCCGGCGGGCGAGGCGTAGCCGTCGTGGCGCACCAGCCGGATATACTGGTCGGGCTTGTGCTCCAGCAGCTTGTAGGGGCCGGTGCCGACCAGTGACTTCAGGGCGCCCGGCCCGTCGATCACCGATTTCGGCACGATGGCCGCAGCGCCGTTGTTCATCGCCAGGAGCGCGGTCAGCGGCGCGAAGGGTTCCTTCAGCGCGATGACGACGGCGTCGGCGCCCTTGGCCGCGATGCTCTCCACCAGCGGGGCGACGGTCTTGCCGCGCGGCGAGGCCTTGGTCCAATGGTCGAGCGAGGCGACGACGTCGTCGGCCGTGACGGTGCTGCCGTCATGGAAGGTGACGCCGCTGCGCAGCGGGATGGTGTAGGTCTTGCCGTCCGCCGACACCTGCGGCAGGGCCGATGCGACCAGCGGGGCCAGCTTCCAGTCGCCGTCGAAGGTGAACAGCGTCTCGAACATGTGCTGGGTGATGATGCTGACCAGATCGGACGTGGTGCCGACCGGGTCCAGCGTCGGCGGCTCGCCGATGGTGGCGACGGTGACGACCGACGCGCCGCCCTGCTGGGCCTGCGCAGGGGTGGTCCAGGTCCCCAGGACACCGGAGGAAAGTCCACCAACGGCAAGCGTCGTGCCGAGGGCGGTGTTGAACAGACGTCGCGTAATCCCTGTCATTTCCGTCTCCCGAACCGTTTGTCCGAAATATCGGACGTCGGTCTTGTATTCCAGACAAGCGAACGGTATATCGGACAATGAGCGCTGGCAAGCCGAAAAACCGCGTGCTAATCGGTGTTGCAGAGCAAAAGAGGGGCGCGGATCAGATGAAGGGCGGCGGAGTGGCGGAAAAGCAGGTGGCGGAAAAGCAGGTTGAGGAGAAGCCGACGGGCCGCGCCCGCGGCATCGACCGCGTCATCGCTTTGATGGAGCATCTGCACAGCCGCCGCGCGCCGACGCGGATCGCGGACATCGCGCGCGACACCGGAACCCCGCGCTCCACCATGTACGAACTGGTCAACACGCTGGTTGAGGCGCGCTGGCTGGAACTGCGTGACGGCGACGGCACGGTCTATTTCGGGCCGGCCATGCATTATTATGGCAGCGACTACCTCGACAGCGTCGACCTTATCCGCAAGGCGCGGATCGAGGTCGCCCACATCGCCGAGGCGGTGGGGGAGACGGCGCAGTTCTGCACGCTGGACGGCGACAAATATCTGGTCGTGCTGAACGAGCCGGGCCGGCGCATGTTCCGCATCAGCTCGGAGATCGGGATCAAGGTGCCGATCCCCTGGACGGCATCGGGCCGGTTGCTGGTCGACCATCTGAACCGGGACGAGATCCTGCGCTTCATTCCGCCCGAGGATTTCATCCTGCCCGACGGCCGCCGTATCGCCGAGGACGAGTTCATGCAGGACATCGGCCGGGCGCGCAGCCAGGGCTATGTCCGCACCACCGCCCTGGTCGACCGCTTCACCACCTGCCTTGCCGCCCCGGTCCGCGATCCGGCCGGGCGCTGCATCGCCACGATCTGCTTCGTCGTGCCGGCAGACACCACCGAAGAGGCGCAGGAGATGATGATCGACACGCTGAAGGCCAGCGCTGAACGGCTGTCGCCGGGGCGTTGACGGGTGCTGCCTCCGCCATTGCCGTTTGACGGGGGCGCACCCATATGTTTTATACTGTTGAAGCAGCAGCCAGTAATAGCGCTGCGAAGTCCCCAAAAATCCCCCTGTAGCGCTGCGAAATCTCCGAAGTCTAAAAGATACCGATGCTGACTTGTCTTTCGCAGCGCTATGCTGCAATGCGAAAGAACGCAGTCTGCAATGTGATGTCTGTGCTTTTTCCGGGCCGTGATTGTGACAAACTCTTCCCAACGGAGCGAGGCGATGGTCCTCGGAACTCCCAACCACTCCAAAGGAAGACAGTCATGACCGCGCAAGAAATCGAATCCCGCGTTTTCGCCGCCAAGTTCGCCGTCGTCCGCGTCATCGTCGCCGTTGCCTTGTTCGCCGCGATCGCCGCCACCTCCAACGCGAACGCCATCCTGGCCGCCGACGAAGTCCGTGCCGCCGTCGCCGTCGAGATGGTGCGCTCCCTTCCGGTCATGGTTGCCGACGCTCACTGAGGACGGGGAACGGAGCCCGCCGGGCAGGCGGACTCCGTTGCGACATGGCACGGCGTGACGGTCCGGGTTTCAACAGTCCGACTCCTGCGGCCAACCGGCGCACACCCCGATGCAGATCTGGCCCACAGATGAATACTAGTATATCAATCTGTGAGCCCGCCACCTTCCTGGCGGGCATGGACTGCAATTGACCGGGAGGGTCGCCATGCTCACGAACAATTCCGCCGAATCCGGCACCATCGCTTCGGCCGTCGCCGCCCTGCGCGACGCCATGCTGGCCGGCGACGGCGCGGCGCTGGACGCGATGACGATGGACGAGTTGACCTACGGTCACTCCAACAGCCGCCTGGAAGACAAGGCGGCCTTCGTCAGTGGCCTAGACGGCAAGAACGCCTTCAAGGCAATCGACCTGAGCGACCATTCGCTCCAACTGGTCGGCGACGTCGCCATCGCGCGCCACACCTTCGATTGCGTCAACAACCTGCCGGACGGCAAGACCAGCACCGCGCATATCCGCGTGCTTCAGGTGTGGAAGTCGGTGGACGGCGCCTGGAAGCTGCTCGCCCGCCAGGCTTCTCCGCTGCCGGTCTGACCGCTGTTCAACCGGTTCCATCCGCCCGGCTCCATCCACTGGGCCGGCGATGGGGCCGGTTTTCAATTCTGTGCGGCCGCCCTCAGAAATCCAGCAGGGCGTTGTCGATCACTTCCTTCATCACGAAGAAGGTGCGCGTCTGCCGCACGCCGGGCAGCGCGATCAACTGTTCGCCGTGCAGGCCGTTGAAGTCGGCGATGTCGCTGACGCGAATTTTCAAAAAGAAGTCGAAGTCGCCGGCGACCAGATGGCAGTCCAGCACGAAGGGCAGCTTGCGGATCGCCTTTTCAAACTCGCCGAAGCTCTCCGACGTCGAGCGGTCCAGCACGACCCCGACGATCACCAGTGTTCCGCGGTCCACCTTGGCCGGCGCGATCTCCGCCCGCACCGACCGGATGTAGCCCTCCTCGAACAGGCGTTGGGTGCGCCGGTGGCAGGTCGCCGGGCTGACATGGACCGCCTTGGCGACATCGGCATTGCTCATACGGCCATCCCTTTGAAGATATTGAAGAATCTTGCGGTCCACCGCATCCAGCTCATAGGCCATGAAAGAACCTTCCATATCTTGTCGAAAAATAGCCTATTCATCCCGCAAATCCGCATCAAGACGTCTTCGAGATGAAATTCGACGGCCAACTATGAGAGCACCTTTCAAATCTGGGATGATACGGTCGCATCATCCTACCAGTTGGAGCCCGACACGATGCGCCTCGACCGTTTCGAACGTTACCCGCTGACCTTCGGCCCGACCCCCATCGAGTATCTGCCGCGCCTGACCGCGGCGCTGGGCGGCAAGGTCGAGATCTACGCCAAGCGCGACGACTGCAACTCCGGCCTCGCCATGGGCGGCAACAAGCTGCGCAAGCTCGAATACATCGTGCCGGACGCCATTGCATCGGGGGCCGACACGTTGGTCTCCATCGGCGGCGTGCAGTCGAACCACACCCGCATGGTGGCGGCGACCGCGGCGAAGATCGGCATGAAGTGCGTCGTGGTCCAGGAAAGCTGGGTTCCGCACGAGGACGCCGTCTATGACCGCGTCGGCAACATCCTGCTGACCCGCCTGATGGGCGCCGACAGCCGCATCGTCCCCGACGGCTTCGACATCGGCATCCGCAAGAGCTGGGAAGAGGCGATTCAGTCGGTCGTGGACGCCGGCGGCAAACCCTACGGTATCCCGGCCGGTGCGTCGGTCCACAAGTACGGCGGCCTCGGCTACGTCAACTTCGCCGAGGAGGTGCGCAAGCAGGAATCCGACCTCGGCTTCAAATTCGACTATATCGTCGTCTGCGTGGTGACCGGCTCGACCCAGGCCGGCATGATCGTCGGCTTCGCCGCCGACGACCGCGCCGACCGCGTGATCGGCATCGACGCGTCCGGCACCGCGGAACAGACCCGCAGCCAGGTCCGCCAGATCGTCGACAACACCGCCGAACTGGTCGAGCTTGGCCGCAAGGTGCGCGACGACGAGATCGTCATCCTGGAAGACTACGCCTATCCCGCCTATGGCGTGCCGAGCGCCGAGACCAACGAGGCCATCCGGCTTGCGGCCCGCACCGAGGCGATGATCACCGACCCGGTCTATGAGGGCAAGTCGATGCAGGGCATGATCGATCTCGTGAAGAAGGGCTGGTTCCCCGAAGGCTCGAAGGTGCTCTACGCCCATCTCGGCGGCGCTCCGGCGATCAACGGCTACAGCTACACCTACCGCAACGGCTGAGCCTGTCCGGTTTCCTCCCCCGTCCGCTGGCGGGGGAGGGCGCCCTTCACAGACCGGCCACCGTCACCGCCAGTGCCTGCGCCCGCGGCACCAGCGTGTCGAGCCGGCACCATTCGCGCTCCGTATGCGCGGCTCCGCCGACCGGCCCCAGCCCGCACAGCGAGGGCACGCCAAGCGCTCCGGTGAAGCCGGAATCGGCGCAGCCGCCGGTGAATTCCCCGTCCACGGCGAACCCGACCGCCGCCGCCGCCGTCCGGTAGCGGGCGAACAGATCCTCAGCCATCCGCTCCTCCAGCGGCATGAACAGGTGGCCGCGCCGGTAACTGGCGCTGGTGCCCGGCACGTCCTCCTTCGCCAGGATCGCTGCGACCCGGTCGAGGATCCCGTCCAGCTGGTCCACCGACAGGAAGCGGATGTCGAGCGCCGCCTCGGCATGATCGGCCACGGTGTTGGAGGTGCGCCCGCCGCGGATAACGCCGACATTGGTGGTGATGCCGGCGGCATAGTCGGTCAGCGCGTGCAGTGCCGTGATCTTGGCGGCGAGCGCGCCGATGGCGCTGGCGCCGTCGGCATGGTTGACGCCGGAATGGGCGGCCCGGCCGGTCACGGCGATGTCCAGTGTCAGCCCGCCCTTGCGCGCGATGACGACATTGCCCGACGCGCGCCCCGGCTCGGCATTGAAGGCGGCACGCGCGCCCGTCGCCACCTCCTCGATCACCGTGCGGCCGGAGGGCGACCCGATCTCCTCGTCCGCCGTGAACAGCCCGATCAGCGGGAAATCGGTGCCGCCGGCCGCCTTCAGCGCCCGCAGGACGAAGACGTCGACGACCAGACCGCCCTTCATGTCGGCCACGCCCGGCCCGAAGCCGGTATCGCCGTCGCGGCTGAAGGGACGCCCCGCCACCGTGCCCTTGGGATAGACGGTGTCGCGGTGCCCCATCAGCAGCACCGGCGCCCCGCCGCTCCGCCCCGGAATCTCCGCCTTCAGCACGCCGCCGTAGGTCGCGTTCGGCAGGCGCGTCACCGCGATGCCGTCGGCCTCCAGCAGGGCCGCCATCGCCTCGCCGACCGCATCGATGCCGGCGGCGTCGCGGCTGCCGGAGTCGATGTCCACGATCTGCTGAAGGAAATCCTCCATCTCCGTCCGGCGGGTGGCGAGCCAGTCGCTGGCGCGCCGGGCAAGCGGGGTCATGGAAGCGGTCATCGCGCACGTGCCTCCCTGATCGACGGGCCGGTTTCGCCCAGATCCCAGAACAGCCCGGCCATGATGCGCAGCGCCTCCTCCGCCACACTGCCCAGCATGTGCTCGTTGGGGGCGTGCTGCGAGCAGGCTGGGTAGGAGTGCGGAACCCAGATCGTCGGCAGCTCCAGCGCGTCGGAGAACACGTCGTTGGGGATCGAGCCGCCCAGGTTCGGCAGCAGCGCCGGCTTCTTGCCGGTCGTCCGCGCCAGCGAGTCCAGCGTCCAGCCGACCCAGGGGTCGGTCGGGTCGAGGCGGGTCGCGGCGAAGGTCTCCATCCTGCCGGTCGACAGCTGCACCTGTCCAAAGCCGTTGGCGTCGAAATGGGCGCGGATCGCCGCCAGCGCCGCCTGCGGATCGGTGCCGACGACGAAGCGCAGTTGCAGCGTCGCCCTGGCCGATGGCGGCACCGCGTTCACCGGCGCCCGCGGGTTGCCGGTCTCGAAGGCCAGCACCTCCAGCGCGTTCCAACCGAAGACGCGCTCCTCCGGGGTCAGCCCCGGCTCGCCCCAGTCGCGGTCGATCTCCGGATCGTTCGGCCCGCCGCCGACCGTGAGGTCGGCGATGGCGGTCTTGACCGCGGGCGGGATCGGCGGCGGCTTCAGCGCGTCGAGTTTGATCCGGCCATGCTGGTCGATCAGCGAGGCGATGGCGTTCGCCAGGATGGTGCCGGGGTTGGCCAGCAGCCCGCCCCAGTTCCCCGAATGGTGCCCGCCCTCGCGCAGGGTGATGCTCAGGTCGAAGTTCAGCGCCCCGCGCGAGCCGAGGAACACGGTTGGCCGTCCGGCGATCACCCGCGGCCCGTCCGATGCGATCAGCACATCGGCGGCCAGCAGGTCGCGGTTGGCCTCCGCCATCGCGCGCAGCCCCGGCGACCCGGCCTCCTCGCCCATCTCGATCAGGATCTTGGCGTTGAAGCCCAGCCGGCCGCCGCGCTCGGCCATCACCTGGGCCAGCGCCGCGATGTTGACCGAATGCTGGCCCTTGTTGTCGGCGATGCCGCGGCCGTACCAGCGGTCGCCGTCCACCGTGACGGTCCACGGATCCATGCCGTCGCGCCATTTCCCCTCATGGCCCAGCACCACGTCGCCGTGGCCGTAGACCAGCACGGTCGGCAGGTCCGGATCCTCCCGCCGTTCGGCGACCAGGAACGGGCCGCGGCCGGAAACCGGGTTCTCGACGATGGTGGAGCCGAAGCCCAGCGCCTGAAGCGTCGGCAGCATCTCGTCGGTCAGGTAGGCGCGCAGTTCGGCGCCGCGGTCGGCGGACTGGCTTTCCGTCTTGATGGCGACCCGGCGCGACAGGTCGGCCAGGAAGGCGCCGGAGGCGTAATGGTCTGCCGCGCGGGCAATGGCGCCCGCACGCGATGGCTGGTTGGTCATGATCGGGCTCGGGAGAAGTGGGATCGGAGGCAGTGAAGTCAGAGGCGGGATCAGGAGGCGAAATGGCATGCGGCGAACCCGTCGGCGACCGGGACCGGTCCCGGCGGCGTGACGCGGCACCGGTCGGCGGCGCGTGGGCAGCGCGGGTGGAAGCTGCAGCCCGGCGGCGGGGCGATGGGGTTGGGGAAGGCGCCGGTGATGCCGGCGTCCGGCATGCCCAGCGACGGATCGGGGGTCAGCACGCAGTCGAGCAGCGCCCTGGAATAGGGATGGCTTGCCCCTTCGAACAGCGCCTCGCGGCTGCGTTCCTCGACGATGCGGCCGAGATACATCACCGCCACCCGGTCGGCCAGATGCTCGACCACCGCAAGGTTGTGGCTGATGAAGAAGTAGGTCAGGCGGAATTCGCGCCTCAACTCCATCAGCAGGTTCAGGATCTGCGCCTGCACCGATACGTCGAGCGCCGAGGTCGGCTCGTCGCAGATCAGCACGTCCGGCTTCATCACCAGCGCGCGGGCGATGGCGACGCGCTGGCGTTGGCCGCCCGACATCTGGCCGGGATAGGCATCGATCACCCGCCGCGGCAATCCCACGGCGTCCAGCATCTCGGCGACCCGCTTCTGCCGGTCCGCCGGGGTGCCAATCCTGTGGGCGACCAGCGGCAGGGCGATCAGGTCGGCCACCGACTTGCGCGGGTTCAGCGACGAATAGGGATCCTGGAACACCGGCTGGATGCGCCGGGCCACCTCGCGCCGGTCGGTATCGGCGATGGGCACGCCGTCGATCCGGATCTCGCCGGAGGTCGGCTTGGTCAGGCCCAGCAGCATTTTCGCCAGGGTCGATTTCCCAGACCCGCTTTCGCCGACCAGTGCATGCACTTCGCCACGGGCGACGGTCAGCGACACGCCGCCGACCGCGGTCAGCGTCGCCTTCGGCCGGAACATCCCCTGCGAGATCGCATAGGTCTTGGTGACGTCCTTGAGTTCGAGCACCGGGATGGTCATTGCGGCCTCCCGCCGGCAAGGGTCGGTTCGAGGATGCAGGCCATGCGGTGTCCCGGCAGGATCGTCCGGTCGGGAACCTCCTCGGCGCAGCGTCCCGCCGCATGGTCGCAGCGGTTGCGGAACATGCAGCCCGTCAGAGTGCCGACCAGGTTGGGAACCTGCCCCGGAATGGTGCCGAGCGGTTCGCCGGGCCTGGTGCGGCCGGGCACCGGGATGGAGCGCAGCAGCCCCTGGGTGTAGGGATGGCTCGGCGCGCCGAACACCGCCTCCACCGGGCCGGCCTCGACAAAACGGCCGGCATACATCACGGCGACCTTGGTGGCGACGCGGGCGACCACGCCTAGATCGTGGGTGACCAGGATCAGCGCCATGCCGAACTCCTGCTGAAGATCGCGCAGCAGCTTCAGGATCTGTGCCTGGATCGTCACGTCCAGCGCCGTCGTCGGCTCGTCGGCGACGATCAGGTCGGGCTCGCACATCAGCGCCATGGCGATCATCACGCGCTGGCGCAGCCCACCGGACAGCTGGTGCGGATATTGCCCCAACCGCGAAGCCGCAGCGGTGATGCCGACGCGCTCCAGCAGATGCACCGCCCGCTCGCGCGCCGTCCGGCGGTCGACCCTGCGGTGCCGGCGCAGCGCCTCGGCCAGTTGGTCGCCGATGGTGTAGGCCGGGTTCAGCGAGGTCATCGGTTCCTGGAAGATCATCGCCATGCGGTCGCCGCGCAGATTCTCCTTCTCGCGCTCGCCGGCCGCCATCAGGTCGATGCCATCGAAACGCATGGTGTCGGCGCGGCGCACCGCGCGGGAGGGGAGCAGATCCATCAGCGCCAGCGAGGTCAGCGACTTGCCGGATCCGCTCTCGCCGACGATGGCCAGCGTCTCGCCGCGCTCCAGCGTGAAGGAGATGCCGTTGACCGCATGCAGCAGGCCGGCCTCGGTAGGGATGTCGATGGTGAGGTTCTCGACGTCGAGCAGGGGCATCGCGTCAGCTCCGGTTTTCGGGGGCGGTGACGTCGCGCAGCCCGTCGCCGAGCAGGTTGATCGCCAGCACCAGCGCCACCAGCGCCACACCGGGGATGGTGATGACCCAGGGGCTGAAGAACATGTACTGCTTGCCCTCCGCGATCATCAGGCCCCAGGAGGGCAGGGGCGGCTGCACGCCGAGCCCGAGGAAGGACAGGGCCGCCTCCAGCAGGATGGCATGAGCCATCTCCAGCGTGGCGACGACGATCAGCGGGTTGAGGATGTTCGGCAGCACCTCCGACATCACGATCAGCCGGGTGGAGCAGCCGATGGAGCGCGCCGCCGCGACGAAGTCGGCCCCTGCGATCTGCTGGGTCGCCGACCGCGCCACCACGGCGAAGCGGTCCCACAGCAGGAGGCCCAGCACGATGATGACGGTGTTCAGCGAGGAACCGACCAGCGCCGCCGCGGCCAGCGCCACCAGCACCACCGGCAGGGCCAGCCGGACATTGATGATGTAGCCGATCACCAGATCGACCCGGCCGCCGAAGAAGCCGGCGGCGACGCCCAGCGCGGTGCCGATGGTGCCCGACACCAGGACGGTCGCCACGCCGATCAGCAGCGAGATGCGCCCGCCATAGAGCAGCCGGGCGAAATAGTCGCGCCCCAGCTTGTCGGTGCCGAGCCAGTGTTCCCAACTGCCCTTGGCGTGCCAGACCGGCGGCAGCAGGCGCCGGGAGATGTCCTGCGCATAGGGGTCGTGGGGGGTCAGCAGCGGCGCGGCCAGCGAGCAGACCAGGATGACGGCCAGCACGACGACGCCGGCCATGAATCCGGGGTGGCGCAGGCCCCGCCTCGTGAAGCGGGCCAGTGGCGAGCGGCGCACCGGAACGCTGTCGAGGGATGAGACGCCGGAGGCGGAGAGACTGGTCATGCGACGCGGATCCTCGGGTCGAGCCAGGCGTTGAGAAGGTCGGCGAGGAGGGTCAGGGCGATGTAGATCGCGGCCAGCAGCATCACGATGGCCTGGACCACCGGGAAATCCTTGCGCCCGATGGCCTCCCAGGCGAGATGGCCAAGCCCTTGCATCGAGAACACCGCCTCGACCACGATGGAGCCGCCGAGCATGAAGCCGAACTGCACCGCCGCCAGTGCCACCACCGGCACCACCGCGTTGCGCAGCGCATGCTTGAACAGAACGGTCGGCCAGCGCAGGCCCTTGGCGCGGGCGGTGCGGATGTAATCCGACGCCAGCACGTCCAGCATGCCGTTGCGGGTCAGCCGCATCACCGCCGGCACCGCGTACCAGCCGAGCGCCACCGACGGCAGCACGAAATGCGCCCAGGTCGCGCTGCCCGATACCGGCAGCCAGCGCAGGTTGACGGCGAACAGGATGATGAGCGACAGGCCGAGCCAGAAGGTCGGGATCGCCTGTCCCAGCGCGCAGAAGATCAGCGCGGTGCGGTCGATCCAGCTGCCGCGCTTCACCGCCGCCAGCACGCCCAGCGGGATGGCGATGGCGAGAGCCACGCCGAGCGCGATGGCGCCCAGCGTCAGCGTCACCGGCATGCGTTCGATCACCAGCGCGGCGACAGTCTCGCGGAAATAGAAGGAACGGCCGAAATCGAAATGCGCGGCATCGGCCAGCCAGTGCGCATATTGGACGACCAGCGGCTTGTCCAGGCCGAACTGGACGCGGACCTGGGCGACCTGTTCCGGCGAAGCCTCCGGTCCGGCGATGGCGAGCGCCAGGTCGCCGGACAGATGCAGGAGAAGGAAGGCCACGACCGACACGGTGAACACGACCGACAGCGCCACGGCCAATCGGCGAAGCAGGAAAACGAGCATGGCAGCCTCCTTGAAGGAGGTGTGGGGATGCGGCGGGCCGGGCCGGAACGGAGGAGCCGGCCCGCCGCGGCGTCATTTCCAGTGCGCGGCGTAGAAGCGGGGAAGCTCGTCCGACTGGGCCGCGAAAGCGAGGTCGGACGAGAAGGCGTAGTTGGTCGAATAGGAGAACATCGGCAGCAGATAGGCCTTCTCGGCGATGCGCGACAGCGCCTCGGCGTAGGTCTTCTTCCGCGCCTCCAGGTCGATGGTGGTGTCGGCCTTGTCCAGCAGCGCCTTGACCTCGGGGTCACGGCTCATGTCGTCCTCGTTGCCCTTGAACCACACGCCGGTGAAGGCCGACGCGTCGGCGACCGAGAAGGAGCCCCAGGTCTGGAAATAGATCGGCACCTTGCCGGCGCGGCTCAGCTCGCGCAGTGCCGCATACTTCATGAATTGCAGGTTGGCACGGATGCCGACCGCGCGCAGATAGCCGATCACCGCCTCGGCATAGTCGCGCTCGCGGTAGGCGTAGAGGTCGATGTCGAAGCCGTTGGGATAGCCGGCCTCCTTCAGCAGCGCCTTGGCCTTGGCCGGATCGTAGCCGTAGCGCGGCACGCCGTCGTCGGTGCAGCCGACCTGATCGATGAAGCAGGCGGAGTTCATCACGCGGGCGCCGCCGCGCACCAGATTGTCGACCATCGCCTTGCGGTCGATGGCGTAGGAGATCGCCTGCCGGACCTTCGGATTCTTCATCGGCGTGTCGGCGCTGGTGCGCCCGGCGGAATCGAACTGCAGGAAGCCGACGCGCATCGTTTCCGCCGCCAGCACGCTGACGTTCGGCACCGCTTCAAGCTGCGCGGCCTGGTCGTTGGGCACCCGCCAGATCCAGTCGACGCCGCCGGTCATCAGTTCCGCCATGCGGGTCTCGCCGTCGGGGATGACGCGGAACTCCAGCTTGCCGATGGGCGGATCACCGATCGGGCTGCCTTTCCAGTAGCCCTTGGCCTTCTCCATCTTCACCGACTTGCCGTTCTCCACCGAAACGATCCGGTAGGGACCGGTGCCGATTGGCGCCTTGGCGAATCCGTCGAGCCCGACCTTCTTGAAATAGGCCGCCGGATAGATCGGCGTCGGTCCCGACAGATATTCCAGTGCCGCCGGGAACGGCCCCTTCAGTTTGATGCGGACCTTGTAATCGTCGATCTTCTCGGTGCCGGCCATCCAGTCGACATTCTGCTTGGTCACCACCTTCGATTCCGGCGTCAGCACGTAATTGAAGGTGAAGACCACGTCGTCTGCGGTGAAGGGCGACCCGTCATGGAAGGTGACGCCCTTGCGCAGTTCCAGTTCCAGCGTGGTCGGATCGACCCAGGTCCAGGAGGTGGCGAGATAGGGTTCGTAGGCACCGCTCTTGGGATTGCGGTGGATCAGCGTCTCCCAGACGTGATGGGCGACGATGACACCTTCGCGCACATTGTTGTGATAGGGGCTGATGTTCTCCGGTTCGCTGTCGGAGGCATAGACGAGCGTGTCGTTCGCTTTGCCGGCGAAAGCCATGCCGGGGACTCCGACCGCCAGCGCCGCCGCGATCATCATCGATTTACCGTACGCAAATGGCGCCATGTCCGAAGCTCCGTCCAAGGGGTTCCGTTTGCACAAAAATCGGTCAGCAGGTGATACAGACACGATATTGTGCAGCATGGCATGCCGCAATTATAATAGTTGGAAGTTTGCGTTGCTATAAAGGCAATGATGGCCGGATATGCCGGATTCCGCCTGATTATTCGTTTTCAAGATTGCTTACTATACCATCAAAAATGAGGGCGGTCGTGTACCGAAAGCCCTCGCGGGCGAACCGGCACCTGTGGGGACAAGGTGCGTGGACGTCGAAAATGAAAGAGGGGGTGGCCGGACCCCAGGGTCGATCCCCGCATTCCTGCCACCCCCGGTTCACATCGCCCCGCTTATGGACCCTGGTGCCCAAGGTAGGCCCCGAAGGGCTGCCGGGCCGCGGCGAGGCTTATGGATTGGAGAAGCCGTAGCGTTTCAGCGCGGCTTGGCCGGCCGGCGAGAGGATGTAATCGGCGAATGCCTCGCCGCGCGCGGAGGCCGGGCCGTTGAGCACGGTCAGCCCATACTCCGCCTCGACGGCCAACGGCTCCGGCAGTGCCACGAGCCTCAGCGCCGGCACCTCGCGGATCGCCAACTGCGCGTTGGTGCGATAGGTCAGGAACAGATCGGCGTGCCGGCCTTCCATGAGCCATCCATATGGATTGCGGTCCTTCGGCGGTATCGGGATCGCAGGCGTTCCGCCGGCCAGCCGCAAGGCCTTGCCGTCGAGGATGCGGTGGCTGCCCGGCTGGAGACGCTCGGCCTTGCGGAACATCGCCCAGGCGTAATCTCCCGAAGGATCGGCCTTCGGCGTCGAGGTCCCGACCCGGATCGCCGGATCGAGCATGCGCTCGAGCAGGGTGTCCGGCGTCACCTCCAGGTCGGGCTGCACGAGGGCGCACAATCGGTTGCGCGCGAAGACCCGGACCGGGCCGGACCTGCCCCCGTTGTTGAGCATGGCCGGATGCTCCATGTTGGCCGAGGCGAACAGGCCGCCCGGCCCGTCGCGTTCGAGACGCTCGCGGAGCAGCCCCGACGGACCGAAGGAGCATTCGACCGGAACGCCGCTGGACAAGGCGTAATCCGTGGCCGCCTCGACGAACGGGGCCTTGAGGCTGCCGGCGGCGAACACCCTGACCGGCTCCTGCCCGCCATATCCGCCACCGACCAATCTTTCGAACGGCATGCCGGCGATTCCAGGGGAGGGGATGGTCCTGTGTGGTATCTGAGGGCTCCTTCGAATTGGCACGGGGGGAGGCCTGGCCATCCTCCCGGATTCGCCGAAGGCAATGGAGGAGCCGGATCGACACGCCATCGTGATCTTCTCTATATTCGGGCGAACATAAGGATGCAAGTTTCGCCAAGCTTCGGGCGAGGTCGACCGGACAGGCGCCGCGGCCGAACGACGGCGCCGTCGCGGTCCTCCAGCGGCACAGGTCAATGACCAGTGCCGCTGGTATTACGCCGTTTCGATGGGACAAAACGTCGCATCCTCCGCCGTGCCGGAGGAAGATGGCCGGGCCCGACCGGCGTAGCCTCGTCTTCGTAACGGAAGGGAGGTTGACGTGTCATTCTCTGTGAATGAACCATCGCCCATCAATCAAAGAGACCTTAGAAACGCCTTCGGCACGTTTCTGACCGGCGTCACAGTCGTCACCGTTCTTGACGAAGATGGAAATCCCCGCGGCATCACGGCGAATTCCTTCACATCCGTTTCACTCGATCCTCCCTTGCTCCTCGTCTGCATCGGTAGCCGGTCGTTCAGCTTTCCGGCTTTTTGCAGCGCTCCTGCCTTCGCTGTGAATCTGTTGCACGAGGGGCAGGCCGACATATCCGCCCTTTTCGCATCCCGCTCGCCCGACAAATTCCAGTCGACCGCAGTCGAGGCCAAACACACGGGTGCACCGGTGCTGTCCGATTGCCTCACATGGTTCGATTGCACGGTGCATGACCGGGTCATGGCCGGCGACCATCTGGTCCTCATCGGCCGGGTGCAGGCCTTCGCCACCAGCCCGGCGGTTCCGCTCGGCTTCTGCCGCGGCCGGTATGCGGCAGTGCGCGACCCGGCCGCCGCCGCCGGACCGGCGCCCTACGACCCCACCGGCGACGGGGAACGGCTGGCGATGATCGACGGCCGCGCATCCCCCAGACCCGGAGCCTTCGCCGAAAACGGCTGAGGCCTCCACGCGATCCTTCCACGCCCCCTTACAGAACGCGAGACCGCGATGCACACCACCTGCAGGTCGCTCGAAGGCAGCCGCCGCGCCCTCCATATCGGCGGACGGTTCGTGGAACCGAAAAGCGGCCGCTACATCCCAAGCTATGATCCCACCACCGCCGAGCCCTGGTACGAGCTGGCCGACGCCGGCCCCGAGGACGTCGACGACGCGGTCGCCGCGGCGCGGGCGGCCTTCGTCGATCCGGCGTGGCGGCGGATGACGCAGAGCGACCGCGGCAAGCTGGTCCGCCGTCTGGCCGAGCTGATCCTCGTCAACGCCGAGGAACTGGCGCTGATGGAAACCCGCGACAACGGCAAGCTGATCAAGGAGATGCGCGCCCAGATGCGCGCCATGCCCGACAGCTACACCTACTTCGCCGGGATGGCCGACAAGCTGCAGGGCGACACCATCCCGGTCAACAAGCTGGACATGCTGAACTTCAACCTGCGCGAGCCGCTGGGCGTTGTCGGCATGATCACGCCGTGGAACTCGCCGCTGATGCTGCTGACCGGCACGTTGGCGCCTTGCCTCGCCATCGGCAACACGGTGGTCATCAAGCCGTCGGAATACGCCACCGCCTCCACCCTGGCGCTGGCCGAACTGGTCGCCGAGGCTGGCTTCCCGGCCGGCGTCGTCAATGTGGTGAGCGGTGCCGGCGCCACCGCGGGGGAGGCGCTGACCCGCCATCCCGGCATCGCCAAGATCGTCTTCACCGGCAGCACCCAGACGGGCAGCCGGATCGCCGCCAACGCCGCCGGCAACCTCGTGCCCTGCCAGATGGAGTTGGGCGGCAAGTCGCCCCATGTCGTGTTCGGCGATGTCGACATCGAGCGGGCGGTGAACGGCGTGGTCGCCGGGGTCTTCGCCGCCGCCGGGCAGACCTGCGTCGCCGGGTCGCGCTGCTTCGTCGAAGCCTCCATCTACGACCGCTTCGTCGAGGCGCTGGTGGCGCGCACCGGGCGCATCGCCGTCGGCCATCCGATGGAGGAGGGCACCGACATCGGCCCGCTCGCCCTGTCGGCACAGCTTGCCAAGGTCGAGGAGTACGTCGCCTCCGGACAGCGAGACGGAGCCCGGCTGGCGGCCGGCGGCCGGCGGCCCCAGGCGGCCGGGCTCGACCGGGGCTGGTACTTCGAGCCCACCGTGCTGGCCGATGCCCGCAACGACATGGGCTTCATGCGCGACGAGATCTTCGGCCCGGTCGTCGGCGTGGTGCCCTTCGCCTCGGAAGACGAGATGATCGCCATGGCGAACGACACGCGCTATGGCCTCGCGTCGGGCATCTGGACCGGCGATATCGACCGCGCGATGCGCTTCGCCACCCGGATCGACGCCGGCACGGTCTGGATCAACACCTACCGTGCCGCCGCCTACATGTCGTCGAACGGCGGCTTCAAGCAGAGCGGCTACGGCCGGCGCGGCGGCTTCGACGTGATGCGCGAGTTCTCGCGGTCGAAGAACGTCGTCATCGATTATTCCGGCGCCATGCAGGACCCCTTCGTCATCCGGTTGCGCTGACCCGCCCCGACCGGGCTTCTCCTCCCCCGAGCCAAAGGACAAGGACATGAAGTTCGCCGTCGCGCTTTCCATGGAGCGCTTTTCACCGGACACGCCGATGAGCGACGTCACCGGCACCATGCTGGAGCTGGTGAAGATGGCCGACCAGGGCGGCTTCGAGACCCTGTGGACCGCCGAGCACCACACCATCGAGTGCACGATCTCCCCCAATCCCTTCACCATCCTGACCTGGCTCGCCCAGCACACCGAGCGCATCCGGCTCGGCACCGCCACCATCGTCGCCCCCTACTGGAGCCCGATCCGGCTGGCCGGGGAAGCGGCGCTGTGCGACCACCTGACCGGCGGCCGGCTGGAGTTCGGCATCGCCCGCGGCGCCTACCAGTACGAGTTCGACCGCATGGCCGGCGGCATGCCCCAGCAGGAGGGCGTCGCCTACATGAAGGAGCTGGTGCCGGCGGTGCAGAAGCTGTGGGCCGGCGACTATGCCCATGACGGCCATTACTGGAAGTTCCCGCTGGCGACCTCCGTTCCCAAGCCGCTGCAGGCGCCGCACCCGCGCATCTGGGTGGCCGCGCGCGATCCCGGCACCTTCGACTGGGCCGTCGGCATCGGCGCCAGCATCCTGTCGACGCCGCTGGCGGCGCCGGCCGCCGAGATCGCCGTGCTGGGCGAGAAGTTCCGCAAGGCGGTGGCCGACCATCCGGAAGTGCCGCGCCCGCGCTTCATGATGCAGCGCCGCACCTGCTGCTACGACCGGCCGGAGGAGGCCGAACTGGCGGTGCGGCACAGCATCGACTACGGCCGCAGTTTCGAGAACCTGTTCCAGAACATCGGGACGGTGACCAACGGCTTCCCGACCGCCGTGCCCTACGAAAGCGTCGCCGGCCGCGAGAACTACAAGCCGGAGAATGTCTTGAAGAACCTGATGTTCGGCACGCCGGACGAGGTGATCGGGAAGCTTCTGGATTACGAGGCGGCGGGCGTGGACCAGTTCTCGCTCGGCCTGTCCTTCAACCTGCCCGTCGAGTTGCAGCGCAAGACGCTCGACCTGTTCACCCGCGAGGTGCTGCCGGTCTTCGCCGCCCGCGAACGCGACCGCCAGCGCGAGGAGGAGCGTCGCGTCGCTGCCGCTCCGCTGCGCATGACCGCGGCGGGACGCTGACCATGGCGGACACTCGTCATTTCACGGTAGGGCCGGTGACGCTGAACTACCGGCTCGACGGCCGGGGGCCTGAACCGCTGGTCTGTGTCCACGGTGTCGGCTCCTACCTGGAGGCTTGGAGCGGCGTGGTGGAGCGGCTTGCCGACCGTTTCACCATCCTGACCTTCGACCTGCGCGGCCATGGCCGGTCCAGCCGGATCAAGGGTCGTTACGAGATCGACGACATGGTCGGCGAGACGCTGGCGCTGGCCGGCCATGTCGGCTTCGACCGCTTCAACCTCGCGGGATTCTCGCTTGGCGGCCTGATCGCCCAACGCCTGACCCTGGTCCATCCGGAACGCGTGAAGCGTCTCGTGCTGCTGTCCACCGTCGCCGGCCGCAACCCGGAGGAACGCCGGCGGGTGCTGGACCGGCTGGCGGCGCTGCAGGCCGGCGAACCGGGCTCGCACTATGACGCCTCGCTGTCGCGCTGGCTGACCGAGGGATTCCAGGAGTGCAACCCGGAGCTGATCCGGAACCTGCGGCAGCGCAACGCGGAGAACGATCCAGACTGCTACGCCGCGGCCTACCGCATCCTGGCGGAGACGGATTTCGGCGGATTCCTCGACCAGATCCGCTGTCCGACCCTGATCGCCACCGGGGAGGAGGACATCGGCTCCAACCCGCGGATGGCGCACACCATGCACGAGCGCATTCCCGGTTCGGAACTGTGCATCCTGCCCGGCCTGCGCCATTCGATCCTGATCGAGGCCCCGGACGCGGTGGCGGGCCTGATGGGCCGTTTCCTGACCGCCACCGACCAACCGAAGGAGATGCCGAGCCATGGATGATGCCCTGCAACGGGCCGGCGAGCGGGTGCGGCGCGACGTGCTCGGCGACGCCTATGTCGACCGCGCGATGGCTGCGGCGGACGAGTTCTCCCGCCCCTTCCAACGGATGGTCAACGAATATTGCTGGGGGCAATGCTGGGCCGACGACGCGCTCGACCGCCGCCAGCGCAGCCTGTTGAACCTCGGCATGATCGCGGCGCTGGGCCGCATGCACGAGTTCGAGCTGCACCTGCGCGGTGCCATCCGCAACGGCCTCAGCGATGCCGAATTGCAGGCGGCATTGATGCAGATCGCGGTCTATTGCGGGATTCCTGCGGGGGTCGAGTGCTTCCGCATTGCCCGCAAGGTCCGCCAGGAGATCGCCGAAGACGGCACGGGAGGCACGCCATGATCGTCGAGGAACGCATCTACCGCATCCGCTCCGGCAGGCTGCGCGACTATCTGGCGCTGGTGCAGAACGAGGGGCTGGCGATCCAGCAGCCGATCCTCGGCACCCTGATCGGCTATTTCGTCAGCGAGATCGGCCCGCTCAACCATGTCGTGCATATGTGGGGCTATGCCGATTTCGAGGACCGGACCGTTCGCCGCCAGCGGCTGTCGGAGGATCCGCGCTGGCAGGCCTTCATTCCCAAGCTGACGGCGCTGATCGAGACTGCGGAAAACCGCATCCTGTTGCCGACCGCCTTTTCGCCCCTGAAGTGAGACAGGCCTTGCTGCGTTCCGCAGGAGGTTGAAACTTGCAATTCCTCCGTTTCGGCGGAAGACAGGAAGACATCCGAGCCTTCCTAATGACAAGAAGTAAAAATCTTTAGAGACAGGGAAAGCCCACCGAACACAACGATGGGAGAGGGTTGTGACCGAACGACTGAGGGTAGAGAATCTCTATAAAGTCTTCTCGAAATCTCCCGAACCGGCCCTGCGGATGCTCAAGGCCGGCGTCAAGAAAACCGAAGTGCTGGCAAAAACCGGAATCGTTGTAGGGTTGAGTGACGTTTCACTGTCGGTTCCGACCGGCGGCATCTACATGGTGATGGGGTTGTCCGGGTCCGGGAAATCGACCCTGGCGCGCTGCATCAACCGTCTGAACGAGCCGAGCGCCGGCCGGATCCTGCTGGACGGCCGCGACATCGTCGCCGCCGGCGAGGCGGAACTCCGCGAGATTCGCCGCAAGCGAATCTCCATGGTGTTCCAGCATTTCGCCTTGCTGCCGAACCGTACCGTCGCCGAGAACACCGAATTCGGCCTGAAACTCCAGGGGGTATCCCCGCAGGTCCGGCGCCGCCGGGCGGAAGAGGTGCTGTCGATCGTCGGGCTGGCCCGCTGGGGCAACCATTATCCCCACGAGTTGAGCGGCGGCATGCGCCAGCGGGTCGGGCTTGCCCGCGCGCTTGCCACCGACGCCGACGTGCTGATCATGGACGAGGCCTTCAGCGCGCTCGACCCGCTGATCCGCACCGAGATGCAGGACGAGCTGCTGCGCCTTCAGCGCACGCTGAAGAAGACCATCCTGTTCATCACCCACGACTTCCAGGAAGCGCTGAAGCTTGGCACCCGGATCGCCATCATGGCCGACGGCGAACTGGTCCGCGAAGGCACGCCCCAGTCGATCGTTCTCGACCCCGGCAGCGACTATGTCGCCGCCTTCACCCGCGAGGTCGACCGTTCGCGCCTGTTCGACGCGCGGTCGGCGATGATCCCGGTGGCCCCGGTTCAGCTGGCAGGCGGCCTGTGCCTCGCCGAGACCGGCGACGGTGCCGGCCTGGTGCTGGACGATGGCGGCCATGTCGTCGGGGTAATGGAGGCCGACGCGCTGCGTGACCTGCGCGACGGGATTCCGTTCGCGGACTCCGGCTCCGGCGCCCTGCGCAAGGACTTCGTCACGGTGCGCGAGCGGGACAGCCTTCTCGACGCCGCCCGAGCCCACCGGGCCGGCCGGCCGATGGCGGTGGTCGACGACGAGGGCCGGCTGATCGGCACGCTCGCCGCCGACAGCATCCTGGCGGGCATTGCCGCCGCCCCTCCGCAAACCGCAGGAGGACTGCATGCTTGATGCCGACGACCTGAACGTCTTCCCGGTCGAAAGCTGGATCCAGGACGGCGTCGCGTGGGTCGCGCTGAACCTGCGCCCGCTGTTCCTCGCCATCAAATGGCCGATCGAGTATGTCCTGACCCTCAACATCTACCTCCTGCAGGAAATCCCCTTCCTCGCCTTCCTGGTGCTGGCGGTGCTGCTGGCCTGGCGGCTGGCCAGCCTGGGAGTGGCCTGTTTCACCGCCATCGCCCTGGTCGTTATCGCGGCGCTGGGGCTGTGGTCGGAAGCGATGACGACCCTGTCGCTGATCACCACCGCCATCGTCATCTGTGCGGCGGTTGGCATCCCGATCGGCATCGCCTGCGCCCGCAGCGACCGGATATGGGGCGTGGTCCGCCCAGTCCTCGACATCATGCAGACCACGCCGACCTTCGTGTATCTGGTGCCGGTGGTGATGCTGTTCGGCGTCGGAACCGTGCCGGGCGAGGTCGCCGTGGTGACGGCGGCGGCCCCGCCGTTGATCCGCTTCACCAACCTCGGCATCCGCATGGTCGAGACCGAGATGGTCGAGGCCGGCCTTGCCTTCGGCGCCACCAAGCGGCAGCTCCTGTGGGAGGTCCAGCTTCCGCTGGCGGTGCCGACCATCCTCGGCGGCCTGAACCAGACGGTGCTGACCGCGATGGTCATGTCGGTCGTCGTCGCCATGATCGGGGCGGAAGGGCTGGGGCTGGTGGTGCTCCAGGGCCTCGGGCGGCTCGACGTCGGCCGGGCCGCGGTGGGCGGCATCGCCATCGTCCTGCTGGCGATGATGCTCGACCGCATCACCCAGAAGCTGGCCCAGCCCGGCGGCCCCGGCGGGCGCCCGCTGCTCCGCAGCCTGCGCGCCCTCGTCGGCTTCGGCCGGCCGGCGGAGGACAAGCCCGTCGCAAATCCTGCCATTTCCGGTCGGGCCGTGGCCAACCCCGACCAGTGATCCCCGCCCGCGCGCCGATCCGCAAGAGTCCCGTCCCGACCCCGCTCGAGGAGACCGCCATGCCCCTTTTCACTGCCAAATCCGTCCTCAAGTCCCTGTCCGTCGCCGCCCTTCTCGCCGCGGCCTGCGTCCAGCCGTCGCTGGCGGCCGACCAGCCCGGCAAGGGCAAGACCATCCGCTACGCCCAATCCGATAGCCTGGGCGCCAACTACGTAACCGCGCAGATCGTCTCCGCCGCCTTCAAGGAGCTGGGCTATTCGGTCAAGCTCAGCACGCTCAGCACGACCCTGTTCTTCCAGGCGGCGGCGCAGGGCGACCTCGACATTGCCACCGACATCAACTTTCCCCAGCGCGAGCCCGCCTTCCGCAAGGTGGAGCAGCAGGCGATGATCGTCGGCGGCGGCCTGATCAAGGAGGGCGGCGTCAACGGCTACCTGATCGACAAGAAGACCGCCGACGCCCACCGCATCACCTCGCTGGAGCAGATGAAGGATCCGAAGATCGCGGCGCTGTTCGGCAAGGGCGGCAAGGCGGATCTGGTCAACTGCGATCCCGGCTGGAGCTGCGGCGACGTGGTGGACTACCAGCTCGACAAGTTCGGCCTGAAGGACACCGTGACCTCAGTCCGCGGCAAGTACGAGCCGCTGATGGTCGAGGCGGTCGCCCGCGTCCGCCGCGGCGACCCTGCCTTCTTCTATGCCTGGAGCCCGTCCTGGGTCACCAACACGCTGGTCCCCGGCAAGGACGTGGTGTGGCTGCCCACCCCGTTCGACGCCCTGCCGCCGTCGGTGCCCAACAAGGGCACGGCACTCGTCAAGGGCGTGTCGGGCTGCGCCGGCGATGCCGATCCCTGCCGGATGGCCATGGCCTCCTGGAACTGGAGCACCGTCGCCAACCGCGATTTCGTCGCCGCCAACCCTTCGGTGAAGGCGTTGATCGAGTCCATCGGCTTCCCGTTGCAAACCTGGGCCGGCTGGGAACGCGCCATCAGCGAGAAGGGCGCCAGCGAGAGCCACATCCGTACGCTCGCCCAGGACTGGCTCTCCGCCAACAAGCCGACCTTCGAGCAGTGGATCGCCAGCGCCAGGGCGGCAAGCTGAGGCGCCACCCCAGCCCACCCCCGAAGCCACCGGCCGGCCCCTCCAATGGTCCGGCCGGCGCCGGGACCGGAACCAAGAGAATCGGACAGGACATGATGGACATCGGACTGCGCAAGATCTCCACCTTCATCGAGGAAACCATTGTCGAGGGCGGCAAGCCGGCCGAACGGCCGATCACCTCGGTCGTGGTCGCCGCCGTGCTGCGCAACCCCTGGGCCGGCCGGGGCTTCGTCGAGAATCTGCGGCCGGAGATCCTGCGCGTGGCGCCGGTCCTGGGGGCCGAGATGACGCGGCGCCTCGTCGCCCTGATGCCGGCCGGGCGCATCCAGGCCTATGGCAAGGCCGCCTCCGCCGGCGTCAACGGCGAGATCGAACACGCCTCGGCCCTGATCCACACGCTGCGCTTCGGCAACATGTTCCGCGAGGCGGCGCAGGGGACCTCCTTCCTCAGCTTCACCAACACCCGCAACGCTCCGGGCGCGCTGCTCGCCCTGCCGATGATCCACAAGACGGAAACCGGCAAGCGGGCGCATTTCCTGACCGCCAACTTCCAGGTTCCCGACGCTCCGGGGCCCGACGAGTTGCTGGTCGCCATCGGCGCGTCGGACGGCAGCCGCGCCCACCCGCGCATCGGCGACCGTTTCCTTGACATGGAGGAGATGGAGGCCGAAAAGGCCGGCGCCCGCTGACGTTTCCGGCAGCCGGCGCCGCCATCCTCCGGACCGGGCCGCCCCCGGCATGAAACCAATGGCTCTTCCGATATGCCGCTGCAATGTTCGTCCCACAGGCCGGCCCGCGACGGGCTGCCGCCGGCCGGCCGGGGACACGGCTGTTGATGCCGCCGCTGCTGCCGGTCATGTCGGCCGCCGTCCTGATGCAGGCGGGCAACGGGCTGCTCCAGGCCCTTCTGCCGCTGCGCATGCAGGCCCAGGGTCTGTCGGCGGCCGACATCGGCATGGTCGCGTCCGGCTACGGCGTCGGCTTCGCCGCCGGCTGCCTGATCGCCCCCAGGGTGGTCCGCAAGCTCGGCTTCGTCCGCGCCTATGCCGGGCTGGCCGCCCTGATGGCGATCCTGGCCCTGGCCCTGCCGCTCGCCGACGGCCGGATCGGCTGGATCCTGCTGCGGGCGGCGACCGGCGTCGGCTTCGCCGGGCTGTTCACCGTCATCGAGGGTTGGATCGGCTCGGGATCGCAGGACGGCAACCGCGGCCGGATCCTGGCGGTCTACATGGTCACCACCAAGCTGGCGCTGATGGCCGGCCCCCTCCTGATCGACCCCGGCGGCGACCAGCCGTTCCGGCTGCTGATCCTGCTGATCCTGCTGTCGGTGCTGCCGGTCGCCGTCGCCCGGCCGGCTCTTCCGGCCCTGCCGACGGCCGTCACGCTCGATTTGCGGCAGCTGTTCCGGGTGGCGCCGTCCGCCCTGGTCGGCTGCTTTGCGGTCGGCGTCGTGACCGGCACGATGATGGCGTTCGCCCCGCTCTACGGCCTGCGCGCCGGCCTGTCGGAATCGGCCGCCGCGGCCCTGCTCGTCGCGCTCCAGGGCGGCAGCCTTCTCGCCCAATGGCCGCTCGGCCTGCTGTCGGACCGGCGGGACCGGCGCGTCGTGATCGCGGCGGTGGCGGCGGCCGGCGCCATCCTGTCGGCCGGATTGGCGCTTTTGCCGGCCGGAAGCCCGGCATGGGTCGTATGGGTGGGCTTCGCGCTGTGGGGCAGCCAGCTCCTGTGCCTCTACGCCCTGTGCGTCGCCCACGCCTGCGACGTGGTGCCGCCCGGCCGCATCGTGCCGACGGTCAGCGGCCTGCTGATCGTCTGGGCCGCCGGAGCGATGGTCGGCCCCGTCCCCGGCGCCCTGCTGATGGAGGCGTTCGGCCCGCCCGGCCTGTTCGTCTATGCCGCCGCCGGCTGTGTCGCACTGGCCGGCTTCGTCCTGATCCGCCGCATGCTGCGGGAGCGGGAGCACCGGCCGGGACGGCCGCCCTTCCGCCCGCTGCCGCCCGACAGCATGACCGGTGCGGCGATTTCCGATCCCGGTGCCGCCACCGACCTGCCGGGCACTGAGCCGCCGGAACGCCGCTGACGTTCCGGCTTTTTCCGAGCGCCGTTGTCGGGTTAGAGTCATGTGGGTTCAAGATCGGGCCTGAATTCGCTTTGGACCTGCCCCACCGGCGGAGGAATCTTGGTCGAGACGTCGCGTATCCAGTCGCTGCGGGTGGTGGCAAGCCTGATCAATTCAGGCGGGGATTTGGCGACGGTGCTCCAGCGCCTGGTCCTGGCCGCCTGCCGGCATGCCAACTGGTCGATGGGATCGATCATGGCGGTGGACGTCGAGCACGGCCATGCCCTGGTCGTCGTCCGCCACGATCCGACGCTGATCCAGCGCCCGCTGTCCGACCGCTGGGAACTGGCGACCAGCCCGTCGCTGGTCGCCCTGCGGCGGAACGAGCCGGTGTTCATCCGCGACGCCCGGGTGTCGGAGGAGTTCCCCGGCTATCGCCGGGAGGCGTTCGAGCGCGACTACCACAGCGTGCTGGTCGTGCCGATGAACTGCACCGACGACGACGGCCGGCCGCTGGTGCTCAGCGTCGTGTCCCGCGCCATCGTCGAGGTGAACGAGGAGGATCTGACCTTCATCGGCATGATCGTCCAGCTCGGCGAGATCGCGGTGGAACGCCAGCGCCGGCTGCGCGAGGAAACCCTGGCCGCCGAGCGGCTGCAACGGGCGCTGGAGGTCCATACCTCGCTGCTGCGCCAGGCGCTGGAGGATGGGGCGATGGCCACGCTCCTGCCGCGCATCCGCGACCTGCTGCCCTATTCCATCGTCATCGTCGACTTCACTGCCAACCTCGTCACCGCCGACCGCGCGCCCTGCGGCAGCGGCATCGCCGACGCCGACTGGCAGGCCGCGGTCGCGGCCAGCCTCGGCCCCGCCATCATGAAGGCGGCGCGCGATGCCGTCGACCACCCCGTAGCCACCGTGCCGACCCTGTTCTGGGAGGTCGGCGGCAAGCGCATCCGCACCGCGCCGCGCATCGACCCGCTGACCGCCGATGGCGAGACGGTCGGCGCGCTGATGATCTTTCCGGGCGCCCAGCCCTACGGCCAGGCCGACCAGCTCCTGCTCGACGGCATCAAGCACGCGCTCAGCATCCAGATGCTGCGCAACGTCATCCGCTTCCGCTACGAGAACCGGACGCTCACCGACCTGTTCCTGGAACTGGTGGAACGTCGCTGGCGGGATCATCGCGACATCGGCCAGCGCGCCCTGCGGCTCGGCCTCAACCTCGACCTGCCGTCCCAGATGATCGTCGTCGGTCTGCCCGACCGCAGCCCGAGGGCGGTCAGCGCGGCGGCAGACCTCCATCTTCCGGTCCAGCGGCTGCTGCCGCTGCACGGCGTCGCCGGCACGCTCGTCGCCGTTCCGGCCGGGCTCGTCTGCCTCATTCCCGTGGTCGAGGAGCGCAGCCAGGGGCCGGTCAAGCGGCTGATGGCGCAGATCGTGCGCGACATCGCCGGCATCCTGCAGGCCGAACCCTTCGTCCTCCTTACGGGCCGCTGCGCGTCGCCCCCGGACTATGCGGAGGCGTGGGAGCGCTCCTGGCGGATGATCCGCATCGCCGACCAGTTCGGCCGCTCCGGCGTGCTGGACGCTCATCAGTTCGGCCCGTTGCCCATGCTGCTGGCCGCGGCCAGCACCGACGAGGTGCGCGGCTATGTCGCCGACAGCATCGGCGGCCTGATCGAGTACGACCGCCGGCACGGGACGCCCTACATGGAGACGCTCGCCGCCTATCTGAAGGCCGGATGCCGGACCAAGGCCTGTTCCGACCTGCTCGGCGTGCATGTCACCACGCTGCGCTATCGGCTGACGCGCATCGCCGAGCTGTTCGGCATCGACGTGGAAAGCCCCGACCGGCGCTTTTCCGTCGAACTCGCCGTTCACCTCAGCGGGATCATCGACCGGAGCGCCTGATCGCCGCGGCGGCCCGGAGACGGGCCGGGCCGTCGCGGCGGTCGGGCCGCTCAGTTGGAAGCGGCGCAGAGCGTCTCGCGCGAGGTCTGCTTCGCCGCCTCCGCGGAAAAGCCGTAGGGCTCGATGATCTTCGCGAACTCGCCGGATGCCTTCATCTCCGCCAGAACCTTGTCGAAGGCGTCGCGCAGCGCGGTGTCCTGCTTGCGGAAGGCGGCGCCGTCGCAATAGACCGGGGCGCCCTTGACCGGGGCGACCACCTCGACGTTCGGATCCTTGGCCTTGGCCACCAGATCGTTGATCGACAGCACCGGCAGCGAATAGACGTCGATGCGGCCGTCCTGGAGCATCTTCAGGCCGCTCTGCGGATCGGGAACCACGATGACGCGGTCGCGCGGCACGCCGGCCTGCAGGGCCAGCTTCTCCTCGGTGCCGCCGCCGGGAGCGCCGATCCTGGCCTTCTGGTTCCTGGCGATGTCCTCGTAGGAGGTCAGGTTCAGCGGGTTGCCCTTCTTCAGGGCGAAGGCTTCGGCGTCGCAGAGGATCGGTTCCGAGTAGGCGACGGCCTTGCAGCGCTCCGGCTTCATGAACAGGCCGGCGGTGACGGCGTCGAAGCGGCGGGCCTGCAGGCCGGGAATCATCGCGCCATATTCGGAGATCGAGGCGACGACGTCATCGACCCCCAGCTTCTTCATCACCGCGCGGGCGACGTCGGGGGCGGCGCCCGACACGGTGCCGTCGGGCTTGACGGCGGTGTAGGGCGGCTCGTTGGCGATGCCGATGCGGGCGAAGCCCTGCTCGCGCAGCGTCTCCAGCGTGTCGGCGGCGAACGCCGGTGCGGCGAGGGTGATCAGTGCCGCGGCGGTGGCGGCGATGCAGGCCTTGCGGGCGATGGCGGAGTGTTTCATGTCGGCCGTCCCTTTTCGTGTTTCGGTGAATGCCCGGCCGGCGCTCCCGTCGGTACGCCGGCCCCTGTTCGGTCGGTGTCGATTCCGTTCTTCGGTATGCCCGCCCTCTGCCGGGGCGGGTTCCAGGCGGTGGTCGCGGTCGGCTCCCGATCTCAGTCCCCGACCGTTCCGACCACCGCGATGCAGTCGCCGGCCTTGACGAGGCCGGGGAAATGGCGGGCGGCCAGGATGCCGTCCAGCGCCGCCCGGTATTCGGCGGGCGCCAGCCCGGTGCGACCGATGGGGTGGATGCGGGCCAGCAGGTCGCCCGCCCGAACCGGCTGGCCCAAATCGACGCAGGCCTCGATCAGGCCGCTGTCCTCGGCGAAGCGGAAGCAGTCGGCCGACGGCATGTCGAGCCAGCGGCTCGGTGCCTCCGCCACCGCTTCGCCGTCCGCCAGGATGCCGGCATGGCGCAGGACGTTGCGGACGCCGCGCTTGGCGATGGCGATGGTTTCCGCCCGGCCGGTGCCGCCGCCACCCAGCTCGGTGGTGACGAAGATCTTGCCCTGCTCCTCCGCCGCGGTGTCGTACATGCCGACCGCGTCGATCTCCAGCATGCGCATGGAATAGGGCGCGGCGAAGGCCGCCACCGCGGCGAAGCAGCGGGCCTCCTGGTCCTTGTCGGGCAGGATGTGGGCGGCGGCGAAGGGCACGAAATCCAGCGTCCTGCCGCCGGAATGGATGTCCATCACCAGATCGGCCATCGGCAGAAGCACGCGGTTGAAGTAATCCGCGATCTTCTGCGTCACCGTGCCGTCCGGGCGCCCCGGAAAGCTGCGGTTCAGGTTGCCCCTGTCGATGGGCGAGGTGCGGGTGCCAGCCTGGAAGGCCGGATAATTCATCGCCGGGACGATGATGACCCGGCCGGCGACCCGGTCAGCGGTCAGCGACTGGGCGAGGTCGAACAGCGCGACCGCGCCCTCATACTCGTCGCCATGGTTGGCCCCGGTCAGCAGCGCGGTCGGGCCGGAGCCGTTGCGCACCACGGTGACAGGAGTCATCACCGAGCCCCAGGCGGAATCGTCCCGGCTGTAGGGCAGCCGCAGGAAGCCGTGCTGCACGCCGTCGCGCTCGAAATCGACGGTCGGCGCGACGGGGGAGGGGGCAAGCGTGGCCGGCATCGTCGTCAGCCCTTCACGAACAGCTTGCGCGGCACGTCGGCGAGGCATTCGACGCCGCTGTCGGTGATGGCGATGCTCTCGGTGATCTCCAGCCCCATGTCCTCCAGCCACAGGCCGGTCATGAAATGGAAGGTCATGCCGGGTTCCAGCACCGTGCGGTCGCCGGGGCGCAGGCTCATGGTGCGCTCGCCCCAGTCCGGCGGATAGCTGAGGCCGATCGGGTAGCCGGTGCGATTGTCCTTGGTGATGCCGTACTTCTTCAGGACGGCGAAGAAGGCGTTGGCGATGTCCTCGCACAGGTTGCCCGGCTTCGCGGCTGCCAGCCCGGCCTCCATCCCCTCCAGCGTCGCCTTCTCGGCGTCGAGGAAGGCCTGGGTCGGCTTGCCGAGGAAGACGGTGCGCGACAGCGGGCAGTGGTAGCGCTTGTAGCAGCCTGCGATCTCGAAGAAGGTCCCCTCGCCGAGCTTCATCGGCCGGTCGTCCCAGGTCAGGTGCGGGGCCGAGGCGTCGGCGCCCGACGGCAGCAGCGGGACGATGGCCGGGTAGTCGCCGCCGAATCCCTCCGCTCCGCCCGCGCCGGCCACGCCGCGGATGCCGGCGTCGTAGATCTCGGCGACGAGGTCGCATTTGCGCATTCCCGGCTCGACCCGGTCGACGATGCGGGCATGCATCGCCTCGACGATGCGCGCCGCCTTGCGCATGTAGTCGAGCTCCTGGGCACTCTTCACCGCGCGCTGCCAGTTGACCAGCGCCGTCGCGTTCCTGAAGCGGGCGTTGGGCAGATGGGTGGTCAGAGACTGGAAGGCGGCGGCGGTGAACCAGTAATTGTCCATCTCGACGCCGATGGCGAGCGCCCCCCAGCCGCGGTCCTCCAGGATCTTCGACAGCAGGTCCATCGGGTGGCGCTCGGTGGACTGCACGTAATGGTCGGGATAGCCGATGATGTCGTCATGGGCGAGATAGGCGGTGCGCTTGGCACCGTTGGCGTCCTGGCCGCGGCCGTACCAGAGCGGGTCGCCTTGCGGCGGCACGATCACGCATTGGTGGACGTAGAAGGACCAGCCGTCATAGCCGGTCAGCCAGGCCATGTTCGACGGGTCGGTGACGATCAGCAGCTCGATGCCGGCCTTGTCCATGGCCGCACGGGTCTTGTCCAGCCGAGCCGCGTATTCGGCCCGGCTGAAGTTCAGCGTCGGTTCCAGCATGTTCGGGTCTCTCGATTGAGAAGAGGCGTTGGTCAGGCGTCGAAGGTTGTGCCGGCGCCGGCCGCCAGGGCCCGGCTGCGCGCCAGCGTGGCGATTGCGGTGTCCTGGACGCCGGTTCCGGTGAGGTCGCAGACGGTTATGGCATCGGGTGCGGTGCGGCCCGCGGCCTGCCCGGCGATGACCGCGCCCAACTCGGGAAAGTCGCGGTCGGCGGCGACCGCCCCGGCTGAGATCGCGTGGTGCAGTTCGCCCAGCCGGCGGGTCTGCTTCAGGCTGTCGGCGACGTAGAGGATGGCCCGGTCGAAGACGGCAGGGTCGAGTTCGTTCTTGTGCTCGGCATCCGATCCCATGGCGGTGACGTGCTGGCCCGGCTCCAGCCAGTCCGCCATCAGGATCGGCCGTTCGGCCGGGGTGGTGGTGACGACGATATCGGCTCCGGCGACCGCCGCCCGCCCGTCCGCGACGGCACGCACCGGGATGCCGAGGCGGTCCGACAGCCGGGCGGCGGTGGCGGCGGCGCGCTCCGGCTGGCGCGCCCACAGGCGGGCTTCGCGGATCGGGCGGACCAGGGTCAGCGCCTCCAACTGCAGGGCCGCCTGGACGCCGGCGCCGAAGATGGCGGCGACGGCGCTGTCGGGGCGCGACAGATGCCTGGCGGCGACCGCCCCGGCGGCCGCGGTCCGCACATCGGTGAGATATCCGTTGTCGAGCAGCAGGCATTCCACCAGCCCGGTCCGGCTGCTCAGCAGCACCATCAGCCCGTTGACGCTGGGCAAACCGAGCGCCGGATTGCCGAAGAAGCCGGGGCTGATCTTGATGGCGAAGCCGTCCAGTCCCGGGACATAGGCAGTCTTGACGTCGACCTCTCCCCCGCTGCCGCCGGCATGCTCCGGGATGTCGAGCCGCAGGATCGCCGGCATCGCCACCGGACGGGTGGCCAGAGCCAGGAAGGCGTCCTCGACGCAAGTCGTCGCGTCGCGGTCGAGCGGCAGGATGCGCCGCAGTTCCGCTTCGGTCAGGATGGTCATGCGGGGCATGGGACGTCTCCGGCAATGATGCGGCGGTGCAGGTCCATGGCGATGTTGCGGCCGGACAGCAGGGCGACGGCCGGGCCGCGCGGGACGGTCTTGCCGGCGAGCAGCACGGCGATGCCGACGGCGCCCGCCCCCTCGACGATCTCCTGCTCGGCTGCATAGGCGTGGGCGATGCCGGCGGCGATCTCGGCCTCGGTCAGCAGCACCACCTCGTCGAGCAGTTCGGCGGCGAGGCGGTGGGTGTGGCGGTTGTCCAGCCCGATGCCGCCGCCGAGCGAATCCGCCAGCGTCTCCAGCTCCTCGACCAGGATCGGGTGCCCGGCCTTCAGGCTGGCATGCATGGCGGCTCCCCGCTCCATCGAGACGCCGACGACCCTCGCCATGGGCCGCAGCGCCTTGACAGCCAGCGCGACGCCACCGGCCAGCCCGCCGCCGGACAGCGGCACCAGCACCAGCTCGACATCCGGCACCGCCTCGACGATCTCCAGCCCCATCGTGCCCTGTCCGGCGATGACGTCGGCATGGTCGAAGGGGGGGACGGTGGCGAATCCCTCCTCGCGGACCAGCCGGTCGACTTCCTGCTGGGCATCGTCCTGGGACCGGCCGACGATGCGGATCTCGGCACCCAGCGCGCGGATCGCCTCGACCTTGTTGGCGGGCACCAGTGCCGACATGCAGACGACGCAGCGGATGCCGGCCTCGGCGGCGGCATGGGCGAGCGCCCGGCCATGGTTGCCGGTGGAGGCCGCCGCGACCCCCGTCGCCAGCGCCCCGCGCGGCAGGGCGAACAGCGCGTTGGTGGCGCCGCGCAGCTTGAAGCTGCCGGTGGTCTGGCGGGTCTCCAGCTTCAGGAAGACCGGGACGCCGCAGCGCGCAGTCAGGGCGGGCGAGGCGACGGTCGGCGTCGCCACGATCCGTCCGGCCAGCCGCGCACGGGCGCGGAAGACGTCCTCAAGTCCGATACTGGAGCTGGGGCCGGGACCGGTCATGCTCACGCCTCCCCCGGCAGCGGCAGGGTCATCAGCAGCCCGCCGTCCGGCCGGGGCCGGTCGTCGCCGCACAGGCGCAGCGCGGTCCAGGCGGTGGCCTGATTGCTGGTGACCACCGGACGGCCGATGATGGCCTCGATCTCCGCGGCGACGGCGGCCGAGCGCAGCGCGGTACAGGAGATGAACAGCGCGTCCGCGTCGGCTGGCATGGCCTCGACCGCGGCGCGCACCAGACTGGCTGGCACGATGCGCGCCATTTCCCGGTCGTCGTCCAGGCCGAAGCAGGTGAAGCGCGCGATGTCGAAGCCGTGCCCGGCGAAATAGGTTGCCATCGGCCGGCTGGTTTCCTCGGTGTAGGGGGTGAGCACGGCGATGCGCCGGGCACCGAGCGCCGTCAGGCCGCGCCGGGCGGCGGCGGGCGGGGTGATGACCGGAACCCCCGGCTTGACCGCCGCAATGGCGGCCTCAATCGCAGCATCGCCCATGACGACGCTGGCCGAGGTGCAGGAATAGCAGATGGCGTCCAACGGCTCGTCGGGCAGGATCAGCGCGGCACCCTCGGCAAGGCGGGGCTGCATGCGGCGCAGATTCTCCGGCGTCGTCGGGTTGGCGTAGGCAATGCGCGCGGTGTAGACGCCGATCCGCTCGCCGGAGACCATGCGGCGGAAGTCGGGTTCCGTGGTGTGGTCGGTCGCCAGCACGACCAGACCGATGCGCTTTTCGACCGGACGGGCATCGAAGGCCAGCGGCGCGGCGGAGCGCAGGATGGAAATGGGGGACATGGCTCGGGAAACTCCGGGATCAGCGGGCCGGCCGGAAACGGCGTTCCAGCATGTGGAGGGCAGGCACCGCGATCAGGCTGATGCAGAGGAACAGGACGCCGACCATCGTCATCGGCTCCAGATAGCGGTAGTTGGTGTTGGCGACGCTGCGGGCCTGGCTCATCAGCTCGATCACCGTGATGGCGGAGAGCAGCGGCGTCTCCTTGAACATCGCGACGAAGTAGTTCGCCAGCGCCGGGATCATCGGCGGGATCGCCTGCGGCAGGATGACATGCCGCCAGGTCTGGTAGGGCGTGAGGTTGCAGGCCTTCGCCGCCTCCCACTGGCCGCGTGGCGTGTTGTCGATGCCGGCGCGGAAGACCTCCGCCGTGTAGGTGGCGTAATGCAGGCCGAGCCCGATCACCCCGGCGGCCAGCGGCGACAGCAGAACGCCGAGCTCCGGCAGCACGTAGAACAGGAAATAGAGCTGCACCAGCAGGGGCGTGCCGCGGATGAACTCCACGACGAAGCCGGTGGTCCGCGCCACCGCCCGGCGTTTCGACCGGCGCAGCAGGGCGAAGCCCAGCCCGGCGGCCCCCGCCAGGATGGAGCCGAGCAGCGTGGCCAGCAACGTGATGCGCAGCCCGTCCAGTAACGTCGGCATGATCTCCCGGACGAACTCCCAGTCCCATTCCATGGCCGGTTTCCCCAGATGTGCCCGGATGTTCCGGGACAGGCTCAGATGCGAAGGCCGTCGAGGCCGCGGGACATGCGGCGCTCCAGCGCCTTCATGCCGAACGAGATCAGGCTGGCGAACACGAAATAGACGACCAGCACGGTCAGGAAGGGCAGGGCGGTGCTGCCGGTCTGCGACCGCACGACCTGCGCCTGGAAGGTGAGGTCGCTGAGCGAGATCAGCGAGACGACCGAGGTCGCCTTCAGCAGTTCGATGGCGTTGTTGCAGAAGGTCGGCACCATCACCACCATCGCCTGCGGCAGCAGGACGTGGCGCAGGCTCTGCCAGCGCGTCAGATTCAGCGCGACGCAGGCCTCGTGCTGTTCCCGCCCGATGGATTGCACCGCTGCCCGCACCACCTCCGCGCCATAGGCGCCGACATTCAGCCCGAGCGCCAGGACGCCGGCCTGCAGCGGCGTCAGCGTCACCCCGATCAGCGGCAGGACGAAATAGGCCCAGAACAGCTGGACGAAGATCGACGTGCCGCGGAAGAATTCGATGTAGGCGATGGAGACGGCGCGCACGCTGCCGAGGCGCGACAGCCGGCCCAGCCCGGCGGCGAATGCCACCGGCAGGGCCAGCGCGCAGCCCAGAACGGTCAATTCCGCCGTCACCAGCGCGCCGTTCAGCATTAAGCCCAGATAGCCGGCCCAATCAGCCATGGCGCCGAGATCTCCTGCGTTTGGAACAGTTGCGGATCAGATGCGCTGGCCGGCGGCGATGATCTTCTTCAGGAAGGCCTGGGTCCGCTCGTGGGCCGGGTTGGTGAACAGGATCTCGGGCGGTCCCTCCTCCACGATGCTGCCGCGGTCGAAGAACAGGACGCGGTCGGCGAAATCGCGGGCGAAGCTCATCTCGTGGGTCACCAGCAGCATGGTCATGTCGGTGGTGGAGCCCAGCATCCGCATGACGTTCAGCACCTCTTCCACCAGTTCGGGGTCGAGCGCCGAGGTCACCTCGTCGAACAGCATGATCCGGGGTTGCAGGGCCAGGGCGCGGGCGATGGCGACCCGCTGCTTCTGCCCGCCCGACAGCTGCGCCGGCATCGCGCGGGCCTTGTCGGCGAGCCCGACGAGGTCCAGCAGTTCCATCGCCCGGCGCTCGGCCTCGGCGGCCTTGACGCCCTTGGTCAGCATCGGCGCCAGCGTGACGTTGTCGAGCACGCATTTGTGCGGGAACAGGTTGAACAGCTGGAACACCATGCCGATCTTGGTCCGCATCCGGTGCAGGTGCGCCTCGTCGGCGGGGACCAGCCGGCCCTCGCGCTCCATATGGAACAGGTTCTCGCCGTCGATGCGGATATGGCCGCCCTCGATGGTCTCCAGCGTCATCAGCGTGCGCAGGATCGTCGTCTTGCCGGAGCCGGACGGCCCGATCAGCGCCAGCTTCTCGCCCGGCCGCACCGAAAAGCACAGATCCTTCAGCACGGTGTGCGAGCCGTAGCTCTTGGTGACGCGGTCGATGTCGATGATGGTTTCGGTCACACCGGTCTTCCCTTGTCATGGTTGGCGACCGCCGATGTGTCCAAACGATGCGGAACCTCTCAAATCATGTCAATCTGGAAAATAAAATCATGACAATATAGGCAATGTCGGAGCCGATCACATGGCGAGCAGCACCGGCTCCGGATCGCTGTTCAGCAGATTGACGATCACCCCCAGCCCGGCATGCAGTTCCGCCTCGGTGGTGGAGCCGATGGAGACGCGCAGCGCGTCGGGCCGCGTGCCGGGGCCGATGGCGAAGGCCGATCCCGGCGCCAGCGCCACGCCCTGGAGGCGGGCGTGCGACACGAAGGTCGCCTCCGGCCGCCCCTCGCCCAGCGGCAACCACAGATGCAGCCCCTCCGGATGGCTGCGGTGGGGGATCCCCTTCAGGATCAGGGCGGCCAACTCGTGCCGGCGGCGCAGGGCCTTGCGCTGCCATTCGACCATCTCCATCGCGAAGCCGCTCTCGACCCAGCGGGTGGCGATCTCGGCGACGATGGGCGTCGCGATCCAGTTGGTCACCAGATGCCGGTTGGCGACGGCGGCGAGCAGCCGGTCGGGCACCACCAGATAGCCGGTGCGCAGTCCCGGCATCACCGACTTGGTGAAGCTGGTGACGTAGAGCGTCCGTTCCGGTGCCAGCGCCGCCAGCGGCGGGCGCCGCTCGGTCAGCAGGGGGCCGAGCGGGTCGTTCTCCACGATCGACAAATTGTGGCGCCGGGCGACGCCGGCAATGTCGGCGCGTCGGGCGTCGCCCATGTATGTGGCGGTGGCGTTGATCGGATTGGGCATGACGAACAGGGCCTTGACTGTCCCATCCCGGCAGGCGGCGTCGAGCGAATCCGGCCGGATCCCCTCCTCGTCGATGGCGACGCCGCGCAGCTTGATGCCGAGATAGGAAGCCAGCGGGATCAGCGTGTGGTGCCCGACCTCCTCCGTCACCACGGTCGATCCCGGCGGGGCGGCGGCCATCAGGGCAATGGTCATGCCGGCGGTGGCGCCGTTGGTCAGGGTGACGTTGGCGGCCGTGGCCTCGACCCCGCACCGGCGCAGCCACGACACCGCCGTCGCCCGGTGGCGGGCGAACAGGGTGTTGGGGCGGAAGGACAGCACCACGGCCGGCGGCAGGCTGGCCGACAGCTCGGCCAGCGCCTGGCGCATCGCCTCGACATGCAGCGGTTCGCACACCGGCTTCAGGATCGACAGGTCGATCACCTCGTCGGTGCGCTGGGGGATGTAGGGCGGGTCGACCTCCGTCTGCGCGGCGCGGACAAAGGTGCCGCGACCGGTCTCGCCGCTGATCAGGCCGCGGCGGATCAGCTCCTCATAGGCGCGGCTGACGGTCTGGACGGAAATGCCCAATTGGTCGGCAAGCTGCCGGTGGGTCGGCAACTGCTCGCCGACCGCCAGACGGCCTTCCGTGATCGCGCGCTGCACCTGATCGGCCAGCGAGAGATAGACCGGCCTGCTCAAGGCGGATGCATCGGGGTGCCACTTTGTCATGCAACATTTCTGCTCAAAATCATCACATTTGACAATGGCGAAAAGCGCGGACATCGTCGGTCGCCACCGCAACGGACAACCAGCCCCATGGCCGCCCCATGCCCGACCTGAAGCTCGACCCCATCGACCTGCGAATCCTGGCGGAAATCCAGCGGGACGGCCGCATCACCAAGCTGGCGCTGGCAGAGCGGGTCGGGCTGTCGCCGACCCCCTGCTGGGTCCGCCTGCGCCGGCTGGAGACGGCCGGGATCGTCGTCGGCTACCATGCGCGGCTGGCGCTGCGGCAGGTGACGCCCTTCGCCATGGCGCTGGTCGAGGTGACGCTGGGCTCCCACCGCCAGGGCGATTTCGACCGGTTCGAGCGCGCGGTGCGGGCCGAGCCCGGAATCGTCTCCTGCTGGTCGGTCGGCGGCGGCGTCGATTACATCCTGCGCGTGGTGGCTCAGGACGTGGACGCCTACCAGCGCATCATCGACCGGCTGCTGGACGGGGATGCCGGGATCGACCGCTATTTCACCTACATCGTGACGCGGACGGTGAAGGACGACCCGGCCATGCCGCTGGAGGCGCTGCTGGGCGAGCAGGCCGGGCCGATCCCGCCGCGATAGAGACTTTCTCTCCGACCCCGCCCCGGCAAAGAGACACTCTCCAACAGGCGCCCCCGCTTCGGACACACTCTCCACCGCACCCCCGCTAGGATCCGGGACAGCGGCGCACCGGCGCCGATTTCCGCTTTCCGCAGCCCCCGCCTTTTGCAGGAGGTGCCCCCATGACCGCGCAGGTCTCCCGCCTGGACCGTCACGACGCCGTCGGCCGCCTGTCCGACCGCCGCCTGTTGCGCGAACTCGCCTATGTCGGCGGTCGTTGGACCGCGGCGCCGGATGGCGCCACCTTCACGGTGAGCGATCCGGCGAGTGGCCGAACCGTCGCCCGGGTCGCCGCGCTGGAGGCTGCCCAGGCGACCGCCGCGATCTCTGCCGCCGCCGCGGCCTTTCCGGCCTGGAGCGCCCGGCTGCCGCAGGATCGCGCCGCCCGCCTGCGCGACTGGTTCGACCGCATCGCCGCCGCCAGGGAGGATCTCGCCCTGCTGATGACGTTGGAGCAGGGCAAGCCGCTCGCCGAATCCCGGGGCGAGATCGACTATGCCGCCTCCTTCATCGAATGGTACGCGGAAGAGGCCAAGCGCGTGGGGGTCGAGAGCGTCGCCAGCCATCTGCCGGACGCCGAGATGCTGTTGCGGCGCGAGCCGCTGGGCGTCGTCGGGGTGGCAACGCCGTGGAACTTCCCGTCGGCGATGCTGACCCGCAAGGCGGCGGCGGCGCTGGCCGCCGGCTGTACGGTGGTGGCGCACGCCTCCTCCGCGACGCCGCTGTCGGCGCTGGCGCTGGCCGAACTGGCGGAACGGGCCGGCATCCCCGCCGGCGTCCTCAACATCCTGACCGGCGAGCCGGAGCCGCTGGTCGGCGCGCTGTGCGACGACGCCCGCGTCCGTGCCATGAGCTTCACCGGCTCGACCGAGATCGGCCGCCGCATCGCCGCCCGCTGCGCCCCGACCATGAAGCGGCTGGTGATGGAACTGGGCGGCCATGCGCCGCTGCTGGTCTTCGCCGACGCCGACCTGGACCGGGCGGTTGACATCGCCATCGATGCGAAATTCGCGACCTCCGGCCAGGATTGTCTCGCCGCCAACCGCATCTATGTGCAGCGCCCGCTGTACGAGGCCTTCTGCGCTGCCTTCACCGCCCGTACCGCGGCACTGCGCGTGGGGCCGGGGCTGGAGCCGGACGTGCAGGTCGGCCCGCTGATGCACGAAGCCGCCGTCGCCAAATGCGCAGGCCATGTCCGCGACGCGGTGGAGCGCGGCGCCCACTGCCTGGCCGGCGGCGCCGTCCATCCCGCCGGCCCGCTGTTCTACCGCCCCACCGTGCTGGCCGACGTCGCGCCGGACTCGCTGATCCTGCGCGAGGAAACCTTCGGCCCGGTCGCCGCCCTGCTGCCCTTCGACGATGAGGCGGAGGTGGTGGCCCGTGCCAACGACACCGACTACGGCCTCGTCGCCTATCTGGTGACGCGTGACGTTGGCCGCATCCTGCGCCTGTCGCGGGCGCTCCAATACGGGATGGTGGCGGTCAACCGGGTGAAGATCACCGGCGCACCGATTCCCTTCGGCGGGGTCAAGCAGTCCGGCCTGGGCCGCGAGGGCTCGCGCCACGGGCTGGAGGCCTTCACCGACCTGAAATACGTCTGCCTCGACGCCGCCTGAACCGATCGTTCCCTTTGCCGGAAAGACCCGCCATGACCGACCTGACCAACGAGCTGACCGCCTGGGACCGCGACCATTTCTTCCACCCGTCGACCCACATGGCGGCGCATGCCCGTGGCGACACGCCGACCCGCGTCATCACCGGCGGCGAGGGCGTCTACATCACCGACCGCGACGGCAAGCGCAGCCTGGACGCCTTCGCCGGCCTCTACTGCGTCAATGTCGGCTATGGGCGGCGCGAGATCGCCGACGCCATCGCCGAGCAGGCCGGCAAGCTCGCCTACTACCATGCCTATGTCGGGCACGGCAGCGAGCCGTCGATTACGCTCGCCAGGATGATCATCGACCGTGCCCCCGCCGGCATGTCGCGCGTCTATTTCGGCCTGTCGGGATCGGACGCCAACGAGACCAACATCAAGCTGGTCTGGTACTACAACAACATCCTTGGCCGGCCGGAGAAGAAGAAGATCATCTCGCGCTGGCGCGGCTACCATGGCTCCGGCGTGATGACCGGCAGCCTGACCGGGCTGGAGCTGTTCCACAAGGCCTTCGACCTGCCGCGCCCGCCGGTTTTGCACACCGAGGCGCCCTATTACTTCCGCCGGCCCGACCGCTCAATGACGGAGGAGCAATTCTCCCAGCACTGCGCCGACCGGCTGGAGGAGATGATCCTTGCGGAGGGTCCGGACACCGTCGCCGCCTTCATCGGCGAACCGGTCCTGGGCACCGGCGGCATCGTGCCCCCTCCCGCCGGCTATTGGGAGAAAATCCAGGCGGTGCTTGCCAAGTACGACATATTGCTGATCGCGGACGAGGTTGTGACCGGGTTCGGCCGGCTCGGCAGCCCATTCGGCTCCGACCATTACGGCATCAGGCCGGACCTGATCACCATCGCCAAGGGCCTGACCTCCGCCTATGCGCCGCTGTCGGGCGTGATCGTGGGCGAACGGGTGTGGAAGGTGCTGGAGGCGGGATCGGACCAACTCGGCCCCATCGGCCATGGCTGGACCTATTCGGCGCATCCGCTCTGTGCGGCGGCCGGCGTGGCGAACCTGGAACTGATCGACACGCTCGATCTGGTGACCAACGCGCGCGAAACCGGGGGCTATTTCCGGACCGCGCTGGCCGACGCGCTGGGGAGCCACCCGCTGGTCGGCGAGGTGCGCGGCGAGGGCATGCTGGCGGCGGTGGAGTTCGTCGCCGACCGGGACGATCGCCGCTTCTTCCCTGCCGACGCCAAGGTCGGGCCGCGCCTGTCCGCCGCGCTGCTGGAGCAGGGCGTCATCGCCCGCGCCATGCCGCAGGGCGACATCCTGGGTTTCGCCCCGCCGCTCTGCCTCACTCGGGAGGAGGCCGACATCGTGGTTTCCGCGACGGCCAAGGCGGTGACGGCGGTTGCCGCCACGCTTTGAACCTATCCAGGTCCTAAAAAAGGTCGGCGGCGGGCGTCAGGCCCGCCGTGACCTGCCGGCCGCGATGCCAGTTGGCGGCGGCCTGTGTGGCGGCACGCATCGCGGCGACGCCGATCAGCGACGCGGCGACGAACTGGGCGGGCTGAAGGGTGCCGCGCAACAGCAGCGCCGCGGCCAGCCCGACGACCAGAACCTGATAGACGGTTTCGCAGAAGCGCAGGCCGGCCAGGAAGGAGTCGGCGCAACCGAAGCTGCCGGCCCCGCCCTGCCGGCCGAAGGCGGAACCGTCGGCCGGGGAGGCGGGCGCTCCGGTGGCGCCGACCGCGATCATCGCCGCCGCCGCGGCGACGCCGGCCAGCGCCAAGGCTCCCGGAAGCGGGTGCACCATAACCAGCACCGCGATGTGGACCGGCGCCCACGCCGCGTCCGGCATCCATATCCGCTCGAACCAGGCCGATGCTCCGCCGGCCGGCACCAGCCGAGCCAGTTCCCGCGTCCGGGCGAAATCGAGCAGGGCATGCAGGGCGAACAGTCCCAGCGCGATGGCGACCAGAAGCAGCAGGCCGCCGTCGCCGGCATCGGTCCACAAGGCGTCCTGCAGCGGCAGGCCGTACAGCGCGCTTCCGGCCACCAGAAGATTCGCCAGAGCCCCGAACAGGCAGCTGCGGATCAGGGCGGAGCGGTTCGCAGCCGCGTGTCGGGCGGTGGACGACGCCATGGCGGACGCTCGCATTCGGAAGGGAAGGACCGAGGAGGTGAACCGCATTGCCGAATCCGGTGCCTCGTCGGGGGCGTCCCGGCCGAAGGGATTGTCGTTGGAGGTCAGGCTCATGCCGTAGTACGGCCGGATGGCCGCTCCTCAACCTGGGGTCCACAGGAGATCATGGATGTCCAGGGGCGGCTGCCCGCCCCGAAACCGTCCATGTCCGGCATGATGCGTGGGAAAAATTCCCACATCAAGTGAAAAGGTGATTCCCTTTCGGCCGACCCGCGCTATGGTGATGCCAGCCAAGGGGCCCGCTCCACAGCCATGGCGTCCCGTTCCCGCAGCCCCGGAGTGTCTGGCGCGTGCCGACCCGCAGCCCCGATCCTGACCATCCGAAAGGGACCGCTGCGTCCGGGGCCGGCATGGTCGGCCCCCCCGGGCAACCCGCCGTACCGCCGCCTGCGGTGCTGACGGCGGTACGGCGGGTGCTGGTTCCGCTGGTGCGGACGCTGATCGGATTCGGTATCTCCTGGCCGATGCTGGCGAACCTGCTGAAGTCGGTGTATGTCGAGGTGGCGGAGCGAGCCTTCGCGCTGCCTGGAAAGCAGATGACCGACAGCCGCATCACCCTGCTGACCGGCGTCCACCGCAAGGATGTCAGCCAGTTCCGCAACGCTCCCGCCAAGGCGGACGGGGCGGCGGCGGAAGAGGCGGCGGCCGCCGCGCCGTCGCTGGGTTCGCAGGTGTTGAGCCGCTGGATGGCGCATCCCGACTACCGCGACGCGGACGGGTGCCCCCGTGCTCTGCCCCGCAGCAGCGGGACCGGAGGGGAAGCCAGCTTCGAAACGCTGGTCACCGGCATCAGCAAGGACATCCGTCCCCGCGCCCTGCTGGATGAACTGCTGCATGCCGGGCTGGTGGCGGAGCGGGCGGACGGGCTGCTCCGCCTCGTCGAGGCGGCGCATGTGCCGCGCGGCGACCTTGACAAGCTCGCCTATTACTATGGCCGCAATCTCGCCGACCACCTTGCGGCATCCGGCCATAATCTGGCCGGCGGCCTGCCGCCCTTCCTGGAACGGGCGCTGGCCTATGACGGGTTGAGCCCCGAGTCCATCGCCGTGCTGCGCGGCGAGGCCGACCGGATGGGCATGGCCATGCTGGTCGAGCTCAATCGGATGGCGGCGGACCTCGCCGACGGAGATGCCGGCCGCGACGACGCGTGCCACCGCTTCACCGCCGGCCTGTACCTCTATGACGAGAGGGAGGCACTGGCCGTTCCCGCTGGTCCCGCGGATCCCGACCGCGGCCCCGCCACCGGAGGGGGGGCGGCCGCATCGTGACCCGCCATTCAGCCCGTTTCCTTCTGTTCACGCTGATGCTGGTCGCCACCGGCTGCGCTCCGACCTGGAATGCCGGGCCGGACGACAGGGCGGCCGACCGCGGAATCGGCGGTACCGGCATCGCCGTCACCGACCGGGGGATCGGCGGCACCGGCATCGTCGGCACCGTCACCGCCTTCGGCAGCGTCTGGGTGAACGGGCTGCGGGTCGATCTGCCGGCGACCACGCCGGTGCGGATCGAGGGCAGGCCGGCGGCGCCCGCCGACATCCGGATCGGGCATACCGTGGCCATGACCGCCGATGCCGGCGGACCGACTGGCTTGACGGCGCGGACCCTGGACGTGCGCTTCGCGGTGGCCGGCCCGGTGGAGCGGGTGGACGCCGGCACGTCCGCCGAGGATGCCCCTGCGGGCGGCGTGGTGATGGGCCAGCGCATCGACGCCGCCGATGCGGAGGGGCGCACGGCGTTCAGCCCCGGACGCTGGGTCGCCGTCTCCGGCCTGCGCCGTCCCGATGGCGCGATCGACGCCAGCCGTGTCGATGCCTGGGATCCCGCCGCGGGCTGGGTGCTGCGCGGACGGCTCGACGCCGTCACCCCCACGACCCTGACCGTGGCCGGGCTGACGCTGGCGCGTGGCCATACGCTGGGCGGCGTGCTGCCGGCGGTGGGCAGCCTGGTGCGGGTCGCCGGCTCCGCCGCATCGGGAGGATCGGCGCTGGTCCTGGCGCCGGATCCGTTCAACCCGTTCGGAACGACGGTCAACGCCCTGTCGGTGGAAATCTATGTCGACGAAACCGGGCAGACCGCCACGCCTGACGGACCGCGCATCGACCGATCGGCCGGCACGACGGCTCCGGCCCGGGTAGTGATCGACAGCGTGGTGACGTCCGGCGGCGACATCGGCCGAAGCCGGGCCTTCGGCGCTCCCCGGATGGGCAACCGGTCGGTTCCCGGAGCCGATGCCGCTGCGCGTGCCGCCGGTCTGGCGCGCGAGGGCATGCGCTCGGACGGCCCGCCGGGCATGGACGCACCTGGCATGGAAGCTCCGAACGAGGGCATGCGCGCCCCGCGCGGTTTCGGCATCCCCGGTCCGGGCGCCGGATGGGGGACTCCACCCGACGGCGACGGCCGCGACGGCACGGCCCCGGAAGGCGATGTCGCGGGCGGCAAGCTGTCCGGCCTTGCGCGCGCCGCCAATGCGCTGTCCGCAGCATCGCCGTCTGACCGGTCCGGCCCCGCGTTCGGAGGGCTGGCGAATGGACCGCGCACCGGGCCGGGCATTGGTGCAGGCGGCTTCGGCCGCGGCGGTGGTTTCCATGGCGGACATCCGGGGCGGGCTGGCAGAGGACCAAGTGGCGGACCGGGTGGCGGCCGCGGAAATTCCGGGCGGGGCGGCTGAGCGGGGCGGTGCGAAGCCATACCCCGTTACAGGACAGGATACTGAGTTGGCCCGGTATCCGCCTGTGCGTCCGGTCGCGGCTGGAAGCAAAGACTTCCGCAGATCATTACGGCGCAACCGCCAACTTTCCGCAGGATTTCTTTGTTCAGACAGTTCTGGCGAAGATCTTTTCGCCATGCCCTCGATCTGCTGCGGCATTTTGATCCATGCCTTCGAAACACTCTGCCTGGTCGGCAGGAATTAAGCTAGAATACTAATATATCAACAGTGAAAGAGAATGCCGGGGCAGGCAGGATTCATCCTGTCGCCAGGGCCTGCCGCCAGGGCCTGCCGATAGAACGCGTCAACAGGGGTATGCCGGAACGGCGTTTCGGCTTCGTGGAAAATCCCAGCCCAGGCAACGGGCCGGTCCTGGACCGGTCCGGACGAGCCCGGCCGCCCAAGTGAACGCTCCCCTGCGGCTCCCCTCAAGCTCCGGCCCCAACCTCTTCGCATACACGGGAATCGACCATGATCACGCTCCTTTCGCGGCTGTCGATCCGCGCCACCCTTGGACTGGTCGTCGCAGCGCTGGGGTTGCTGCTGATCGCAACCAGCACCCACACATTGATCGACGTGGTGGACCGTACGCGCAACGCCCAACGGGTGGCCGCGCTCAGCGAGACCAGCCGCGACCTGCTCCGCACATTGCTGGCGATCCGGCTGGAGCGGGGGTTGGTGGGGCCGGCGCTGGGGGCGGATGAGGCGGCCGGGGACGGCGACCTGCGCCAGATCGCCGCCAACCGCGAGGTGGCGGAAACCGGCTATGCCGCCATCGCCGCCAAGCTCGACGGGCTTACCCTGCCGGGCCTGCCGGCGGCGGCCGGGGCGTTGCGCGCCGCCCATGACCGGCTGTCCGCCCTCCGCCAGCAGGCGGACACCGCGATCCGCCAGCGCAAGGCGTTGCGCGACCCGGCGGCCGCCGTGGCCTGGGCGACGGTACCGGTCGCCTATCTGGACGCGCTGACCGCCGCCACCGACCTGCTCGACGGCTCGCTGAAGCTGGCGGATCCGATGGTCGATCACCTGCTGGCGATCAAGCGTGCCGCCTGGAACACCCGGCTGAATGCCGGCGGCATGTCCCTGCGCATCCAGACCGCGGTCGCCACCGGACAGGCCTGGACGCCGGCCGACTCGCTGGCGGTGTCCGAGGCGTCGGGCCGCATGGTGCAGGCCTGGGCGCTGGTGAGCGAATCCGTTGCCCTTCCCGACACGCCCGGCACCATCCGCGAGGCGGTGGAGAAGGCGAAGGTCAATTTCGAAGGTCCGCTGGTCGAGCAGCGCAAGGCGGTGCTGGCAGCGCTGGCCGAGGGGCGCCCCTCCCCGATGGAGATCGGAACATTGCGCCGGCAGGATACGACGAGCCAGGGCTACATCGTCGATGCCGCGCAGGCTGCGGTGGATCTGATGGTGGACCGGTCCGAGGCGCAGGCGGCGCGTGCGGCGCGCGATGCCGTCATCGCCGGGCTGCTGGTGGCCGCCGCCGTCGTACTGACCGTCGCCGGGCTGCTCGTCGCCAAATACCGGGTGAGCGGACCCATCCACGCCATGACCGAGGCGATGCGCCGTCTGGCGGAACGCGACATGGCGGTGGCGATTCCCGGCCTGGGCCGCGGCGACGAGATCGGCGGCATGGCCGCGGCGGTCACCGTCTTCCGCGACAGCATGATCACCGCCGACCGGCTCGCCGCCGAACAGGAACGGGAGCGGGCCGCCAAGGAGCGGCGCGCGGCACAGCTGGAAACGCTGATGCATGATTTCGACGCCAAGGCGATGAACATCGTCGAGACCGTCGCGTCCGCCGCCACGCAGATGCAGGGCACCGCCGACGCGATGTCCGGCACCGCCGCCCAGGCGGGCGCGCAGGCGACCGCCGTCGCCGCGGCCTCCGAACAGGCGTCGGCCAACGTGCAGACCGTCGCCTCGGCGACGGAGGAGCTGTCGGCCTCCATCCTGGAGATCGGCCGTCAGGTCGCGGCCTCCACCCGCATCTCGGGCGAGGCGGTGGCCCAGGCCGAGCGGACCGATGCCACCATGCGCATCCTGGTGGAGGCCGCCGACCAGATCGGTCAGGTGGTGGAGATGATCAACAGCATCGCCGGCCAGACCAACCTGCTGGCGCTGAACGCCACCATCGAGGCGGCGCGCGCCGGGGAGGCCGGCAAGGGCTTCGCCGTCGTCGCCGGCGAGGTGAAGGCGCTGGCCAGCCAGACCGCCCGCGCCACCGACGAGATCCAGGCGAAGGTGCGGGAGATCCAGCAGGCGACCGGCGGCGCCCAGGAGGCCATCCAGGGCATCGGCCAGACCATCGACCGGATCAGCGGCATCACCGGCGCCATCGCCGCCGCCATCGAGGAGCAGGGCGCCGCGACCCGCGACATCGCCAGCAACGTGACCGAGGCGGCCCGCGGCACCAGCGCGGTGTCCTCCACCATCGTCGGTGTCAACCATGCGGTGCAGGAGACCGGCTCCGCCGCGACCGAGGTGCTCGACGCAGCCAGCAGCCTGGCGCGCGAGGCGGAAACCCTGCGCGGCGAGGTGGCGTCCTTCATCACCGCGGTGCGGGCGGCCTGACGCCGGCGCCCGCCAGCATGGTTTCCTGCACCGCCATCACCGCCGCCCCGATCACGCCGGCACTTTCCATCTCCGGCACGAACTGGATGTCGAGATGGCGGGTGGAAAGCGCGAGCGACCGCTGGTAGACGCTCTGGCGGATCGAGGCCAGCAGCAGGGGGCCGATCAGGGCGACGCCGCCGCCGATGAAGATGTGCGACGGATTGAAGAAATTCACCACCGCCGCCAGCATCCGGCCGACCAGCCCGCCCGCCTGCTGGACGATGGCGTTGGCCGCGGCGTCGCCGGCCCGGCTGGCGGTGCCGAGATCGACCGGGGTTAGGCGGCCGTTGCGGTCGAGCAGCTCCTTCAGGCGCGGGCTCTCGCCGGCACGGGCGGCCTCCTCCGCCATGCGGGCGATGGCCGGGCCGGCCGCCATCGCCTCGACGCAGCCGGCATTGCCGCAATGGCAGATCGGGCCGACCGGATCGACGCAGATATGGCCGACGTCGCCCGCCGACCCGTCCCGCCCGCGATAGACCGAGCCGTGGCAGATGATGCCACAGCCGATGCCGGTGCCGATCCGGATCACCAGGAAATTCTGCAATTGGCCGCGCAGGCGCCAATGGGTGCCGAGCGCCATGATGTTCACGTCGTTGTCGACGAAGACGGGTGCCGGATAATCCTGCGCCAGGCAGTCGCGGATCGAGAAGCTCTCCCACCCCGGCAGCAACGGCGGATTGACCAGCATGCCGCTGTCGAAGGCGACCGGCCCCGGCACGCCGACGCCGATTCCCAGCAACCGGGCGGCATCGATGCCGCAGCGCTCCCGCGCGTCGCGCAGCAGAGCCCGCACGCGGGCGAACACCGCGGCCGGACCGTCGCGGACGTCGGCCGGTTCCGACCGGTGATCCAGCACGGTCATGTCGGGGGCGAGCAAGGCCACGTCGATGCTGGTGGCGCCGATGTCGATGCCGGCCAGCACCCCCATCCGGTGGCTGAGACGCAGCACCTCCGGCCGCCGCCCGCCGGACGAGGGTTGCACCCCGCCTTCCTCGATCAGCTCGCGCCCGATCAGGCTGGATATCGCGAGGTTCGCCTTGCTCTTGGAGAAATCGACCGAGGCCGCCAGCTCGCCGCGCGACAGGCCGCCCGACCAGAACAGCCGCTCCAGCAGGGCGCGTTCGCCGTCCGACAGGCGTTGCCAGTCAACCATTGTCCAATGCCATCGTCCAATGGCCTTTCGCTGATTCCGGGGGCGCCCCTTCCTATCACGGCCTGCCCACTTTTGCCAAATTATGTTCGAAGTCGACCATTGTCCGGTCAAAGGGGCAGGCATAAGATCAGCGTAACGGACGAAGCGGCGGTCGCGATTTCCAGACGGACACCCCGGACTGGGATCCCGGACGACACGCTCCGCAGTGGGAGAAACGTCATGGACGGTGTGTTTCACGCGTCCGCCGCGGGATTGCGGCCGGCGGGGCGGCCGCTCCGGGATGCGGCGCCATGAGCCTGCATATCGCCTTCGACGGCATCACCAAGGAATTCGGCGCCGTGCGCGTGCTGCACGGCGTCGGCTTCGAGCTGCATCCGGGCCGGGTGCATGGGCTGCTGGGCGAGAACGGCGCCGGCAAATCGACGCTGATGAAGATCCTCGGCGGCTATCACGCGCCGACCGCCGGCACGTTGCGCATCGACGGCGAGGCGGTGCGCTTCAAGAGCTCGCGCGAGGCGGAAGCGCGCGGGATCGTGCTGATCCACCAGGAACTGAGCCTCGCCGACGATCTGACCGTCACCCAGAACATGTTCCTGGGCCACGAGATCAGGCGCGGCTGGCTGCTGGACGAGCGCGCGATGCGCGAACGCGCCGCCCAGGCGCTGCGGCAGGTCGGTTTCGACGGCGATCCCGACGCCAAGGTCCGCGAACTGATCGTCGCCGAGAAGCAGTTGGTCGAGATCGCCAAGGCGCAGCTGCGCAACGCCCGCCTGCTGATCATGGACGAGCCGACCGCCAGCCTGACGCCGTCCGAATGCGACCGGCTGTTCGGCCTGATCGGACGGCTCAAGCAGGATGGCGTGACCATCGTCTACATCTCGCACAAGCTGGACGAGGTGGAACGCATCACCGACGAGGTGATCGTGATGCGCGACGGCCGCTTCGTCGCCCGCGCCCCCACGTCCGAGACGCCGCGCCAGCGCATGGCGACGCTGATGGTCGGCCGCGAGCTGACCGACATGTTCCCGGACAAGCGCATCGTGCCCACCACAGGCCAACCCAACACCGGCCGGCCGCTGATGGCGGTGCGCGGCCTGACCGTGCCCGGCTGGGCCGAGGATGTCGGCTTCGAGCTCCATCCCGGCGAGATCCTGGGCTTCGCCGGGCTGGTCGGCGCCGGCCGCACCGAACTGTTCGAGGGCATCCTCGGTCTGCGCCCGCGCAGTTCCGGCACCATCGAGATCGAGGGCAGGGCGGTGGAGCTGCGCAACCCGCGCGAGGCGATGCGCAGCGGCCTGACCTATCTCAGCGAGGACCGCAAGGGCAAGGGGCTGCATGTCGGCATGAGCCTGCGCGACAACCTGACCCTGATGACGCTGCGCCACCATGCCCATCCGCTGCTGTCGCCCGCCTCGGAGGACAAGGCGCTGGAGCATGCGGTTGCCTCCTTCGGCATCCGCGGCGACCCCGGGGGCATCGCGTCCTCGCTGTCCGGCGGCAACCAGCAGAAGCTGGCCATCGCCAAGTTCCTGGAGCCGAGCCCTCGCGTCTTCGTGCTGGACGAGCCGACCCGCGGCGTCGATGTCGGCGCCAAGCGGGACATCTATTTCCTGATCGCGCGGCTGGCCGCCGAAGGGCGCGGCGTGATCGTGATCTCGTCGGAGCTGATCGAACTGATCGGGCTCTGTCACCGGGTGATCGTGATGCGCGGACGCCGGGTGGCCGCGACCGTGCCCGCCGACCGGCTCAGCGAAGAGGAGTTGATTGCCCATGCCATCGGCACCCACACCCGTCACTGAGACACCGGCCAGCGAGGCCGCGCCGGATCGCGCGGCTCCGCGCAAGCCCGCACGGCGCTTCGACCCGCACCGTTTCGGGCCGGTCATCGGGCTCGTGCTGCTGTTGATCGTCGGCACGGCGCTGAATCCCGATTTCGCGACCTGGGACAACCTGATGAACGTGCTGACCCGCACGGCCTTCATCGGGATCATCTCCATCGGCATGTGCTTCGTCATCATCTCCGGCGGGATCGACCTGTCGGTCGGGTCGATGGCGGCGCTGATCGCCGGCGGCATGATCCTGCTGATGAATGCGCTGGCGGGAGCGGTCGGCTCGCCGCTCGCGGTGGTGGCGCTGGGCATGCTGTTTGCGGTGGCGCTGGGCGGCGGCTTCGGCATGGCGCATGGCTACCTGATCACCCGCGGGCGGATCGAACCGTTCATCGTCACGCTGGGCACGCTCGGCATCTTCCGCGCCGTGCTGACGTGGCTGGCCGACGGCGGCGCCATCACGCTGGACAACGACCTGTCGGAGGTCTACGGCCCGGTCTATTACGGCAGCCTGCTCGGCATTCCGGTCCCGGTCTGGGTGTTCCTGGCGGTTGCGGTCGCCGGGGCGGTGCTGCTGAACCGGACGGCCTTCGGCCGCTATGTCCAGGCCATCGGCTCCAACGAGCAGGTGGCGCGCTTCGCCGCCGTCGACGTCGACCGGGTGAAGCTGCTGACCTACGGGTTGCTGGGGGCCTGCGTCGGCATCGCCACGGTGCTGTACGTGCCACGGCTGGGCTCCGCCTCGCCCACCACCGGCCTGTTGTGGGAGCTGGAGGCGATTGCCGCGGTGATCGTCGGCGGCACCTCCTTCAAGGGCGGCGAGGGCCGGATCGCCGGCACGGTGATCGGTGCCGTGCTGCTGTCGGTCATCGCCAACATCCTGAACCTGACCAGCATCATCAGCGTGTACCTGAACGCGGCGGTGCAGGGCTGCGTCATCATCGCCGTCGCCTTCCTGCAGCGCCGGCGGCCTTGAGACCATAAGCGCCTTAAAAACAAACGGAGGAGAAACGTCATGTCCAAAGTTGCGCGTTACACCCGTCGTGTTGTGCTTCAGCGGGCCGCGCTCGGCGCCGGTCTGGCGATGGCGGCGGCCGCAGGCTTCGGCGGCGTCGCCCTGGCGGCGGAAACGGTGAAGCTGGGCGTCAGCATCCCGGCCGCCACCCATGGCTTCACCGGCGGAATCGTCTGGTGGGCCAACCAGGCGAAGGCGGAGCTGGAGAAGGCCCATCCCACCCTGAAGATCACGGTCAAGACCGCCGGCGGCGCGCCGGAACAGGCCAACCAGCTCCAGGATCTGGTGACGGTGACCAAGATCGACTCGCTGGTCATCTTCCCCTTCGAATCCGCGGCGCTGACCCAGCCGGTGCTGCAGGCCAAGAAGAAGGGCGTCTACGTCACCGTGGTCGACCGCGGCCTGACCGATCCCAGCGCCCAGGATGCCTACATCGCCGGCGACAACACCGCCTTCGGCCGCATCCCGGCCGAATACATCGCCAAGAAATACAACGGCAAGGCCAACATCGTCGCGCTGCGCGGCATCCCGACCACGCTCGACAACGAGCGCTGGGAGGCCTTCACAGGCGTCATGAAGCAGCATCCCGACATCAAGATCCTGGATGCCAAATACGCCAACTGGAACCGTGACGACGCCTTCAAGGTGACGCAGGACTTCCTGACCCGCTTCAAGGACATCGACGTCATCTGGGCGGCGGACGACGACATGGCCTTCGGCGTGCTGAAGGCGATCGAGCAGGCCAAGCGCACCGACATCAAGGAGGTGTTCGGCGGCGCCGGGTCGAAGACGATGGTGAAGACCATCCTCGACGGCTCCAACCCGCTGATCCGGGCCGACGTGTCCTATTCGCCCAAATTCATCTACGACGCGATCAAGATGACGGCGGAAGCGCGGTTGAAGGGCGACAAGCTGCCGGCGACCTACATCATCCCGTCGGCGCTGATCACCAAGGAGAACGCCAAGGAGTTCCACTTCCCGGATTCGCCGTACTGAGCCCTGGCGAAGTCAGACCCCCACCTATCCTCCCCCGCTGGGCGGGGGAGGGACTGCCGCCACTGTCCCGAACAAGCACCAGTTTCCTCCCCCGCCCAGCGGGGGAGGGTTAGGGTGGGGGACGGTGGCCGGCACGTCCCGACAACCGGGGAGCCAAACCCATGAAGACCATCAAAGGCCCCGCGATCTTCCTCGCCCAGTTCGCGGGCGACGCCGCCCCGTTCAATTCCCTCGACAGCATCGCCCGCTGGGCTGCCGGCCTGGGCTTCAAGGGCGTGCAGATCCCGAGCTGGGACCGCCGCCTCTTCGACCTGCAAAAGGCCGCGACCAGCCGGACCTATTGCGACGAGGTCAAGGGCACGCTTGCCGATGCGGGCGTCGAGCTGACCGAGCTGTCGACCCACCTGCAGGGCCAGCTGGTCGCCGCCCACCCGGCCTACGACGCCCTCTATGACGGCTTCGCCCCGGCGGCGGTCCATGGCCGCCCCGACGCGCGGCAGGCCTGGGCGGTCGAGCAGCTGCACCTTGCGGCCAAGGCGTCCGCCAACCTCGGCCTGACGGCGCACGCGACCTTCTCCGGCGCGCTGGCCTGGCCCTACCTCTATCCCTGGCCGCAGCGCCCGCCGGGCCTTATCGAGACCGCGTTCGACGAGCTCGCCCGGCGCTGGCGCCCGATCCTCGATGCCTTCGACGAGGCCGGCTGCGACCTCTGCTACGAGATCCATCCCGGCGAGGACCTGTTCGACGGCACCACCTTCCAGATGTTCCTCGACCGGGTCGGCGGGCACAAGCGCTGCAACATCCTGTACGACCCCAGCCACTTCGTGCTGCAGCAGCTGGACTATCTCGGCTACATCGACGTCTTCCACGACCGCATCCGCATGTTCCACGCCAAGGACGCGGAGTTCAACCCGAGCCCCTGGCAGGGCGTCTATTCCGGCTATGCGCCGTGGAAGGACCGGGCCGGGCGGTTCCGCTCGCTGGGGGATGGGCAGGTCGATTTCCGCGGCATCTTCTCCAGGCTGACCCAATACGGTTTCGACGGCTGGGCGGTGCTGGAGTGGGAGTGCTGTATCAAGCATCCGGAGCAGGGGGCCGCCGAAGGCGCCCGCTTCATCCAGGACCACATCATCCGCGTCACCGACCGCGCCTTCGACGATTTCGCCGATGCCGGGACCGACGAGGCGGCCAACCGCCGGATCCTCGGTTTGGCGTGACGGAAAGGGGCATCATGAGTCCGGATCAAACACCCGCGTCATCCAGACGCCTGCGGCTCGGCATGGTCGGCGGCGGGCAGGGGGCCTTCATCGGCGCCGTCCACCGCATCGCCGCGCGGATCGACGACCGTTACGAGCTGGTTGCCGGCGCCCTCTCCTCCGACCCGGAGCGAGCGCGGGCAAGCGGCGCGGAGCTGTTCCTGGCGCCGGACCGCTGCTACGACGACTTCCATGCCATGGCGTCTGCGGAGGCGGCGAGGCCGGACGGCATCGACGTGGTGTCCATCGTCACGCCGAACCACCTGCATTTCCCGGCGGCCAAGGCCTTTCTCGAGGCCGGGATCCACGTCATCTGCGACAAGCCGCTGGTCCACACGGTGGAGGAGGCGGAGGAACTGGCGGCGCTGGTGCAGCGGCGTGATCTCGTCTTCGTGCTGACCCACAATTACAGCGGCTACCCTATGGTCCGGCAGGCCCGCGCCATGGTGGCTTCGGGCGCGCTCGGCCGGGTGAGGGTGGTCCAGGTGGAATATGCGCAGGACTGGCTGGCGACCGATGTGGAATCCGGCGGCCAGAAGCAGGCGGCATGGCGCACCGACCCGGCCCGCAGCGGTGCCGCCGGCTGCGTCGGCGACATCGGCACCCATGCCTTCCATCTTGCCGAATTCGTGTCCGGGCTGCGCTGCACCGCGCTTGCCGCCGACCTGGCGGCCTTCGTGCCTGGCCGGCGGCTGGACGACAACGCCCACATCATGATGCGGTTCGAAGGCGGTGCGCGGGGCATGCTGTGGGCGAGCCAGGTCAGTCCCGGCACCACCAACGGCCTGCGCCTACGGGTCTTCGGCGAGGCGGGCGGGCTGGAGTGGCAGCAGGAACAGCCCAACGAGCTGCGCTTCACCCCGCTGGGGGAGCCGTCGCGCACCCTGCTGCGCGCCGGGGCGGGCAGCCTGCCGGCGGCGAGCGCCATTTCGCGTACCCCGGCCGGTCATCCGGAAGGCTATCTGGAAGGCTTCGCCCAGATCTACCGCGACGCTGCCGACCGCATCGCCGCCCGGCTGGAGGGCCGCCCGGCGGCCGACGATGTGCCGTTGCCGACGGTGGAGGACGGGGTGCGCGGCATGCGCTTCATCCATGCCGCGGTGAAGTCCAGCCGCGACGATGCCGCCTGGGTGACGTTGCCGGCCGCTGCGGCGCCGTAAGCAGCCCATCCCATTTGCCGAAGACCGGTTGCCGGCCCTCTTCCGAGGGGGCCGGCTTTTCGCGTTCCGGACGGCGGGATGCGCAGAACCGGCAAAAGCGGTTCCGAAGAGGCAATCCCCCCGTCGGTCTTTTTCTTACCCTGCGTTCATCGAAAGACATCCCGCGCCGGCCCCTCCGACCGGCGCGGCACCCGACGGACTTTGCATGACCATCCAGGATTTCCATCCGTCGCGCCGGACGGTCCTTTCCGGCAGCGCCGCCCTTGCAGTTGCCGGCGGTGGTCTGCTGGGCACGCTCGCCGGCTCCGCCGCCGCGGCAGGAACGAAGACCGACTCCAACGACCCGACCAAAGGAACCAGACCCATGCTCCAGGGCAGTTACGTCACCACAAAGGACGGTGTGCAGATCCACGTCAAGCAATGGGGTCCGCAGACGGGCCAGCCGGTCGTCTTCAGCCATGGCTGGCCGCTCACCGCCGATGCCTTCGAAGACCAGATGATGTTCCTGGCCCAGCATGGCTACCGCGCCATCGCCCATGACCGCCGCGGCCATGGCCGCTCGTCGCAGCCGGGCTTCGGCAACGACCTGGACCATTACGCCGACGATCTGGCCGCCGTCACCGAGGCTCTGGACCTGAAGAACGCCGTTCATGTCGGCCATTCCACCGGCGGCGGCGAGGTTGCGCGCTACATCGGCCGCCATGGCGTGTCGCGCGTCGCCAAGGCGGCGCTGATCGGCGCCATCACCCCGATCATGGTGAAGACCGACTGGAACCCGGACGGCGTGCCGCTGGAGGTGTTCGACGGCATCCGAGCCGGCGTCAAGGCTGACCGGTCCCAGTTCTTCAAGGATCTGACCATCCCCTTCTACGGCTACAACCGTCCGGGCGCCAAGGTGTCGCAAGGCGTGATCGACAGCTTCTGGCTGCAGGGGATGATGGGCGGCCTGCTGGCCGAGTACGAGTGCGTCAAGGCCTTCTCCGAGACCGATCAGCGCGAAGACCTGAAGAAGATGATCGTGCCGACGCTGGTCCTGCACGGCGACGACGATCAGATCGTCCCGCTCGCCACCACCGGCAAGGCCGCCGCCGCCCTGCTGCCGAAGGGCACGCTGAAGGTCGTCGCCGGCGCTCCGCACGGCCTGTGCACCACGCACAAGGACATCGTGAACGAGGAATTGCTGGCCTTCATCCGGGCCTGACCCGCTGGCAGTCAACTGTATTTATCTATGCAACAATCATGTTCTGATTAGCGGAATTGTCCCGTCTTGCAGTCGGTGCGACAGTCCTGTCAGACGGCGCCGACGACATGACGGCCGCTCCCTTCCTTCAGAACCCACGCACAGGAAACGACCATGACCTTCCATGCCAAGTCGCTCATCAATGCCGATGACACCGTCTTCCTCTTCATCGACCATCAGCCGCAGATGTCGTTCGGCGTGGTCAGCATCGACCGCCAGCAGCTGAAGAACAACACCATCGCGCTGGCCAAGGCCGCCAAGCTGTTCGGTGCCACCACCATCCTGACCGCGGTGGAGACCGAGAGCTTCTCCGGCTACATCTGGCCGGAACTGATGGACGTCCTGAAGCAGGATCCGATCGAGCGCACCTCGATGAACAGCTGGGATTCGGAAGAGCTGGTGGCCGCGATCAAGGCGACCGGCAAGAAGAAGCTGGTCATCGCCGCCCTGTGGACCGAGGCCTGCCTGCTGTTCCCGACGCTGTGCGCCATCGAGGAGGGCTTCGAGGTCTACATCGTCACCGATGCGTCGGGCGGCACCTCGCAGGAATCGCATGACGCCGCCGTCCGCCGCATGGAGCAGGCCGGCGCCCATTCCATGACCTCCGTCACCGTCCTGCTGGAACTGCAGCGCGATTGGGCCAAGCGCGGCACCTACAACGGCGTCATGGACATCGTGCGCGAGCATTTCGGCGCCTACGGCATGGGCGTCGACTATGCCTACACCATGGTCCACAAGGCGCCGCAGCGTGGCGAGTTCCCGCACAAGGTGATCGGCGTCGCCAGCCACGAGCACGCCTGACCGCGAACCCGGCGCCCGGTCCGTACCGGGCGCCGGATTCCCTGTCCAATCCATAAGCCCACTTGCCCAGGAGTCCGGAACCGTGATGCCCTATCTTCTCTCGGCCGGCGCCGGCATCCTGGTCGGCGTCATCTATGCCCTGATCGGCGTCCGCTCGCCGGCGCCGCCGACCATCGCCCTGATCGGGCTGCTCGGCATGCTGGTCGGCGAACAGGTCGTGCCGGTCGTCAAGCGGCTGATCGCCGGTGAGCCGGTCGTCGCCTTCATCCAGACCGATTGCGCCCGCCATGTGCTGGGGCCGCAGGCCGGCGCCGAAGCCCCGCCCGCCGACGCTGCGGCCAAGGGCGAGAAGGTATGATCCCGGCGGCTTCCCCGCCCGCAGCCCCGCTGCCGTCCACCCTCGCGTCACGAACCGGAAATGCCGCCATGCCCGATACCGCCAACGCAGCCGACGTGATCCTCGTCAATGCCAAGATCGCCACGCTGGACCGCGCCAACCCGCAGGCCGGCGCCGTCGCCATCCGCGACGGGCGCTTCCTCGCAGTGGGCACCGAAAGCGAGGTGCGGGCCGCCGCCGATCCGAACGCACAGGTCATCGACGCCAAGGGCCGCTGCGTCATTCCCGGCCTGATCGACAGCCACATGCACATCATCCGCGGTGGCTTGAACTACAACATGGAGCTGCGCTGGGACGGCGTGCCGAGCCTTGTCGACGCCATGGCGATGCTGAAGCGGCAGGCCGCCATCACGCCGCCGCCGCAATGGGTCCGTGTCGTCGGCGGCTTCACCGAGCACCAGTTCGCCGAAAAGCGCCTGCCGACCATCGAGGAGCTGAACGCCGCCGCCCCCGACACGCCGGTCTTCATCCTGCACCTCTACGACCGCGCCCTGCTGAACGCCGCCGCCCTGCGTGCCGTCGGCTATACCAAGGATACGCCGAACCCGCCGGGCGGCGAGATCGTGCGCGACGCGGCCGGCACCCCGACCGGCCTGCTGCTGGCCCAGCCCAACGCGACCATCCTCTATTCGACGCTGGCCAAGGGGCCGAAGCTGCCGCCCGAGTACCAGCTGAACTCGACCCGCCATTTCATGCGCGAGATGAACCGGCTGGGCGTGACCGGGGTGATCGATGCCGGCGGCGGCTTCCAGAACTATCCCGACGACTACGCCATCGTCGAGAAGCTGCACGCCGACGGCGAGCTGACCCTGCGCATCAGCTACAACCTCTTCACCCAGAAGCCGAAGGAGGAGCTGGCCGACTTCGCCGGCTGGGCCTCCAAGGTGAAGCCGGGCGACGGCGACGACAGCTACCGCCACAACGGCGCCGGCGAGATGCTGGTCTATTCGGCCGCCGACTTCGAGGATTTCCGCGTCGCCCGCCCCGACATGCCGCCCAACATGGAAGGCGACCTGGAGCCGGTGATCCGCCTGCTGGCCGAGAACCGCTGGCCCTGGCGGCTGCACGCCACCTACGACCAGACCATCGACCGCGCGCTCGACGTCTTCGAGAAGGTCAACCGTGACATTCCGTTCGACGGGCTGCACTGGTTCTTCGACCATGCCGAGACGATCAGCGACCGCAACATCGACCGCATCGCCGCGCTCGGCGGCGGCATCGCCGTCCAGCACCGCATGGCCTACCAGGGTGAGTATTTCGTCGAGCGCTATGGCGCCAAGGCGGCGGAGCGGACGCCGCCCATCGCGAAGATGATGGCGGCCGGACTGCCGGTCGGCGCCGGGACCGACGCGACCCGCGTCGCCAGCTACAACCCCTGGGTCTCGCTGTCCTGGCTGGTCACCGGCAAGACGGTGGGCGGGCTCGGCCTCTATCCCCGGGCCAACCTGATGGACCGCGAAACCGCGCTCAGGCTGTGGACGGAGGCCAACACCTGGTTCTCCAACGAGCAGGGCAAGAAGGGCCAGATCAAGGCCGGCCAGCTCGCCGACCTCGCCGTGCTGTCGGACGATTATTTCTCGGTTCCCGAGGACCGGATCGCCCATCTCGGCTCGGTGCTGACCATGCTGGGCGGCAAGGTGGTGCATGGCGAGGGCGATTACGGCCCGCTGGCTCCGGACCTGCCGAAGCCGATGCCCGACTGGTCGCCGGTGCGGAGTTTCGGCGGCTACTACAAGGCGGCGGAGAACAACGCGGGCGACCAGCGAAAGGCGCTGGCGTCGGCCTGCGGCTGCGCCTCCGGCTGCGGCGTCCATGGCCACGACCATGCCGCCGCCTATGCCGCCGACGTGCCGGCCGCCGACGTGCAGTCCTTCTGGGGCGCGCTCGGCTGCGGCTGCTGGGCGGTTTGAGAGCGGGGAGGGCCGGTAGCATGACCTTGCGCGATCTCGACCGGCCGGCGGACGGCCTGCTGGACCGCATCCTCGATTGGGACGGGACATGGCTGCTGGCCCGCCTGGCGCTGGTCGGCGCCTATCTGCTCGGCGGGCTGGTCAAGCTTGCCGACTGGCCGGGGGCGGTTGCGGAGCAGGCGCATTTCGGGATGCACCCGCCCGAGCTGTGGGCGGCGCTGACCATAGCGGTGGAACTGGTGGGGCCGCTGCTGATCCTGCTGGACCGCGCGCTGTGGCTGGGGGCCGGGGCGCTCGGCGTGTTCACCGTGCTGGCGGCGCTGGTCGCCAACGATTTCTGGACCATGGCCGGCCAGGAGCGCTTCATGGCGACCAATGCCTTCTTCGAGCATCTCGGGCTGGTCGGCGGCTTCGTGCTCGCCGCGATGCTGTCGCGGATGCGCCGCCGGGCGCGGTAGCTGGGCCTGCGTGGCTGACCCGTTTCTTGCCATCTCCGGAAGGCTCCGACCACAGGTCGGAGCCTTCCGGATTCAGGTGCCGGGCGGCCCCGGTGATATGCCGTTGCGCCTTGCTTGGCAAAAATCTTTGCTTCAGACCACTGGCCATGCCTCCGCCACCAGCCGCCGCACCTCGTCCGCGCTGTCGGTGGCGAGCGCCGCCTCGGCGACGCGGCGGCAGTCCTCCAGGCGCAGGCCGCGGATCTGGGCCTTCAGGTCGGCGATCACCGCCGGGGTTGCCGACAGCTCGGTCACGCCCAGCCCGATCAGCAGCGGCGCCGCCATCGGGTCGGAGGCAGCGCCGCCGCACACCGCCACCGTCCGGCCATGGACGGCGGCCCCGGTCACCGCCTGACGGATCAGCCGCAGCACGCCCGGATGCAGCGCGTCGAGTTGGGAGGCCACATACGGGTTGCCGCGGTCCATCGCCAGCACATACTGGGTCAGGTCGTTGGTGCCGATCGACAGGAAGTCGGCCACCGCGCCGATGCGGTCGGCGATCAGCGCCGCAGCCGGCACCTCGATCATCGCACCGAGTTCGATCGGCTCCGCCCGGCCGAGCGCCGCCCGCTCCTCGTCCACCATCGTCCGCACCGCCTGGAGTTCGGACGGCGAGGCGATCATCGGCACCATGATCCGGCAGATACCGGCCGGCTTTACCCGCAGGACGGCGCGGATCTGCGCACGCAGCAGCTCCGGCTCGCGCAGGCCCACCCGGACGCCGCGCAGGCCCAGCACCGGGTTCTCCTCCTTGGGCAGCGGCAGATAGGGCAGGGGCTTGTCGCCGCCGACGTCCAGCGTGCGGATGACCAGCGGCCGGCCTTCCAGCGCGTCGGCGATCTGCTGGTACTGGCGGTACTGTTCGTCCTCGCTGGGTGCGGACTGGCGCTCCAGGAACAGGAACTCGGTGCGCAGCAGGCCGCAGCCCTCCGCTCCCTCGATCACCGCGCCGGGGGCGTCGCTGACCCGGCCCAGATTGGCGAAGATCTCGATCCGGGTGCCATCGGCCATGCGGCACTCCTCGCCGGCCAGCCGGCGGTTCTCCTCGCGCCGGACGGCACGGGCGGCCACCGCCGTCCGGGTCGCCGCCAGCATGTCCTCGGGCGGGGAAACATGCAGTTCGCCGCGGTTGCCGTCGATCACCACGGCGGCGCCGTCGGGCACCCGCTCCGCCTGCCGGCCGAGCGCCACCACGGTCGGCACGCCCAGGGCCGCCGCCAGGATGACGGCATGCGAGGTCGGCCCGCCATGCGCCATGCCGATGCCGGCCAGCCGCCCGGCGGGGACGCCCGCCAGCTCCGACGGCAGGATCTCGTCGGCCAGCACGATGCTGCCGGCCGGCAGGTCGGCCAGCCCGACGCTCGGCGGCTTGCCCGACAGCGCGGCCAGAACCTGCCGTTCCAGGTCGCGCAGGTCGGCGGCGCGCTCGGCCATCCGCGGGTCGGCGAGCGCGGCCAGCGCGTCGGCCTGAAGCTGGGCCGTGCGTTGCCATGCCCAGTCCGCGCTCTTGCCCGTGGCGATGTCGGCCAGGGCGCCGTCCAGCAGTTCCGGATCGTCGAGAAGTTCGCGGTGGGCCTGGAAGATGGCGGCATGTTCCGGCATCCGGCGGGCCGACTCGGCCAGGCCGGCGGTCACGGTTTCGAGCGCCCGGCGCAGCCGCGGTTCCTCCACCGCCGGGCCTTCGCCCTCCTCCGCCACCCGCATCCTGCTGCTGAAGCGGCGGACGACGGTGCCGACCGCCTGTCCGGGAACGGCGATGGTGCCCTTCAACAGCACCTCCTCGCCCTCGGCGAAGGGCGGTCCGGCATCTTCCTCAGCGGCAGGCGGCACTGGTGCGGCGAGGGGAGCGGCCGCCGGTGCCGGCGTCTGCGCTCCCTCCACCAGCGGGTCGCCGAGACCGCTGTCGATCAGGCCGGCGATGGTGTCGACCACGCCCTCCGCACCGGCTCCGCCGGCCCGCACGGTCAGCCGGTCGCCCAGCGTGGTGCCGAGTCCCATCAGGGCCACGACGCTCTTGGCGTTGGCGCTGCGGTCGCGGCACAGGATGGTGACGGTCCCGGGATGGGCCTTGGCGGCGGCGACCAGTGCCGCCGCCGGGCGGGCATGCAGGCCGTGGGCGATCCGCAGGGTAGCCGTGCGTTCGGCGGCCCCACCGGGGGCTGCCGCCGCGGCGGGAGCAGCCGTGCCGGCAGCACTCTCCGGCCCGCCATGCACGGTCATTGCGGCCTCGCCCGCCGCGATCTCGCGGTTCACGGTACGGCCGTCGACGGTGAAGCCGTCATTGACCACCACCATCATGCTGACGAGGCTCTGCGCCCGGCTGCCGACCAGATCCATGTCGAAGCCGATCAGCAGGTCGCCGGTCTTCACCGGTTGCCCATCCCGGACATGGGCAGTGAAGCCCTCGCCGTTCAGCCCGACGGTGTCGATGCCCAGATGCAGCAGCACTTCCGCCCCGCCGGCGGCGCGCAGCGTGCAGGCGTGGCGCGCGCGATGGACCGACAGCACGACGCCGTCGCAGGGGCTGCGCAATTCGTTCACGGTCGGGTCGATTGCCATGCCGGCGCCGACCAGCCCCTGGGCGAAGGCTGGATCGGGCACCTCTTCCAGCGGCATGGCCCATCCGGCCAGCGGTGCGGCAAGCGTGATCGCGGTCATCAGTGTGGTCCTCTTTCGTGACGCTTCGACCCTGGCGGGCGCTTTCACAGCGGAACGGCAGCCATAGTGTCACAGCTCCCGCGTCATGGCGTATGTGCGCAGACGCCGCATGGCATCGGGCACAAGCCCGGATATAGATTGTCGCAAGCACCTGTCCGGAAAAGGCGGGAGCCTGCGGCCAATCGGCACCCCGGGCCTAAAATCCCCCGGCGCATCCGGGATAAGCCACAAGCCTTGCCGTTCCGGCTTTGCCGTCTAAGTCCTGAAACCTATCCTTGGTGTCGGTTGTGTTTGCGTCAACCGGGGGCTTTGGTTCCGCCGCCGGAAAAATCGCCGGAGATTCGCCATGGCATTGAACCCCTTTGCGTTTTTACAGAAGATCGGCAAGTCGCTGATGCTTCCGGTTGCGGTTCTTCCCGTCGCCGGCCTGTTGCTCGGCATCGGCGCGGCGAATTTCGAGTGGATGCCGCCGCTCCTGTCGATGCTGATGAAGAATTCCGGCGACGTCATCTTCGGAAACCTGCCGCTGATCTTCGCCATCGGCGTCGCGCTCGGCTATACCGAGAATGACGGCGTATCGGCAATCGCCGCCACCATCGGCTACATCGTGATGCTGGCGACGCTGGGCGTGATGGCCGGGGTCTGGGGCATGGAGCCCAAGACCGTCATGGGCATCAAGGCGATGGAGACCGGCGTCTTCGGCGGCATCCTGGCCGGCGGGCTGGCCGCGGCGATGTTCAACCGCTTCTACAAGATCGAACTTCCGGCCTATCTCGGCTTCTTCGCCGGAAAACGCTTCGTGCCCATCATCACCGCCCTGGCCGCCATCGTGCTGGGTGTCGTGCTGTCGGTGATCTGGCCGCCGATCCAGGGCGGCATCGACAGCTTCTCGCACTGGGCGGCGGTGAACGACCCGAGGCTGGCGGCGACCATCTACGGCTTCGTCGAGCGGCTGCTGATCCCCTTCGGCCTGCATCACATCTGGAACGTGCCCTTCTTCTTCGAGATCGGGTCCTTCCAAAACACCGCCGGCCAAGTGGTGCATGGCGACATCAACCGCTATTTCGCGGGCGACCCGACGGCCGGCATCCTGTCCGGCGCTTTCCTGTTCAAGATGTTCGGCCTGCCGGCCGCGGCGATCGCCATGTGGCACGCCGCCAAGCCGGAGAACCGGGTGCGGGTCGGCGGCATCATGATCTCGGCCGCGCTGACCTCCTTCCTGACCGGCATCACCGAGCCGATCGAGTTCTCCTTCCTGTTCCTTGCGCCGGTGCTTTACCTGATCCATGCGGTTCTGGCGGCGACCTCCCAGTTCATCATGAACTCGCTGGGCGCCCATATGGGCTTCACCTTCTCGCAGGGCGGCATCGACTTCGTGCTGTTCAACGTTCTCAGCCCCTATTCCCAGAAATGGTGGCTGGTGCTGATCCTGGGGCCGGCCTATGCGGCGATCTATTATGTCGTGTTCCGCTACACCATCCAGGCGCTGAACCTGAAGACCCCCGGGCGCGAGGATATGAGCGACGAGACCGCGGATACCGCCACCGGCGGTGCCGCCGGCAGCGGGCGGGCGCGCAATCTGGTGCTTGCCTTCGGCGGGCGGGGCAACATCGCCAACCTGGATGCCTGCATCACCCGTCTGCGCGTGGTGGTGCGCGACCCGGCCCGCGTCGACGAGGCCAAGCTGCGCGGCATGGGCGCGTCCGGCGTGCTTCGGGTGCGCGACAGCGTACAGGCGGTGTTCGGTACCCTGTCTGAGAATTTGAAGACCGAGATGCAGGAGTATCTGCGCTCCACCGGCGCCGATGCCGACGATGCCCCCGCTTCCGCCCAGCCCGCACCTCAGGCAGTTGCGGCACCGGCGGCAGCCAAGGCCGAGGCGGCTCCGCTCCCGGTCGAGCGCGCAACCCGCATCGCCGAGGCACTGGGCGGGGCCGGCAACATCAGGACCCTTGCCGCCTTCGCCACCACGCGCTTGCGGGTGGAACTGGCCGACTCCGGCAAGGCGAATGCCGAGGCGTTGAAGCGGGCCGGCGTCCGCGCGGTGATGGGGCTTGGGGCCGGCGGCCTCGACCTGATCGTCGGCAACGATGCCGAAGCCCTGGCCGGCGCGCTGACCGGCCTGCTGTCCGGCGGACGGCGCGCGGCGGAATAGGGCGGGCGCCATCCTGCGGCGTTGCGGGGGGCCTGCGGCAGGGTCTATGAACTGCCGCAGGCCCCCGGCCGGCTTCCGGCCGGCGGTCCACCCTTGCCCAAGCGACGAAGACCGCCCGATGCGACAACTCCTGACCGGCGCCCGGATCTTTACCGGGGAGACCATCCTCGACGGCCATGGACTGCTGGTCGGGGATGGCCGCATCCTCGACATCCTGGCGCCCGGCCGCGGTACTCCGGCGGTTGACCGCAGCGTGGCGCTGGAGCCCGGCGACCTGCTGGCGCCCGGTTTCCTCGACATCCAGGTGAATGGCGGCGGCGGTTTCCTGTTCAACGCGCAGTCCACCGCCGACGCCGCGCTCGCCATCGCCGCCGCCCACCGCCGGTTCGGCACCACCGGCCTGCTGCCGACCGTCATCACCGACACCCCCGACTGCCACCGCGCGGCCGCCGCGGCCGCGGTGGACGCCGTGGCCCGCCCGGGCGGCGGCGTGCTGGGCATCCATTTCGAAGGCCCCTTCATCAGCCCGCAGCGGGCCGGCGCCCATGACCCGCGCTTCGTCCGTGCTCCCGACGACGCGGATCTGGAGGTCCTCTGCGGTTTGCCGGCGCGGATGCCGGGCGGGCGGGTGCTGCTGACATTGGCGCCGGAATGCGTGGAGGATGCGGCGCTGTCGCGATTGATGGCGGCCGGCGTGATCCTGTCGGTCGGCCATACCATGGCCAACGCCGAGCGGGTGGTGCAGGCCTTCGATCTCGGGGTGCGCGGCGTCACCCACCTCTTCAACGCCATGCCCGGGATCGCCAACCGCCAGCCCGGCCCGGCCGGCGCGGCGCTTTCCGATGGGCGGCCCTGGTGCGGGCTGATCGTCGACGGGCACCATGTCCATCCGCTGACGATGCGTGCGGCGCTGGCCGCCCGGCCGCGCGGCCGGACGATGCTGGTGACCGACGCCATGCCGCCGACCGGCACCGACGCCGCGAGTTTCGAGCTGAACGGCCGGACCATCCACCGCCGCGACGGCCGGCTGGTGCTGGGCGACGGCACGCTTGCCGGCGCGGACCTCGACATGGCGACGGCGGTGCGCAACGCCGGCAGCCTGATCGGCCTGCCGCTGGAGGAGTGCCTGCGCATGGCCTCCCTCTACCCGGCGGAGTTCCTGGGCATGGCGGGAGAGCGCGGCAGGATCGCGCCGGGCTGGCGTGCCGATCTGGTGCTGCTGCGCCCGGACCTGACCGTCCGCGGGACCTGGGTGGACGGCGATTGGCGGGCGGCGGACGCCGGATGAGCGGGACGGCCCGCCGTATCGATCACCTCGTATCGATCACCTGCCCGTCGCCACGATCTCCAACCCGTCCTCATCCACCCGGACCCGCACAGCCGACAGATCGGGCAGGCACAGGTTCCCTGCAAGCTCGTCCGGCCGCAGCGTGGTGGTCAGCGCGATCACCCAGGCGCCGGCGGCGTGTCCCGCCTCCAGGCCCGGCGGCGCGTCCTCGAACACCAGCGTCTCGCCCGGGTCGAAGCCAAGCTTGACGGCGGCGCTGCGGTAGCCCTCGGGATCGGGCTTGCCCTGGCTGACGTCGTCGGCGCCGATCAGCAGGTCGGGCAGGGGCAGCCCGGCTTGCCGGATGCGCGTTTCCGCCATCCCGTGCGGGGCGGAGGTCACCACCGCCCAGCGGTTCCGCGGCAGAGCCGCCAGCAATTCCCGCGCGCCGGGAACGGCGACGACGCCATCGGCGTCGTTGATGTAGCGGTCCTCGACCATCCGCACCTGTTCCTCGATGTCGAGGCCGGCGGGGGCGAAGCGGCGTACGGTCTCGATGGTGCGGCGGCCATGGGCGACGGCGAGGATGGCGTCGGGATCGATGCCGTGATGGGCGGCCCAGGCACGCCACGCCCGTTCGACAGGGCCCTTGGTGTCGATGAGGGTGCCGTCCATGTCGAACAGGATGGCCCGGACGCGGAACGGGATATCGGAAGCGGGCTTCATCGGATGCCTTCGTCGGTGGATTCCAGCGAATTGCTGCGGCCACTTTAGAGGGCAGGGCTTTTGCCTGGAACCCCCGGCGGCGCATCCCTGTCCAGTGGCCTGCCCACCTCAGGACGGTTCGTCGGCGAAGATCGCCTTCAGGTCGATGCGCGTGTCGGGCTTCGCGTCCAAATCCAATTGGCGTTCGACCTCGTCGAGATGCTCGATCATCAGTGCCAGCGCCTCGCCGGGCGCGTTGCCGACCAGGGCCGCGATCAGCCGGCGGTGATCCTCGGCCGAGCAGGTGTGCGACGAGCGTCGTTCGAACGCCGCGATGGCGAGGCTGGAACGGTCGATCAGGTCGGTCAGGATGCCGGTCAGTGTCGTGTTGCCGGCGAATTCCGCCAACAGCAGGTGGAACTGGCCGGACAACCGGATCATCGCCTTGCGGTCGGCCGCCCGTTCCGCCGCATCCTCCAGCGCGCCATGGCCGCGCAGCCTTTCCAGCATCTCCGGCGGCAGCGGGCGGGGCATCCGCTCCAGCCGCTCCATGATCGCGCGCTCGATCACCCGTCGGGCCTCGAACACCTCGCGCGCTTCCCGCGGCGTCGGCTTGGCGACGAAGGCGCCGCGGTTGGGGATCAGCGTCACCACCCGGCGCTGCGCCAGCAGAAGCAGTACCTTGCGCACCCGCTCGCGGCTGACGCCGAAGGCTTCGGCCAGGCTCTCCTCGGTCAGCTTGGTGCCGGGCGGCAGACGGCGGTCGGCGATGGCCTCGCCGATGCTGCGGACGATGCGGGCTTCGGCGCTGCTGCGCCCGCTGGAGGGGCGGCGGACCGGCTTGGCGGGGGCGGCGAGGGTCATTGCTGCAATCGGTTCGGCTGGAAGGCGGCGGGATGCCGATCCGGAATTGTGCACAAAATGGGCCAGCAGCGGAACTGCAATCGACCGATGGCAGCTCCGCCGGCCACACCGGCCGCTTCGTCACTAGACTGCCTAAGAAGGCATCACTGCGCCGAAACTCTGATCATCTTGTGATCCGTTGCCCGGCAGAAGGGCGGAAAACCGCCGTGAATCCGCTGGCACGCGACATGCAGAAAACCAAGCGGTCACAAACGACCGGCCAGATTGTGCACAATATCGGAGGGACCATGACGGCGGGATCGACCATCGCGGACGCGGCCGGCACCGGATCGGCCGGCGGCGGAACGACGGGCGCCGGATCGCCGGTCGAACTGGTGAAGCTGCGCAAGGCCTACGGCACGACCGTTGCCGTGGACGGCATCGACCTGCGGATCGCCTCCGGCTCCTACTGCTGCCTGCTGGGACCGAGCGGCTGCGGCAAGACCTCGACCCTGCGCATGATCGCCGGGCACGAGGACATCACCGACGGCGACCTGCTGATCGGCGACAAGGTGGTCAACGACGACCCGCCGGCGAGGCGCGGCACCGCGATGATGTTCCAGAGCTACGCCCTGTTCCCGCATCTGGACTGCACCGACAATGTCGCCTTCAGCCTGAAGATGAAGGGCGTGGCGAAGGAGGAGCGCCGCCGCCGGGCGCGCGAGATGCTCGATCTCGTCGACATGGCCAAATATGCCGACCGGCTGCCGTCGCAGCTGTCGGGCGGCCAGCAGCAGCGCGTGGCGTTGGCCCGCGCGCTGATCACCCGGCCGGGCGTGCTGCTGCTGGATGAACCGCTGTCGGCGCTCGATCCCTTCCTGCGTGTGCGCATGCGCGAGGAGCTGAAGCGGCTGCACCGCGACATCGGCATCACCTTCATCCATGTCACCCATAGCCAGACCGAGGCGATGGCGCTGGCCGACCTCGCGGTAGTGATGAACCAGGGGCGGATCGAGCAGGCAGGGCCGCCGCGCGAGCTGTTCAACCGCCCGCGCACCGCCTTCGTCGCCCGCTTCATCGGCGGACACAACGTCATCGAGGCGGGAGCGGCGGGAGCGGCTGGCCGCTGCGCCGTCCGCACCGACCGCATCCTGTTGGGCGGCGCCGACCTGCCCGCCGAGATCCAGGTGGAGGGCACTGTGCGGATGTTGGAGTATCACGGCGCTTCCGTCCATCTCAGCCTCGACATTCCGGGCGCCGACGATTTCGCCGTCGTGCTGGACGAGGCCCGCTATTTCGACGCGCCCGTCTCCGTCGGCGACCGCGTGCGCGCCGGCTGGAGCAGCCGGGACATCCATCCGCTCGCGTCCTGACCCTTTTCAACCGCCTGTCACCAAACGTCTTTCAAAAAAACACCTGACGAACAGACTGGAGGCTCACCCATGACCGACACCCGTTCCGGTTCGAAAACCCTTCCCGGCGTCAGCCGCCGCACCCTGCTGAAGGGCACCGCCGCCGTGGCGGGCGCTGCCGTCGGCTCCGGCGCGATCACCGGCTTCCCGACCATCTGGGCGCAGAACATCAAGAATGTCACGCTGCGCCAGTTCGGCACCGGCGTGTCGAACCTGAACGCCGTCGCCGACAAGGTGAAGGAGGATTTGGGCTTCACGCTGCAGATGACCGCGCTCGATTCCGACGCGGTGACGCAGCGCGCGGTGACGCAGCCGAAATCCTACGACATCGCCGACATCGAATACTGGATTTGCAAGAAGGTCTTCCCGGCCGGCGTGATGCAGCCGATGGAGGTCAAGAAGATCAAGAATTTCGACAAGATCGTCCCGATCTTCGTCACCGGCAAGCTGACGCCGGACAGCACCATCGCCCAGGGCACCGCGCCCCACACCGTCGGATTCGTCGAAGGCAAGGACAGCACCAAGTTCGCCAGGTCGCCAAGCGACTGGATGACGCTGATCCCGACCATCTACAACGCCGACACGCTGGGCATCCGCCCCGATCTGGTCGGCCGTCCGATCTCCAGCTGGAAGGATCTGCTCGACCCGGCCTTCAAGGGCAAGGCGTCGCTGCTGAACATCCCGTCGATCGGCATCATGGACGCCGCAATGGTCTGCGAGGCGATGGGCGAGGTCAAGTACGGCGACAAGGGCAACATGACCAAGGAGGAGATCGACAAGACCCTCAAGATCATGACCGACGCCAAGAAGTCCGGCCAGTTCCGCGCCTTCTGGAAGACCTTCGACGAGAGCGTCAACCTGATGTCGTCGGGCGAGGTCATCATCCAGTCGATGTGGTCTCCCGCCGTCGCCGCGGTGCGCGCCAAGGGCATCCAGTGCGTCTACCAGCCGCTGAAGGAGGGCTATCGCGCCTGGGGCGGCGGACTCGGCATCGCCAAGCATCTGAGCGGGCTGGAGCTGGACGCCGCCTACGAATACATCAACTGGTACCTGTCGGGCTGGGTCGGCGCCTACCTGAACCGCCAGGGCTATTATTCGGCGGTGCTCGACACCGCCAAGCAGCACATGACGCCGGAGGAATGGGCGTTCTGGATGGAGGGCCAGCCGGCCAAGACCGACATCCTCAGCCCGGAGGGCAAGGTGATGGAGAAGGCCGGCGCCGTGCGCGACGGCGGCTCCTTCGCCGACCGCATGGGCCGCGTCGCCTGCTGGAACGCGGTGATGGACGAGGACCGCTACATGGTCCGCAAGTGGAACGAGTTCATCGCGGCCTAAGGTCGTCGCTCAATGCCCCCTCCCTGACCCTCCCCCGCTGGGCGGGGGAGGGAACTCCGCCGCAGCGTATTAACTCCCTCCCTTGCGAAGCGGGGGAGGGAAGGGGCCCGCGGCGCCAGCCGTGGGAAGGGTGGGGGCAAGCGCGGCGACCACCTCCCAACACCATTCCAACCCCCAGGATCCCGCCGATGACCGTGACCGCCGAAACGTCCCGACCGTCCGCCACGGCCACCGGCGTCACGGTCCGCCGCCGTTCCCGCTTGGCTCCGCGCCTCGCCCCCTATCTCCAGGCCGCTCCCCTGACCGTCGCGCTGCTGCTGTTCCTGCTGGTGCCGATCCTGACCATCGTCGCGGTCAGCTTCTGGGACTACGACAGCGTGCGCATCTACCCTGATTTCGTGCTGACCAACTACATCGAGTTGCTGACCTCGCCTGTCACCTGGAAGACCTACCTGAACACGCTGAAATACGCCGTTCTGACCTGGGCGATCACGCTCGGCATCGGCTTCACGGTCGCTTATTTCCTGGCCTTCCACATCCGCTCCACCACCTGGCAGATGGTGCTGTTCCTGGTCTGCACCATTCCGTTCTGGACCTCCAACATCATCCGCATGATCTCCTGGATCCCGTTCCTCGGGCGCAACGGGCTGCTGAATTCCGGCCTGATCTCCGCCGGGATCATCGATGAACCGCTGGAGTTCCTGCTGTTCTCCGATTTCTCGGTCGTGCTGGCCTTCGTGCATCTCTATGCGCTGTTCATGGTGGTGCCGATCTTCAATTCGATGATGCGCATCGACCGCGCGCTGGTCGAGGCGGCGCGCGACGGCGGCGCCAGCGCGGCGCAGACGCTGTGGAACGTCATCCTGCCGCTGACCAAGCCCGGCATCGCCATCGGCTCGATCTTCGTCGTCACGCTGGTGATGGGCGACTTCATCACAGTGCGGCTGATGAGCGGCGGGCAGAGCGCCTCCATCGGCCTGATGATCGCCAACGAGATCTCGCTTCTGCAATACCCGGCCGCCGCCGCCAATGCCGTGGTGCTGCTGGCCGTCGTCCTGATCATGGTGGTGGCGATGCTGCGCGTCGTCGACATCCGCAAGGAGCTGTGAGAGATGAACACCTCCCGCCGCGGCCTGTCCTTCTACCTGCTGGCCGCCTTCTTCGTGCTGTTCGTGCTGTTCCTCTACGGCCCGACGGCCACGATCCTGGTTCTGTCCTTCCAGGGGCCGGAGGGCGGCTTGACCTTCCCGATGAACGGCGTCTCGCTGCACTGGTTCCGCAACCTGTTCGAGCAGCAGGCGGTCGGCGATTTCGGCGGGTCCTTCCGCCGGTCGATCGCGCTGGGGCTGATGGTGATGGTGTTGACCGTGCTGTTCTCGGTGCTGGCCGGCTTCGCCTTCCGCCGCCGCTTCCGCGGCAGCGGCGCCCTGTTCTACTTGGCCATTGCCAGCCTGATCGTGCCGTCGATCCTGGTCAGCCTGGGAATCGGCCTGTTCTTCAACATCCTCGGGCTGGAACCCACCTGGTACGGCTCGGCGCTCGGTGCGCATCTGACCTGGACGCTGCCCTTCGGCCTGCTGATCGTCTTCGCCATCTTCAACCGCTTCAACCCGGCCTATGAGGAGGCGGCACGCGATCTGGGCGCGACACCGTGGCAGACGGTGCGCCATGTCGTGCTGCCGATCCTGCTGCCCAGCCTGATCGGCGTCGGGCTGTTCGGCTTTACCCTGTCCTACGACGAGTTCGCCCGCACGTTGATGACCGCCGGCAGCTTCAACACGCTGCCGCTGGAGATCTACGGCATGACCACCAACGTCACGACACCGGTGCTCTATGCGCTGGGCTCGCTGACGACGGTCTTCTCCTTCACGGTGATCGGTCTGTTCCTGCTCGGCCTGATCGCGCTGCGCCGCCGCCGCCTGCGCCGTGCGCGGAACGGCTGAAGCGGCCATAGAGGACTTTCATCATCATGCGCATCCTGGTCGTCAACCCCAACAGCACCGCCTCGATGACGGTGCGCATCGGCGCCGCCGCCCGCAGCGTCGCCGCCCCCGGCACCGAGATCCTGGCGGTCAACCCGCCATCCGGCCCTGCCAGCATCGAAGGCTATTACGACGAGGCGCTGGCCGTCCCCGGCCTGCTGGCGGAGATCGAACGGCATGAGGGCATGATCGCCGGCACCGTCATCGCCTGCTTCGACGACGTCGGGCTGGACGCCGCCCGCAGCCTCGCCACCGCCCCCGTCATCGGCATCTGCGAGGCGGCGATGCAGACCGCCAGCCTGCTGGGCGGCCGATTCAGCGTGGTGACGACGCTGGCCCGCTCGGTCCCGGCGCTGGAGCGGCTCGCCCAGCGCTACGGCATGGCCGGCCGCTGCACCATCCGGGCGGCGGGCGTCCCGGTGCTGGCGCTGGAGGATCCGGCATCCGGCGCCGTCGACCGCGTGCGCGCCGAGATCCGCCGCGCCATGGAGCAGGACGGGGCGGAGAGCATCGTGCTCGGCTGTGCCGGCATGGCCGACCTCGCCCGTTCGCTCGGCGAAGAGATGGGCCTGCCGGTGGTGGATGGCGTCACCGCCGCGGTGAAGCTGGCGGAGGGGCTGGCGGCGCTGGGCCTGCGGACCAGCAAGGCCGGCGGCTATGCGCCGCCGCTGCCCAAGGCGCGCTGACCTCCCGCCGCGTTCCTATGCGCGCGGCGGTTCCGGGAACTCTAGCGTCGGCACCGCCGGGTGGACGCCATGTGCGGGCAGCGTCCCTCCCGCCAGGTCGGACAGGATCCGCCGGGCCGCGTCGGCGCATCGGCTGCGGAGCTCAGGCACGGCGGTCATCTCCCAGAAGGGCGCCTTCGCGACCGGGCCGAAGGCCAGCAGATGCGGGGCCGGCGTACCGTCGGCGGCGATCACCGCCCCGCTCTCCGTCACGTCCAGCCCCAGGCGCAGCGGATCCGGCCGGGCCAGCCCGCGGTCGAGCAGCGACCTCACCAGCGGGTGGCGGATGCGGGTATAGTCGCAGTTGGTGCCGGTCGCGTTGATCAGCGCCCCGGCGGTCAGCACCCTCGTCGCCCCGCCGCCGCGTTCGGCGATGCGCAGCTCCAGCCCGCCGCCGGTCAGCGCCGCATCGGTCAGGCGCCCCGTCAGGATGTCCAGTTGGCCGCCGGATCGGGCGGCGGCGATCCGGTCGGCCACCTGCGGCGCCATCCGGTGGCGGTGTACCTCCCAGAAGGGTCGGGCATGGCGCAGGAAGCGCCGCCGTTCCTCCATCGGCAGATGGGCCCAGATGCGGTGATGGTGCGGCCGCAGCGCATCGAAGGCCGAGCGCCAGTCGTACCCTGCCGCCATCGCTCGTCGCGCATCCGCCTTCAACGCGATCATCACGTCCAGCACGGTGCGCGGCATCACGTCCGGGTGCAGGAAGGACGTATAGGGTCGCGTCTCCTCATGGCGCAGCGGCAGCAGCCCGCGGCGCGACACCGCGGTGATCGGACCGCGATGCCCCTGGTCGAGCAGCGACAGCACCGTATCCACCATGGTCAGGCCGGTGCCGAGGATCGCCACCGCGGCGTCACGGTCGATGCGGCCGATGGCGGCGGCATCCCAGGGATCGCCGATGAAGCGGTCGGACCCGAAGGCCTCGCCGGCGGTCGGCGAGGCAAGGCAGGGCGGGGAGGGCGGAAAATTGCCGATACACAGCGCCGCTGCGTCGGCGCTGACGATGCGCCCGTCGCCCAGCCGCACATGCACGACCCGTCGTCCGCCGGCGCCGCTGTCGGTGCGGACGTCCACCGCCTCGCCGCGGATCAGGTTGAGCCGGGCATGGGCCGGCGCCTCGGCCTGTGCTTGCGCCAGCACGTCCTGGATATAGGTGCCGTACAGCGCCCGCGACACGAAGGCATGGCCGCTCGGCGGCACCGGTTGTTTCGCCGTCGGTCCCTCGGCCCGGCTCCACAGCCAGCGCAGGAAATGGCGCGGGTCGTCGGGATAGGCGCTCATGTTGTAGGCGCGGACGTTCAGCACATGCGCGCCGTTGGGGGTGGAGTAGGCGACGCCGGTGCCCGGCCGGTGCCCGTATTCGATCAGGTGGACGACCAGCGGCGCCGGTGCATTGCGCAGCAGGTGGGCTGCCAGCAGGCTGCCGGTGAAGCCGGCGCCGACGATGGCGATCTGGCGTTCCGGTGCGAAGGAACTCGGCGGCGTCTCGCTGGGCGGCGGGAAGTGAGGCGTTGCAGGCATCGGTGTCCGTCCTTCCGTCTGTCATTCCGGAAAAGGCCGGCCGTTGGCGGTCGTTCCCCCGGCTCCGGGGGCCCCCGAAGGCTGCCTCGTCCTGGAGGGAGGTCCGGGAATTCGCGTCGGCCGTGTGTCTGCTCGGTCCGCTTCGTTATCTTCTGCATATCACAGGGCGCCAACACGCGCCATCGGCCGAACGGCAAATACCCTTACGAAAGTAGAGATCAGTTCAATTTCACATATAAATATGATTATTATTATATGAAGCACAAAGATAACATGAAATTCATCGCCGACTGCCTCTGTCCGGTGGCTGAGCTGGATTGGATTTTCAGCACGCGCTTACCGGCCAAGCTTCTCCGTGATAGGAAGGGAAGCCGTTTCCTTGACCGCAAAGCCCCCAGCATGGTGCACCAGCCAGCCGTTCCGACCTGTTCCACGACGAAGATGGACGCCTCTTTTCCGGATCGTCGGGCTGCGGCACGGCGAACTGAACAGTGGAACAGGTCGGGATTTATGTTTCATCCGGTTTCAAATGTTCCATTCGCCGTCAGAAATGCCGGCCTCGCCGAACCGCACCCCGCCGCTTGAACGATCCGTCAGGAGCCTGCCATGTCCGTTCCGTCCACCCCCCCGACCTCGTCCGCCCGGCTGGAAGCGGCGCTCGGCCGGATCGCCGATCCGGACCGCCAGGGCTCGCTGGTCTTCACCGAGATCTATGCGGAGGACGCGCGTGCCGCCGCCGCCGCCAGCGACCGCCGCGCCGCCGCCGGTCGCCCGCTGGGACCGCTCGACGGCCGGATCGTTTCGGTCAAGGCGCTGTTCGACGTCGCGGGCGACACCACCGCGGCCGGCTCCGCCATCCTGCGCGACCGGCCTGCCGCCCGGTATGATGCCCGCGCTGTCGCCCGGCTGCGCGCCGCCGGCGCCGTCATCGTCGGCCGCACCCACATGACGGAATTCGCGTTCTCCGCCGTCGGCCTCAATCCGCATCTCGGCAATCCCGGCAACCCGCGCGACCGCTCGCGGGTGCCCGGCGGCTCGTCGTCCGGCGCGGTGATCTCGGTGGTCGACGGCATGGCGGAGATCGCGGTCGGCAGCGACACCGGCGGCTCGCTGCGCATCCCGGCGGCGTTGTCCGGCGCGGTCGGCTTCAAGCCGTCGTCGGGCCGGCTGCCGGCCGAGGGCGCCTTCCCGCTGTCGCCGACCCTGGACGTCATCGGCCCGGTCGCCGCCACCGTTGCCGACGCCGCCCTGATCGATGCGGTGCTGGCCGACACGGTGCCGGGCGAAGGGAGCCTGACGCCGGCACCGCTGGCCGGGCAGAGCTTCCTGGTGCCGCGCGGCCGGCTGTTCGACGGTGTCGAGCCGGCGGTGTCCGACGCCTTCGAAGCCGCGCTGGACCGGCTGCGCGTTGCCGGCGCCCATGTCGCCGATGGCTCGATCGAGGCGGAACTGGACGCGCTGGCCGGCCTCGACCGCATCGGCGTCTTCACCGCCATCGAACTGGCGGGCACCCTGGCCGACCTCGGCATCGCGTCGCTCGATGGCATCGACCCCAAGACGCGCGCCCGCATCGAGGCTGGCGGCAAGACCCCCGCCGCCGACTATGTCCGCATGCAGCGCCGCCGCGCCGGGCTGATCGGTCTGATGGACGAGCGGTTGAGCCGCCAGCCGTTCCTGCTGCTGCCGACGGTGCCGCTGACCGCCCCCGCCATTGCCGACACGGCGGAGGATGCCGCCTTCCACCGGGTCAATATGGCCCTGCTGCGCAACACCCGTGTCGCCAACCTGTTCGACCTGCCGGCCATTTCGCTGCCGGTCCCGGCAGCCGGGCTGCCGGTCGGTCTGATGGCGATTGGCCGCCGCGGCAGCGACCGCAGCCTGCTCGGCATCGCCGCCGGGATGGAGGCTGCCTTGGCGTGATGGGCCGGCGGCTGCCCTCAGGACAGCCCGTGTTTCCGGATCTTGTCGTGCAGGGTCGTCTTGGCGATCTGCAGTTCTCCGGCGGCGCGGGCGAGGCTGTGGCCGGTGCGGCGCAGGGTATCGGCGATCAGCGCGCGCTCGAAGGCCTCGACCGCGTCGGCCAGCGGCCGGGCGGTGCCGGTCTGGGCGGTGCCGAAGGGCGGAAAGCCCTGTTCGATCCCCAGCACGCAGCGGTCGGCGACATTGTGCAGTTCCCGCACGTTGCCGGGCCAATCATGGGCCATCAGCCGGCGCATCCGTTCGGCATCGGGCGGCGGCACCGGGCGGCCATGGCGGGCGGCGGCCTGCAGGATGAACCGCTCGAACAGCAGGGGGATGTCCTCCCGCCGCTCGCGCAGGGGCGGCAGGGGCAGGTCGGCGACGTTCAGCCGGTAATAGAGATCGGCGCGGAACTGCCCGCGGTCGGCCAGGGCGCGCAGATCGACCTTGGTCGCGGCGATCACCCGGCAATCGACATGGACCGGCGTGTTGGAGCCCAACCGTTCCAGCGTCCGCTCCTGCAGCACGCGCAGGAACTTGATCTGCACCGGCATCGGCATGCTCTCGATCTCGTCGAGGAACAGGGTGCCGCCGTTGGCGTGCTCCACCTTGCCGATCCGCCGCTTGCCGGCCCCGGTGAAGGCGCCGGCCTCATGCCCGAAGATCTCGCTGTCGATCAGGCTGTCCGGCAGGCCGCCGCAGTTGATGGCGACGAAGTTGCCGGTTCGGCGCGGGCTGGCGTCATGCAGGCAGCGCGCGGCCAGCTCCTTGCCGGAGCCGGTCTCGCCATGGATCAGCACGTCGGCGGCGGAGTTGGCCAGCCCGGCGATCAGCCGGCGCACCCGCTCCATCTGCGGCGAGCCGCCGACCAGCTTTGCTTCGATGCTGTCGCGGTCCTGCAGCCGGGCGCGCAGGTCGCGCACCTCAAGCGTCAGCCGCCGCTTCTCCAGCGCGCGGCGCACCACCTCGACCAGATAGTCGGGGGAGAAGGGCTTCTCGATGAAGTCATGGGCGCCCAGCTTCATCGCTTGCACCGCCATCGACACGTCGCCATGGCCGGTCATCAGCACGACCGGCAAATCCGCATCGGCGGCGAGCAGGGCGGACAGCAGCTCCATCCCGTCCATGCCGGGCAGGCGGATATCGGTGACGACGATGCCGGGAAACCCGTCCGCCACCAGCCGCCGCGCCGCCTCGGCACTGTCCACCGCCTCCGTGGGGATGTCCTCCAGCTCCAGCGCCTGCTGGCAGCCGAGGCGCACGTTGGGATCGTCCTCGACGATCAGGACCTTCAGGGCGGTGGCGGCAGTGTCGGACATGCGAAGTCTCCGGCCTGGACGGCGGACGGGTCGGTTGGAAGGTTGGCGGCAGGAAGATCGATCGTGAAGACCGCTCCGCCATCCACACCGTTCGCCCCGGTCAGGGTGCCGCCGAAGTCACGCACGATCCCGGCGGAAATGGCAAGCCCCAAGCCGAGCCCGCCGTTTCCCTCCCTGGCCCCCTCCTTGGTGGTGAAGAAGGGCTCGAACAGGCGGGGCAGCACCTCCTCGGGCAGCCCGGGGCCGTTGTCGGCCACCTGGATGCGCACCCGGTCCTCCTCCCGCCGCGCCGTCACGGCCAGCCTGCCGCCCGCCTGCCCCTCCAGCGCATCCAGCCCATTGGCGGCCAGATTGACCAGCACCTGTTCCAGCCGGTTGGGATCGCACAGGACCGCGACATCCTCCGGCACATCGACCTGCACGGCCACGCCGGACCGCCGCAGCCGTTGGTCCAGCAGGAACAGCGCGGTGTCGACCGGCCGGCGCACCGCGACCGGGCGGGGCGCACCCGACGATTTGCGGGCGAACGACTTCAACTGGCCGGTCAGCGCCCCCATGCCGTCGACCAGTTGGGCGATGCGCTCCAGATTGCCTTGCGCCTCCTCCAGCTTGCCGCGCTGGAGGAACTTGACCGTGTTGCCGGACAGCGTTCGCAGGGCCGCCAGCGGCTGGTTCAGCTCATGCGCCAATCCGGCGGAGAGTTGGCCGATCACCGCCAGCTTGCCGGCATGGACCAACTCGTCCTGGGCGGCGCGCAGGGTGCGGGTGCGTTCCTCGACCTTGCGTTCCAGGTCGCGCAGATGACCGCGGCGCTGCACCCACAGCAGCAGCAGGATGCCGAGGAAGGCACTGCCCACCGCGGCGAGCGCCGCCTGGGTCCAGGCCATGCCGGCGATCTGGGCAGCCGGCGACAGCACCGTCATCGTCCACCCTGTGCCGTGCAGCGGTGCGGTCTGCGCCAGGAAACGGCCGGATACCGGAAAGACCGTCGTTTCCGTCTCCCCGTCCGCCGGGCGGGCAAGCCGGACCAGCTCCGCATCGGCGGCAATCCGGCCGAGCGGCCCCAGCCCCAGCGGCGGCAGCGGACGGGCGTTGTATTGCAGGGTCCGTTCGAAATGCCGGCGAGCCGGCTCGTCCATCGGTCGCAGCGTGGTGAATTTCCAGGAGGGGACCGAGGCGAGGATGACCACGCCGTTCTCGTCAGTGACCAGGACCGGCGCCTCCACCGTCGACCAGGATTGCTCCAACTGCTCCAGGCTGACCTTCACCACCGCGACGCCGACGATGGCGCCATCCTCCGCCAGCGGCGAGGACAGGTAATAGCCGGCCTCCCCGCGCGTGGTGCCGACGCCGAAGAAGCGCCCTTGCCGGCCTTCGGCCGCCTCGACGAAATAGGGACGGTAGGACAGATCCTCGCCGATGAAGCTGTCGGGGCGGTTCCAGTTGCTGGATGCCACCACCCGGCCTTGCCGCGTCAGCACATAGATCGTCAGGGTGCCTGCCCGTTCGTTCAGCCGCTCAAGATAGCGGTTCAGCCCCCAGGCCAGCGGCGCCCGCCCGGTCACGAGATCGAGCACGTCGCGCTCCAGCCCGAGCGTCGCCGGGAAATAGGCGTATTTATCGATCTCGCGTTCCAGACTCCCGGCATAGAGGTCGAGCCGGTGGCGCCCGGTGTCCTGCAAGGCGGTCAGCCCCATCTCCTCGCTGATCCGGAAGCCGGCCAGCCCGGCGAGCAGTGCCAGCCCGGCCAGGGCCGGTAGGAGGAGACCGATGGTGCGGAGGCGGCGGGCGATCGGCATGAGGAAGGCGGCCAGGGAGGAGGACCGCCGCATCATAGCAGGATCCCTGCTCCCATTGCCCGCCCGTCTTCGCGGCCGGTCCGCCAAGCCGCCTGTCCGCTACTCCGCCGCGGCGGGAGCGGGCAGGGCGGCGCCGGCCTCCTCCTCGTCTTCCTCCGACCCGATGGCGCCCTCCCATTTGGCGACGACGGTGGTGGCGATGGCATTGCCCAGCACGTTGGTCGCGGTGCGGCCCATGTCGAGGAAATGGTCGATGCCCATGATCAGCAGCACGCCGGCCTCCGGCAGGTGGAACATCGGCAGCACCGCGGCCACCACCACGAGCGACGACCGAGGCACGCCGGCGATGCCCTTGCTCGACACCATCAGCACCAGCAGCATGACGATCTGCTGTTCCAGCGTCAGCGGGATGCCGTAGGCCTGGGCGATGAACAGCGACGCGAAGGTCGTGTAGATCATCGAGCCGTCGAGGTTGAAGGAATAGCCGAGCGGGAGGACGAAGCCGATCACCCGCTCCTTCACGCCGAAGCCCTTCAGCTCCTCCATCACCCGCGGATAGGCGGATTCGCTGGACGCGGTGGAGAAGCCCAGCAACATCGGCTGGCGCACCGCCTTGACCAGACGGAAGACGTCACCCTTCAGCACCAGGAAGCCGGCGAAGATCAGCGTCGCCCACAACACCGCCAGCGTCAGGTAGAAGCTGCCCATGAACTTGCCGTAGACCAGCAGCACGCCCAGCCCCTGGGTGGTCACCACGTTGGCGACGGCCGCGAAGACGCCGATCGGGGCGAAGCGCATCACATAGTCTGTGACCTTCAGCATCACCGGCACGACCTCTTCGATCGAACGGGCGAGCAGGCCGGCCTTGGTGTCGCGCAACTGGCCGATGGCCAAACCGACGAAGATAGAGAAGATCAGGATCTGCAGGATCTCGTTGTTCGCCATCGCCTCGAAGAAGTTGCGCGGGAAGACGTGGGTCAGGAAATCCTTCAGGTTCAGGGCCGAGGTCTTCAGGCCCGCGCTTGCGCCGGCATCGGGCAGCGGCACGCCGACATTGGCGCCCGGCTGCAGCAGATTGGCGAAGATCAGCCCGATGACCAGCGACGCAAAGGAGGCCATCAGGAACCAGCCGACCGCCTTGCCGCCGATGCGGCCGACGGTGCGGGCGTCGCCCATGCCGGCCATGCCGGCGACCAGGGTCGAGAAGATCAAAGGCGCGATGATCATCTTGATCAGGCGCAGGAAGATGTCCGTCACCATCGCGAAATAGCCGGCGATGTCCTTGGCGGCGGCCGGATCGAACAGGCTGTTGCAGACATAGCCGGTGACGATGCCCAGCAGCATGGCGACGATGATCAGCGTCGTCTGTTTGTTCATGGTTCTACTACCTTCACCTGTCCCGCCCGCCTCATGCGCCGGCCGGGTTGCGGTCGATGGAGAACCGGCCCGGCTCGGGCCCTTGCGGGCCATGAGCGGGGCCGGGCTGCGGAACGGTCAGCCGGCGGGGGTCGGCAGCCGCGGGCGGGTCAGCACCTCCGGCCGCAGAATCTCGGCCAGGGCGGCGGCGGTCATCAGGCCGCGGGCCTCCACCAGTTCGGCCACGCCCTTTCCGGTGCGATGGGCCTCGGCGGCCACCTCGCTGGCGTTGGCATAGCCGATGAAGGGATTGAGTGCGGTGACGATGCCGATGGAGTTGCGCACGCCGGCCTCCAGATGCTCCCGGTTGGCGGTGATGCCGTCGACGCAGAGGTCGGCCAGCACGACGCAGCCCTGGCGCAGGTGGGTGATGCTCTTGAACAGGCTGTGCGCGATGACCGGTTCGAAGGCGTTCAGCTGGAGCTGGCCGGCCTCGGCGGCGAAGGTGACGGTCATGTCGTTGCCGATCACCTCGAAGGCGATCTGGTTGACCACCTCGGGGATGACCGGGTTGACCTTGCCCGGCATGATCGACGAGCCGGCCTGACGCGCCGGCAGGTTGATCTCGCCGAAGCCGGCGCGCGGGCCGCTGGACAGCAGGCGCAGATCGTTGCAGGTCTTGGACAGCTTCACCGCCACCCGCTTCAGCACGCCCGACAGTTGGACGAAGCTGCCGCAATCCTGTGTCGCCTCCACGAGGTTGGGGGCGGTGACGACCGGCACGCCGCTGATCTCGGCCAGACGACGGCAGACCAGCGAGGCATAGTCTGGATGGGCGTTGATGCCGGTGCCGATGGCGGTGGCGCCCAGGTTGATCTCGCGGATCAGCAGGGCGGCCTCCTTCAGCCGCTCCTCATCCTCGGCCAGCATGACGGCGTAGGTCGAGAATTCCTGCCCCAGCGTCATCGGCACGGCGTCCTGTAGCTGGGTGCGGCCCATCTTCAGGATGTCGCCGAACTCATCGGCCTTGCGCTGGAAGGCGGCGCGCAGATGGCCCATCGCCTCGACCAGCCGGAAGATGCCGGTGTAGGTCGCCAGCTTCAGCGCCGTCGGATAGACGTCGTTGGTCGACTGGCTCATGTTGACATGTTCGTTCGGGTGCAGGTGCGCGTAGGCGCCGCGCCCATGCCCCAGGATCTCGAGCGCCCGGTTGGCGATCACCTCGTTCGCGTTCATGTTGGTCGAGGTGCCGGCCCCGCCCTGGATCACGTCGACGACGAACTGGTCGTGCAGGCTGCCCGCGCGGATTTCGCGGCAGGCCGCCACGATGGCGTCGGCGTGCCCGGCGCCCAGCAGGCCGAGTTCATGGTTGGCGCGCGCGGCGGCCATCTTGATTTCAGCCAGCGCCCGGACCAGATCGGGGTAATGGGAGATCGGCGTGCCGGTGATCGGGAAATTCTCGACAGCGCGCAGGGTGTGGACCCCGTAATAGGCCGTGGCCGGAACCTCGCGGTCGCCCAGCAGGTCGTGTTCGGTGCGCGTTGCAGCAGGCATTGGACGTTTCGCTCCCCTTTTGAGTCCGCCCCGTCTGCGCGGGACGCGTCCAATGAAGAGCAACGGCCATGCCAGCTTCGGCCGGCATTGCGCCGACAATCAAACAGCTGATCCGATTACGCTTTATCGTTGGTCAGAGCCGCGGGCGTTCGGATTTCCGAACGCGTTCCCTGGGGGCGTTCGGAAATCCGGATGGCCTCCCGCGGGAATCAGAGCTCCAGGAATGGACGGAAGCCGCCATAGATCATGCGCTTGCCGTCGAACGGCATCTGCGTCATGTCCTTTGGCATGCGGGGATCGGCCATGACCTTCGCGTTGATCGCGTCGCGGTCTTCGCGCGACCTGTAGAGGATCCAGGAGAACACGACGATCTCATCCTCCGTGGCCTGCACCGCACGGGGGAAGGAGGTCAACTCCCCATAGGGCACATCGTCGCCGACACATTCGACGAAGGCGAGCGCGCCATGCTCCATCCAGATCTCTCCCGCCTCGCGTGCCATCTCCTTGTAGGCGTCGAGCTTCTGCTTCGGGACTGCCAGGATGAATCCATCGACATAGGACATGGTTGTTTCCTCTCCTTGCCAGGCGATCAGCGGCGGCGATAGCGCAGGATGACCGCACCGGTATCGAGCGGCCTCGTCTCGACCAACGTCAGTTCGAGCCGAGGAAGTCCGTCATCGAACAGCCGCTTGCCGGTACCGAGCAGTCCGGGCGTCACCATCAGCCGGTATTCGTCAACCAGATCGAGCGCGATCATGCTGTTGGCAATCCCGGCTCCGCCGAACAGATAGAGGTCGCCCGCGATTCTGTCCTTCAGTCCGGCGACGGCTCCCGCGATGTCATCCTTCACCAATGTCGCGTTCCAGCCGGGATCCCCGGAGAGAGTGCGTGAAAAGACGGTCTTTGGAAGCCGGTTCATCGTGCCGCTATAGGCGATGCCGGCCGCCACGCTGTCAGGATCGGTGTCGGCCGCGCTCCAGAACTCTTTGTTGAAGAGGAAATTCCTACGGCCGTAAAGCAGGTGCCCAGCATGTTGCATTGCGTAGCCTGACCAATGCTGTTCCAGATCGTCTGTCCAGACCGGCGGAATGAACTCTCCATCCGCACCCTCGATGTAGCCGTCAAGGCTGATGAACATGGACAGGACCAGTTTTGTCATTCCACACCTCCCCATTCTTCCGACCGACCGGAACGGCGGTCCGATTGCGCTTTGCAACCAGTTGCCATTGAGCCAGACCGATCCTATTTTGCAAGTGGTTTTTCGAGGGGGTCGCGATGGAGGAAAGGCACCGTTCGGGCTGTCCGATCAATCTGACGCTGGAAGTGCTGGGCGACCGCTGGAGCCTGATCGTCATCCGCGACATCATGTTCGGGAATCGGCGGCATTTCCGCGAGCTGCTGAGCCATTCGCATGAGCGGATCGCCTCGAACATCCTGGCCGACCGGCTGAAACGCCTGATGGAAGCCGGGTTGCTGACGAAGCGTGACGACCCGGCCCATCGGCAGAAGGCGATCTACAGCCTGACCGAGGCGGCGATCCAATTGGTGCCGCTGCTTGCCCATATGGGAGCCTGGGGCCGCCGGCATCGGCCGGTGACCCCGGAACTCGCCATCCGCGCCCAGCTGCTGGAAGAGGGCGGCCCGCCGATGTGGGGGGCCTTCATGGATGAACTGCGCAGCTTGCATCTGGGAGCGCCGGCCAACGGTCCCTCGGTGCTCACCGGGCTTCAGGCAGCGTACGAAAAAGTCGCTGCCGAACAGAATATCCAAATACCGTAACCACTCCACAATACATCCGGGGAAGTCGATCCCTTTCCCAAGACGTATTGCGGATATGGATCTGCTATTATCCTATTCCCGAACCACATAGGTGAAGTAACGGACCACCCCGTTGGCGTCGGTTTCACGGTAAAGCCCCTGGATTTCGTTGTCGAATCCGGGGAAGCGGTTGGCGCTGTCCTGGAACACTTTCAGATAGTCGATCATCGGCTTTGCCCGCGCGTCCAGCCTTTCGCCGGGGACGATGGTGGCGATGCCTGGCGGGTAGACCACCCAAAGCGTGGTGGCGATCCGGCCGGCAATCTCATCGATCGGCAGGTAATCGACGTCGTTCCGCACCAGATGGCGTGTCGCCTCGCGCGGCGGCATCGCCATGGTCGGCAGATGGTCCGGCCGGAAGATGGCGCGCTGCAAGGCGCTGGTGTTCTTCTCGCGGTAGAAGGCATGCATCTCCGCGCACAGATCGCGCAGGCGCCGGCCCAGGTAATGGCCGCGTCGCTTGGCGACGAATTCGGGAATGACCTCCTCCAGCGGGGCGTTGTCGTCGTGCAGCCGCTTGAAGGCGACCAGACCGCTCAGCAAGGTGCCGGCCTTGCTCGATTCCACGCCCGGTGTCAGCAGGAACAGCAGCGAATTCAGGTCGTTCTTTTCCGGGACGATCCGGTTTTCGCGCAGATACTGAGCCACCACCGGAGCCGGGATGCCATGGTTGCCATAGGCGCCGCTGTGACGGTCGAAGCCTGGGGTCAGCAGCGTCAGCTTGTTGGGATCGGTCATGGCATAGCCCGGCTCCACATGCTGGAAGCCGTGCCAGTCTGCGCCTGGGGCGAATTCCCAATGGCGGACATCGGTCGCCAACTCGTCGGTCGGCACTTCCTCCCACGCAGTCTCCGCACCGTTGCGGATGACGCGGTCGGGGACGAAGGGGTCGAAGAACCAGCGCTTGGCCGGGTCGGTCTCGCGTTCCTCGAACTCGCGGCGGATGGCCCGGATCTTCTTGCGCAGCTCGATGCCCAACCGGATGGTGTCATCCCACAGCACCTCGCCCGACCGGCCCTTCATCATCTGCGCGCCAACGTCCAGCGAGGCGAACAGCGGATAGAAGGGCGAGGTCGAGGCATGCAGCAGGAAGGTTTCGTTGAAGCGGCGATGCTCGACCCGGCGGCGCTGGCCCTTGATGTGGTTGTCCTTCACATGAATCTGCGAAGCCTGGGAGAAGCTGGCCAGCTGCTTGTGGGTCGACTGGGTGGCGATGATGCCGGGATGGCCGTCATGCAGCCCCTCCAGCCCCATGGCAAAATGGCCCTTGAACAGCGGATGGAACTTAAGGAATCCGGCCCAGGCCTCGTCGAACAGGATATAATCGCAGAGCTTGCCGATCCTCTCCAGCATCATCTGCGCGTTGTAGATGGTACCGTCATAACTGCATTGCTGGATCACCGCCGCGCGGAAGGGGCGTTCGCGCTTCCAGGCATCAGGATCCTTGACCAGCGGGTTGCGGCGGATGCGCTCGCGGATCACCTCCTCGTCCAGCGCCTGCGGGTCGATGGGGCCGATCAGCCCGTGGGCGTTGCGCTCCGTCTCCAGGAAGATCGGGATGCCGCCGCCAAGGAACAGGCTGCCATGGTGGGCCGCCTTGTGGTTGTTGCGGTCGAACAGGACGAGGTCGTCCTCGGCCACCAGCGCCGACAGCACGATCTTGTTGGAAGCGGACGTGCCGTTCAGCACGAAATAAGTACGCTCCGCCCCGAAGATGCGGGCAGCCTCCTTCTGCGCCTGCAGCGCCGGCCCTTCATGGACCAGCAGGTCGCCCATCTCCAGCACCGAATTGTCGATGTCGTCGCGGAACACGGCCTCGCCCAGATGCTCGACGAAGATGCGGCCGATCGGGCTGCGGCTGTAAAAGATGCCGCCATTGTGGCCGGGACAGGTCCAAAGCTGGTTGCCTTCCTCGGCATAATCGACCAGCGCGCCGAAGAAGGGAGTCTTCAGCGTATCGGCATATTGTTTCAGCCGGCTGACCAGGTTCTTGGCGATGAACTCAGGGGTTTCCTCTGCCAGGAAGATGTAGCCGTCCACCTGGTTGAGAACATCCACCGGGATGTTCTCCAGCCGCTGGCGGCGGACCAGCAGGATGATCGGCATCTCCAGCCCGCGCTGGCGGGCGAAGGCGATCAGCGAGGCCTGCTTGCCGTCGGCCCCGCGCTTGCCCCAGTCGACGATCATGCAGCCGATGGCGGCGTCGGTGCGGATCGCCAGTTCGGCATCCTCGACCCGGCGAGCACGCACGACTTCGAAGCCCATCCGCTCGACTTCCGAAAGGATCTGCTGAAGCCGCATACCCTCCAGTTCGTCCACCTCGAAGGCGGGGGCGCAGACCAGGAAGTTGAAGCGGCGGAAAAAATCCATGCGAAGGGTCTCCGGTAGAGGCGGAAGGAGGTTCAAAGGGAAAGACGGAAGCCCGGCGATGGGCAAGGATGACTATTCTGCCAGCGGCTGGGCGGCGCGGTGGTCGTGCGGAGGCTCGCGGTCGGCCGCCCCCAGGGCACGCTGGAGGAAGACGCTGTCGGTCCAACGGCCGAACTTGAACCCGACACTGCGCAGCACTCCGGCTTGCACGAAGCCGAAGGATTCATGCAGGCGAAGCGATGGTCCGTTGGCGCTGTCGACCACTGCGATCATTTGGCGGCAGCCGGCGGCGGTGCAGGCATCGATCAGCGCTGGCAGCAGAAGTCGGCCGATGCCGTGGCCGAGATGGTCCTTGTGGACGTAGATCGAATGTTCGGCGGTGTAGCGATATGCCGGCCTCTTGCGGAAGGGGGCGGCAAAGGCGTAGCCGACCACCTGCCCACCGAGATCGGCGACCAGATGCGGCAATCGCCGCTTCAGCATCGCCTTGCGGCGGCGCTTCAACTCTTCGGGATGGGGAGGCTCGATGTCGAACGGGCCGAGTCCCCGTTGGATATGGTGGCTGTAGATGTCCAGCATCGTCGGCACGTCCTCCTCCACAGAGGAGCGGATGCGCACCGACGAACTGCAGGGCGAGAAGGAGAGGGCCTCACCGGCCGGGGCCGAGAGCGGGTTGGCGTTCGATACGGACATGTCGTACACGGGAACTTCCCTTATTGCAGCGTCGGCACGACCCCGCGCCCGCGCGCAACGCTACAGCAGCTGCGTGACAGACGTATGACGTCCATTCGCGCCGTCGCCTACTCGCCCAGCCGGGCCGTCCAATCCTCCACCTTGCCGCTTTCGACACGCCGCCTGGCCAACTCCCGCCAGCCCATGGCCAGCGGTTCCAGCACCGATATCCCGATCAGCGTTCGGATATCGTGTGTATCCTGATAGAAGGCGCGCAGGATGCGGGCCAGAGTCCAGTCGGGCAGGGGACAGTCGAGAAGCGTGATGTTGTCGCCCATGGCCACCATGCCAGGTTCGAGCACCCGGTAATACCAGCCGGTGCGGCCGGTGGCCTGGACCCGCCGGGCCATGTCCTTCACGCCGAATCGGTGGTTCAGCTTCCAACAAGGCTGCCGGGCCTGGCTGACCTGAAGCGTGGCCGTCCCGATCCGGAAGATGTCGCCGACGCAGACCGACTCCTCGGTCAGTCCCAGCGTAGCCAGATTCTCACCGAAGGCTCCCGGTGCATCCAGCAGTTCGGTCGATGCGGTTGGGAAGGGCAGGTCGCTGCGCCATGCCGGGTAATGGTCGAAGGGATAGTGGTGAACCGCCTTGTCCGGCCCTCCGTGATGGCGCCGGTCGCCCTGCTCGTCACCCGTCAGCCCGGTCGGTCCGACCGATACCGGGCGTTCCACCGGCTGCTTGTCTATGGCGCTGACCGTGTCCGGAAGCCTGAAAGGCACAGCCTTGCCGACGAGTACCGCTTCAAGTGTCGTGGAATTGGTCATGACCGCATGCCCCTCGATTGGTGATGCATTGCCGGAGATCGAAATGGTAGGCATAGGTCAAATCCGGTCGTGATCATCGCAGGCGCTTCCGGTTGTCATTGCCGGAGGTGTCTTTATCATAACAGCTCAGCATGTGCTTGATTGTCAGGCTTCAGCAGTCTTCCGACGTGCTCCCGACCGACAGACATCCATCCGACATCCATCCAAAGGCCGGGTCCTTCGGGCACACTGCGCGTGTACGATGACCGCATTACTTATCGATCCATTGACCAATGTTTCCACCGGATAGACGTGTCAGTGGCTTGGTGCTGAGTTAGGACACGCACTATGCGGCAGATATAAAACGCATAACTATAATTATGGAAAAATATGACCCTGCCATATGACACTGATTCAATTCAGTTATGCAGATAGCCTGCGCCCCCTATGCGTCTTTGGCTTCTTGCCAAATTTCAATAGGAAACCTATTAAATAGGAATGCTACATGATAAGTTTCTGAACATTCCTCCCAACTTCGGCCTTCACTTGTTCCGCGCCTCCCATCTCTGGCGGCGAGCAGCGAACAAGGTATTGGCAGATAGTGGATTTTCCACATCGGCCATCGCGCCGCTGATGCTGTTGGCCGAACTCGGCGATGGGATGCGACAGCGGGAACTCGCCGACGAGATGGCGGTCGAGGGGCCCTCGCTCGTGCGGTTGCTCGATGGTTTGGAAGCAGCAGGCCTGCTGGAACGACGGGAGAACCCTGGCGACCGCCGGGCGAAAACCCTGCACATGACCGATGCCGGCCGTCACCTGTTGGCACAGGTGAACAAGGCGCTGAACGACATCCGGCGGCGGCTGATGGCCGATGTGACAGAGGCCGACGTGGAAGCCTGCCATCGCGTCCTCGCCATGATCGAGGCCAATGCCAAGCGTGAACAGACCTGACCGCGATGCAGTCCGGACAGCGCCGCGTGTGGATGTGCGGCGCCGCTGTTCGGACCGATGCGGTGACTGAGGAACCAAGACTGTGAAACTCCTGCCTTCCTTCCGGGCGGTCGCCCGGATCGCCATGACCTTGCTGGTGACCGCGGCGGCGGTCGGCGGCGGCCTGTGGTTGTGGGACTATTACATGAATGAGCCTTGGACCCGAGACGGCCGGGTGCGGGCCGACATCGTCCAGGTGTCGCCCGACGTTGCCGGACTGGTGACCGATGTCCGCATCGCCGACAACCAGTCGGTCCGAAAAGGTGACGTGCTGTTCGCCGTCGATCCCGGGCGCTACCGGCTGGCGGTGGAGCAGGCCGAGGCCAACCTGGACAGCGCCAAGGCCGAGTTGTCCTATCGCGGTGCCGAGGCGCATCGGTACGAGCAACTTGGCAACAACGTCGTTTCCATGGCCCAGCGGCAGGAGGTGATGTCGGCGCTGGCCAAGGCGGTGGCCGCCACCCGGCAGGCTGAAGCGGCTCTCGACCTCGCCCGTTTCAATTTGGAGCGGACCGAGGTGAAGGCGACCGTCGACGGCTATGTCACCAACCTGCAACTGAAGGCCGGCAACTATGTCGCCGCCGGTCAGGCGGTGGTGGCGCTGATCGACCGTCATTCCTTCTATGTCATGGGCTATTTCGAGGAGACGAAGCTGCCGCGCATCCAGGTCGGCGCTCCCGTCTCGGTGCGGATCATGGGCTCGGCTGCCGAACTGCGCGGCCATGTCGATAGCATCACCCGCGCCATCGTCGACCGCGACCGGGCGGAGGGAACCGGGCTGGTCGCCAACGTCAATCCCACCTTTAACTGGGTGCGCCTCGCCCAGCGCATTCCCGTCCGCATCGCGCTGGACGACGTGCCGGACCCGCTCCAACTCGTCGCCGGCCGCACGGCCACCGTCACTGTGGTGGGTGCACCCGACCGGTCGCCCAAGGTGGCCGCGCTGCCGGGCCGGCCGGACGCGCGGTGAGTGTGTTTTCAAATGCCGAAAGCTCCCACATTCGATGAACTGCTCTTCTCGCTGAAGTCCTTCGCAGCCTCCATGCTGGCGCTCTACATCGCGTTCGGCATGGGATTGCCGCGGCCTTTCTGGGCTATGCTGACGGCCTATGTCGTGTCGAGCCCGCTGTCGGGGACGGTGCGGTCGAAAGCGGTCTTCCGCGTCGTAGGCACGGTGATCGGCTGCATCGTCTCCCTTGTATTGACGGTCGAACTGATCAACGCGCCCGAACTTCTGACTTTGGCGGTGGCTCTTTGGGTTGGCGGTTGCCTGTTCATCTCGCTGCTGGACCGAACACCGCGCAGCTACACTTTCATGCTCGCCGGCTACACCGCCGGCCTGATCGTCTTCCCCGGTGTCGCAAATCCGGAGGCGATCTTCGACACTGGACTGGCGCGGGTGGAGGAAATCATCCTGGGCATCGTCTGTGCCACGGTGGTGCACAGCGTCGTGCTGCCGCGCGGGCTGGGGCCGGTGCTGCTCACCCGCTTGGATGCGGCGCTCCGCGATGCGGAACGCTGGACCCTGGACGCACTGGACGGGGCAGGCGCCGATGCCCGTTTGCGCGACCGCCACAAGATGGCGACGGACTTGACCGAACTGCGGGTGATGACCACCCACCTGCCCTATGACACCTCCGATCTGCGCTGGATGACGCGACCGATGCGAGCTTTGCAGGACCGCATGGCCTATCTCCTGCCAGTGCTGACGGCGGTGCAGGACCGGTTGAACGCGCTGGGCCGTCCCGACGGTACGATGTCGCCCCATTCCGGTTCCGATGGACGGCTTTCCGACGGCCTGGCGACGGTGTTGGAGGAGGTACGGAACTGGATCGTTGCCGGAGCCGCTGCCCAATCCACCGAGGCCGGGCGACTGATCGACCGGCTCGACCGGCTCGCGGCGGACGAGGGGCCGGACTTGGCCGACGGTTGGAGGGGCGCGACCCGCTTCAGCCTTATCCATCGCCTGCGCGCATTGGTCGAAATTCATCGCGACTGCCGGGAGCTTCGAGCGCACGTCGCATCGGGAAACCGTTCCCTGCCCGACCGTCTCGATCCGCTGGCGCGCAAGCGATCTCGTGGCGTGTTCCATGTCGATCGCGGCATGGCATTGTGGTCAGCGGCGGCGGCGGTGCTGGGGATCACGATTGTCGGCGGTTTCTGGATCCTGACCGGCTGGTCGTCCGGCTCGGCGGCGGCGATGATGGTGGCGGTCTTCACCTGCTTCTTTGCCTCCTTTGACGATCCAGTCCCGGGCATACGGCTGTTCCTGGTCTATACGTTGGCCTCCCTGCCGCTGTCGGCCTTCTATCTGCTGGTGGTGCTGCCCTCTTTCGACAGCTTTCCGATGCTGGTGCTGTGTTTGGCGCCGACACTGTTGACGCTGGGCGTGTTTGTGGCCCGTCCGGCGGTCATGGGCAAGGCGATGGCGCTGATCTTCGGCGTCGGTGGCTCGCTCAGCCTGCTCGACACCGGCAATGGCGATTTCGCGTCCTTCCTGAACAGCAGCACCGGGCAGATCGTCGGCATCGTCACCGCGATGCTGGTCACCCGGATGTGCCGGTCGGTCGGCGCGGCCTGGAGTGCCCGGCGCCTGCTGCATGCGGGGTGGCGCGAGATCGCCGATCTTGCGGCGGTGAGTGCAAAGGATCGCAGTGTGCCGTCGGCCGATGGCTTCGAAAGCCGGATGCTGGATCGTGTCGGCCTGCTGTCCGTCCGGTTGGCGCAGGCGACCGGGTCGGTGGATGTCGACGCCATCGACGCGGTGCGGGACCTGCGTGTCGGGCTGAACGTGGTGGAACTGCAACGGGTCCGCCCGACCCTTGGCCAGGAGGCCGGGCCGGCGCTGGAGCGGATACTGCGGGGCGTTGCCGGACATTTCCGCGCCTTGTCGGCCAAGCGGCCCGATCCTGCACCAGCGGAGCTTCTTGAGAGCATGGACGATCTGCTTTCGGCCATCGGCGCCGCCCTACCCTGCCCTGAGCGCGACCGCGCGGCGGTGGCGCTGGCATCGCTGCGGCGCAGCCTGTTCCCGGATGCCGTCCTCGGGAACCTGCGGCCTCCGAACGAAATGGTTCCACTTCAAAGAGTGCGTGCATGATGGTTGACATCGATATCTATGGGCTGTTCCTTCCGCCGCTATTGATCATGGCCATACTGGCCTGGGCGCTGTCGGCGCTATTGCGGCGGGGCTTGCGGGCAACAGGAGCCTATGGCTTGTTCTGGCACCCGCCGCTGTTCGACTTTGCGCTTTATTTCCTGGTGTTGAGCGGACTTGCCGCGCTCTGGTCGCAGATGAGCTGATCCAAAGGGGCATCGTGGCGGGCCGCTTGTGGCCACGGCCAGAAATCCTCCACGTAGACTGTGGCCCGGCATGCTAGGCTGCGCACCATGACCGCCCCCCTGTCGCAGCCCTTTTCCATCCCCGGCATGCTGACCGATGCCGACGCCGAGAGCGCTTGGATCGAGGTGATCCGGAAGATGGACGAGACCTACGCCAATCTCGTGGCGCAGCAGGTCGAGCTTGAGCGCAAGAACGCGGAGCTCGAGGAGGCGCAGGCCTTCATTGCCAGCGTGTTGGAGTCGATGACCGACGTGTTGATCGCCTGCGACCGCGATGGCAGGATCGAGCAGACCAACCCGGCGGCCGAACGCGCGCTGGCCTGCACGGGGCGGGATCTTACCGGCCGGCCGCTGCGTGATTTTCTCGATCAGGCCTCGCACGCCGCCTTCGCCCGGCTGTGCAGCGCTGCCCTTCGCCGGGAGGGAGGGAGCGATGTGGAGTTGTCGCTGCGCGGGCCGACCGGTCCCTTCCCCGTCGCGGTGAACAGCACGGTACGCTACGACCAGCGCGGCCATGCCATCGGGCTGGTGCTGGTCGGTCGGCCGATCGGCGAACTGCGGCGCGCCTACCGCGACCTCGCCGCCGCGCATGAGGGGCTGAAGCAGACCCAGCAGCAGCTCGTGCATTCGGAGAAGATGGCGTCGCTCGGCCGGCTGGTCGCCGGGGTGGCGCACGAGTTGAACAACCCGATTTCCTTCGTTTACGGCAACGCCCACGCCATGCGCCGGTATGTCGACCGGATGACCGCCTATCTCGACCGCGTCCATGATGGGGCCAGCGCTGCCGACCTGGCGGTTTCGCGCAAGGATCTGCGCATTGACCGTGCCCGGGCCGACGTGACGGCGACGCTGGACGGCATGCTGGAGGGAACCGAGCGGGTGCGTGATATCGTGGCGGAACTGCGCCGCTTTTCATCGGAACAAAAACACGCCTCGGAGCGCTTCGACATGACGGCGCTTCTGCGTTCCGCCGTGACCTGGGTCGCGAGGGCGCAGATGCCGGATCTGACCGTGGTCTTCGATCTGCCCGAGGCGCTGGAGATTGCCGGCCATCCCGGGCATCTGCATCAGGTCGCGATGAACCTCGTCCAGAATGCCATCGACGCAATGGCCGGTGCGCCAAGCAAAAGGCTGGAATTGCATGGCCGGGAGGAGGATGGACGGATCGTCGTCACCATCCGCGACAGCGGACACGGTATTCCCGATGCGATCCTGGGCCGGATCTTCGACCCGTTCTTCACGACCAAGCCGGTCGGCAAGGGGACCGGGCTCGGTCTTTCGATCAGCTATCAGCTGGTGCATGATCATGGTGGCGCCCTTACTGCGGTCAACCATCCCGGCGGCGGCGCCTTGTTCACGCTGATCCTGCCGGCCGCCGGCTGCAGAGAGGGAGCCGCGCAATGAATTTTGCGGGAAGAGAACGCCCATTGTCGGTGCTCTGGCTGCAATCGGGCGGCTGCGGCGGCTGCACCATGTCTCTGCTCTGCGCCGAATCTCCCGATCTGGCGACATTGTTCGAGACGACCGGCATCCGGCTGCTGTGGCATCCGAGCCTGTCGGAGGAAACCGGCGCGGAGGTGGTGGAGCTGTTCGAACGCGTCCTGTCGGGGGACGAGCCCCTCGACGTGCTGTGCGTCGAAGGATCGCTGCTGCGCGGCCCTGACGGCACCGGTCGCTTCCATCTGCTGGCCGGCACCGGACGCCCGACCATCGATTGGGTGCGCGACCTGGCCGCTGTCGCCCGCACAGTGGTGGCGGTCGGTACTTGCGCGGCCTATGGCGGCATCACGGCGGCGGGCGAGAACATTGCCGATGCCTGTGGCCTGCAATATGAGGGAACGCAGAGCGGTGGCGCCCTGGACGGCGATTTCCGCAGCCGTGGCGGCCTGCCGGTGGTCAACGTCGCCGGCTGTCCGACCCATCCGAACTGGGTGACCGAGACATTGATGCTGCTGGCCGAGGAAGCGCTGGCGGAGGATGGATTGGACGCCCTCCGGCGCCCGCGTTTCTATGCCGACCATCTGGTCCATCATGGCTGCCCGCGCAACGAGTATTATGAATACAAGGCGAGTGCGGAAAAGCCGTCGGACCTCGGCTGCCTGATGGAGCATATGGGCTGCCTCGGCACCCAGGCGCATGCAGACTGCAATACCCGCCTGTGGAACGGCGAGGGATCCTGCACCCGTGGCGGCTATGCCTGCATCAACTGCACTGCACCGGGCTTTGAGGAACCGGGGCATCCATTCCAGCAGACGCCGAAATTCGCAGGCATCCCCATCGGCCTGCCGACAGACATGCCCAAGGCATGGTTCGTCGCCCTGGCTTCGCTTGCCAAGGCGGCGACACCGGAGCGGGTGCGCCGCAATGCCGCCGCCGACCGGATCGTCGTGCCGCCCTCCGTCCGTCCCACCCGGAAAGGCTGAAGCAGTGAGCGGGGACAAGCAGGAAAGCCGAGGGCGGCGCCGCCTGATCGTCGGCCCCTTCAACCGGGTGGAAGGCGATCTCGAAATCCGGCTCGAGGTGAGCGGCGGAGCCGTTTCGGCAGCCTATGTCAACGCGCCGTTATTCCGCGGCTTCGAGCGGATTCTGGAGGGGCGTGACCCGCTCGATGCACTGGTGGTGGCGCCACGCATCTGCGGTATCTGTTCGGTTTCGCAGAGCCATGCGGCGGCATTGGCTCTGGCGGGTGTTATGGGGGTGGAATCCCCGCGCAACGGGGTGCTGGCGACCAATCTGATGACGGCGACCGAGAATGTCGCCGATCATCTGACCCACTTCCACCTGTTCTTCATGCCTGATTTCGCCCGCCCGGCCTATGCCGGCCGTCCCTGGTTCTGCAGGACGGAGGAGCGTTTCAAGGCAGTGCAGGGAGCTGCGGTGCGCGGTGCCGGGGCAGCGCGGGCCGAACTGTTCCATGTGCTGGGCATCCTTGGCGGCAAGTGGCCGCACACGCTGACCATCCAGCCTGGTGGCGTCACCCGTGCGGTGGATGCCCGTGACCGGGTGCGGCTGCTCGCCACCGTCGGCTCCTTCCGCCGCTTCCTGGAGAACAGCCTGTTCGGTGCGCCCCTGGAGCGCGTGCTGACACTTGCCGCACCGGAGGATCTGGAACGTTGGCGCCTATACGGCCCTGACGGCGATTTCCGCCTTTTCCTGGAGATTGCCGAGGACCTTGGCCTCGCCGATCTCGGCCGCGCCTATGGCCGCTTTCTCACCCACGGCGCCTATCCGGACGCAGAGGGCGGGCACCTCTACCGCCGCGGCACCATTGCCGGTGGAACCGCCGCTCCTTTCGATGCGGCGCAGGTGGCGGAGCATCACCGGTTCAGCCGCATGGCCGGGCAGGACCGTCCACACCCACCCTTCGCCGGTTCGACGGTGCCGGATGGAACGGACGAGGACGGCTACAGCTGGTGCAAGGCGCCGCGACTGGCTGGCCTGCCCTACGAGACCGGCGCCATTGCCCGGCAACTGGTGGACGGCCATCCGCTGGTCCGCGCGCTGGTGGCACAGGACGGCGGATCGGTGCGCAGCCGGGTCATCGCCCGCCTGCTGGAACTTGCCCGCACGACCTGTGCCATGGAAGGCTGGCTGCGTGCCATCGATATCGCCGGCCCCTGGTGCATGGTGGCCGAGATGCCCGACAGTGCCCAGGCCGCCGGCCTGACCGAAGCGGCGCGTGGCGCGCTCGGCCACTGGGTGCGGGTGGAGCATGGCCGCATCGCCGGCTATCAGATCATCGCCCCTACCACCTGGAACTTCTCACCCCGCGATCTGGCTGGGACTCCGGGTCCGCTGGAACAGGCACTGGTCGGCGCGCCGGTGCTGGACGATGAGCGCACACCGTTGTCGGTGCAACACATCGTGCGATCCTTCGATCCATGCATGGTCTGCACGGTGCATTGAAGCGGTTTGAAAGTTTCCTGCCTTCCGCGCACTCCTGAAGGCCCCGCCTGGATACTTCTTCTTGGATCCGTGGGCGGCTCCGATCAGACGGAGCAGGGGATTAGGAAACGATGAACGCCGCGCAGGACATGACGCCGACGAACATCAGGAGAGAAACCATCCGTGCCATTCGAACCTCCATCGGACGGGATCATCCGTCCTGATGAGAGAGATCTAAACCCGCGCCGGATTGGGATAAACGCATAGTTCCTGGTTTCACCGTTCGTCGACAGCGAACAATTGCGGGCTTCGTTCCGTTCGTGTCGGTGGATACGGAGCAGGGGCGGCAAGGAATGATCCAAACTGGCAACCTACTTGCCAGTTTGGATTGGCTTTGTAATGTTCATATCCACAATCGCTGCCACACCGAACAGCTGGAGTGACGCAGATGGCGGGATGACAGGGGTTTGCAATGGCAAGGGAACTGGCACGAAACTTGTAGTGCAAATGGACAGGCGGCGGCGTGCCGCATCGGTGTTACCTGCGGGGACAAAACAAGAAATGTCTGATGACAGCCGCATCCTGGTGTTGGGCATCGGCAATATCCTGTGGGCCGATGAGGGATTCGGTGTCCGTACGGTGGAGCGTCTGGCGGCCGATTGGCGGTTTCCCGACACTGTCACGCTGATGGATGGCGGTACCCAGGGCCTGTACCTGCTGCCGCATCTGGAGACGGCGGACGCGTTGATCGTGATCGATGCCATCGATTACGGGCTCGCTCCGGGCACCCGTCGGGTTTTCCGCGGAGACGATGTGCCGGCATTTCTCGGCGCAAAGAAGATGAGCCTGCACCAGACCGGCTTTCAGGAGGTGCTTGCCAGCGCCATGTTCCTCGGCCGTTGCCCGCAACGACTTATCCTGGTCGGCGTCCAACCGGAATGCCTGGAGGATTACGGCGGCGGACTGACGGATACGGTCGCGGCGCAGGTCGCTCCAACCATCGACATCATCCTCGGCCTGTTGCGCGACGAATTCGGAGTGGAGGGCACCGCCCGCGCCGGTACTGCCGACACCGCGGCCCCTGCCATCGCCCGCGATGCCTACGAGGCCGGTCGGCCAAGCGCCGAAGAAGCCTGCCGTATTGGTGATCCCCGCATATTGGCGGCGCTCTCCGCCGACCAGGCCTGAGGACGCCGCCCCATGTGCATAGGAGTTCCCTTGCGCCTGACCGCTGTCGACGGCTCCGTCGGACGGACAGAAGATGGATCGGCCATCGACCTGTCGCTGGTATCCGATGCCCGGCCCGGCGATTGGGTGCTGGGTTTCCTGGGCGCCGCCCGCCGGCTGCTGGAGCCGGAGGAGGCGGCACAGATCCGAGACGCCCTGGCGGCGATGGCGGCGGCGCTGGATGGAGAGCGTCTCGATACGGCCTTTGCCGACCTGACCGGCCGCGAACCCACCCTTCCCCCCCACCTGGAGGCGGCCCGCGCGGCCGGCCTGACGGAGGCCTGACGCCGTGACCGATCTTGCCATTTCCGAGGCGCAGCCCCGGGCCAAGCCGCGCCTGCCGCTGCCGCCGCTGGTCGATCTGCTGACAGAGGTGCATGGCTATGCAAGGCTTGATAGCGTCGACGACCAACCCTGGCGGCACGACGACTCCAACAGCTGGGTGGTCTTTCTGCCCGGCCACGGCAAGGGAAATGCGGAGACCGTCGATGTCGCCGTGATCCTGCCGGAGCTGGTCCGCGCCCTGCAGCCCCGCCTGTCTGCGGCTGTGGCCGGCGAGGCGGCGGAACGCGCGCTGCTGACCCGCACCGGGATGATGAGCCTGCCGGCCCTGGTTTTCCTGCGCGGCGATGCGCTGTTGGGCAGCATTCCGCGCGTGCGCGACTGGGACGATTATCTGCAGCGGATCGCCGCGATCCTGGATGGGGGTGAGGCATGAGTTCCTTGATCGGCATGACCCGCCCGCCGGTCGGCTTCGGTCCCGGCAGCCAGGCGGAAGAGGGCGACGACGAACTGGATTACCTGCCGATGCCCTCGGGCATGCGTGTCTACGAACCGCACCTGCCGGAGATCCCCGATCCCGACCGCGCCGCCGTCGCAGGCGGTGTGCTGAGCCAAATCCATCGGGCCTTGGTCCGTTGGCGGCCGGGCGAGGAACTCCGCATCGCCGTCGATGGGCTCGATGCCCGGACGCTTGCCCTGGTGGGAGAGGCGCTGGGCGAGGGCGAAGTGGCTGTGAAGGTGGATCGGGCCGGAGGCCGTCTGGAAATCCAGGAAGCGGCACTGGCCGGTGTCTGGCGCGTCCGCGCCTTCGGCGACGGTGAGCCCCGCGAAAGCTTGCTGGTCGGTGCCTTCCCCCGCGTAGCGTTGAACCGGGCCTTCATTCCCATGGGTCCGATCGAGGCCGGGGCACCGCCGGACGGGTTGATGAACGGCTTGCCGATCCTGACGGAACTGCTGGACCGCAGCGCCGGCTGGCGGCGTGGCGAAGCCCCGCATGCGGTGAATTTCAGCCTGCTGCCTCACACGCCGGAGGATCTGGTCTTCGTCGAAGGGCGGCTTGGCCAAGGTGCAACCACGATCCTGTCGCGCGGTTACGGCAATTGCCGCGTCACCGCCAGCGCGACGCCGAATGTCTGGTGGGTGCGTTACTATAACTCGGTCGACACGCTGATCCTCGACACCGTCGAGATCGTCGATGTGCCGGCGGTGGTCTGTGCCGCAGCGGAGGACATCGCCGACAGCGCCGAGCGGCTGGCGGAAATCCTGGATGCGCTGAAGATCGAACGGGAGGAAATCCAGTGAACGCCCTGCCCGCCCGCTTCGAAGGCTCCTATCTCGGCGACGCCAGGCGCATCGGCGCCACGACGCGGATGGAATGCAAGATCTGCTGGCATGTCTACGACCCGGCCGAGGGGTGCGAGCACTGGCAGGTACCGGCCGGCATGCCCTTTGCTGCGTTGCCGGATCATTGGCGTTGCCCCGTCTGCGACGGTGCCCGCGACCAGTTCATGGCGCTCGACGTCGCACCGTCTGCAATGGAATGGTTGGAAGGTGGTGACATGGTCCCGGCGCCGGCCCTCGCGCCGGCCCCCGCACCGCCGACCGAAGCCATCGCGCGGCTGGAAGCGGCTTTCCGAGAAATCCACACCGCCCAGATGCGCGGTATGCCGATTGTCAACGATGCGCTGGCGGTCAAGGCGGTCGGCTTCCGCCGCCATGGCGATCGCTGGCTGGGCGCCCTGGTGACGCCCTGGTTCCTGAACCTTGTTTTGTTGCCCGGCGAGGTCGACGAGTGGTCGGGGCTTGTTCCTGGAGACAAGGAACTGATCGAGTTCCCTTCCGGCCGCTACGAATATGTCCACGCCAACCGCAAGGGGGTTGGGGGGTACAAGGCATGCTCGCTCTTCTCGCCGATGTTCGAGTTCGCGTCCATGTTGCAGGCGACGGAAACGGCGGCGGCTGCGCTGGTTTCCCTCTTCGACCCGGCAATTCGCGAGGATGGTACCCAGACCGCCGAGATCCGCCGTCGTCGCGAGGCGGAACTGGCCCCACCGCCTGGGGCCGCACCCGAAGCGGAGCCGGTTGCGGCCGCCCGTCCCAGCCGCCGGATGGTGCTGGGTATGACGGAGCCGGGAATTGGGAATAGGGGCGGAGACGCCGGCGATGCATGAGATGGCACTGTGCGAAAGCCTGCTCCAGGCGATGGAGGAGGCCGGTCGCGCCAACGATTTCCGGCGCGTGCGCAGGGTGCGGCTCGAGATCGGCGGCTTCGCCGGTGTGGAGATCGAGGCACTCCGTTTCGGCTTCGATGTGGTCACGCGCGGCTCACTGGCCGATGGGGCCGAACTGGTGGTGCTGGAGGTGCCGGGCCGCGGCTGGTGCTTCGATTGCAACGACACGGTGGCGCTGGCCGACCGGCTCGCCCCCTGCCCGTCCTGCGGCGGCAACCGGCTGCATCCCAACGGCGGGACCGAGTTGACGATCAAGGATCTCGAAGTCGAATGAGGAAGGACGACGTGCGATGACCGACCCCGCCCGCCCCGGCATACTGGTGGTGGATGACGAGCCGCGCTCCGTCGAGGTCATCGCCCGCCTGCTGGACGAGGAGTTCGAGGTCTTTACCGCCCTATCGGCGGAAGACGGCCTGCGCCTGCTGGAAGCCGAATGGATCCAGGTCGTCTTCTCCGACCAGCGGATGCCGGAGGTCAGCGGGGTGACGTTTCTGACCCAGGTGCGCGAGCGCTGGCCGGAGGTGGTGCGAATCGTCATCACCGGCTACATCGATCCCGAGGACATCATCGGCGCCATCAACACCGCCGGTATCCACCAGTTCATTACCAAGCCCTGGCACCCCGATCATCTGCTGTTGACTGCCCGCAACGCGGTCAAGCTGTACCAATTGCAGCGCGAGCATGACCGGCTGTCCAACGAGCTGAAACTGCTGCCTCCGGTCGCCGAAAGCCGGGTGGCGACGAGGCGAGAGCGGGTGCGCCAGACCTACCGCTTCGATGGTCTGATCCGCGCCCCCGGCAGCCCGGTGGAGGAGATCTGCCGTCAGGCGGAGCGGGTGGCCGGCTTCAACGTGCCGGTGCTGGTGCTGGGCGAAACCGGTACCGGTAAGGAGCTGCTGGCACGCGCCATCCATTACGGCAGCCCGCGGGGCGACGAACCCTTCTATTGCGAGAATTGCGGCGCCATCCCCGACGAGCTGTTGGAAAGCGAACTGTTCGGCCACAAGAAGGGAGCCTTCACCGGCGCGCACAGCAACCGGCTCGGCCTGCTGGAGCAGGCGGACGGCGGCACCATCTTCCTGGATGAGATCGGTGACATCAGCCCGGCCTTCCAGGTGCGGCTGCTGCGCTTCCTCCAGGAAGGCGAGATCCGGCCGGTCGGCTCCAACGAGACGAGGCGGGTCGATGTGCGCGTCGTGGCCGCCACCCACCGCGACCTGACGGCCGAGGTGAAGGCCGGGCGCTTCCGTGAGGATCTCTATTACCGGCTCAGCACGATGACGCTGATCATGCCGCCGCTGCGCGACCGTCCGGCCGACATACCGGTGCTGGCCCGCCACATCCTGGAACGGCTGTCCGCCGCCCATGGCAAGAGGATGTCGGGCTTCGCCGCCGACACGTTGGCCTGCCTGGAGGCCTATGGCTGGCCCGGCAACGTGCGCGAATTGCAGAACGAGATCATGCGCATGCTGGTGCTGTCCGAAGGAGAGACGCTGGAAGCGGAGCTTCTGTCCGACCATGTCCTGCGTGGCGCGGCTCTGAACGCTCGTCCGGCCTCGCCTGACGACGGCCCGTTGCCACCGCTTGCCCTCATCGGCCAGGGCGGCCCGCTGAAGTCCCGTATCGAGCGGATCGAGGCTGGAATCCTGATGGAAACGCTGGTCCGCTGCCGCTGGAACAAGAGCAAGGCCGCCGACGAATTGGGTCTGTCCCGCATGGGGCTGCGCGCCAAGCTGGAACGATACGGAATAGAACGCGGCCCAGCCCAGCGGCATTGACGATTCCACCGCCCCCTTTCGTCCCAGGAGAGGGGGGACGCCGAAGGCGCACAAGCCCCGACGCATCGATCCTTGAGCCATACATCGCCCTCCCCATGCCAATCGCGGCCGCTCTTTCCCCGGGCGAAAGAGGGCTGTTCGCGCATCATGACCCACAAGAACCCAGAGGAGCCGTTCGTCATGTCGATATCCTATCGCCTCGCCGTCATCGCTGCGGCAGCCGCCGCATTTGCCGCCGCTCCGGCGCTCGCCCATCCCGGCCATCTCGCCGGGGCCGGTTTCCTCGATGGCGCCGCGCATCCGCTGGGCGGGCTCGACCACCTGATTGCCATGGTCACCGTCGGCGTCTATGGCGCGACCATCGGCGGACGGGCCGCTCTCGCCGTACCGGGTGCGTTCATGGCCGCCATGGCAGCCGGCGGGCTGTTCGCGATGCTGGGCGGCGAGTTGCCGCTCGTGGAGCCGACGATCTATGCCTCGATCGTCGTGCTGGCACTGCTCTGCATCATGCCGATGAGCCGCAATGGTTCGGTCGGTATGGCCTTCGCCGCCGGCTTCGGCCTGTTCCACGGCTTCGCCCATGGGGCGGAAATGCCGGCGGACGCAGCCGCGCTCGGCTATGCCGCCGGCTTCCTCGTCAGCACTGCCGCACTGCACGCGGCCGGCATCGCGCTGGGGCTGGCGATCCGTAAGCTGATCGGTCGGCCGGAAGAAGCGGTGCAGTAAGCGGCAACCGCCTTTCCACCCCGGCCGGCCGTTTTGGCCGGGGACTTGCCAGCGGCAAGAAGGCTGCCGGCTCTGTGACCGTTGGATTGCCGAATGTTCGTACTACGGCACGATTGTTGCCTATGACCGTCGGAGAAGCGCACCGGCCGCTCGCACGCCGGTGCTGCCCGACGGGAGAAAACAAACCGATGGCAACGCTGGAAACCTTTTACGAGGTGATGCGGCGGCAAGGGATTACGCGCCGTTCGTTCCTGAAATACTGTTCGCTCACCGCTGCGGCGCTCGGCTTGGGGCCGGAACTGGTGCCGCAGATCGTCCATGCGATGGAAACCAAGCCGCGCACGCCGGTTCTGTGGCTGCACGGGCTGGAATGCACCTGCTGTTCGGAGTCCTTCATCCGTTCGGCGCATCCGCTGGTCAAGGATGTGGTGCTGTCGATGATCTCGCTGGATTACGACGACACGCTGATGGCTTCGGCCGGCCACCACGCCGAGGCGATCCTCGACGAGGTGATGGAGAAGTACAAGGGCAACTACATCCTTGCGGTGGAAGGCAATCCCCCGCTGAACGACGACGGCATGGCCTGCATCGTCGGCGGCAAGCCCTTCGTCGACCAGCTCCGCAAGGTATCCCGCGACGCCAAGGCGATCATCTCCTGGGGCTCCTGCGCGTCCTTCGGCTGCGTCCAGGCGGCGCGCCCGAATCCGACCCGGGCAACCCCGGTGCATGAGGTCATCACCGACAAGCCGATCATCAAGGTTCCCGGCTGCCCGCCGATCGCCGAGGTGATGACCGGCGTCATCACCTACATGCTGACCTTCGACCGCATCCCCGAGCTGGATCGCCAGGGTCGGCCGAAGATGTTCTACAGCCAGCGCATCCACGACAAATGCTATCGCCGGCCGCATTTCGACGCCGGCCAGTTCGTCGAATCCTTCGACGACGAGGGCGCACGCAAGGGCTATTGCCTCTACAAGGTCGGCTGCAAGGGACCGACCACCTACAACGCCTGCTCCACCGTTCGCTGGAACGAGGGAACGAGCTTTCCCATCCAGTCCGGACACGGCTGCATCGGCTGTTCCGAGGACGGCTTCTGGGACAAGGGATCCTGGTATGCCCGCCAGTCCGACATCCTCCAGTTCGGGATCGAGGCCAACGCCGACGAGATCGGCACCACCGCCGCCATCGGTGTCGGCAGCATCATCGCCGCCCACGCGGCGGTCAGCGCCCTGAAGCGCGCACAGCACAAGGGAGACGTCTGACCATGGGCATCGTCCAGACCCCGAACGGTTTCTCGCTCGACAATGGCGGCAAGCGCATCGTCGTCGATCCGGTGACCCGCATCGAAGGGCACATGCGTTGTGAGGTGAATGTCGACGCCAACAACGTCATTCGCAACGCGGTGTCCACCGGCACCATGTGGCGGGGCCTCGAGGTCATCCTGAAGGGGCGCGACCCGCGCGATGCCTGGGCCTTCGTCGAGCGCATCTGCGGCGTGTGCACCGGCTGCCACGCGCTGACCTCGGTCCGCGCGGTGGAGGATGCGCTTCAGATCCGCATCCCCAAGAACGCCCATCTGATCCGTGAGATCATGGCGAAGACGCTGCAGGTCCATGATCACATCGTCCATTTCTACCATCTGCACGCTCTCGACTGGGTCAATCCGGTCAATGCGCTCAAGGCCGACCCGCAAGCGACCTCGGCGCTGCAACAGGCGGTGTCGCCGCGCCACGCCAAGTCCAGTCCCGGCTATTTCCGCGACGTCCAGACCCGCCTGAAGAAGTTCGTGGAGAGCGGCCAGCTCGGCATCTTCAAGAACGGCTATTGGGACAACCCGGCCTACAAGCTGTCGCCGGAAGCCGACCTGATGGCGGTGACCCATTACCTGGAGGCGCTGGACCTTCAGAAGGACATCGTCAAGATCCACACCATCCTGGGCGGCAAGAACCCGCACCCGAACTACATGGTCGGCGGCGTCCCCTGCGCCATCAACATGGACGGCACCGGATCGTCGGGCGCACCGCTGAACATGGAGCGGCTGAACTTCATCCGCGCCCGCATCCAGGAGGCCACGGCCTTCGTCGACAACGTCTATCTGCCCGACGTGCTCGCCATTGCCAGTTTCTACAAGGACTGGCTCCATGGCGGCGGGCTGGCGGCGACCAACGTCATGGACTACGGCGACTACGAGAAGGTGCCGTACGACCATTCGACCTGCCAGCTGCCGGGCGGCGTCATCCTGAACGGCAACTGGAACGAAGTCCACCCCATCGACCCGCGCGACCCGGCGCAGGTGCAGGAGTTCGTCGCCCACAGCTGGTACCATTACGACGATGAGAGCAAGGGCCTGCACCCGTGGGACGGCGTGACCCAGGCCAAGTTCGAGCTCGGCCCCAACGCCAAGGGCACCCGCACCGACATCAAGGAGCTGGACGAGGCCGCCAAATACTCCTGGATCAAGGCGCCTCGCTGGCGCGGTCATGCAGTGGAGGTCGGTCCCCTGCCCCGCTACATCCTGGCCTATGCCCAGGGCGTCGGTTACGTGAAGGACCAGATCACCGAATCGCTGGGCGCCTTCAACAGGCTGGCCGGCACCAGCCTCACGCCGCAGCAGGCGCTGCCGACCACGATCGGCCGCACGCTGGCCCGCGCGCTGGAATGCCAATATTGCTGCACGATGATGCTGGACGACTGGAACGCCCTGATCGCCAACATCAAGGCCGGCGACAGCGCCACCGCGAATGTCGAGAAGTGGGATCCGAAGACATGGCCGAAGGAGGCCAAGGGCGTCGGCACCGTCGCCGCCCCGCGCGGCGGCCTTGGCCATTGGATCAAGATCAAGGACGGCAAGATCGACAATTACCAGTGCGTCGTCCCGACCACCTGGAATGGCAGCCCGCGCGATCCCAAGGGGAACATCGGGGCGTTCGAGGCCTCGCTGCTGAATACCCCGATGGAACGCCCGGAGGAGCCGGTGGAGATCCTGCGCACCCTGCACAGCTTCGACCCGTGCCTTGCCTGCTCCACCCACGTCATGGCGCCGGACGGCGCCGAACTGGCCCGCGTCACCGTGCGCTGACCGGCAACCGAGGAGGATTACATCATGGCTCCTCTCGACACTGCGAAGCCGGTGGCGGCACCGGACGAGGAAGGGGCGGCTGCGCCGGCAGCCGGCCGCTTTCTGAAGGCAATCTATGTGTACGAGGTGCCGGTACGGGTCTGGCATTGGGTCAACGCGCTTGCCATCACCGTGCTGTCGGTCACCGGCTACCTGATCGCCAACCCGCTGCCCAGCATGCCCGGCGAGGCGAGCGCCAATTTCCTGATGGGCTATATCCGTTTCGTCCACTTCGCGGCGGCCTACATCTTCGCCATCGGCTTCATCGGCCGCTTCTACTGGGCCTTCGCCGGCAATCACCATGCCAAACAGCTGTTCCGCTTTCCCTTCTGGAACGGTCCTTGGTGGAAGGAACTGTTCACGGAGGCACGCTGGTACCTGTTCCTGGAACGCAAACCCAAGCTCTATGTCGGCCATAACCCGCTGGCTCAGTTCGCGATGTTCTGGGCCATCGCGGTCGGCAGCGTCTTCATGATCGTCACCGGCTTCGCACTCTACAGCGAAGGGGCGGGGCAAGGCAGTTGGCAGGATCGGCTGTTCGGCTGGGTCATCCCGCTGTTCGGCCAGAGCATGGACGTCCACACTTGGCACCATCTTGGCATGTGGGCGATCCTGCTGTTCGTGATCGTCCATGTCTATGCCGCGGTGCGCGAGGACATCATGTCGCGCCAGTCGATCATCTCCACCATGATCAGCGGCGTCCGTACCTTCAAGGACGCCGAGGCCCCGGCCGACGAGGAGCATGAAAAGCCAGCTAAGCGGGTAAAGGTGGCGGGCTAATCGGGTCGCGTAAAATCGGAATCGCTTTGAAGCGTGAATCCGATCGCCAAACAAAGGACTACAGCATCGTGCGTTTCGTACTACACGCACGATGCTGCAGCGCTTTTTTCCAGCCCCTCTTGCTGCTCGTACGAGCGATAAAACGAGCGTGCCGCTAAAGCAGCGTGAAGGAAGCCACCCAGGCTTGGCCGAGGCTGAGCCCGCCATCGTTGGCGGGTGCCAGCCTCGGCAGCAGTGCCTTTACCCCTGCTGCGCGGAAGCCGGCGACCAATTCCTCCGCCAACACTGCATTCATCAGGCAACCGCCGGACAGCACCACCTGCGAAAGGTCGCGTGCCTGCAATGCAGGCAGTGTCCAATCGACCAGCGCGGCGGCCAAGGTGCCATGGAACAACTCGGCCCCATCCACCGCATCGTTAACGGACAACAACCGTTCCAGCAGAGGCGTCAGGTTGAGCACTCTGCCTTCGATCCGCCACGCGCCTTCCGCCACCCGTGGCCGGCGGACGAGCGATTCCAACACCATCGGCGCTTCGCCCTCGAAACCGGCAACGGCGCGGACGCCTAGCAGTCCACAGGCGGCATCGAACCAGCGTCCGCAGGAACTGGTAAGCGGTGCGTTGATGCTGCGTTCGATCATGCGCCGGACCCCGTCGGCCGGGCCGTGGCCGGCAAAGCGCGGAACGATCTCATCGGCGCGGCCCATGCGGGCCAACGCCGCGGCGGCCATCCGCCAGGGCTGGCGCGCTGCGACATCGCCGCCGGGCTGGGCGAGATGGCCGAGATGACCGATGCGCTCCGCTGCAAATCCGTCGACCACCAGCATCTCCCCGCCCCAGGACTGGCCCTCCTCCCCCAATCCGAAGCCGTCGAGCGCAAGGCCGAGTACCGGCCCATCGAGCCGGTGTTCGGCCATCACCGCGGCGACATGGGCATGGTGGTGCTGGACCGCGATGGTCGGGAGGCCGCTCCGCTCTGCGAATCGGGTGGTCTGGAAATCGGGATGTTTGTCATGGGCGACGGCGACCGGCTCGACCCCCAATATGTACAGCAGATGGGCGACCGTCTCCTCCAGGAAACCCAGCGTCGCCGCATTGTCGAGGTCGCCTATGTGTTGCGATAGGAAGGCCTCGTCACCGCGGGTGATACAGACCGTCGCCTTCAGATGGCCGCCGAGTGCCAGGACAGACGGCACCGGCCGTGCGAGCCGGATCGGCTCCGGCACATGGCCACGCCCTCGGCGCAGGAAGGCCGGGGCGCCGGCCAGCTTGCGGACAACGCTGTCGTCGGCGCGGATGACGATGTCGCGGTCATGGTCGACGATCAGGTCGGCGATGCCGGCCAGCCGCTCATGAGCCTCTTCGTTGGCGATGGCCAGCGGCTCGCCGCCAGGATTGGCGGAGGTCATGACCAGGGTCAGGTCCTGCGACTTGCAAAGCCAGTCGGAGCCGTCCGGCCGCCCTGCCGCCTCGTGGAACAACAGGTAATGCAGGGGCGTATAGGGCAGCATGACGCCGAGCCAGGCGAGGCCAGGGGCGATGTCGGGGGCGATGCCGGCGGTTGGGCATGAAGACTCCTCCCGCCGCAGCAGGACGATTGGCCGCGCGACGGTTTCCAACAGCGCCTGCTCCTCGGCATCCATCCGGACATGCCTCCTCGCCGAGGCAGCATTGGCGACCATCAGGGCGAAGGGCTTGCCATTGCGCTGCTTGACCCTGCGCAGCCGTTCCACCGCATCGGCCCGCGTTGCGTCGCAGGCCAGATGGAAGCCGCCGAGCCCCTTGATGGCGACGATCCTGCCGCCCCGAAGTGCCGCCAATATGGCTTCCGGCTGATGAGACAAGCGCGGGCCACAGGTTGGGCAGGCTGTCGGCTGGGCATGGAAGCGACGGTCGGCTGGGTCACGGTATTCCTTCAGACAGTCCGGGCAAAGCGGGAATCCGGCCAGAGCCGTCTGCGGTCGGTCGTATGGCAACTGGCGCGTGATGGTGTAGCGCGGGCCGCAATGGGTACAGTTCAGGAAGGCATAGCGATAACGGCGGTCGGCCGGATCGAACAGTTCGGCGAGGCATGCCGGGCACACTGTAGCGTCCGGCCCGATGCCGGTGGCGATGGTCCCCGCGAATTCGCTGGGACGAATTACGAAATCGGTTTCGTCCAGGATCGGGCGAGCGGAAGCGCATTCGACGGAATCGATGTGAGCGAGCGGCGGTGCTTCCCCGGCCAGGGCAGCACGGAAGGCGTCGATTGCGACACCCTGCACTTCGATCAGCACGCCCTGCGGGTCGTTCAACACCCAGCCCGTCAGCCCGAAACGCTGGGCAAGAGCGTATATATGCGGACGGAATCCCACACCCTGCACTCGTCCGCGCACGCGGATTCGCAACCGAAGTTTTCTGTCAATCATTGGCCTGCCTGGGCGATCTTCGGCCGAGCCGAACCGTCTCCATCCTATCCTTATCCCGGATGGGGAGAAGGGGTTTCGCAGCGGATCCTGCACGGTGTCGGTTGAAGGAAAGGCATTCACGGAACCGGAACGGAGATGCCGTCATCAGCGCAAGAAAACACGGGAAGACCGACAAGCCGACCGATGCCGACGTAAAGAACAATCCTCAGATTGGGGGGCAAGGGAGGCTCTTGCCGCTGGAATGACGCCGGATGACCTGGATCTGGCCCAGGGCGAAAGGACCTTCGAGGTGCGATATCGAGAACCAAATCATCGACAAGGGGGAGTCGACAAGCCCTTCCGCGACGGACCGCCGTTGCGGCCTCATCAGGCCTGACCCAATAGCACCCCTCGATCATGGGCTTTTTCAAGATTGGGCGGCGCCCGACCGGGTGCCGCCCTTTTTCTGCCTGATCCACCAATTCGAACGCAGCGGAACCGCGGGTGACGGAAGTCGTTGGAGCAAAGGAGGTGTCTGCCGCTTCCTCGCCAGCCATATCGAACAGGATCCCGCCATGCCATCGTCCAGCGACTTTCCCTCACTTCCCGTCATCTGCATCACGGGTGCTTCGGCTGGGGTCGGCCGCGCTACGGCGTTGGCATTTGCCGCCGACCGTCACGCCTCCATCGGCCTGATCGCACGTTCCGCCGATGCACTGGATGAAGTGAAACGCGAGGTGGAGCGACTGGGCGGACGGGCGCTGGTCCTACCGCTCGACGTCGTCGATGCCGGGGCATTGGAAGACGCCGCCGACCGGGTAGAGGAGGTGTTCGGCCCCATCGACGTCTGGATCAATGCCGCGATGGTCACCGTCTTCGGCCCGGTGCGGTCGGTGACGCCGGAGGAACTGAAGCGCGTGACCGAAGTGACCTATCTGGGCTCCGCCTACGCCATCCAGACGGCTTTGCGCCGGATGCGGAAACGCGACCGTGGCACGATCCTGCAGGTCGGCTCGGCCTTGGCCTACCGGTCTATTCCACTGCAGTCTGCCTATTGCGGGGCGAAGCATGCGGTTCAAGGCTTCATCGACAGCCTGCGGTCGGAACTTCTCCATGAGGGCAGCCGCATCCGACTGACCGCAGTGCATCTTCCGGCGGTCAACACACCGCAGTTCGAATGGGCACGCAGTCACATGCGGTATCGTGCCCGGCCGATGGGCACGGTCTTCCAACCGGAGGACATCGCCCGCGCCATCCTCCATGCCGCCGAAAACCCGCGTCGCGAATATTGGCTGGGAGGGCCGGCGATGCTGGCGATCCTCGGCAACCTCCTGGCTCCGGGCTTCATCGACCGTCATCTCTCTGCCACAGCGATTGATGGACAGTTGACGGACGAGTGCGAGAAGCCCGGACGCCCCGACAACCTTTACCATCCCGTCGATGGGTTGCACCGCGCTCGCGGCCGCTTCGGCATGCCGCACAACAATCTGCACCTGAGCGCGTCGGGCGGGAGTGCGCGAGCTATCGCCATGGTTGCAGGAGTGCTTCTGGCCGGCGGGCTCGGCTACGCGATGAGAAACCTGGCCCTCCAGGCGCGCACTGGGGAACGGCGTGAGACGGCCTCTGCCGATCCCCGGAGACGGCAGGCAAACATTCCGTAAGAAACACTATTGCCAACAGAAATCATGCATACTACCATACCAGTGTTTGAACAATCTGGTTCTCGGCCATTCGCCTGCCTGCCGGCACTCCCCTATCCGGGGCTGTGCCGGTCTGGTGGCAGGCCGAACATGCACCAGTAAAAATGCCGGCTGGCGTTTGCCGGCAGTCCATATCGCTGGGAGGAAGAGGCATGTCTGTCATGGCGAACGCCGTGCGCGCGGCGCTGTTCGGTGCGTTGGTTTCCCTGGTTCCGGTCGGCGCGTCCGCAGCCGACTACACGTTGAGCGTCAATACGGCGCTGACACAGCAGGATCCGCTCTACAAGGGACTTGAGGAGTTCAAGGCCAATGTGGAGAAGCGGTCGGCTGGCAAGATGAGCGTCCGCTTGTTTCCCGCCTCGCAGTTGGGCAAGGACGAGGATCTGCTGGAACAGGCCCGCGCCGGGGCGCCCGTCGCGGTGGTGGTGGATGGTGGCCGGCTGGCCGTGTTCGTGAAAGAGTTCGGCGTGCTTGGCGCGCCTTACATCGCCCAGGGCTACCAGGGCATCCGCAAGGTCGTGACCTCGCCGATGTTCGAGGAATGGGCGCAGAAGCTGCGCAAGGCCTCGGGCCATCAGGTTCTGTCCTTCAACTGGTGGCAGGGTGAGCGGCACATGCTGACCAACAAGCCGGTGACGACGCCGGCCGACCTTGCCGGCGTGCGCGTCCGCACGCCCGGTGCACCGGTCTGGATGGAGACGATCCGCGCCATGGGCGCCACCCCCACTCCCCTGCCCTGGTCGGAGGTCTATACCGCCATGCAGCAGCAGGTGATCGACGGGGCGGAAGCGCAGGACCCTGCCATCTACGGGGCGCGCCTGTACGAGGTGGCGAAATATCTGACCAAGACCGGCCATATCAACCTGATCACCGGCATCGTCACCAGTGCCGCCTGGTTCGACGGCCTGCCAAAGGACATGCAGGCACTGCTGCGCGAAGAGGCTCTGAAGGCTGGAGACAAAGCGTCGAAGGGAACCGAGGATTCGCTCGCCGACTTCGAAAAGCAGATGAAGGACAAGGGTATGCAGGTCGTCGACATCGACGTGACTCCCTTCCGCACCGCGACGGCGCCGGTCTATGAGAAGCTGGGCTATGGCGAGTTGCAGAAGCAGGTCGAAACGCTTCTGAAGCAGTGACCGCCGGCCGCGCACCGTGACCGGGGCGGGCGCCCTACGATGGCGCCGGCCCCCTCCCGCAACCGACGCCCGCATCCATCGTCCCCAGCGGGCCGGACCGGAGCACCCCTTGCGATGAAATCCCTCTACGTCAAGGCGGAGGCGGTGTTGGCGACGACGTTGCTCGCCGTCATCGTCCTGCTGGTCTTCACCGCCGGCATCACCCGCTGGTTCGGCTACCCCCTGGTCTGGTCGGTGGACGTCGCCCAATTGCTGTTCGCCTGGGCCAGCTTCCTGGGCGCCGATCTGGCGCTGCGCAAGCACGCCCATATCGGCATCGACTATCTCGTCAAGCGGCTGCCGGCCCGTCCGCGCGCAGTCCTGGACATCGTGCTGGCCTTGGTGGTTCTGGCCTTCCTGCTGACGATGACGGTCAAGGGCTACCAACTGACCATGCTGAACCTGGAGCGCCAGTTCGGCGACAGCGGCATCAGCTATGCCTTCGTTACAGCGGCGGTGCCGGCCGGCTGTCTGCTGCTGTCCGTCACCCTGCTTGGCCAAACCCTGGCCGCCATCAGCCGGCTGCGCAGCACCCCGCGCCCGATCTTCACCGCCCCCGCCGCCGAAGAGGTGATGCCGTGATCCTGCTCGCCGCCACCTTTTTCGTCCTGATGGCGCTCGGCACCCCGATCGCATTCGCCATCGGCATCGCCGGCTTCACCTTCTTCCTGACCAACGGAATCATCCCGATGTCCATCGGGGTGCAGCAGGTCGCCACTGCATCCCAGAGCTTCCCACTGCTGGCCGTTCCCTTCTTCGTGCTTGCCGGGCACATGATGAACCGGACCGGCATCACCCAGCGGCTGATCGGCTGTTCCAATGTGTTGGTGTCGTGGATGTCCGGCGGACTGGCGCAGGTCTGCATCGTGCTCTCCACGCTGATGGGCGGCGTGTCCGGCTCCGCCGTCGCCGATGCGGCGATGGAGGCGCGCATCCTCGGGCCCGACCTGATCCGCAGCGGCTATTCCAAGGGCTTCACGTCGGCCGTCATCGCGGTCGGCTCGCTTATCACCGCGACCATCCCGCCCAGCCTCGGGCTGATTCTGTACGGCTTCGTCGGCAACGTGTCGATCGGGCGGTTGTTCCTTGCCGGCATCGTCCCCGGTTTCCTGATGATGGCCGTACTGATGGTCACCGTCTGGTGGATCGCGCGCCGCCGCGGCTATCGTGCCGGCTCCACCCAACGGCCGACGGCCAAGGCGGTATGGGTGGCGGTGGTCGACGCCAAGTGGGCGCTGCTGTTTCCGGTCGCCCTGCTGGTGGCCATCCGCGGCGGCCTGTTCACCCCATCGGAGGTCGGTGCCTTCGCCGTGATCTATGCCGGCGTGATCGGTTTCTTCGTTCACAAGGAACTGACCCTGCGCGACATGACCGAAGCGCTGGTAGAGGCCATCACCGACACCGGGCTGATCATGTTGATCATCCTGTTTTCCGGCATGGTGGGCTACGCCATCGTGTTCGAACAGGCGCCGCAAAGCATCGCCGCCGCCATGACCGACCTTACGCGTGAGCCGGTGCTGGTCGTAGGGCTGATCCTGATCTTCCTGTTCATCGCCGGCCTGTTCATCGAAAGCACCGTTCTGGTGCTGCTGCTGACGCCGATCTTCCTGCCGATCGTCACCCCGCTGGGTATTGATCCGGTGCATTTCGGCATCCTGATGATGACCATCGTCACGCTGGGGTCGATGACCCCGCCGGTCGGTGTAGCGATGTACACGGTGTGCAGCCTGCTCGACTGCCCGATCGAGGAATACATCGTCGAATCCCTGCCTTTCGTCCTGGCTGTGATCGGGCTGGTCTTGGTGCTGCTGTTCTGGCCGGGGCTGGTCCTGTTCATGCCCAACGCGCTGATGTGAGGCCGCGCCGGTAAATGTCACAACGGCATGGCTGGAGCCGCACCTTGTGGCACCGGCCATGCTGCCTATATTGAGCGTCATGCATCAACTACTGAAAGGAGGTGATCTCGTGTCTCATTGTCCGTCTCACTCGTCGTCGAGCGCCAAGGCCGGGGTTTCTTTCTTCGCGGAAGGGGTTTTGGTCCGCTGAGGACTGCGCCGTGGTGTCGACGACACACGGATAGGCAATGGAGGGGCTGCTGGAAACGGCAGCCCCTCTTTGTTAGTGTGGCGATGGATGTACCGGAGATGCGGGCCGGAGCATGCAAGACCGGAATCGATCAGAAGCGCCGGTCTGCTCGTTGAACGAAGGCTCGGTCAGGATTTCGGGCGAAAAGCGGCACATACCGCTGAATCGGTTTCAATCCGTCCGGCGCCGATCAGATCGAGGCAATAGGGGATCGCCGGGAAGACCGCCATCAGGCAATCATGGATGGCGGATGGCTTGCCCGGCAGATTGACGATGAGGCTGCAGCCGCGGATCCCGGCGGTCTGGCGCGACAGGATCGCCGTCGGCACGACGCGCAGGCTGACCGACCGCATCAGTTCGCCGAATCCCGGCATCATCTTGTCGCAGACCTGCTCCGTCGCTTCCGGCGTTACGTCACGGGGGGCCGGGCCGGTACCGCCGGTGGTAACCACCAGGGAGCAGCCGGCCACGTCGCATAGTTCGGTCAGGGTTGCGGCGATCAGCTCCAACTCGTCCGGGATCACCCGCGCTTCCGCCACCCAGGGCGAGGCGACGATGCGGGTCAACTCTTCGCGGATTGCCGGACCGCCCTTGTCCTCGTAGACGCCACGGCTGGCGCGGTCGGAGATGGTAACGATACCGATCTTCACCGGAGCGGCCGTTTCGGTGGCGGGTTGGATCATGGTAGAAGGTCCTTTCGGTCAGGCAGCGCAGGCGACCTGCCGGTACAATGCCGGCAAGGCCTTGGTCAGGTGGGACACCTGCGGGAATATGGCATAGGCGCCGCGTCCGAACAGATAGGGCACGTAATCGCGGGCCTCTCCATCGACGGTGATGGCGAAGACCGCCAGTCCACCGCGCCGCGCCTCGCGGATCGCCTGCCTCGTGTCCTCGATGCCGTAACGACCCTCGTAATGGTCGACGTCATTCGGCTTGCCGTCGGTCAGCAGCACCAGCAACCGATGGCGGTTCGGCCGGCCGGCGAGTTGAGCCGCCGCATGGCGGATCGCGGCTCCCATGCGGGTGTAATACCCAGGCTTCAGCGCGCCAATGCGGCGGGTGACCCTTTCACCTAGCGGCTCGTCGAACCCCTTCAGCGTCTGCACCCGCACCCAATCCCGGCGTCGCGAGGTGAAAGCATAGAGCGCGTGATCGTCTCCGCAGGCGGTCAACCCATGGCTCAGGGCCAACAAGGCCTCTTTTTCCACATCCAGCACGCGCCTGCCGTCGATCCATCCGTCTGTCGACAGCGACCCATCGACCAGAACCGCCACCGCCAGATCGCGGGCGGCGTTGCGCGACTGCTGGTGCACACGGTCGCTGCCAACGCCGCCCGCCTGGAAATCAGCCCGGCTGCGCACCAGCGCTGCCAGATCCAGCTCGTCACCATCGGCCTGACCGGTGAACAGTATGCGCCGCGGCCGCAGCGCCTCGAACTGGCGGCGGACCTGCCGGATGCGCCGCATGGCCGCGGCGTCCGGCTGCCAGACGTCGCCATCGGCCGGGGCCGTTTCGGCGACCACCCGGCAATGATGGGGAAGATGCGCCTGCCGGCGATGGTCCCACTCGGGATAGGTCAGGGCGGCCGTCAGCGGTGTCGCATCGACGGATGGCGGCGCCAGGTCGAGGTCGAGCTTCAGCGTGGTGGAGGCCCGGCGGCGGTGCGCGCCGACCGCGATCTCTTCCAGATCGTCGGCGGCCTTCCGGGCATTTTCCGCATCGTCGTCATCGACCGCGCGCGGGATGTTCAGTGCCTCGGCAAGGCTCAGCATCTTCTCGAAGCGGTTCAGGATCAGCGGATCGTTGCGCTGGATCTGGTCGGTCTGCCGCCGGGTCGCGGCACGTCGGCGGCGGTCGCCTTCGGCCGCCTGCCCGCCCTCGCCGGGGCTGTCGGCAGCGGCGGCGGACTCCCGGCCGGCCGACAGCGTCACCAGCCCCCACAGCGGCACCGGCAGCAGCCTTGCATAGCCATGGGGTGCCGTGAAGTCCGACAGCGGTACGGTCGGGGCCAGCATCCGCACCGCATCGCCGTGCGCGGCGCCCGATCCCAGCAGGGTCATGGCGGCACGCTCGACGGCGGCCTCGACCGGCGGCAGGCGGCGGGACGGGCGGAGGGCAGCGGCGGCCCGTGCCAGCTCCTCGTACGGACGGGCGAGGCCGGGCCAACCGGTCAGCACCCGCGCGGTGGTTGCGGCGGCGCTGCGAAGAGCGGAAACATCGGCCTGCAAGGGATCTGTGGGGAGCGGCACGACCATGGCATGCGCGAAATAGGCGGCCAGCCATTCGTACAAACATTCGTTCAGCGCCCGGTCGGGAAACAGGTCGATCGCCGCCGGCAACTGGAGCACGTCGCCATCCAGCGCCGCCCGCTCCACCCGCTCGGCGCCCAGCCCGATGCGGTCGAGCAACGGCAACCGGTGTCCGGACACCGCCGCGCTTCCCGCTGCCAGCCGGACCCCGCGGTCGCCGCCGAGCGCCCGGAAGAACACCGCCAGCCGCGGCCGCACCGCCTCCAGCGTCACCGCGGCGGCGGGATGTTGCGGGTAGCTCGACCGCCCGCCGATCAGGCGATGCCACAGGCGGCCGACGGTCTCTTCCGGCTCGAAGAACTCCAGCATGACGATGCCCTCGCGCCTTCCATTATCCCAGCGTGACCTCGGCCACACGCAGCAGGCCGGCACGGATGTCCGGGTCGTCGGTCAGCGGTTCGATCAGCGCGGCGCGGATGGCGCGTTCCGGCTTCATGCCGGAGCGGATCAGCGTGGCGCAGTAGATCAGCAGACGGGTCGATACGCCCTCCTCCAGATCCTGCCCCTTCAGCGCACGCAGCGCGTTGGCGAGGCGGACCAGCGGGGCGACTCGGTTCGCAGGCAGGCCGCTTTCGGTCGCGACGATGGGAATCTCGCGGTCGGGATCGGGGAAATCGAACTCGACGGCCAGGAAGCGCTGGCGGGTGCTGGGCTTCAGCGCCTTCACCACATTCTGGTAGCCGGGATTGTAGGACACGACCAGCATGAAGTCCGGCGGGGCCTCCAGCGTCTCGCCGGTGCGGTCGAGCGGCAGGATGCGGCGGTCGTCGGTCAACGGATGCAGCACCACGGTGACGTCCTTGCGCGCCTCCACCACCTCATCCAGATAGCAGATGGCGCCCTCGCGCACTGCGCGGGTCAGCGGCCCGTCGGCCCATACCGTGTCGCCCCCCTTCAACAGATAGCGGCCGGTCAGATCGGCAGCGGTCAGATCGTCATGGCAGGAGACGGTATAGAGCGGCCGGCCCAGCTTCACCGCCATGTGCGTGACGAAACGGGTCTTGCCGCAGCCGGTCGGCCCCTTCAGCAGCAACGGCAAGCGGTGCTGGAAGGCATGTTCGAACAATGCGCACTCGTCGGCGACCGGCTGGTAGAACGGCGGGGGCGGAGGAAGGATGGAAGCGGCGCTGTCGGGCATCGCGGCGAAACTCCGGAAAAGGACGGCCCCGGTGCCGATCGGACATCCGGTGGACAGCAGGGGCCGGAGGGGACGTCACTCGGCCGGCTGGTAGCTGGTCGGGATCGAGGCTGGCCGTTCCTCGCGTGCCGGGCCGAAGATGGCGTAGAGGTAGAGCAGCACGCCTGCCGCCACGGCGACGCCGGCGCCGAGCCGCATCCAGTAGAACAGCGCGATCTGCGCCTGGACCTCCATGTAGTCCATGCCCATGACCCGCTGCAGATGGGTCTGCACCACGCCGGCGACCGTCAGCGCGAAGGTCATGAAGGCCATGCCGCCGCTCATCAGCCAGAAGCTCCACATGTTGAGGATCTGGTTGTAGGGCTGCCGGCCGCGCAGGTAGGGCATGGCGTAGGTGATGATGGCGAGGTTGATCATGGCGTAGGCGCCGTAGAAGGCGAGATGCCCGTGCGCCGCCGTTACCTGGGTGCCGTGGGTGTAGTAGTTGATCGGGGCCAGCGTGTGCAGGAAGCCCCACAGACCGGCGCCGAAGAAGGCGAAGACCGCGCAGCCCAGCGACCACAGCATCGCCGCCTTGTTCGGGTGCCGCCGGCCGCTCTTCCACACCATCATGAAGGCGAAGACGACCATGGTGAAGAAGGGCGCGACCTCCAGCGTGGAGAACAGCGAGCCGATCCACTGCCAGTAGCCGGGAGTGCCGATCCAGTAATAATGATGGCCGGTGCCAAGGATGCCGCTGAACAGCGCCAGCCCGACGATGGCGTACAGCCATTTCTCCACGACCTCACGGTCGACGCCGGTCATCTTGATCATCAGGAAGGCAAGGATGGAGGCCAGCACCAGTTCCCACACGCCTTCGACCCACAGATGGACGACGTACCACCAGTACATCTTGTCCAGCGACAGGTTGGACGGGTTGTAGAAGGAGAACAGGAAGAAGACCGCGATGCCCCACATGCCCACCAGCAGGATGTTGGTGATGACCGTGCGACGGCCCTTCAGCACCGTCAGCGTGACGTTGTAGAGGAACATCAGCGCGACAACGACGATCGCGGCCTTGATCCACAGGGGCTGCTCCAGGAACTCCCTCCCCTCATGGATGCGGAAGAGGTAGCCGACGACGGCGGCCAGCGCGCCGAAGACGAACAGGCCGAGCTGGATCAGCGCCAGCTTCGGGCTGTGCAACTCGGTCTCCGCCTCCTCCGGAATCAGGTAATAGGCGGCGCCGAAGAAGCCGATCAGCAGCCAGACGATCAGCGCGTTAGTGTGGATCATCCGGAGGATGTTGAAGGGCAACAATTCCGACAGCGTGTTGGGCAGCACATAGACGACGCCGGCCAGAAGGCCCACCAGGATCTGCACCCCGAACAACCCCATGGCCGCGGCAAAGTAATAGATGGCGACTTTTTGCGATTCGTACTTCATGACGGAAATCTCCTCAACCCGACAGCTTGGGAGGCCAGTTCTGGGTATTGATCCGGCTGGTCCATTCCAGGAAGGCGGCGAGATCCTCGACCTCGCCGTCGGTCAGGTGGAACTGCGGCATCTGGCGCCGGCCCTCGATCCCGGACGGCTGCGCCGCCATCCAGGTCTTGAGCGCCAGCACCGCACCCTCCGGGTCCTTGTCGCCGCCGTAGCGCAGCCAGACATTGCCCAGCTCGGGGGCGAAATAGGCGCCCTCGCCCAGCAGCGTATGGCAGTTGATGCAGGCGTTCTTCTCCCACACATGCTTGCCGCGGGCGACGGCATCGGTCAGTGTCTTCTTGTCGGTGCTGTTGCCGACGATGTAATTGTGGCTGAGTGCTGTCAACGCGATGAAGGTCGCGAAGAAGAACAGCGACCCACCATAGAAGATGTTGCGCGCGGCCGCTTTGGTGAAGCGTTCGGTCATCGCTCGGGATCCCTGGAAGTCTCGATGTCTCGTCGAGTGGGGTCGGTTCGAAAGGCGTCGGTTGCGCGAAGCCGGAGGCCTGGCCTCGCAGCATCGTCCGCCACGGGTCGGACGAATAATTGACTGTGGCGGGAGGGCATTCCTTGACCGCGGTCAAGCCGCCCTGCCTGCGCTCGTCCTACCGTGGCGGTCGGCAACGAAGGGGAGCGGAGATGGCCGACACGGAGGCGAGCGGCCTTGCCGCACTGCCCGGCAATCTGATGATGTGGATCCTGATCTTCAGCGAACTGGCGGTGTTCGGGGTGGCCTTCCTCGGCTTCTCGGTCGCACGGGTGATGGACCCGGCCATATTCGCAGCCGGGCAGGCCCATCTGAGCGGTACGCTGGGAGCGCTGAACACCATGGTGCTCGTGACCAGCGGCTATCTGGCCGCCCGCGGCGTCGCCGCCGGACGGCGCGGCGCGGCGACGCAGGCACGCCGGGCAATGCTGATGGCCGCGGCGGTGGGATCGGTCTTCCTGGCGGTCAAGGCGGTCGAATATTCGGCGACGCTGGGTGCCGGACTGACCATCGACAGCGACGTCTTCTTCACCCTCTATTTCCTGCTGACCGGCTTCCACGCCCTGCATGTGGTTCTGGGGATCGTGATCCTGCTGCTGGTCGGTTGCTCGGGCCCCGACACGCTGGTGGAGAACCTGGAGGCCGGCGCCGCCTTCTGGCACATGGTCGATCTGGTCTGGGTGATCCTCTATCCGCTCGTCTATCTGATCCGATGAGGAGACCGGCCATGGAAATCGTCAGGCATATGACGGGGAGGATCGACAGGCTGACCCTGTCCTGGCTGATTTTGCTCGGCCTGACCGCCGTCACGCTGCTGTTCGCCCGCCATGGCGATTCCGACGGCGGGATCGGCGTTGCCGGTGCTGCCCTGCTGCTGGCGCTCGCGGTGGCGAAAGGGCGGGAAATCCTCCTGCATTACCTGGAATTGCAGCATGCCGGTCCGGGCTGGCCATCGGCGATGACGGGCTGGCTGATGCTGCTCAGCGGCTCACTCCTGCTCGTCACCGCCGCCGGCTCCCTGGGCTGGGTCGGCCCGCACTGAGACCTGGAGGACGACAGCCATGACCGATGCCAAACTGGGCCTGATCCTGACCAGCGTTGCCGTCATCACCGTCGCAGTGGCTCTGCACCGCCAGCATGCGTTGGGACGCAACGGTCTGGTCATGGCGATCGCCGCGACCGCCGCCGTTTTCGCCGCGATGTTCTTTACGCAATGACGACCGTCCAAGCGTCCCGGCATCGTCGTGGAGGCTCCCGGCCCCCGATACCCGCGGCGATGCGGGGGCCGGCTGCCGGGGGAGAGAGGCGCCGCCCGCTGGACCGGGTGACGGAAATGCGTAGTATCGGCTGGCTTAACGGAAAGGCAGCAAGCGGGCGGGGCGGGAAATGCAGCTTCAGGATCTCGGCCGGCGAATCTGCATCCTGGGGCCGTCCAACAGCGGCAAATCCACGCTTGCAGCGGCGATCGCGCGGAAACGCGGCCTGGAGGCCGTGCACCTGGATCAGATGTACCACCGGCCCGGCACCGACTGGGAGCCGCGCCCCGCGGATGAATTCGTCGGCTTGCACGACACCGCCATCGCCGGCGATTGTTGGGTCATGGACGGAAACTATTCGCGCTGCGTGCCGCAGCGTCTGGCGCGGGCAACGGGACTGATCCTGTTGGACATCTCCATGCCGGCCAGCCTCTTGCGGTATTTCCGCCGGACAGTGTTCGAGCGGGACAGGCTCGGTGCGCTGGAAGGAGGGCGCGACAGCATCAAGTGGAACATGATCCACCACATCGCCGTGGCCACTCCCAAGAGCCGGAAGCGTTATGCCGCTCTGTTCGACCGGGTCGACCTGCCGAAGATCCGTTTGCCGTCCATCCGCGCGATAAAGGACTGCTATCGCCTGTGGGATCTGGAAAGATGACCTGCTGTCGCTTCCGGCCACTCGCCGGCATGGCAAATCGTCTCCGGCTTGGACATCGGCCGTTCCGACGCCTGGGCAGGTGTCGCAGGCTATTCTGCCAAGCGCCGCACACGCTTTTGCCAAAGGCACGGCGCCCCTGAGAACTTCGCGATTGTCCGGAAAGCCGCGAAGGTGGAGGATCGCACGCGTCGGCATTCCCGGCCGATGCCTCCTTTCGAACGCCTTCCCCTACTCCAAGGACCGGACGACCCGACATGTTCAACGCGCTCTCCCGCCAGCCCGACGACGCTCTGCTCGCCCTTATCGGGCTTTTCAGGCAGGATCCGCGTCCGGGAAAGGTCGACCTCGGCGTCGGGGTCTATCGTGACGAGGAAGGGCGGACGCCGGTATTCCGTGCGGTCAAGGCGGCCGAACGCCGTCTGCTCGACGGCCAGGACAGCAAGGCCTATCTGGGGTTGGAAGGCGATTCCCTGTATCTGGAACGGCTGTGGTCGCTGGTCGGCGGCGGGGCCGGAACCCGGGTCCATGCCGCCGGCGTGCAGACCCCCGGTGGATCGGGTGCGCTGCGGCTGGCGGCAGATCTCGTGCTGCGCGGCGGAGCCCGGCGCGTGCTGGTCGGCCAGCCGACCTGGCCCAACCATGTCGGCATCTTTGCCGCCGCCGGGCTGGAGGTGGTCGGCCATCCCTTCTTCAACACCGCGAGCCAGACCGTGCTGTTCGACCGCATGGTCGAGGCGTTCGAGGCGGCCCGGCCCGGCGACGTCGCCCTGCTGCATGGCAGCTGCCACAACCCGACCGGCGCGCCGCTGTCGCCCGATCAATGGAAGACTCTGGCGGAGATCATCGGAAGGCGCGGCATTCTGCCGCTGGTCGACCTTGCCTACCAGGGATTCGGCCGCGGCCTGGATGAGGATGCGGAGGGGCTGCGCCACCTGATCGGCGCCGTCCCGGAGACGCTGGTCGCCGTGTCGTCGTCCAAATCCTTCGGCCTCTACCGCGAGCGCACCGGCGCCATCTTCGCAGTCGCCGCGGCGCCGGCCGCCGCCGACCTCGCGAAGTCGAACCTGATGGCGCTGGCCCGCACCAGCTATTCCATGCCGCCCGACCATGGTGCCGCCGTGGTCCGCACCATCCTGAGCGACCCCGACCTGACCGCAGACTGGACGGCGGAACTGGACGGCATGCGCGCCCGCATCACCGGACTCCGCCGCAAGCTCGCCGCCGGCCTGGCCGACGCCTTCCCGGCGCTGACCGCCGTGGCGGAACAGGAGGGCATGTTCTCCCTGCTGCCGCTGACCGAGGCGGAGGTGCTGCGCCTGCGTGCCGACCACGCCATCTACATGCCGACCTCCGGCCGCATCAACATCGCCGGCCTGAAGACGGCCGAAGTGGACGAGGTGGTGGCGAGATTCGCCGCCCTGCGCTGAGCCGGGAGTTCACGACGATGACCGCGACCATCCAGGCCCCGCCTGCTTCGGTGGAGCGCCACCAGCTGTATGAAGACGCGCTTGCCATGCTGATGGGCACGCTGTTCATCGCGCTGGGCATGCTGATCTATTCCAAGACGGTGCTGCTGACCGGCAGCACCGCCGGGCTGGCACTGCTGCTGAGCTATGTCACCAAGGTCCAGTTCGGCATCATCTTCTTCGTCATCAACCTGCCCTTCTACTGGCTGGCCTGGAAGCGGCTGGGATGGAAGTTCACCGCGCGCACCTTCATCGCCGTGGCGCTCGTGACGCTGTTCTCGCGCATGACAGACCAATGGGTGAGCTTCGCCCATCTCGACCCGGTCTATGCCACGGTGGTGGGTGGCGGCCTGTGCGGCACCGGGTTGCTGATGCTGTTCCGCCACCGCACCGGTCTGGGCGGTGTCAACATCCTGGCAATCTATCTACAGGAGCGCTACGGCATCCGCGCAGGCTATTTCCAACTCGGGGTCGATCTGGCGATCCTTGCCGGGGCATTCTTCGTGCTGACCCCGGACCGGCTGCTGCTTTCGGTGGTGGGAGCGATCATCGTCAACATGACGCTTGCTATCAACCACAGGCCAGGGCGCTATCTGGGCATGAGTTGACGGCAGGGCGGCCGCGGGCGTCGGATCAGCGCCCGCAGCAGGTCTTGTGCTTGCGCCCCGAACCGCAGGGACAGGGATCGTTGCGGCCGACCTTGACCACGCGGCGTGGCGGATCCTTTGGGTTCAGCACGCTGTCGACATACAGCCACCGCCCGTCGATCCGGCGGAAGCTGGACCGTTCATGCAATGGAAGTTCTTCCCCATCGCGCCTAAAGGTCAGGAAGAACTCGACTGTGGCACTGTCCTCCTCCTCCGCCGCCTTCATGATGGTCAAAGGTCCCCAATCGCACTCATCCGCCATCCGTTCGGCGTCGATGCGGCTGAAGGCGTCGCGGGTTTCCGGCGCGCAGGTCCGCTCGATATGGTCGATGTCACGGCGCACGAAAGCGGTGTAGCGGGAGCGCATCAGCGCTTCGGCGGTCGGTGCGGACAACCCCGCCAGGATGGGGCCGCAGCATTGGTCGAACGCGCGGTCGGAACCGCAGGGGCAGACGGACATCGTGAAACAAATCCTCTAACGATCATCGGAAGCGAACTGTTCGCACAGTGTCGCCGAAAGGCCCACCGTGATCTGAATGCCAATATTCAGATCAGGTACAGATAGCGTCTGCATTATACCAAAGTCCATTCCGGATGAGTCCCGGGTGTGGTTCGGGTGGCGGGCGGTATGATTGACGACAGGTGGGCGCAACGTCTAGATCCGCTTAGCAGAGCCGGGGATGTATCGCCGGTGAACGGGCAGATCGAGGACAAGATGTTGGGAGAGGGTCGGAGCCGCCGTTTCAGCCTGCTGTTGAGAAGGTTGGCGAGTCGCAATGCGGATGTGGCGATGATGCGGTTGCCCACTGCCCGCGCCATCCTGTTGCGTCTGGCCGCCGTCGCGCTGTTCATGGCGCTGGCAGTGGGTGGCGTCGCCTTCCTGGTCGAGGTGGAAATTGCCGACAGGCGGGTATCGGAACTCGCGAAGGAGGAATCCGCTGCCTTCCTTGCGGAAACCCGTGCGGCGCTTTCCGCCGGAGTCGACCATCCGGAGTTGGAGGCATCGTTGCGCCGATTCATGACCAGCCGCGGCGAATTGCGCCTGAACCATGGTGACGGCCGGTTCATCGTCGCCGAACTCTATTCGCCCGACCGGAAGAAGACTGCCGAATATGTCGCGCCCGGCGCGGAGTGGGCGGAAAGACGGTTGTCGGACACCCGGCATGGCTTTCCTGACGGCAATGAGTTCCTGTACGATCGGTTCACGCTGGATGGACATGTCTTCATCCAGACGATGGAAATCCTGTTCGATGCCGATGGGAAACTGCTCGGTTATTTCGAAAGCGTCTTCCAACTCTCTTCCCGTCGGTCGCGCGAGATCCTGCGGGATACGGTCACTGTCGTCGGCGTCTCCTCTCTCTCCGTACTCGGCACGGCGCTTGTCCTGCTACCCATCTTCGGTGCATTCAATCGGGGTGTCATAGGCTTGTCACGCGGATTGCTGGATGCCAATATCGGCATGCTGACGGCGCTTGGCAGTGCAATAGCTAAACGGGACAGCGATACCAACGCCCATAATTACCGTGTGACGGTGCTGGCAATCCGCCTGGCCGAGGCGCTGGGGTTGGACGATGCTGCGATCCGGCGCTTGGTGAAGGGCGCTTTCCTGCACGATGTCGGCAAAATCGCCATTCCCGACCGCATTCTGCTGAAGCCCGGCAAACTCGATGCCGAGGAATTCGCAGTTATGAAGACCCATGTCGTTCACGGACTCGATATCGTCGGTTCGTCCGAATGGCTGGTCGACGGAGCGGATGTGGTCGGCGGCCATCATGAGAAATTCGACGGATCGGGCTATCCGGCCGGGCTGAAGGGCGAGGCGATCCCGATCGCCGCCCGCATCTTCGCCGTGGCTGACGTGTTCGACGCACTGACCTCCCGCCGCCCTTACAAGGAGCCGATGTCCTTCGTAGCCGCAATGGACATCCTGCAAGCCGGGGCGGGCAATCATTTCGACCCTGCGGTCATGACCCGATTCACCATGATCGCCGCCGGATTGCATGACCGGCTGGTCGAACTCGGCGACGATGGGGTGCAGGACGAGCTTCGGCGGCTGGTCATCCGCTATTTCAAGCTCGCCTGACCGGTATCGGCGGCCGGCAGGATTCCATGCAGGAACAGGTCCACGGCCTTGTCGACGAAGATGTGGCGCTCCTCCTCCGTCGGTTCGGGGCAGAGTCCCAGCACCAGCGCGCAATAAGGGCCGCCCTGTAATGCGGCGAGGAATTGGCGGGCGGCAAAGACCGGATCGTCGGTGGAAATGACACCGCGGTCGGCCAACCGGGTGAACAGCGAGGCGAAATGGGCGATGCCCTGCTCCGGCCCTGCTCGGTAATAGAGCTGGGCCGCAACCGGCATCCGCATGGCTTCGCCCGCAACCGACTGGTGGACGCGGATCGCCGCTTCCGACCACAGCAGATCGACAAAACGGCGGCCGACCTGGATCAGGATATCGCGCAGCGGTAGCCCGTCGAACATCTCGGGTGTGAAGCGGATGCCCCGTCTCTCGCATTCAGCGGAGATCACCGCGGTGTAAAGCTCCTCCTTCGACGGGAAGCGGGTGTAGAGCGTGGTTTTGGATACCCGCGCCCGCTGCGCCACCAGATCCATCGAGGTGGCGGCATAGCCGAGTTCCAGAAACACCTCCCGCGCCGCGGCGATGATCTGCTCGGCTTTGGTATCCTGCGGAGCGGCCGGCTGTGGCGAATTCTGTTCGGATGACTGCACTGAACTGTACCGTTCACTCTTGACGTTGGACCGGAGCGATAGTAGGACAATATCAGTACGATACAGTTCAGTCCAGTGAGGAGACGTGGTATGGCCCGGTTCCGCGAAAGACGGTTTGCGCCCAGCATGACGGCGACGGTCGCCATGCTGGCGACAGCCGGCTTGCTCGTCGGCTGCAACGAGACGCAGTCGGCAGCCTCCGCACCGCAACAGGAAGTCCGGCCGGTTCGCGTTGCCACTGTGGCGCTTGAATCGCATTTGGACAGCGTGCGCTATCCGGCGGTGATCCGTCCGCGGGTGGAGGCCGATGTCGGCTTCCGTGTCGGCGGCAAGGTGACTTCAAGGCTGGTCGAGGTCGGCAGTCGCGTTGAACCCGGCATGCCGCTCGCCCGGCTCGATCCCACCGACCTTGACTTGCAGATCCGCGCCTCCCAGGCGCAATTGGCGTCCGCCCAGGCCGATGCGGCCAACGCGCGCAGCGATTTCCAGCGCTATGCCAGCCTGCGCCAGGGGGAATGGACCACAAGACAGGAATATGATCGCCGCAAGACCACGCTCGACAAGGCCGACTCCAAAGTGCACGAGGTGGAGGCACAATTGCGCGTCTTGAACAACTCCGCCCAATACGCCACGCTGCTGGCGGAAGAAGCCGGCGTCGTCACCGCGACGCTGATCGAACCGGGACAGGTGGTGGCGCAGGGCCAGACGGCATTGCGCATCGCCCGGCTTGGCACCATGGAGGCGGTGGCCAACATTCCCGAACAGCGGGTGGCCGCCCTGTCCGGCCAGACATTGTCGGTGGAGTTGTGGTCCGACCCCGGCCGCAGCATAGCCGGCACCTTGCGCGAGCTGTCGCCCAGCGCCGATGCCGACACCCGCACCTTCCAGGCCAAGATCGCGCTGTCCGATCCGCCGCCGACAGTCCAGTTGGGCATGACGGCGACCGTCACGGCGGCGGCCGGTCATGGGTCCTCCGTTGTCCGCCTGCCCTTGGGTGCATTGACCCAACATGAACAGGCTCCGGCTGTCTGGGTGCTGTCGGCCCCCGACAACCGACTGGAACTGCGCCCCGTAACGGTTGCCGCCTATGCGGGCGATCTGGCGCTGATCGGTGGTGGGCTGAAGGACGGTGAGCGCGTCGTCACCGCCGGAGTTCACAAGCTCGACGCCGGCCAGAAGGTCCGCGTCTGGACGGAGCCGGCGCGATGAACCATTCCCGCATGAACCTATCGGCCTGGGCGCTGGCGCACCGCACGCTCGTCCTGTTCATGATGCTCGCCAGCATCCTGGCCGGCGCGCTCGCGTACAAGACCTTGGGACGTGCGGAGGATCCATCCTTCACCTTCAAGGTGATGGTGGTTCGGACACAATGGCCCGGCGCCACCGCGCGCGAGGTCGAGCAGTTCGTCACCGACCGAATTGAGAAGAAGCTGGAGGAGGTGCCTTATTACGACGTCGCCCGCAGCTACTCCAAGCCGGGCGAGTCGGTGGTCTTCGTGCAGCTGAAGGACTACACCCCGCCGAAGATGGTGGCGGACCTGTGGTATCAGGTTCGCAAGAAAATCGGCGACATCCGTTATACTCTGCCAGACGGCGTGCTCGGTCCCTTTTTCAATGACGAGTTCGGTGACGTCTATTCCGCCATCTACGGTTTCATGGGCGAGGATTTCACTCCGGCGCAGCTGAAGAAGGTGGCGGAACAGGCGCGCGCGCGCCTGCTGAAACTACCGGGCGTCGAGAAGATCGACCTGATCGCCCCGCAGGAGGAGCGCGTCTATGTCGAGATCTCCAGCCAGCGGCTCGCCAGCTTCGGACTGCCGGTCGATTCGGTGATCCAGGCGCTGCAGCGCGAGAACGCCGTCGCTGCCGCCGGCGACATCGACACCGGGTCGCAGCGCGTCTATGTCCGCGTCGACCTCGGCCTCGACACCGCCGCCGCGGTGCGTGCGATCCCGGTGGAAAGCGGCGGCCGGCTGCTGACCATCGGCGACGTGGCCGAGGTCAAGCGGGGCTATGTCGAGCCGCGACGCTACACCCTGCGCTACAACGGCCGCGATGCCATCGGGCTTGGCATCGTGATGGCCAAGGGCGGCAACGTGCTGAAGCTCGGCGAGCAGCTCGGCGCCGCGATGGAGAAGGTCCGGGCGGAGTTGCCGGTTGGGCTGGAAGTGGCGCAGATCGCCGATCAGCCGACGGTCGTCGAACATTCGGTCGGCGAATTCATGGAATCTCTGGCCGAGGCGCTGGGCATCGTCATCCTGGTCAGCCTCGTCAGCCTGGGCTGGCGCACCGGCATCGTCGTGGCGCTGGCCGTGCCGCTGGTGCTGGCGATGACGCTGGTGGCGATGCAGATCCTGCACATCGACCTCCAGCGCATCTCGCTGGGCGCCCTGATCATCGCGCTCGGCCTGCTGGTGGACGACGCCATCATCGCGGTGGAGATGATGGTGGTGAAGATGGAACAGGGATGGGACCGGCTGAAGGCCGGCGCCTTCGCCTACACCTCCACTGCCTTCCCGATGCTGAGCGGTACCGTCGTCACCGCCGCCGGTTTCGTGCCGGTCGGTTTCGCCGCCTCGGCGGCCGGCGAATACACCAACTCGATCTTCTGGGTGGTGGCGCTGTCGCTGCTGCTGTCCTGGGTCGTCGCGGTGATCTTCACGCCCTATCTGGGCTGGCTGCTGTTGCCCAAGCCCAAGCATGTGGTGCCCGACGGGCACGAACTGGACATCTACGACACCAGGGCCTACCGCATCCTGCGCGGGATGATCGAGGCCTGCGTCCGGGCGCGCTGGGCCACCATCGGGGCCACGGCGGCGACCTTCGTCATCGCGCTGGTCGGCTTCGGCCATGTGCAGCAGCAATTCTTTCCGTCGGCCAGCCGGCCGGAACTGCTGATCGACATCCGGCTCGCCGAAGGATCTTCCTTCGAGGCGACGGCAGCCGAGGTGAAGCGGATGGAAGCGGCGCTGGCCAAGGATCCCGACGTGGATTACTGGGTCGCCTACACCGGCGGTGGCTCGCCGCGCTTCTACCTGCCGCTCGACCAGCAGCTTGAGACCGCCAACTTCGCCCAGTTCATGGTGATGACCAAGGGGTTGGAGGAGCGTGAGCATTTCATGCAGCGGCTGGAACCGACTCTGGAATCCGACTTCCCCGCCGCCCGCGTCCGCATCAGCCGGCTGGAGAACGGCCCGCCGGTCGGCTATCCGGTGCAGTTCCGTGTCACCGGCGAGGATCCGGCGACCATTCGCAAGATCGCCTATCAGGTGCGCGACACCATGCGTGCCCATTCCAACACCGCCAATGTTCATCTCGACTGGGACGAGATGTCCAAGCGGGTGCGGCTGGAGGTCGACACCGCCAAGGCCCGCGCGCTCGGCGTGTCGAAGCAGGACCTGTCCAATGCCCTGCAACTGCTGCTGAACGGTATGACGGTGACCCAGTATCGTGAAGGCACGGAGTTGATCGGCGTGCTGATGCGCACCACCCCCGACGAGCGGATGGACCTGTCGCGCCTGGGCGAGTTGAACATCCGCACCAGCCGCGGCACCACCGTCCCGTTGAGCCAGGTCGCCGGCGTCCGCTACGAGCTGGAGGAACCGGTGCTGTGGCGCCGGGCGCGCGAGACGACGATGACGGTCAAGGGCGACGTGACCGGCGGCCTGCAGGCCCCGGTGGTCAGCACCCAGCTGAACGGCCAGCTCGACACGCTCCGCGCCACCCTGCCCGTCGGCTACGCCATCACCATGGGCGGAGCCATCGAGGAAAGCGCCAAGGGCCAGGACTCCATCAACGCCATGATGCCGGTGATGCTGTTGATCATGGTCACCACGCTGATGCTGCAGTTGCAGAGCTTCTCGCGCGTGTTCATGGTGCTGCTGACCGCGCCGCTCGGGCTGATCGGCGTCACCGCCTCGCTGCTGCTGTTCAACCTGCCCTTCGGCTTCGTCGCCATGCTGGGCGTCATCGCGCTGGCCGGCATCATCATGCGCAACTCGGTGATCCTGGTGGATCAGATCGAGCAGGACATCCGCGGCGGCCGGTCCCGTTGGGACAGCATCGTTGAGGCGACGGTGCGCCGTGCCCGTCCCATCGCCCTGACAGCCGCCGCCGCCATCCTCGCCATGATCCCGCTGACGCAGAGCGTCTTCTGGGGGCCGATGGCGGTCGCCATCATGGGCGGTCTGGCCGGTGCGACGGTGCTGACGATCTTCTTCCTGCCTGCCCTCTACGCCGCCTGGTTCCGCGTCCCCCGTCCGGAAACGGAGGCGGTGGAGGAAGGCGGGATGGTGGAGGCCCTGCCGAAGCCGGCACTGGGAGATTGATGCCGGCCCTACTGCCGTCACCCTTGACCGTGGTCAAGGGTGACGGCGACGGCCCGTGCGAGTGTGCAGCCACAATCGATCTTCCGATTGCATCATCACCGCTGATGATATCTCCCGTACTGTACCCTTGCGCCCGGCGGATTTCGGTCCCCGGGCGCTATTTTTTTCGGAAAGGAGGGTAGAATCCCGTCCGGCCGGCGCTGCCGATGCACGTGGTCAGATGAAAAAGACCAGCGTTGTCAGCCCCAACAGTGGCACCAGGATGCCGCAGGACCACGCCATATAGCCGAAGAAGCTGGGCATGGCGACGCCGCGCTCTTCCGCGATGGCCTTGACCATGAAGTTGGGCGCATTGCCGATGTAGGTGTTGGCTCCCATGAACACCGCACCGGCAGAAATCGCAGTCAGCGTCAGCGCCATGTCGCTCATCAGGGTGTGCGCGTCGCCGCCGGCGGTGTTGAAGAAGATCAGATAGGTCGGGGCGTTGTCGAGGAAGCTGGACAGGATTCCGGTCGCCCAGAAATACGCAACCGGGTTGGGCGTTCCGTTGTCGTTCACTGCGGCGATGATGGCCCCAAGCGCACCGTCGGTGCCGGCCTTCAGGATGGCGATGGCCGGGATGATGGTCAGGAAGATCGCGGCGAACAGCTTCGCCACCTCCAGGATGGGACCCCAGCTGAAGCCGTTCATCCGCCGGCTCCTGGCGCTGGTCAGTGCCAGCGACAGGCCGGTGATGCCGAGCAGCAGCAGGTTCGAGACGATCGTCTCCAGCGGCACGGTGACATGGTACAGCGTGACACCGGTCCCCGGATGCCAGACGCCGCTCAGCAGCACCGCACCGACGATGGCGAGCAGCAGAAGAAGATTGACCGATCCTTCAATGCGGATCGGCTCGCGTTCGTGGACGCCTTCGATCAGCGGATGCTTGCCGGGATCGCGGGTGTGCAGGAACAGGTCCAGGCCGAAATAGATCACCAGCAGCAGGGCCGACAGGAAGGCCATCGGCGCCAGCAGATGAACCGTCGGCCAGAAGAAATCGACCCCTTTCAAAAACCCCAGGAACAGCGGTGGGTCGCCCAGCGGCGTCAGCGATCCACCGACATTCGAAACCAGGAAGATGAAGAACACGACGGTGTGGACCTTATGTCGGCGATGCTCGTTCGCGCGCAGCAGCGGGCGGATCAGCAGCATCGAGGCACCGGTTGTGCCCATCAGGCTGGCCAGCACCGTCCCCAGCGCCAGCCCCACCGTGTTCGCCAAAGGCGTCCCCACCAGCGACCCGACCAGCCGCACGCCCCCCGCCACCGTGAACAACGCCGTCAGCAGCACGATGAAGGGGATGTATTCCAGAAGCACCGTGTGCAGCAACTCATAGGTTGCCAGATCGGCGCCGTATGCCGCAGCGAAGGGAACCAGGAAAACCAGCGCCCAGAAGGCAGAGATCTTGCCGAAATGATGGTGCCAGACCATCGGCGCCACCAGTGGAAACAGGGCGATCGACAGCAGGATGCCGACGAAGGGCACCACCCAGAGGACACTCATCGACCGCCCGTCTAGATGCGGCGTGCCGCCATGTGCGATGTCGCCCGCCACTTCAGCAGCTAGGGCACCTTGCGAAGCCAGCATGACGACGCCGACGGCAAGCGCCGTGCCGATGACGGCAGGAAACAGGGGCATGGGGCGGCTGGGCATGGGGGAATTGATCATCGGTCCGGATGGTAGGCTGACGAAAGGAACGGGAGTATGCGGACTGACGCAGCGTAAGCCAAGCCGGAAGGGACGTTGACCAAACGAACTTTCGTAGGCGGGCGGCAAACTCTCACCGGCAGGCCCGCATCGCTACCGCTTGGTCCCGCACTCCCGTCCAGCCCGACAGCGGGCGGCATTCCGCGCCTGCGCACAGCCGGTGCTCACCGGTGAAGCCCGAGGCCGCCAGGGTGATGCCGTCCTCGGGAAGCGATCCGGACAGCGGAAGCGCAGGCGTCCAGACCAGCCAGCCGTCCGCCGACAGCTTCGCATCCGGTCCGGGTTCCATGCCTGCGCCGGTGCCGCGGATGCGAGCCTCCACCGGCCGCAGCCGACCGGCCTCGATGAACCAATGCTCGCGCCACTCGGTCTTCTCTATCGAGTGGGTCCATGACAAAATGAAATCCGTTCCCGGCAGCGACGCCAGCAGCGCGCCACCGAGAGCGAACAGGCAGAGGCCGCCCACCCTTACAGCGCCGCGGCGGCGGTGGTGAGGCTCCGGCGGCGGCGATGCTGCCAAAGCAGGAACAGGACGGTCAGGACGAAGCCCGCCTCGTCGGTGACCGGCAACGCCACGACGAACAGGAAGGCTGTCGCTGCGGCATAGATCCGGGCGAACAGCGGCAGCGGAGTCCAGAAGAAGCCGATGGTCGCCGCCCCCCACAGGGCGATGGCGATGCAGGCCTTGAAGACGATGTAGACGACAGCAGTCCAATCTTCGGTCTGCAACACCAGTGCCGGATCGTAAACCGCCATGAAGGGAACGACGTAGCCGGCCATGGCGATGCGCGTGGCGATGAAGCCGATCCTCATGTGGCCCACCCGCGCGATGGAAGAGGCGGCGAGCGCGGCAAGCGCCACCGGCGGCGTCAGGTCGGCCATGATGCCGAAATAGAAGACGAACATATGGCTGACGATCAGAGGCACGCCCATGGTCAGCAATGCCGGTGCCGCAATAGACGCGGTGATGATGTAGTTGGCGGTGGTCGGCAGACCGGTGCCCAATACGATGCAGGTCACCATCGTCAGCAGCAGCGCAGCCAGCAGGTTGCCGCCCGACAGGTTGACGATGGTGGTCGCGAAGCTGGAGGCGAGGCCCGTCAGCGTCATCATGCCGATCAGCACACCCACCAGGGCGCAGGCGACGCCCACTCCCACCGCATTCTTGGCACCGTCGGCGGTGCTGTTCACCACGAGGGCCAGCGTTTCCCGTCCACCCTTGAACAGCAGGCAGGGAACGATGAGCAACCCGACTATGGCGAAGGCCAAATGCTCGGTCCGCAGCCCCATGCGCCACAGTGCCGCAGCGATCAGGCCCAGCAGGATCCAGAAGCCGGCACGCAGCATCGTCGGGCCGATGGCGGTGACGACGGTGATTCCCAGGATCAGGGCGGCGGTTGCGGCGATGCCGATCACGCCTGCGAACAGCGGCGTGAAGCCGGAGAACAGCAGGTAGACCAGTGCCGCCAGCGGAAGGATCAGGTACCAGCCTTCTTTCAGGGCATGAAGGGCGCTGGGACATTCCTCCCGCGGCAGGCCGACGAGGTTGTGCCTGCCTGCCTCCAGATGGACCATCCAGAAGGCGCTGCCGAAATAGAGGATAGCGGGAATGGCAGCGGCCAGCGCCACCTCGCTATAGGGCACGCCGATGGTTTCCGCCATGATGAAGGCGGCGGCACCCATCACCGGAGGCATCAACTGGCCGCCCATGCTGGCCGTCGCCTCCACTGCACCGGCGAAGGCAGGCCGGTAGCCGAAGCGCATCATCAGCGGGATGGTGAATTGGCCGGTGGTCAGCACATTGGCGACGCCCGACCCGTTGATGGTCCCCATGAAGCCGGACGAGAAGACCGCGACTTTCGCCGGCCCGCCCTTGGAGTGGCCGACGAGGCCGAGTGAGACGTCGTTGAACAGGCGGATCATGCCGGCCCGTTCCAGGAAGGCACCGAAAAGGATGAACAGAAAGATGTAGGTTGCCGACACGAAGGTCGGCGTACCGTAGATGCCTTCGGTGGACAGGAACAGCGTGTCGATCACCTGATCGAAGCCGTAACCGCGATGGGCCAGCCCAAAGGGCAACTCGCGCCCGAACAGGGCATAGGGAACGAAGATGCCGCACAGGATCGGCAGTGCCAGCCCCATGATGCGGCGCGCTGCCTCGAACACCAGTGCCACGGCGACGCCGCCGACCATGATGTCGGTCATACTGGGATCGCCGGCCCGTTGGATAAGGTCGATCTCGAACACGTAATGGTACAGGCCGATGGCAAAGCCTGTCAGCCCGAGGATCCAGTCGTACCGGGGCACACACCGGCGTTCGGAGGCCTTCCTCGCGCCGAACAGGGTAAAGGTCATCAGCATCAGGAAGCCGACATGGACCGACCGGACCACGACGGTGGACAGCGGGTTGAAGGCAGCCGTCCAGATCTGGAAAATGGAAAAGGCCACGGCGATGGCAAACACCGCCCGCCCGTCGAAGCCTTCGAAGGCGGTGACATGGGCGGGATTCTCACGGTCGATGGCTTGACGGATTTGGGCATCCGCCTTGTCTTTATGTGGATTCACGTCTGCGTTCCCCGTGGCCTGCATCCGCCCGTTACATCAGCCCCTTTTCCTTGTAGTATTTAATGGCGCCGGGATGCAGCGGGACCGGCGACTGGGTGGCGCTTTTGTCGAGCTTGATCTGCTTGGCGGCGACATGGGCGGCGGCCAGCGCATCGAGATTCTCGAACAGGGTCTTGGTCATGGCGTAGGCGGCATCGTCGGACACGCCGGAATGGCTGACCAACAGGTTGCGCACCGCGGCGGTCGGCACCGCCTCCGTCTGGCCGGGATAGGTGTTGGCGGGAATCGTCTCGACGATGTAGGCGGCGTCGCCGACCTTCTGCACGAGGTCCGCGGGGATGCTGACGACGGTCACCTCCTGGGAAGCGGACAGGTCCTTGATCGCCGCCACGCCCAGCCCGGCGGAAATCAGCGTCGCGTCGAGCTGCCGGTTCTTGATCAAATCCACCGATTCGCCGAAGGGCAGATATTCGGTCTTGGCGAAATCCTTGTAGGCGAGGCCGGCGGCGCCGAAGATTGCCCGCGCGTTCAGCTCCGTTCCCGACTTGGGCGCGCCGACCGACACGCGCTTGCCCTTCAGGTCGGCCAGCGTCTTGATGCCCGAGTCCTTGCTGGCGACGACCTGGATGTAGTTGGGATAGATGGCGGCGATGGTGCGCAGCTTCTCCAGCTTCTGCTTGAAGCCGACCTCCTCGTTGCCCTTCCAGGCGTCGCTCAACGAATCGCCGAGCGTGAAGCCGATCTCGCCGCGGCCGGCCTGGAGCAGGTTCAGGTTCTCCACCGATGCCTTGGTCGCCTGCGCCGTCACCTTTGCTCCCGGCAGAGCCTTGCCGTACACGTTGGAAAGCGCCACGCCCAGCGGGTAGTAGACGCCGCTGGTCCCGCCCGTCAGCACGGTGATGAAGGTTTCCGCCTTGGCCGGAATGGTGGCGAGACCGAGGCCGATGGCCGTGTACAACACCAAGGCGTGGCGTTTCATCATCTGGCGATTCATAGCGGCCCTCCCCATCATCGTTTCCGCGCCCGGGCTTTTGCCCAACGGCATGTTTCGTGTACCCACGTCGCGTGGGCAGCCCCAACCAACTGTAACGCGTCACAAAATTGCGCGCCAGTACGTACAATCCGATATAGATACCATTGGTTTCCCCTTCTTTTGGCCGAGGAACGCAGGACCTTCTTGACCTTCGTGGGCGGACACCCCCTATCCTTGTGGCGCAAGACCGCCGACCGAAGCGGACACCACCCCGCCCCCGACCTTCGGCGCGTCAGGCGAATGAGGAAAGCCGGAACGGCAAGCCGATCGACTGCAAGCCAGACTTCAGCCAGCGGGAGGTAATTCGATGTCCTGTACCGTTTCGATGACCGTCAACGGCAAGACGGTCTCGCGCGAGGTGGAGGAGCGCACCTTGCTCGTCGCCTTCCTTCGCGAGCATCTGGGCCTGACGGGCACACATGTCGGCTGCGACACCAGCCAGTGCGGCGCCTGCGTCGTCCATGTCGACGGGCGTTCGGTGAAATCCTGCACCACGCTGGCCGTCCAGGCCAACGGCGCGACCGTCACCACCATTGAGGGGCTGGCGGCGGCGGACGGCACGCTGCATCCGATGCAGGCAGCCTTCCGCGAGCATCACGGGTTGCAATGCGGCTTCTGCACGCCGGGCATGGTGATGAGCGCGGTCGATCTGGTCCGCGAGACCCCCAACCCGACCGAAGCCGAGATCCGCGAAGGGCTGGAGGGTAACATCTGCCGTTGCACCGGCTATCACAACATCGTCAAGGCGGTGATGGCCGGGGCCGAAGCGATGGCCGGAACGATTGTTACGACGCAGCCGACTGCGGCAGCGGCTGAATAACGGCGCTCCTGCGCCAAGAAAAATTAGGCAATTCCGCATCTTACGCGTTCCTGTGGGAGGAAACACGAGATGGCGAACCCCAATGGCATCGGCGCCTCGGTGCGCCGGCGCGAAGACCAGCGCTTTCTGACCGGCCGTGGCAACTACACCGACGATTTCAAGCGCCTGAACATGACCCATGCGGTCCATGTTCGCTCCTCCTATGCCCACGCCCGCATCCTTGGCATCGACGTCACGGATGCGTTGGCGATGCCGGGGGTGGTTGCCGTGCTGACCGGGGCAGACATGGAGGCCGACAAGGTCGGCAGCCTACCCTGCGGCTGGCAGATCCATTCCAAGGACGGCTCGCCGATGAAGGAGCCGCCGCATTATCCGCTGGCGCGCGACCGGGTGCGCTATGTCGGCGACGCAGTTGCGGTGGTCATCGCCGAGACCCGCGAGCAGGCGCGCGACGCCGCCGAGATGGTGGTGGTCGATTACGAGGAACTGCCGGCCGCTGGCTCGTCCACCCGCGCCATCGACGGCGGGGCTCCGCTGGTGCATGACGATGCGCCGGGCAACGTCTGCTACGACTGGCATCTGGGCGACAAGGCGGCGGTCGATGCGGCCTTCGCCCAGGCGGCCCATGTCGCCAGGATCGACCTGATCAACCAGCGGCTGGTTCCCAACGCGATGGAGCCGCGGGCGGCGCTGGGCGAATACGACCAGTCGGACGGCGAATACACCCTGACCACCACCAGCCAGAACCCGCACGTCACCCGCCTGCTGATGGGCGCCTTCGTTCTGGGCATTCCCGAACACAAGCTGCGCGTGGTGGCCCCTGACGTCGGCGGCGGATTCGGGTCGAAGATCTTCCATTACGGCGAGGAGGCCGTCGTCACCTGGGCGGCGCGCAAGGTAGGCCGGCCGGTTAAATGGACAGCCGACCGCTCGGAAAGCTTCCTAACCGACGCCCATGGGCGCGACCATGTCAGCCATGCCGAACTGGCGATGGATGCGGACGGCAACTTCCTGGCGCTGCGCGTCTCCACCCTGGCCAATCTCGGCGCCTACCTGTCGACCTTCGCGCCGTCGATTCCGACCTACCTGTACGCCACCCTGCTGGCCGGCCAATACAAGACCCCGGCGATCTATGCCGAGGTGAAGGCGGTCTTCACCAACACCGCCCCCGTCGACGCCTATCGTGGTGCCGGCCGGCCAGAGGCCTGCTACCTGATCGAGCGGCTGGTGGACGTCGCCGCCGGCGTGGTCGGCATGGATCGGACCGAGATCCGCCGCCGCAATTTCGTGCCGAAGGAGGCGATGCCCTACCAGACCCCCGTCGCCCTGCAATACGACACCGGCGACTTCGCCAAGAATCTCGACATCGCCCTGCCACTGGTCGATTACCCCGGCTTCGAGCAGCGCCGCGCCGAATCCAAGGCGCGCGGCAAGCTGCGCGGCATCGGTTTCGCCACCTACATCGAGGCCTGCGGCATCGCGCCGAGCAACGTCGCGGGCGCGCTCGGAGCTCGCGCAGGACTTTATGAATGTGCAGAAGTCCGTTTCCATCCAACGGGTTCGGTGACGGTCTTCACCGGCTCCCATAGCCATGGCCAGGGCCATGAGACCACCTTCGCCCAGATCGTGGCCGAGCGATTCGGCATCCCGATCGAGAATGTTGAGATCGTCCACGGCGACACCAACAAGATTCCCTTCGGCATGGGCACCTACGGCTCGCGCTCACTGGCGGTCGGCGGCTCGGCGCTGGTAAAGGCGATGGACAAGGTGGAGCGCAAGGCGCGGAAGATTGCCGCCCACATGCTTGAGGCGGCGGAAACCGATATCGAGGTGAAGGACGGCCGATTCACGGTCGCCGGCACCGACAAGAGCCTGGGCATCGGCGATATCGCGCTGCAAGCCTATGTCCCGCACAATTTCCCGCTGGACGAGCTGGAGCCGGGCCTGGACGAGCAGGCCTTCTACGATCCCAAGAACTTCACCTATCCCAACGGCTGCCATGTCTGTGAGCTGGAGATCGATCCCGACACCGGTGTCACTACCATCGTCAGCTTCGCGGCGGTGGACGATTTCGGCAACGTCATCAACCCGCTGATCGTCGAGGGGCAGGTGCATGGCGGCCTCGTCCAGGGCATCGGACAGGCGCTGTACGAGAACTGCGTCTATGACGAGGAGTCGGGCCAGCTCGTCACCGGCTCCTACATGGACTATTGCATGCCGCGGGCGGACGATGTCCCATCCTTTACGGTGCGCTATCACGAGGATCAGCCCTGCACCCACAACCCCTTGGGCGTGAAGGGCTGCGGCGAGGCCGGGACCATCGGCGCAGCCGCGGCGGTGATGAACGCGGTGGTGGACGCGCTGGCGGATTATGGCATCGCCCACATGGACATGCCGGCGACGCCGGAAAAGGTCTGGCGGGTGATCCGGGATGCCACACCCGCCCCCGCCATGGCGGCGGAATAGACGGCCGAAGAAGAAGGAGGCTAGAGAATGTACGCGTTCACGTACCAACGGCCGACATCGCTGACCGACGCGGCGGCCGCGATCCAGGCGGAGGATGCCAAGCTGCTCGGCGGCGGCCAGACGCTGCTGCCGACGCTGAAACAGCGCCTCGCCCGACCGACCGAGCTGATCGACCTCGGCGCCATTGCGGAGCTGAAGGGCATCCGTGAAGTCGACGGCGGGCTCGAGATCGGCGCCTTCACCCGCCATGCCGAGGTTGCCCATTCCGACCTCGTCAAGCGGGCGATCCCGGCGCTGGCCAGCCTTGCCGAGGGCATCGGCGACCGGCAGGTCCGCAACATGGGCACGCTCGGCGGCTCCATCGCCAATGCCGACCCGTCGGCCGACTATCCGTCGGCGGTTGTGGCGCTGAAATCGGTGGTGACCACCGACCGTCGCAGCATTTCCGGCGACGATTTCTTCACCGGCATGTTCGAAACCGCGCTGGAGCCGGGCGAGATCGTCAAGTCCGTGCGCTTTTCCCGTCCCGACACGGCGGCCTACGCCAAGTTCCGCAACCCGGCCAGCCGCTACGCCATCGTCGGCGTCTTCGTCGCCCGGTTCGGGGCGGAGGTGCGGGTGGCGGTGACCGGGGCCGCCGGTTCGGTCTTCCGGGCGGATACGTTCGAGGCGGCGCTTGCCGCCGACTTCCGGGCGGAGGCGCTGAACGGCCTGTCGGTGGAGGCCGACGGTCTGAACGCCGACATCCACGCCAGCGCCGACTACCGCGCCCATCTCGTCACCGTGATGGCCAAGCGGGCGGTGCAGGCGGCATGATCAGGTTCCCACTTCCGCTCGCGTTCAGACGGGGGCGGAAGTGGGCATTCGTCGTCCACTTCCAGAGCGCTCGATGACCACAGCCCTTCCCGCCTCCGTCGATGAAACGCTGGCGCTCCTCACCCGCGGCAACTATGTCGCCGACCGCTCGCTGGCGACCGCGCTGTTCCTCGCGCTGAAGCTGAAGCGCCCGCTGTTCCTGGAGGGAGAGGCTGGAGTCGGCAAGACGGAGATCGCCAAGGTCCTGTCGGCGACGCTCGGCCGCAAGCTGCTGCGGCTGCAATGCTATGAAGGATTGGATGCGTCGTCCGCCGTCTATGAGTGGAACTATGCCCGCCAGATGATGGAAATCCGGTTGGCCGAGGCATCGGGCGGCCAGGATCGGGAGTCGTTGGCTTCCGACCTGTTTTCCGAACGCTTCCTGGTCAAGCGCCCGCTGCTGCAGGCGTTGGAGCCGGACCTTGCCGGCCCGCCGGTGCTGCTGATCGACGAGTTGGACCGCACCGACGAACCGTTCGAGGCTTATCTGCTCGAGATCCTGTCCGACTATCAGGTCTCGATCCCGGAATTCGGCACCGTCCATGCGCCGGAGCCGCCCATCGTCATCCTCACCTCCAACCGCACGCGCGAAATCCATGACGCGCTGAAACGCCGCTGCTTCTATCACTGGGTCGATTACCCCGGGGCCGCGCGGGAGCGGGAGATCGTGGCGGTGAAGGCGCCGCAGGCCGATGCGCGGCTGGCGGCGCAGGTGGTGGGGTTCGTTCAGACCCTGCGTGGCATGGACCTCTACAAGGCGCCGGGCGTGGCGGAAACGCTGGATTGGGCGCAGGCCCTGGTGGAGCTGAACCAGCTCGAACTGGAACCCTCCGTCATCAACGACACCCTGGGTACGCTGCTGAAATACCAGGACGACATCGGCCGCATCCAGGGCAGCGAGGCGGCGCGCATCCTGACCCAGGTCAAGACCGAGTTGGCCGCCACCACCGCGCGGTGACGCCGCCATGGAAGACGCCGCGCCGGATGGGCGCCTCACCCTCAACCTGATGCATTTCGCCCGCGCGCTGCGCGCCGCTGGCCTGCCGGTCGGGCCGGGCAAGGTGCTGCAGGCGGTCGAAGCGGTCGAGGCGGTGGGGCTGTCAAACCGCACCGACTTCTATTGGGCGCTTCACGCCATCTTCGTGAATCGCCACGACCAGAGCGAGCTGTTCGATCAGGCGTTCCATGTCTTCTGGCGCAATCCGGACATCCTGAAGCGGATGATGTCCCTGATGCTGCCGAAAGTGCGCACCGACGCCCCGCCCGACCGGCCGGAGATGGCCCAGCGCCTCTCCGAGGCTCTGCATGGCGTCGGCACGGAACACGAGGAGCCGGAAAGGACCGAGATCGAACTCGACGCCGCCTTCACCGTGTCGGCGGCAGAGCGCCTGCAGGACAAGGATTTCGAGAAGATGACGGGCGAGGAGATGGTGCAGGCAAAGCGCCTGCTCTCACGCCTCGCGCTGCCGTTGGCGGAGATCACCACGCGGCGCTACCGGCCTGACCCGATGGGACCGCGTGTCGATCCGCGCGCCACCCTGCGGCGGATGCTGCGCAGCGGCGGCGAGTTGTCCGACCTTGCACGCAAGCGCCGCCGGACCCGGCCGCCGCCGCTGGTGGTGCTGTGCGACATCTCCGGCTCGATGACCCGCTATTCGCGGATGCTGCTGCATTTCATGCATGCGGTGACCAACGACCGCGACCGGGTCCATAGCTTCGTCTTCGGTACCCGGCTGACCAACATCACCCGCCATCTGCGGCACAAGGACGTCGACATGGCGCTGGATGCGGTGTCGGGGGCGGTCGCCGACTGGTCGGGCGGCACGCGGATCGGCACTGCATTGCACGCCTTCAACCGGACCTGGGCGCGCCGGGTGCTGGGCCAAGGAGCCTTGGTCCTTCTCATTACCGACGGGCTTGACAGGGATGCAGGGGAAGGGCTTGCGGCAGAGGCCGAACGGCTGCACAAAAGCTGTAGGCGGCTCGTCTGGCTGAATCCATTGCTGCGCTGGGAAGGCTTCGCGCCGAAATCCTCGGGCATCCGGGCGTTGCTGCCGCATGTGGACGATTTTCTTGCGGCCCACAGCCTGAACAGCCTCGCGGATCTGGCCGGAGCCCTGTCGGCCGGCGGTCCGCGTCGTAGCCCGGGCTTGCGCCGTTGGCTGAAGGAGGCGGCGGAATGAGCGACACCCTGATGGCGGACAACATCGTGGAGCAGGCGGCGTCATGGCGCGCAGCCGGCCGCAGGGTTGCCCTGGCGACCGTCGTGTCGACCTGGGGGTCGTCACCGCGGCCGGTCGGCAGCCAGATGGCGGTCGACGACCGCGGCTCCATGGCCGGTTCGGTGTCCGGTGGCTGCATCGAGAGCGCCGTCGCGCATGAGGCGGGCAAGACGATGGAGGATGGCGAACCGCGCCTGCTGTCCTTCGGCATCACCAATGAAATGGCCTGGGAAGTCGGGCTGGCCTGCGGCGGGCAGGTACAGGTCTATGTCGAGGCCGTGGAATGAAACGCGAGATTCTTGACCGCCTGCTGGCGGCGAAGGCCGCCGCCCTGCCGGCCGCCCTGGTGACCGACTTGAACAGCGGTCTACAGACCATCGTTTGTGAAGATACGGTCCATGGCAGCTTCGGGCTCGAACCCGACCTGCTTGACGAGGTGCGGCGGCGCATCCGGCAGGATCGGTCCGGCCTGTTGACCGATCCGCAGGACGAGGATGGGTTCCGTCTGTTCGTGCATGTCCACAATCCGGCGATGCGTCTGCTGATCGTCGGCGCGGTGCACATCGCCCAGGCGCTGGCCCCGCTGGCGGCGCTGACCGGCTACGACGTGACGGTGGTCGACCCGCGCGGCGCCTTTGCGACCGAGGCTCGCTTCCCCGGCGTGAAGCTGAACGGGTTGTGGCCGGACGAGGCTTTGACCGAGTTGAAGCCCGACGTCCGAACCGCCGTGGTCACCCTGACCCACGACCCCAAACTGGACGATCCGGCGCTGATTGCAGCACTGCGTTCGCCGGCCTTCTATGTCGGCGCGCTGGGCAGCAAGCGCACCCACGCGCTGCGGCTCGATCGTCTGCGCGACGAAGGTCTGAGCGAAGCCGAGGTCAAGCGCATCCGCGGCCCCGTCGGACTGTCCATCGGTGCCGTTACCCCGGCTGAGATCGCCCTGTCGATCATGGGGCAGATCACCTGCGTGCGGCGGGGGGAGAATCATCCCTGCTGAGGGGCAGCAGGGGACATTCGAAACCGTCCCCTGTCCTTCTCAACCTTCTGCCCATTGCCCGGCTCCGGTCAGAGTGCCATATCCGTGGGCAACTCTTGTCTCCACCGGAGCCCATATGTTCTTCGGCCCGCTTTCCTTGCCAGACGCCGAGGGCGCCATATTGGCGCATTCGCTGCGTCTGGGCTCTGTGTCGTTCAAGAAGGGCCGGCGGCTGTCGGCGTCCGATGTGGCGGCTCTGCGGGAGGCCGGCATCGCCGAGGTAGTTGCCGCCAAGCTGAACGCCGCCGACATCGGCGAGGACGCCGCCGCCTCCCGGATCGCCACGGCGGTGGCAGGCGAAGCGGTGCAGGTCGCCGCCGCCTTCACCGGCAGGGTCAACCTGTTCGCCGGGGCGCGTGGGCTGTTGCGGCTGGACCCGGCGCGAATCGATGCGATCAATGCCATCGACGAGAGCGTCACCATCGCCACCTTGCCCGACTTCGCACCCGTCGAGCCCGGGCAGATGCTGGCGACGGTCAAGATCATCCCTTTCGCCGCCCCGGCCGCCGCGGTCGAGCGGGTCGAGGGGCTGGCCGCCAATGGTGGGCCGCCGCTTTCCGTCCTGCCCTACCAGCCGCTGTCGGTTGCACTGATCCAGACCCGGCTGCCGGGGGTGAAGGACAGCGTGCTCGACAAGACGGTGGTCATCACACGGGAGCGGGTGGAAGCGTTGGGCGGCAGGCTGGTCCATGAGTCGCGTTGCGACCATGATGAAAGTGCGCTTGCCGAGCGGATCGCCGCCATGCCGCCGACCGACCTGCTGCTGATCGCCGGCGCCTCGGCCATCACAGACCGGCGCGACGTGCTGCCCGCCGCCATCGGGCGGGCCGGCGGAACAGTGGAGCATTTCGGCATGCCGGTGGACCCAGGCAACCTGCTGCTGCTGGCCCAGCGGGGTGGCAAGCCGGTTCTTGGACTGCCTGGCTGTGCGCGCTCCCCCAAGCTGAACGGCTTCGACTGGGTGTTGCAGCGCATCGCCGCCGGCGTTGCGCCGGGCCGGGCGGAGGTGATGCGAATGGGGGTCGGCGGGCTGTTGGCGGAGATCCCGACCCGCCCGTCGCCCCGAGCCGGGGCGGCGGCCGAACCACACCCGCGGGCGCCGCGCGTTACAGCCTTGGTTCTCGCCGCAGGCCGGTCCAGCCGCATGGGCAGCACCAACAAGCTGCTGGCGGAGGTCAATGGTGCTCCGCTGGTCGCACGCGCGGTCGATGCCGCCCTTGCGTCCCAGGCGGCCAACGTCATCGTCGTGACCGGCCACCAGGGTGAAAACGTGGCGCGGGCGCTGGCTGACCGTCCGGTCACCTTCGTCCATAATCCAGCCTTCGGCGAAGGACTGAGCAGTTCACTGCGCGCCGGATTGGCAGCGGTGCCGAGCGAATCGGATGCGGTGGTGGTGTGCTTGGGCGACATGCCGCGGGTGGCATCCGCCGTGATCGACCGGCTGATCGCCGCCTACGCACCTCTGGAGGGCCGGGCAATCTGCGTGCCGACGACCCATGGCAAACAGGGAAACCCGGTGTTGTGGGACCGGGCCTACTTCGCCGAAATGGCTGCGCTTGCCGGGGACACCGGCGCCAAGCGGCTGATCGGCCAACATGCCGACCGGCTGTGCGACGTGCCGGTGGACGATGCCGGCATCCTCTACGACGTCGACACGCCCGATCTGCTGGCACGCTTCGCCGCAACCGTCAGCGAGCCAGATCCAGCCAACGCCGGGTCATGGCACGGGTGAACTCCTCCGCCACCGGCAGGTGGGTGGCGATGGACTCCTCCAGCCCTTTCAGCATTCCGCCATTGCTCTCCCGCGCCTCATCGCGGATTCGCGAGGCCCAGCCACGCAGGATGTCGCCCGTCGCTTCCGGGTGGAACTGGAAGGCATAGGTGGCCCGGCCCAGCCGGAAGGCCTGGCGCTCGCATGCCTCGCTGTAGGCCAGCGGCACGGCGCCGTCGGGGAACTCGAAGGTATCGTAATGCCATTGCGCCAGATTGAGAGCCGGTCCGAAGCCGCCGAAAAGCGGGTCGTCCTGTGCGCTGTCGGTCAGGCTGACTGGGTGGATACCCAATTCCGGCGTGGTGTGGCGGTAGACCTTGGCGCCATAGGCACGGGCGGCGAGCTGCGCGCCGAGGCAGATGCCCATCACCGGACGGTCGGCGTCGGTGAAGTCGCGGATCGTCTCCATCACCCGGCCGAAATGGGGTCCCTTCACGTCGTCCCAAGCGTCCTGCGGGCCGCCGAGTACCACCAGCCCGGCATAGCCGTCCTTTCCGGGGCCGTCCCTGTCGGGAATCGCCTCACCCTCGTTGGCGGCAATGGTGACGAGGGTGGCGCCGTTGTCGGTCAGCGCCTCGCCCACCAGACCGATCGGAGCGGTGCGACTGTTCTGAACGACCAGGATACGCATGGGTCTGCTCGGCTCGCGTCGTTGGCACATATGTCATCAAGTTGTGAGACCGTCACGGGCGGAGTTCAAGCCGCAGCGGCACCGGATCGCAGGCCCCGACACGCAAAGCCGCTATGCGCGGTGCCGACGAGCTGGTCTACAGTGCTGCCCATCGCCCCAGACCGCGCCGGAGGTCCGTCCGCATGCTGTCCCGCATCCATTCACTCACCGCCCTGCTTCTCGCCGTCCTCCTTGGCGCATCCCTGCCCGCCTGGGCGCAGAACGGGTCGCTGACCTTCCTGCATGTCAACGACGTGTATGAGATCGCGCCGGTGAAGGGACAGGGCGGCTTCGGGCCGCTGATGACCCTGCTGAGGCGGGAGCGTGCTGCGGCGCCCGACGCCGTCACCACGGTCGGCGGCGATTTCCTGTCGCCGTCGCTGCTGTCGGGAACGACGCGGGGCGAACAGATGATCGCGCTGTTCAACGCCATCGGCGTCGATGCCGTGACCTTCGGCAACCATGAGTTCGACTTCGGTCCCGAGCTGTTGAAACAGCGAATGGCCGAATCGAGGTTTCCATGGATCGGCAGCAACGTGCATGCGGCCGACGGCTCCGCTTTCGGCACCACGGTGCCAAGTTTGATCCGGACCATCGACGGTATCACCGTAGGCTTCATCGGACTGATAACCCCGGACACCGCCCGCCTGTCCAGCGCCGGGCCGGGCTTGAGCTTCCTCCCCGTGCTGGAAACCGCCGCATCGGCAGTTAAGGATCTGCGGGCCAAGGGGGCAGCGGTCGTCGTGGCGCTGACCCACCTGACCATCGGCGAGGACCGGGAACTGGCTGCCAAGGTGAAGGGCATCGACCTGATCCTGGGCGGCCATGACCACGATCCGATCAGCTTCTACGAGGGCTCCACCCTGATTTTGAAGGCCGGGCACGATGCGCAGTATCTCGGCGTCGTCAAGCTTCAGGTCGAAACCAAGGATGGCGGAAAAGGGCCGGCGACCATCACGGTACCGACCGAATGGCGCTTCGTCACCACCGCCGGCGTCGCCCCGGATGCGGAGGTGGAGGCGGTGGTCGACGGCTATACGAAGCGACTCGACAACGACCTTGCCGCCGTGATCGGCACGACGACGACCGAACTGGACAGCCGCAAGGACGTGGTGCGCAGCCGCGAGGCCAGCATGGGCAACCTTATCGCCGATGCGATGCGCGATGCACTGAAGGCCGATGTCGCCATCACCAACGGCGGCGGCATCCGTGCCGACGCGCTGCACCCCGCCGGCTCCATCCTGACCCGGCGCGACATATTTGCCGAACTTCCCTTCGGCAATGTCGGCGTGCTGGTGGAGATGTCGGGGCTGGACCTGATGTCCACCCTGGAGCATGGCGTCAGCAAGGTGGAGGAGAAGGCAGGCCGCTTCCCTCAGGTTTCCGGCCTCGTCATGACTTACGATCCCAAGGCGCCGGCCGGCCGCCGCGTCACCTCGGTGACGGTGGGCGGCAAGCCCATCGACCCGCAGGCGACCTATCGCGTCGCCACCAATGATTACATGCTGAAGGGTGGCGATGGCTATGCCGCCTTTCCGCGGGCCAAAGTCGTCGTCGACGCGTCAGGCGCGGTATTGCTGGCGACCATCGTGATGAATTATGTCGAATCCAAGAAGACGGTCGGGCCCACCGTCGAAGGACGCATCGTGGCAAAATAACGCAGGCATGGCGACATTATCGGGCCATGCGGCGACACTCCGTTGCGCTAAGCCGGCATTTGCCTTTAGGGTAGCCCGTCTGCCATATCTCCGCGCCGGATCCGCTGCATGTCCGACACCCAGTCCAACCGCTCCAACGACTTCGCCCAGACCTTCAACACCGCCCATGGCGAGGCAGGTCTGACGCGGGTGTCCATTGCCCATATCCTGCAACGCATCCAGGCCGACCCGAATTTCCTGTTCGCGGAGGAGTTCCGGCAGGGTGCCGGTCAGTGCCCCTTCCATATGGGCGCGGCCGAGGGCACGGCGGAGGCAGCGCTGCCCATCCCGCAGGACGATGCCGACAAGGTGGCAGTCAACAGCCTGCTGGCCCTGCTCTTCAACCGGTTGCGCGACCATATCGCCGAAAAATCGCCCTTCGACGACGAGGGCCGGCCGCTGCTGCCGATCCCGCCGCGCTCACCCCATGGATTGGACCCGGCCGACCGCGCCGCCATGGCGGCGGCCCCTGTGGACGCCTTCTGTTCGGTCCTGCGCGATGCCACCTGCCATCTGCTGGACGGGCTGATCACCGGATGGGCCATCGACCTCGTGCATGAGGAGGAGCATTTCCGTTCGCAGGGCGAGGGTGCCATCTCGCTGGATGCTGCAGCGACCTTTGTGCTGCGCACGGTGCTGGAACATTCGCCGCTCTATCAGCGCGCCGGCTACGACATGCTGTCGATCACCAAGACCGGCAGCCATACCGCCATTCATATCTGCTGGGCTCTGGTCGAAGCGGCCCCCATCCTGGTGCCGGGCCGCGACGCCGCGTTCTACGACGATCTGGTCCGCCGCAGCCTGAAGCAGATCGTGCCGCTGTCGATGTCCAGCCTCGGCATGCTGGTCCACTACATGGAGGAAAGCGGGATCGAGCCGGCCGACGGGCTGGCGGTCCACCGGCTGCCCAAGGACCAGACCGCCTTCATACTCGACGGCAACGGGCTGATCCGGCTGAACGCCGCTCCCATCGTCACCTTCGCCAAGCCGGGCGAGCGCTATTACACCGGCTGTCCGGCCTTCTACACCACGAACCTGATCAAGCTTTATCTGGATATCGTGGCCGGGCTGGCGCTGGAATACTCCGTCTACGACCGTTTGCAGGAGGGCTGATCGCCATGGCCCGGACCAATGACTTCGCCCTCGCCTATGCCTCGGCGCATGAGGAGGCGGGGATGACCCGGATCAACCTTGCGCCCATCCTGCACCGCATCGCCGAAGACCCGAACTACTTCTTCAGCGACGAGTTGCTTGGACTCGCCGGCCACTGTCCGGCCCATGCCGACACCCGCAAGGAGGATTTCGAGAAGGTCGCGATCAACACGTTGCTGGGCGTCCTCTATGTCGACCTTCGGGACCACATCATCGCCCGTATGCCGCTGGACGAGTCCGGCCAACTTCGGCTGTCTACCCCGCCGGAATCGCCGCACGGTCTGGACTTCGCCGACCCGGACGGCATGGCCGCCGCCGATCCCGACCGCATGGTCGGCTTCCTGCGCGATTCGGTCTGCCATCTGCTGGACGCCGTAATCAAGGATTGGGCAATCAAGGTGATGGTGGAAGAGGAGCGCTGCCGGGAGGAGGGGACCATCACCGAGCTTGCCGCCGCCGGCTATGTCCTCGGTCGCGAGTTGCAGAAGTCGGTTCTGCACGGTCCGTCGGGCTACGACATGCTGTCGATCACCAAGACCGGCAGCCATACCGCGCTCCATGTCTGCTGGAATCTGGTGGAAGCGGCGCCTCTCCTGCGCCCCGGCCTGGACGCCGCCGCCTATGACGACCTCGTCCGCCGCAGCCTGAAGCAGGTGCTGCCGCTGGCGATGGGCAGTCTCGGCATGCTGTGCCAGTTCATGGCCGCGGGCAGGATCGAGGCCGACGACCATCAGGCCATCCACCCCCTGCGCTCCGACCAGTCGGCCTTCCTCTACGATCCCGACAAGGATCTGATCGTCCTGAACACCGACCTGATCGAACCGACGGCGATGGCGGGCGAGCGGCATTACACAGGCTGTCCGGCCTTCTACGCCAATGGCCTGATCAACCTGTACATGGAAATCGTCCTGACCCTGGCGGCACAGCACGGCATGTATGTCCGGCTTCAAGGCCGGGTTCCGGGGCCGGCTTCGCGGCCCGGCGGCATGACAGGTTCTTGACGGAACGACGACCGTGCCTATGTTGGCGTTCCGTCAGAGTCGAAAGGTCTAAGTTGGCGAAGAAGAGCTATTTGCGGTCGGTCACCACCACGGCGCTGGCCGACGCCATCAAGCGCGGCCGCAACCGTATGGCGACGCCGTGGCAGCGTGCGCTGGGCCATCTGGAAAGCATGTTCATCGACCATGCCTGCTTCCGGTTGATCTATTCCAACACCTACCGTATCTCACCCAATATGTTCCGGGCGAGCCAGCCCTCGCCATCGCACATCGCCGCGGCGGGCCGCAACGGCGTTAAGACGGTCCTGAACCTGCGGGGATCGCGCGACTGCGCCTCCTACATCCTTGAGGCGGAGGCCTGCCGCGCCCACGGGCTGGAACTGGTCGACTTCCCCGTGAACTCCCGCGACATGCCGAAGAAGGAAACGCTTCTGAAAGCGCGTGAGATGTTCCGGACAATGACCTATCCGGCACTGATGCATTGCAAGTCAGGCGCGGATCGCGCCGGCTTCATGTCGACGCTGTACCTGTTCGCGCATGAAGGCCAACCGCTCGATCGGGCAATGCAACAGCTGTCCTGGAAATACGGTCACTTCAAGCAGGCGAAGACTGGCATTCTCGACTATTTCTTCGAGTTGTACGCCGCCTACAACCAGAAGCGCCCCATCCCGTTCTGGGACTGGGTCGAGCACATCTATGATCCGGTGGAGGCCAAGGCCAGCTTCCGGTCGCGCGAATGGGCCGACGCCGTGGTCGACCGGGTGCTGGGCCGCGAGTAGCGCGACCCAGCGACCCCGATATCACCGGGCGACGTACCAGTCCGTCCGGTGATTGAAGGCGACGAACGCATTGAGCACCACCGCACCCAGGATGGAGGCCAGCAGCGCCGGCCCCTCCAGCACGAAGGCCGCGGCCGAGAAAACCGCCAAGTCGAACAATGCCTGCAGCCATCCGGCGCGGAAACCGGTCTTCTCCTGCAGGTAAAAAGCGAGGATGCCGACCCCGCCACCACTCGCGCCGTGGCGGAACAGTCCGATCACGCCGATCCCGACACAGAATCCCGCCAGCACCGCTGCGACATAAGGGTTGATGGCGTTGAAGCTCATCATCGAAGGCAACAGGCTGGAGAGCAGGGAAATACCGGTAACGGCGATCAGCGACTTGATGGTAAAGCCGACGCCGATCCGAGCCAGCGCAAGAAAATAGAAAGGCAGGTTCACCAGAAAAAACAAGAGTCCGAAATTGAGGCCCGTTGCGTAAGAAATCACAAAGGCAAGCCCTGCCGCCTGACCGGTTACCAACCCTGCGGCATGCAGTATGGCAATACCGAACGACGTCATCACGATCCCAAACAATTGACCTTGCAGATTATCGAAGAAGCTATGCGCTGCACGCGGGCGATCGTAAGTTACCGGTACAGGGGATGACGAAATGGTCTGTGTTGAATTGTTCGTCATGCCAATCACCCTTCGGTGTCGCCAGAGTTTTTACATGCAGCCTCCAATATAGGTCATTTTTACTGACCTATCCATACTTCGATTGGGCAAAGGAACAGCTATGCGTTCAGCCCAGCCAGAGAGCTCTTCGATGGCTCTTTGGTGTCGGGGTCTGGATCGTTACGCGGCCAAAGTCCTTGCCAGGGTATCCCCGTCCACGTTGCGGCCGGACAGGACGGCTACCGTCCGGCCGGCGCGCCCAAGGCGGCCGCTCAGCACGGCGGCGACTCCAGCGGCACCGGCACCCTCCACCACCACGCCGAAAGAGCCGTGCAAGGCACGCATCGCCGCGGCGATTTCCGCCTCCTCCACCTCCACGATGCGGTCGACCAGGGTGTCGACGATGAGCTGGGGCAGTTTGCCGAGGGCATGGACATTGATGCCGTCGGCGAGCGTCGGGCCGCCGCGCCGGGCCAGCCGGACGCCGATCACGCGGACCAGTGGGCGCTGGGCCTTGACCGCCGCCGCGACACCGGCCAGCAGTCCGCCGCCGCCGACCGGAACCACCACCGTTTCCACATCCGGCCTGTCAGCCAACAGTTCCAGTCCGACGGTCCCCTGGCCGGCGATGACATCGGGATCGTCATAGGGGTGGAGAAAGGTCAGCCGCCGCTCCGCTGCCAGCTCCAGTGCCCTGCCCTTTGCCTCGCCCACCGTGGCGCCATGGAGCACCACTTCGGCTCCGAGTTCGGCGGTGCGCTCCACCTTGCAGCGGGGGGCCGTTTCCGGCATCACGATGGTCGCCCTCACCCCCAGTCGGGAGGCGTGCAAAGCCACGCCCTGCGCATGGTTCCCCGCGGACATCGCCACCACCCCGGCGGCCCGTTCCGGCGCCGTCAGGCGCAGAAGGCGGTTCAGTGCGCCACGCTCCTTGAATGCGCCGGTCGCCTGGAACACTTCGGCCTTCAACCACAGCTCACGACCCAACGTCGGCGCATGGAGCAGCGGGGTACGAACGATCTGGCCGGACAGCCTGCGGGCGGCGTCGGTCATTGCCGACAGTGGCAGCCACGCGGGCAGACGGTCCTCAAAATCGGGAGCGTGACCTTGTGTACAGACGGACAGGGTGCGCGCGGCATCGGCATGCGCGGTGAACATCGCGATGATCCTCGACGAACGAATTTTCGGGTAAAGCGGGCGTGTCCCGGACCGCCTCAGCGGACCGGGTGGATAATTCGCGCCGAGCCACACATTCGCTCGCCGAGACGGGCGCCATCGTTTGGCGCCAGAATGGCGGTCAGATGGTTGGACTTGTCATGAACCGGATTGAGGGCTCCGGGGGCCACAGGGTGCAGCGACACGCCACACACTCCACACGACCAATGAATACGAACACGGCAAGTTTCCGACGCTCTCAGAGCGCCGGGCCGGTAATTCGCATTCGCATGGTGGCGGTGGTGTTCATGGGATCTGCATACCCGTTGCAGCGGCGGCGGTCAAGCCGTCATCGTCCAAAATGTCGCAGAGCGTTGCTTTGCCATCAGTTCGGTTCCACCCGATTCCGTCCGCCGGCCTTGGCACGGTACAGTGCCTGGTCGGCTCGACCCAGAACGGTTTCTACCGTATCCTCCAGCGGCCGGATTTCGGTCAGGCCGAAGCTGGCGGTCAGCTGGAAATGTCGGCCGTCGCTCAGCGGTATTGCCAGAGCCGCCAATCCGCCGCGCAACCGCTCCGCAATTGCGATGCCTTCGTTGCGTGAGGTTTCCGGAAGAAGAACGGCGAACTCCTCCCCGCCGATCCGACCGATCTGGTCGGTTACGCGAAGATGGCCACGAATCTCATCCACCGTTTTGCGGATGGCGTCGTCACCGGCGGCATGCCCCAGCCCATCGTTGATCCGCTTGAAATGGTCGATGTCGAGCATGATCAGGCAGGCGGGGCCGGCACCCTGTCTGGAGTTCCGCACTTCCTGCCCGGTCAGCAACTGTTCCAGCAGATCGAGGATATGGCGGCGATTGTGAACGCCGCTCAGCGGGTCAGTGGTTGCCAGACGGTGCAGTTCGCGCTCCATCCGGCGGCGCTCGGTGATGTCGGCGGCAATACCGATCAACCCGGCCTCTCCACCATCGAAGGTCGTCAGAGGCTGTTTCACCACCAGCAACTCGCGAGTATCGCCTCCCGGCCCGACCACACTGGCTTCGAAGGAAAAGGCATCGGTTCCGGTCGCTTGTTCAACAGGCCCGGTTTCCACCCGCCGGGCCTTGCCGATTGCCCGCTCGGTCTGTTCCTCGTCGTCGGAGAACAGTTCGCGGAAGGCGCGGTTGCACAGGGCGTAGCGGCCGGAAGCGTCCTTGTACCAGACTGGGCTCGGCATCAATTCCACCAGATTCTCGATGAAACGGCGCTGTTCGTCTGCGAGCGCCGTCTGGCATTCGAGTTCGGCGGTACGTTCTGCGACCCGGCGCTCCAGAGACTGGTTCAGCGTCTCGATGGTGACAAGGTCGCGCCAGCCGCGCACCGCGCTGATCACGCTGGTGAACAGCTTCTGGGCGGTCAGTTCCGCCTTGCTCTTATAGTCGTTGATGTCATAGGTGACGATGATCTCGCGCTCCGGTGCCTGTCCAGGCTGACCGGTGCGAAGGATGATGCGGATATGGCGGTTGCCCAGGTCGCGGCGGATGTGATGGACCAACCGCAGTCCGGCATCATGGGTTTCCATCACCACATCCAGCAGTACCACCGGCAGGTCCGACCGTTCGGCCAGGATTGCCCTCGCCTCCACTGCGGAAAATGCACTGACGATGGCGAAGCGGCGCCCCTCGAACTCGAAATCGTTCAGCAACAGGCGGGTCATCGCGTGGACCTGCTCATCGTCATCGACCACCAGCACCGGCCAGGGTTCGACCTGCGGCGCCATGATGCGGTCATTGTCGGCGGCGGCGAACAGGCTTTCGTCCGCGAACAGTTCCTCGTCTCGGTTGGACATGGCGGCGACGCTCACTCGCTCTCGATGTCGACGCCCGTGAACACCTGGAGGAAGGGATCGATCCGGTAATTCCGGACTTCCTTGCGCAGGGCGACGGACACGATGGAATGGGCGATGGGGTACCAGGGTATTTCCTGATGAAAGATGCGTTGCGCCGCCTGGTAATGGGCAATGCGTTCTTCCTGAACGCTGGTGCGCTTGGCCTGCAGCACCTGGTCTTCGAAGGCGGAGTTGCACCACTTGGCGAAGTTGCCGCCGCCAGGGCGGGCGGCATCGCAGCCCAGCAACAAGAACATGAAATTGTCCGGATCGCCGTTATCGCCGGTCCAGCCATAGATCGCCATGTCATGTTCGCCCAGCGCCAGGCGGCGGCGGTATTCCCTCCACTCGTCGGTAACCAGATTAACCTTGATGCCGACGCGCTCCAGATTGGCCTGGATCAATTCCGCCGCGCGCTTGCCGTTGGGCATGTAGGCACGAGCGACCGGCGGATACCACAGATCGAGCGCGAAGCCATCCGCATGTCCCGCCTCGGCGAGCAGTCTGCGGGCTTCGTTCTGGTCGAAGGGATAATCCTCGATGCTGTCGTCGTAGGACCACATGATCGGCGGAATCGGGGTCTTGGCCGGCCGGCCACCGCCCTGATAGACCGCGTCGAGCAGCATCTGTTTGTCGACCGCCAGCGTAATGGCACGGCGCACCCGCACATCGTTCAGGGGAGCCTTGCGCGTGTTGAAAGCCATGTATGCGAGGTTCAGTCCCTCGCGCCGTTGAACAACCAGATTTGGGTCCCTGTCGATCTTCGCCAATTCGGCCGGGTTTGGAAAAACCATCAGGTGGCATTCGCCTGACCGCAATTTGTTCAACCGCACCGCGGCGTTGGGATGGATGGAGAAGATCAGGTTGTCTAGCGGCTGACGCCCGTTCCAATACCCTTCGAAAGCCTTGTAGCGGATCGCCACGTCTTTCTGGAAGGAAACCAGTTGGAACGGTCCGGTGCCGATCGGCTCCTCGTCGAACAGGTCCGGCGTGCCGGCTTTCATCAGGGCTGCGGCATATTCCGCCGACTGGATCGAGGAGAAGGGCATGGCGAGGTTGGCCAGGAACGGCGCCTCTGGCCGGTTCAGCGTAATGCGGACGGTATGGTCATCGATCCTGTCCACCGCCTTCAGCAGCGCAGCCATCGACATGTCCTTGAAATAGTCGTAAGTTCCCCTGCCAACCTTGTGAAACGGGTGGCCATCCTTCCATTGCCGTTCGATGGAGAACAGGACGTCGTCCGCATTGAACAGCCGGGTCGGCGTGAAACGGTCGTTGGCATGGAAGCCCACGTCGTGGCGCAGCCTGAACTCGTAGGTCAGGCCGTCTTCCGACACCGTGTAGGAGTCGGCCAGACCAGGCACCACACGAGTGGTGCCGCGCACGAATTCCATCAGATTGTTGTAGAGCGGCAATGCCGCATTCATGCTGGTGCCGGTGGTGGTGACCTGCGGATTGAAGCTCTCCGGATTCGCCTCTGAACAAAATACCAGGGACTTGTCCGCTATTGCCGGCCCGGCTGCCGTCAACCCCAAAAGAAGAGTGGAAACGGCCAAACCTCTTGTAAAGGGTTTCATCCGAAACATCCGGGACACCCGCATTCAATGCTCCAGCGAAGACTGTGCCTCAACCAATGATCTCATGTTATCAGTAGCAAAACGACGTGGGAAGCGAATGGTGAAACGGACACCGTAGCCAACGGCACTGTCGACCGACACCCGGCCACCCAACACATTCGCTATTAGATTGTAGACAATATGCAGACCGAGCCCAGTGTTCCCTGCCCCACGCCGGGTGGTGAAGAAAGGATCGAACACACGCCCCAGATGGATCGGCGCGATACCCTTGCCATCGTCGGCATAGACCAGTTCCACCATGTCGGGCATGATCGACGCCGCGGTGATGGACAGATGGCCCTGTTGACCCTGGTCATAGGCATGGGCGATGGAATTCATCACCAGATTGCTCAGGATCTGCGCCAGTACACCGGGATGGCCGTCGATCTCGACAGATTCGGGGCATTCCACCCGCAGGGTGTGACCGGCCCGCCGCCATGACGGGCTGAGGCTGGTCGCCAGATCCTCCAGATAGGGCTTCAGCATGAAGCATCGTGCCTCCCCGCTGGTCTGGTCGGCTGCGATCTGCTTGAAACTCTGCACCAATTCACCCGCTTGCCGCAGATTCAGCACCATCAGCCGGGTCAACTCCTCTGCCGTGCTGTGGAAATCAGTGAAATCGCCGCGGCGCAGGCTCCCGTCGTGGGCGAGCCGTACGATTGCTTCCAGCCTGTCCTGCAGATGGGTCGCGCCCATCAAAGCATTGCCGAGCGGGGTATTGATCTCATGCGCCACACCGGCGACGAGCGCTCCAAGCGAGGCCATCTTCTCGGACTGAATCAGGTCGGCCTGGGTGCGGCGCAGATCCTCCAGAGCATGATCGGCACGTTCCTTCGCTAGGCGCGCTGCCTGCTCGCGCAGGCCGATCTCACGGATGAAGAAGTCGGCAGCCCGGGCCATCGCCCCGAACTCATCCCGGCGGCGGGTGCCGTCGATGCGGCCGGCCAGCGGATCGTCTGCCAACCGGGTCATCTGTTCCTGCAGGCGCAGCACCGGCCGGCTGATCGAACGTGCGACGACCAGGGCCGCGCCACCGCCCAGCAGCAGACCGATGGTCGCGCCCACGATCAGGATGCGGGTCAACAATTCGCCAATGCCGGCGGCCTCGTCGCGGAAGGTCTCGTCCAACTGCCTTGCGGTCTCCACAAGGGCACCGGCGTCGCGATCCATGGCGACCAGCAACTGGTTCAATCGGCGCAGCCCCGCCGCAGTGCGCCCCAGGCTGTCACGCCAGTTGCGGATAGCCGACAGCACCTCATCCTGCAAAAGCGGCGACATGGGCAGGCTGCGGACGGTCGCCAGCAGGATGCCGGCATCGTCGACGATGCGATCCGCCTCATCCGCGTTGCGCACCGCGACCGCTTCGGCCGCCCGGCGGCCCAGCCGCAAGGCGACGACAGCGACGTTCTGGGTTTCCTGCTCCGCATCGTTGGCCTGGATGGCGTAGGCGATCAGCTGTACCACCTCGTCCTGCACCGCGGCGTAGCCGGTGGACTTCACCATCAGAATTCGGGCGGTCAATGCCTCGATGGCCGCCGCCGCCTCGGTACCGGCACGCTGGGCCTCCTCCAGCGCCCGTTGCGCCTCGGCGGATCGCTCCTGCGCCTCGCGCAGACGATCGAGCGGTGGACGCAACGACGGCAGGAGCGAGGATAGGTAGGTCAAGTCGGGCTGGCGGTCCAACGTGCCGGTCAGGACCAGCGCCCGCACCGCAGGCAGGGTCCGAATCACTTGCTCTGCGAGCATGCGCTCGGCCAGCGTACCGCCATCCGCGGCATTGGCCACGTCATCGACCGCAAGCTCGAAGCCCGCCAGCGCCGCGTCCCGCCCGGCCTGCGCTTCGCGCAGCGCGATGACCGAAGCTTGCAGCGCGGCGACTGCGAAGGCATAGCGGACGGCGGACTCCTGCGCCGGATAGCGGTCGGCAAGCGGATCGGTCCGGCGCAGGGCGTCCCGAAGCCGAGCGGTGGTGGCGAACAATTTGTCGGTTGCGATGCGGAAATCGGCAGGGGTCGACGGTTGAGCGGTGCCGAAGGCCAAGCCGGCGACATGTTGCGCTTCCATCCGCTGCAGGGACAGCATCGCCTCGCGCAGGTCATGGGCGCCGTCCACCACGTCGCGGCTGTCACGCAGGCGCCGGTCGGCCTCGGTCAGCGATCCCAACAGGTCGACATTTGCGGCATGCTGCCGTTCGCGGGCACGGTCGGTCAGGGCCATCAGCGAGGCAGCATAGCGTCCCATGTCGTCAACCGCCGCGTCGTTGGCTTCGGTCACCGCAATGAAGGCATGCATCTGGCCGACATAGCGCTCCAGAACCTTGGTGGCGCGCTCCACTTCCTGCCGGCGAGCGCTGGTGGACCCGACCTTGTCCAGTCGACGGAGTTCGGCGCCGGCTGCGTCAGACAGTGCCACGAACCGGGCGGCACGGTCGGAGCGCTCGGCGGGAGCGACCTGAAGATAATCGATGCGAGCAGCAGTCGCAGCCAGCACGTCGCGGTGGACCGAGCCGGCCAACACAGCCGCTTCATACACCCGCTCGCCGCGGCCCAAAAGCAGCCCGCCAGCGATGGCGATCACCGCCGCCACGGCGACCGGCACGCCCCCCACCACCGCAATGCGCGAGCGAATCCTCATGGCGCCGCCACTGCAAGCGCATGTGCGAACTCTTCCCGTGCAACGCGCCGGAATCGAAAAAAGGATGATGGGCGATCCGCCACGAGCGCTCCGAACTCAGCACCATCTGGTGCCATATCAGAGCAACGGGCTGGGGCAAAGGGATAAAGAACAGCACGCACAAGGGGCAGTGCCTTTGTGCGGCATCCGCGGTTGCCGCCTCCTTCCGCATCATCGAGCGACGGATGGCGGCAACCCATAGCCGGAGTTTTTACGACTTCGCCGGAACCCCGAGCTTCGACCGGACGGCGGCCAGACCGTCCTTCCCGTCCAAGGTGGTGACACCGGACAACCAACGTTCCAGAGCCTCGGGGTTCTTCTTCAGCCAGGCCTTGGCAGCGGCATCGGGCTTCTTGTTGCCGTTCATGATGTCATCCATGACGGCGTTTTCCATGTCCAGCGTGAAGCTCAGGTTGGAGAGCAGCTTGCCGACGTTCGGGCATTCCACGGCATAGCCCTTGCGGACGTTGGTGGCCACGGTGGCGCCCCCCAGATTGGGACCGAACCAGTCGTCGCCTCCTTCCAGATAGGTTAGCTCGAAGCTCTTGTTCATCGGATGCGGCTCCCAACCCAGGAAGACCATCCACCCCTTGGAGCGCGCCGCCCGCTTGACCTCGGCCAGCATGCCGGCTTCGCTGGATTCAACCAGTTTGAAATCCTTCAAACCGAAGGCATCCGCCTTCAGCATCTTGTCTATGATCAGGTTGCCATCGTTGCCAGCCTCGATTCCATAGATCTTGCCGCCCAGCTTGTCCTTGAACTTCACGATGTCGGCGAAGGTCTTCAACCCGGCGTCGGCTGCATATTTCGGCACCGCCAGCGTGTATTTCGCACCTTCCAGGTTGACGCGCGCCACCTCGACCGAGCCGTCTTCCAACACCGGCTTCAAAAAGGGCTCCATCGTCGGCATCCAGTTGCCGAGGAAGACATCCAGCGACTTGGTCTTTAGGCCCGTATAGACCAGCGGGACCGAGGACATGATGGTGGTCGGCTTGTAGCCCAGCGCGTCCAGCGTGACGGAGGCAAGGGCAGTCGTCGCCGCGATGTCGGTCCAGCCCACGTCGCCGAAACGTACGGACTTGCAGGAAGCCGGATCGGCGGCAGCCGCGCCGCTGATCGCCAGCGACAGGATTGCCGCAACCCCCGCCAGAACACCTGCTACCCTCTTGGCCGGAGCCTTCCATTCCGTCATATCGTCAACTCCACTTCTTCTGTTTTCGTTTCTTCTGTTCTGTCGTTTTCGCAATCGACGGAACGGGGAAAATGGCGCATCTGTTGCCACGCAAGCCAAGGCTCCGGTTCGGAACGGAGCCGGCGGAGAAGGACAGGAGACCGCACACCCCATGCCCAAAGTCGGAATGGAACCGATCCGCCGCCGCCAGCTGATCGATGCCACCATCACCTCGATGGGCGAGCATGGGTTGGCCGACACCACGGTCCAGACGATCAGCCGCGGCGCGGGCGTGTCGCCCGGCATCATCCATCATTATTTCGGCGGCAAGGACGAACTGCTGGCAGCAACCATGCGCAGCATGCTGCAACAGTTGCGCGACGATGCGACACAACGGCTTGCAACAGCCACCTCTCCTCGTGCCCGGCTGGAGGCAATCGTCGATTGCAACTTTGCCCCCGGTCAGTTCGAGCCTCGGGTGGTCGCCGCCTGGCTGGGCTTCTGGGCGCAGGCGCCGCACAATCCGGCGCTGGCGCGGTTGCAGCGGATCAATGCCCGGCGCCTGCATTCCAACCTGCTGCACGCGCTGCGCCCGCTGCTGCCGGCGGACCGTGCGGAGCGGGTGGCCGTCGGGCTGGCTGCGATGATCGACGGGCTGTGGCTGCGCTTCGCCCTGACCGGTGCCATAGATGGCAGCGCCGCGCGCGCCGTGGCGCTGGGCTACCTCGATTCCGAACTCGACGCCTAGGATCACCGCCACCACCTGCGCCGCTTCGCCCGGCCTGCGGGGGGGCGGCCGAAGCTCTGGGTGATGCGGTCGAGCATGACGGCGAGCAGAACGACGCTCAACCCGCTCTGCACGCCGAGACCGATGTCCAGCCGCTGGATGCCCTGGAGCACCACATTGCCGAGGCCGCCGGCACCGATCATCGAGGCGACGACGATCATGGACAGCGCCATCATCATGGTCTGGTTGACTCCGGCCATGATCGACGGCAGGGCGTTGGGCAACTGCACCTTGAACAGCAGCTGATGGTCTCGGCAGCCGAAGGCACGGCCGGCCTCCAACAGTTCCACCGGCACCTGCCGGATGCCCAGCGCGGTCAAACGCACCGCCGGGGGCATGGCAAAGACAACCGTGGCGATAATGCCCGGCACCCGGCCCAGCCCGAAGAACATCACGGCCGGGATCAGGTAGACGAAGGCCGGCATCGTCTGCATCAGGTCGAGCAGCGTCTTGCCCATCCCATTGGCCATATTGCTGCGCGCCATCCAGATGCCCAGCGGCACGCCGCCGGCCAGACTGAGCACGGTGGAGGCGAGTACGAGGCCGAGCGTCGAGACCGTCGGTTCCCACAATCCCATGACGAAGATCGCACCAAGCGCAAGCAGCGTGAACAGGGCGAAGCCACGGCCAACCCGCCAGAGCGCGATCCCCGCCAGGATCAGCGCCAGCAACCAGGGTGGTGCCCCCAGCAGCACCCCGTCCAGCGCGCCGCCCACTCCATCCACCACTCCGGCGATTGCGTCCAGTGCCGGCTGCCCATGGTCGAGGATCGCCGTTACCAGCCATTCGGAGCCACGGGCGATGCCGCCGCCGATGGTCTCGCTCACGCGCTCCACGTCGAGAAAAGCCGCCTCAGCCATGTCGAACCCCGAGGCCGACGCCATCGCGGCGGTCGAGCGCCGCCAGCAAAGTCGTGCGCGAGATCACGCCGACCAGGCGGCCATCCGCTTCTACCACCGGCAATGGACAGGGAGCCGCAGCAACCCGACCCAGTAGCGTGTTCAGCGGTGCGTCCGCAGCCACCGGCTCAAGTCCGAACAGTGCGGATGCGCCGCCGCCGGCCAGGACCCCGCGGAAATGACCGGCGGAGTCTGTGCGGTAGCGGAAACGCGCCGGTTCTCCTTCATCCCCCCGGCTTGCGTCGCCCGGTGGGCGGGCTATGTCGCGGGCACGCAGCAGGCGTGACGCATCGACGCCACGGAAGAAGGCACGGACATATTCGTCGGCCGGCGCACGCAGGATCTCGGCTGGAGTGCCGATCTGGGCGATCCGCCCCTCTTCCATCACTGCGATGCGGTCGGCAAGGCGCATCGCCTCCTCCGCATCGTGGGAGATGAAGACGATGGTACGCGCATCCTCGCGCTGCAGCCGTAAAAGCTCGTCCTGCATGTCGCAACGGATCAGCGGGTCCAGTGCAGAGAAGGCCTCGTCCATCAGCATGATGGTTGGATTCTTGGCGAGCGCGCGGGCCAGCCCGACGCGTTGCTGCATGCCGCCGGAAAGTTCGTTCGGGTAGCGGTCGGCATAGGCTCTCAGCCCCACCCGTTCCAGGGCCGCCAGTGCCGCTTTGCGCCGTTGCAATCGCGGCATTCCGGCGACCTCCAGCCCGAAGGCCGCGTTCTCCAGCGCGCTACGGTTGGGCAGCAGGGCGAAGGACTGGAAAACCATGCTCATGTCCCGCCGCAGGACCGAAACCAACTCGGCCTGCGTCAGTCTGGTCAGGTCGCGACCATCCAGCCTGATCTCCCCCTCCGACGGTTCGACCAGCCGGTTGAGCAACCGCAGGATGGTCGATTTTCCGGAGCCTGACAAACCCATGATGACGAAGATTTCACCGGCCCGGATCTCGAATCCGGCATCGACCACTCCGACGCTGACGTTCAGCCTTTGCAGCACCTCAGCCTTCGTGGCGCCACGGCGAAGCATTTCCAGTGCCGGACCAGGGTCATCGGCGAACACTTTGCGTAGGCCGCGAACAGCCAAACGCACCTCTCCCGTTCCCGTCGAAGACGAGGTGGTGGGCGGAGGCGGGATCACGGTCATGGCTAGATTTCCAGAAGGCAAAGGCTCGGAGAACGATAATAGGGCCGTAGATTGCCCCGGGGCGAGAGCGCGGTCGATAGCGGCGTTCATGAAATTTGCATTTTGATGACGCCGAGGCGCAATTGGCCGGGCAGGCAAAGGGCTTTATTTTATATTGATCGTTCAATGAAAAAAAATGACAGGTATGACGGCGAATCCGCGGGTTCATACTGCCGAACATCACTTGACAACTGGATCGATTCGAACGGTTGCCATATCTATGCCGTCCCCCATGGGAAACCACGACCCCATTCCCGCACAGGCTCTCTCAATCAGCGAGCTGCCCCGACAAGGCTTGCAGAGAACATTTGATTATACGCGAAGTGAGCAATCAGGATAATGTCAATAATATTTTTATGGTTTCTTGATTCTAATATTTCCATTTGGTTAAAGCCACCTCTGACGAAAGTCAGAGAGATAGGCCAAAGCCGTAACTAAAATATTCTTTTACGAACGTTCTGAACTTTCAGATCATCCGTAACAAAATATTTATCTAAAAGATTACACTGTATTCACACCGCTCTATCGTGTTTAATCATTTTAACGCATACTGTAGTATGTCAGCAACGTAGATCGCGGAAATGGTATCAAACGTCGGTTTAAAAAGCCGCCAGCTGTGACGGCTGCACGCAGGGATTTAGAAAATAAAGGATATCCGATTATGAGTGTCGATCTGTCCAATAGGCATGCGAATCGCCTGGCTGCCTTTTCGATCACCGACGATGATCTGCGCCTGCTGCAGAACAACCGGGACTTCGCGGAACGACGCCTTCCCGGGCTTTTGCAGCAATGGCACCGTCACTTCTCCGCTTGGCCGGAAATCCAGTCGGCTTTGACCTTGCCTGAAGTCCATGCCGCCCGTGTCGATCATTGGACGCGCGCCGCATCCGGCCGGATCGACTCTGCGTTCGGCGACTCGGCTCGCCGGCTGGCGTCGCTGTTCTACGAGAATGGCGTACCGGCCTATGCGGTTTCGATCTGCCATTACATCGTCAGTTCCAACATTGCCCGTGAACTGGGCCTGACCGGCGGCAGCGACGATGGCATGCTGGCCGGGCTGTTCGGTGCCGCCGACCGCCGCGCCCGGGCCGCACAATTGGAAGCGCTGACCAAGGTGGCGTGGTTCGACATGGAACTGCTGCTGGAAACCTACAAGGAAGCGGAGGAACGCAGCAAGCGCGCCACGCTGGACGAACTTGCCGGGAACTTCGAGCACAGCGTGCAGAGCATCGTCGAGGGCACGGTCGCCGCCTCCAACCAGATGCAGGCTCACGCCCAGCGCATGTCCGAGATTGCCGGCGCCACCAGCCGCCGCTCGTCCGATGTGGCGTCGGAGACGGAAGTCGCTTCGGCAAGCATGCAGACGGTCGCCAGCGCCACGGAGCAGCTTTCGGCCTCCATCGCCGACATCAGCCGCCACGTCAACGAATCCTCCCGCATCTCGACCTCGGCGGTTGAGGAGGCCGAACGGACCAAGGATACGGTCAGCGGCCTGGAAGCGGCGGCACAGCGCATCGGCGAGGTGGTAAGCCTCATCAACAACATCGCCAGCCAGACCAACCTGTTGGCCTTGAACGCCACCATCGAGGCGGCGCGCGCCGGCGAGGCAGGCAAGGGATTTGCCGTCGTCGCCAACGAAGTGAAGCATCTCGCCAACCAGACCGCCAAGGCGACGGAGGACATTTCCGTCCAGATCACCGGAATGCAGAATGCCGCAGGCAGTGCCGCCGAGGCGATCCACGGGGTCGGCCGTACCATCACCCATATCAACGAGATCGTCACCACCGTCGCCGCCACGGTGGAGGAGCAGGCCGCTGCCACCCAGGAAATCACCCGCAACGTTCAGGAGGTCGCGATCGGCGCCCGCCGGGTCACCACTTCGATCGGACAGGTGACGCAATCCTCGTCGGAAACCGGCGACATCGCACATGACGTGCTGTCGGCCGCCGGTCTGCTGCATCGGCAGGCTGACGAACTGCATCGCGGCGTCGGTGACTTCCTGGCCCGCATCCGCTCCGCCCGCTGAGCCCGCAAGGCCACCCTCCCGCATCGCGATGCATGGCTGCCTCCTCCGGCCGCGCCGGTTCCGCGGCTGGACTGCAGGGGCCCGCGGCGGGCAGCATGCCAAGGGTGCGAATCATTTGTGCAGGTATGAGTCCGTGGCGGATCTTTGGAAAGGAGCGGGGCGTTACCAGCTGAAATCCGCGATGCAGTGGGCGGGGCTGCTTATCCTGTCGGCGGCGGCAACGCTGGCGCTGAATGAGATCGGCCTTCCGGCCGCTTGGTTGATCGGCCCGATGATCGCAGCCATCGCGCTGGGGGTCGGCGGTGCCTCGGTCCGAGTGCCGGCGTCGGGCTTCACGGTGGCCCAGGCCATCATCGGTTGCCTCGTGGCGCATGCGGTCACCCCATCGATCCTGTTTTCCATAGCCCATAACTGGCCGTTGATGCTGGGTACGGTCGGGCTGACGGTGCTGGTCAGCGGCATCGTCGGCTGGCTGTTCGTCCGCTATGGCAGCCTGCCAGGCACCACCGCCGCTTGGGGCGTATCGCCGGGCGCCGCCTCGGCCATGGTGGCCATGGCCGGGGATTATGGTGCCGACGCCCGGCTGGTGGCGGTGATGCAATATCTGCGCGTTGTCCTGGTTGTGCTGAGCGCTTCGCTTATGACACATGTACTGACTTCCGGGTCACCGGGAGCCATCTTGCCGGCGGCACCGGTCGAGGCATTGGATCCCCGAGGGATAGCCGCCACTCTGCTGGTCGCAGCAGTAGGAGGCTGGATCGGACACCGCTTCCATATCCCGTCGGGCGCTTTGCTGGTACCGATGGTGTTGGGCGCCCTCGTCCAATCCGGAGCGGGAGTGGCACTGCAGCTTCCGCAGCCGCTGCTGACCATCACCTACACCGTGATAGGTTGGAGCATCGGCCTGCGCTTCACCCGCGAGGTACTCGGCCACGCCCTGCGCGCGGTGCCGCAGATGCTGCTGTCGACCGGGTTGATGATCGCCCTGTGCGGCCTTTCGGCCTGGATGCTGGTCACCCTGCTTCCGACCGACCCGCTGACCGCCTTCCTCGCCACCAGCCCGGGCGGACTCGATTCGGTTGTGGTGATCGCGCTCGGCACCGGCGTAGACCTTCCGCTGGTCCTGGCATTGCAGACCTTGCGACTGTTCGTGGTGGTGCTGTCCGGTCCACCGCTGGCCCGCCTGATTGCCCGATACGCCTGAGCCTCCCCAAAATGGACCGGCGACCAGGCCGCGCCGTTGCGCCGGCCCCGCCCACGGCTCTACTGTTCTCTCTCCTCTTCCCCCGGAGTGCCCCGGCAATGACCGACCAACCCCATCGCCCCGAAACCGTCGCCGCCGGAGCCCTGGGATTCGAGGATGCCGCCAGCGGCGCGGTCATTCCGCCGATCCATCCATCGACCACCTATGTCCGCGATCCCGACAATGGCTATAGCCGGGGGCGGGTCTACGCGCGCGCCGACAATCCGACCTTCGACATTCCGGCCCGCACCATCACAGAGCTGGAGAAGGGCGTCGACACGCTGCTGTTCGCATCCGGCATGGCGGCAGCAACGGCAGTGTTCCAGGCGCTGGACCCGGGTGACCATGTGGTGGTGCCGGACGTGATGTATTGGGCCTTTCGCAATTGGGTGCATGGGCCTGCCACACGCTGGGGCTTGCGGGTCGAAGGGGTTGACACAAGCAACACCGATGCAGTGCGCGCTGCGCTGCGGCCGGGCGAAACCCGGCTGGTGTGGGTGGAGACGCCCGCCAATCCGCTGTGGACCGTCACCGACATCGCAGCGGTAGCGGAACTGGCGCATGAGGCCGGCGCATATCTCGCGGTGGACAGCACGGTGGCGACACCGGTGCTCACCCGGCCGCTCGAACTTGGCGCCGACATCGTCATGCATTCGGCGACCAAGTACCTCAACGGCCATTCGGATGTCGTCGCCGGCACGCTGACCGCCGCCCGCATGGACGAATTCTGGCACAGAATCAAGGCGGTGCAGGCCCAGCAAGGTGGTATTCTCGGCAGTTTCGAGGCATGGTTGCTCCAACGCGGCCTGCGCACCCTGTTCGCGCGCGTCCGTTGGCAAAGCGCCGCCGCCATGTCGCTTGCGGAGCGTTTGTCCACCCATCCGCAGGTGGCCGAAGTGCTCTATCCCGGCCTGCCCGGCTTCCATGGCCACGGTATCGCCGCCCGGCAGATGACCGGCGGCTTCGGTGGCATGCTGTCGATCCGGGTGAAGGGAAATGGAAGTGCCCAAGCCACCCAGGCGGCCATCGACACCGCTGCCCGCGTCGGCATCTGGCGCCGCGCTACGTCTCTGGGCGGCGTGGAAAGCCTGATCGAGCATCGCTCCAGCATCGAAGGTCCATCTTCTCCGGTGCCGGGCGATCTGTTGCGCCTGTCGGTTGGATTGGAGTCTCCGGACGACCTGTTCGAGGATCTGGATCAGGCTCTGCGCCGGGGCTGACCTGCACCCCGGCCTCCTCCTTTTCGTCCACCGTTAGCGGAATCCGAGTATCCCCAGCGCGGATAGGGCTTGACAGTGAGAATGATTCGCGACGTTATTCGCTGAGAATCAGTCGCACATTTGTCAATACCGACCACCGACGTTCGAGGAGACCTCCATGTCGAAGCGCGCTGCCGGCCTCGCCGCCGTAGCCGTCGTTGCCCTTCTGCCCTTCGCCGCCAACGCGGCGGCGCCGGCTTACAAGGACGTGGCGAAGAACTACGCCGACATCGCCCATGCCGCCTATGAGGACGCCACCAACGGCGCAAAGGCGCTGAAGAAGGCGGTGGACGCCCTGGTCGCCAACCCGACCGAGGAAAACCTGGCGAAGGCGCGCGACGTCTGGAAGACCGCCCGCGTTCCCTACATGCAGACGGAAGCCTTCCGTTTCGGCAATCCGATCGTCGACGAGTGGGAAGGCAAGGTCAACGCATGGCCGCTGGACGAGGGCCTGATCGACTATGTCGACGAGGGCTACGCCGGCGGCGAAAGCAACCCCTATGCCAAGGCGAACGTCATCGCCAATCCGAAGATCACGGCCGGCGGCAAGACGATCAACGCCACCAAGATCAACAAGGCTCTGCTTGCCGGCAAGTTGCACGAGGCCGGCAAGGTGGAGGCGAACGTCGCCACCGGCTATCATGCGGTCGAATTCCTGCTGTGGGGCCAGGATCTGCACGGCACCGGTCCGGGCGCAGGCGAGCGCAAGGCGACCGACTATGCCAAGGGCAAGGACTGCACCAACGGCCACTGCGACCGCCGCGCCCAGTATCTGACCGTCGCCACCCAGATGCTGATCGACGATCTGGCCGAGATGACCGCAGACTGGGCGCCGAAGGGCAAGGCCCGGGCCTCCATCGCCAAGGCGCCTGAGAGCGAGGGCGTCGCCCGCATGCTGACCGGTTTGGGCTCCCTCAGCTACGGTGAACTGGCCGGCGAGCGCATGAAGCTCGGCCTGATGCTGCACGATCCGGAAGAGGAGCATGACTGCTTCTCCGACAACACGCACAACTCGCATTATTACGACGAAGTCGGCATGGTGAACGTCTACAACGGCAGCTACAAGCGTACCGACGGCAAGACCGTTTCTGGCGCTTCGCTGTCGCAGTTGGTTGCCGCCAAGTCCACCGACGCCGATGCCGCGGTCAAGGCCGCCATGGCCGACACCATGAAGGCGATGCAGGCGATCAAGGACACCGCCGACAGCGGCAAGATGGCCTACGATCAGATGATTGCCGCCGACAACGACGAAGGCAACAAGCTGGTCGCCACCGCCGTCGACCGTCTCGTCGACCAGAAGAAGGCGCTGGAAGGCGCCGTCAACGCTCTCGGCGTCTCCATCACCGTCGAGGGTTCCGACAGCCTTGACGACCCGTCGAAGGTCGGCAAGTAAACAGCGTCTTCCGGCTCCGGTCCCGCGCCCGCCCGCGCATGACCGCTCCCTTCCTTCCCTTCCGGACCGATCCGGCGTGGGGAATGCGGGGCCGGAGCCGTTCTTTTGCCTTTCGCTTTTTGGACCGCCGTAATGCCGCACCGCCTCGCCGACCCGCTGTCCCGCCGTGCCATCCTGCGCGCCGGGGGTGTCGCCTTCGCGGCTACGGCGCTCGGCGGCACCGGCCTCACGGCACCGGCCGCCGGTGCGCTGAAAGCTGGCCTTGCCGGTCCTGCCCCGGTCACCGCCAGCGGCGATCTGGTCGAGGTGGAACTGGTCGCCCGCCAGCGCATGCAACGGATCCTGCCGGAGCCGGCCGCACCGTCGCCGCTGATCACCTATGCCGACAGCTTCCCCGGTCCCATCGTCCGCATGCGCAAGGGCCAGCGGCTGCGCGCCACCCTGGTGAACGAGTTGGAGGAGCACACCTCCGTCCACTGGCACGGCATCCGCCTGCCGAACCTGGAAGACGGCGTGCCCTACCTGACCCAACCGCCGACCAGGCCCGGCGAACGCCATGTCTATGAATTCACCCCACCCGACGCCGGCTCCTTTTTCTTTCATCCCCACTGCAATACGGTGGAACTGCTGGGCCGCGGGCTGGCCGGCATCCTGATCGTCGAGGAACCGGATGCCCCGAAATTCGACGCCGACGTGGTCTGCCTGGTCAAGGACTGGCAGATCGACAAGAGCGGCAGCTTCGGTGCCTTCACCACCGACCGCGGTGCCTCGCGCGCCGGCACCTTCGGCAGCGTTTCCACCGTCAACGGCGCCATCGATCCGGTCATCGAAGTGCCAGCCAACGGCGACATCCGTGCCCGCCTCTACAACATCGACAGCACCCGCGTCGTCGATCTGCGGATCGAGGGGGCGGAGGCGTGGATCGTCGCGGTCGACGGCAACCCCCTGCCGCCGCGGCCGCTGGACGGCTGGCCGATGGGGCCGGCGATGCGTATCGACGTGCTGTTCCGCGCCCCGGCCAAGGCTGGACAGAGCCTGCGCCTGACCAACGTCTATTCGGCCGAACCCAAGCCGCTCGCCACCTTCCGCGCCGTCGGCCCGGCCCGGCCAAACAAGCGCTTCAAGCCGCGCGCCCTGCCGGCCGCCGGCATCCCGGAGCCCGATCTGAAGAACGCGCCGGTCATTCCGATGGCCTTCTCCGCCACCGCAGTGGCCCAGGGCTTCGACGCTGCGACGGCGGCCGGCCTGCCCTATGCCGACTCGCTGTGCCTGTCGGAAAAGACCTTCTGGGCGATCAACCAGCAGAGCTGGCCGGAGGGCGGACACGAGCGCCTGCCGCCGCCGCTGGTCACGCTGGAGAAGGGCCGCAGCTATGTCTTCGAATTGGCCAACCTGACGCCGCACCTGCACCCGATCCATATCCACGGATACACCTTCAAGGTGCTGTCGTCCGACGGACGCAAGGTGGTGCCGCACCATGCCGATACCGTGTTGCTGGAACCCAAGGAGCGCCTGCGCGTCGCAATCAAGGCCGACAATCCCGGTGACTGGATGTTCCACTGCCACATCATCGAACATCAGGACACTGGTATGATGGGATACATCCGCGTTGCTTGAGTACCGCCTTCCGAAGCTCCGCCGTGCCGCTCTTGCCGTCGGCCTGCTGCTGTCCCTCGCCCCAGCGGCCCCCGCAGCACATGCCGCCGAAAGCCTCGACAACCGCATCGGCGAGGCGCTGTTCCGCCGCATGTGGGTTGCCGCCCCCACCGCCACCCAGGCGGCCGACGGTCTCGGCCCACTCTACAACGCACGCTCCTGTGCAACCTGCCATCCGCGCGGCGGCGGTGGCCGGCCGCCCGACCCGGCGGTGGAGGGCGATCAGGGCGTCGGCTACGTCATCAAGCTGAACGACGACCCTGTCTATGGCCGTCAGATCCAGTCGAACGCCGTCCTGGGGCAGGTGATCGAAGGTCGTCCGCGTGTCACCTACCGCGAGGAGAAGATCCGCTTTCCCGACGGCGCCACCGTCCGGCTGCGCCGCCCGATGCCGGTGGTGACCGACCTGGGCTATGGTCCGCTGGCAGAAGCGACGGTGATGTCCGCCCGCGTGTCTCCTCGGGTCCATGGCATGGGGTTGCTCGACCGCATCCCGGCCGACGCGATCGAGGCCGAGGCGGCGCGGCAGGCGGCTGCCGGCGGCCCGGTGGTCGGGCGGGTGAACCGCGTGACGGTTGCCGGCAAGCCCGAAGTCGGCCGTTTCGGCTGGAAGGCCATGCATCCGACCTTGGACCATCAGGATGCGGAAGCCTTCAGCCTCGACATAGGCATGTCGACACCGGCCTTCCCTGATCCCTGGGGCGACTGCACCCCTGCACAAACTGCCTGCCGCACGGCGCCGCACGGCGATTCGAAGCAGTTCGAAGGGTTGGAGATTCCCAGCACGGTCATCGGCCTGATCGACGGCTATCTGCGCGACCTGCAGCCCGACGGCAGCCTGGAGGCTTCGAAGGACAAAGCCGGCACCGCGCTTTTCATCGACACCGGCTGTGCCGCCTGTCACCGCCCGTCCTGGCGGACGGCCGTGGATCCGGCCCATCCGAGCCTGTCCGACCGCGACATTTTTCCGCACAGCGACATGCTTCTGCACGACCTCGGGCCGGGGCTGGCCGACGCCCTGCCGATGGGCGAGGCCCGCGGCCAGGACTGGCGCACCACGCCGCTGTGGGGCCTGAACCGGCTGGCTGCGAAGGACGGTCAACTGTCCCTGCTGCATGATGGCCGCGCCCGCAGCGTGACCGAGGCGATCCTCTGGCATGGCGGCGAGGCCGAGGAGGCCAAGGGCCGCTTCATGAACCTGCCTGCCGAGGTGCGGAAACGGCTGGTGCGCTACGTACTGGGTTTGTAAAGGAAGAGCGGGATTTTCCTTTGCGGAAAACGACAGAAGGAATGTGATGGTATGCGACGCCGCATAGTGCTTGGACTGATGTCGGCCGCTGCCGCCGTGGCGGCGCTGCTGCCGCGGACGCCGGCCTTCGCCGCCCGCCAGTCAGACAGGGACAGCGCCTTTCTCGTCGGCATGGTCCGCAGCCACGCCCTGCCCCGCTTCGACGCGCTGGCGGATGCCGCCACCGCCTATGCCGATACGCTCGACCGCTTTGCCTCCGGTCCGACAACGGCGGGGTTGGATGAGGCGCGGGCCGCACATGTCAAGGTCACCGACGCCTGGGCCAGGGTCCAGCATCTCCGGCCGGGGCCGCTGACGCTGAACCTGCGCGCCGATCGCATGTCCTTCTGGCCGGAGCGGCCGGGTGTTGTCCAGCGGCAGATCGCGCAGATCCTGCGCGACCAGGACCAGCGGCTGCTGCAGCCTGGCGCGCTCGCCCGCCAGAGCGCTGCGGTCCAGGGTCTGACCGTGCTGGAGCGTCTGCTGTTCGATGAGAATGTCACCGCGGACAGCTTCACCGGCAGCGACGCCAAGCATTTCCGCGCCCAGCTCGCCGCCGCTGCCGCCCACAATATCGCCGCCATCGCCACCGACTCGCGCGATGGCTGGAAGGAGTTGGAGGCGCCGCTGGCCGCCGGCCAACCCACCATGCTCGGCCCGACCGCATCCGAAGCGGTCAACACGCTGTTCTCTTCCGCCATCACCGCGATGCAGGTCATCATCGACCAGAAGTTGATGGCCCCGCTCGGTACCGGCATCGAGGACGCCAAGCCGACGGTGGTGGAGTCGCTGCGCAGCGGTCGCGCGCTCCGCAACATTGCGCTGAACCTGGAGGGGCTACGCGCCCTGCTGATGGGCGAGCATGGCGGTCCGGGGTTCGTCACGCTGCTGCCGGCCAACGACGACGGCGCCACCGCCAAGCAGGCCATCGATGAGAGCTTCGCCGCCGCCATCAGCGCCATCGAGGCGGTGCCCGGCCCTCTGAACAAGGCAATTTCCGATCCCGCCGCCCGCAAAAAGACCGACGGAGCGCTGCGCCTGATCAAGGCAGCACGGGTGGAGATGCTGGGGACGCTCGCTCCTCTGCTCGACATCACGCTGGGCTTCAACGAACTGGATGGAGACTGAGCCATGACGGGGAACGGGGCGATGGGCCGTCGGAACCTCCTCGGCGTGCTGGCCGGCAAAGCGCTTGGGGCCCGCTTGCTGGCGGGCGGGCGCCTGCTGGGCGGCGGGCTGCTCGCCGTCCTGTCGGGCAAGGCCCATGCCGCCGGTGCCGGCACGATCTACCTGAACGCCTATGCCACGGCCGGTGCCGAGCCGAGCTTCGGCGTTGCAGCGCTGGATGGAACCGGCAAGCTGCTGTTTACCACCGCAACCCCCGGCCGCGCCCACGGCATCGTGCCGCGTCCCGGCATCGCCGAGGCGGCCGTCTTCGCCCGCCGGCCGGGACGCTGGTTTCAGACCCTGTCGCTGATCGATGGTACTCCGGGGCCGGTGGTGCGCGCGCCCGACGACCGCCGCTTCACCGGACATGGCGACTATTCCGCCGACGGCCTCATCCTCTATGTCGCCGAGGACGACGTCCCGCGCGAAGTGGGCGCCATCGGCATCTATGACGTCACCGACGGCTACCGCCGCATCGGCGCCATCCCGACCCACGGGCTCGGTCCGCATGAACTGATCCTGATGCACGATGGCACGACGCTGGCGGTCGCCAACGGCGGGGTCATCACCCATCCGGACACCGGCCGGGCCAAGTTGAATCTCGACAGCATGGATTCGTCGCTGACCTATGTGGAGGCGGCGACCGGCACGCTGCTCGACAAGGTCCGCCTGCCGGAGGAGCATGCCAATCTTGGCATCCGTCACATCGCCCAGCTGGAGGACGGTGGCATCGCCTTCGGCGTGCAGGACGAGCGGCCGATCGGCATGCTGCAGCCCCTGACCGGCGCGCATCGGCCCGGCAGCGGCGCCGTCCGCCTGTTCGACACCCCGGAGGATGTGCTGTCGCGCATGCAGGGCTATATCGGCAGCGTCGCGTCGGACGGTATGACGGTCGCCGCCAGTTCGCCGATGGGCGGGGTGATCGGGCTGTGGGACGCGGCGAGCGGCACTTGGCTCGGCTCCACCACGCTTGCCGACGGCTGCGGATTGGCGCCGAACGGCGACGGCTATCTGGCGACCAGCGGGCTGGGCGTGATCGAACCGGTGTCGAACAGCGCCGCCGCCGGACCGGAGCGCCGGGCGCCGGCCTTCCGTTGGGATAACCACCTTACGCGGCGGGTGGCCTGACCCGGTGTTGCCCGGCGTGGAGATTCAGGCCAGCAGCGCCGCCGCATGGTGGCGCAGATGGTCCTCGATGAAGGTGCTGATGAAGAAGTAGCTGTGGTCGTAGCCCGGCTGGATCCGCAGCGTCAGCGGATGACCCGCCAACTCGGCTGCAGCGGCCAGTGCCTGCGGCTTCAACTGGGTCTCCAGGAACCCGTCGCGATCCCCCTGGTCGATCAGGATCGGCAGCCGTTCGGCGGCCGTCGCGATCAGGGCGCAGGCATCCCATTCCAGCCAGCGCTCGCGGTCCGAGCCGAGATAGCGCCCGAACGCCTTCTCCCCCCACGGCACCGCGGCCGGGTTGACGATGGGCGAGAAGGCCGACACCGCCTTGAAGAAGCCCGGATGTTTCAGCGCGCAGACCAGCGCGCCATGCCCGCCCATCGAATGGCCGGCGATCGACCGGCTGCCGGTCACCGGAAAGCCGGCCTCGACCAGCGCCGGCAGTTCCCGCGTCACGTAATCGTGCATGCGGTAGTTGCGCGCCCAGGGCTCTTCGGTCGCATCGACGTAGAATCCGGCACCCTGGCCGAAGTCCCATGCCCCGTCGGGATCTCCCGGCACCCCGTCGCCGCGCGGGCTGGTGTCGGGGGCGACGATGGCCAACCCCAGTTCGGCGGCGACGCGGAAGGCGCCGGCCTTCTGGGTAAAGTTCTCGTCGGTGCAGGTCAGGCCGGACAGCCAGTAGAGGACGGGCACCGAAGCGCCGGCCTCCACCTGCGGCGGCAGGAAGATCGCGAAGGTCATCGCGCAGTCCACCGCCGCGGATTGATGCCGCACCCGCTTCAGCCAGCCGCCGAAGACGCGGGTTTCCGACAGGATGGTGAGGGAGTCGGTCATGGAGGCGCCTTTGTGAAAACGAATGCCGGGAAGAGGCCCTCTCCCAGGTCGGGAGAGGGTTGTTCCATCAATTGTTGTACAGAATGACCGAGCGGATGCTCTTGCCCTCATGCATCAGGTCGAAGGCGTGGTTGATGTCCTCCAGGCCCATGGTGTGGGTGATGAAGGTGTCCAGTTCGAACTCGCCGCGCAGATAACGCTCCACATACTCCGGCAGCTCCGAGCGGCCCTTGACGCCACCGAAGGCGGAGCCGCGCCAGACGCGCCCGGTGACCAGCTGGAACGGCCGGGTGGAGATCTCCTCGCCGGCGCCGGCGACGCCGATGATCACCGACTCGCCCCAGCCCTTGTGGCAGCATTCCAACGCGGCACGCATGATCTTCACGTTGCCGATGCACTCGAAGCTGTAATCGACGCCGCCATCGGTCATCTCGACCAGAACTTCCTGAATCGGACGGTCGTAGTCCATCGGATTGATGACATCGGTGGCGCCCAGCTGTTTGGCGATCTCGAACTTCGACGGATTGATGTCGATGCCGATGATGCGGCTGGCCTTGGCCATGGTGGCGCCGATGATGGCCGACAGGCCGATGCCGCCGAGGCCGAAGATCGCGACGGTCGAACCGGGCTCGACCTTCGCGGTGTTCATCACCGCGCCCATGCCGGTGGTGACGCCGCAGCCCAGCAGGCAGACCTTCTCCAGCGGGGCGGCCTTGTTGATCTTGGCAAGCGCGATCTCGGGCAGCACCGTGTATTCGGAGAAGGTCGAGGTCCCCATATAGTGGGCGATTTCCTTGCCCTTCAGCGAGAAGCGGCTGGTGCCGTCCGGCATCAGGCCCTTGCCCTGGGTGGCGCGGATCGCCTGACACAGATTGGTCTTGCCGGACAGGCAGAATTTGCACTTGCCGCATTCCGGCGTGTACAGCGGGATCACATGGTCGCCAACCGCCACCGAGGTGACGCCGGGACCGACCTCGACCACCACGCCGCCACCTTCATGGCCGAGGATGCAGGGAAACACGCCTTCCGAATCCTTGCCGGACAGGGTGTAGGCGTCGGTATGGCAGACGCCGGTGGCGGCGATGCGAACCATCACCTCGCCAGCCTTGGGCGCCGCGACCTCGACCTCTTCGATCTCGAGCGGACGGTTGGCTTCCCAAGCGACGGCGGCGCGTGACAGGACCATGTGGGCTATCCTTCCCAGAAAGCGAATTGGCATTTGGTTGCCGCAGTGTAGACCGCTGCCGGTCATTGCCAGAACGGCAAATTCGAGAATAGATTTTTGCTGTATGGGGATAATCGGCAAGGAAGGTTGGAGGTGCCATGAGCGGATGGGACGGCATCGACGAGTTCGTGGCGGTGGCGGAAGCCGGCAGCTTTTCTCGAGCGGCAGAGCGGCTGCGGGTTTCGTCCTCCCATGTCAGCCGCTGCGTCGCGCGGCTGGAGGATCGATTGCAGGCCCCGCTGTTCTACCGGACGACCCGAAAGGTCAGCCTGACGGAGAGCGGCCGTACCTTTCTCGCCCGTTGCCAGCGGCTGGCGGAGCAGCGTGACGATGCCTTCCTGGCCGTGGGCGCCCTTCAGGGCGGCGACAGCGAGGTGAAGGGCCTGCTGCGGATGACCTGCGCCACCGCCTATGGCGAGCAGTTCGTCATGCCGCTGATCAACAGCCTGATGGAGCGCAATCCGCAACTGAGCATCGAGGTGGAACTGACCAACCGCCGCCTCGATCTGGTGCAGGAGGGCTACGATCTGGCGATCCGGTTGGGCCGTCTCAGCGAGTCCAGTCTGGTCGCGACCCGCATCGCCCCGCGGGTGATGCATCTGTGCGCCGCCCCCACCTATCTGGAGCGGCATGGTGCACCGGGCAACCTTGCGGACCTGGGCACCCATCAATGCCTGATCGGGACCGCCGACCATTGGCTGTTCGACGACAGTGGCCAGGACTGGCTGTTCCGCCCACGTGGCCGCTGGCGCTGCAACAGCGGCTTTTCCGTTCTGGACGCGGCGCTGCGCGGCTTCGGGCTTTGCCAGTTGCCGGATTATTACGTGCGGGGACCGGTTGCCGAAGGTCGGCTGGTCTCCCTGCTCGACCGCCACCGCCCCCCCAACACCGCGGTATGGGCGGTCTATCCGCAGAAGCGGCATGCCCCGCCCAAGGTCCATGCGGCGATCCGGCATCTGAAGGACGGCCTGGCGCGGAGAACGGAATATCGCTGAGCCAGCGATGTTTGCAAATGCGAATTACTTGCAATTGGGGCGAGGCGGTCATAGGCTGCTTCAGTTCATCGCAAGTGGAGTTCGCCATGACGACCATGTCGTCCCATCGCCGGGCCACACCGTGCCGCGAGCGGTTCCAGGACCTGCGTACGGCGGAGGCGCTTGTCGTCTCCGTCCTGCGGCTGTGGGCGGAGCCCCTGCGGGAGCCCGACCGTCCGCATCCGCACTGGCAGGATGGAATGACCGCAGCCGGCCTGTCCAACGACGCAGCGGTTGCGTTCGATACGTTGATGCGGATCGTGCTGGCTGCCACCACCCGTCCACTCGACCTGCACCGGCCGCCCTGCCCCGCGCTGGGTACCGACGAATCCATGCTGCTCGACATGTTGCGGCTGGTCCAACAAGACCGTCATGGCGAGGCCGGGCTGTTGATGAACGACTGGCTGCCGCTGGCTGGAGTGCGGATGGCGATGGCGCCGCTCTGCGTCCTGGCGTCGGCATTGACCCGCGCCGGCCTGCAGATGCCCGACCCTTCCGACGTGCCTCTCACAAACAAAGCGATTGACGGGATCAATGCGAAGCGGATGGATCGTGTGCAGCCGGCGGCCGACCGCGGCGCCACCCTGCTGCATTGACGCCGGGCCGTCGCGATGCTGATTGCGGCTACCGCCGTACCCCCGCAGCGATGCGATCGGTAAAGGCGGCGACCGCCTGGCTCATCGCCCGGACCAGGCTATCGGGCTCGGCATTGACGCCTGGGATCTCCACGGTTTCGCGGGATGGGCCGATCCTGCGGCCAGCCGCCCCGCCGCCTGCCATGTCACTGCCCGTCGACAGGCTCCATTGCGCATCCAGCACCACGCGGCCGGCCCTGTCGGCGTCGAACCGCAGGACGGTGACGGCCAGTACCGCGGTCCCCTCCGCCAGGGCAGACCCTGCCACCGGCAGAACGGTCATTCCAGGCAGCCGCGCCGCCAGATCGGCGGCCAGGGTGGAGCGCAATCCGTCGGCCAACGGTTCGGCCCAGCGATCGAACTCCAGAGCCTCGACCCTGTTGCCGTCGATGCGGCGCACGATCTGCGGCCGGTCTATCAGCATCGGCAAATCCAGCGATCCGAGCGCCAGCATCTGCGGTGTCGTCCGGGTTGCCTGCACTGCTCCGGACGGTGGAACCATCGCCAATGTGTAGAGCCGGCTGTCCGGCGTCGATTGGCAAGCCGCCAGCAACAGAAGCGGCACCGCCAGTGCCGCCCCTCGCCATCCACGCATCCGCCCCATTGCGTTCCCTCTTGTCGTCACGGTGTCTTGCCCCGAAGCAGTGCTTCCGGGTGGCGTTCCAGATAATCTGCCAGCACACGGAAGGAGCGCGCGGCGTCATTCAGCTGCCGCAGTACGCCAGCCAAGTCGGCTTGTCCGCCACCACCGCCAAGCAGGCCATTGGCGCTGTTCAGCGTGCCTTGGGCAGCGGTGGCCACGCCGCGCAGGCTCTTGACCAGCTCCGGCAATTGACGTCCGGTATCGCGCATCAGCACATCGGCGCTGCCCAGCGCCTTGGCGAGCGCCGCCAGCGAACGCGCTAGGTCCGGCGAACCGGCAACGCCGGTTACGGACTGCAAAGTACCGCGCAGATCGGCGACCAGCCCGTCCAGCGGCAGCGCCGCCACCTTGTCCATCACGGCGCCGGCCGACCGGGTGATCGAATCGATATCGCTGGAGGCGACGGTCGGCAACTCCGACCGCTCGGTGCCCGGCGCTGTCGGCGGATGGCCCGGTTCGTAGTCGAAGGACACCAGCTTCTGCCCGGTCAGCAGGTTGCCCGACGCGAGCCGGCCCCGCATGCCCTTCTCCACCTGCACGGCGATCAGCGTGCGCACCGCCGGCTCGTCCATCGGCTTGCCGTCGATCACGGCATAGGTCCGGGCCACCAGATCGGGTTCGATGTCGATCTCCACCGGAATGTGCAATTCCTGCCGGGCCTCGTCATACTCCAGCCGCACCGCCGAGACATGGCCGACTGTCAGGCCGCGCATCAGCACCGGCGCTCCCGCCTGCAGCCCCTGGACCGATCCGGCGAATTCCAGCCGGTAGCGCACCCGCAGCCGGTCGCGGGCCGCCGCGGCGGTAGCCTGATCCTCGTAAAGCGTGAAGCTGGCCCAGTCCTTCGCCGGCGCCCCGGCTTGAGGGTCGGGCGGGGTTTCCAGCACCACGCCACCGAGCGCGAGAGTCTTCAGGGATTCCGTCTGGAACTTGAAGCCGTCCGCTCCGGCAGAGACCTGGATGCCCGACGAGCGCCAGAAACGGCTTCCCTCATGCACGAGCCCCTCGTAGGGCGCGCGGACGAAGATCGATACCGAGACCATCCGGTCCTGTGGCGACAGGCTGTAACCCATCACCTCGCCGACCTGGACGCCGCGGAAATAGACCGGCGAACCCTGGGCCAGCGAGCCAAGCTGGTCCGTCTTGAGATTGAAGCTGCGGCCGGGCACGTCGGCGCGGATCACCGGCGGCTCGTCGAGAGCGTCGAATTCCCGTCGGTCGCCGCCCCCGCCGGGCTCCATCTCGACATAGGTGCCCGACACCACCGTACTCAGCCCCGACACTCCGCCAAGTCCAAGACGCGGCGCGACCACCCAGAAGCGGGTCCCGTCCTTGAGGTGGGGGGAGGCGGTGCGGTCCATCCGCGCGGTCGCGACCACTTGCGACAGGTCGTCGGACAGCCTGACCGCTTCGATGACGCCCAGTTCGACGTTCTTGTGCTTGATCCGGGTCCGCCCCGCCTCCAAGCCGTCACCGGATTGGAAGGTGATCACGATCTGCGGCCCGCGTTCCTCCAGCCAGCGCCAGCCGAGCCAAGCGGCGATCAGCGCCGCGACCAGCGGCAGCAGCCATAGGAAGGACAGGCGCCGACGCATGGAAACATCCACTTCGGGCGGGTGAGGCGGCGGGGCCGGCGAAGGCTGTTGACCGGCGTCAGTCATGCCGCCGCTCCTCGGCCCGGTCCCACATCACACGGGGGTCGAAGACATGACTGGCCAGCATGGTCAGGATGACCACTGCGGCAAAGGCGATCGCGCCGGTATCGGCACGCACGGAGGCGACGGCGCCGAACTGCACCAGCGCCGTGAGGATGGCGATCATGAATACGTCCACGTTGGACCAACGCCCGATGGCATCGATGAAACGGTAGAGACGGGTCCGTCCCTGCAGCCTGACGGCCGATCCGCGCCATGCCGTGACGACGAACCATGCCAGTCCGCCCAGCTTCAACATCGGAACGGCGACGCTGGCGACAAAGACCAGTAGCGCCAGCGGCCACATGCCGGACGCGGCCAACTCCCCGACACCGCCCAGGATCGTGCTGGGATCGCCCTGGCCGAAATTGACGACGGTCATCACCGGCAACAGGTTGGCCGGCACATACAGGATGGCGCTCGTTGCCACGAGCGCGGTCGTTCGTCCCAGGCTGTCGGGCTCACGTGCATGCAGACGGCTGCTGCAGCGGGTACAACGGTGCGGATCGGCACCGCCATCACAGGAGTGGATGCGTCCGCATACCGAACAGGCGATCCAGCGATGGGGGGGAGGCGCCGGATCGGACGGCACATGGTCGATCGCCGACCACAATGCCCGGCGGTCGAGCCCCTGGTCCATCACCGTGATCGCCAGCACGTAGCCGCCCAGCGCCAACCCACCGGCCAGCACCTCGGCATTGGCAAACCCATACAGCTTGGAATAACCGACCAGTAGCCCGAGAAGGAAAACATCAAGCATTGCCCATGGGCGCAGGACCTCGGTCAGGGCGAACAGCCGGGCGGTCGCCCTCGACGAAGCGGCGGACCGCCCGGTGTGCAGGCGCAGCATCACGGCGATGACCCCCGAGACGCGTGCCACCGGCGCCCCCAGCACCAGCAGGCCGACCAAAAGCGCCAGCGGCCACATACCCTGAGCGGCCAGCGCCTCGATTCCGGTCGTCACCAGCCCTGCCCTGTCGTTGCCCTGGATATGCACAGCCATCAGCGGTTTAACGGCGATCAGCCCCAGCAGCAGCAGCGCCGTCAACGCCATCGGCAACGCATGCTGCGGACCGCCCGCCACATGCCGGTACAACAACGCGCCACATCGGGTACAGCCGGCACGACCGCCAGGCGGCAAGGAACGGACCTGATGCAGCCGTCCGCAATCCGGACAGGCAACCAGATCGTCACGGACCACTCCCTGCACTCCACTCAACCCAACCTTGCCCGACACTGTCGACATGCAAGCACTCGAACCGATTCCATCAGAAAAACCCGCACTCCAATTGGCTTTTTTGAGCTGCAACGCAAGCCCTGGCAAAGGGAATAGGCGAAAATCTGCTGCGATGCAGCAAGGAAAGGCATTGGCAGGGACCAAGCGTGGAATTCACGATTGACCGTCGGATTATGTACATACATTATCTTCGAAACGTCATATTGCAGCGCGGCGCGGAGAGCGGGGTGCAGGGGTTGGCACGGCAAGGCGTGACCGGACAGGACGGATTTGGCGGGCCGGCACGCAAGCCGGAGAGCCTTGCGCTCGACGGCCTCGCGCTCGATGGAAAGGGCCCGCTGTTCGACCAGATCAAGCGCGCCGTCGCCGGCCAGATCCTGCGCGGGCGCTGGCAAAGCGGTGAGCGCCTGCCCAACGAAGCGGAGTTGTCGGCGCTCTACGGCGTTTCCCGCCAGACCGTCAACAAGGCCATCGCGCTGCTGGCGCGCGAAGGCTTCCTGGTCCGCCGCCGCCGGGCCGGCACCTTCGTCGCCACCGGCCGCCGCGACCGCTTCGCCCTTCCCATCGAGGACATCGGCGACGTTGTCGCGCGCGAAGGGCGTGTGTATGAATTCCGCATCCGGGAACGCAAGAACCTTCGCAACGGCGAGGGTATCCGCTGGCCGGACCTGCCGGACGGTACGCCGATACTGGCACTGGAATGCCTGCATTTCAGTGATGGCACACCGATCCAGCACGAGCGCCGTCTGCTCAATCTCGATGCGGTGCCGGAGGTCGCTGAGGAGTCGTTCGAAAGTACGGCGCCCAGCCGTTGGCTGGTCGACAGGGTGCCCTGGTCATCGGCCGAGCATACAGTGCGCGCTGTAAACGCGACTGGAGACATGGCGGCACTGCTGGGTGTGGAGGCCGGTACGGCCTGCCTGTCCATCCGTCGGCAGACCGTGCATCTCAATCGGCCGATCACGCTGGTTCATTTCCTCTCGGTCGGCGACCGCTTCAGCCTGAGCGGCTCGTCGATCACCGACAGTGCGACCGAGTTGAATTTGTAAACACAAAAGGCCCGGCCTCATCCGCCGGCCGCAACAGGGGTATGTTCACGATGGAGAGCAAGGTCATGGTTCGCACGATGTTCAAGGCGGCACTGCTGGGCGCCACGCTGCTGGTCGCCGGTGCAACCGCCGGCACGGCGATGGCCGACACGTTGGCCGACGTCAAGAAGGCAGGCGTCATCACGGTCGCAACCGAAATGCAGTTCCCACCCTTCGATTTCCTTGAGAACAACGAATACAAAGGCGTCGACCGCGACCTGATCGACGAGGTGGCGAAGGAACTGGGCGTCAAGCCCAAGTATATCGACCTGCCCTGGACCAGCGTCCTGCCGGGCCTGGAGGCCAAGAAGTTCGATCTGGTCATCGCGCCCGTCACCATAACCAAGGAGCGTATGAAGCGCTACTCCTTCACCGTTCCGATTTCCGAGGCGACTGCCGCGATCATGAAGCGCGCCGACGACAAGAGCATCAACAAGCCGGAAGACATCGCCGGCAAGAAGGTCGGTGGCGGAAAGGGCACTTCCCAGCTGGCGCAGGTCAAGGAGTTCGGCCAGACCCTGCCGACCCCGCCGGATGTGCGCGAGTATGTCGACAGCAACCAGTCCTACGCCGACCTCGCCGCCGGCCGCGTCGATGCGTCGGTCAACTCGCTGCCGAATCTCGCTTTCGCCGCTGCGCAGCGCAAGGAGACATTCGCCGTCGTCCTGCCGCCCTTCGGCAAGCCCTCCTACTTCTCTTGGGTCGGCCGGCCGAGCGACGATGACAAGAGCCTGATCGAAGCGGTCAACGCCGCCCTGGTGAAGATCCAGAAGGACGGCCGGATGGCCAGCATTCAAAAGAAGTGGTTCGGCGTCTCGCAGGAGCTGCCGACCACGGTTCCGGAACCGCAGCTCTAAGAAAGTCGCATCCTTCCCTCTCTTCCATTGAGAGAGGGAAGGAGTCCCGGCCCTGCCGACAAAGGCCCATTCGATGAAGTTCAGCGTCATCATCGACGCCTTTCCCCATCTGCTGGGGGCGGCCGTCACGACCGTCTGGGTCTCGCTGCTCGGCGTTCTGCTGGGGCAGGTCATCGGCGTGCTCGTCTGCGTGGCGCGTCAATCCGGCGGACGGGCGGCGGACATGGCCGGCGGGGTCTATGTCAGTTTCTTCCGCGGTGTGCCGCTGCTGATCCAGCTTTTGCTGATCTACTACATGTTGCCGCTTGTCGGCATCGACGTGCCTCCGCTCGTGGCCTCCATCGCAGCGCTGGGCCTCGCCTCCGGCGCCTATGTGTCGGAGATCTACCGGGGGGCGCTCAATGCGGTGCCCCACGGCCAGTCGGAGGCGGCATTGGCACTCGGCTTCCCCGGCGCAGCGATCTGGATCCGAATCCTGCTGCCACAGGCCTTCCGGATTTCCGTGCCGGCCCTGGTCAACGAGTTGATCCTGCTGCTGAAGGCGTCCTCGCTGATCTCGGTCGTCGGGGTGGCGGAGTTGACGCGGACGAGCCAGACCATTTCGGCCAGCAATTTCCGCCCACTCGAAATCTATCTTGCGGCGGGCGTCATCTACCTGGCGATCAACGGCGCGCTGGCCCTGTTCGGCACGCTGGTCGAACGCCGGTTGCAACAGGGCTGATGCGATGCTCGATCTTTCCCTGCTGGTCCAGTACGGCCCGGCGCTGCTGCGCGGCTTCGGCGTCACCATCCTGTGCTGGGGGGCCGGCTGCGCCATCGGCATCGTGTTGGGCTTTGCCTTGATGCTGCTGCGACAACTGCCGTTCAAGCCGCTACGCTGGATCATCCGTGCCTATGTCGAGGTGATCCGCGGCACGCCATTCCTGATTCAGCTGTTCCTGCTCTACAGCGGCGGTCCGTCCATCGGCCTGCGTCTGGAGGCGACCGCTGCCGGCATCCTTGGGCTGGGCATCTACGGCAGTGCCTATTTCGCCGAGATCTTCCGCGCCGGCTATCAATCCGTGCCGAAGGGACAGGTGGAGGCCGCGCTCAGCCTCGGCATGTCCTATGGCGCAATCCTGCGCAGGGTGATCGTACCGGCGATGCTGGTTTCCACCGTGCCGGCCATCGTCAACATGATGGCGATCCTGACCAAGGAGACGGTGGTTCTGTCGATCATCACCGTGCCGGAATTGATGTACGAGATGCAGACCATGGCGGCGGAGACCTTCGCCACCTTCGAGACCATCCTGGGGATGGCGCTGTTCTACTGGCTGCTGGTGGAGGTGGTGTCGCGCCTGGGCCGCCGGTTGGAGGCCCGCGTCACCCGTTTCCTGACCCATGCGTCGCCGCAGGGGTCCCCGACCCAGACCGCAACCGCGAGGGCGTGATGATCGCCGTTTCCGAAACCACCACCCTGCCCCGCGCTTCCTCCGGCGCGGACACCGCGCCGATGGTCTCGATCCGCGGCGTCGGCAAGAGCTTCGGCACCAACGAGGTGTTGCGCGACATCGACCTGACTGTCAACAGGTCGGAGGTCGTCTGCCTGATCGGCCCCAGCGGATCGGGCAAGAGCACGCTGCTGCGCTGTATCAACTTTCTGGAAGTGTATGACCGCGGCGAGATTCGCATCGAAGGCAAGCTGGTCGGCTACAGTGAAGACACTCCGCGCCGCCGCCTGTCCAACCGCGACCTGCGGACTTTGCGCCGCAACGTCGGCATGGTGTTCCAGCAGTTCAACCTGTGGCCCCACATGACCGCGCTGGAGAATGTGGCCGAGGCGCTGGTGCAGGTCCGCGGCATGGACAAGGTCGCAGCCGCGGACCGTGCCCGCCAGATGCTCGACCGAGTCGGTTTGTCCGCCAAGGCCGACAGCTACCCCGCCCGCCTGTCCGGCGGCCAGCAGCAGCGGGTCGCCATCGCCCGCGTCATCGCGATGGAACCCCATCTGATGTTGTTCGACGAACCGACCTCCGCGCTCGACCCCGAATTGGTGGGCGAGGTGTTGCAGGTCATGCGCGATCTGGCGGCCGACGGCATGACCATGGTGGTGGTGACTCACGAAATGGGCTTCGCCGCCAATGTCGCCGACAAGGTGGCCTTCCTCGATCATGGCCGAATCGCCGCCTTCGGCACACCGCGCGACGTGTTCCACGAATGCGCAGAACCGCGGGTGCGGCAGTTCCTCCAAACCTACCATGAGAGGAACAGTTTCTGATTTCATACTCTGCCCGGAAATGCACAGGCCCCACCCCTGTCGAAAGATCGGTTTGGGAAACTGGCTGGACTGATGGCTTAATCAAGAAATCAGTATTTGCACCGGACGGACGCAGGCGGAATGGCACAACAATATTATGGAAAAGGCAGTTTTAGCGCCGCACTGTACGATTTTGTCGACGGAGCGCTATGCCCGGAAAGTGAGAAGACATTCTATCGGACACTTGCAATCGGTACTGGAACACCGATTTTGGATATCGGCGCCGGCACAGGGCGGCTGACATTTCCGCTGGCCGAAGCTGGGCACGATGTCGTTGGCATCGACATCTCGGAAGATATGCTGGCCGTTGCTCGCCATAAATTGGACAGTGCCAGTGAAAATGTGAAGAAACGCGTGTCTTTCATGCAGGCAGATATCCGGAAGCTTGATCTGGGCCGCCGTTTCGATCTTGCGATTGCGCCCTATCGGCTTTTTAATTTTCTTCTGGGCGATGATGATCGAAACCAATTCCTGGAGGGATTGCACGGGCATCTATCCGAATGTGGCCGAGCTGTCATCGATTCATGGGGAGCGCGGGACGATACCAGCAATATGCGCCAAACGAGTCCCAACCCCAAAATGGTCGTCAATCTGGAAGGGTCGCCTTTCAATGTGGCACGTACATTCAAAAGCATAACCATCGACCACCAAAAAAGAATTTCAATATTTAAAGTAACTTACGAGATTATGGATAAAGAAAATGAAGTTCTTAAGAGCAAAGATGAATTACTCGAATTGAGATGGTGTCTTCCGGACGAGATGAGAGCTCTGCTTCTACGACATGGTTTTCGTGTGATGGCGGAATTGGGCGGTTTCGACGCGAGTCCCGCCACTGCCCCAGGCGACCGGCTATGGGTCATCGGTCGTGCAGATCGCCGATGATCTGCTTCCTTTCCGCTGATGCCGTCGCGGCGCTGATCGGGTGGTTGTCGACCGGAACTCTCTGCACCAGTCTGTGCCTGAACCGGAAGCGAGCCCGCTTCCCCCTGGCACCCCGCCTGTAAACCGGTTAAGTACCTTTCGCATACGCAATAGAACTGCAACGCGAAAGCCAAGCGTCCGTCGATGATCGAACTCCGGTCCGTCTCCCACGCCTATGGCGACCGTCCCGTGCTGCACGACCTGTCCCTGCGGCTGACGGAGCGACGCATCGCCATCCTCGGCGGCAACGGCTCGGGGAAGAGCACGCTGGCGCGACTGTTGAACGGCCTGATCGTGCCGAACGCCGGCAGTGTCAGCGTGGACGGGCTGGATACCCGGACCGATGGACGCGCGGTACGCCAGCGGGTCGGCTTCGTCTTCCAGAATCCCGATACCCAGATCGTCTATCCGACGGTGGAGGAGGACCTTGCCTTCGGCCTGAAGGCTCGCAAGCTGCCCAAGGCCGAGATCGCCCGACGGGTGTCGGCGGCACTGGAGCGCTACGGCCTCGACCGTTACCGTCACCAGCCGGCGCACCAGATGAGCGGCGGCGAGAAGCAATTGCTGGCCATCGCCGGGGTGCTGGTGCTGGAACCGGCCTATGTGATCTTCGACGAACCCACGACCCTGCTCGACCTGCGCAACCGCCGCAAGGTGGTCGAACTGCTGCGGGGCTTGCCGCAAACCGTCATCGTCGTCACCCACGATCTCGACATGGTGACGGATTTCGACCGGGTGCTGGTGCTGGAGGACGGCCGCATCGTTGCCGACGGTCCGCCTGCCTTGGCCGTGCCGGCCTATGTCGAGCGTCTCGGCTGATGCTGGGGCTTTATCTTCACCGGGACTCGGTGATCCATCGGCTGCCCGCGGGGGCGAAACTGGGCGGTCTGCTGTTGGCGACGGCCCTGGTGCTGGCGCTTCCGGGCGTTTGGGGAGCAATGGCCGCCGCCCTGCTCGGTGCCGGGGTTCTGATCGCTGCGAGGCTGCCGGCGGGACGGGTGCTGCGCGAGTTGCGGGCGCCGATCGTTATGCTGACGCTGCTGTTCGGCTTCCAAGCCCTGCTCGCCGGTGGCGGCTGGGAGGACATGGTGGCTGCCGTCGCCCGCTTCGCCGCGCTGATCCTGCTGGCGACGCTGGTCACGCTGACCACCCGCGTGATGGACATGGTCGATCTCTTCGAATGGCTGTTCGGCCTGATGCGCCCGCTGGGCGTCAATCCGGCCAAGATGGCGCTGATGCTGGCGCTGACCATCCGCTTTATCCCGATGCTGGGCGAGCAGGTGCGCGAGGTGCGGATGGCCCAGCGCGCCCGTGGCGTCGAGCGCAACATAGCCGCCCTGTTCGTTCCGCTGCTGGTCAAGATTCTCACCATGGCCGATGATCTGACCGCCGCGCTTGAAGCGCGCGGCTATGACCCGGCCGATCAGGACTGCCAAAGCGCCAGGAATATTCAACGATAACGTCACCCTCCGAAGGAAGCGTCCATCATGCTGTCGACCCGCGACCTTGTTCTCTGTGCGCTGTTCGCCGCCCTGCTCGGCGGCCTTGGCATGGCGCCGCCGATACCCCTGGGCTTCCTCCCGGTGCCCATCACAGCGCAGACCTTGGGGGTGATGCTGGCGGGCACCATCCTTGGCGCCAAGCGCGGCGGTTTGGCCGCATTGCTGTTCGTGCTGCTGGTCGCGGCCGGGTTGCCGCTGCTGGCTGGCGGGCGTGGTGGCATCGGCGTGCTGATGGGACCGACCGGCGGCTTCGTGCTTGCCTTTCCGCTGGCCGCCCTCATCACCGGTTGGCTGGCGGAACGCTTCGCCACCAATGCCAATCCTGTCCGCCTGTTTGCGGTCAGCGTTCTCGGCGGGATCCTGGTCGTCTATGCCTGCGGCATCCCCTGGCTGTGGCTGATTGCCGGCCTGCCGATCGAGAAGGCAGTCTATGGTTCACTGGCCTTCGTACCGGGCGATCTGATCAAGGCTGGAATCGCAGCCGTCGCTGCCGCTGCCGTCCGCCGTGCCGGCATCCTGCCGATCCATGCCTGATCGACCCGTGACCGGAGAATTCATCGGGCTGGACAACCTTACGCGCGCCTTTGCAAAGGTGGCCGAAGACGATCCCGGACATCCGGCGCTGATCATCGACGGTGCGGCGCTGTCCTACGGCAGGTTGCTGGAGCAGATGCGACGGGTCGGCTCCGGAGTGTCCGCACTGCGGTCCGATGGGAAGCCCCCGCGCGTCGCCCTGAGCCTCGGCAATCGGCCGGAGTTGCCGGCCCTGTTCCTCGGCACCGTCGCGGCCGGGGGCGTGGTCGGGTTGTTCGACCCGAAATGGAGCGCCGGGCAGGCCGCCGCAGCGCTCGAAACGCTCCGTCCCGACCTGCATCTGACCGCCGAAACCGCCGCCACCTGGATTGCGGCGCAACCGTCGGGCTGGAGCATTCCCACGGTGGACCCGAAGACACCGTTCCTGGTCGGCTTCACCTCCGGCACCACCGGCCGACCAAAGGCTTTCATCCGCAACCAGGGCTCATGGCTGGCCACGCTGGAAGCAAGCCGTGTGGAGTTCGGCATCGGCGCCGGCGATACCGTGCTGGTGCCCGGGCCGCTGGTCCACGGCCTGGGTCTCTATGGTCTTGTGGAAGGGCTGTCGACCGGTGCCACGGTGTGGGTGCAGTCCAAATTCGATGCCGTCGGTGCCGCGTCCCGCCTGCAAGAGAGCGACATCACCACGCTGGTCCTGGTTCCGACCATGCTGGTCGGCATCCTGGATGCCGCGGAACGTGATGGTCGACGCTTCCCTCTCCTGCGCCGGGTGGTCTGTTCCGGCGCAAAGCTCGCACCCGCGGTGTATGAGCGGCTGACCGTACTCTGCCCGGAGGCCACGGTTCTGGAATATTACGGCGCATCGGAATTGAGCTTCGTAAGCCTGCGCTCGTCGCGCGAAGGCGCCCCTGCCGACAGCGTCGGTCGCCCTTTCCACGGCGTGGAACTCAGCCTGCGCGACGATGACGGCAATCCGGTCGAGCAGGGCCGGCCCGGCACCGTCTGGGTTCGCAGTGGTATGCTGAGCGATGGCTATCTCGGGACTGCCGACAGCGCTGGCTTCCGTGAGAGTGACGGATGGGGCACGGTCGGCGATTACGGCTGGATCGATGCGGAAGGTTGGCTGCGGCTGGTCGGCCGGGCCGGCGACATGGTTATCACCGGCGGCCTGAACGTCTATCCGGCAGAGGTCGAAGCATCGCTGCGGGCTCATCCGGCAGTGGCCGAGGCGGTGGTCTTCGCCCTACCCGACCCCTATTGGGGCGATACCGTGTCGGCTGTGGTGTGGTGGCGGGGGGCGCAACGTGCGTCGCTGGCGGATCTGCGCAGTTGGTGCCATCAGCGGCTGGAAGGTTACAAGGCACCGCGACGGGTCTTCGCAGCGGCGGACATGCCGCTGACCGGCAGCGGCAAGATCGCGCGGGCGGATGTGCGTGACCGAGCGATTGCGGGTAGGCTGGAGACACTGGAATGACCGGCCGCCCGATCATCGTCGCAGCACGCCGCACTGCGGTCGGCCGCATCGGCGGCTCCCTGCGCGACCTGCCCGTCCAGGACCTCACCGCGCCCGTCATCCAAGCCGTGCTCGCCGACGCCGGGATCGATCCGGGCGAGGTGGATGACGTCGTCCTCGGCAACGCGGTCGGCCCCGGCGGCAACGTCGCGCGACTGTCGGCGCTGGCGGCCGGGCTGCCGATGTCGGTGCCCGGCGTCACAGTGGACCGTCAGTGCGGGTCGGGCCTGGAGGCCATCAACCTCGCAGCCCGGTTGATCCAGGCCGGCGCCGGCAACGTATTCCTGGCCGGCGGAGTGGAGAGCACGAGCACCGCGCCATGGCGGGTCGCCAAGCCGGCGAACCTCTACCGCAGCCCGGTCTTCTACGACCGCGCCCGCTTTGCCCCGGACAGTATCGGTGACCCGTCGATGATCGAGGCAGCGGAGGCTGTCGCCACCGCATACGGCATCGACCGGGCCCGCCAGGACCGCTATGCCCTGGACAGCCACCGCAAGGCGGTCGCCTCCCGCCTCACTGGCCGTTTCGACCGGGAAATCGTTCCGCTCACCTTGCCGGACGGCCAGATCGTCGACCACGACGAATGCCCGCGCGCCGACACCAGCCTGGACCGTCTGGCGATGCTGCGCCCCATCGTCAGGTTGGACGGGACGGTTACTGCGGGCAACGCCTGCCCGTTCAACGACGGTGCCGCCGTGGTCGCGGTGGTATCGGAAAGGAAATTCCAAGCGCTGGGCCTGACCCGCGGCTTGATGGTGGTGGATTCGGCTGCGGCAGGGGTCGACCCCAACCTGCTCGGCACCGGCCCGATTCCAGCAGTACGCAAGCTGCTGGCCCGCAATTCCGGGCTGACGGTCGCTGGTATCGACCTCATCGAATTCAACGAGGCGTTCGCCGCCCAGGTGCTGGCCTGCCTCGACGCGCTGGAGATCGAAGAATCCCGGGTCTGTGTCGGCGGCGGCGCCCTTGCCCTCGGCCATCCCTATGGCGCGTCGGGAGGCATCCTGGCGACCCGGCTGTTTTCCGAACTTCTGTTCCCGGTCGCGGGCACCGCCCCCCGCAGGGGCCTAGCCACGCTCGGCATCGGTGGCGGGCTGGGCCTCGCCACACTTCTGGAGCCTCTTTCATGACCAGCGCCCCCGTGGCCGGGGACAGTTTCCGGTCTGCCTTCCGCCACCGTGCCTTCGCCCTGTTCTGGTGCGCGCGGGTCTGTTCGATGCTGGCGATCCAGATGCAGGTGGTCGCGGTCGGCTGGCAGGTCTATGCCATGACCGACAATCCGCTCGACCTCGGGCTGGTCGGGCTGTTCCAGTTCCTGCCGACCCTGGCGCTGGTGCTGGTGGCCGGGCATGTAGTCGACAACAATGACCGGAGGACCATACTTTTCGGCGCGCTGTCGATCGAGACGGTCGCAATCGCCGCCCTGTTCCTGTCCACCATGGCGGGGTGGCTGTCGCCGCAGGCGATCTTTGCCGTAGTGGCGCTGATCGGGCTGGCGAAGTCGTTCGAGGGACCCGCCAACCAAGCGATTTTGTCGGCAACGGTGCCGGTGGAGGATCTGCCGAACGCCGTCGCCTGGCAGTCGTCGGGAGTACAGGTCGCGCAGATCTCCGGCCCGGCGCTGGGTGGGCTGCTTTACATCGCCGGCCCAGCCGCGGTTTATGGCGTCAGCACGGCGATGCTTGTGCTGTCGGTCCTGCTGATAGCCGCCTGCCGCCCGCGACAAGTGACGATGACCAGACGCGCCATAAGCCTGTCGAGCATGCTCGCCGGGGCGGCCTTCATCCGCAGCCGGCCCGAGATCCTGGGTGCCATCTCGCTCGACCTGTTCGCCGTGCTGTTGGGGGGGGCGACTGCCCTGCTGCCCATCTACGCTCGCGACGTGCTGCATGTCGGCCCCTGGGGCCTCGGGCTGCTGCGCAGCGCCCCGGCGCTGGGAGCACTCGCCATGGCGATGGTCATCACCCGCTGGGGCGTCAGGCGCCATGCCGGCCGCTGGATGCTGGTCGCCGTCGCCGGTTTCGGCGTCGCCACCATCGCTTTCGGCCTCTCGGCCGATCCGCTGCTGTCCTTCATCGCCCTGCTGGCGGTCGGCGCAACCGATCAGGTCAGCATGTTCGTGCGCCAAACGCTGGTCCAACTGTCCACCCCCGACGACATGCGCGGCCGGGTGGGCGCCGTCACCTCGTTGTTCATCGGTGCATCCAACCAGTTGGGCGAGTTTGAATCGGGAAGCGTCGCGGCGTTGATCGGCGCCGTTCCGGCGGTCGTTCTAGGCGGTGTCGGTGCGGTCGGGCTGGCCGGGCTATGGGCGATGCTGTTCCCGGCGCTGCGGCGGGTGGATAAGTTGTTGGGGCGGTAATGCCCCTCCCCCGCATTGTCGGGAGAGGGACGGCCAAAAGGCGTCAATTGCAGATACAGAGGCTTTACAGGTAACGGATCGTCACCTTGTCCGCCGCCTGCCCAGCCCGCACACGGGCATCGTCGGTGTCGCTGCCGGTTGCAAGCGCGACGCCCATGCGGCGGTTCTTGCGGGTGGTCGGCTTACCGAACAGGCGCACATCGACCTCCTGCTCCGCACTGCCCAGGCTCAGGGCATCGGCGAGCCCCTCGACGCGGAAAGTCTCGGCCTCGCGGTCGGCCAGGATGACAGCGGAAGCCGATGGGGCGCGACAAGTGATGCCGGGGATTGGCAGCCCAAGAATGGCGCGGGCATGCAGTTCGAACTCCGACAGGTTCTGCGACAACAGGGTAACCATGCCGGTGTCGTGCGGGCGCGGCGACAGTTCGGAGAAGACGACCTCGTCGGCTGTCACGAAGAACTCGACGCCGAAGATGCCATAGCCGCCGAGGTTGTCGACGACGCGGGCCGCCATCGCCTTGGCGTCATCCAGCATCCGCTGGGGCATGGCGACCGGCTGCCAGGATTCCTGGTAGTCGCCGCGCTCCTGTCGATGGCCGATCGGTTCGCAATAGAGGATGCCGTCACGGGTGCGGACGGTCAGCAGGGTGATTTCGTATTCAAAGGGGACGAATTCCTCGACGATCACCTTGCGGCGATCTCCTCGCATGTTCGCCACCGCATAGTTCCAGGCCGTTTCCAGCCCGGTGGCGTCCTGCACCGTGCTCTGCCCCTTGCCGGAGGAGGACATCACAGGCTTGATGACGCAGGGAAATCCGGTGTGCTCCGCCCCGGTGCGGACCTCATCCAGGCTTTCGGCATAGCGGTAGCGCGAGGTGCGCAGGCCCAGCTCGGTCGCCGCGACCTCGCGGATGCGGTCGCGGTTCATCGTCATGGTGGCGGCGCGGGCTGACGGGACGACGGTGGTGCCGGCCTCTTCGAACTCGTGGAGCACTTCGGTGCGGATCGCCTCCACCTCCGGCACGATGTAATCCGGATGGTGCTTGGCTATTGCGGCGCGCAACGCGTCGGCATCCAGCATGGAGAACACCTCCGCCGCATCGGCGACCTGCATCGCCGGGGCGTTGGCGTAGCTGTCGCAGGCGATGACTTCGCAGCCGAGCCGCTTGGCCGCGATAACGAACTCCTTCCCCAGTTCCCCGGAGCCGAGCAGAAGGATCTTGGCGGTGAACATCAACGCACTCCCGTATTGGCGACAGCCGGCCGACCATAGGGCTTTGCGCCAGCCGGGCCAAGTCCCCCTTGCACGCGGACGTGCAGTCGCCATGGAAAAGGCCAAGCGGAACAAATATGTCTAAAAAGAAATTATAATGGATCTGGATGAAAACGACTGTCCGTGCGTTCATGCATGAAAGAACCCAGGGTTTGGGAGACGGCGATGGGCTCGGTAAGCGGCAAGGTAGAGCGGCGTGGGGTTTCCGGGCGGAGAACGGTCCTGGCAACCTTTCTTGCGACCTCGTTGGTCTTGTCGGGCTGTGCCGGCAACGGCAACGACGATATGGCCGGTGCGCTGCTGATCGGCGCTGCCGTGGTCGGGCTGGGCGTACTGGCGGCCACCGCCGGCGACGACGAGGACGACAGCCACCGTGACCGCCGGCACCGCCCCCAACACCGCGGCGGTTATGACGGCGGCTATCAGAGCGGCTATCAGGGAAGCGGCTACGAGGGCGGCCGGGGGCGTGGCGGCTACAGCCGCTATTCTGGAAACGGCCAGTGCGACGACGCCCGCTATCGCACCTCCAACGGTGGACGGGCGGAAGCCGGCAGCGACGAATGGGATTGCCGCCGCTTTGGCGATGGGCGGAAATAGCTCCGCCTCATCGCCGGCGTCCCTCCAGATTCTTGCGGACGACCGCGGCAATGATCAGCAGGAAGGCCAGCAGACGCAAAAGATAGATCCAGCTCTGCTCCTCCCGCTCGAAACCGCCCAACGCCAAGAGAATCTGGTTCAGCGCCAGCAAGGCGAAGGCCATCGCGAAGGACATGAACAAGGCATCGCGCGTTCGTTTCCAGAATCTGAGAAAGAACAATCCAGCAACGGCATACAATGCTGCAAGTGCGCCCGTGAAGAAGCTGGAAGTCGTGGGCAACATCAATCGGCATCCCAGATGAAGCCGTACAGCAGCCCCCCCACCCCGACCAGGGCGGAGAACTGGCGATAGGGCAGCAGGTCGACTTGTGTCGGCAGAATGACCACGTCGATGAACAGCAACAGGTTGTTGATCGCCAGCGCCACGAAGCAGAGTGTGCTCCACAACAGCAGGCGGCTGCGTGACCGCAGATAGCTGCGCAACAGCAGAACCATGCACAACAGGCTGGCGGCAAAGCACAGCAGATAGACCCCGGACTTGATGACGTCCATCTCAGCGCTTCCTCCCCTTATGAGGAGAGAAAGGCCGGAAAAAGCACCCGGCATCGCCCACAGAGTTCATTTCTTTCACTGCATCTCAATCATTGTGTCGGAAACGGAAAGAATCGGCGAAAATCTGGACCTTATTTCCAGGAGCCGCGAAGATCTCCCGGATGATCGCGGACGGGCGGATGGCATAGGCCTGTTCGATCTCCTCAACCCATTGGTCCAGCATGGGCGCAGCCGGCTGGTAACGGTGGCTGCCGTCGGGCTGCGCCACCAGCAGCCCGGCACCGCGAAAGCCGGCGAGCGCCTCCTGCACCACCACTTCGCTGCCACGCAGTTCGCGGACCAGATCGGCGTTGGACCAGTCGCGATCGGAATGGCGGCGCAACAACAGAAGAAGCTCCAGAGCCCAGACCGAGCGGATCGAGCCTCTAAGCAGGGTAAGCGCATCGTCTGACAAAGCCATGAACCAAAACCTGACCTGGTGTGCGTAACCGGCGGCATGGGACGATGCCGCCCTCGTTCCCCCATATCACCCCCGGACGACCTCCGCCGGAGCAATAGGAGCCTGCAAATCCAGCGCGCGGCGCAAAGCGCGGGCAAGAACGCCATCGCGATAGGGCTTGGCCAGCGTCTCCGCCCGGCCCAGCACCGCCCCCAGCACAGCGCCGGGATCGTCTTCCCGGGTATCGGGAACGGATCCCCCTTCCCATCCCGGCGCACTGGTACCGTTGGCATAGCCGGATGCGAACAGGATCCTCAATGCGGGGTGGCGGCGCAGGCCTTCCCGCGCCAACTCTCGTCCATTCAAACCGCCGGGCATCACGATGTCGGTGAACAACAGGTCTACCGGTTGCCGGTCCAGCACCGTCAGTGCAGCCTCGGCTCCGTCGGCCTCCAGTACGCGATAGCCCAGTGCCCCCACTGCCTGGACTGCGACCGCCCTCACATCGGCGTCATCATCGACAACCAGCACCGTCTCGCCACGACCGGCGAACGCCTCGTCGGCACCATCTTCGGCCGGTGCGGCGCCGTGCGACATTTCCATCGTGGCCCGCGGCAGGTAGAGGCGAAAGGTGGTGCCGGCATCCGGGATGCTGTCGATGCCGATCAGTCCGCCCGACTGTTTGACGAAGCCATGGATCATGGCAAGGCCGAGGCCCGTCCCCTTCCCAGCCTCCTTGGTGGTGAAGAATGGCTCGAAGGCGCGCTCCAGCACCTCCGGCGCCATGCCGCAGCCGCTGTCCGACACCGACAACAGGATGTAGTCGCCGGCCGGCACGGTCATCCCAAGTGCGGCCCGCGGTGCCTCGAAGCGGACGTTCTCGGTGCGGATGCGCAGGCTGCCGCCGCCTGGCATGGCATCTCGGGCGTTGATGACAAGGTTCAACAGGGCAGATTCCGCCTGCGACCGGTCGACAGAGGCGGTCCACAGTGGCGGCGTGTCGGCAGGCGGCGCTTCGATGGCGATGGCGACCCCTCCGCCAAGCGTCCGCTGCATCAGTTCGCCCATGCCGGCGACCAGGGCGCCGAGATCAACCGGTTCGGGGTGGAGTTGCTGCCGACGCGCGAAGGTCAGCAGCCGCCGCGTCATATCGGAACAGCGCAAAGCCGCCTGGAGCGCCATCTCCGCCCGGCGCGCCGCCTTGGTATCATCCGACAGGCCGGGGAGCAGGCGTTCCAGACTGCCGATCACCACCATCAGCATGTTGTTGAAATCGTGGGCGATGCCGCCGGTCAACTGCCCGACCATCTCCATCTTCTGGGCATGGGCGAGTTGGCGTTGAGCCTGCCTGGTCTCGGTGACGTCCAGGATGGTACCGAACAGTTCACCCGGTACGCCATCCTCGCCGAACACGACCACTGCTTGGTCCAGCAGATGGCGCTCGCCACCATCCGGACAACGCCAGCGATATTCCACCGTGGTCAGACCCGTATCATGGATCGATTCCAACTGCCGCAGCACCCGTGCGCGGTCGTCCGGATGCAGCCCCCTTTCCCAGAATCCGGAGTCGTCGACAAAGCGGCCCGCCGGATAGCCAAGGACTCGCTCCGCCGTTTCCGACAGGTAGCGGAACGGGATGCCCGGCGTCAGGTCCGCCGTGTAGAGCACGATGGGCAGTTGTTCCAGGATCAGTGCCTGCCGCTCCTCCGATCGGCGCAGCGCCTGCTCGGCCAGCCGCATCTCGCGCCGCACCCGCTCGTTCTCGTCGAGCAGGCGCTGCTTGGCATCGACCTCGCGCTTGACCTCTTCGGTCTTGCGGTAAAGGTCGACGAACACCGACACCTTGCATTTCAGGATCTGCGGATCGACCGGCTTGAACATGTAGTCGACGGCCCCGGTTGCATAGCCGCGGAAGATATGCGTTTCGTCCTTGTTGATGGCGGTCAGGAAGATGATGGGAATATGACGCGACTTCTCGCGCAGGCGGATCAGCTCCGCCGTCTCGTAGCCATCCATCCCCGGCATGTGCACGTCCAGCAGGATCAGTGCGAAGTCCTGGCGCAGCAGGTGCTTCAGCGCCTCCTCACCCGACCGGGCGAGGATGAGCTGTGCACCTAGATCCTCCAGCGTCTCGCGGACGGCGAACAAGTTCCTGGGGTCGTCGTCGACGATCAGGATCGCGACGTCCGCCCTGTCGGGCTGTGGATGCGGATCGGAGGTCATGGTCCCGCTGTTCCATCCCACAATCGCATCGCCGGAGGGTACCGGCGGGGCGGTGACTGGATTCGAAGGTGTCACTTCCGGGGGCAGAAGCGTCTGACGGATCGCCTCCTGATGGCTTGCTGTACCCAGCAGGCCCGACCGCTGCGCCGCCCGTACCGGGGAAAAGGCCAATGGCGGGGCGAGGAGGCCGCGACGCGACGCACGCGCCGGACGGAGCTTGCGCCGCGTCATGCCGGCATTCCTCCACGCGGCTGGGGCCGGCCGCCCCTGGCGGTCCAGATCCGCAGCAAAGACAGCAGATGGTCGATATCCACCGGTTTGGCGATGTAGTCGGTCGCCCCGGCCTCGATGCACTTGTCACGGTCGCCCTTCATCGCCTTGGCGGTGACGGCGATCATCGGCAGGGCACGGAATTCGTCGATGCTGCGGATCGTGCGCATGGTCTCGTAGCCGTCCATCTCCGGCATCATGATGTCGACCAGAACCACGTCGACCGCCGGACCGGCACGCAACCGCTCGATGCCCTCGCGCCCGCTTTCTGCATGCAGGACCTCGATTCTGTGCGCCTCCATCACGCTGGCGAGCGAGAAGATGTTGCGGATGTCGTCATCGATCACCAGCACCCGCTTGCCGGCAAGCGACGGATCGTGCTGGCGCAGATCCAGAATGCTGCGGCGCTTGTCCTCCGGCAAGCGGTCGACCGCACGGTGAAGGAACAGTGCGGTTTCGTCCAACAGGCCGGCAGGCGACCGGGCACTCTTCAACACCACCGTCTCGGCCAGCCGGCGCAGCCGTGCTTCGTCCTCGGGCGCCACGGCGGGGGAGACATAGACGACAACCGGCATCCAGGCGAGCGTGTCGCGGGTGCGCAGCCATTCCATCAGTTCCATATCGGCGGCGGTCGGACCGGACAGCATCGGACTCGACAGGTCGAGCACCATGCAGTCGAAGCGGTCGGCGGACAGCGCCGCCATCGCCGCCTCGATGGAGGTGACGGTGTGCGTCTCGACATCGCCGTTGCCGATCAGGCCGGCGACCAGCCCCGGCTGCGGACTGTCCTTCTCCACCACCAGAAGCCGGCGGTGGCTGCGCTCCTTGAAGCTCTTCACCCGGTTGAGCGCATCGAAGATGGCCTCACGCTCCACCGGCTTTTCCGAATAGTCGAAGGCGCCCATCGAAAGGCCGCGCCGCCGCTCGTCCTTGGCGGAAATGACATGGACCGGTATGTGACGGGTCTGCGGGTCGCGCTTCAGCAGGTCGAGGAGCGCCCAGCCGTCCATGTCCGGCAATCCGATGTCGAGCAGGACGGCATCAGGCCGGTATTTGCGCGCCAGCGGCACCGCTGCGGCACCGCCGCCCGACAGCACGGTGCGGAACCCCTTCTCCCGCGCCAGATCGAGCAGGATGGAGGCGAAGGTCGCGTCGTCCTCCACGATCAGCACCACGGGTTCGCCAGGATGGATGCGGTCGCGGTCGTCGCCGGCCGGATGCATCTCCAGCAGGGCCAGCCCGTCCTGCGAGCCGGCCGTCATCAGCGGACGGATCACTGCCTCCGTCCGCTTGGGCAACAGGGCGGTGGGCTGCCCACCGGCCGGCGCCAACGCTCCGCTCGCCGCGGCGACCAGCGGGTTGGCGGTTTCCTCAGCCGGATCGTAGCTGCGCGGGACGTACAGCGTGAAGGCGCTGCCCTTGCCGGGCGCGCTGATGACCCGGATCTCACCGCCCAGCAGGCGCGCGATCTCACGGCTGATCGACAGGCCGAGGCCGGTGCCGCCATATTTGCGGCTGGTTGTGCCGTCGGCCTGCTGGAAGGCCTCGAAGATGATGCGCTGCTTGTCCTCGGGAATGCCGATGCCGGTGTCGATGACGGTGAAGGCCAGCACGGACATAGCCGCGTTCAGCGTCGGATGGGCCGCGCTCCACCCTGCCGTCGCCGGTGCGATGCGGAAGGTGATGCCGCCGATGTCGGTGAACTTGAAGGCGTTGGACAGCAGGTTGTTCAGCACCTGCGCCAGCCGCTTCTCGTCGGTCTGGACGCTGGCGGGCAGTGCCTCGTCCATCTCGATGGCGAAGCTCAGCTTCTTTTCCTGCGCCAGCTGCGAGAAGGTACGCTCCACATGGTTGCGCAGGTCGCCCAGGACGACCTCGCCGATCTCCAGGGTGACGGTGCCGGATTCGATCTTCGACAAGTCCAGAATGTCGTTGATCAATCCCAGCAGGTCCGATCCGGCGGAATGGATGGTGCGGGCGAATTCCACCTGGCGGTCCGACAGGTTGGTGTCCGGGTTGTCAGCCAGCAGCTTGGACAGGATCAGCAGGCTGTTCAACGGCGTGCGCAGCTCGTGGCTCATGTTGGCCAGGAACTGCGACTTGTATTTGGAGGTCAGGGCAAGCTGCTCTGCCTTCTCCTCCAGCGCCGCCTTGGCGAACACGACCTCGCGGTTCTTGCGTTCGACCTCGATGTTCTGCTTCTCAAGCTGCTCGGCCTTTTCCTCCAGTGCCTCGTTGGTGGTCGTCAGCTTCTCCTGCTGGGCCTTCAGCAGCTCTTCCGACTTGCGCAGCGAGGCGGCCTGCTGCTCCAGCCGTTCGTTGGTGGTCTTCAACTCCTCCTGCTGGCTTTGCAGTTCGGTGGTCAGGCGTTGCGACTGTTTCAGCAGCCCTTCGGTCCGCATGTTGGCAGCGATCGTGTTCAGCACGATGCCGATGCTCTCGGTCAGCTGCTCCAGGAAGCTCTGGTGCGTCTCGCTGAAGCGGCCGAAGCTCGCCAGCTCGATCACCGCCTTCACATCGTCCTCGAACAAGACTGGAAGCACAATGATGTTGAGCGGCGGTGCCTCACCCAGTCCGGAACTGATGGAGACGTAGTCGCGAGGCACATTGGTCAGCAGGATCCGCTTCTTCTCATAGGCACATTGACCGACCAGACCTTCCTTCAGGTGGAAGCGGTTGGACAGGTTCTTGCGTTCCTTGAGTGCGTAGCTGGCGACCAGTTCCAGCAGGGCTTCATCCCGGTCGCGGGTGGCGACGTAGAAGACGCCATGCTGCGCATTCACCAGCGGCGCGATTTCCGACAGGATCATGTTGGAGACGGTGACGAGGTCGCGTTCGCCCTGCAACATGCGGGTGAACTTCGCCAGATTGGTCTTCAGCCAATCCTGCTCCGCATTCTTCAGCGTCGTATCGCGGAGATTGCGGATCATCTCGTTGATGTTGTCCTTCAGCGCCGCGACCTCGCCCATCGCCTCGACGGTGATGGAGCGGGTCAGGTCGCCCTTGGTCACCGCGGTGGCAACCTCGGCAATGGCGCGAACCTGGGTGGTCAGGTTGGCGGCCAGTTGGTTCACGTTCTCGGTCAGATCCTTCCAAAGGCCGGCGGCGCCCGGCACGCGGGCCTGACCGCCCAGCTTGCCTTCGATGCCGACCTCGCGCGCCACGTTGGTAACCTGATCGGCGAAGGTCGCAAGCGTGTCGATCATACCGTTGATGGTGTTGGCCAGCGCAGCGATCTCACCCTTTGCGTCCACCGCCAGCTTGCGTTTCAGATCGCCGTCGGCGACCGCGGTGACGACGCTGGCGATGCCGCGCACCTGCCCCGTCAGGTTGGCTGCCATCATGTTGACGTTGTCGGTCAGGTCCTTCCAGGTGCCGCCGACGCCTTCCACCTTTGCCTGCCCGCCCAGCTTGCCTTCGGAGCCCACCTCGCGCGCCACGCGCGTCACCTCCGACGCGAAGCTGTTCAACTGGTCGACCATGGTGTTGATGGTCGATTTCAGCTCGAAGATCTCGCCCTTCACGTCGACGGTGATCTTCTTCGACAGGTCGCCCTTCGCGACTGCCGTCGTCACCTCCGCAATGTTGCGCACCTGCCCCGTCAGGTTGGCCGCCATCATGTTCACGTTGTCGGTCAGGTCCTTCCAGGTGCCCGCGACACCCTTGACCTGGGCCTGACCGCCCAGCTTGCCCTCGATCCCCACCTCGCGCGCCACGCGGGCGACTTCCGAGGCGAAGCTGTTCAATTGGTCGACCATGGTGTTGATGGTCGATTTCAGCTCCAGGATCTCACCCTTCACGTCGACGGTGATCTTCTTCGACAGGTCGCCGTTGGCGACCGCAGTCGTCACTTCAGCGATGTTGCGCACCTGGCCCGTCAGGTTGGTAGCCATCGCGTTCACATTGTCGGTCAAATCCTTCCAGGTGCCGCCGACTCCCTTGACCTGGGCCTGACCGCCCAGCTTGCCTTCGGAGCCCACCTCGCGCGCCACACGCGTCACCTCGGACGCGAAGCTGTTCAGCTGGTCCACCATCGTGTTGATGGTCGATTTCAGCTCCAGGATCTCGCCCTTCACATCGACGGTGATCTTCTTCGACAGATCGCCGTTCGCCACCGCCGTCGTCACTTCGGCGATGTTACGCACCTGCCCCGTCAGATTGGTCGCCATCGCGTTCACGCTGTCGGTCAGATCCTTCCAGGTGCCGCCGACGCCCTTGACCTGGGCCTGACCACCCAGCTTGCCTTCGGAGCCCACCTCACGCGCCACGCGCGTCACCTCCGATGCGAAGCTGTTCAACTGGTCCACCATGGTGTTGATGGTGTTCTTCAGCTCCAGAATTTCACCCTTCACCGGCACTGTGATCTTCTTCGACAAATCGCCATTGGCAACCGCCGTGGTAACGTCGGCAATGTTGCGGACCTGCCCCGTAAGGTTGGCCGCCATCAAATTCACGCTGTCGGTCAGATCCTTCCAGGTGCCGCCGACGCCCTTGACCTGGGCCTGACCGCCCAGCTTGCCTTCGGAGCCCACCTCACGCGCCACGCGCGTCACCTCCGACGCGAAGCTGTTCAACTGGTCCACCATCGTGTTGATGGTCGACTTCAGCTCCAGGATCTCGCCCTTCACGTCGACGGTGATCTTCTTCGACAGGTCGCCCGTTGCGACGGCGGTGGTGACGTCGGCAATGTTGCGGACCTGCCCCGTCAGGTTGGCCGCCATCATGTTCACGCTGTCGGTCAAATCCTTCCAGGTGCCACCAACACCCTTGACCTGGGCCTGACCGCCCAGCTTGCCTTCGGAGCCCACCTCGCGCGCCACGCGCGTCACCTCCGACGCGAAGCTGTTCAACTGGTCCACCATCGTGTTGATGGTCGATTTCAGCTCCAGGATCTCGCCCTTCACATCGACGGTGATCTTCTTCGACAGGTCGCCCTTCGCGACCGCAGTCGTCACCTCCGCGATGTTGCGCACCTGCCCCGTGAGGTTCGCCGCCATCATGTTCACATTGTCGGTCAGATCCTTCCAGGTACCGCCGACGCCCTCCACCTTCGCCTGACCGCCCAGCTTGCCTTCGGAGCCCACCTCACGCGCCACGCGCGTCACCTCCGACGCAAAGCTGTTCAACTGGTCCACCATCGTGTTGATGGTCGATTTCAGCTCCAGGATCTCACCCTTCACGTCGACGGTGATCTTCTTCGACAGGTCGCCCTTCGCGACCGCTGTCGTCACCTCCGCGATGTTGCGAACCTGACCGGTCAGGTTGGCCGCCATCACGTTGACGTTCTCGGTCAAATCCTTCCAGCTGCCGGCGACGCCCTTGACCTGGGCCTGTCCGCCCAGCTTGCCCTCGATGCCAACCTCGCGCGCCACGCGGGTCAGCTCGGTCGTGACGGTGACGAGTTGGTCAACCATGGTGTTGACGTTGCGGGCCGTGCGCAGGAATTCGCCTTGCAACGGGCGGCCTTCGATTTCGAGCGCCATGGTCTTGGACAGGTCGCCCTTGGCGACGGCACCGATGACCCGTGCGATTTCCGTCGTCGGCTGGATCATGTCGCCGACCAGCATGTTGATGCTGTCGACACAGGTTTCCCAGCCGCCCGATGCGTTGTTCAGCTTGGCACGCTGACTGATGCGGCCTTCCTTGCCGATGGCGACGCTGAGCCGGCTGACTTCGGCGGTAAGATTCTGATTCAGCTCCACCACGTCGTTGAAGGCGGCGGCGATCTCACCGTCGATGCCGATCAGGTCGAGCGGCAGCCTTGCCGAGAATTCACCTTTGCGCAATTGCCGCAAGGCCATCAGCAGAACCTTAGGATCCAACGCTTCCGCGGTTTCCACCATCGCCGTCATGCCATTCCCCATCCGCGCGCCGACCCACCAAGGGCCGTGTTCCATCACACCCGCCGACCAATCCCAGGCTGCTCAAGAAAATGCAATCCGCCACAGTTTCGATTCGAATACCCGCATCGAGAATGTGTATACACAGCCATTGCTGGCGAGTGACCGTGCAGTCGGTACAGTCCCGCACGATGAAGTAAAGTGGATTCCGGTCAATTTAGCCTTTGGTATGCGTCTCTGTTTCCCGCGTAAGTTCTATGTATATATCTTAGGGATGATATCTTATTTTATAGATTTTGAAGAATTTTCATTACGCACTGCCTTGATCGCAGCCACAGACGTTTCAACGAATAGTCGGTTGTTCAAGCCGGTCGACACGGCAGCAGGAACGCAAAACGGAGTTTCGACGTAGAGGGTTTCTTGGCAGGCGAGAGTCCGGGGGTGACCGATCCGCCACGGCACCATCCACTCGATATGGCGGCCGCCTACGAATAGGCTTCGCCTGACGTATAAAGGTTGGAACGTTTCACCAGCCCGTATCGTTTATCGTTCCGAACGCGATGGAACAGTCAGGCATTGATCATCGCCCGCCTAGCAAGAATTTTTGCCTGCCAACACAGCCCAAGGCCCGTCATGACTCTGTGGACATTCACCATGCAGACTTCGATCTGCTGTATGCTCACTTGGATGCAGTCCTGCAACCATGGCATTGCCTTGGCTCTCTCTTTCGCCGAAATATCGTTGCCTCGAACTCCCCGCCCTTCAGCCGATGTTCTCCCCTTCCCGATCCGGCGGATGGTTCGTAGGGACGGCTTCAGTGGACCGGCCACAGTAATCCCACTTGGGCCTCGCTAACCTCTCCGGGGCAAACATCAGGTTCGATTCGCTCACGCAAACGTGTAGACGCCGTGATTTGCCGGCAACCCGCTTCAGACCTATGGTTAGTAACAGGAATGGTCCGTTCTGGAGAGGGTCGATGCTGTTCAAATTTCCCACTGCCTCGCAGTCACGCGAGGATGAGGTGACGCCGCGGGATCTGTTCCTGTCTCGCCGCAGCTTGATGGCCGGTGGTGCTGCTGCCTTCGCGCTGGGTAGCATACCGCTCGCAAGCAACGGCGCGCTGGCTGCAACCTTTACCGTACCGACCACGATCAAGCCTGCCGACCTGAAGCTCGACCCGACGACACCGATGAAGTCGGCAACGACCTACAACAACTTCTATGAATTCGGCACCGGCAAGGGCGATCCGGCCGACAGCGCCGGTACCCTGCGCACACGCCCATGGGAGATCGCCATCGGCGGCGAAGTGGCGAAGCCGATGACCATCGGTATCGAGGATCTGCTGAAGTTCCCGATGGAGGAACGCATCTACCGCCTGCGCTGCGTAGAAGGCTGGTCGATGGTGATCCCCTGGGTCGGCTTTCCGTTGGCCGAATTGCTGAAGCGTGTCGAGCCGACCGGAAACGCCCGATACGTCGCCTTCCAAACCTTGAACGATCCCAAACAGATGCCGGGACTGCGGTCCTGGGTGCTCGACTGGCCCTATACCGAAGGGTTGCGGCTGGACGAGGCGATGCATCCGTTGACCCTGCTGGCTGTCGGCATGTATGGCGAAGTTCTGCCCAATCAGAACGGCGCGCCGATCCGACTGGTGGTGCCCTGGAAATACGGATTCAAGTCCATCAAATCCATCGTCAGCATCAGCCTGGTGAAGGACCAGCCACCGACCGCCTGGAACAAGTCCCAGCCGCGCGAATATGGCTTCTATTCCAACGTGAACCCAGAGGTTGACCATCCGCGCTGGAGTCAGGCGACCGAACGCCGCGTCGGTGACTTCTCCCGCCGCAAGACCCTCCCCTTCAACGGCTATGGCGAGGAGGTCGCATCGCTCTATGCCGGGATGGACCTTCGGAAGAACTACTGACCATGGCCACAGAAATCCACACCCCCGATTTGCGTGCCGCCGCCAATTCCGCCCTGACGTCACGCTGGGCCAAGCCCGCCGTCTTCATGTTTGCCCTGGTTCCCCTGATCTGGACCGTCTGGCTCGCCTACACGGGTGAGCTCGGGGCGGAGCCAGTACTGGAGAGCGTCAAGGCCAGCGGATTGTGGGCCCTGCGCTTCCTGCTGATCGCGCTGGCCTTGACGCCATTGCGGATGTTGACCGGAGTGGCAGGGCTGGCGCGCTTCCGGCGGATGCTCGGATTGTTCGCCTTCTTCTATGCCGTTGTCCACCTGTCCACCTATATCGGGTTGGATCAGTTCTTCGACTGGACGGCGATTTGGCAGGATATCGTCAAACGTCCCTATATCACCGTCGGCATGGGCGCGTTCATGATTTTGACTGCGCTTGCCGCCACATCGACCGACGGCATGGTCAAACGGCTGGGCGGCAAGCGCTGGCGTCTGCTCCATAAGGGAGTCTTTGTCGCCGGGCTGGCCGCCTGCCTCCACTTCATCATGCTGGTGAAGGGATGGCAGACGGCGCCGTTGGTCTATGCGCTGGTCTGCATCGGGCTGCTGGCCTTCCGCCGCTGGCCGATCCGGCTCGCGCGGCGGAAGGAGCCGGCGGTCAGAATACGGCCCGCAGCAGCCCCACGGTCCGTCGAAGCGCCAGAACCGCACTTTCCGGATGGAAGCTCCCCCGCTCGTCGCAGTTGAAGCCGTGGCCAGCCGGATAGACATGAACCGGCAGCCATGGGTAGCGTGAGCGCACGCCGTCCGCCACCGATAGTGGGATGGCATGGTCCTGCTCGCCGAAGTGCAGGAGCGTCGGCACGCGCGGGACAGTATCGAGGGACTTGCCGATTTCGCCGCCATAATAGCCGACGGCCGCGCGCAACGGCAGAGCGGCAGCCGCAGCCCAGGCAATGCTCCCGCCCCAGCAATAGCCGACGATGGCCGCCGCGCCGGCACCGCCCAGATGGGCCAGCGCAGCGGCAACGTCCTGCAGCGCGTCGGCGGTAGGCACCGCCCCCTTCAATGCAATACCCTTCTGGATACCGGCATCGTCATAGGCCAGTTCGACCCCACGCTCGGCCCGGTCGAACAGGTCCGGTGCCAAAGCAGTGAAGCCCTGCTGGGCAAATCCATCGCACACGCTACGGATGTGATGGTTGATGCCGAAAATTTCCGGCGCCACGATCAGCCGACCGATCTCTTCACCCTTGGCCGGCACCTTGTAAGCGCGCAGCCGGTGGCCGTCCGCAGCCTGCAGTTCGATCCAGCTTGCCGTTACATCACTCATATCCCGAACCTCGTCTTTGAAGACCGTCGACGCGGCCATTGGGTTCAATCATAGACACGGAGAGCGTGACGGCAACCGGGCAAGGTCGGTTCTTTGCGCCGTCACCTGCCACAAATTCCGGATCCATATCAGTGCTGCATCTATGCGGCGTCGGTGAGCAGGCTTGCTCAGCTCTTGGCGATCTCGCCCAACACATCCTTGGCGAGGCTGCGGATGTGCCGCTCCATTGCGGCGCGGGCCTCCGCCGGGTCACCGGTTTCCAGCGCGGCGATGACGTCGAGGTGCTCGTCGCAATCGGGACGGATGCGCGACGGCAGGCCGGACAGCTCGAACAGGCGCGTCGTCACCCGCAGGTCGCGGATGATCTGCGCCAGCACCGCGTTGCCGGACGCCTCGGCGATCAGGGTATGCAGTTCCTCGTCGGCCGCCCAATGGTCCTCGAAACGGATCTTGGGCTCGTCGCGCAACCGCAGCATCTCAGCCTTCATCGCCTGTAGCCGGACAGGGTCGATCCGCGACGCGGCGGCTGTGATCGCCTCCCCCTCCAGGATCTCGCGCAGACGCATGCTCTGGAAATATTCGCGGTTGGAAACCTCGCGCACCCGGTAAGGACGGTTGAACTCCTTGCGGATCAACCCCTCGCTGGCCAGCCGCACCAGCGCCTCACGGATCGGCGTGCGCGAAATGCTGAGCGCGGTGGCCAGCCGGTCCTCGACGATCACCTCGCCGCTGGGAATCCGGCGGTCGAGGATCATCTCCAGGATGGTCCGGTAGGCCATGCTCGCCAGATTCACGCCGGCAGCGGCCGGGGTCGCTGCTTTCGGGCTGTCCATCTCCATGCTCATACCAGTCCTGCCCCCTGACGCTGATCTCTCCCTAACAAAGCAGACGGATCATTGTCCTGCAAAGGTTCTGAACGTTCCGGCGGGCCGGCGGGGCGTGGCTCGACGCTTCACTCAATGTTGCAGGATCTTGGCAAGGAACTGGGCGGCGCGCTCCGAACGCTGGGTCTCGAAGAACTCGGCCTTGGTGCAATCCTCGATGATGCTGCCATGGTCCATGAAGATCACCCGGTGGGCGACCTTGCGGGCGAAGCCCATCTCGTGGGTGACGCAGATCATCGTCATGCCCTCGTTGGCGAGTTCGACCATGACGTCGAGCACCTCGTTGATCATCTCCGGGTCGAGCGCGGAAGTCGGCTCGTCGAACAGGATGGCGATCGGGTCCATCGCCAAGGCGCGGGCGATGGCAACGCGCTGCTGCTGACCGCCGGAAAGCTGACCGGGGAACTTGTGCGCCTGGTTGGCCAGCCCGACCCGCGCCAGCAGCGCCTCTCCCTTGGCTTCGGCCTCGGCGGTCGGGCGGCCCAGCACCTTGCGCTGCGACAGCGTCAGGTTCTGCATGATGGTCAGGTGGGGGAACAGCTCGAAATTCTGGAACACCATGCCGACGCGGGCGCGCAGCGCCGACATGTTGGTTGCCCGCGCGCCGACGTCGATGCCGTCCACCTTGATCTGGCCGGACTGGAAGGGCTCAAGCCCGTTGACGCACTTGATCAGCGTCGACTTGCCCGATCCGGAGGGGCCGCAGACCACCACCACCTCCCCCTTGCGCACGGTGGTCGTGCAGTTCTTCAGGACCTGGAAGGTGCCGTAGGTCTTGCTGACATTCTCGATGGCGATCATGAGGGATTCTCTTGGCGATGGGCGCCGCCGCAGCGGCGCCGGAACGTTGGGGGAAGGGGGGCGTTTCAGCGGAACCGGTCGATCAGGAACGGCGTCGGGTCGATGTCGGTGCGGCCGTCCAGCAGCAGGTCGGCGGTCATGCGGGCGACGACCGGGGCCAGGGTGAAGCCGTTGGACGTTACCGTGTTGAAGAATCCCGGCAATCCCGGCACCGGGCCGAGGATCGGCGCTCCGTCGATGTTGATGTTCATCGCCGCCCAGGCGCGCACCACATGCAGCCCGGCGATCTGCGGCAGCACATGGCGGGCGACCCACAGGTTGCCCTCGATGCTGGAGCGCGACACCGTGTTGAAGCGGCGTGCCGGGTCGAAGACGGCGGTCCAGGCACCGCCGATGATCAGTCCGCCGGTGACGGCCTGCTTCAGGCTGAGATGGCGGTCGGCATGAGCGACGAGCTGGCTGACCAGCTTGGGCGCCGGTTCGGTGACGATCATCTGCAAAGGCGCGCTGTGCACCGGCACGTCGATGCCGACCAGCCGCCCGGTTTCGCGCGCCCAGGGGCCGCTGGCGTTGATGATCTGTTTGGCGCGGATGCGGCAGCGCGAAGTTTCGACCCGCCATCCGCCGCCCTCGACGGCGGGAAGGGCAGCGATACCCGTGACGTTGACCCCGCGCAGGAAGCGGGCGCCCTGGCGGCGGGCCTGCTCCAGCACGGCGTAGGTCGCGCGCAGCGGGTTGATCTTGCCCTCCTGCGGGGCGTATTCGGCGCCGACCAGCCCGTCCGACAGGGCCGGGGCGAGGCGGCGCAGCTCGGCTGCGTCGATGATCGCGTTCTCGACGCCGTATTGCCGTTCCAGCGCCGCCTTGGCACGCAGGAACTCCATGCCGGCCGGGCTGTCGGCGACCATAAGCCCGCCGGTGACGGCCAGCTCGAAATCGGCTCTACAGGCCTTCTCCAACTCGCGCCACAGCGCGACGGAGCGCGGGCCGAGCGTCAACGTCGCCGCAGCCGGGCCGCCGCCCGCCTCGGCCCGCGCTCCGAAGTCGAAGGACAGGAGCTGGACATGCAGGCTGCCGGCATTGGCGCCAGACGCCTGGAGGTTGGTGTCGCCGCGCTCGACCACCAGCACGTCGCGGCCGGCCTGCGTCAGGTAATAGGCGAGGCAGGAACCGACCACGCCGCCGCCGACAATCAGGATCTCTGCCTCCTGGTTGGGCAGCGGGCCGTCCTCCAGCGGGCGGGCGAGGTTTGGGGTGATGGCGCGCTGATGGCCGCCCCATTCCGGCTTCTCGAAGGCAAAGGCGCCGGCCGGCGTCGGCTTGGCTGGCAGGCGCGGCGCCAGATACTGCTCGGGCGCCCGCGGACGGCCGGTGGCCTGCTCCAGCAGCAGTGCGGCGGTCGCCGCGCAGTAGCGCCCCTGGCAGCGGCCCATGCCGAGCCGGGTGTTGCGCTTCAGTGCCGCGAGGCTGTCATGGCCGGCGGCGATCTCGGCGCGGACCTGGCCGAAGGTGACCTCCTCGCAGCGGCACAGCATGGCGTCGTCGGGTACGGCGCCGAGCCGCACCGGCAGCGCCCGGTAGATCGACCACAGCGCGGCCTGGAAGCCCTCGGCCCGCCGCAGGTCGGCCAGCGTCCGCCGGCTTTCCTCCGGGTACGTGTCTGTCAGGCCGAGCTGGGTGGCGGCGGAGATGCCGGCCAGCGCGCCCCGCGCCTGCGCCACCCGTGAGCCACCGAGATCGACGCCGTCGCCGACCGCGAAGACGCCCGGCAGACTGGTGGCGCCATCCACCGCCGTCTCGGTGGCGAGGTAGCCGAGATGGCTATCCACCAGCCGGTGGGCGCAGCCGAGCGCGCGGGCGATCTCAGTCGAGGGGATGAAGCCGTAACCCAGGCACAGCGCGTCGGCGGGAACTCTGACGGCATCTGCCAGCCGCGGCGTGCCGTCGGCACCGAGCGGGGCATAGCGCACATGATCCAGCCGGCCGTCGCCTTCCGCCGCGCCCTCTGCCGCGACGATGCCGTGCGACCACAGCACCGGTACCCCGGCGCGCCGCAGCGTCAGCATATAGCGGGCGCCGTCGCCAATCAGGCCGGGGGCCGCTCGCAGCGCCTTCAGTAACTCGCGCCACTGGGCGGGTGACGGGCGCGGCGCGCTTTCCAGAACGGCGACCACCTCGACACCACCCTGCACCAGCTCGCAGGCCAGTTGCAGGTTGAGCGGGCCGTTGCCGGCAACCACCACCCTACGGCCGGGCGCCACCCGGTAGGCGCGCGCCAATGTCTGGCCGGCTCCCGTCGTCATCACGCCGGGCAGGGTCCAGCCTGCGAAGGGCGCCGGCCGCTCGTAGGCGCCGCTGGCGATCACCAGCCGCCGCGGCCGATAGACGGTTTCGCGCCCAGCGACGACGGCGATCACTTCGTTGGGGGTGTGGGCGCCCCACACCGTCGCCTCCTGGACGATGGCGACGCCGGCCCGCTTCGCCGCGTCGAGCAGGGCGAGGCCGGCGCGGAACTGGCGGTCGGTCGGTTTGTCGGTGTTATGCGAGGGAGCGAGCGGCTTGAAATATTGACCGCCGCTCTGCGGCCGCTCGTCCAGCACCACCACGTCGGCACCGCGTCGCGCCGCAGCCTCCGCCGCGGCCAGACCGGCCGGGCCGGCTCCGATCACCAGCAGGTCCAGTGTCCGCTCTTCCGGCGCCGTGCCCTGCGGCGGCGGCACCAGCGGGGCCAGTGGATCTTCGGGCGTGCCGGCCGGCGGCTGCGAGCGGATGGTCTGGCCGTCCGCCACCTTAGTCAAGCAGGCGCGCTGGCTGGCTTTGCCGTCCACCGTCACCAGGCATTCGAAGCAGGCGCCCATGCCGCAATAGAGGCCGCGCCGCCCGCCATCGCGAGTGTGGCGATAGGCGGCGACACCATGCGCCGCCAGGGCTGCCGCCACCGTCTCCCCGGCCAGCGCGGGAATGCGCTCGTCGTCATAGGTGATCTCGATGGATGCGCCGTCGCGGCGGACGCTGGAATGTTCGAGGCGCATGGGCGGGACGGCTTTTCCGGATTGCGGTGGAAAACGGTTTGGCGAGGGGCTTTTCAAGGCTGCGTCAATTTGCGCTGGATTCCTGTATACAGATAGTATACGAGTAGTATTTAGGCAAGGTCAAAAATTAGGCAGGAGCTTGGGGGAACCCATGACGGCATTGCGCGGCACCTACACGGTTCTCATCACCCCCTTCACCGCCGACGGCGGCGCGGTGGACGTTCCGGCCCTGAAGAAGCTCGTGAACTGGCAGATCGAGCAGGGCATCCACGGGCTGATCCCGCTCGGCAGCACCGGCGAGTTCCTGTCGATGACCCCGGAGGAACGGGCGCAGGTCATCGAGGTCTGCGTGACCGAGGCGGCGGGCCGCGTGCCCGTGCTGATTGGCACCGGCGCCGAATGGACGCGCGACGCCGTCGCGCTGGCCAAGGAAGCCGAAAGCATGGGCGCCGACGGGGTGATGGTGATCCCGCCCTATTACAGCTCGCCCACGCCCGACGAGCTGTTCGAGCATTACCGCCGCATCGGCGAGGCGATCTCGCTGCCGGTGATGATCTACAACAACCCGGCGACCGCCAACGTCGACCTCACCCCGCCCATCGTCGCGCGGCTGAGCGAGATCGACAACGTGCTGTACATCAAGGAATCGACGCTGGAGGTGACGCGGGTTCGCGACATCATCGAGCTGTGCGGCGACCGCATGACGGTGTTCGCTGGCATCCTCGGCTACGAATCCTTCTGGCTCGGCGCCCAGGGCTGGGTCGCGGTCTGTTCCAACCTGATCCCGCGCGATTCGGCCCGGCTGTTCGAGCTGGTGGCCGACCACAGCGACAAGGAGCAGGCGCTGGCGCTCTACAAGAAGATGCTGCCGATCGTCCGCTGGGTCGGCGGCCACCGCTACGTCGCCGCGTCGAAGGCCGGGCTCGGCATAATGGGCCTGCCGGTGGGAGCGCCGCGCGCGCCGCGCCTGCCTCTGCCGACCGGCGACACCGAGGCCCTGCGCGCCGATCTGGCGGCGTACGGCCTGATCGATTCCCTGGGCGTCTCCCCCGCTGGTGGGACCGGGCGCTGACCGGGTGCGAGTGCTGGACCGTCCAAACACGAGAGAAGGGGATTAGAATGACCATTCGCAAGCTGTTGATCGCCGCCGGCCTGACCCTGTTCGCGCTCCCGGCAGCCGCCCAAACCGCACCCCAGTCGGCTGCGTGCAAGCCGGCGGTTGCCGATTCCGAGCTGGTCAAGCCGGGCACGCTGGTGATGTCAACCAACCCGACCCTGCCGCCGATGCAGTTCGTCGATTCGAGCGGCCAGTTGAAGGGCATGCGCGTCACGCTGGGCAACGAGATCGCCAAGCGTCTCTGCCTGACGCCGGAATATGTCCGCATCGAGTTCTCGGCGATGATCCCCGGCCTCCAGGCCGGCCGCTGGGACCTGATCAACACCGGCATCTTCTGGACCGAGGAGCGGGCCAAGATGATGCCGATGATCAATTATGAATCGCAGGCGATCAGCATCTCGGTGACCAAGGGCAACCCGCTGAAGATCGCCAAGCCGGAGGATCTGGCGGGTCGCCCGGTCGGCGTCGAGCTGGGCGGCTTCGAGGAGCGCAAGCTGCGCGAGCTCGACAAGATGGTGACGGCCAAGGGGCTGAAGCCGATCGAAATCAAGACCTTCGACAATTTCGCCACGGCCTACCAGGCGCTGCGCGCCGGCCAGACGGAGGCGTCGGTGGCGATCGATCCGACGGCGGCGGAATACAGCAAGCGCGGCGACTTCGACCGGGCCCTGCACGGCCTGTTCCCGACCCCGGTCGCCCTGGCGATGAAGAGCAAGCCGCTGAGCGAGGCGGTGGTGGCCGTCCTCAACGACATGCAGAAGGACGGTTCGTACAAGAAGCTGATGGACGAATACGGCCTGCTGCCCAACGACGGCGCCTTCAAGGTCAACGGACCCGGCATGTGAGGCACGGGGCGCGGGCGGCGGCGGGGGCATGACCCCATCGCCGCCCGCGCGCCGGACAAGAGCGAAAGGTTGATGGAATGACCAGCGGCTGGAACTGGGACGGGTTCTTCGACTACCTGTTCAACGGGTATCTGCTCAGCGGAGCGCTCACCACCCTGTGGCTGACGCTCGCGGGAATCGCCGGCGGCCTGGTGGTCGGCTGCCTGCTGGCGCTGCTGCGGCTGTCTCCCTATCGCTGGGTGGCGGTGGCGGCGCAAGCCTACATCTGGGTGTTCCGCGGCACGCCGCTGCTGGTCCAGCTCATCATCATCTACACCGGCCTGCCACAGATCGGCATCAAGCTGTCGGTGACGGAATCCGCGCTGATCGGCCTGATCCTGAACGAGGCCGCCTATCTGGCCGAGATCATCCGTGGCGGCATCCTCGGTGTCGCCGCCGGACAGAGCAACGCCGGCCGCGCGCTCGGGCTGAACTCGGCACAGGTGATGGTCTACATCGTCCTGCCGCAGGCAACCCGCATCATCATTCCCGCACTCGGCAACAGCGTGAACGGTCTTTTGAAGACCACGTCCGTCACCTCGGTCATCTCGATGGAGGAACTGCTGCGCAGCACCCAGCTCCTCATCCAGGAGCGTTTCATGGTGCTGGAGCTGTTCACGGTGGCGGCACTCTACTACCTGTTGATGACTTCGCTGTGGGACATCGTCCAGCGCCGCATCGAGCGCCATTTCGGCCGCGCCTACCGCAACGTTGCGATCGTCGACGGCCAGTGAGGCACCTGTCATGCCCCCTCCCCCGACCGACCCGCTATTCCCTCGCCCCACCAACCTCGGCGACCAAACCCATGGGCATCTGCGCGAGCTGATCCTCAGCCGCCAGATCCCCGGCGGTGCCGAGGTGCCGGAAGGCCGGCTGGCCGAGCGGTTGAACGTGTCGCGCACGCCGATGCGCGAGGCGCTGGTCCGGTTGGTCGGCGAGGGGCTGCTGGAGCGCACCAGCGAGCGCAGCTACCGGGTCCGCGTCGTCTCGGCCCGCGAGTTCTTCGAATGCATGCAGATGCGCGAGCTGCTGGAGTGCCACGCCATCGGGACGGCGGTTCCTCTGGTCGGCGACGCCGATCTGGCGGAGCTGCGGCGCGGGCTGGACTCGCTGGAGGACGGCAAGGACGACATGCAGCACTGGCTCTACGACAACCATTTCCACAGCTTCTTCGCCCGCGTCAGCGGCAACGAGACGCTGGCCGACACCATCACGCGGATGCGCGTGGTCGCCCGCCTGTTCCGCATCTCAAGCGCCTTCCATCGCAAACGTGAGATCGACGCCGAGCACCGGGCTGTGCTGGAGGCGGCCGAGCGGCGCGACGCCTCCGCCGCCAAGGCCGCCATGCTCGCGCATCTGCGTAACCTCCAGGACGACGCCCGCCGCGCCATCGCCGCCGAGGCCAACCCGGGCGGCTATTTCCTGTAAGATCCCCGCCGCAAGAACCGTTCTTCGAGGACCAGGGAGAGTTCCATGCCGCAATTCGACACCGTGATCCGCCATGGCACGCTGGCCACTGCATCCGACGTGTTCGCCGCCGATCTCGGCGTGATCGGCGGCCGCATCGCCGCCATCGGCACCGGGCTCGGGCCGGGTACGCGCGAGATCGACGCGACCGGCAAGCTGGTGCTGCCGGGCGGCGTCGACGGCCATTGCCACCTCGACCAGCCGACCAGCGACGGCTCGCAGTCGGCCGACGATTTCGAGACCGGAACGCGCTCGGCCGCCTGCGGCGGCACCACGACGGTCATCCCCTTCGCCTGCCAGTTCAAGGGCCAGTCGCTGCGCGACGCGGTGAGCGACTATCACCGGCGGGCCGACGGCAAAGCGGTGATCGACTACGCCTTCCACCTCATCGTCAGCGACCCGACCGACCAACTCCTCGGTCAGGATCTGCCGGCGCTGATCCAGGACGGCTACACGTCGTTCAAGATCTACATGACCTACGACGACATGAAGCTGAACGACCGGCAGGTGCTGGAGCTGCTCAGCGTCGCGCGGCGCGACGGCGCCATGGCGATGATCCACGCCGAAAACGCCGACTTCATCGGCTGGCTGACCGACAAGCTGCTCGCCGCCGGCCATACGGCGCCGCGATACCATGCGGACTCACGCCCGATGCTGGTGGAGCGCGAGGCAACCCATCGCGCCATCGCCATGGCGGAGTTGGCCGACGTGCCGATCCTGATCGTCCATGTGTCGGGCCGCGAGGCGATCGAACAAATCCACTGGGCGCAGGGCCGTGGCATGCGCATCTACGCCGAAACCTGCCCGCAATACATGGTGCTGACCGAGCACGACCTGCACGGCCACGGGATGGAGGGGGCGAAGTGCATTTGCAGCCCGCCGCCGCGCGACAAGGCCAACCAGGCGGTCATCTGGGACGCGCTGGCCGGCGGCACCTTCCATATAGTGTCGTCCGACCACGCGCCGTTCCGCTACCAGGACCCCAAGGGCAAGATGCTGCACGGCGCCGACACGCCCTTCAACTGGATCCCCAACGGCGTACCGGGCATCGAGACGCGGCTGCCAATCCTGTTTTCCGAAGGGGTGAAGAAGGGCCGAATCAGCCTCCAGCGCTTCGTCGAGCTGTCCGCCACCAACCCGGCCAAGATGTACGGCCTGCACCCGCGCAAGGGCAGCCTCGCCATCGGCGCCGATGCCGACATAGTGATCTACGACCCGGACCGCAAGGTCACGATCACCAACGGCATGCTGCACCACAACGTCGACTACACCCCCTACGAGGGGCTGGAAGTGACCGGCTGGCCGGAAACCGTCCTGTCGCGCGGCGAAGTCGTGGTGGAGGGAGGCGCCTGCGTGGCGCAGCCCGGCCGCGGCGCCTTTCTGCGCTGTGACACGCCGGATCTGGCGCGGCCGAAGGTGACGGCGGTCTGAGGGGCAAGTGACTCCACCAGATATGCCCCACCCCAACCCTCCCCTGCTCTCGCAGAGGTTTCGGGTGAGGGCAGGTACGAACCCGAGAAACGAGGATCATCACACCATGGACGCCCTGACCATCACCGCCGGCCCCTTCACCTTCGGCGCCCGTTTCGAGACCAGCGCCGCACCGAAGACCTGCGCCAAATTCCGCAACCTGCTGCCCTATGAGGGCCAGATCGTCCATGTCCGCTGGAGCGGGGAAGGCGTGTGGATTCCGCTGGGCGATACCGATTTCGGCCTCGGTTACGAGAACCACACCAGCCACCCGGCTCCGGGCCAGATCATCCTCTATCCGGGCGGCATCAGCGAGACCGAGATCCTGCTGGCTTATGGCGGTGTCCAGTTTTCCAGCAAGATGGGCCAGCTCGCCGGCAACCACTTCATCACCATCACCGAGGGGCTCGAGAATCTGGCGGAACTCGGCAAGCGTACCCTCTGGCAGGGTGCGCAGCCGATCCGCTTCGAATTGGCTCGCTGACACAGAAGAGGCGCCGGCTTGAACTTTGCCGAATGGTCGGCCGTCTTCGGCGGTGATGCCAAGATGACGCTGGCCTTGCTCGACCGACTGACGCATCACTGTGACATCCTCGAAGCCGGCAATGAAAACTGGCGTTCAAAAACCGTTCCTGAGCAGTCCAACTCATTCACCCACTCGTTGCCCAGGGGAAACCCATTGGCCACTTTCATCTGGGCAGTCGGGTAAAGGAGCTTGTTCGTATTTTGAGTTTCCGGCCATCCCTGCGAAGGTGGGGATGATAAATCGGCCGCAACAACAGGCCGGATACAGGAATGCATTCTTCTCGGCCAATCAGCCCGGATTTTTCTCTGGCACCGGAAGGGTTGGCCGCACACAGGTTTCGAGCGGGAAGTTTCAGGTTGCGGGGAAGTCCACCGTTACGCGGGTGCCGCCGGGACCGCTGTCGGCGCTCAGCTTGCCACGCAACTGGCCGACGAAGGCGCGCACCACCTTCAGGCCCAACGTCGCCGCCCTTGCGACATCCACACCGGCAGGCAGGCCGGTCCCACGGTCGGAAACCTCCAGGCGAAAACCGCCACCCTCATAGCGGCCCAGCCGGACGTCGATGGTGCCGGGCGCCCCGGCCGGAAAGGCATGGCGCGCAGCATTGCCAACCAACTCGCTGACGATCAGGCTGAAGGGGATGAGCACATCCACCGGCATCTCGGCAACCTCAGCTGCAACTTGAATCCGGTGAGCGCCGGGCAACGTCGCCTCCAATTCCAGGCATAACTCGCGAAGAAGAACGGCTACATTGACGCAACCGGAGCGCAAGGCACCATGTGAATGCTGATGAGCCTGGGTAACGATACCGACACGACCTCCGGCACTTTGCAGCGCCCGCCGCACCTCTGGATCCTTGGTTGACAACGTTTGGAGGGTTAGCAGGCTGGAGACCAGTTGCAACGTGTTCTTTAGCCGGTGGCTGACGTCACGCAGCCGGCGTTCATGTTCCGCTGCCGATTCCGATGTTTCTTCCACGGTGACGATCAGGGCACGGACGACGCTGTTGACCCCCATCATCGGGGTAATCCGCACATCCCAGAACCGCTCACCGTCCGGGGCGCCGTCGCCAACTGCACGACTGCGCTGGGGCCTGCCGGTCTGGCGCGCCTCAGTCAACAGGGTGGAAGGCAGCGCCGGGAAACGCTCTGTCAGATTCGTTCCGGCAACAACACCGAACGCGCGGAAGGCAGCATTGGCAAAGATACAACAGCCTTCCTCTCCATCCACCAGTGCCGTGGGCGTCGGTGTCTGGTCCAGCAGGCAGCGCAGCATTGCCGGGTCGTCGATACCGACGCCGGCTGTCACGACCCCACTTTCCGCCGGCCGCTCGGCCCCCGGTTCGGTACCGAACTCCGCGTTCCGGTAAGCCGTGACCGCCATAATGTGCGCCATCGCCCCCAACCTCGCCTGCCGCCCTCAGCTGCCGGTTCCCGCGGCCACTCCCAACGGGTACCATTCCAGCCTCGTCAGTGTAAGGCTTCGTTCGCGCTCGGCACCAGTCCAACAACCCGAACACCTGCTAGACAAATGGCATTACGCCCTTTGGAAGGTTTGGCCTGGGACAATCGGTCAAGCCCGGGCGGCGGCGCTCTCCATACCCAGCGCCTGCAAGGCGGTACGAACAATGTGCTGGGCGGTCAGGCCAGCGATTTCATACTGCTTGGCCGGCGCGTCATGGTCGAGATACAGGTCCGGCAAAACCATCGGCCTGATCTTCAGACCGCCGTCCAGCAGACCCGCCGTTGCCAAGAACTGCAGTACGAAGCTGCCGAAGCCGCCGATCGATCCCTCCTCGACGGTGATCAGCACCTCATGCTCAAGGGCAAGGCGCCGCACCAGTTCCTCGTCAAGCGGTTTGGCAAAACGGGCATCGGCCAGCGTGGTGGACAGGCCGCGGGCCGCCAGTTCCGATGCCGCACGCCTTGCCTCACCCAGGCGGGTGCCGTAACTGAGGATGGCTATCTTGCTGCCTTCCTGCAGGATCCGGCCTTTGCCCATCGGCAGGATTTCGCCGCGGTCGGGCAGTTCCAGCCCCACACCCTCGCCGCGCGGATAACGCAGGGCAGACGCACGGTCGTCGATGGCGGCCTGCGTCGCCACCATGTGCATCAGCTCCAGTTCGTCAGCAGCTGCCATCAACACGATGTCGGGCAAGCACCCAAGATACGCGGTGTCGAAAGCGCCCGCGTGGGTCGCTCCGTCCGCTCCCACCAGACCGGCGCGATCGAGTGCAAATCGAACCGGCAGATGCTGCAACACCACGTCATGAATGACTTGGTCGTAGGCGCGCTGGAGGAATGTGGAGTAAATGGCACAGAAGGGCTTGAATCCCTCCGTTGCCATGCCCGCGGCAAAGGTCACTGCATGCTGTTCGGCGATACCGACGTCAAAGCAACGGTCGGGAAAACGCTCTCCGAACAGGTCCAGTCCTGTGCCCGATGGCATGGCTGCGGTAATGCCGACAATGGTCGGGTCGGCAGCTGCCTCCGCGATCAGACTCTGAGCAAAGACGCGGGTAAAGGTCGGAGCATTCGATTTTGGCTTGGCCTGGGTGCCGGTCACCACATCGAACTTGGCCACCGCATGTAGCTTGTCGGCCGACGCTTCCGCCGGTCCATATCCTTTGCCCTTCTTGGTAACGACATGGATCAGAACCGGCTTGTCGTCGTCGGCTTCGCGGACATTCTGCAGAACCGGCAGCAAATGGTCCAGGTTGTGGCCGTCGATCGGCCCGATATAGTAGAAGCCCAACTCTTCGAACAAGGTGCCGCCAGTAACCATACCACGGGCATATTCCTCCGCCCGGCGGGCGGCGTTACGCAGCGGCCGCGGCAACTGGTCGGCGATCTCCTTCGCCAGATGGCGCAGGGACAGGTACGGCTTGGACGAGATCAACCGCGACAGATAGGCGCTCATCGCCCCAACCGGCGGAGCGATGGACATGTCGTTGTCATTGAGGACAACGATCAGCCGCGACTTGGTGGAGGCCGCGTTGTTCATCGCCTCGTACGCCATGCCGGCGCTCATTGCACCATCGCCGATCACGGCGATGACATTGCGCCGCTCACCCTTCATCTTGCTGGCAACCGCCATGCCCAACCCGGCCGAAATCGAGGTGGAGCTGTGACCGGCGCCGAACGGATCGTAGTCGCTTTCCGACCGCTTGGTGAAACCGCTGAGACCGCCCCCCATACGTAACGTGCGGATGCGGTCGCGCCGGCCGGTCAGGATTTTGTGCGGATAGCACTGGTGCCCGACGTCCCAGATCAGCCGGTCATAGGGCGTATCGAAGACGTAATGGAGAGCCACCGTCAGTTCCACAACCCCTAATCCGGCGCCGAGATGACCGCCGGTCACCGACACGGCGTCCACGGTCTCGGTACGCAGTTCGTCGGCAAACTGGCGGAGCTGTTCGGGCTTCAAGGCCCGCAGCTTGGCTGGCGTCGGACAAAGGTCGAGCAGCGGGGTCTTGGTGGCGGTCACGTCTTGCGGGTCCTCAAAGCGTTGGTCAGGCGCGGCGCGCGACGACGAAGTCGGCGACGGCCTTCAACATATCGGCACGCCCATCGAAAATGTCCAAGTGCTGCGACGCTTGACGGGATAGCATCTCCGCCTGAGCACGGGCGCGGTCACGGCCCAGGATCGATACGAAGGTCGCCTTGCCGGCCTGAGCGTCGCGGCCGACCGTCTTGCCGGTTTCTTCCGCCGTGCCCTCCACGTCCAGCAGGTCATCGACGATCTGGAAAGCCAGCCCCAAATCGTGGGCATAGGCGCGCAATGCCGTGCGTTGCGGCGGGTTGGCCTTGCCCAGGATACCGCCGGCCTCGCAGGAAAACGCGATCATCTCGCCGGTCTTCATGCGCTGAAGTCGGGTGGTGGTGCCGAGGTCGAAGGTCTCGTGCTCCGCGATCAGGTCGAGCATCTGGCCGCCGACCATGCCATGGCCGCCGGCCGCCTTGGCCAATGCCGACACCAATTGGCAACGGATGTTGGGGTCCTCGTGCGTCGCCGGGTCGGCCAGCACCTCGAACGCCAGGGTCAGCAGCCCGTCGCCGGCCAGGATTGCAGTTGCCTCGTCGAACTGGCGATGGCAGGTCGGACGTCCTCGCCGCAGTTCACCGTCGTCCATCGCCGGCAGGTCATCGTGAACCAGCGAATAGCTATGGACCATCTCCACCGCCGCGGCCGCACGGATTGCGCAGTCCGGATTGACGCCGAACAGCGCGGCGGACTGCATCACCAGGAAGGGGCGCAGACGCTTGCCGCCGTTCAGGCAGCCGTAGCGCATGGCGTCGAACACCCGCGCCTCCGCCAGGTCGGCGGTCGGCAGCAGGGTACCGATCTTCACCTCGACCGCCTGCGCGATTTCCGCCAGGGCGGACTTCAATTCGATCTGGGATATGGTCTGCACGTCAGTCGATCCGGGCGGATTCGGTGCCGAGAGTGCCGTCGGCGCTCACGGTGATGCGGTCAATCTTGGCCTGCGCGTCGCGCAGCTTCATCTCGCAATGGCGCTTCAGGGCGGTGCCCCGCTCATATGAGGAGATGGCATCGTCGAGCTTGCCGCGGCCCTCTTCGAGCTGACGGACAATTCGCTCCAGTTCGGCGAGCGCGTCCTCGAAGCTGAGGGCGGCAATGTCGGGCGGGATAGCGGCGGACGACGGCTCGGCGGACCGGTGGGCGACAGAAGGGGGCATGTCGGGCAGAACCATGGTGGAACCTTGAGCCCGCGAAGGTATGCCCCGCTCACGTCATGTGCAAGGGCTGAGGCAGGTCGGACCGCGGCCCTTGCGGCCTATGCGTTCGGATAGCCCCTCCCCCTTTCGAGCAGGAGGAGTTCTCCGGCGATTTAGCAGTACATCAATTCGCGTACATGGGCGGCACTTGCCGACGCCAGGGCACGCAGGTTGTAGCCTCCCTCCAGCACCGAAACGATTCTCGCCCCGCAGTGGGTGCGAGCCAGTTCGCCCAGCTTGCGCGTGGCCCATACGAAATCGTCGTCGATCAAGTGCAGGCCCGCCAGCGGATCACGCGAATGGGCGTCGAAACCGGCGGAGATAATCAGCAGGTCCGGCTTGAAATGGTCGATGGCCGGCAGAATGATGTGGGTCATCGCGTGCCGAAACTCCGGTGAGCCGGCCATCGCCGGCAGCGGCGCATTGACGCAGTTGCCGTATTCCCCCTTCTCACCCGCGTCGCCCGTGCCTGGGTAAAGCGGTGACTGATGGGTCGAGCAGTAGAGCATGTCAGGGTCGTGCTGGAAAATGTCCTGCGTGCCATTTCCATGGTGGACATCGAAATCCATTACCGCGACGCGCTGCAGGCCGTGTGCGGCACGGGCATGATAGGCGCCGACCGCTGCGTTGTTGAACAGGCAGAATCCCATCGCCTTCTCCCGCTCCGCATGGTGGCCGGGCGGGCGCACGGCGCAGAAGGCATTGCGCGATTGCCCGGTCGCCACCGCGTCGACAGCTGCGCAGACCGCCCCGGCCGCACGGAGCGCCGCCTCCCCCGATCCAGGCGAGACGACGGTGTCGGCATCGACGCCGGCATGCTCGACCTCAGGAATGAGGGACAGTACACGGTCGATGTGCGACTGTGGATGGGCTCGCAAAAGCTGTTCCACCGTGGCGCGTGGCGCCTCCTGCCGTTCCAGCATATGGAACTCTTCCGTTTCGAGCGCGGCGAGCACGGCGCGCAGGCGGTCAGAGCATTCCGGATGACCTAGACCCGTGTCGTGCTCCAGGCACGCAGGGTGGGAGAACAGGGTGGTGAACATCGATTTTTCGGTCGTTATCGTTGGTTTTAGAGGCGGCGTTCAGCGTTTCCAAAGACCATTCTTCCCGGATCGCTAATGAAAGTACAGGCTGAATCCAGGACGATTCGTCACAGCCCACTTTTGGGATCCGGGGCAATCCGTGACACGGCAGGACTGACGGGCGGAGTGCATGGGAAACTCTGTCGGCGACAACTCTCTTTCGCCTTCACCAGAAACTCAAGAGTCGCTGACCTTAGGAAACCATGTTTCCTGTAATCTGGACATCGTCCCGTCGATTTTGTCGACATGGCAGTCGAGAAAAGCTCCCTTCCCCAAATGCACGCGATTCAGGCCGCAGCTTTTGAACCTTCTTGTTCAGACCAACCGTTCGATAACGAAGCGCAATACCCCCGATACTTCTTCGACGGACAACAGACGATTTCCCGTCGCGTCGCAGAAAGCCGGGAAATCCTTGCGGGAGCCTGGATCGGTCGCCTCTACGGTCAAGGTGTCGCCAACGGCGATGGCCTTTATCGCCTTGCGCGCGCGCAAGACGGGTAGCGGGCACTGCAAGCCCTTGGTATCCAATGGATGATCACTCATGGCCGGAATGCTAGCCGACCGGTCTGTCCTTGTCACCGGTTGATATGACGAAGCAGTTTCGAGCCGCCATCTCTCCAACCGCAACCCAGGCGTGATGTCTTTCTACGATTTCCAATCGCCCAGCGTAGAAAAAGCGGCGGCGTAGGCAATGGTGACGCTCAAGCCCTCGACGGCACAAAAGCAGCGGCTGACTCCTATGACGGATTCCCACAGGTGGACAATGCCGCATGTGTAAGAATATACTAGCATGAGAGCATTTTTATTTTTCGTGCCATTCAAAGGCGGCACGGACGCAAAACGAATCGGAACGGACAGGGCGACGATAAAGCAATGAAGATCGAGGATTTGCAGGCCAACGCGCGCCGGGCGAGTATATTGCTGAAGGCGATGTGCAATGAACGGCGCCTCCTCATCCTGTGCCATCTAAGCCAGGGCGAACGATCGGTGGGTGAATTGGAGGACTTGGTCGGGCTCAGCCAGTCGGCCCTGTCGCAGCATCTTGCCCGCCTTCGCACGGATAATCTGGTCCGCACGCGCCGCAGCGCCCAGAATATTTACTATTCGCTGAACGGGCACGAAGCGCAGACCATCATGACAACGCTGCACGGCCTCTATTGTGCCTCCGGTGCGGAGATCGAAGATACCGCCAACGACCGTGACGGCATCTCCTCCGACAACACGCCTGCTTTACGATCTGCAGCCGTCGGTTGAAACATGCGGCATGGGCAGGCCAGCGCAAGCCTCAGTCGCGCGCCCGAAGCGCTGCGACCGCCAGCGCCACCCAGCCTAGCATAAAACTCCAGCCTCCGGCCGGCGCCGTCATTGGTACCGGCAGCGGGCCGACCGTTGCCAATGCATACAGCGTGCCGCAGAATAATAGAATCCCGACGACGAAGAGCCATCCGGCCAAGCGCATCGCAAGATGTCCACGCCGCACGATCCGGGCACCCAATGCCACCAGCAGGACCAGCGCCAGCGCATGGGCCATTTGATACTGTCCGGCGATGCGGAACCACTCCTGCGCCTGGGGTTGCGCTGCCAGCGCGTGGCTGGCATAGGCGCCGGTGCCAACCGCAACGGCACCGTTCAGCGCGGCAAAGACGATCCAGATCCGGTCGACCGATCCCACGAGCCTCGCTCCCTTCCTTCACGCCACCGCCTGCCTGCAGGCGATGCTATTCTGTCAACTGTGTACACAATGGCTGTCCGCACGAGCAAGAAATGACCATGAAAGCCGCTGTCGCCTCGCCGCCGGCCACCTCACCGCTGGTCAGCATCATCACGCCGACCTGGCAGCGGGAAGATTTCCTGCCCCTCCTTCACGCTCGCATCCAGGCACAGACATATGCCAACCTCGAGTGGCTGGTGTTCGACGACAGCCCTCGCCCGTCGGCCTATCTGAAGCCGCTGGCGAACCCGAAATTGAAATATATCTATTCGCCGAGCCGCTATGCCATCGGCGAGAAGCGCAACATCTTGGCAGAACATGCCCAAGGTTCGGTGATCGTCCATATGGACGATGACGATTTCTACGCCCCGACCTATGTGGAGCGGATGCTCGATTGGCTGGATCAGGGAAACGATGTGGTGAAGCTGTCGGGCTGGTTCCTCTACAACACGGTGCATCGGCGCTTCGGCTACTGGGACACAGCCGTCGGTGGCTCGCACCACCGCTGGGGCCGCCAGACCTGCACCTATGTCGAAGCACCGGATGCCCCACCCTCCGCCGATAACCTCGACGGCTACGGCTTTTCCTACGCGTACCGGCGCAAGGTTTGGGAGACGACGCACTTTCCGGCGGTGAACGCCTGTGAGGACGCTCCCTTCGTCAAGGCCGCACGCGAACGATTCAGCGTCGGCACCTTTCCCGATGTCGAGGGGCTGTGCCTACACATGATGCATGCGCGCAGCACCAGCCTGTGCCTGCCACAATATGAACTGCCGCTCACCTTGCTCGAACGCCTGTTCGGGGCGGATGTGACGGCCTACACCTGAACGTCAAGGAACATGCCACGGCGGTAGTTGCGCGGCAGCGTCAGCACCCCATTGACCACCAGGGCTGCCATCTCGCGAAGGCTCGGTATGCGCTGGCGCCCCTGTTGAACGACACCTTCGGTCCGTGCCCTCCCGCCGGCAACAGGAACCCGTCCGCCGGAGTCGGGGCGGATCGGCTCGTTCGAACGGTCGCCGGTGCGTCTGGTTTCTACCATGGGAAATTATTTACCATAAGTATCCGTTACGGGGAAGAGATCGAGATTACCGATCAGCGGTCTGCCCAATGGTGAACGAAGCCAGCCTCGCGTTCGAGCTTGCGTCCCAGACGGATCAGGCGCCGTTCCTCACCGGGACGGGCGATCAGCTGGATGCCGAAAGGCAGCGGACCGCCCCCCACAGGAAGCGTCAGCACGGGAAAGCCGATCAACGTGACGATGGCGGTGACGCCGAGATAATCAAGGATGGTCTCGACCGGCTCACCGTCTATTGTCGTCACCTCACCGTGTGCGTTCGGCCAGGGCAGCACGCCGCAGGCCGGAGCAGCGAGCACGTCGATCTCCTCGAACAGCGCCACAAAGCGGCGATAGAGTGCGGTACGGGCGGCCTGAGCCTGCAGATAGGCGTCTGCGCCGATGCCGGCCCCCGCCTCGATGTTCCAGCGGATGGTATCGGTCAGCGCCTCGCCATGCTTCGCCAGAATCGGGCCGAAGGCATGGCGCGTCTGGGCCGCACGCAGGGTGCGGAAGGTCGCCATGGCGTCGCGGCAATCGGGAGAGCAATGCGCCACCGGCCCGCCTGCCCGTTCCAGCCGGTCAACCGCCTCGGCGAAGCGATCCCGCACCGCCTGCGAGACCGTGGCCACGCCAAAGTCGGCGGTAGCGCCCAGACGGCTGTCCGACCCGTCGTCGCGGTCACCGAACAGGGAGGTCGGATCGCGCAGGTCACTCCCGGCCATCGCCGACAGCAGCAGGGCGCAATCGGCGGTGTCGCGGGCCAGAACCCCATGGGTCGCCAGCGTGTCCCAGCCGAGCGCGCGGCCCGGTGCCGGAATCAGCCCCGGCGTCGGCCGGATCGAGGCGATGCCGCAGAAGCTGGCCGGCACCCGCACCGACCCACCGAAATCGGTGCCATGCGCCAGCGGCGCCATGCCGACCGCGACCGCCACTGCCGATCCGCCGCTCGATCCGCCGGACGTGAGTTCCTGGTCGACCGGGTTGCAGGTCGGGCCGTACAGCCGGTTGCGGCAGATGGCGCCGAAGCCGAATTCCGGCGTGTTGGTCTTGCCGATGACGATGCCGCCCGCCGCCTCGATCCGCGCAACGGCGATGTCGCTGGACACCGGTACATGGTCGGCATAGAGCGCCGAGCCGTAGGTGGTGCGGATGCCGGCGGTGTCGGTCAGGTCCTTGACCGCGACGGGCAGGCCATGCAGCGGTCCGACCGGCGCCGCTTCCGCATCCAGCAGGTCGGCACGGGCGAGTGCCGCTTCGGCGGCAACAGTCAGGAAGGCGGAAAGTGCCGGTTCCATCTCCTCGATGCGTGACAGGTGTGCCTCCACCGCCTCGCGGGCCGACAAGTCCCGCCGCGCCAGCCGTTCCGCCAGGGCTGTCGCGCTTTCCTGCCAAATGGCGTCCGTCCGGATGCTCATCGATCCTCCCGTTTCTGGCTCGGACGGTAGCGCGAAATAGCTGGCGCGCCAATTCCGTCGGGAAAAATCCGGATGCGAAATGCCTCAACGCAGCTGCGCGGCGGAAGCGCGGCAGTCGGCCAGGATGTTGCCGACGGTGACGCGCTCACGTTCATCCATGCCGAGTTCCCAGCGTGCCTTCACCAGAATCCAGTCGGCAACGTAAAGACAGATGCCGTCGCGCTTGGGCGGCAACCACTCCTCCGGCCCCTTCGAGCCCTTGGCCCGGTTAGCCTCGCGGCTGGCGGCCAGCAGGGTCAGCGGGTCGCTGGTGTCGTTGGCATAGGCGGCACGGCGTTCTCGGCTCCACTCATGACCGCCGCTGGCGTAAGCCTCTTCAAGCGGCACACGGTGGTCGATGTCGACCATCTGCGGATCGGTGAAGCGCTCTCCGGTATAAGGATCGATCCACTCCCCGGATTTCACGGTGCAGCCCTTGGCGTCGAGCGTCGCCGGACGCCGGGAATCGCGGATCAACACCTTCTCGCGCGCGTTCAGACAACCGCCATCCAGCGCCAGCCAATGTGGCCATGCCTCGCGCTCGTAGCCTCGGCGCTTTTCCGGCTCGACGCGGATGCTGTCGAGCCGGCGCGCCACCTCTACATAGTCGATGCGGTCCGAAGAACGGGCAGCCACCGGCGGCGGCGGTTCGGCGCTCTGTGGCCTGCGGGGTTGGCGTGCCCGCTGGGCCTCCTGCCCCAACAGCCGGTCGAGCGTGCCCTGGGGGAGGATGTCGACGCGTTCGGCCACCGCGATGGCGGCGAGGATGGCAAGGACGATGAACAGACCCCGCAGGGTGAGGGAACGGCGGCGGGCCATGTCAGGCCGCATCCCCACGCCGCTTCCCGCCCAGCCATTTGAAAGCGCTCACCATCTTCACCCAATCCGCCGCATATCCGACGATGTCATACCGTCCGGCGGCGCCAATCTCAATCGAGCTCAGGGCATGCGGCCGGTCAGCGTTGCGCTGAGCCCCTGGAGCAGGCCGATCTGGCACATGGTGTCGAATGTGGAGCGCATCAGCGACGGGTCGCCGATCGACACGCGGATGTCGCCGGCCCGGGCTTCGGTGTGGTGGCGGCGGACCTGGCTGCCGCAAAGCTCCTGCAGGACTTCGAGCAACATCACCAGCGAGGTCGCGCGGCCGGTGCAGAGGTTGTAGACCTCCGCACCGCAGAAGCGCCGTTCCATCGCCAGCGACAGGATGCGCACCACGTCGCCGACGAAGACGAAATCGCGGACCTGCTGGCCGTCGCCGTGGATCTCCACATCCTCCCCGCGTGCCACCCGGTTGGCGAAGATGGAGATCACGCCGGAATAGGGCGACATCGGATCCTGGCGCGGACCATAGACGTTGAAGAAGCGGAAGCCGACCGTCGGCACCCCCTGGATCGACCAGGCGACGCGGGCGTGCATCTCGCATCCAAGCTTGTCGACACCGTAGGCCGACAGCGGGCGCGGCAGTTCGTCTTCCTTCAGCGGTGTGTTGGTGTTGTCGCCGTAGATCGCGGCGGAGGATGCGTAGACCACCGGCACCGGACCGCCGCGCCTGGCATCGCGCGCCGCCTCGAACACGGTGACGGTGCCGAGCAGGTTGGTGCGGTGGGTCTCCGCCCATAGCTCCCGCGATTTCTGGACCGAGGCCACGGCGGCGAGATGGAAGACGCCGTCGACCCCTTCCCCGCCGTCGCCGGCCATGGCTTCCCGCACCGCATCTGGATCTGCCACGTCGCCCACGACCAGCTTGGCGGCGGCCGGCTTGTTGTCCAGCCGGCCGCTCGACAGATTATCGAGAATCGTCACTCGATGACCGTCGGCCAACAGCCGGTCGGCCAGATGCGAACCGATAAAACCGCAGCCGCCGGTGATGAGGTAATGCGCCATGTCCGTCCCAACCCCTTCCTTGCAGTAAGCCGGCTTTACCGCGATGCGGTGGCATGCCGGAAAGTCCATTCATAGGGTCGGGACACAGCCGTCGGATCGCCAGACCATCTTCGGGATAGGACAGCGCCTCAACCGGAGAGTCCAGCGCCCCATCCGGCGAGACACGGGCCGAATCGATCTGCATTTCCCCATGACGGTTTCGAGACAGGCGGCACCGCTGGTTCAACAGGCTTATCCACCGCCTTGTCCACGGTTCTGTGGATAACCCTGGTCAAGCGCGCGGGGAGCCGCAGCGCGTCGGACCGGTTACACTGGTGCAGAAATGCTGCTGCATACCAACGATCATGGCGACGCTCCTTTGCTGCATGGCACAAGGCATCAAAGGCAAAAGGCCCCGCCGTTGCATGCTTGCCACGGCGGGGCCTTCTGTCCAATAGCGGTCGTAGTCCGGTCTAGGCTTTCCCGCTGCCGATCATTTCGGCCTTGACCGTGGCGAAGGCCCAGTCGAGCCAGGGCAACACCGCTTCCATATCCTCGCTCTCGACCGTGGCACCGCCCCACAGGCGCAAGCCGGGAGGCGCGTCGCGATAGGAGCCGGCGTCGAAGGCGGCCTCCTCCTTCTCCAGCAGGGCCGACAGCTTCTTGGCGAAGGCTACCTGCGCCTCTTCCGTCAGGGCGGTCACCTCGGGATCGGTGAAGCGCAGGCAGATCGAGGTGCAGGATCGGGTCGCGGGGTTCTTGGCGAGGAAACCCGCCCAGGAGCTTGCCTCGACCCAGTCCGCGACGATCCGCAGATTCTGCTCCGACCTGCGGATCAACTGGGTCAGGCCGCCCAGCGACAGCGACCAGCGCAGTCCATCGATGGCATCCTCGACGCAGAGCATCGACGGCGTGTTGATGGTGTCGCCTTCGAAGATGCCTTCGATCAGCTTGCCGTCCTTGGTCAGCCGGAAGATCTTGGGCAGCGGACGGTCGGGCTGGAAGCTCTCCAACCGTGCGACCGCGCGGGGACCGAGCACCAGCATGCCATGTGCCGCCTCACCGCCCAGCACCTTCTGCCAGGACCAGGTGGCGACGTCGATCCGGTTCCACGGCATTTCCATCGCGAAGGCGGATGACGTGGCGTCGCAGATGGTCAGGCCCTCGCGGTCTGCCGGAATCCAGTCGCCGTCCGGCACACGGACGCCGGCAGTGGTGCCGTTCCAGGGAAAGACGATATCGCGGCTGAAATCGACCGCCGACAGGTCCGGCAACTCGCCATAGGGGGCGATGAAGGTGCGGACGTCCGGCAGCCTCAACTGCCTGGTCACGTCGGTCACCCACTCCTTGCCGAAGCTTTCCCAGGCCAGCATGTCGACGCCACGCGCGCCCAGCAGCGACCATAGCGCCATCTCGACCGCGCCGGTATCCGACGCCGGAACGATTCCGATGCGGTGGCCGCCCGGGATGCCCAGCACCGCACGGGTGAGGTCGATGACCTCCTTCAGCTTGGCCTTGCCCGGCTTCGAGCGGTGGGAACGGCCGAGCAGCGCACCGTCCAGCGCGTCGAGCGACCAGCCCGGACGCTTGGCGCAGGGTCCGGAGGAAAAGAGCGGATTGGACGGGCGGCGGCTGGGCTTCATGGCGGACTTCCTATCCCGGAACGGGAGTGTGCGGAGGTCCGGACCTTAAAAGCTGAGCCCGCGTCCGTCAATCGAGGGGCTGCCGGTAGAGACGAATGGAACGTTTGAAACCGGGTGAAACAGATCCGGGCCGCCGTTCCATTGTTCCATTCGCCGCAGCAGGATTGGGGAAGCGGCGGCGAATCGCCAAGGAAACGCATAGACCACGGCATCCGCAAACCTTCGCAACAGGAAAGGACCGACCTTTCCTTCCTATCACGACTGCTCGGCTGGAATAAGGGCGGGCTGCAAATCCACGTGCCTCCCATCGCCCCCTCACCGCGAACGGGCAATGCGTCCCTTGCTGTAGGTCCAGGCGGCGTCACTGCCACCGGCAGGCACCGGCATCGAGACGGTGAGGGTATCGCCGTCGATGGTAACCTGGGCGGCGTCGCTGCAGGAGCCGAAGGGATAGGAAACCAGGGGCTTCGCCCCGCCGACCTCGACGATGCGAAAGCGGGTCGGGCAATCCTTGGCACCGGTATCGGACTGGAAGAGCGCGACCCAGCGATCCTTCATCGAATAGGCGCCGACGAAGGACAGCATGTCGCTCTCCTTGTCGTCGAACACCGGGGTATCGTCCACCAACACCTGGGTATGCTTCGGACCGATGTCGGTCACCGTCAGCACCGTGTTGCCCAGCGCCGCCATCAGACGCGGCTCGGCAGCTTGGACGGATCCCGTGACAATCACAAGGCTGCCCGCCACCGCGGCGCACACACTAAGAACCCGCAAAGGCCATCTCCCTGGCTGCTTCGCCCCGGCGGGGCGGCTTTCCGAATGGGGCGCACCATAATGCGGAGCGCGCGCCACCGAAAGCCGTCCTTTGCGCCGGCCCTTTGCTACAACCGAAAACGACCGCCGGAGTGGCTCAACGGATGTTGACGCTGAGGCCAAATCCCGGAACCACCGGCTGCGGGGCGTACACGACCGGCGGCGGCGCGTAGATCACGCGCGGCGGCGGCGCATAAATGACAGGCGGCGGGGCGTAATACACATCGCGCTCGCGCCAATGGCGGTGGTGAGGACGCGGACGATCCCAGCCGCGCCATTCCGGACCACCACGGCCCGGACCATGCCAGTCGCGGCCATGGTTGCCACGCCCGCGCCAGTCGTCATGCGCAACGGCGGTGCCGGCGGTGGCACCCAGCATCGATCCGGCGACCAGAGCGCCCAGAACCACGGCTTTCAATCCAAATCCAAAGCGGCCAGTCATTCCGGCGTCCTCCTGGTGTCGGGAAGCGTTCGTTTCCCCTATGACCGGATGAACGCGGCCGTTCGCACTTTCATTCCACCCATTCGCAAAAGATTCCGTCCTACGACTTCGGTAGAGGGGGTCATGTTCGCCCTCTCGACCCCATTCCCGGCACCGGGGCGAACAGACTCGGCGGACGGTAGGCAGGGCGGTCGGCCGGGCGGCCGAAATGGTAGCCCTGCGCCAGTTCGAATCCCCACGCGTTGAGTTGAGAGGCCTGGTCGGGCGTCTCCACCATCTCGGCGATGACCTGGACGCGGATTTCCCGGCACAGACCGACCATGGCGCGCAGGATAGCATCGTCGCGCGGGCTTCCGCCCAACCGCCTGACATAACTGCCGTCGATCTTTACGAAATCGACCGGCAGCGCCTGGATATAAGGAAAGGAGGCGGCACCGGCACCGAAATCGTCCAGGCAGATGCGGTGGCCGGCACGTCGTAGCTCCTCCAGGATGCGGGCCGCGCGCGGCAGGTCGGTGAGGCCGGTCGATTCCGTCACCTCAACCAGCAGGCGGGACCGCAAGGCCGGATTGCGGCCGACCAGCCGCTGGAAGGCGACGACGAAGATGTCGCTGCCCAGAGAGGCCGCGGACATGTTCACGGCAATATGCAAGGCGGGGTCGGCGGCAAGAACCTCCAGCGTCTTCTCGCAGACCAGCAGGTCGACGTCATGGACCATGCCGATCTCCTCCGCGAAGGCGATCGTCGGTCCCGGGGCGCCGTTGGGGAAGCGGGCCAGCGCCTCGTAATGGTGGAGGCCCCGGGTCGCAAGCGAGACGATGGGCTGGAATTGCAGCTTCAGCCGGTCATCGGTCAGAGTAGAGCGCAGACTGGTCACCCGCGTCACGGTCTGGTCGACCAGCAGTTTCACCGCATCATGCATGGTCGAGATGTCGAACCCGGAGGGCTGCTCGGCGAAGTTCTTCACCGTGAACATCAGCACCCGGCCGGCATCTTCCCGGCTGAGCCCGGGAGCGGCCATGTCGAGCGTCAGGTTCTCCGTATCCAGCGGCTGGCCATCCCGCGACAGGCCGGCTCCGGTCATCGAGATCTCGGAAGCCAGCGCAGTGGGGGAGACGTCGCTGCCATGGACCAGCCCGAAGCGGTCCTCGCCCAGCCGGGTGGCCAGCGTGTCGTCGGCGGCATGGATGCGCAACAGCGCCCCGACCTCACCCAGCAGGCGCAGGGTCAGTTCCGGCCCCAGTCGCGACTTAACCTCGCCGAAGTTGGGAATCTTGATCAGCGTCAGCTTCGGCGGCGCGTTGCCGACATCGACGCCGAACCGCTCGCCCAGTTGCGCCTGGAAGGCGTCGGCATCGAGCAGCCCGGTTTCCGCGTCGCGCGCCGGTTGCCCCCCGCCACCGGCGTGGCTGTCAAGCCGGGTCAGCGTCAGTTGCACATTGGGCGAGCGGCCGAGCCGATAGCCTGACAAAGTGGCCTGTACGCCGCCGCTCAATGCGATGACCCTCGGTTCCAGCCGCCGGTTGGAGCCTGCTGTCCGCAACAGGCGCCGTGTCAGCCCGCGGTCGCAGGCGGCGATGATCCGGTCGACCGGCTGCCCGATCAATTCCACGTCGCTGATGCCCAGAAGATTTTGCAAGGCCCCGGCGGCAAAGCCGATGATACCCCGCCCGTCGACCTCGACCAGCACGTCGGCGTTGGCAAACGCGAAACCGAGGAAGCGCGCGACGTCCGATGTCATGGAGCCTCGACATGAATCGCTGATGGACGGAGGAGAACCGACGCACCATCCCACTCGTGGCGCAACAATACGTCTACTAAAGATTCGCAGCCTAAACGTAAAGGAATTGCTACCGCTAACGAAATTTCGTGGCTGGCTGCATTCGCAACGCGACGAGGTTGAGGAGAGGCGCCGGAACAGGTGCCACACCGTGTCGCCCAGCGCCACTTCAAAACCAGTTGTCGTTCAGGGCGCCGCCGATTAGCAAGGCTACCATCCGCATTTCCGGCAGCAGTAAAACGTTGAGCAAGTCCGCCGGAACCAGATCGCGGAAATATACCAGCGATACCCCACCCACCGGCCTGCCGCGGATCCACACGGAGATCGAGGCCATGCACAGGTCGGCTGCCAGGGCCGGGTAGTCCCAAACGGCGTAACCGCAGTTATGCGCCGCCGCGACCAGGGGGAGCGTCGCCTCCACCGTGTGCTGTACGGAGCCGTCGGGAACCGAGTCGCGGACGACACGGGTGGCCTCGGGCGAGGCCGACACGTAGGCGAGGCCAGTGGCGGAGGCAACCATCTGGACGCGTCGGTTTTCGAACAGGTTCAGCTCGGTCGGGGCGGAGGAGCGGCTCGACACCTCGACGACCACGGACCGGCCCACAGCAAGTCGGCAGCCGGGACCGACTCACCGATCCGGCCACCGCCAGGCGCTGTATCTCCTTGGCGACCGGCAGTCATGGGCAACGGTCACGATCATGCCTCGCAACGCCGGGCCGGCGCTGTCAGGCTACCACCACGCTGTTGCGCAGGAACGCTTCGAATTGGTCGACCGGCAGCGGCCGGCTGATCAGGAAGCCCTGGATGCGGGTGCAGCGCTGCTGACGCAGCATGTCCGCCTGCTCCTGCGTCTCCACTCCCTCGGCGATGGTATCGAAACCCAAGCTTTCCGCGAGGTTGACGATTGTGCCGACGATCGCCGGATCGGTGGTGGACTTCACGATGTCGCGGACGAAACTGCGGTCGATCTTCAGCGTGTCGATGGGGAACCGCTTCAGATAGGCGAGCGAGGAATAGCCGGTGCCGAAATCGTCGATGGACAGCCGGACGCCGATGTCCTTCAGCCCGTTCAGGATGGTTACCGCCTTCTCGATGTCGCCGATCATGGCGCCTTCGGTCAGTTCCAGTTCGAGCCGGCCGGCCGGGATCCCTGCGGATTCAACCACGCTACGGACAAAGCCGACGAGGCGGGCATCCTGGAACTGGCGCGGCGACAGGTTGACCGATACCGATGGGATCGGCAGGTCGCGCTGGATCCAGTCCGCCAGACGACGGCACGACTCCACGAGGGTCCAGGCGCCGATTTCCCAGATCAGGCCGGTTTCCTCGGCCAGTGGGATGAATTCGGCCGGGCTGACCATGCCGCGGACCGGATGACGCCAGCGGATCAGCGCCTCGGCCCCAATGGTGCGGTTGCCGGCAAGGTCGATCTTCGGCTGGAAATGCAACTCGAACTCGCCGCCACCGCTGGCGCGTCGCAGGTCGCTTTCCAGTCCCAGGGTGAAGCCCGACCGTTCGCGCATCCCGCCGTCATAGAAGACGTACTTATGTTCCGGGTTGCGTTTGGCATGGTACATTGCGAGGTCGGCGTTGCGCAGGAGCTGGTCCGCCGTGTCGCCATCGTCGGGGTAGAAGGCGATGCCGATCGACGCCCCGCAGAAAAGCTCCTGGTTATGGACGCCGAAGGGCTCGTCCATCGAATAGAGCACCTTTTCGACCAGCCGGGCACCGGCGGAGCGGTCGGCGGCATCGGGAGCGACGATCAGGAACTCGTCCCCGCCCAACCGGCCCACGGTGTCGGTCATGCGGGTGCAGTTGCGCAGCCGGCGCGCCACCAGCTTCAGCAGCTCGTCTCCGGCATGATGGCCCAGCGTGTCGTTGACCTGCTTGAACCGGTTGAGGTCGAGGAAGGCGACGGCAACCTTGCTGTGGTTGCGCTGCGCCCGGGCGATGGCCTCCTCCAGCCGCTCGCAGACCAACCAGCGGTTGGGCAGGTCGGTCAGCCGGTCGAAGCTGGCCTGGTAGCGGATCTGGTGTTCCTGCGACTTGCGTTGGCTGATGTCGGCGATGGTGAGGACGTAATGTTCCAGCACGCCATTCGGCGCGCGGACGGACGTGACCGAAAGGGCGGCGGCGAAGGCATCGCCGGAATGGCGGAAGCTGGTGACCTCGCCCTGCCAGCGGCCAGACTGCCGCGCAGTGGTCCAAATCGCGTCGATGAAGTCACGCTCGTGCGAGCCCGGGGCGAACAGAACCAGCGGATGCCTCAGCAACTCTTCGCGCTGGAAGCCGGTCATGATCTCGTAGGCGGGATTGATCGCCTGGACGGTCAGTTCGGGATCGACGATCAGGATGCCGTCGGCGACGCTGTCGAACACGGTGGCCAACAGCCGGATCTTCTCCTCGTGCTGCTTGCGTTCGGTGATGTCCTGGACAGTGCCTTCGTAGTAGCGGATTCGGCCCGACGAATCGCGCACACAGCGCGCGCTTTCCGAAATCCAGATGATGGAGCCGTCGCGGCGGAAGACCCGCGCCTCGAAACTATGGACGCGGTCCTGGCGGGCCATCAGGTCGGCAAAGGCCTCGCGCTTGCCTGGATCGACATACAGCTGGCAGGCGATGTCAGTGAGATTGGCGATCAGGTCGGCAGGAGAGGCGTAGCCGTAAATGTCTGCCAAGGCGGGATTGACCCGCAAGTAACGTCCATCGACGGTGGTCTGGTAAATGCCCTCGACGGCATTTTCGAAGATGCTGCGATACTGCTCTTCGGTCTCATGACTCATAATGCGCGCCTCATCCGACGCCAATTCCGAACCGTCTGGAAACAACATAAGCGTTCGACTCAAACAACGATTGTGGAACTTCCACCCTTCCGCAATGCGGCAAAGTAGACGCCGGTTCGATGAGGCCCGTCAAGCGACATCGCCGATACTGTGACATAGGACGAATCGAAAATATAACAAAAAGGTAACCCATTCTGTCCCATGAGAAACAGATTCGGTGCAACGACTGGGCAAGTCTCTGATTGATAAGGAGACTTCCATCCCGCATTGTTGAAAAATTGTAAGACTTCACCCGAAGTGCGGGGCCGAAGACAGGAAACGGGCGCGGCGTTTCCCGGCATTTATTCCTGCATGGATGATTGATTTTTACTCAGAGGCGCATAGTCGTTGGGCAGATCCTGCCCCGACCGGCCTGCCGGGCATAAAAGCCGGCCGGCCGGCAGGGCCAGCGATACCCGTCAGTGGCCGTGGGAGACCTTGGCGCCTTCCTTCAGCTGGTAGACGCGCGAACAATAGGGACATTCGACCTTCCCGCCGCGCTCCAGCGTCAGGTAGACCAGCGGATGGCCCAGCGCACCGCCGCCGCCGTCGCACCCGACGGTCGATGTTTCTACTAGGATCGTCTCGGTCGGCTGCATGGCAGTCATCCTCTGTTTTGACAGGCGCGCCGGTTCACGCCATCGTGGACGCGCCCGCATGTCCGGATCCCCCGTTGGGGGTGCCGCGCGCGCGGGCCGGATGATACCGATCGCGCGCCGCGGATCAACGGGGGAAACCACCGGATCCCGGGGCTTTTTCACCAACCGCAATCAAAATGGTTCAGGATCAATGGCCGCGCCCACCGATACCCCCACGCCCGTCTCGCTCCCTGCCAACGCGGTCGAACTGCGCGGCCTGACCAAGATCTACCAGCCGACCGGCAAGGCCGGGCCGAAGCAGGCGCTGAAGGGCATCGACCTCGCCATCCCGCGCGGCTCGCTGTTCGGCCTGCTCGGCCCCAATGGCGCCGGCAAGTCGACGATGATCAACATCCTCGCCGGGCTGGTGAACAAGACCGGCGGCACCGCCAGCATCTGGGGCCACGAGGTGTCGGAGCATCCGCGCCGCGCCCGCGCCTCGATCGGCGTGGTGCCGCAAGAGCTGAACATGGATCCCTTCTTCACCCCACGCGAAATGCTTGAGCTCCAAGCCGGCCTCTACGGCGTGCCGAAGAGGGAGCGGCGGACGGACGAGTTGCTGGACGCTGTCGGCCTCGCCGACAAGGCCGATGCCCACGCACGGTCGCTGTCGGGCGGCATGAAGCGCCGGCTGATGGTGGCGAAGGCGATGGTCCACACCCCCCCGGTCCTGATCCTGGACGAGCCGACCGCCGGCGTCGATGTGGAACTGCGCCGCCAGCTCTGGGATTATGTGCGCACGCTGAACAAGTCGGGCACCACCGTGCTGCTGACCACCCACTATCTCCAGGAAGCGGAGGAGTTGTGCGACACCATCGCCATCATCAACCACGGCGAGGTGGTGGCGTGCGAGCCGAAGACGACCCTGCTGCGCCGGGTGGACAACAAGGCGCTGTGCCTGACGCTGGAGCGCGACCTGCTCGCGGTCCCCGCGTCGCTCGACGGCTATACGGTGGAACTGCCGGAACCGCGGAAGCTGGTCGTCCGCTACCAGCCCAGCCGCCAGCGCGCCGGAACCATCCTGTCGGCGCTGGCCGCGTCAGGAATCGGGATCATCGATGTCACGACCGAAGAGTCGGATCTTGAGGATATCTTCCTTCAACTGACGGGTGGTGCGCACGGCAACACAGGGGTAATCCATGCGGCATAGCGGATTGGCGGCTGTTCTGGGGTTGGGGCTTCTGCTTGGCGGCTGTGCCGCTGATTTCCAACCGATGGGAACGGCCGTCGTCCAGCCGGAGTTGAACGACCGCGTGCTGATCGCCGCCGATGGCTTCGAACTGCCGATGCGCTCTTGGCTGCCGGCGGACGGCAAGGTGCGGGCAGCGGTGGTTGCCCTGCACGGCTTCAACGACTATTCCAACGCCTTCGACGGTGCCGGCCGCGATTTCGCGACACAGGGCATCGCCACCTACGCCTATGACCAGCGGGGCTTCGGCGCCACCCGCGAGCGCGGCGTCTGGGCCGGCACGCCGACGCTGGTCAGCGATGCCCGTACGGCAGTGGATATGGTGCGCCGCCGCCATCCCGGCGTGCCGGTCTATCTCATGGGCGAAAGCATGGGCGGGGCCGTGGTGTTGACCGCCATGACCTCCCCCAACCCGCCGGAGGTCGCCGGCACCATTCTGGTCGCGCCGGCCGTCTGGGGCCGGCAGGCGATGGGCTTCTTCCCGCGCGCCGCGCTGTGGCTGACCTACAATCTTGTGCCGGGCATGGTGGTGCATCCGCCGCGCGATCTGGACATCCATCCATCGGACAACATCGAGATGCTGCGTGCGCTGGGCCGCGATCCCATGGTCATCAAGGGTTCGCGCGTCGATGCGCTCGAGGGGCTGACCGACCTGATGGGCGCAGCGCTCGACGCCTGCCAGCATCTGCAAACGCCGTCGCTGGTCCTCTATGGCGCGCATGAAGAGGTTTTGCCGCCGCGGCCGGTCGAACGTGCCCTGAAGGATTTCGAAGCCGGCGGGAGGCATGTCGTCGCGGTTTATCCCGACGGCTACCACATGCTGCTGCGCGACCTGAAGGGGCGGCTGGTCGTCAACGACATCGTCGCCTGGATCGACAACCCGAAAATCCCGCTGGCCAGCGGCGCCGACCGCGCCCCGCGTGCGCTACTCGCCGCCAAGTGAGTGGCGGGGACAGGCTGCGGCACGGTGTCGCCCCTTCGATCATGGATGCCCGTCCGTCCGGCCTGTCCTTCTTGTCCTTGCCGACTCCTGACACACGCAAGGCCTTGGCGGAACGAAGATTATCGGTTGCGCCTACCTGAAAGGCACAGCGAGCGGATCGGTCTTTGCAGCCAAAGGTATAATACCCCTTAGGACCAAAGCCACTCTGCCACTCCCGGCGGTTGAGGGCTAAGGTACCGCATAAGCGGACACCGAACGTCCCCGATGGGAGGAACCATGCACAGCGTAGAACCCCAGGGTACCCCGTCCAGCCCAGTCCATATCTCCGGCAGCCAATCCGCCGACGTACAGCTGATCGCCGACCGCTATGGCTGGTCGACACCGATGGCCCGCTGGTGGATGGCCTTCGCCGCATCCTCCGTCGGTCCGAAGCAGGACACCATGATCGCCTTCCTCGACAAGACCGTCGGCGGCGTGACGATGATCCGCCGGCGCTGAACGCCTGCGCGAAGAACATGGAGAAACGGCCCTGCGGGGCCGTTTCGTATTTGTGGGAGGTTTGTGCCGGCCCGAAGCACTCACACTCCGGGCGGAACGATGCGCCAGATTGCGGCCGGGTTGCGGTTGGGATCCAGCCAGACATGCTGGAACTTGCCGATCCAGGTGAAGCGGTGGCCGCTGAACAGATCCTCGACCTGGACATGAGCACCGTCGGACAAGCCCAGTTCCCACAGCGGCACCTCGATGGTCCCGCCATGGCCGTTGTGGGGATCGAGGTTCACCGCAATCAGGATCACATTGTCCTTCGCCGCCGTCATCTTGCCGTAGAGCAGGATGTTGTCGTCATAGGCATTGTAGAAACGCAGGTTGGTGAACTGGTGCAGCGCCGGATTCTCGCGGCGGATACGGTTGATGGCGGCGACGTAGTCGCGGATGTTGCCGGGCTTGTCCCAATCCCAGTGCCGGACCTCGTATTTTTCCGAGTGGTTGTATTCCTCCTTGCCAGGATAGGCTTCCGCCTCGCACAGCAGGTAGGGGCCGTAGAGGCCGTAGACGCCGGCTAGCGTCGCCGCCAGCACCGCCCGCATCATGTGCGCCGGCCTGCCACCATGGGTGAGGATCGGCGGCAGGATGTCGGGCGTGTTGGCGAAGAAGTTGGGACGCATGTACTCCCGCGATTCACCTTGCGTCAGCTCGGTCAGATACTCGGTCAGTTCGGGCTTGGTGGTGCGCCAGGTGAAGTAGCTGTAGGACTGGGTGAAGCCGACCTTGGCCAGCCGCTTCATCAGCTTCGGCCGGGTGAAGGCTTCGGCAAGGAACAGCGCGTCGGGATAGCGGTCCTGCACCTCGCGGATCATCCATTCCCAGAAGGGAAAGGGCTTGGTGTGCGGGTTGTCGACGCGGAAGATGCGGACACCCTCCCTGCACCACATCAGCACGACGTCGCGCAGCGCGTACCACAGCTCCGGATAGGACTGGCGGTAGAAGCTGACATTGACGATGTCCTGGTATTTCTTCGGCGGATTCTCTGCGTAGCGGATGGTGCCGTCGGGACGCCAGTAGAACCAGTGCGGATGCTCCTTGACCCAGGGATGGTCGGGCGAGCACTGGACGGCGAAGTCCAGCGCGATCTCGATCCCATGACGCCTGGCCTCGCGCACCAGCCGGCGGAAGCTGTCGAAATCGCCGATCATCGGGTCAATGGCGTCGTGCCCGCCCTCCTCGGCGCCGATGGCGTAGGGCACGCCTGGATCGTCGGGGCCGGGGTTCAGGGTGTTGTTCCTGCCCTTGCGGAAGGCGCGCCCGATGGGATGGATCGGCGGGAAATAGAGGACGTCGAAGCCCATGTCGCGGACCATGGGCAGCAGCGACACCACGTCGTCGAAGGTGCCGGGACGCGACGGGTCGGGCGAGGCCGAGCGCGGGAAGATCTCGAACCATGCCGAATAGGCGCCGGCGGTGCGGTCGACATAGACCTCGAGCTCGCGGACATAGCGGGACTTGTATTGCCTCTCGCCGTAGCGGGCCATGACGCGGCGCGGCTCGTCCGACAAGGCGTAGTCGATGGCCTCGCGGCCGGTGAGCGATTGCATCCGCTCGATCACCGCCTCCAGCGCGGCGCGGCCGTCACCATGGTTCAGGTCCAGCGCCTGCTCGACGAAGCGGCGGCCTTCCACCAGTTCCAGGTCGACGATCAGTCCGGCGTCGACCTTCTTCTTGAAGTCGGCGCGCCAGCTTTCCCACACGTCGCGCCACGCCTCGATGCTGTAGGTGTAGCGGGCATTGCGGGTCAGCGGCACGCGGCCGACCCAGCGGTCGTTCTCGAACAGGCGCATCGGCGCCTCGCTCCACTCCTCGTCGCCGTCCGCCTTGTACATGACCGAAGCGGCAAGCACGAAGGTACCGTCGGTGTAGATGTCGGCCCACACCTCCATCACGTCACCGACTGCGCGCTTGATGGCGAAGCGGCCGCCGTCCAGTTCGGGATAGACGGCCTCGATGGTCATGCGGCCGGCGGCAACGGAGTCCATCCAGTCCCGCTCCTCCACGTCATGCAGCTCGACCGGGTGGCTGCGGGCAGCGCGGGCGCGGAAGACGCGCAGTTCCATCGGGCGCAGCGTCATCGGCGTGCCGGGTTCCATCGGCAGCGGCTCGGCCTCCGGCGTCACGTCCTCGAACGCCTCGTAGGTGCCGCCGGTGGCGGCCAGCACCGGGCCGACGTCGAGCGTGTGCGGCCGGTTCTCGTCCGGATTCAGCAGCAGGATGGCGCAGCCGTCGGGCTGGTCGAGCGCGGCACCGTCCACCTGCCGGATCAATCCGAGCACCGGACCGTGGGGAGAGGTCACGCGACGTTGCGGTCCCTCGACGTTCAAGGCGGGGGTGGCGGCCTTCATGGCGTTGACCGCACCGATGAAGCCGGTGAGGTCGAGCTTCGGCTGCTCCCAGTCGGCCGGGCTGGTGTTGACCACGTCCAGCTTACGGGTGAAGCCGTATTCGAAGCCGACCGGCATCATCACGCCGGTCGAAAAACTGGCGGCGAACAGGTAATGCATCTTCAGCTGGGCCGCGAGACGGACGGCATCCTGGCTGCCGACCTCCGCCGCCAGACGGTCGGTGTCGTGGCTTTCGGGGAAGGCGACGGACGGCGCGATCCAGCGGAAATCCTCATACTGGTCGAGCAGCCAATCGGCCTTGAAGTCCCACCATTTGGCGCTGTTGAACAGGAAATCGAAGCCGGCGCCGCACAGCTCGCGCACCTGCTCCACGGTGCAGCCAAGAGTTTCGGCGAAGAACTTCACCTCCGGGTTCACGGCATGGGCGGCGTTGATCAGGCTCTTCCACACCTCGGCCGGCACCTGATAGGCGGCGTCGCAGCGGAACCCCTTCACGCCCAGAGCGATGTAATGGCGCAGATAGTCGCTCCAGTAACCGATCAGGCCGGCACGCGACTCCGTGCGGTCATAATCCAGCGACGCAAGGTCGCCCCAGACCGTGACCTTGTTGGTGTCGTTGGGATCGACGGCACCGGGGCGGTGCAGGTCACCGTCGGGACCGCGCCTGTACCAGTCGGGGCGGCGGTCGACCAGCAGCGCGTCGCGGGAGGTGTGGTTGATGACCAGATCCATCATCACCGACTGGCCGTGCGCTCCCGCCTCGACGATGAAGCGGCGGAGCAGGTCGTCGTCGCCCTCCTGCGCGCCGGCGCGCAGGGCGTCGTGCAGGCGGTAGGGGTCCTTCACCGCATAGAGGCTGCCGGAAAATCCGGGCTGGTGGATCGGGTTCAGAAAAATCCAGTCGAATCCCATCCCCTGGATCCGTGGCAGGTGCCCGGCCCAATCGCGGACGGGTCCGACCAGTGTCGGAAACAGGTTGTAGATGCGCGGTCCGACGATGCTCATGGAACCCCCTTCCTTGGCCCTGCTTCCTCGTTGACAGCCCGCCTGTCCCCGTTGTCGGATCGACGAAGCGGGATCGGCACCTTTTCCCCGGGTGCCCGTCCTGGGAACGCGCCACGACCGGTACGGCCGGCACCACGCCCCCGCGGGTCAACCCGGCGGGGAGGCGAAGGTTCCGCCCGCCTCGCGTGACGGGCGGCAACCGACACCCTCAGAACAGGATGCACCGCATGGCCGAGAAGTCCGGGAAAATCTCCAAAATCCGCCTGGGAAGGCTGGACCAGAGCAAGCTGCGGATCGACACGGCGGAGGAGTACGATCGCCGGCTCGGCAAGCTGCAGAAGGACCTGCTGCACATCCAGCAGACCTATTGGCACGAGAAGCGCCGGGCCATCGTGGTGTTCGAGGGCTGGGACGCCGCCGGCAAGGGCGGGGCCATCCGGCGCATGACCGAGCCGCTCGATCCGCGCGGCTTCCATGTCTGGCCGATCTCGGCACCGTCGCCGGAGGAGCAGAGCAAACATTACCTCTACCGCTTCTGGACGAGGCTGCCGGCCGGCGGCACCTTCGCCATCTTCGACCGCTCCTGGTATGGCCGGGTCCTGGTGGAGCGGGTGGAGAAATTCGCATCCAAGGACCAGTGGAAGCGCGCCTACGACGAGATCAACGAGTTCGAGCGGCTGCTGACCGACGACGGCGTGCGCATCGTGAAGCTGTTCCTGCACATCACCCCGGAAGAGCAGCTCGAACGCTTCCGCGAGCGCATGAAGAACCCCTACAAGCGCTGGAAGCTGACCGAGGAGGATCTGCGCAACCGCGCCAAATGGGACGACTACGTCAAGGCGACGGAGGCGATGTTCGACCGCACCTCCACCCCCCAGGCGCCGTGGCATGTGGTGGAGGCGAACTCCAAATGGCATGCCCGGCTCAAGGTGCTGGAGATCGTGACCGACACCCTCAAGAAGGGGGTGAACATCGCGCCGCCGCCGGTCAACGGCAATGTCGCCAGGATCGCCGCGGAGATCCTTGGCGTCCATCCCGGCGTTTCGGAGGAGGAGCGGACGGTCGAGGGCTGACCGGCTTTTCCCTCCCAATTGTTCGTGCCAGCCGAATTGTGTTGCCGTTGACCCGGTATTTATTCGGGTGCCGCCAAGCGCGACACTCCACCGCATTGCAATGCGGGAGGGGTGCCTCGGCACCGGAGCGGAATGGGTCGGTCTTCGAAGACACAGCGGAGCGGCGGGGAGCGGGTGGCGACGCCCTGCCCCTTCGCCGTCGATGACCGGACCATCGCCGGCCATGCCCAGGACATCCGGCTGAGGCTGTACCGGCCGCTGATCGGGCTGGCGGTTCCGGCCCTGCTCTATCTGCATGGCGGCGGCTTCACCTCCGGCTCGCTGGAAGAGGCGGAGGAGGCCGCTTCGGCCATCGCCGCCGCCGTGCCGGCGCTGGTGGTCTCCGTCGGCTATTCGCTGGCCCCCGCCCATCCCTTCCCAACCGCCGCCCAGGACGCCTACCGGGCGGCGCTGTGGACCGCCGATGCCGGGCGAGACCTCGGCGTCGCCCGCGGCGGGCTGGGGGTCGTCGGCCATGACGCCGGCGGCCATGTCGCCACGTCCCTGACCTTCCTGGCCCGCGATCTCGGCGGCGTCACCATCGCCGCGCAGGCCCTGCTCGGCCCGATGCTGGATCCCAGCCTGACGCGGGCCAGCCGCGGCAGCGTCGGCGACGCGCGCAGCAAGCTGTTCGACCCGACGATGGCCGACTGCGCCCGCTGCTACCGCGCCTATCTGCCCGAGGCTGCACAGCGGCTGCATCCCTATGCCGCGCCGCTGGAGTCCTGCCGGCTGGGCGGGCTGCCGCCGGCCCTGATCGTCACCGCCCAGGACGACCTGCTGCGCATCGAGGCCGAACAGTATGCCGCCGGCCTGATCGCCGCCGGGGTGCCGACCGAGGTCACCCGCTTTCCCGCCATTTCGCACGACGCCCTGCCCGGTCACCAGCCGGCCCTGCAGGCGGTCGCCGACTTCCTCCGCCGCCGGTTGCCCGGCGCACGTGCCTGACATTTTCCTCCCATGCCGGAGATGCACACCATGACCAGTTCCCGTTCGAAGCTCGCCATCCTTCTCGTCGCCGGGGTCGCCATCGCCGGCGCCGGCGGCATCGCCGTCAGCCAGGGCCATGCCGATGCGCCGCAGGCCGCGGCGGCCGCCCCGCCGCCACCGGAGGTCGACGTCGCCCCGGTGGTGGTCCGCAAGATCACCGACTGGCAGTCCTATTCCGGCCGGCTGGAGGCGGTCGACCGGGTGGAGGTGCGGCCCCAGGTGGCCGGCGCCATCACCGCCGTCCATTTCCGCAATGGCGCGCTGGTTCGCCAGGGCGACGTCCTGTTCACCATCGACCAGCGCCCCTTCGCGGCGGAGGTCGCCCGGCAGGAGGCGCAGGTCGCCGCCGCCCAGGCCCGCGTCCGCTTCACCGCGTCGGACCTGGAGCGCGCCCAGCGGCTGGTCCGCGACGACACCATTTCCCGCCAGTCGCTGGAGAGCAAGGAGAACGAGGCCCGCTCCGCCGCCGCCAACCTGAAGGCGGCGCAGGCGGCGCTGGAGATCGCCCGCCTCGACCTGGAGCACAGCCAGCTGCGCGCCCCGGTCTCCGGCCGCGTCTCGCGCGCCGAGGCGACGGTCGGCAACGTGGTTGCGGCCGGCGCCGCGGCGGCCCCGCTGACCACGCTGGTCTCGGTCTCGCCGATCTATGCCTCCTTCGACGTCGACGAGCAGACCTACCTGACCTACATCGCCGGGATGAAGGACGAGTCCGCCGTGCCGGTGCAGCTCGGGCTTGCCAACGAGGCCGGCTATTCCCGCGACGGCGCGGTGGAGCATGTCGACAACCGCATGGATGCCGCGTCCGGCACCATCCGGGTGCGCGCCCGCTTCGACAATGCCGACGGGCTGCTGGTCCCCGGCCTCTATGCCCGCATCAAGGTCGGCGGCAGCCAGCCGCATGACGCGCTGATGATCGACGACCGCGCCATCGGCACCGACCAGGACAAGAAGTTCGTCCTGGTGGTGGCGGAGGACGGCACCGTCTCCTACCGGGCCATCGTGCCCGGCACCGCCCAGGGCGGCCTGCGCGTGGTGAAGAGCGGGCTGGAGCCCGGGGAGCGCATCGTCGTCAACGGCCTGCAGCATGCCCGCCCCGGCAGCCGGGTCAACCCGCGCACCGTGGCGATGGACGGCACGCCGCAGGCCATCCGCACCGCGTCCACGGCGCAGTGACCGAGGCCCGCCGGGAGAGCCGTCATGAACATCTCTAAATTCTTCATCGACCGCCCGATCTTCGCGGGTGTTCTTTCCGTGGCTCTGTTCCTGGCGGGTGCGATCTCGCTGTTCCAGTTGCCGATCTCCGAATATCCGGAGGTGGTTCCCCCCTCCGTCGTCGTCCGGGTGCAATATCCGGGCGCCAACCCGAAGGTCATCGCCGAGACCGTCGCCGCGCCGCTGGAAGAGCAGATCAACGGCGTCGAGAACATGCTGTACATGCAGTCGCAGGCCAACAGCGACGGCAACATGGCGCTGACCGTCACCTTCCGGCTCGGCACCGATCCGGACAAGGCGCAGCAGCTGGTGCAGAACCGGGTGTCGCAGGCCCTGCCCCGCCTGCCCGAAGACGTGCAGCGGCTGGGCGTGACCACGGTCAAGAGTTCGCCCACCCTGACCATGGTCGTGCATCTGCTGTCGCCCAACGACCGCTACGACATGACCTATCTGCGCAACTACGCCATCCTCAACGTCAAGGACCGGCTGAGCCGGATCTCGGGCGTCGGCGAGGTGCAGGTGTGGGGCGCCGGCGACTATTCGATGCGGGTCTGGCTCGACCCCAACAAGGTGGCGGAACGCGGGCTGACGGCGTCGGACGTGGTGGCTGCGATCCGCGAGCAGAATGTCCAGGTCGCGGCCGGCGTCATCGGCGCGTCCCCCAGCCTGCCGACCACGCCGCTGCAGTTGTCGATCAACGCGCAAGGGCGCCTGAAGACGGTGGACGAGTTCGCCGGCATCGTGCTGAAGGTCGGCCGGGACGGCGGCGTCACCTATCTGCGCGACGTGGCGCGGGTGGAGCTGGCGGCGGCGCAGTACGGGCTGCGCTCGCTGCTCGACAACAAGCCGGCGGTGGCGCTGGGCATCAACCAGTCGCCGGGCGCCAACGCGCTGGCGATCTCCGACGCCATCCGCGCGACGATGGCCGACCTCAAGGCCGACATGCCGGACGGCGTCGACTTCTCCATCGTCTACGACCCGACCCAGTTCGTGCGGTCGAGCATCGACGCGGTGATCCACACGCTGCTTGAGGCCATCGCCCTGGTGGTGCTGGTGGTCATCGTCTTCCTGCAGACCTGGCGGGCGTCGATCATCCCGCTGCTGGCGGTGCCGGTGTCGATCGTCGGCACCTTCTCCCTGATGCTGCTGCTGGGCTATTCGATCAACGCGCTGTCGCTGTTCGGCATGGTGCTGGCCATCGGCATCGTGGTCGACGACGCCATCGTCGTGGTCGAGAATGTCGAGCGCAACATCGAGTCCGGCCTGTCGGCCAAGGAAGCCACCTACAAGGCGATGCAGGAGGTCAGCGGGCCGATCATCGCCATCGCCCTGACGCTGGTCGCCGTCTTCGTGCCGCTGGCGGCGATGCCCGGCCTGTCGGGCGAGTTCTACAAGCAGTTCGCGATGACCATCGCGATCTCCACCGTCATCTCCGCCTTCAACTCGCTGACCCTGTCGCCGGCCCTGTCGGCGGTGCTGCTGCGCGGCCACGACCAGCCGCAGGACTGGCTGACCCGCGGCATGAACCGGGTGTTCGGCGGCTTCTTCCGCCTGTTCAACCGGGTCTTCAACCGGGCGTCGACCGGCTACGGCCGCGGCGTCGGCGGGGTGGTGCGGCACAAGGGCCTGATGATGCTGGTCTATGTGCTGCTGCTCGGCGGCACCGTGCTGCTGGGCCGGGCGGTGCCGATGGGCTTCGTCCCGGCGCAGGACAAGGAGTACCTGATCAGCTTCGCCCAGCTGCCCAACGGCGCCTCGCTCGACCGGACCGAAGCGGTGATCCGCGAGATGACCGACATCGCCCTCAAGCAGCCGGGCGTCCAGAGCGCCGTCGCCTTCCCCGGCCTGTCGGTCAACGGCTTCACCAACAGCTCCAGCGCCGGCATCGTCTTCGTCACCCTGAAGCCCTTCTCCGAGCGCGGCGACGCCAGCCTGTCGGCCAACGCCATCGCCGGCACCCTGCAGATGCGCTATGCCGGGCTGAAGGAGGCCTTCGTCGCCATCTTCCCGCCGCCGCCGGTGATGGGGCTGGGCACGCTGGGCGGCTTCAAGCTGCAGGTCGAGGACCGCGGAGCACTGGGCTACGAGGCGCTCAACGCGGCGGTCGGCGCCTTCGTCGCCAAGGCGATGCAGACGCCGGAACTGGGGCCGACCTTCTCCAGCTACCAGATCAACGTCCCCCAGCTCGACGTCGATCTCGACCGGGTGAAGGCCAAGCAGCAGGGCGTGTCGGTCGGCGAGGTGTTCGACACCATGCAGATCTATCTGGGCTCGCTCTACGTCAACGACTTCAACAGCTTCGGCCGCGTCTACCAGGTGCGGGTCCAGGCCGACGCGCCGTTCCGGGCGGAAGCCGCCGACATCGGCCTCCTGAAGACCCGCAACGACCGCGGCGACATGGTGCCGCTGTCCTCGCTGGTCCGGGTGGCGCCCAGCTACGGCCCGGAGATGGTGGTGCGCTACAACGGCTACACCGCCGCCGACATCAACGGCGGGCCGGCGCCCGGCTTCTCGTCGGGCCAGGCCCAGGCGGCGGCCGAGCGCATCGCGGCGGAGACCCTGCCGCGCGGCGTGCGGTTCGAGTGGACCGACCTGACCTACCAGCAGATCCTGGCCGGCAACTCGGCGCTGTGGGTGTTCCCGATCAGCATCCTGCTGGTGTTCCTGGTGCTGGCGGCCCAGTACGAGAGCCTGACCCTGCCGCTGGCCATCCTGATGATCGTGCCGATGAGCCTGATGTCGGCGCTGGCCGGCGTGTGGCTCACCGGCGGCGACAACAACATCTTCACCCAGATCGGCTTCATGGTGCTGGTCGGGCTGTCGGCCAAGAACGCCATCCTGATCGTCGAGTTCGCCCGCGAGCTGGAGGAACAGGGCCGCAGCACGGTCCAGGCCGCCATCGAGGCCAGCCGCCTGCGGCTGCGCCCGATCCTGATGACCTCGATCGCCTTCATCATGGGCGTGGTGCCGCTGGTCACCTCGACCGGCGCCGGGTCGGAGATGCGGCACGCCATGGGCGTGGCGGTGTTCGCCGGCATGATCGGCGTGACCCTGTTCGGCCTGATCCTGACCCCGGTCTTCTACGTGCTGCTGCGCCGTCTGGCCGGAGCCCGGATCGAGAAGGGGACCGAGGAAGACGTCGGGCGGGGGACGGAAACCGGCGCCGCGCCGGCCGGGGTTGCCTCACATGGCTGGCCCGGGATGGGCTGATCCCGGCGGAGTGGAACGTTTGAAACCGGGTGAAACAGGGCTTCGGCCCTGTTTCGCCGTTTCAGGGGCCGGCGTTGCGGCGGCAGGCTTGGCGGCGGTCATGCCCCGCGCCCACCCTTGCGTTCGGCCGCCGAGCCGAGGTTGGGATAGCGGTCGTCGGGGTTGAGGGTCCAGGGATAGACACCCTTCGGCCCCTCGGCCTCCGGCCGGGCGAGGATGGCGGCGACCATCCGCGGGTCCGGCGGCGTCCGTTCGCGCAGGGCGCCCGGAACGAGGTCGTCCGGATCCATCGCCGCATCGATGGCCGCATCGATGGCCGCGTCCATCGCCGTCTCCCTGTCGATGTCCGCGGCGCAAACGGCAGGCCCGGCTGCTCCGGCAGCGGGCTTCGCGGCCGGCGGCCGGTCGTCGCCGGAGAACAGCCCGAGCCGGTCGGCCAGCCAGCGCAGGGTCGCCGGATCGCCGGCCGAGACCAGCCGCTCGATCTGTTCCGTCACCATGCCGCGCAGCGAGTGCAGGCGCAGTTCGGCCTCGCGGTTCAGCGACTGCCGCTCCCACCAGACGCGATGACGGAAGGGCTGCGAGCCGTAATAGGCCCGCCACAGCGTGGTGCGGCCGCACCCCATGGAGCGGGCGACCTGCTGGAAGGACGCCCCGCGCGCCAGCATCCCGGCGGCCATGATCCATTGCTCGTCATGGAAGCGGGAGTTGGGAACCAGCGCACCGTCCGGCGGCACCGGCGGCTCGGCCGCCCAATGGGGGACGGGATCGGACGAAATCAGGCAGTCGGGCGGCATGAGGAACCCTCCATGTCAAGGAATTAGCTATAAATTCCTATATCAGGGCAGGTTTCTTCGCAATGATAGGTTCAAAATCCGCACCGATGCCGGATGCCCGACCGACGATCCTCCCATTCAACCGATCGGGACAAGCGCCGCCCGACCGGGACCCGGATGGGGCGTCAATGGACCGTCGCCCCCTCGCGGTCCATCATTGCCAGCAACCGACGCTCGACACGGATCAGATACTCGCGCGCGACGATATCGTGACAGCCTTTGCTGTGGCTACGGACGGTCTGCACGGCACGGATGGTGGACAGGTTGGTCGGCGGCGGCGTCATATTCACCTCCATCGAAAGGACTAATGTGAATTATGCATAACCGCATAGATTTGGCGAGTCGGAATAGGCGGTATCGCAAATTTTTGTGATAAAGGATGATTTCATTCGCAACTTTATGGCGGCCGACGGCTCCGGGAGGCGTACCGGACAGGCGCCCCACCGCATTGGATCCTCCCGGCAGCGCTCAGCCGCCGGCGGGGCGGCCGTCGGGCTTGCGGGGATGGGCGGTCACCAGGGCGTGGGCGGCATGCCCGGCCTCCTCGAACCAGCCCGCATCGCGATGGACCAGCGAGGCGGAGAAGGCGCCGTCGAGCAGCAGCAGGATCCGGCGTGCGAGGGCATCGGGGGATTCGAAGCCGGCAAGCCCGATCTCGCCGGCAAGCCAGGAGGCGAAGGCGCTCTTGTGGCGGGCGCCGATCTTCACCGCCGGATGGCCCGGCAGGGCGGCAAGCTCCGCCGTGGTCCGCAGGAAGCCGCAACCCTTCCATTTCGGATGGCGCGCGGTCCGGGCGAGCCCAGCGAAGATAGCAGCGACCTTCTCCGCCACCCCGCCTTCGGCGGCGGCGAACCAGCCCGCCATCTGCGTCAGGTTGGGCTGGTCGCGCGCGTCGAGATATGCCGCGACGAGCTCGTCCTTGCTTTCGAAATGATAGTAGAGCGTGCGCTTGGTGATGCCGGCCTTTTCGGCGATGGCATCGACGCTGACGCGGCCGATCCCCTCGGCATAGAAGAGCCTGGAAGCGGCCTGGATGATCCGTCCGCGCGTATCGGCATGTCTTGGCATGGCCGTGAAAGTATACCGTACAGTGAGTATACTCAAGCGGCCACGCCCGGCATCCTGCACCCCTCACCAACGAGGAGGAACCGGCCATGTCCGATCATGTGCTGCAGGAAATCGACGGAGCGGTCGCGACGCTGACGCTGAACCGCCCGGACAAGCTCAACGCCCTGGATTACGCGACCGTCGACGCCCTGCTGGCCGCTCTCGACCGGATCGAGGACGACGGCCGGGTGCGCGGGATCATCCTGACCGGAACCGGCCGCGCCTTTTCGGCCGGGGGCGACATCCCCGAATTCTCGCGCTCGGTGGCGGCCGGGCCGGATGCCGCGCTGCGCGACTTCGTGGCGCGCGGCCAGCGGCTGACCGCCCGCATCGAGGCGTTCCGCAAGCCGATCCTGGTGGCGGTCAACGGCCTCGCCTACGGCGGCGGCTGCGAGGTGACGGAAGCCGCGCCGCTCGCCATCGCCAGCGAGCTTGCGGTCTTCGCCAAGCCCGAAATCCGCCTCGGCATGCCGCCCACCTTCGGCGGCACCCAGCGGCTGCCGCGGCTCGCCGGGCGCAAGCGCGCCATGCAGCTTCTGCTGACCGGCGAGAGTTTCACGCCAGCCCGGGCGCTGGAACTGGGGCTGGTCAATGCGGTGGTTCCCCATGAGGAGCTGCTGCCGGCGGCGCGGGCGCTGCTGGAGCGCATCCTGGTCCATTCGCCGCTCACCGTCGCGACCATCCTGACGGCGGTGACGCGGGGCATCAACCTGCCCATTGCCGAGGGACTGCTGGTGGAGGCGGAGCAGTTCGCCCGGATGGCGCCGACCGCCGACCTGCGCGAGGGTCTCGATGCCTGGATGGCCCGGCGCACCCCGGATTATCCAGGCCTGTGGTCGGTTGGCGCCAACGGGTGAAGCGGGGTCCGCGCGGTCCGGCGGACCGGTCCCGATTGCCGGCTCGCCGGTTGCGTTCCTCGTCCGATCCAAGACTTCAGGACGGAGACATGGTTGCTATAACCACACTCATTATCGGAATATCTTCCAAAAGTACCACCAAAGGGAAGAAAAACAGTTGGATGCAATATCATCAAGGGCGTAAATTGTAACGAATCATCAATCTTGAGATTTTTTTAAGGTCCCGATGGCGTCCTGTTCGGCCAGATGGGACGAACGATCACCAACGACAGACCCAGCGCGGCAACATTCATCGCAATCCCTACGCAGTATGCATATACGGAGGCGAGAGGATGATGATAGGGACAAGAAGAAAAATTCCCGCAATTATACTGACCACGGGAATTCTTCCATCCGCTCTCTCCGGATGTACGGCTGTGTTGCGCAGCGATCCGCAGGGAACCGGCCCGGCTCCTCCAGGTGAAATGGTCCTGGATTATCAGCTTGCCCGTATTCTTCTGCCGGTCAAGTTGAAGCAGCTGGTAGTCGAGGGCTCTGCCGATGCCGCATATGCGATAGAAATCTCTCCTCCCCGGGTATCCGGCGATCCGTCCGCCATGTACACGTTTCACTACGACGCTTCGGTTTTCTCGGATGACATCGTTACGGTCAAGACGAACGCCAACACCCGCCTGCTTCAAAGCATCGATCTTCAGACCGACAGCAAGGCTGACGAGATCATCGTCAAGGTGGCGCAAAGCATCTCCCTTCTGGAAAGTGGAGCCGCCGGGACGGCCGCAATCGACCGCATCGATGTCGAGATCGATCCGGTCGATCACGACGCCGTCGGGCATTTGAAGGAGAGCCTGATCACGGCATCGGGAGGTGCTGTGACAGAGTTCGACATCACGCCCGTCGGAGCGCCGCCACCAAAGAGCACCGCTCCGGATTGTTCAGTCGGGTTCTGCTATCGCGTGCCGGTTCCGTACAAGGTCAGCTACCGCTTCAAGGACGGCGGCCAGTATGTCCACGAGATCAGCATCCCGAATCGTGGGCCGATCGTTGCCGTCCCGCTAAGCCGCGCGGCTTTCGTCAAGAAGATCAGCAAGGTGACGTTCGTCGACGGAACTCCCTCGGAGATCAGCGTCACCAAGCCGAGCGAGGCGCTCGAAGTGATATCCTTACCGATCACTATAGCCAAAGGCATCATAAGCATTTTGACAGAAGTATTTCAGCTAAAAATTGACCAATCCAAAAAAGCAACCGAACTTGCCGAGCAACTGGTAAAAGAAAAGGAAGCAAAAGAAAAAACAAAGAATGAGGGCGGAGATCCGCCGGCATCGCGGGTTTTCATGTTCGGTTCGACCGCAAATTGGGTCAGGGCCGGCATCCCCAGAACGCAGACACCCGTCCCTGACAGCGGAAATCCACCCCTGGATGGATTTGAAAGTGAACATTGATTGGAGGCGCAACGATGAACAAGCGTCCAAAGGAACCGAGGAAAACCCGCGAAGAGAACAATTCCGATCTCATATTCTCCCCGATCGAGGATCGCAGGATACTGGCCGATACCGCGGCACCGCCGCCAACGACCTTCGCCGCACCAGGGCTGGAGGGCTTCGGCGACCGTCTCGTGCCCGGCTTCCTGAGCGAGACCTATGGCGGCGGCGAATTGGAATCCGTGCCGGGTTTCAACGCAAAGCGGGCATTGACGGAGGGACTGAACGGCATGGAAGGGTTGCCGCAGGATGACGGTGCTCCCGGTGAGCAGCAATCCAGGCGCGAAACAGTCTATTTCGATCCCGATGACAACCGGGCCCGGATCTCCGATACCGCTCGCATACCCTGGCGATGCATCTGTCAACTCTACGTCACCCGGCAGACGGGCAAGGTGACGATCGGCACCGGATGGTTTGCCGCTCCGGATCTCGTGGTTACCGCAGGGCATAATTATCTAGATCCCGAGAATGGCGGCCTCGCCACGTCGATCGTCGTAACTGCCGGGAATGACGGGACATCCCGCCCGCCATTCCCGCCGGTTGCTCCAGCCAGCGTCTATATCAACCATCGCTGGGAGAGCGATTCCGATCCATCCTATGATTATGCCTTTCTCCGCCTGACGGACGGGCATGTCGTCGGTCGCACCGGCTATTTTCCCTTCGGCGAAGCCAAGGACGATTTCCTGAACGGAGTTCTGGTCAACACCGCCGGCTATCCGGTCGACAAGCCTCTCGGAACCATGTGGTTCAGCGCCGGCCGTGTCTTCCGCCAATCTCCAACGCAATTGTCACACCGGATCGATACCGAGGGCGGGTTCAGCGGTGCGCCCCTGATCTACAAGAACGGCGACCGCCATATCGTGCTCGGCATGCATACCCAAGGCGATCCCACCGTCAATCGCTCCCGCTTCAACAGCGGCCTGCGCGTGAGCGGTGCGTTCTTTGACGAACTGAGACAGGCAACGGGGCGGTAGATTTTCCGACGCCCGATACATGGATGGGTTCGATAGGAGTGAAGAAATTCCTTCTCAATCATTATAATGATAATCAGGAAATTTGCAGTATGACCATCTCATTTTCCTGCTGGAATCGGATATTTCGACAACATGGCGACTGTCACAATGATTAGAACGAATACCTTATGAAAAACAACCCCGTCGGTTCGCTCCGACGGGGTTTCACTACTCAGAATTATATCTGGCCAATAGTCCGGGACGGGGACTTTGTCCGTGGGCAACGATATCCATTCATTCGCCACTGCGCTGGTGACCAAGCTCCCAACGGGTAATTCTCTTCCGAGTGGTGCGATACCGTCCCCATGTCCTCCGCCCCTTCTTCACTTGGGATACGAACGGGCCGCCCTTCGCCAAGTACCGCCGGTCAGGCCAGCAGGCCGATGTCGTGAACGGCGATGTGGTCGAAGCCGAGAGCGTAGACCGACGAGTCCGACGACAGGCTGTAATCCTGCGCTCCCGAATTGACGAAGCCCGGATCCAGCGTCACCGACCCCTTGTCGTACCCCGCCGCCTGCCAGGCCGCCAGATCGCCCTCGGCACCGGTCGCCATCACCTGCGGCCAGGCGTCGAACAGCGTCTCGGACGTGTTCAGGCTGCTGTAGAAATTGTCGTGCAGGTTGCCGACACCGGCCGGGCCGTAGATGTGGACCGCCGTGCCGTCCCGGACATCGACGATGTTGCCCGAGATGTCGTTGCCGCTCATCTCCTTGCCCTGCCAGCCGCTCCAGGCGACGTCCTGCTGGAGGCCGATCTGGGCGCCGCTGTTGCCGGCGATCACGTTCTCGGTGACGCTGTTGTCCCAGCCGCCATGCAGGAACACGCCGCCGATGTTGCCATGGACGATGTTGCCCTTCACCGTGGCGCCGCTGGTCCAGTCGTCCAGGTAGATGCCCCAGCTCGACACGTCGCCGGTGGGGTTGGTCGCGGTGGTGCCGGTCACCTCGTTGTTGACGACGGTGTGGCCGGTCAGATCCTGCTGGCGGTTGATCAGGTAGATGCCGCCGCCGTCGTTCGATTCCAGGTTGGCGTCGATAACCTTGTTGTAGGCGACGGTCACCCGGTGGGTCGCGTCGCTGCCGTCCGTCTGGACCGAGCCGACGGCGATGGCCTTTTCCGGCGAATCCTCGATCTGGTTGTGCGTGACCTTGACGTCGGAGCTGCCGTTGATCCAGATGCCGGCGTCGCCGCGGTCGGCCGCGTTCGGGTGGCGGATCAGGTTGTCGGAGACGATTGTGAAGTCGGAGCCGGCCTTCACGAAGATGGCTTCGGCACCGGTGCTGTCGAACTGGTTGCCGACGACCTGTGACTCGGCACTGTTCTGCACCGTGATGCCATAGCCGCCGCCCTTCACCACATTGTTCGCGAAGGTCAGCCCGGCTGCATCGTCGGCGAAGACATAATGGCCGCCGACGACGCCGTCGGCGAAGGTCAGCCCTTCGATGGTCACGTTCCTGGCGCCGCCGAGGCCGAACGACACCGATGCCTGCGACCCGCCATGGATCACCGCCGTCTCGTTGCCGTAGCCGGTGAAGGTCACGCCGGAATCCTGGCCGTCCAGCCACAGCCCGTTCTGGTGGTAGTCGCCGCCGCGGATGTAGGTCGTGTCGATGTCGCTCGACCGCATGGCGGTCTGGGCCTTCTGCAGCGAGGCGAAGGGGCCGTCGGTGCCGTCGGCGTTGGGAGCGGCCAGCGTGCCCGACCAGCTGTCGTTGCCGTTCTCGGCGACGTAGAAGCCGGGGCCGGTCGGCTTTGGCACGCTGGGCGTGGAGCCGTCCACAGGCGTCCCGGCGGGCGTCTCGGCCGGCGCTTCGGGGGTCGTCGGCACGGTGGGGGTCGCAACGACGTCATGGGGGAAGAAGCTCTTGTCGGCGTCGACCACCAGCGTGCCGTTCCACCACAGGCCGGCCCGCCCGGCGACGACGTCATGGCCGTCGAGCGCGCCCTTGTCGTAGGTGACGTTGCTGTCGGTCGGAAGCACCGATTTGCCGTTGATCGAGATCGCGTCGACCAACAGGTTGCGGTCGGTTCCGTTCACGATGCCGTCATTGTCGTACTGGACCTGCACCTTGTGGCCCTGGCCCTCCACGATGTCCGTCTTGAAGACGAAGTCCTTGGCCGTGTCATCCGTGGTGCCCTCGCCGATCTTCCTGCCGTCGACCAGCAGGTCGAAATGCGCGTTGGCGGCACCCTTGGCGGTCACGATGATGGTCGAGTTCCCAGAGGTCGTGGCCATTGATCCGTATCCTTTGCGGTTGCTGTGCGGCGCCACGATGTCCGGATGGCTGGGGCATTTGTGAGCCATCTTCCCGGGATTCCACGATTAGGCGGTAAGTTCCGTTATATTCCTGCGACCAATGCCGAAGTCATTCCAGAAAAAATGAAGACAACTCGAAAGCACCTGTGCAAAGGACTGTAGCCATGACCCTTAGCACACTGCCCGAATTGATTATAACCAGGGTCTGTATTTGCGATCGTCGAGGGTTTCTTCTGCCAATTTTATTTTAGAAAAGAAAACCCCCGCCGGATCGCTCCGGCGGGGGTTTGGTCACTGGGCGCTGCGTCCGGCGGTCAGGCCGGGACGGCGACCTTGTCCGCGACATCCTGGAAGGCCGGGATCCGGTCGAAGTTCATGTAGCGGTAGACGTCGGCAGCCGCCTTGTTCACCACGCCGACCTGCGCCAGATATTCCTCGGTCGTCGGGATCTTGCCCAGCAGCGCCGCGACGGCGGCCAGCTCGGCCGACGACAGGTAGACGCGGGTGTCGATGCCCAGACGGTTCGGGAAGTTGCGGGTCGAGGTCGAGATGGCGGTCGAGCCCTTGCGGATCTGCGCCTGGTTGCCCATGCACAAGCTGCAGCCCGGCATCTCCATGCGGGCGCCGGCCTTGCCGAGGGTGGCGTAGTAGCCCTCCTCGGTCAGCATCATCGCGTCCATCTTGGTCGGCGGGGCGATCCACAGGCGGGTCGGGATGTCCGACTTGCCGTTCAGGATCTTACCCGCAGCGCGGAAATGGCCGATGTTGGTCATGCAGGAGCCGATGAACACCTCGTCGATCTTGTCGCCGGCAACCTCGGACAGCGTCTTCACGTCGTCCGGATCGTTCGGGCAGGCCAGGATCGGCTCCTTGATGTCCGCCAGATCGATCTCGATCACCGCCGCATACTCGGCGTCGGCATCCGGACGCAGCAGCTGCGGATCGGCGATCCAGGCCTCCATCGCCTTGATGCGGCGCTCCAGGGTGCGCGCGTCGGCGTACCCGTTGGCGATCATCCACTTCATCAGCGTGACGTTGGAGGTCATGTACTCGATGATCGGCTCCTTGTTCAGGAGCACGGTGCAGCCGGCCGCCGACCGCTCGGCCGAGGCGTCGGTCAGCTCGAACGCCTGCTCGACCTTCAGGTCGGGCAGACCCTCGATCTCCAGGACGCGGCCGGAGAAGATGTTCTTCTTGCCCTTCTTCTCGACCGTCAGCAGGCCGGCCTTGATCGCGTAGAGCGGGATGGCGTTGACGAGGTCGCGCAGGGTGACGCCCGGCTGCATCTCGCCCTTGAAGCGGACCAGCACCGATTCCGGCATGTCCAGCGGCATGACGCCGGTGGCGGCGGCGAAGGCGACCAGGCCGGAGCCGGCCGGGAAGCTGATGCCGATCGGGAAGCGGGTGTGGCTGTCGCCGCCGGTGCCCACCGTGTCCGGCAGCAGCAGGCGGTTCAGCCAGGAATGGATGACGCCGTCGCCGGGACGCAGCGCGACGCCGCCGCGGGTGGAGATGAAGTCCGGCAGCTCGTGGTGGGTCTTGACGTCGACCAGCTTCGGGTAAGCGGCGGTGTGGCAGAAGGACTGCATCACGAGGTCGGCCGAGAAGCCGAGGCAGGCCAGATCCTTCAGCTCGTCGCGGGTCATCGGGCCGGTGGTGTCCTGCGACCCGACCGTGGTCATCTTCGGCTCGCAATAGGTGCCCGGACGGACACCCTTGCCTTCCGGCAGGCCGCAGGCACGGCCGACCATCTTCTGGGCGAGGCTGTAGCCCTTGCCGCTGTCGGCCGGGGCCGCCGGCTGGCGGAACAGCTCCGACGCCGGCAGGCCGAGCGCCTCGCGGGCCCGCGTGGTCAGGCCGCGGCCGATGATCAGCGGGATGCGGCCGCCGGCACGCACCTCGTCGAAGATCACCTCGGACCGCACGGCGAATTCGGCGATGACCTCGCCGTTCTTCAGCGCCTTGCCCTCATAGGGGCGCAGCTCGATGACGTCGCCCATCTCCATCTTGTTGACGTCCAACTCGATGGGCAGCGCGCCGGCATCCTCCATGGTGTTGAAGAAGATCGGGGCGATCTTGGTGCCGAGGCAGACGCCGCCGAAGCGCTTGTTCGGGACGAAGGGGATGTCCTCGCCGGTGAACCACAGCACCGAGTTGGTGGCGGACTTGCGCGAGGAACCGGTGCCGACCACGTCGCCGACATAGGCGATCAGGTTGCCCTTCTTCTGCAGTTCGGCCAGCTGCTTCGTCGGGCCGCGCTGGCCCGCCTCGTCGGCCTCGATGCCGGGGCGCGGGTTCTTCAGCATGGCGAGCGCGTGCAGCGGGATGTCCGGGCGGCTCCAGGCATCCGGGGCCGGCGACAGATCGTCGGTGTTGGTCTCGCCCGACACCTTGAAGACCGTCAGCGTCATCGAGGCCGGAACCTCCGGACGCGAGGTGAACCACTCGGCATCGGCCCAGGACTGCAGGACGCCCTTGGCGTTGGCGTTGCCCTTGTCGGCCAGTTCCTTGACGTCGTGGAAGAAGTCGAAGACCAGCAGCGTCTTCTTCAGCCCTTCCGCGGCGGCGGTGCCGCACTCGGCGTCGCCCAGCAGGTCGATCAGCGGCTGCACGTTGAAGCCGCCCAGCATGGTGCCCAGCAGCTCGGTCGCCTTGACCTTGGAGATCAGCGGCGAGCTGTCGGTGCCCTTGGCGACGGCGGCCAGGAAGCCGGCCTTGACGCGGGCGGCATCGTCGACGCCGGCCGGAACGCGGTGGGTGATCAGGTCGAGGAGGAACGCCTCCTCCCCCGCCGGCGGCGCCTTCAGCAGGTCGATCAGCTCGGACGTCTGCTTGGCGGTCAGCGGCAGGGCCGGGATTCCGAGGGCGGCGCGTTCGGCCGCGTGCTGGCGGTAGGCTTCGAGCACGGCAGGGTTCCTCATAAATGAAAGGCCGGCCCGTGGATGGGAACCGTGAGACGGCCCGCTTGAACTCAGGTCCGGTTTATATGCCCGCTCAAATGAAAGTGCAAGGGGGCGCCCCGCTTTCGCGCTGGCGGCAGGTCGAGGCAGCCCCTGTTTTTGCACTGGTATTACCGGGCCTTGGTATGACCACTTCGGGCCCGGTGCTTTATTTCAGCCCGGCCGCCTGCTCCGCCGTGAGGAGGACGATGCCGTCCTCGTCGGCGAACAGGATGTCGCCCGGCCGGACGGCGGCGCCCGGCAGTTCCACCGGCACGTCGACCAGCCCCTGGTCGCGGCGGGTCGAGGCACGCGGGATCGCCGCCAGCGCCTTGATGCCGAGCGGCAGGACGGCCAGCTCCGCCACGTCGCGGACACAGCCCCAGATCACCACGCCGGCCCAGCCCTGCTTCACCGCCGACGCCGCGATCATGTCGCCCATCAGGGCGCAGCGCAGGCTGCCGGCGCCGTCCACCACCAGCACCCGGCCGGCGCCGGGGGTGGCCAGCAGCTCCTTGACGCGGGAATTGTCCTCGACGCACTTGACGGTCACCGCCTCGCCGGAAAAGCGGGTGACGGCGCCGAAATCGCGGAAGCCCGGCAGGACATAGCGGGCGTCGTCCTTGAAGCGGTCGAACAGGTCGCAGGTCGGGATGAAGGCCGGGGCAGTGGCCGGGGCAGTGGCCGGGGACGGGGTCTGGTTTTCGGTCATGGGATGCGGCTCCGCAGCGAGAACGATGCAGGGACTGGTTCCGTCACCTCTTGCGCCAAAGCCGGGCGGGAGGCAAGCGCGGCAACCGGCGGACGCACCCGGCTGGCAATCATGCCGCAGCAGGCCTGCCGAACGGGCAGTCGACGGCGGGCCGCAGCCGGCCCATATGATTGCCGGGAGTCGAGACAACGGATGCGAGCCGCGATGAAAACGCCGAAGACACCGGCCGCCGCCCTTGGGGCCGCGGCGCTGACCCTGCTGGTTTCCGCCTGCGCCTCGTCCATCGCCCCGCCGCCGGTGGCCCCGCCCGACCCGGTCCTGCTGGGCACGCTGGAACGCTACACCGTCAACGACTGCAACCCGCAGACCGCCGCGGTCCTGACCGCCCTGCGTCTCCCGGCCAGCGATGTCCGCGGCTTCAACTATGGAATCTACCGCGACGAATTCCGCGACATCATCGTCCGCTGGGATGCCTGGGTCTATCTGAACAGCCAGCCGGGCGCGCTGGTGGTTACGCTCGACGAGGATTGCCGGCCGATCCAGGTCTATGCCCGCGAAGGGGCGAGGCTGCCGGGCGGGCGGTGATGGGGGGAGAGGGGATCCGGTTCCTGCCTCCGGTTCTTGCCATGCACGCCCCCCGAATCTCTGACCTGTCTTAACTATCCCCTGCCCTACCGTTCCGTGTCATGGGCGTCGACGGCGCGGTCGTGGCGTTTCAGCCGCTCCTGCAAGGTGTCGCCCATGCGCAGGGCCACCGCGATCGACAGGATGTCGCCCAGCACCAGATGGGCGATGCGGACGGTCATCGGCGAGTGGATGTCGAAATCGGCGGCAACGTCGGCCACCAGGCTGACGGTCGCCATGTCGGCGAGCGGCGAGCCCGAGCGGGTCAGCGCCACCACGTCGGCCCCCGCCTTGCGGGCGTTCTGCACCGCGTCGAGGATGTCGCGGGTGCGGCCGGTGCTGGACACCGCAACCACCGCATCCCCCTTCGCCAGCGTGAGGGCGGAGGCGAAATAGACGTGGCTGTCGCAATAGGCCACCGTCGGCATGCCCAGCCGGAAGAACTTGCGCTGGATGTCCTGCGCCACCGTGCCGGAATTGCCCGACCCGTAGAACTCGATCCGGCGCGATGCCGCCAGCAGGTCGGCGGCGCGGTCCACCGCCTCGGCCGGCAGGTTGTTGCGCACCTGCATCAGCGTGGCGATGGTGCGGTCGAACAGCTTGCCGGCCAGAACCGCCCCCGGCACCCCGCCCTCGCCGTCGGTCTCGCCGGACGATGACAGATCCTGGTGCAGGAAGGGCATGCCGCCGGCAATGTCCTGCGCCAGCTTGATCTTGAATTCCCGGAAGCCGCGGCAGCCGAGCGCCGAGCAGAAGCGCGCCACCGTCGGCTCGCTCACCCCCGTCCGCTCCGCCAGCTCGGCCATGGACAGGTTGATGACGTCGCCCGGATGGGCCATCGCATAGTCGGCCAGCTTGCGCTCGGAGGGGCGGATCTGGTCGCGGACGGCGGCGATTCTCGCCAGCATCTTGGGGGCTCTCCCTTCTGATTGTGCGCCAGCCTAGCACATGTAGCAAAGCTACATATACAGCGCTGCGAACGACCGATTCCGTCGCTGGCCGGACACCCTCTTTCCAAGGATTTCCAACCCGCCCAGCGCCCCCCTGCGACAAAATGTCGGGCGGCTTCGCCTTGTCCGGAAGGCCGTCGAGGAGTATGTAGTAAAACTACAGAGCGGGCGCAAACCCCGGCATCGGCCGCGCCGCACCCGGCCTGAAAATATGACGTGTGTCAACGAAAACGGCGCCCGTCGCGCCTAGAATTCCAACCGCTCCGCTCGCACGCGGGGCACCACTCAGCGCCGACACGGCCTTCGACCCGCGCCGACGTCTTTATCTCTGAGGAGACATCATGGACACCCTGCTGATGGACGGACTTGCCCTGGCCCCGGAGCAGCAGTCCGCCGCCGACCCCTGGCGCGGTTTCGCCCCGGGCGTCTGGCGCCGCTCGGTCGACGTCCGCGATTTCATCCAGCGCAACCTGTGTCCTTATGAAGGGGACGCGGGCTTCGTCGCCGGCCCCACCGCCCGCACCATCGCGCTGTTCGCCAAGGTCACCGACCTTCTGAAGCAGGAACGCGCCGCCAAGGGCGGGGTTCTCGACGCCGACACCGAAATCTTCGCCTCCATCACCTCGCACGGCGCCGGCTACATCGACCGCGAGCTGGAGGTCATCGTCGGCCTGCAGACCGACAAGCCGCTGAAGCGCGCGATCATGCCGTTCGGCGGCTGGCGCATGGTCAAGACCGGCCTGGAAGCCTACGGCTACACCCCGTCGCCGAAGCTGGAGGAGGTGTTCCCGGGCCTGCGCAAGACGCACAATGACGGCGTGTTCGATGTCTACACGCCCGAGATGCTGCGCTGCCGCAAGTCCGGCGTCATCACCGGCCTGCCCGACGCCTACGGCCGCGGCCGCATCATCGGCGACTATCGCCGGCTGGCGCTGTACGGCGCCGATTTCCTGATCAAGGACAAGAAGGCGCAGCTGGCCTCGCTGGAAGTCAGCCGCATCGACGAGGACGTGCTGCGCCTGCGCGAGGAGATCTCCGAGCAGATCAGGGCGCTGCAGGAGCTGGTCGCGATGGCCGCGACCTACGGCTTCGACGTCAAGCGCCCGGCGGCGACGGCGCGCGAAGCGGTGCAGTGGACCTATCTGGCCTATCTGGCGGCGGTGAAGGAAGCCAACGGCGCGGCGATGTCGCTGGGCCGCGTCTCCACCTTCCTCGACGTCTACATCGACCGCGACCTGCGCGACGGCGTCATCACCGAGGCCGAGGCCCAGGAGATGATCGACCATTTCGTCATGAAGCTGCGCCTCGTCCGCTTCCTGCGCACGCCGGAATACGACCAGCTGTTCTCGGGCGACCCGACCTGGGTGACGGAATGCCTGGGCGGCATGGGGCTGGACGGCCGGACGCTGGTCAGCAAGACCAACTTCCGCATGCTGCAGACCCTGCACAACCTGGGCCCGGCGCCGGAACCGAACCTGACGGTCCTGTGGTCGGAGAAGCTGCCGGAAGGCTTCAAGCGCTTCTGCGCCGACACCTCGATCAAGACCTGCTCGGTCCAGTACGAGAGCGACGACCTGATGCGCGGCTATTGGGGCGACGACTACGGCATCGCCTGCTGCGTGTCGGCGATGCGCATCGGCAAGCAGATGCAGTTCTTCGGCGCCCGCGCCAACCTTGCCAAGACGCTGCTCTACGCAATCAACGGCGGCAAGGACGAGGTTTCGGGCGAGCAGGTCGGCCCGGCCTATGCGCCGATCACCGGCGACGTGCTGGACTATGACGAGGTCATGGCCCGCTTCGAGCCGATGATGGAGTGGCTGGCCAAGGTCTACATGAACGCGCTGAACGCCATCCACTACATGCACGACAAGTACATGTACGAGCGGCTGGAGATGGCGCTGCACGACCGCGACATCCTGCGCACCATGGCCTGCGGCATCGCCGGCCTGAGCGTGGTCGCCGACAGCCTGTCGGCCATCAAGTTCGCCAAGGTGAAGGTCGTCCGCGACGAGAGCGGCCTCGCCACCGACTTCGAGATCGAGGGCGACTATCCGGCCTTCGGCAACAACGACGCGCGGGTCGACGACATCGCCATCTGGGCGGTCGAGCGTTTCATGACGGCGCTGCGCAAGCAGAAGCCCTACCGCAACGCGATGGCGACCCAGTCGGTGCTGACGATCACCTCGAACGTGGTCTACGGCAAGAAGACCGGCAACACACCGGACGGCCGCAAGGCCGGCCAGCCCTTCGCACCGGGCGCCAACCCGATGCACGGGCGCGACAAGAAGGGCGCCATCGCGTCGATGGCCAGCGTGGCCAAGCTGCCCTACGCCCATGCGCAGGACGGCATCAGCTACACCTTCACCATCGTCCCCGGCGCGCTCGGCCGGACCGAAGGCGAGCGGGTGGACAATCTGGTCGGCATGCTCGACGGCTATGCCAGCCAGGGCGGGCACCACATCAACGTCAACGTCTTCGACCGTGAGACGCTGCTGCACGCCATGGACCATCCGGAGCTGTATCCGCAGCTGACCATCCGGGTGTCGGGCTACGCGGTGAACTTCATCAAGCTGACGCGCGAACAGCAGCTGGACGTCATCAGCCGCACGTTCCACGACAAGCACTGAAGACCTTGGGGAAGGCGGCCCGCCGGGTCTGTTTTCCCGGCGGCGGCTGCCGGTTCGGGTCCTCGGCCCCCTCCCTAACCCTCCCCCGCTAACGCGGGAGAGGGGACTGCCGTCGCTTTGGCGGAAGGCACCCTCTCCCTCGAAGAGGGGGAGGGTCGGGGTGGGGGCCGAGGACCTCCGGCAAAGCCGCTTTTCAACAAGAGCAAGCATTCCATGACACAGCCTCCCCCCGTCCCCCGCACCGGCTCCGTCTCCGGCTGGATCCATTCGGTCGAGACCGGCGGCACCGTCGACGGGCCGGGGATCCGCTATGTGCTGTTCATGTCGGGCTGCCCGCTGCGCTGCCTCTACTGCCACAATCCCGACACCCAGCACATGCATGACGGGACGCGGACGACCTCGACCGAAATCCTGGAAGACATCGCGCTCTATGCCGAATTCCTCAAGCGGGCCCATGGCGGCCTGACGCTCAGCGGCGGCGAGCCACTGGTGCAGCCGGAATTCACCGCCGCCATCCTGCGCGGGGCGAAGGCGCTGGGCATGCACACCGCGCTCGACACCTCGGGCTTCCTCGGCAACCACGCCGACGACCATCTGCTGGAGGACGTCGACCTCGTCCTGCTCGACATCAAGGCCTTTTCCGAGAAGACCTACCGCCATCTGACCGGCGTGCCGCTGCGCCCCACCCTGGAGTTCGCCGAACGGCTGGCCGGGCTGAACAAGCGCATCTGGCTGCGCTATGTGCTGGTCCCCGGCCTGACCGACGACACCGCCGAGATCGACGGGCTGGCCGACTTCGTCGCCGGGCTGGGCGTGGTCGACCGGGTCGACGTGCTGCCCTTCCACAAGATGGGCGAGCACAAATGGAAGGCGCTGGGCCGCCGCTACATGCTGTCGGCCACCGAACCGCCCTCGCACGAGCTGGTCGAGCGGGTGCGCGGCCAGTTCCAGGCGCGGGGACTGCGGGCGGACTGATCGCGGTCCCGCCGCAGCCCCGGTTCGGGCCGTTCATACGTCCGTATGAAAACGTCCCTAAAGAAACGTCATCGACACGTCACGAAGGCGACACGACGCGGTCATGCACCCGCGCCTAATACCCCTTTTGAATTCGCTTGGGATTCGCTTGGGGGGTTCTTTTCAATGCATAAGACACACCGCGCCGGACGGCTGCGGACGGCGTTGCTGTCCGCGACCGGCCTCGCCTCTCTCGTCCTGTCCACCTGCGGGGCCGCGATGGGGGTCGCCTCCGCCCAGACCGTGGACAGCGTGACGGTCGGCGGCTCCAGCTTCGCCAACCAGGGTCTGGTCGGCGTCGGCCGGATCGCCTCCTCCACCCGCGACAAGTATGGCGAGACGCTCGGCTCGATGTCGGGGCTGACCTTCGACGCCAGCTCCTGGCGGCGCAACGGCGACAGCTACAGCGGCATCATGTACGCCCTGCCCGACCGCGGCTACAACGTGGCCGGCACCACCGACTACCGGCCGCGGCTGAACACGCTGGCCCTGTCGCTGACGCCCTATTACGGCAGCGCCGCGCTGGCCGCCGGAAGCGGGCAGCAGTCGCAGATCGGGCTGAGCGTGCTCGACACCACCCTGCTGACGGAGGCGAACGGCGCCGTCACCACCGGTCTCGATCCGCAGCCGCGCACCGGCGTCCGCGCCGCCGCGAACGGACTGCCGGCGCTGCCCCAGGCCTACAACGGCAAGATCAGCCTCGACACCGAGGGCATCGCCCGGCTGGCCGACGGCAGCTTCTACATCAGCGACGAATACGGCCCCTACATCTACCATTTCTCGGCAAGCGGCCGGATGATCTCGGCGGTGCAGCCGCCGGCGGCCCTGCTGCCGATGCGCAACGGCGGGCTCGACTTCGCGTCGAACAACCCGGCCACCGGCCAGCCCGCCCCGTCCCCGGCCGACCCGACCCGCGGCCGGCAGAACAACCAGGGGCTGGAAGGGCTGTCGCTGACCCCGGACAAGACCAAGCTGGCGGCGCTGCTGCAGAGCGCCACCCGCCAGGACGGCGGCACCGGCGGCAACAGCGCCACCCGGCGCAACACCCGCCTGGTGATCTACGACGTCTCCAGCAACCCGGACAGCCCGGCGCTGGTCGGCCACTATGTCGTGCCGCTGCCCACCTTCCGCTCGGGAAGCAGCACGCTGGTGGCGGCGCAGAGCGAGATGCTGGCCCTGAACGACAAGCAGTTCCTCGTCCTGTCGCGCGACAGCAACAACGGCCAGGGGCTGAGCGGCACCAACTCGCTCTACCGCAGCATCGACATCGTCGACGTGTCGAACGCCACCAACCTGGTCGGCACCGCCTATGACGGCACCACCCCGGTCGCCCCCGGCGGCAATCTGGTGGCGGCGGTGACGCCGGTGTCCTACACCCAGTTCCTCAGCATCAACAACAACGGCCAGCTGGCGAAGTTCGGGCTGCACAATGGCGGCGCCCAGGACGCCAACCTGCTGTCGGAGAAGTGGGAGGCGATGGGGCTGCTGCCGGTGCTCGACGCCGCCAAGCCCGACGATTTCTTCCTGTTCGTCGGCAACGACAACGACTTCCTGACCCGCAACGGCTATCAGGTCGGCGCCGCCTATGACGCCGGGTCGAACGTCGACACGATGCTGCTGGTCTACCGGCTGACCCTGCCGACCTACGTCGATCCGCTGGCCATCGAATCGCTGCGCCAGACCGCGCTTCCGCTGGCGCGCGGCCTCGGCAACGCCTCGGTGGCGATGGCCGATTCGGCGTCGCGCTCGGTCCGCAACCACCTGAACGGCCTGCGCTTCCTCGGCGGCTCCGGCGAGGGCGGCGGCGGCCCGGCGGCTGGCGGCCCGGTCATCAGCGGCTGGGTCGGCGGGCGGCTCGGCTTCGACCGTGCCGACGACACCGGACTGGCCGCCGGTGCCGACACCGACTCGCGCAACGGGCAGGTCGGCGCCGACATCCGGATCACCGATACGCTGGTCGCCGGCTTCGCGGTGGGCGGTGCCCACAACAGCCTGTCCTTCGGCGAAACCGGCAGCGCCAAGGTGCGCTCCGCCGCGATCAGCCCCTATGTGGCGGGGAGCTACGGCAAGCTCTTCGGCAGCCTGTCGGGCACCTACTCGTTCGACACCTACGACAAGATCGCCCGCAACACCGGCGCCTACGGCCTGACCGCCCGCGGCGAAACCAAGGGGCGCAGCTGGTCGGTCGGCGTCGACGGCGGCTATGAGCTGGGCGAAGGGGCGTGGTCGTTCGGCCCGGTCGCGGCGGCGCGCTACACCCGCGCCACCATCGACGGCTACACCGAAACCGACGCGATCCACCTGAACGGCACCCTGCCGAGCCAGACCCAGCGCGGCTGGAGCTGGGAATTCGGCGGGCAGGCGGCCCACCGTTTCGAGATGGACAGCACGTCGGTCATCCCGCAGGCCCGCCTGAGCTATGAGTGGAACCGCGTGCGCGGGGGCGAGACGCTGGCCGCCACGCTCGCCAACCGCAGCACCAGCAGCCTGGGCACGGTGACGCGGACCTTCGGCACGCCCGAGCGGGACGGGCTGCGCGCCGGGGCCGGCGTGACGGTGTTGAGCGGCGCCGTGGCGTGGCAGGTCGGCTATGACGGCAAGTTCGGCCGTGACAACCGCGACCACAGCGTCTTCACCTCGGTCGGTTACCGGTTCTGACGAAAGGGCACGGGCGGGCGGGAGCAATCCTGCCCGCCCTTTCCCCTGCCATCAGGCCGGGCGGATCGCCTGGGCGAAGGTGAAGAGCATCGCCGGGTCGACCGCCGCCTTGACCCGGGCCAGCCGGGCGAGATTCTCGCCGTAATAGGCGCGCTGCCAGTCGGCCAGCGACGGGTCGGGGAAGTTCTGGAAGGCGCCGGCCGCCCCGGTGCGGCGGTTGACGTCGTCGTAGAAGCGCTGCTGCCACTCCAGCGCCCGTTCGATCAGCAGCACGGAATCGGTGGGGCGCCACCAGTTGGCCTCGATGGTGAACAGCCAGTCGTAGCCGCGATGGACATAGGCGGTCGCGGTGGGCTCCACGCGGTCGATGGCGCCGCCGACCTGGAAGAACTTGAAGGACACCGGCATCGATGTGGCGGGCATCCGCGCCGCCCAGTCGAACATCGCGGCAATCGCCTCGTCGGAGATCCGCGCCGCCGTCATGTAGCTGGACTTCTCCTGGTAGTAATAGGGGAAGGTCGTCTCGGTCAGGAAGTCCTGGCCCTGCCAATAGGGCACGTTCTCCTTCACCACTTTCCGCTCCGCCAGCTCCCAGGTGGATGCGAAGATGTCCTTCAGCGTCGCCTTCGACGTGTGGAGCTGGCCCAGCACGGACAGCGAGAGCGGAACCTTGTCGCAGCGCTCCTGCCAGCTCGGGATGGTCACGCTGATCTTGCTGCCGAACTCGTCGGGCGCCTCCGCCAGTTCGGTCAGCAGCAGCTTCAGCACGCGGGGCAGATCCGTGGTCCAGGTCAGGTTGAAGACGGTCACCGGCTCCGCCGGGCGGGTCTCCAGCGTGAAGGAGGTGTTGATGCCGAAATTGCCGCCGCCGCCGCCGCGGCAGGCCCAGTAGAGCGCGCTGTCCCGGTCGGCGTCAGCGGTGAGGCGGCTGCCGTCGGCGGTCACCAGTTCGGTCGCGCGCAGCAGGTCGGAGGCCATGCCGAACTTGCGCATGTTGAAGCCGATGCCGCCGCCGAGCAGGAAGCCCGCCGCCCCCACCGTGTCGCAACGCCCGTGGGTGATGGTGCGGCCAAGCCGTTCCATCTGCTTGTAGACCAGCGAGTTGATCGTGCCGCCCAGCACGCGGACCAGCCCGTCCCTGCCGGCGACCGGCTCGGCCCCCGCCATCTTCGACATGTCGATCAGCAGGCCGGGCGTGGTGGAGAAGCCGGCGTAATTGTGGCCGCCCGACCGCACCGCGAAGGGCATCGCCTGATCCTTCACCCAGCGGATGCAGCTCTGCACGTCGCTTGCGGTGACGCAGCGGGCGATGCCGGCCGGCAGGGTGGCGCCGTAACGCAGGTTGTTGGGCCGGCAGACATCGGCGAAGAAGGGATCCTCCGGCCGCAGCACGCCGCCGCTCACCCCCCTGGCCAGATCGGACCAGGCTGACGGCGGCGGACAGAGCGCGCCGCCTGTTTCGGCGGCCTCGGCAGCGATTGCGGAGCCCGGCAGCAGCCGGACCACCTCCGCCGCCGCGGCGAACCGGCCCATCCCGACGAGAAAATTGCGGCGGGACGATTGCAATCCGAACGCCATGAGCCGGCCCACCCTGTCAACGGTTGTGTTTATCGGAACTTATTATCCTAATGATAATAAATGCCGTCAACCGCGCCGGGATGGGTCAGGGTGATCGGATGCGGCTCCCTCTCCCGGGACGGGAGAGGGAGCTTTCCGGATGGCCGGCTATTTCGCCGCCGCCCGCCGGGTGCTGGCGCGGACCACCAGTTCGCAATCGAGATTGTGGTGCTGCGGCGCGGTGCGGGCGCCGTCCAGGGTCGCCAGGATCCGGCTGGCGCTGAGGCGGCCGATCTCGCGCTGGGGCGGGCGGACGGTGGTCAGCGGCGGCGGGCAGGAACTGCTGAAGGGCAGATCGCCGAAGCCCACCACCGCCAGATCCTCCGGCACCCGCAGGTCGCGGCGCGTCACCTCGAACAGCACGCCCAGCGCCAGCGCGTCGTTGGAACAGACCACCCCGTCGATGTCGGGGTGACGGGTCAGGATCTCGTCGATCAGCCAGCGGCCGACCTCGGTGGTGGCGGCGTCGGGAACGGTGAAGTCGATGGGATCGTGCAGGCCGCGCCGCATCACCTCCGCCTCGTAGCCGTCGGTGCGGCTGCGCACCCGCAGATCCTGGTGGGCGGCGGCGCCGATATAGGCGACCTTGCGGCTGCCCTGGTCGTAGAGGTGGCTGGTCTGCATGCGGCCGACCTCGAAATGCGAGAAGCCGACGCTGATGCCGACCGCCTCGCCGGGGTGCCCCGGCATGTCCCACATCTCCACCACCGGCACGCCGCAGGAGGCCAGCATGGCGCGGGTCCGGTCGGTGTGGTGGAAGCCGGTCACCACCATCGCCGCCGGCGACCAGGCGAGGAAGGCGCGGATCAGGCTCTCCTCCTCCTCCGGGCTGAATTCGCTGACGCCCAGCAGGGTCTGGTAATGGGCGGCCTGGAACATGCCCTGGAGCGTGTTGTAGGTCTCGGCGAAGAAGGAATTGAGGATCGAGGGCAGGATGACGCCGACGGTGCGGCTGCGCGCCGCGGCGAGGCTGCCGGCCACCAGATTGGGCACATAGCCCATCTCGTCGATGACGCGGGCGATGCGTTCGGCGAGATGGTGCGACACGGATTCCGGACGGCGCAGATAGAGCGACACGGTGCTGGGCGACACGTCGGCGGCGGTTGCGACGTCGGTCATCGTCACCCGCTGGGTGCCGCGGCGTGTCCGCTTCCTCTGATCGATCGTCTGCATCGCGTCGCTTCTCCTTCTGCGGCGTTGGGCGGGAAGGGCTACATCCCGGCCCCCTCCCCGTCAATGGCGGGTCGGCGGGCCGGCGAGTGTCAGGGCGGACAGGGAATGGATCGCCTCGTGCACCAGCTGATAGGCGGCCTCGATCCGGCCCAGCGCCCAGTCGCATTCGGCGTCGTCGCTGCCGGTTTCCTGCCTGACGGCGCGGAACAGGTCGAGCGCCTCGCGGCCGATCGCCTTGTGGCTTTTCCAGAGTCCGCAATCCTCCTGCAAGGCCAGCGGGATATGGAGAAGGCGGTGGCGCAGCACCGCGGCGTCGAGTTCCAGCTCGGCGATGCGCCTGGACAGGATGGGGGTCATTTCTGCCATGCCTTGCGGGGCGTGTCCATGCGGGCACGTCCCGCCTCGGGGATCATGATAAACGCAAAGCCGGATCAGCCGGCCACCGGATCGGCCACCAGATCGGCCACCAGATCGGCCATGGCGGCTTTCATGCCCTTGGCCTCGATGGCAGCGAGGCTGCCGGCGACGCGGGCGGCGAGGCCGGGGATGGCGGTGAGATCCTCCTTCCACAGGCGGGTGTCGGACAGCAGTGCCGCGACAAGCGCATTGGCATCGCCGGCATGCGCCGCCCAGGCGGCGCTCATCGCGGCGATCACCTCGGCATTGTCGCTGATCGGGTAGGAACCGGCCTCGCGCCTGCCGGCATAGGCGCCGTCGGCAAGAGTGCCGCGGTAGAAGCGCAGCAGCGCCGCCAGCGAGAAGGACAGGCCGGCCGGGGCCCGGCCGTTGCGGGCGACGGCATCCTTCAGGCTGGGCAGGACACGGACCTGCCACTTCGACACCGAGTTGAGGGCGATCGAGATCAGCTCGTGCCGGATATAGGGGTTGCCGAAGCGCTCCATGATGGTGCGGGCATAATCCTGGCGCTCCGCCTCGGGCAGCGGCACGTAGGGGACGATCTCCTCGAACATCACCTTGTTCAGGTAGGCCGAGACGGTGGGGTCGTCCATCATCGACTTGACGGTGTCGAGCCCGGCGCAATAGGCGGCCAGCGCGCTGGCGGTGTGGGCGCCGTTCAGGATGCGCACCTTGCGGGTGCGGTAGGGCTGGAGGTCGTCGGTCCACACCACGTCGAGGCCGGCCTTGTGCAGCGGCAGCTCGTCGGCCAGGTGGGCCGGGCCCTCGATCACCCAGACATGGAACGGCTCGGCGGCGACCGCCAGCTTGTCGTCATAGCCCCACTTGGCGGCAAGCGCCGCGGCCTCGTCGCGGGGATAGCCGGGGACGATGCGGTCGACCAGCGTGTTCAGGAAATGATTGTGCGTCTCGATCCAGTCGGCGAAGCCGGCCTCCAGGCCCCAGCGTTTGGCGTGCGCCAGCACGATGCGCTTGAGGTTGCTGCCGTTGGCCTCGATCAGCTCGCAGGGCAGGAAGACGAGGCCGCTGTCGGCGGTGCCGCCCAGCGCCGTGTAGCGGGCGTGCAGCAGCGCCGCGACCTTGGCCGGGAAGCTGTCCTGGCAGGTGCCGGGGGTGTAGGGCTCCTCGCGGTCGGCGATGCCGGCCTCGGTGGTGTTGGAGACGAAGAAGCGCAGCGCCGGGGACGAGGTCAGCTCGACCATCCGCGCCCAGTCGGCATAAGGGTTGAGCGCGTCGGCGACGCAGGAGACGACGCGGCGCGATTCGACCTCCCGCCCGTTCCCGATGCCGCGCAGCAGCACGGTGTAGAGGTTGTCCTGCGCCTTCAGCAGACCGGAGATGCCCTGGTCGAGCGGCTGGGCGATGGCGACGCCGGCATTGGTCAGACCCTGGCCGTTGGCGACATCGACCATCCAGTCGACGAAGCCGCGCAGGAAGTTGCCGTCGCCCACCTGGAGGATGGTCACGGGCGGGATCGGCGCACCGCCGGTGTGCGCGACATCGAACGCGCCGCCGGCAAGCTGGTCACGGGTCAGGGAACGCATGACTGGGCATCCTTAACGGGAACTGGAAATCCGGGGGCCGGCGCCGCCGGACGGGGGCGCGGGCGATGGCTTCAATATACTAATATATTAATGTAGGGTGCAAGGGGAAACGGGTGCGGCAATTCGGGCTTGGGGGATGGGGGGATGGGGAGGCGTCGCGGTGCTGCCCCCTCCCCGACCCTCCCCCGCTCTCGCGGGAGAGGGAGCAAGTGCTTGAGCGGGAAAGCGGCGGCAGTCCCTCCCCCGCCCAGCGGGGGAGGTTAGGTGGGGGTCTGACCCTCCCCTACTCCTTGAAGCCGGCCATATGCTCGAACAGGTGGCGCTTGCGGCGGATCTCCGCTTCCGCCTCGCCGAGCAGGGCCTGGTAGCGGCCGGGGTTGCCGCGCTCCACCGCGCTGAAACGCGCCTCGCCGGCCATGAAGGCGGCCAGACCGGCGGACGGGGCGCCGCTGTCCAGCTGCAGCGCGGTCCCGCCATCGGCAAGGCGGCGCGGGTCGCGGCGGTAGAGCGACCAGTGGCCGCTCTCCACCGCCATCTTCTGATGCTCCAAACCATGCGACAGCTCGTAGCCGTGGGCGACGCAGTGGCTGTAGCCGAGCACCAGCGACGGGCCGCGGTAGCTCTCCGCCTCCATCAGCGCGTTCAGCGTGTGGCTGTCGCGGGCGCCGAAGGCGGTGCGGGCGACATAGACATGGTCGTAGGCCATCGCCATCAGCCCGAGGTCCTTCTTGGCCGCCGAGCGGCCGGCGGTGGCGAACTTGGCCGAGGCGCCGATCGGCGTCGCCTTGGACTGCTGGCCGCCGGTGTTGGAATAGACCTCGGTGTCCATCACCAGGATGTTGACGTCGCGACCCGACGCCAGCGCATGGTCGAGGCCGCCATAGCCGATGTCGTAGGCCCAGCCGTCGCCGCCGACGATCCAGACGCTCTTGCGGACCAGATAGTCGGACAGCTGCTCCAGCCGGCGGGCCAGGGGATCCGGCAGCGCGGCGAGCTGCCCGATCAGAGTGGCGACGCGGCCGCGCTGGGCGACGATGCCGGCGGAACCGGACTGGTCGGCCTGGAGAAGCTCCGTCACCAGACCGGGTTCGAGCCGGCCCGACAGCTGGGCCAGGAGGTCGCGCGCCTGCTCCGACATCTGGTCGATGGCGACGCGCAGGCCGAGGCCGAATTCGGCATTGTCCTCGAACAGGGAATTCGCCCAGGCCGGGCCGTGGCCGGTGGCGTCGGTGGTGTAGGGCGTGGTCGGCAGGTTGCCGCCGAAGATCGACGAGCAGCCGGTCGCGTTCGCCATCACCATGCGGTCGCCGAACAGCTGGGTCAGCATCTTGATGTAGGGAGTCTCGCCGCAGCCGGCGCAGGCGCCGGAGAACTCGAACAGCGGCTCCAGCAGCTGGGTGTGCTTGACGGTGGCCGGAACCGCCTCGCGCGGGATGGCCGGCAGGGTGCGGAAGAAGTCGAACGCTTCCTGCTGGCCGGCCAGCGCATCGATGGGCCGCATCTCCAGCGCCCGGCGGCCGGAACCGCCCTTGTCATGGGCCGGACAGGCGGCGACGCACAGGGTGCAGCCGGTGCAGTCGGCCGGCGAGGCCTGCAGGCGGTAGCGGCCGCCGGGGAACTCGCGGCCCTTGTAGGGGATGGTCTCGAAACCGGCCGGGGCGCCGGCCAGCGCCGATTCGGGCACCACGGTGGCGCGGATGGCGGCATGCGGGCAGACCAGCACGCACTTGTTGCACTCGATGCAGAGGTCGGCGTTCCAGCCCGGCGCCTCCGCCGCGATGCTGCGGCGCTCATATTTGGAGGTGCCGGTCGGCCAGGTGCCGTCGACCGGAAAGGCCGAGACCGGCAGCAGGTCGCCATGGCCGGCGATCATCATGCCGGTGACGCGCTTGACGAAATCGGGCGCGGTCTCCGGCACCGGCGCGGCGCGCATGTGGTCGGCGGTGACGCGGTCGGGCACCGGAACGCGGTGCAGATGGGCCAGCGCCTGATCGACGGCGGCGATGTTGCGGCCGATCACCTGCTCGCCGCGGCGGGCGTAGGTCTTGGCGATGGCCGACTTGATGTCGGCGATGGCGTCGGCCACCGGCATCACGTCGGACAGGGCGAAGAAGCAGGTCTGCATGATGGTGTTGACGCGGCGGCCGAGCCCGACCTCGCGCGCGACCGCGCCGGCATCGATGGCGTGCAGCGAAAGCCTGCGTTCGATGCAGATGCGCTGCACCTCGGCCGGCAGGGAATCCCACACCTGCTGCGGCGTGCCGGGGGCGTTCAGCAGCACGGTGGCGCCGGGGGCGGCCATTTCCACCACCTCCACCCGCTCCATCAGCGGCAGATGGTGGCAGGCGACGAACTGGGCCTGCCCGATCAGGTAGGGCGCGCGGATCGGATCCGTGGCGAAGCGCAGGTGGGAGACGGTGGTCGAGCCTGACTTGCGGCTGTCATAGACGAAATAGGCCTGGGCGTGGCCGCCGGTGCGGCCCTGGATGATCTTGATCGAGTTCTTGTTGGCCCCGACCGTGCCGTCGGCCCCCAGCCCGAAGAAGACGGCGCGCGAGACGCCCGGCTCCTCGACGCCCCACGCCGCATCCCAGGGGATCGAGCGGTGGGTGACGTCGTCGGTGATGCCGACCGTGAAGCGGCGCTTCGGGCGCTCGCGCTTCAGCTCGTCGAACACCGCCTTGGCCATGGCCGGGGTGAATTCCTTCGACGACAGGCCGTAGCGGCCGCCGATGACCATGGGATCGATGGCCGCCGGGTCGGCGGCGCGGGCCTCCGCCAGGGCGGCCACGACGTCGAGATAGAGCGGGTCGGCGACGGCCCCCGGCTCCTTGGTGCGGTCGAGCACGGCGATGCGCCGGACGCCGGCCGGCAGGGCGGAAACGAAATCGGCGATGGCGAAGGGGCGGAACAGCCGCACCGTCAGGCAGCCGACCCGCTCGCCATCGGCCACCAGCCGCTCGACGGCGCCGGCGCAGGTCTCGGCGCCCGAGCCCATCACCACCACCACCCGCTCGGCCTGGGGATGGCCGGTGTAGTCGAACAGGCGGTAGGCCCGGCCGGTGCGGGCGGCGAGCGCGTCCATCATGTCCTGCACGATGGCCGGGCAGGCGTCGTAATAGGGGTTGGCGGCCTCGCGGGCCTGGAAGAAGACGTCGGGATTTTGCGCCGTGCCGCGGATCACCGGATGGTCGGGCGACAGGCCGCGCCGCCGGTGGGCGTCGACGCACGCATCGTCGATCAGGGCGCGCACATCCCCGTCGGCCAGGGTGTGGACGCAGTTGAACTCGTGCGAGGTGCGGAAGCCGTCGAAGAAATGCAGGAAGGGCACCCGCGCCTTCAGGGTCGCGGCATGGGCGACCAGCGCCAGGTCGTGCGCCTCCTGGACATTGGCCGAGGCCAGCATGGCGAAGCCGGTCTGGCGGCAGGCCATCACGTCGGAATGGTCGCCGAAGATCGACAGCGCGTGGGTCGCCAGGGTGCGCGCCGCCACATGCATGCAGAAGGGCGTCAGCTCTCCGGCGATCTTGTACATGTTGGGGATCATCAGCAGCAGGCCCTGCGACGCGGTGAAGGTCGTCGCCAGCGCGCCGGCCTGCAACGCGCCATGGACGGCGCCGGCCGCCCCGCCCTCCGACTGCATCTCCACCACGTCGGGGACGCTGCCCCACAGGTTGGGTCGGCGTGCCGCCGCCCATTCGTCGGCGAACTCGCCCATCGGCGAGGACGGCGTGATGGGATAGATCGCGATGACGTCGCTGGCGCGGTAGGCCACCGACGCCGCTGCCTCGTTGCCGTCCATGATGCGGGCCGCGTTGCGGGTGGCGGCGGTTGCGGGGACGGCGGTGGTGGCGGTCGGTTCAGGGCTGTTGGTCATGCCGGAAATGTCCTCGATGGTGGCGACAGTCGTCTCCGTGGAGCGTCTTCGACGGAAGGGCCGGAAAGGCCGGGTGGGCGGCGGCAAGGCGGCGCGGGAAGGAATCGGGAAAAAAGCAACGGAAAACGGCGGCCGACCTCTTGGATGGTCGTTCGGCAGGGGGCCGGCAGCAATGACGCGCGTCAGTCCGAAGCCGATTTTCCAGCGGTCGCCGTCCTGCACTGCACCACGGTCTGATATATCAATTTTGCAAGGAAGCCCCCATTTTGTCGCACCGCAGCATAGGCGCGGGCCTTATCGCCGCAGCGTCATGTCCCCCGGCACGGCAGGCGGCGGCAGCGATCCGCCGGGCGGACTGGTCGGCCGGGCAACGGAAGGCCCGAGCAGGCCATTGATCCAGATCATTTATCCGGAATTGCCGCTATGGCCTCCTGCATACGGATGCGGTGGCCCGAACGGCACGCCCATCCGGCAGGTCGCAACAGAACAACCCCTCACCCCGAATTTCACCCGGAGTTTTGCTGCATTGCAGCAGCACTGACGCCGCCGATACCGGCGCCACCCATGCTGCATTTGCGAAGACATTGGGCGCCGCAACAACGGACTGCGACATTTTCGCTGGCCCGGAAAGCGGCACCGGAAAGCCACTTGATCACCGCACTGATATATTAATATAACTCTGCCAGCGATGCTCCCGCCCTCTTGAAACGGCGCGGAAGCGCTCCCCGTCGCCCGGCACCGAACCCCCGCCGCGAAGCGTCCCGTTTCACGGACCGCCGCCTTGGGCCCCTACGTGCGCATCGGCGCCTGCCGCAGCAGGCATGTGAGGAAAACATGAAGAAGATCCGTGGTTTGCGGTGGCAAATCCTTGCCCTGATGATGCTCGGCACCGTGGTCAACTACATCGACCGCAACACGCTGGGCATCCTGGCGCCGACGCTCAAGGAGCAGCTCCATTTCACGACCGAGCAGTATTCCTTCATCGTCAGCGCCTTCCAGCTCTGCTACAGCCTGATGCAGCCGGTCGCCGGCTACATCACCGACCTGATCGGGCTGAAGTTCGGCTACGCCATGTTCGCCTTCGTCTGGGGCACCGCCGCCGCCCTGCACGCGCTGGCCGGCGGCTGGCAGTCGATGGCCTTCTTCCGCGGCCTGCTGGGCATCAGCGAGGCGGCCGCCATGCCGTCGGGCGTGAAGACCTCCACCCTGTGGTTCCCGGCCAAGGAACGCTCGATCGCCACCGGCTGGTTCAACACCGGCAGCTCGATCGGCGCCATGGTCGCCCCGCCCTTCGTCATCTGGCTGTCGCTGACCTATGGCTGGCAGGAGGCCTTCCTGGTCACCGGCGCGCTCGGCATCGGCATGTCGGTCCTGTGGTTCATGCTGTACCGCAACCCGGAGAACCATCCGCGCCTGACCAGGGAGGAGCACGCCTACATCCTGGACGGCCAGGAGCATGCCGAGCTGCCGAAGCCGTCGATGAAGCGGGTGCTGGTCAAGGGCAAGTTCTGGGGCATCGCCGCCGCCCGTTTCCTGACCGAGCCGGCGTGGCAGACCTTCAGCTTCTGGATCCCGCTGTACATGGTCTCGACCCGCGGCATGGACATCAAGCAGTTCGCCCTGTTCGCCTGGCTGCCCTTCCTGGCCGGTGACATCGGCTGCGTCCTCAGCGGCTACCTGTCGCCCTTCTTCGTCAAGCGCTTCAACATGTCGCTGGTCAACTCCCGCATCGCCGGCGTCGGCATCGGCGCGGTGTGCATGGTCGGCCCGGCCCTGATCAGCTTCACCGTCAGCCCGATCGCCGCCATCTTCCTGTTCTCGCTGGGAGCCTTCGCCCACCAGATGCTGTCGAGCCTGCTCTACGCCCTGGTCACCGACACCTTCGAGAAGCAGGACGTCGCCACGGCGACCGGCTTCGGCGGCATGGCCGGCTACATGGGCGGCATGATCTTCTCGCTGATCATCGGCCAGCTCGCCACCACCATCGGATATGAGCCGCTGTTCGCCTGCCTGACCGTGTTCGACCTGGCCGCCTTCGCGATCATCGCCCTGGTGCTGGGCCAGCGCGGCGGCAAGGCCGCCAACCCGGCCGGCAACCCGGCCGCCAACCCTGCCGCCGGCACCGCGGACTGACGGCACCGCCGACAGTTCCCCGCGATCCAGGCGCCCCCCGGCTTCACCGCCGGGGGGCGTTCTTGCATCCGCGCCGGGCGGACTGGACAAAAAAACCGGCCGGATGCCGGAAGCCGCTTGCCGAGGGCTTGAGATATTAGTATATTAGCCGCTGTACCGCTGGATGCGCCGTGGTCGATCACGGCACAACTTGTTGGACGTTCCTCTCGGACTTCAGAGCCGCCGGTGCTTCCGGCGGCTCTTTCTTTGTCTCGCGGAAGCGGGGACGGGCGCAGCGGGAGCGTTTCGCCAAGGATTTGCGACTTGGGTTCTGCGGCGGCCCTGCGGCAGCCCTGCGGCGACCTCGCGGCGGCGCCGGACCGGGTTTTCCCCAAGGGTTTCCCTCAGCGATAATCCACGGGAAGTCCGCGGCGGTTCGACCACGCATGCGCGAACACACCCGCTTCCGCTGACGTGTCGACTTCGATACAGTCCGCGGCTCGGGGTATTTGTCGGGCCGGCCGGCAGGGTTCGGGGGAGAGATGCGCGTGTTGCAGACGCCGGAGGCGGGCGATGGGTGGATGGCGAACGACGATCCGGTCACCCTGCTGGATCAGGTCAGCCGGCTCGTCTACGGGATCGGCTTCGCCGAGGGGCTGTTCCCGGCGCAATGGGTGGCCCTGCGCTATTTCCACGATGCGCCGGAACCGGCACGCACCCTGACCGCGCTCGCCCGGTTCCAGAGGATCCATCTGGCCCCCGTCTCGCGCACCGTCTCCACCCTGGTGGACAAGGGCCTGCTCACCCGCCGGCAGCATCCGGGCTTCAAGCGCGGCTGGCTGTTCGACCTGACGGACGACGCGCGGGCGCTGCTGGGCCGCGATCCGCTGCGCCAGTCGCTGGGGCCGCCCGTCGCGGCCATGGCCGAGGACGAGCGGGCGGTTCTGTGCCACCTGATGAAGCGCATCATCGCCCACATGCAGGCCGGCGGCCCGGCGGCGGACGGCACGGACGGCCCGCCGGCCATCTGAGGACCGCCCTGCTCCCTGCTCCCTGCCCCTCTGCCTCTCTGCCCCCTGCCCGGCTTCCTTTCCATCAGAAGGTCAGCCGCTCGACATTCTGCAGCACCAGCTCGTGGCCGTTCTGGTCGTGCAGCGTCACCGACGTCTCGGTGTGGAAGGTCAGGCCGTGGCCCGACTGGTCGAGCGTGTAGCTGCTGTGGTCGAGCTGGTCAATCCAGTTGCCGACGCCCCCGGCGAAGCTGCCCATCTGCACCACGTCGGTCCAGCCGGCGCCGCCGTCGATGGTCAGGTTGCCGTCGCGCGGCGCGAAGATGAACAGGTCGTCCCCCGCCCCGCCCGCCATGCTGGTGGTGCCGCTGCCGGCGTAGAGGGTGTCGGCCCCTGCCGTGCCGGTCAGCGTCGCATTGCCCGACACCTCCACCTGCACCGCCAGCGGGTCGCTGGCCGTCCCCTGCTGGTCGGTGACCGTCACCTCCAGCGTGCGGGCGCCGGTGCCGGCCGGGGTCAGGGCCAGATGCCGCAGGATGTCGGTGTAGGTCGCGGTGGACGCCTCGCCGGACAGCGACAGCCGGTGCGAGCTGTCGTCCCAACTGACCTCGATGCCGGTCCCGGCCACCGTCCTGACGCCGGTGCCGGGGTCGGTGGCGATGGTCAGGCCGTCGAGGTTCAGCGTGTCGCCCGCCTGCGACCCGGTGGCGATGCGGACCGACATGCCGGACATGACGCTGCTGTCGATGTCGGCGATCGTCGCGTCGGCGGCCACCGCCGGATGGCCGGCGGCGTCGGCGGCGATGATGGTGGTGCCATCGGCGGCGTCCAGCACCGGCTTGTCGTTCACCGGATCGACCGTCACCGTCAGGGATTGGGTCGTGGTGGCGCTGTCGGCCCCGTCCTTTGCCGTCACCGCGACCGACAGGGTGACGGTGCCGTTGGCGTCGGCCGGCGGGGTGTAGGTCAGGCCGGCCAGCTGGTCGGCGGTGAGGCTCCAGCTGCCGTCGGCATTGTGGGTGCCGTGGTTCAGGCTGGCGCCGCCGGGCACGCCGGTGATCAGCACCGACAGCGTCTCCAACCCGTCGGTGTCGGTGGAAGCGGCGGCGATCGACAGGGCGATGGCCGCGTCCTCCGACCCGTGGGCGGCGGCGACGGTCAGGCTCGGCGTGTCGGCGACCGGGGTCACCGACACCGCCAGCGTCGCGGTCGTGGTGGCCGCCGCCGCGGTGCCGTCCCTGGAGCTGGCGGTGACGGTCAGGGTGAAGTCGGCGTCGCTGTCGTGCGGCGGGGCGATCTTCAGCCCGGCCAGCTGGCCGGGGGTCAGGGTGACGGAGCCGCTGGCGACGGTCAGGGTGTCGCCGGCCGTGTTGGTCAGGCTGGCCCCGGCCGGGATGCCGGACAGGGTGACGGTCAGCACCTCCGACGTGTCGGTCAGCGTCGCGCCGATGGTCAGCGGGATCGCGCTGTCCTCGTTGCCGGAGGCCGGGGCGACGGTCAGGGTCGGGGCGTCCGACACCGGGTTGACCGTGACCGCCAGCGTCGCGGTCGTGGTGGCCGCCGCCGCAGTGCCGTCCTTGGAGCTGGCGGTGACGGTCAGGGTGAAGTCGGCGTCGCTGTCGGCCGGCGGGGTGATCTTCAGCCCGGCCAACTGGCCGGGGGTCAGGGTGACGGAGCCGCTGGCGACGGTCAGGGTGTCGCCGGCCGTGTTGGTCAGGCTGGCCCCGGCCGGGATGCCGGACAGGGTGACGGTCAGCACCTCCGACGTGTCGGTCAGCGTCGCGCCGATGGTCAGCGGGATCGCGCTGTCCTCGTTGCCGGAGGCCGGGGCGACGGTCAGGGTCGGGGCGTCCGACACCGGGTTGACCGTGACCGCCAGCGTCGCGGTCGTGGTGGCCGCCGCCGCAGTGCCATCCTTGGAGCTGGCGGTGACGGTCAGGGTGAAGTCGGCGTCGCTGTCGGCCGGCGGGGTGATCTTCAACCCGGCCAGCTGGCCGGGGGTCAGGGTGATGGAGCCGCTGGCGACGGTCAGGGTGTCGCCGGCCGTGTTGGTCAGGCTGGCCCCGGCGGGAATTCCGGACAGGGTGACGGTCAGCACCTCCGACGTGTCGGTCAGCGCGGCGCCGATGGTCAGCGGGATCGCGCTGTCCTCGTTGCCGGAGGCCGGGGCGACGGTCAGGGTCGGGGCGTCCGACACCGGGTTGACCGTGACCGCCAGCGTCGCGGTCGTGGTGGCCGCCGCCGCAGTGCCATCCTTGGAGCTGGCGGTGACGGTCAGGGTGAAGTCGGCGTCGCTGTCGGCCGGCGGGGTGATCTTCAACCCGGCCAGCTGGCCGGGGGTCAGGGTGATGGAGCCGCTGGCGACGGTCAGGGTGTCGCCGGCCGTGTTGGTCAGGCTGGCCCCGGTGGGAATGCCGGACAGGGTGACGGTCAGCACCTCCGACGTGTCGGTCAGCGCGGCGCCGATGGTCAGCGGGATCGCGCTGTCCTCGTTGCCGGAGGCCGGGGCGACGGTCAGGGTCGGGGCGTCCGACACCGGGTCGACCGTGACCGCCAGCGTGCCGACAACCGAGACGGGGCTGGCGCTGCCGTCCTTGGCGGTCGCGGTGACGGTCAGGGTGAAGTCGGCATCGCTGTTGGCCGGCGGGGTGATCGCGAGGCCGGCGAGCTGGCCGGGGGCCAGGGCGATGGAGCCGTTGCCGACGGTCAGCACGTCGCCCGCCGCGTTGGTCAGGGTGGAGCCTGCCGGGATGCCGGCGATGGTGACGGTCAGCGTCTCCGACCCGTCGGTGTCGCCCAGCAGCGGGGTGATGGTCAGGGCGATGGGGGTGTCCTCGTCGCCGGTGGCGGGCTGGACGGTCAGGGTCGGGGTGTCGGTCACCGGAGCGACGGTCACCGACAGGGTGGCGCTGGTGGTGGCCGCCGCTGCGGTGCCGTCCTTGGCGATGGCGGTGACGGTCAGGGTGAAGTCGGCGTCGCTGTCGGCCGGCGGGGTGACGGTCAGGCCGGTCAGCTGGGCCGGGGTCAGGGTCCAGACGGTGCTGCCGTCGGCTTGCGTGACGGAAGTGCCGGCGTTGAGGCTGGCACCGGCGGGAACCCCGGCAATGGTGACGGTCAGCGTCTCCGACCCGTCGAGGTCGGTCAGCGCCGGGCTGATGGTCAGCGGGATCGCGCTGTCCTCGTTGCCGGTCGCGGCCTGGACCGACAGGGTGGGTGTGTCCGACACCGCGGTCATGGCGATGGGCAGCGTCACCACCGTCGTCGCGGTGGCGCCGTTGGACTCGATGCTGACGGCGGTGATCGTCAGGGTGATGGCGGCGTCGCTGTCGGCCGGCGGGGTCAGGGTCAGGCCGGCGACCTGGTCGGGGGTCAGGGTCCAGCTGCCGTCGGCATTGCGGGTGCCGGCGGACAGCAGCGCGCCGGTGGGCACGCCGGCGATGGTCAGCAGGCCGAGCCGTTCCGAGCCGTCGGTGTCGGCCAGGGCGACCGACAGGTTGAGCGGGATGACGGTGTCCTCGGTGCCGGTCAGCGGAGTCCCATTCACCGGCCCCCAGGTGACGATGGGCCGGTCGGCGACCGGATCGACGCTGACGCGGAACAGCTGGCTGGTGGTGGCGGTGGCGCCGGTCGACTGCTCGGTCGTCGTCGCCGTCAGGGTCAGCGAGAAGTCGGTGCCGCTGTTGGCCGGCGGCAGCAGCTTCAGCCCGGCGAGCTGGGCGGCGGTCAGCGCGACCGAGCCGGCGGCCGGCGTGAGGATGGTGCCCGACGCATCGACCAGCACGGCGCCGGCCGGCAGGCCGGACAGGACGATGCCCATCGTCTCCGACCCGTCGGTGTCGACCAGCGAGGCCGACAGGTTGAGCGCGATCAGCGAATCCTCGCTGCCCGAGGCGTTGGCGACGATGACGGTCGGGGCGTCGGTCACCGCGGTGACGTCGACATGGATGGTGGCGGTGGTGCTGGCGGTGTCCTTGTTCGAACTTTCCAGGCTGGTGGCGGTCAGCGTCAGGTCCATGCCGCCGGAATAGTTGCGCGGCGGCGTGACGGTCAGCCCGGCCAGCTCCGACGGCTTCAGCGTCCAGGAGCCGTCGCCGTTGTTGGAACCGTGGTTCAGCACCGCGCCGGCCGGCAGGCCGGACAGGATGACCGCCATCGTCTCCGACCCGTCGGTGTCGGCGAGCGCGGCCGAGACGTTGAGCGCGATGGCGGTGTCCTCCGCCCCGGTCGCCGCGGCGACGGTCACGATGGGGGCGTCGGCCGCCGCGGTGTAGGTGACGGTGAAGCTCCTGGACGACCAGGCCGGTGTTGCCGTGCCGTCCTGGGCCGCCGCGTCGACGGTGAGGGTGACGGTGCCGGCATAGTCGGCCGGCGGCGTCAGGGTCAGCGCCGCCTTCTCCGCCGGGGTCAGGGTCGTCAGGTCGTAGACGCCGCTGCCGAGCGCGGTGCCGGCCGACAGGGTGAAGCCGGCCGGCACGGTGACGCGCAGGGCGGTGATCGCCTCGGCGGTGCCGACCAGATCGGTGACGGTCGCGGCGATGGACAGGCTGGCCGCGTGGTCCTCCTGCACCGTGGCGCCGCTGGCGGCGATGGCCGGGGCGTCGCTGACCGGCGCGACCGTCACCGTCAGCGTCTCCGTCGTCGTCGCGCGGTCGGCGTTGCTGCTCTCGCGCGCCACCGCGGTGACGCTGAGCTGGAAGGTGCCGCTGGCGTCGGCCGGCGGGGTGAATTTCAGCCCGGCGAGCTGGGCCGGTGTCAGCACCCAACGGCCGGGGTGGGTGGAGTCCTCGAACCCGGCGGACAGCGAGGCGCCGGCCGGCACCCCGTCGATGACGATGCTGGCCAGCGTCTCGGAGCCGTCGGTGTCGGTCAGCGCGGCCGAGATGCTCAGCGCGATGGACGTGTCCTCGTCGCCCGAGGCCGCCTGGACCGCCAGCGCCGGAGCGTCGGCGACCGCGGTGACCGTCACCGACTGGGACAGCGTGGTCTGGGCTCCCGACACGCCGGAGGTCACGACGACGCCGAGCGTGAAGTCGGCGTCGCTGTTGTGCGGCGGCGCGATCGCCAGGCCGGCGAGCTGGGCCGGCGTCAGGGTGATGGACCCGCCGCTGACGGTCAGCGTGTCGCCGGCCGCGTTGGTCAGGCTGGCGCCGGACGGGATGCCGGACAGGGTGACGGCGGTCACGCTCTGCCAGTCGGCCAGGCCGGTGTCGAGATGCAGGGCGACCGCGTTGTCCTCGGCGGTGGTGACCGCCGCCGGCCGGGCGCTGCCGACGCTGGGGTCGACCGGAGGGGGCGGTGGCGGCGGAGGCGGCGGAGGGGGAGGAGGCGGGGGCGGAGGGGGCGGCGGGCTGGTCGGGTCGCCGCCGCCCGGGTCGCCGGTGCCGCCGCCCGGGTTGCCGCCGGTGCCGCCACCGTTCGACCCTTGGGCGACGGTCCAGCTCAGCACGAAGCTGTCGGAGACGCTGGTGTTGCGGTCGCCCTCGCTCTCGATGCTGAAGGGCCGGACGGTCAGGGTCATGCTGCCCTGGTCGTAGGTCTGGCCGTTGCTGGTCACGCTGGTATGGCTGATGCCGGAGGCGTTGGCGTCCAGCACGGTCAGCTTGAGGCCGCCTTCGGCCAGCGCCGCCGCATAGTCGGCCGGGGTCAGCGTCCAGGTGCCGTCGCCATTGTCGAGGCCGCGCGACAGCACCGTGCCCTTCGGCACGCCGTCGATGATGACCGCCAGCGATTCCGAGCCGTCGGTGTCCTGGAGGACCGCGTTCAGGTTCAGCACCATGCCGGTGGGCACGCCGGCCGTCGACTGGTCGTCGACATGGTAGGCCTCCAGCGTGCCGTCGGCGGCCCTGGACATCGGCGCGTCGGCGACGGCGGCGATCGCCACGGTCGGGGTGTAGGTCCGGGTCAGGCTGTCGCCGCCGTCGGTCGCCGTCACCTTGACGGTGATCTGGAAATCGTCGGCGTTGTTGGCGGGGACATGCAGGCGCAGGCCGCCGAGCCTGGCCGGATCGACCGTCCAGCTGCCGTCGCCGTTGTCGGTCAGGGCGCCGGCGATGGTGCTGGTCAGCGTCACCCCGGCCGGCAGGCCGGAGATGACGATGGAGGAGATGTGCTCCGACCCGTCGCTGTCGCCGGTCACCGCGGAGATGGTCAGCGGGATGCCGCCGGGATTGTCCTCCGGCGCGCTGGCGCCGATCGAGACCGACGGCTCGTCCGCCACCGGGTCGATGGTGACGGTCAGGTCGCGGGTCTGCTTCAGCGTCCCGCCCGAGGTCACGCCGTTCGCCGTGACGATCGGCGCGCCGTTGCTGTCGGTGGTGATGACGTCCACCTTCAGCGTGAGCGTGCCGGCGAAGTCCTTCTTCGTCGTCAGCGTCAGCTCGTTGCGGTACTCGACATCCACCGACCAGCGGCCGTTGCCGAGATAGACCAGCCCGCTCTCGTGCCCGGCGGCCAGCGACAGGCTGGAGCCGTCCGGCAGGTTGCTGATGACCAGCGACAGCCGCTCCGACCCGTCGGTGTCGGTCAGCTGCAGGTTGCCGAGCTGGAGGTTGACCGCGGTGTCCTCGCGGCCGCTGGCGCTGAGGGCTCCGGTCGGCGTCGCCACGTCGGCCACGCCCTGCACCTCGACATGGACGGTCACCGCCGCGGCGTCGGCGGTGGAGCCGTTGGAGGATTCCGTCGCCCGCGCGGTGAAGGTCAGGTCGAAGCCGCTGTTGGAGTTGGCCGGCGGGGTGATGGTCAGGCCGGTCAGGTCGGCGACCGTCAGCACCCATTTGCCGAGGCCGGCGTCAAAGGTGCCGTGGTTCAGCGTGGCGCCGGCCGGCACGCCGCCGACCAGGATGCTGAGGCTTTCCGAACCGTCGCGGTCGGTCAGGGCGGCGACCACCGACAGCGGGATGGCGGTGTCCTCGCGCCCGACCGCCGGGCTGGCCGACAGCACCGGCGTGTCGGCCACGGCGTTGACCGTCACCGCGAAGGACTGCGGGGCCGAGGTGGCGGTGGTGCGGCCCTCGACCGAGGTGGCGGTCACGGTCAGCGTCACCGTGCCGGCATAGTTGGCCGGCGGGGTGAAGGTGAGGCCCGCGAGCTGCGCCGGGGTCAGGGTCCAGCTGCCGTCGGCATTGTGGATGCCGGCCGACAGGCTGGCCCCTTCCGGCACGCCGGTGATGGTGATGTGGTCCAGCGTCTCGCCGGTGGTGTCGGACAGCCGGGCGTCGATCGACAGCGCGATGGCGGTGTCCTCGTTGCCGGCGGCCGGCGGCAGGGTGACGAGGGGGGCGTCGGCCACGCCGGTCACGGTGACCGACAGGGTCGCCGGGCTGGAGGTCGCGGTCGAGCCGTTCTCCCGCTCCGCCGAGGTCGTGGTGACGGAGAGCGTGATGGTGCCGGAGAAATCGTGCGGCGGGGTCAGCGTCAACCCGGCGAGCTGGGCCGGGGTCAGCGTCCAGACGGTGGTCCCGTCCGGCTGGGTGACGGAGGTGCCGGCGCTGAGGCTGGCACCGGCCGGGACGCCGCTGATGGTGATGGTGGCAATGCTCTCAGACCCGTCGGTGTCGGTCAGGGCCGGGGTGATCGACAGCGCGACCGCGGTGTCCTCGGCGGTCGTCGCGGCGGCGGCGGTCACGGTCGGCGTGTCGGCCACCGCATCGACGGCGATGGTGCCGGTCGCCGTCTGCACCCGGTGCGAGGCACCGGAGCCGCTGCCGTCGATTGTCCCGACCGTCAGGGTGTAGACGAGGTCGGCGTCGGAATTGTGCAGGGTGGTGACGGTCAGGCCCTGCACCGTCCAGGCGCCGGCCGTGCCGCCGACCGCGGCCAGGGCCGAGGTCGGGATCGTCCAGCTGTAGTTGCCCGAGGCGTCGGGGCCGCTGCGGGTCAGCTCGACGCCGTTCAGGTAGAGCTTGGCGCCGCCCGCATCCTGCTGGGAGGCGGGGATCGACAGCGTGACGCTCTCCACCGCCTCGGGGCTGGCGGCGTCGGTGTCGCTGAGGGTGATGGTCGGGGCGAGCGCGATGCCGCCCGCCGCGTCCTCGTTGCCACGGCCGTTCAGCGTGGTGATCTGGAAGGCGTCGGCGACCGGGGCGACGGTGATGGTCTGCACGGCGGTCGAGCTGCCGCCATAGGCGTCGGTCACCGTGAAGGTGAAGGTCTCGGTGCCGCTGAAATCGGCGTCGGGGGTGTAGGTGAAGCTGCCGTCTGCGTTCACCACCAGCGTGCCATGGCCGAGCCGGACCGGCTGGCCGTTGTCGCCCGGTCCCTTGAAGGTCAGGCTGTCGTCGGTGCGCCCGTTGAGCGTGTCCTGGTCGGTGGCGACGAGGCGGCTGGTGACCGCGTTGTCCTCGCTGGTGGCGGTGGTGGCCGCGGTCGCGGTGGCGGTCGGGGTGTAGTTCAGCGTCTCGCGCACATCGACCGGCCGGCCGTCGACATAGAGCTCCAGCTTCTCGAAATCGACGATCTTCAGGCCGAGCGCCGCCAGGGTGGTGGCGCCGGAGGTCGAGGTGTCGGCGGTCGCGGCGTTCGGCTTGGCAGCCGCCGCCTCGATCAGGTCGCGCAGGGTGCGCAGGTCGGCCAGGATGGCCGGGTTGGACAGCTGGGCCGAGGTCAGCATGACGCGGAAGGTGTCGATGCCGGTGTCGCCGTCCTGCAGCTCGGGGCTGGAGGAGGTGCCGCCGTCGGTGCCGACGGTGAAGATCGACAGGTCGTCGCCCGCCCCGCCGGAGATTGTGTCGCGGCCGGCGCCGCCGGTGATGGTGTCGTTGCCGGTGCCGCCGATCAGGACGTTGGCGCCGCTGTTGCCGGTGATGACGTCGTCGAAGGCAGAGCCGGTGACGTTCTCCAGGTTGCGCAGGGTGTCGGTGCCCTCGCCGGTGCCGATGCCGGTCGCGAGGTTGGCGTTCACCGCGGTGGCTGAGTCGGCGTAGGTCACCGTGTCGGTGCCGTCGCCGCCGTCGATGGTGTCGTCGCCGAGGCCGCCGGCCAGCAGGTCGGTGCCGGTGCCGCCGTCCAGGCTGTCGTCGCCGGCACCGCCGCGCAGGGTGTCGTTGCCGGCGCCGCCATAGATGGTGTCGTTGCCGTCGCCGCCCGACAGGCTGTCGTTGCCCTGCGGCGTGTTGGTGAAGGTGACGGTCAGGGTCTTGGGCGTGCCGGTGGCGGTGCTGGCGTTCTCCTGCTCGACCGTCGTCGCGGTGACGGAGAGATTGATGGTGCTGTTGGTGGCGCCTTCCCTGGCGGTCAGCGTCAGGCCGGCCAGCTGGGCGGTGGTGAGGGTCCAGCTGGTGGTGCCGTCGGGCTGGGTGACCGAGGTGCCGGCGCTGAGCGTCGCACCGGCGGGCACGCCGGAGATCGTCACCTTGGAGATCGTCTCCGACCCGTCGATGTCGGACAGGGCGGCGGCGATGGTCAGCGCCCGGGTGAAGGTGCCGGTACCGTCGCCATAGATCACGTCGTCGCCGGCACCGCCGGTGATGGTGTCGTTGCCGGCGCCGCCCGACAGCGTGTCGTTGCCGGACGTGCCGGTCAGCGTGTCGTTCTGCCCGACCTTCAGGTCGTAGGTGATCGGCGTGACGGTGACGGTCGGCGCATCGGCCACCGCGACGACGGTGACGGCCAGCGCCTGCTGGACGGAAACCGCGCTGGCGACGCCGTCCTTGGCGGTGGCGGTGACGGTCAGGGTGAAATCGACGTCGCTGTCATGCTTCGGCGTGACGGTCAGGCCGGTCAGCTGGGCCTTGGTCAGCGTCCAGGTGGTGGTGCCGTCGGGCTGGGTGACCGAGGTGCCGGCGCTGAGGGTGGCACCGGCGGGAACCCCGGCGATGGTGACGGTCAGCGTCTCCGAGCCGTCGGTATCGGTCAGGGCCGAGGAGATGGTCAACGGGATCGCGCTGTCCTCGTTGCCGGTGGCGGCCGAGACGGACAGGGTGGGCGTGTCGGTGACGGGGTTGACCGTCACCAGAAGCGGCGCGCTGGTGGTCGCCTCCACCGCGGTTCCGTCCTTGGCGACGGCGGTGACGGTCAGGGTGAAATCGACGTCGCTGTTGGCTGGCGGCGTGATCGTCAGGCCGGTCAGCTGAGCCGGCGTCAGCGTCCAGGTCGTGCTGCCGTCGGGCTGGGTAACCGGGGTGCCGGCGCTGAGGCTGGCCCCGGCCGGAACGCCGGAGATGCGGATGGTCAGCGTCTCGGAACCGTCGGTGTCGGTCAGCGCCGGGGCAATCGTCAGCGGGATCGCCGTGTCCTCGTTGCCGGTGGCGGCGGAGACGGACAGCGTCGGCGCGTCGGAGACCGGGTTGACGGTGACGGCCAGCGTCTGGCTGACCGACACCGGGGCGGCGACGCCGTCCTTGGCGGTCGCGGTGACGGTCAGGGTGAAATCGACGTCGCTGTTGGGCGGCGGCGTGATCGTCAGGCCGGCAAGCTGGGCCGGGGTCAGCGTCCAGGTCGTGCTGCCGTCGGGTTGCGTGACGGACGTGCCGGCGCTGAGGCTGGCACCGGCCGGAACGCCTGCGATGGTGATGCTCAGCGTCTCCGAGCCGTCGAGGTCGGTCAGCGCCGGACTGATGGTCAGCGGGATCGCCGCGTCCTCGTTGCCGGTCGCGGCGGAAACCGACAGGGTCGGCGTGTCGGTCACCGGGTTGACCGTGACCGCCAGCGTCTGGCTGACCGACACCGGGGAAGCGACGCCGTCCTTGGCGGTCGCGGTGACGGTCAGTGTGAAGTCGACATCGCTGTTGGCCGGCGGCGTGACGGTCAGGCCGGCAAGCTGCGCCGGGGTCAAGGTCCAGGTCGTGCTGCCATCGGCTTGCGTGACGGACGTGCCGGCGCTGAGCCTGGCACCGGCCGGAACCCCGGCGATGGTGACGGTCAGCGTCTCCGAGCCGTCGAGGTCGGTCAGCGCCGGGCTGATCGTCAGCGGGATCGCGCTGTCCTCGTTGCCGGTCGCCGCCTGGACGCTGAGGGTCGGCGTGTCCGTCACCGGGTTGACCGTCACCAGCAGCGGCGCACTGGCGGTCGCCGTCGTGGCGGCTCCATCCTTGGCGATGGCGGTCACGGTCAGGGTGAAATCGACGTCGCTGTTGGCCGGCGGCGTGACGGTCAGGCCGGTCAGCTGGGCCTTGGTCAGCGTCCAGGTGGTGGTGCCGTCGGCTTGCGTGACCGAAGTGCCGGCGCTGAGGCTGGCACCGGCCGGAACCCCGGCAATGGTGATGCTCAGCGTCTCGGAACCGTCGGTGTCGGTCAGCGCCGGGCTGATGGTCAGCGGGATGGCGCTGTCCTCGTTGCCGGTGGCGGCGGAGACGGACAGGGTCGGCGTGTCGGTCACCGGGTTGACGGTGACGGCCAGCGTCTGGCTGACCGACACGGGCGAGGCCACGCCATCCTTGGCGATGGCAGTGACCGTGAGGGTGAAATCCACGTCGCTGTTGGGCGGCGGCGTGACGGTCAGGCCGGCAAGCTGGGCCGGGGTCAGGGTCCAGGTCGTGCTGCCGTCAGGCTGGGTGACGGACGTGCCGGCGCTGAGGCTGGCCCCGGCCGGAACGCCGGCAATGGTGATGCTCAGCGTCTCGGAGCCGTCGAGGTCGGTCAGCGCCGGGCTGATGGTCAGCGGGATCGCCGTGTCCTCGTTGCCGGTCGCGGCCGAGACGGACAGGGTCGGCGTGTCCGACACCGGGTTGACCGTCACCAGCAGCGGCGCGCTGGTGGTCGCCGCCGTGGCGGCTCCATCCTTGGCGATGGCGGTCACGGTCAGGGTGAAGTCGACGTCGCTGTTGGCCGGCGGCGTGACGGTCAGGCCGGCAAGCTGGGCCGGGGTCAGGGTCCAGGTCGTGCTGCCGTCGGCTTGCGTGACGGAGGTGCCGGCGCTGAGAACCGCCCCGGCGGGAACCCCGGCGATGGTGACGCTCAGCGTCTCCGACCCGTCGAGGTCGGTCAGCGCCGGGTCGATGGACAGCGGAATCGCCGTGTCCTCGCTGCCGGTCGCGGCCGAGACGGCCAGGGTGGGGGTGTCCGACACCGGATTGACCGCCACCGCCAGCGTCTCGCTCACCGACACCGGGGCGGCCTGACCGTCGCGGGCGGTGGCGGTGACGGTCAGGGTGAAGTCGACATCGCTGTTGGCCGGCGGCGTGACGGTCAGGCCGGCAAGCTGCGCCGGGGTCAAGGTCCAGGTCGTGCTGCCATCGGGTTGCGTGACGGACGTGCCGGCGCTGAGGCTGGCACCGGCCGGAACCCCGGCGATGGTGACGGTCAGCGTCTCCGAGCCGTCGAGGTCGGTCAGCGCCGGGCTGATCGTCAGCGGGATGGCACTGTCCTCGTTGCCGGTGGCGGCGGAGACGGACAGGGTGGGCGTGTCCGTCACCGGGTTGACCGTGACCGCCAGCGTCTGGCTGACCGACACCGGGGAAGCAACGCCGTCCTTGGCGGTCGCGGTGACGGTCAGTGTGAAATCGACGTCGCTGTTGGCCGGCGGCGTGACGGTCAGGCCGGCAAGCTGCGCCGGGGTCAAGGTCCAGGTCGTGCTGCCGTCGGCTTGCGTGACGGAGGTGCCGGCGCTGAGGCTGGCCCCGGCCGGAACGCCTGCGATGGTGACGGTCAGCGTCTCCGAGCCGTCGAGGTCGGTCAGCGCCGGGCTGATCGTCAGCGGGATCGCGCTGTCCTCGTTGCCGGTCGCCGCCTGGACGCTGAGGGTGGGCGTATCGGTGACCGGGTTGACCGTCACCAGCAGCGGCGCGCTGGCGGTCGCCGCCGTGGCGCTGCCGTCCTTGGCGATGGCGGTGACGGTCAGGGTGAAGTCGACATCGCTGTTGGCCGGCGGCGTGACGGTCAGGCCGGCAAGCTGGGCCGGGGTCAGGGTCCAGGTCGTGCTGCCATCGGCTTGCGTGACGGACGTGCCGGCGCTGAGGCTGGCCCCGGCCGGAACCCCGGCGATGGTGACGGTCAGCGTCTCCGAGCCGTCGAGGTCGGTCAGCGCCGGGCCGATCGTCAGCGGGATCGCGCTGTCCTCGTTGCCGGTGGCGGCGGAGACGGACAGGGTGGGCGTGTCCGTCACCGGGTTGACCGTGACCGCCAGCGTCTGGCTGACCAACACCGGGGAAGCAACGCCGTCCTTGGCGGTCGCGGTGACGGTCAGTGTGAAATCGACGTCGCTGTTGGCCGGCGGCGTGACGGTCAGGCCGGCAAGCTGCGCCGGGGTCAAGGTCCAGGTCGTGCTGCCATCGGCTTGCGTGACGGACGTGCCGGCGCTGAGGCTGGCCCCGGCGGGAACTCCGGCAATGGTGACGGTCAGCGTCTCCGAGCCGTCGAGGTCGGTCAGCGCCGGGCTGATCGTCAGCGGAATCGCGCTGTCCTCGTTGCCGGTGGCGGCGGAGACGGACAGCGTCGGCGTGTCGGTCACCGGGTTGACGGTGACGGCCAGCGTCTGGCTGACCGACACGGACGAGGCCACGCCGTCCTTGGCGATGGCAGTGACCGTGAGGGTGAAATCCACGTCGCTGTTGGCCGGCGGGGTGACGGTCAGGCCGGCAAGCTGGGCAGGCGTCAGAGTCCAGGTCGTGCTGCCGTCAGGTTGCGTAACCGAGGTGCCGGCGCTGAGGCTGGCACCGGCGGGAACTCCGGCAATGGTGATGCTCAGCGTCTCCGACCCGTCGAGGTCGGTCAGCGCCGGGCTGATCGTCAGCGGGATCGCGCTGTCCTCGTTGCCGGTGGCGGCGGAGACGGACAGGGTCGGCGTGTCGGTCACCGGGTTGACGGTGACGGCCAGCGTCTGGCTGACCGACACGGGCGAGGCCACGCCGTCCTTGGCGATGGCAGTGACCGTGAGGGTGAAATCCACGTCGCTGTTCGACGGCGGCGTGACGGTCAGGCCGGCAAGCTGCGCCGGGGTCAAGGTCCAGGTCGTGCTGCCGTCGGGCTGGGTGACGGACGTGCCGGCGCTGAGGCTGGCCCCGGCCGGAACCCCGGCGATGGTGATGCTCAGCGTCTCCGAGCCGTCGAGATCGGTCAGCGCCGGGCCGATCGTCAGCGGGATCGCGCTGTCCTCGTTGCCGGTCGCCGCCTGGACGCTGAGGGTCGGCGTATCGGTCACCGGGTTGACGGTGACGGCCAGCGTCTGGCTGACCGACACCGGGGCGGCGACGCCGTCCTTGGCGGTCGCGGTCACGGTCAGGGTGAAATCGACGTCGCTGTTGGCCGGCGGCGTGACGGTCAGGCCGGCAAGCTGCGCCGGCGTCAGCGTCCAGGTGGTGCTGCCGTCGGCTTGCGTGACGGACGTGCCGGCGCTGAGGCTGGCACCGGCCGGAACCCCGGCGATGGTAATGCTCAGCGTCTCGGAGCCGTCGAGGTCGGTCAGCGCTGGGCTGATCGTCAGGGGGATGGCGCTGTCCTCGTTGCCGGTCGCCGCCTGAACGCTGAGAGTCGGCGTGTCCGTCACCGGGTTGACCGTCACCAGCAGCGGCGCACTGGCGGTCGCCGTCGTGGCGGCTCCATCCTTGGCGATGGCGGTGACGGTCAGGGTGAAATCGACGTCGCTGTTGGCGGGCGGCGTGACGGTCAGGCCGGCAAGCTGCGCCGGGGTCAAGGTCCAGGTCGTGCTGCCGTCGGGTTGCGTGACGGACGTGCCGGCGCTGAGGCTGGCACCGGCCGGAACCCCGGCGATGGTGACGGTCAGCGTCTCGGAGCCGTCGAGGTCGGTCAGCGCCGGGCTAATCGTCAGCGGAATCGCGCTGTCCTCGTTGCCGGTCGCGGCGGAGACGGACAAGGTGGGCGTGTCGGTCACCGGGTTGACCGTGACCGCCAGCGTCTGGCTGACCGACACCGGGGAAGCGACGCCGTCCTTGGCCGTTGCCGTCACCGTCAGAGTGAAATCGACATCGCTGTTGGCCGGCGGCGTGACGGTCAGGCCGGCGAGCTGGGCCGGGGTCAGCGTCCAGGTCGTGCTGCCATCGGCTTGCGTGACGGACGTGCCGGCGCTGAGGCTGGCCCCGGCGGGAACTCCGGCAATGGTGACGGTCAGCGTCTCCGAGCCGTCGAGGTCGGTCAGCGCCGGGCTGATCGTCAGCGGGATCGCGCTGTCCTCGTTGCCGGTCGCCGCCTGGACGCTGAGGGTGGGCGTATCGGTGACGGGGTTGACCGTCACCAGCAGCGGCGCGCTGGCGGTCGCCGCGGTGGCGCTGCCGTCCTTGGCGATGGCGGTGACGGTCAGGGTGAAATCGACGTCGCTGTTGGCCGGCGGCGTGACGGTCAGGCCGGCAAGCTGGGCCGGGGTCAGGGTCCAGGTCGTGCTGCCGTCAGGTTGCGTGACCGAAGTGCCGGCGCTGAGGCTGGCACCGGCCGGAACCCCGGCAATGGTGATGCTCAGCGTCTCGGAGCCGTCGAGGTCGGTCAGCGCCGGGCTGATGGTCAGCGGGATCGCCGTGTCCTCGTTGCCGGTCGCGGCCGAGACGGACAGGGTCGGCGTGTCCGACACCGGGTTCACCGTCACCAGCAGCGGCGCGCTGGTGGTCGCCGCCGTGGCGGCTCCATCCTTGGCGATGGCGGTGACGGTCAGGGTGAAATCGACGTCGCTGTTGGCCGGCGGCGTGACGGTCAGGCCGGCAAGCTGGGCCGGGGTCAAGGTCCAGGTCGTGCTGCCGTCGGCTTGCGTGACGGAGGTGCCGGCGCTGAGAACCGCCCCGGCGGGAACCCCGGCGATGGTGACGGTCAGCGTCTCCGACCCGTCGAGGTCGGTCAGCGCCGGGCCGATCGTCAGCGGGATCGCGCTGTCCTCGTTGCCGGTCGCGGCCGAGACGGCCAGGGTGGGGGTGTCCGACACCGGATTGACCGTCACCGCCAGCGTCTGGCTGACCGACACCGGCGCGGCCTGACCGTCGCGGGCGGTGGCGGTGACGGTCAGGGTGAAGTCGGCGTCGCTGTTGGCCGGCGGGGTGATCGCCAGCCCGGCGAGCTGCTCCGGCGTCAGGGTGACGGTGCCGCCGGCAATCGTCAGCGTATCGCCGGCCGTATTGCTCAGGGTGGCTCCTGCCGGAATGCCGCTGAGGGTGACGGTCAGCGTCTCCGAGCCGTCGAGGTCGGTCAGCGCCGGGTCGATGGTCAGCGGGATCGCCGTATCCTCGCTGCCGGTGGCGGCGGCGACGGTCAGGGTGGGCGTGTCGGTGACGGGAGTGACGGTGACCAGCAGCGGGGCGGCGGTTTCGGCGACCGCGGCGACGCCGTCCTTGGAGGTCGCGGTGACGGTCAGGGTGAAATCGTCGTCGCTGTTCCAGGGCGGGGTGATGGTCAGGCCCGCCAGCTGGCCCGGCGTCAGGGTGATGGCGCCGTCGACGATGGTCAGCGTGTCGCCGGCCGCGTTGCCCAGGCTGGCGCCGGCGGGAATGCCGGCGATGGTGACGGTCAGCGTCTCCGACCCGTCGATGTCGGTCAGGGCGGGGTCGATGGACAGCGGGATCGCCGCGTTCTGCGCGCCGGTCGCATCCTGCACGCCGAGCGTCGGCGCGTCCGACACCGGGTTGACGGTGACGAGCAGCGGCGCGCTGGTGCTGACGGGGTCGGCACTGCCGTCGCGCGCGGTCGCCGTGACGGTGAGGGTGAAGTCGGCGTCGCTGTCGTGCGGCGGGGTGATCGCCAGCCCGGCGAGCTGCCCGGGCGCCAGCGTGATCGAGCCGTTGCTGACGGTCAGCGTCTCGCCCGCGCCGTTGCGCAGGGTGGCGCCTGCCGGAATCCCGCTGATGGTGACGGTGAGGGATTCCGAGCCGTCGAGGTCGGTCAATGCCGGATCGATGGTCAGCGGAATCGCCGTGTCTTCGTCGCCGCCGGCTGCCGAGACCGACAGCGTCGGGGTGTCGGTGACCGGGTTGACGGTGACGAGAAGCGGCGCGCTCGTGCTGGCGGGAGCGGCGCTGCCGTCGGTGCTGGTCGCGGTCACCGTCAGGGTGAAGTCGGCGTCGCTGTTGGCCGGCGGGGTGATGGTCAGCCCGGCGAGCTGGTCCGGCGTCAGGGTCGCGCTGCCGTCGACCACGGCAAGCACGCCGCCGGCAGTGCGCAGAACCGCACCGGTCGGGATGCCGGACAGGGTGATGGTGAGGGATTCCGACCCGTCGGTGTCGGTCAGGGCCGGGGCGATGGTCAGCGGGATCGCCGTGTCCTCGCTGCCGGTCGCGGCCTGGACGGCCAGCACCGGCATGTCGGAAACCGGGTTGACCGTCACCAGCAGGGGCGCGCCGGTGCTGGCGGGAGCGGCGCTGCCGTCGGTGCTGGTCGCGGTGACGGTGAGGGTGAAGTCGACGTCGCTGTTCAGCGGCGGGGTGATCGCCAGCCCGGCGAGCTGCCCCGGCGTCAGGGTGACGGAGCCGCCGACGATGGTCAGCGCGTCGCCGGCCGCGTTGGTCAGGACCGCGCCGGCCGGGATGCCGGCGATGGTGACGCTCAGCGTCTCCGACCCGTCGGTGTCGGTCAGCGCCGGGGCGATGGTCAGCGGGATCGCCGTGTCCTCGCTGCCGGTCGCGGCCGAGACGGACAGGGTGGGCGTGTCCGACACCGGGTTGACGGTGACCGGCAGGGTGGCGGTGACGCTGGCCGGGGCGGCGCTGCCGTCGGTGCTGGTCGCCGTCACCGTCAGGGCGAAGCTGTCGCCGCTGTCGGGCGGCGGGGTCAGAGTCAGGCCGGCGATCTGCGAGGCGGTCAGCACGATGCTGCCGTCCACCACGGACAGCACCGCGCCGGTGCCGTCGCGCAGCACCGCGCCCTCCGGGATGCCGGACAGGGTGACGGTCAGCAGCTCGGAACTGTCGGTCAGTGCGGCGGCGATGTTCAGGGCGATGGCGCTGTCTTCGTCGCCGGACACGCCGCTCACCGCGAGGCTCGGCGTGCTGGACACCGGCGCCGCGGTGGCGGGGGTTGTGGCGGCGGTCGTGGCGGCGGCGGGAACCCCATCCGAGAGAATGGTCGCGGCGTCGATGGCCGGGACCGTGCCGCTGCCGTTCGCCCGCTCGGGCGTCTCCGGAGACACGATGGCGGAGGCAGCGGCGGCCAGCGGCGTGAAGACCGAGGTCGTGCGCGGGTTGGACAGCAGCGCCGCCCCCTCGGCGGAGGCGGTGCCGGTCTCGCCGCCCTCCCCTTCCGACAGGCCGGAGCCGTCGGAACCGGCCGGCCCGGAGCCCCGCGTCCCCTGGGTGCGCAGCACGTCGCCGGTCAGCAGCTGCGCGGTCGCCGCCTGGTCGGCCGCCACCGCGACGGCCTCGCCGACGACGCTGCCGATCTGCACGGCACCGCCGACCATCAGATCCTCGGCGCCGCGATAATCGGTCTGCACATAGCCCAGCGTGTCGTCGGGCCGTTGCAGCTCGACATTGCTGGCCTCGTGGATCACGCCGCCCAGGCGGGTGCCGTCCACCTCTTGCAGGAGGGTCAGATCGTCCAGGATTTGACGGTCGTCCACAGCCGCGCTGGTGCCCTGAACCGCTTCCTCAGCCATCGGACCGCTCCCCCCTGGTCTGGCGCGGCTGTACGCCACGCCACTTGTCACGGCCCTATCTTCTAGCGCTCCTAATTGCTTGTGATAAGAGACATCCTGTGATGATTTTCAACAGGTTGGGTGGAGGAACAATTCACGGGCTAAGGTTCGACATTGCCGGCCAAGCGGCAGAAAAGCATTGATAACGCTTATTTTATTACCAAAAACGCGCCAATCGGAAGGGGTGACATCCCCCTTCGCGATTCGGTCGCCAATTGTTGCTATTCGTCGGTTTACCTATCACTAGCAATTGTGATCTTGATTAAGAGCCCGGTTAACCCTGTGCACAGGTTGGTCGTTTTGCAGTCCGTTCCCCAGTCCGCCTCCCGTACCGTACCGCCTGCCGGCGCTGCCGCCCAGGCCGCGTCCGACCGCGACCGGGCCGCCGAAACCGCTGCACGCCGGCTGCTGTCCGGCATGCTGGGGCCGCGCCGCGACCGCTCGATGCTGATCCTGGCATCCTTCGCGCTGAATGTCTTCGGGCTGGCGCTGCCGGTGACGCTGCTGCATGTCTATGACCGCATCCTGCCCAACGAGTCCTATGGCACCATGCTGCTGCTGGGCATCGGCTGCGGCGCGGCGGCGGTGATGGAGGCGGTGCTGCGGGTCGCGCGCTCGGCGCTGACCACCTGGATGGGGGCGCGGATCGAGCACCAGTCGAGCGCGGCGCTGATCGACCGGCTGATGCACATGCCGCTGAACGCCTTTTCCCAGCAGGGAATCGGCACGCATTTCGAGGTCTACCGCGCCATCAAGACGGTGCGCGAGTTCTATGCCGGCCAGGCGCTGCAATCGGCCATCGACATCCCCTTCGCGGTGCTCTACCTCGGGCTGATCGCGCTGCTGGCCGGCTGGCTGGCGGCGATCCCGCTGGCGGTGCTGGGGCTGTTCCTGGTGGTCGGCACCGTGCTGGGCCGGAAGATGCGCCGGGCGCTGGAGAGCCGCCACACGCTGGAGGAGCGACGGCTGAACTTCATCAGCGAGGTGCTGGGCGGTGTCCACACGGTGAAGGGGCTGGGGGCGGAGGCCGGGCTGCTGCGCCGCCACGAGCGGCTGCAGCAGGGCTGCAGCGAGGAGGATTTCGCCGTCGCCCGGCTGAGCGGCTCCGCCTCGGTCGTCGCCACCACGCTGGCGCAGGCGACCATGATGCTGGTGGTCATCCTCGGCAGCGTGTCGGTGATCGACGGGGCGATGACGACCGGCGTGCTGACCGCCTGCTCGATGCTGGCCGGACGCTGCGTCCAGCCGGTGCAGGCGCTGTTCGACCGCTGGGTGCGCTACCAGTCGGTGTCGCTGGCCCTGCGCCGAATCGGCCATGTCCTGCTGGAGGTCGGGCCGGACGGTGCCGGCGCGACCGCCGGCACCATGGCCGCCGCCTCCGGCGAGGTCGCGGCGCCGCTGGCCGGCGGCTCCATCGAGATGGACAAGGTCGCCTTCGCCTATGGCCGCGGGCCGGAGATCCTGAACGACCTGTCGCTCAGCGTCGGCCCCGGCGAGTTCCTGGGCGTGGTCGCCACCAACTCGACCGGCAAGACCACGCTGCTGCGGCTGATCCTGGGCGTGCTGCGCCCGACCGCGGGCGAGGTGCGGGTGGGCGTGCGCGCCAACGCGGGCGGCGACGCCATGGCCGGCATCGGCGGCGTCGTCTATGTCGGCGAGCATCCCGAGCTGTTCAAAGGCACCATCCTGCAGAACCTGACCCTGTTCGACCCGAGCCGGGCCGATCTGGCGATGGAGGTGTGCCGCCGCTTCGGGCTGGACCGCCGCATCGCCAGCCTGCCGCAGGGCTATGAGACCATCGTCGGCGACGCCTCGCAGGAGGCGCTGCCGCGCGGCGCCCGGCAGATGATCTGTCTCGCCCGCGCGCTGGTCCGCGAGCCGGCGGTGCTGCTGCTGGACGAGCCGAACTCCTCGCTCGACACCGAATCCGACAAGGTGTTCCGCCGCGCGCTGGAGGAGATGCGCGGCAGCGTCACCATCCTGCTGGTGACCAGCCGCCCGTCGCTGCTGACGCTGGCCGACCGGGTGGTGCAGATCGTCGACGGGCGCGCGGTCAGCCGGCCGCTGCAGGGCGCCGACGGCGCCGCAGGGGCCGGGGGGGCGCCGGTGCTGGTCGCGGGCGGCGGCGCGGCGGATCCCGCTCCCAAGCCCGGCGCCAAGGCCGGCGCCGAGCCGATCCGGGCGGCGCATGACGACGGCGACGCCCTGCGCCGCCGGCTGTCGCAGGCCTCGGCGGTCGGCGCCTGCATGATCCCGCTGCTCGACGCGCTGGGCTGGCGCGGCGCCCCGCAGACCCTGGCGGAGGCCCTGCCCCACTTCTCCGAGGTGCAGACGGTCGAGGAGCTGTGCGACGTCCTCCAGCGCCTGCATTTCGACGGGCGCAGCGTCCGCGTCGACCTCGCCCGCCTCGACGCCTCGCTGCTGCCCTGCCTGTTCCGCGGGCGCGACGGCACGGTCCTGACGCTGCTGTCCGTCGAGGACGGCGGCGTCATCGCCTTCGACGGCCGGTCGCACAGCATGGTCACGCTCTATTCCGGCAAGGGCACCGCCTATGTCTTCACCCCGCTGGAGACGGCGGCCGGCGCCGGGACGCAGAACTGGGTCGGCACGGTCGTCCAGGGCTTCCTGCCGCTGCTGTGGGCGGTGCTGGGCCTGAGCGCCGTCATCAACCTGCTGTCGATCGCCGCCCCGCTGTTCACCATGGCGATCTACGACAAGGTGATCGCCACCGGGTCGTTCGACACGCTGGCGACCATCGCGGTCGGGGCGGCGCTGGTGGTGGCGGGCGATTTCGCCCTGCGCCAGATCCGCGGCCGGGCGCTGGCCCATGCCGGCTCGCGCATCGCCCGGACGATCAGCAACGCCACCATCGACCGCATCCTGATGCTGCCGGTCGGCATGAGCGAGCGCGCCGCCATCGGCACCCAGATCGCCCGCGTGAAGGATCTGGAATCGATCCGCGACTTCATCAGCCAGGGGCAGGTCGCGGCGCTGTTCGACGTGCCCTTCGCCCTGTTCTACCTCGGGGTGATGGCGCTGCTGGGCGGGCCGCTGGCGCTGGTGCCGCTGGCCGCCGTGCTGCTGACCGCCGGCATCGGCGCCGCCGTCCACCCGCTGGTGCGCGCCCGCACCGGCTCGACCGCGCGGGCCGACACCGAGCGCCAGGAATTCTTCGTCGAGATGGTCGCCAAGATGCCGGCGCTGCGCGCCATCGGCGGGCTGGCCCATTGGCGCGACCGCTACGACCGGCTGTCGGCCCGCACCGCGCGGTCGGGCCATGCCGCGGCCAACCTGTCGGCGACCCATGCCTCGCTGGCCGGGCTGGTGGTGCCGGTCGCGGGGCTCGCCACCGTCGGCGTCGGCGCGCTCCAGGTCTTCGCCGGGACGATGACACCGGGCGCCCTGATGGCGTCGATGATGCTGCTGTGGCGGGTGATGGTGCCGTTGCAGACCGCGGTGTCGATGCTGCCGCGCATCGAGCAGCTGCGCGCCAACGCCCGCCAGATCAACAGCCTGATGGGCATCCGGCCGGAGCGCGAGCCGCGCTGCGCCACCCTGCAGCCGCGCAAGGTGAAGGGCGAGGTCAGCCTCTCCCGCGTGTCGCTGCGCTACCGCAACGACGCCGACCCGGCGCTGGTCGGCGTGTCCTTCTCGGTCAGGCCGGGGCAGATCGTCGCCATCGTCGGGCCGGACGGCGCCGGCAAGTCGTCGCTGCTGAAGGTGATGCTGGGGCTCTATGCCCCGCAGGCCGGCAATGTGCGGATCGACGGCGTCGACATCCGCCAGATGGACCCGATCGACCTGCGCAAGTCGATCGGCTACGTCCCGCAGGCCAGCACGCTGTTCTACGGCACCGTGGCGCAGAACCTGCGCTTCGCCGACCAGACCGCCGACGATGCCGAGCTGCGCTGGGCGCTGTCGCTGGCCGGCGCGCTGGACGAGGTGGAGGCGCTGCCGCGCGGGCTCGACACCCGCATCGGCGACAACCAGTCGCTGCGCCTGTCGCCCAGCCTGACGCAGAAGATCTGCCTCGCCCGCGCCTATATCCGCCGGCCGCGCATCCTGCTGCTCGACGAGCCGGCCAGCCGGCTGGATTTCGAGGGCGACAAGGCGCTGCAGGCGGCGCTGGCCGCGCTGCGCGGCCACAGCACCATCTTCCTGGTCACCCACCGGCCGAGCCACCTGACGCTGGCCGACACGGTGCTGACCATGGATGCCGGGATGATCGCCCCCGCCGCCCCGGCCGGCGGCCTGCCCGGCCCGCGTCCCGGCGGTCCGGGGGGCGGCCCCGGGGTCGGTCCGGGAGGCGGCGGGAACAGCGTCGCCAACGGCATCGCCGGGGCGCTGCTGGGCGGCGCGGCGCTCCAGCGCCCGTCCGGCATCGCCGCCACTCCCCACCGCTGATGCTTGTCCGCAGCCCCCTCCCCCGTATTTTCCCCGTGTGAACCGCATCATGGCCGCTTCCGACCTCGCCCGCCCCACCGGCAAATCGCTCAGCGCCGACGATGCGACGCTGTCGCTGGTCCGCGCCACCATCATCGTGCTGGTCCTGCTGCTGGTAGCTCTGCTGGCCTGGGCCACGCTGATGCCGGTCAAGGAGGCGGTCGTCACCGCCGGGCAGGTGGTGCCGTCCGGCAACGCACAGGTCGTCCAGCATCTGGAGGGCGGCATCGTCGCGCAGATCCTGGTCAAGGACAGCGACCTGGTGGAGGCCGGCCAGCCGCTGGTCGTCTTCGACCCCAAGCAGGTCCAGGCCGAGCGCGACCAGATGAGCGCAAGGCTGCTGACTCTCGACCTGCGGGCGGAGCGGCTGCGCGCCTTCGCCGCCGGGCGCGAGCCGGACTTCGCCCATGCCGCCTCGGCCGACGCCATCCAGATGGCGGCCCCCATGGCGATGCAGGCCGAGGCGCAGGTCGCCGACCAGCAGCTGATCTACGATACCCAGCGCCAGGCGCGCGACACCGCCATCGCCGTGCTGCGCTCCCAGGTGTCGCAGCGCGAGGCGGAGCTGGCGCTGTACGAAGGCCAGCTCGCCAGCATCAAGGACCAGATCACGCTGATCACCGGCTCGGTCGACATCCGCAACAAGCTGGAATCGATGGGCCTGTCGTCCAAGCTGCAGTCGCTGGAAACCCAGCGCGAGCAGTCGCGCCTGATGGGCGAGCAGCGGCGGATCGAGGGCCAGATCATCGCCACCCAGCAGGCGATCACCGAGGCCGGAAACCGCATCCTCGACCAGTCGGCCAAGCTGTCGCAGGACGCCGTGACCGAGATGGGCACCGTAACCGCCGAGATCGCGCAGCTGCGCGAGGCCCGCGCCAAGCTGGACGACCGCGCCCAGCGGCTGACCGTGCTGTCGCCGGTGCGCGGGCTGGTGCAGGACCTGCGCGTCAACACCGTCGGCGCGGTGGTGCCGGAAGGCGGCGTGCTGATGCAGGTCGTGCCGGTCGACCACGAGATGACGGTGGAGGCCCATGTCACCCCGCGCGACGTCGGCCAGCTCCATGTCGGGCTGGAGGCGACGGTGAAGGTGCTGACCTACGATTTCGCCCGCTACGGCGCCATCCCGGGCACGCTGCTGCGCATCTCCGCCTCGACCTTCCTCGACGAGCAGCACCGCCCCTACTACAAGGCGATCATCGGGCTGAGCCGCAACCATGTCGGCCGCGACGACGTCCGCCAGCCGGTGCTGCCCGGCATGACCACCCAGGTCGAGATGACCACCGGCGAGCGGTCGCTGCTGGAATATCTGCTGAAGCCGATCTACTTCGCGCTGTCCGACAGCTTCAACGAACGGTGACGGGAGCCTTCTTCACGGGGGAGGTGGAGGCCTGCACCGGAACGCAAAAGGCCGCCGGTCCGGGAAGGGACGGGCGGCCAGCGGAAAAGCCGGACGGGAACCTCGTGCGTTCAGAAGGCGCCGAGCGACCGGGCCAGGCCGGAGAACTCCTCGGCCAGCCAGCCTTCGCGGTGGATCAGGTGATCCATCAGCCGCTTGAGCGCCGCTTCGTAGGCCTGGGCGCGTTCGTCATCCGGCAGGCCGGCTGCAGCCAGACGGGCGACGAACTCATCCATGGCCCGTTCGGCCTTGCACGATCCGGATTCGGTCATGGCGGGAAACAACCTGGGTGCGGTGGCGGCGAGTTGCTGGGAGATCATCGGGGCGCCTGTGATGGTGGACGCGTTGCCTGTCCAGATAATGGGCCGGCAGCTTGCAGCTGTGAAGGTACGATTTAGCGTTTAAATGAGTTAAATTTAGTCAGCATTCGACATACATGTGAAGCCCATATTCATGGGGTGGGGCGGAGCCGCGATCAAAGTTACGCTTCGCGGCATGAGCCTGATCGAATCTTGCGCATGACACGGCGTACGGCCGGGCATCCCACCAAGCATCCGGCCGTGGTTTGATTCAGCTCGACAGAATCTGTTACGACATATCAGTAGCAATAATGAATGCCAGTCCGTAAAATTGCGCCTGATTAAGCAGCGCACCCGATCGCCCCATGAACGCCCCGTGAACGCCATGGCCGGCCGCCCCAACCGCAGCACCACCATACAGGGCGCCTCCTTGCAGATCAGCGCGCCCGATCCGGCCGCCGACAGCCTCGACAAGGTCAAGGCGATCCTGGCTCCGCTGGACCGGGCGCAGAAATCCAAGCTGTTCGAGCTGGTGCAGGCCGGCCATCTGGAAGACGACCAGATGACCATCGAGGTCGGGCGGCTGATCGTCGCCATGCTGAACGGCCCGCGCACCGAACATGCCCGCCGCATATGGACCGGCTGGTTCGACCCGGTGATGCTGCGCACCGACGCGCTGATGCTGGCCGAGGCGCGGCCACCCGGCTGCATGCATGTGGTCGATGCCGGCGCCTGGTGGTTCGCCCTGCTGCCGCACCTGCGCGAGCTGGCCGGGCGCGTCCAGGCCGACATCGCCGCGCGGGCAAGCGAACATCCGCTGGACGCCGTGCTCGCCTCCCCCGCCGCGGCGGACTGGGCGGAGGAGCTGCGCGCCGGCTCGCTGGCGGTCCTGCGCCGGCGCGGCGCGGCCGGCCCGCTGCTGGCGACCGCCAACGCCGAGCGGGCGACGCTGCTGCGCAAGCGCGGGCTGGGCAACGGGAGGATGGGCGGGGTGGCGCCGCTGTCGATGGGCGACCTGGCGATGCTGGACGCGATGCTGGAGCATGCCGCCCTGTGGAAGGGCACGGTGCGCCCGCGCGACACCATCGGCATCCTGCACAGCGTCTCCGGGATGATCGGCAGCGGCGGCGAAGCGGACGGCGCCCAGCTCTACGCCCTGTCGCTGGTCAACGCGTCGCGCGATCCCGACCAGGCGCTGGCGCTCTACGGGCTGTTCCCCAACTCGTCGCTGGCCGAGGCGGCGGTCGGCCATGCGCAGTTCGCCTGGCAGGGCCTGCGCCAGAAGCTGGAGGATCTGCATCTCGGCCGCCCCGCCCCGCCGCAGCTGACCGCCGGCGAGACGGCCGAGCGGCTGGCGGAGCGCGCCTTCCGCTGGTACGACGCGCTGCAGGGATTCGGCATCGAACGCGGCGGCCGCAACTGGGCGGCGGTGTCCACCGCGGTCGGGCGCACCACCGGGCTGGTGGAGGGCGAGGTGGTGCCGGTGCTGAGCCACCGGCTGCTGACGCTGAACGCCACCGCCTCGGCGCAGCCGCTGATCGAGCCGGTGCGCTTCATCAACAGCTTCAACCACCGCCTGCGCCGCCGCGGCATCGCAGCGTCCTCCAACCCGTGGCTGCCGGCCATCGGCGAGCATCTGGCCGCGCTGTTCCGGCAGATCGGCGTCTATGGCCGGGACGATGCGCTGCCGGCGATGGCGCGGCTGTGCGAGCTGGCGGAGGAGACCGGCTATCCCATCGAGGTGACGGCCATCGACAAGACCCTGCTCGCCATCGTCGAGAGCGCGCTGCGCGACGGGCGCGAACTGAACGGCGGGGAAAACCGGCTGATCGAGCGCGTGGTCACCGTCGCGACCGAGGAACGGCGCAAATGCCGCTGGTGGGTGTCGGGCGAGCTGGTCAGCCTGCTCGACGCCGCCCAGCAGCGCGGCATCGGCCCGACACCGGCCTGAGGGCGCCGGCCTTAGGGCGCCGGCCTGGGGGCGCCGGCCTGCGCGCCTTGTTGGCGGGCGGTCAGTGGCCCGGCGGCGCGGCCCCGGCCGGGGAGCGCCGCTCCAGCGCGGCGAAGGCGATGACGGCCGACGCGGTGGGGGCGGAGGCGCGGGCGGCCATGCGCTCCAGCGGCAGCGGCGCGATCCGGTCCGCCTGCCCGGCCGAGCCGAACGCCTCGAAGCGCTCGCGGCAGAGGGCGCGGGCCGCCGCGGTCGCCTCGGCCAGGAACTTGCGCGGGTCGAACTCCTCGGGGCGCGTCATCGTCGCGCGGCGCAGGCTGCCGCTCATGGCGAGGCGGATGTCGGTGTCGATGTTGACCTTGCGCACGCCGTTGCGGATGCCCTCGCGGATCTCCTCGACCGGGACGCCATAGGTTTCGCGGATGCTGCCGCCATGGGCGCGGATGATCTCCAGCCACTCCTGCGGCACGGAGGACGAGCCGTGCATCACCAGATGGGTGTCGGGGATGCGGGCATGGATGGCGCGGATGCGGTCGATGGCCAGCACCTCGCCGGTCGGGCGGCGGCTGAACTTGTAGGCGCCGTGGCTGGTGCCGATGGCGATGGCGAGCGCGTCGACGCCGGTCCGCCCGACGAAATCGGCCGCCTGCTCCGGGTCGGTCAGCAGCTGTTCGCGCGACAACGTGCCGGCGGCGCCGGAGCCGTCCTCCTCCCCCGCCCGCCCGGTCTCCAGCGAGCCGAGGCAGCCGAGCTCCCCCTCAACCGACACGCCGACGGCGTGGGCCTGCTCGACCACCTGGCGGGTGATGCGGACATTGTAGTCGTAGCCGGCCGGCGTCTTCATGTCCTCCAGCAGCGAGCCGTCCATCATCACGCTGGTGAAGCCGGAGCGGATCGCCTGCTGGCAGACCGCCGGGCTGGCGCCATGGTCCTGGTGCAGGCAGACGGGGATGTGCGGCCACATCTCCACCGCCGCCTGGACCATGTGGCGCAGGAAGGGCTCGCCGGCATATTTCCGCGCCCCGGCGGAGGCCTGGAGGATCACCGGGCTGGCGCAGTCGTCCGCCGCCTGCATGATCGCCTGGATCTGTTCCATGTTGTTGATGTTGAAGGCCGGCACGCCGTAGCCATGCCCGGCGGCATGGTCGAGGAGCTGTCGCAGGGAGATGAGCGCCATCGCGGGGGACTCCGGGTTCGGGGGCGAGGGGTCGGGAGGGGTCAGGTAGGGGAGCGGAGCCGTTGCGCGCGCTCCGCCACCGCCTCGGCGGTGATGCCGAAATGGCGGTAGAGATCGCCGGCCGGGGCGGACTCGCCGAAGCGGTCGAGGCCGACAACGTCGCCCTCCAGCCCGACATGGGCACGCCACAGGCCGGTGGCCCCGGCCTCCACCGCCAGCCGGGGAACGCCGTCGGGCAGCACGGCGCGGCGCCAGTCCGTATCCTGGCGCGCGAAGACCTCGCAGCAGGGCATGGAGACGACGCGGGCGGCGATGCCGCGGCCGGCGAGCAGGCGCCGGGCCTCGATGGCGATCTGCACCTCCGACCCGGTGGCGATCAGCACAAGACGGGGATCGCCGTCATCGGCCAGCACATAACCGCCGCGGGCCGCATCGCGGGCGCGGGTCGCACCGGACTGCGCCGGCAGGCCCTGGCGCGACAGCAGCAGGGCGGAGGGGCCGCCGGTCCGCTCCACCGCGGCACGCCACGCGACGGCGGTCTCCAGTGCGTCGCAGGGGCGCCAGACGTCGAGGTTGGGGATCAGCCGCAGGCTGGCCGCCTGTTCGACCGGCTGGTGGGTCGGGCCGTCCTCGCCCAGCCCGATGCCGTCATGGGTGAAGACGTGGATCACCCGCAGCCCCATCAGCGCCGACAGCCGCAGGCCGTTGCGGGCATAGTCGGAGAAGACCAGGAACGTGCCGCCGAAGGGAATGAGGCCGCCATGCAGCGCCATGCCGTTCATGAGCGCCGCCATGGCGAACTCCCGCACCCCGTAATGGAGATGGCGCCCGCCGCTTCCCGGCCAGTCGGTGAGGGTGGAGCCGGTCAGGTCGGCCGAGCCGCCGAGCAGTTCGGGCAGCAGGCCGGCCAGCGCCGCTATCGCCTGCTGCGACGCCTTGCGCGTCGCCATCGGCTCCGCCCGGTCGGCGACGGCCGCGATCCAGGCATCGGCCGCGGCGGCGAAGCCGTCCGGCAGGTCGCCGCGCAGGCGGCGCAGGAACTCGGCCGCAAGCTGCGGATGGGCGGCGGCATAGGCATCGAAGCCGGCCTGCCACTCGGCCTCGGCGGCGGCGCCGCGCCCGCGGGCGTCCCAGGCGGCGCGCACCTCCGGCGGCATGTCGAAGGGCGGCGCCGTCCAGCCGAGCGCGGCCCTGGTCGCCGCCACCTCGGCGGCGCCGAGCGGGGCGCCGTGCGCCTCGGGCGTCCCGGCCATGGCGGGGGAGCCGTGGCCGATCTCCGTCCGGCAGCAGACCAGGGTCGGCCGGCCGCAGGGCTCCAGCGCCCCGGCGATGGCGCCGTCCAGCGCGTGGATGTCGTGGCCGTCGACGCCGCGGATCACCCGCCAGCCATAGGCCTCGAACCGCCGCGGCGTGTCATCGGCGAACCAGCCGGAGACGGCGCCGTCGATGGAGATGCCGTTGTCGTCGTAGAACAGCACCAGCTTTTCCAGCCCGAGCGTGCCGGCCAGCGAACAGGCCTCGTGGCTGATCCCCTCCATCAGGCAACCGTCGCCGACGAAGCAGAAGGTCCGGTGATCGACGATCCGGTGCCCCGGCCGGTTGAACTCCGCCGCCAGCTGCCGTTCGGCCAGCGCCATGCCGACGGCGTTGGCGATCCCCTGCCCCAGCGGCCCGGTGGTCGTCTCCACCCCCGGCGTCAGCCCATGTTCGGGATGGCCGGGCGTGCGCGAGCCGAGTTGGCGGAAGCGGCGCAGCTCGTCCATCGGCAGGTCGTAGCCGGTGAGGTGCAGCAGGCCGTAGAGCAGCATGGAGCCGTGGCCGTTCGACAGCACGAAGCGGTCGCGGTCCGGCCAGGACGGGTTGGCCGGGTTGTGGCGCAGATGGCGCCGCCACAGCGCCTCGGCGATGTCGGCCATGCCCATCGGCATGCCGGGATGGCCGGACTTCGCCGCCTCCACCGCGTCGACGGCGAGCATGCGCAGCGCGTCGGCCAGCAGGCGGCGTCCGATGGGGCGGTTGGAGTCGGGGGTGGGGAGAGTGGCCGGCGGCGCGGCCGTGGTGACGGAGGCATCCATGGTCGGTGTCCTTCCCGGTGGGTTTTTTCCGGCGGTACAGGCGGGCTGAGGTGCGGCCGGTTTTCTTTTGAAGAGGAGGGGCGATGGGGCGGTGCTGCCCGATGCACGCGATTTCGGAACGCAGGCTTTCCCTCTCCCGGGGCGGGAGAGGGAGTGGTGGGAGGTCCTGCGCCCGGTTCAGAACGCCTTCTTCTTGCGGTCGGCGAGTTGCCAGATCATCGGGGTGAAGATCAGCTGCATCGCCAGCGCCATCTTGTCGCCGGGACAGACGATGGTGTTGGGCCGGGTCATGAAGCTTTCCTTCAGCATCGACAGCAGATAGGGGAAGTCGATGCCCTTGGGCCGGGCGAAGCGGATGACCAGCATGCTCTCGTCCGAGGTCGGGATGTCGCGGGCGATGAAGGGATTGCTGGTGTCCACCGTCGGCACCCGCTGGAAATTGACGTCGGTGCTGCTGAACTGCGGGCAGATGTATTTCACGTAATCGGGCATGCGCCGCAGAATGGTGTCGACGATCGCCTCCTCCGAATAGCCGCGCATGTTGCGGTCGCGGTGGATCTTCTGGATCCATTCCAGGTTGACGATGGGGACGACGCCGATCTTCAGGTCGGCATGGCGGGACAGGTCGACGCGCTCGGTCCGCACGCAGCCGTGCAGCCCCTCGTAGAACAGCAGGTCGGTGCCGGGCTCGATCTCCTCCCAGGGGGTGAAGGTGCCGGGCTCCTGGCCGTAGGGCTCGGCCTCCTTGGCGTCGTGCAGGTATTTGCGGGTCCGGCCGCCGCCGGTCTCGCCATAGCTGCGGAACAAATCGTCCAACTCCTCGAACAAATTGGCGTCGGGACCGAAATGGCTGAAGCTGGACTGGGGATCCGCCTGGGCCTCGGCGACCCTGGCGCGCATCTCCCGGCGGTCGTAGCGGTGGAAGCTGTCGCCCTCGACGATGGCGGCGGCGACGCCCTCGCGCCGGAAGATCTGCTGGAAGGTGCGGGTGACGGTGGTCGTCCCTGCCCCGGAGGAGCCGGTGACGACGATGATCGGATGACGGGCCGACATGGGGGCGGTCTCCTCAGCCGAGCGGGGCGGTTTCGGGCGCCAGGAACAGCGACCGGGTGCCGAACAGCGGCGATTTGAAGCTCAGATCCTCGCCGCGGTCGTAGGCGGCATGGTAGGCGACCAGCCGTTCCACCTCCGCCTTGGATCCGAGGATCACCGGCACCCGCTGGTGCAGGGCCAGCGGCTGGATGTCGAGGATGCGCTGCCGGCCGGTGCTGGCCGCGCCGCCCGCCTGCTCCACCAGCATGGCGATGGGGTTGGCCTCGTAGAGCAGGCGCAGGCGGCCCGGCTTGTGGGTCGGGCGGGCGTCGCGCGGATAGAGGAAGACGCCGCCGCGGATCAGGATGCGGTAGACCTCCGCCACCAGCGAGGCGATCCAGCGCATGTTGAAGTCGGCCTCGCGCGGGCCGGAACTGCCCTTGACGCACTCCTCGACATAGAAGCGCACCGGCGGCTCCCAGAAGCGGGCGTTGGAGCTGTTGATGGCGAACTCGCAGACATGGTCGGGGATGCGCATGTCGGGATTGGTCAGGGTGTAGGCGCCGATCTCGCGGTCGAGCGTGAAGCCGTGGACGCCGTCGCCGAGCGTGACGACGATCATGTCGGCCGGGCCGTAGAGGGCGAATCCGGCCGCCACCTGCTGGGTGCCGGGCTGGAGGAAATGTTCCACCTCCGGCTCCTCGATGCCGTCGGGAGCCCGCAGGATCGAGAAGATGGTGCCGACCGTCAGGTTGACGTCGACGTTGGACGAGCCGTCCAGCGGGTCGAAGGCCAGCAGGTAGCGGCCGCGCGGGTATTCGCGCGGGATGCGGTAGGGCTCGTCCATCTCCTCCGACGCCATGCCGCAGAGCTTGCCGCCATATTCGCAGGTGCGCAGCATGATCTCGTTGGCGATCAGGTCGAGCGGCTTCTGCGTCTCGCCATGGACGTTGACCCCCGGCTCGGGGACCGGGATGGCGGGCTGGCCGGCCGGCGGCTTCAGCGAGCCGCGCGCGGCGGCGCTGGCGATGAACTTGCAGGCGGTCTGCACGTCGTTGAGCAGGGCGGTCAGGTCGGTGTCCGGGCCGCCGCGGCGGCGCTGGTCCTCGATGATGAATTTGCTGAAGGTCGTTCGGCGGTGCGGCATCGGTTCCCCCTCTCTCGTCGTTTTGTGCGGCCGGATTCGTGCCGGCCTATTGCGTGAAGACGCGGCTTTTGCGGATGTCCTCCTCGGCGATGGTCTGAAGATCGGCGGCGGCGATGGCGGCCCCGCGCGCCTCGAACAGGCGGTTGGCCTGGCGCAGCCGGGCGCGGTCCAGCGCATTGCGGATCGAGCGGGCGTTGGCGAAGCGCGGCTGGGCCATGCGGCGGGCGATGTAGTCGGACATCGCCCGTTCGGCCTCCGGCGCCATGCGGTACTGCATGCCGGCCGCCATCAGCCGGGCGATCTCCAGCAGTTCCGCCGCCTCGTAATCCGGAAAGTCGACATGGTGGGCGATGCGCGACGCCATGCCGGGATTGGAGCGGAAGAACACCTCCATGCGGTCGCGGTAGCCGGCGAGGATCACCACGAGGTCGTCGCGGTTGTCCTCCATCACCTGGAGCAGGATTTCGATGGCCTCCTGGCCATAGTCGCGCTCGTTTTCCGGCCGGTAGAGGTAATAGGCCTCGTCGATGAACAGCACGCCGCCCATGGCGCGCTTCAGCACCTCCTTGGTCTTGGGCGCGGTGTGGCCGATATACTGGCCGACCAGATCGTCGCGGGTGACGCCGACCACATGGTCGCGGCGGATATAGCCGAGCCCGTGCAGCAGCCCGGCCATCCGGCGGGCGACGCTGGTCTTGCCGGTGCCGGGATTGCCGGTGAAGCACATGTGCAGCGACGGCGGCTCCGCCCTGAGGCCGATGCTGCGGCGGGCGCGCTCGACCAGCAGCAGGGCGGCGATCTCGCGGATGCGGGTCTTCACCGGGACCAGCCCGACCAGCTCGCGGTCCATCCCGGCCAGCAGGTCACCGATGCCGGACTGGCGGTAGAGCGCGTCGAGGTCGATGGAGGGTTCGGCGGTGTCAGGGGTGCGTTCGAGGAGGGCGGCGGTTCCGGGCTCAGCCGCCATGACCGGTCCCCGTACCATAGCGCTCCCCCGCCGGGCGGCCGGTGGCGTAGCTGCGCACCGTGTAGCCGATGCGCCGGCCCGGCCCCTCGGCGCGCAGCAGCTCGAAACCGGGCTCGACCGCCGGGCGGTTGACCAGGAAGGACATGCGCACCGTCTCGAACCCCTCCGAGCCGTCGAAGGCCAGCACCTTGACGTAGTGGTCGGGATGGGCGGTGCGGCAGGCGTCGATCTCCATCGTCACGCCCTTGGCGTCGCGCAGGTCGAACATCGGGTTGCCCCACATCGTCCAATAGCTGTTGCGCGGGTGCGGGTCGTCGGTGAACTCCACCGCCACCGCCCAACCCTGGTCGAGGGCATATTGGACCTGCGCGGTGATCTCGCCCACCGTCAGGTCGGGCAGGAAGGAGAACTGGCCCTGGGTAAGCCGCATGGGTGTCGATCGCATCGGGCTTGCTCCTTCACATCGCCGCGGTTGGGGTGGGGACGTAATCGACGCTGTCGGTCGAGGCATAGTCGAAGGTGACGTCCTTCCAGGTGTCGAGTGCGGCGCGCAGCGGGGCACACCAGCGGGCGGCGTCGCGCAGGATCTCCGGCCCCTCGTTCCAGATGTCGCGGCCCTCGTTGCGGGCCTTGACCATCACCTCCAGCGCGACGCGGTTGGCGACCGCCCCGGCCTGGATGCCGTCGGGATGGCCGATGGTGCCGCCGCCGAACTGGAGGACGACATCCTCGCCCAGATAGGTCAGCAGCTGGTGCATCTGCCCGGCATGGATGCCGCCGGACGCCACCGGCATCATCCGCTTCAGCCCGGCCCAGGGCTGGTCGAAGAAGATTCCGTGCTGGAGATTCTGCGGGACATGGGTCTCGCGGCAGGTGTCGTAGATGCCGCGGATGACGTTGGGGTCGCCCTCCAGCTTGCCGACGACGGTGCCGGCATGGATGTGGTCGACGCCGGCCATGCGCATCCATTTGGCGATGACGCGGAAGGAGACGCCATGGCTCTTCTGCCGGGTGTAGGTGGAATGGCCGGCACGGTGCAAATGCAGGATCATGTCGTTGCGCCGCGCCCATTTCGCCATCGACTGGATGGCGGTGTAGCCGATCACCAGATCGATCATGATGATGACGCTGCCGAGATCGCGAGCGAACTCGGCACGCTCGTACATGTCCTCCATGGTGGCGGCGGTGACGTTCAGGTAGGTGCCCTTGATCTCGCCGGTCTCGGCAATCGCGCGGTTCACCCCCTCCATGCAGTAGAGGAAGCGGTCGCGCCAATGCATGAAGGGCTGGGAATTGATGTTCTCGTCGTCCTTGGTGAAGTCGAGCCCGCCCTTCAGCGCCTCGTACACCACCCGGCCGTAGTTGCGGCCGGACAGCCCCAGCTTGGGCTTCATGGTGGCGCCGAGCAGCGGCCGGCCGAAGCTGTTCAGCCGCTCGCGCTCGACCACGATGCCGGTGGCCGGTCCCTGGAAGGTCTTCAGATAGGCGACCGGGATGCGCATGTCCTCCAGCCGCAGCCCCTTCAGCGGCTTGAAGCCGAAGACGTTGCCGATGATCGACGCGGTAAGGTTGGCGATCGAGCCCTCCTCGAACAGGTCGAGCTCGTAGGCGATGGAGGCGAAATACTGGCCGGGGGCGCCGGGCACCGGATCGACGCGGTAGGCCTTGGCGCGGTAGCGCTCGCAGTCGGTCAGCCGGTCGGTCCAGACCACGGTCCAGGTGGCGGTCGAGCTTTCGCCGGCCACCGCCGCCGCCGCCTCCTCCGGATCGACGCCGTCCTGCGGCGTGATGCGGAACAGGGCCAGGATGTCGGTGTCCTTCGGTTCGTAGTCGGGCTGCCAATAGCCCATCTGGCGGTATTTCAGCACGCCGGGCCGGTAGCGGGCCTTGGGATCGCTGACGACCGCCTCGCTGGGGGGAACCGTCGATACGTAGTTCATCGTCTTCACCTCGCCGGAGCCGTTCGGTTCGTTCCGGCAAATGCTAGACGCACGTACTATTGAGGAAAATTCAAATATACAGCAGATTATGGACAGGGATTCCTCGCCAATCGGGGCTGCGACGGAGGCTGCAGATGACCATCCACCACGCCACGCTGCGCCAGCTCCAGATCTTCACCGCCGCCGCCCGGAGCCTGTCCTTCGCCCGCGTCGCCGAGCGGTTCGGCCTGACTCCGGGCGCGGTCTCGTTCCAGATCAAGCAGGTGGAGGGGCATTGCGGCTTCCCGCTGTTCGAGCGGGTCGGCCGGGGCGTCGTGCTGACCGAGGCCGGGCGCGACCTGCTGGAACATGCGACGCTGATCCTCCAGGCGCTGGACAATGCCGACCGGCGGATGCTGGCGCTGAAGGGCGTCACCGGCGGCAACGTCACCATCGGGCTGGTCAGCACGGCCAAATACATCGCGCCGCACATGATCTCGCGCTTCCGCGAGGAACGGCCGGGTGTATCGATCCATCTGCGCGACGGCAACCGGCGCGAGGTGAACGCGATGGTCGCGAAGGGTGAGGTCGACCTCGCCATCATGGGCCGGCCGCTGGACGAGGATGAACTGCTGGGCGAGCCCTTCGCGCGGCATCCCAGCGTCATCATCTGCGCGCCCGGACATCCACTGGCCGGTGCTGCGGGGCTGCGGCTGTCCGACCTTGCGGACTGCGGCTTCATCGCGCGGGAGGAAGGGGCCGGGACGCGGGCGCTGACCGACGCCTATTTCCAGGGCCGCGGCTTCACCCCGCGCATCGTCATGACGTCGAGCAGCAACGAGACGATCAAGCAGGCGGTGATGGCCGGGATCGGCATCGCCCTGCTGTCGCGCCACACCGTGGACCTGGAGCTGGCGCTGGGGATGCTGTGCGAACTGACGGTGGAGGGGCTGCCGCTGATGCGGTCCTGGTACGTCGCCCACCGCCGCAGCCTGCCGCTGCTGCCGGTGCATGCGCAACTGCGCGCCTATCTGCTGGAGCGCGGGCAGGCGATCATCGACGGGCTGCACGCCAGCCATATGGCGCTGGCGGTGGCGGGAGGATCTAAAGCAATGCGATAGCAGCCGGCGACGAACACCCTCTCCCGCCCCGGGAGAGGGTGTTCGTCGCCGCTTCAAATGCTCAGCGGGCCAGCCAGCCGCCGTCGACCGGCAGGATGGTGCCGTGGATGTAGTCGGCGGCGTCGGAGGACAGGAACACCGCCGGGCCGCCGATGTCCGACGGCAGGCTCCAGCGCCCGGCCGGGATGCGGCCGAGGATCTCGGCGCTGCGGTTCTCGTCGGCGCGCAGTGCCGCGGTGTTGTTGGTGGCGACGTAGCCCGGCGCGATGGCGTTGACGTTGATGCCCTTCGACGCCCATTCGCAGGCCAGCAGCCTGGTGATGCCGGCGACGCCGCTCTTGGACGCGGTGTATGACGGCACGCGGATGCCGCCCTGGAAGGACAGCATCGAGGCGATGTTGACGATCTTGCCCTTGCGGCCCTGGCCGATGGCATAGCGGCCGAAGGCCTGGCAGAGGAAGAACACCGTCTTGATGTTGAGGTTCATCACCAGATCCCAGTCGGCTTCGCTGAAGTCGACGGCGTCGGCACGGCGGATGGTCCCGGCATTGTTGACCAGGATGTCGAGCTGGCCGAGCGTGCCCACCGTCTCCTCGACGAGGCCCGCCACCGGGGCGATGCTGGTCAGGTCGGCGTGGATGGCGTGGAACCGGCGGCCGGTCGCCTCGACGAGGGACTTGGTCTCGTCGAGCGACACGACGTCGACGGCGGCGATGTCGGCGCCGGCAGTGGCCAGCGCCACGGCGATGCCCTGGCCGATGCCGGTGTTGGCGCCGGTGACCAGCGCCACCTTGCCGGTCAGGTCGAATGAAATGCTCATGATCCGCGTCTCCGGTTCAGCGCATGTCGGCCAGGGCGACCTGGTCCATGTCGTCGAAGGTCTGGTTGTCGCCGCCCATCGCCCAGATGAACGAATAGTTGTGGGTGCCGACGCCGCAATGGATCGACCAGGAGGGCGAGATCACCGCCTGCTCGTTGGCGACCATGATGTGGCGGGTCTCGGTCGGCTCGCCCATGACGTGGAACAGCCGCGCGCTCTCCGGCAGGTCGAAGTAGAAATAGACCTCGCAGCGCCGCTCGTGGGTGTGGCAGGGCATGCTGTTCCACATGTTGCCGTTTTCCAGCATGGTCAGCCCCATGACCAGCTGCGCGGTGCGCACCACGTCGGGGTGGATCATCTGGTAGAGGGTCCGCTTGTTGCCGGTCGCCGTCTCGCCGAGATTGCGGGTCTTGGCCTGGGCAGCCGAGATCTTCATCGTCTCGAACCGGGCATGGGCGGGGGTGCTGACCAGATAGAATTTGGCCGGGTTGGCAGGGTCCAGGCTCTCGAAGCGGACGTCGACGCTGCCCATGGCGACATAGAGCGCGTCGCGGGTGTCGAGGTCGTAGACCGTGCCGTCGACGGTGACGCGACCGGCGCCGCCGACGTTGAACAGGCCGAGCTCGCGCCGCTCCAGGAACGTGTCGCTGCCGATCTCCTTGGCCGACACCAGGGCGAGCGGGGCGGACACCGGCATGGCGCCGCCGGCGACGACGCGGTCGACATGGCTGTAGGTCAGGACGATGTCGTCGGGCTGGAAGATCGATTCGATCAGGAAGCGGTCGCGCAGCGTCTGGGTGTCGTAGCCGCGCGCGTCGGCCGGATGGGTGTCGTAGCGGGTGGAGATTTTCATGGCGGCGGTCCTCGTGGGACAGGCGGCGCGGCTGGCGCGGGCGCCCGGTTGAAATCGGGCCGGCCCCGGCCTCCCTCGCGTGGGAGGGTGCCGGGGCCGGGATGCTTGTCACTCGGCCTTCATTCGGCGGCGACGGCCTGGGTGGGAACCGGGTTGCCGGCCTTGGCGGCCTCGGCGGCCAGGTAGCGGGGCGACAGCACGCCGAAGCGGCGGGCCCACCAGGCGGTCAGCGGCGGGGTCAGCAAGGCGGTGACGACGACGCTGGTGGCGACAAGGGCGGTGGCGGCCGGGGCACTCGGGGCGAAGGACGGCTCGATCGAGGCGATGATCGGCGGGACGGTGACGGCGGCCCCGGCGGTGGAGGCGGCGCCGATGCCGGCGGTGCCGTTGCCCTTGGCGAGGAAGATGTCGGCCAGGACCAGCGTGGTGCCGGTGACGATGATGACGCCGACGCCGAGCACGATGCCGAGCAGGCCGGTGTTCAGGATCGTGGTGAAGTTCAGGTTGTTGCCGAGTGCGAAGGCGAAGAAGGGAACCATGACCCCGACGCCCTGGGTGAAGAAGGCACGCAGATCCTTGTCGAGGTTGCCGAGCGCGAAGCCGATGACGAAGGGCAGCAGCGCACCGACCATGGTCTGCCACGGGAAGACGGCCAGACCGGCGATGCCCAGCGTGACCATGGTCATGAAGGGGCCGGATTCCAGGCACATCAGGCAGAAGGCGCCGGCCTCCTCCTTGGTGCCGTACTGCTGCATCAGCGCCATGTACATGCCGCCGTTGGTGTCGTTCATCGCGGCGATGATCGCCAGCACCGACAGGCCGGTGAGGAAGCCCGAGGTGATGCCCTCGGTCGGGATGAACCAGGAGGCGACGACGCCCGCCAGCGCGGCGGTGATGATCTTGACCGAGACCAGGACGCCGCTCTTGCGCAGCACCAGCGGGGTGGCCTTCAGGCTGATGCTGGCGCCGATGCAGAAGAACCAGACCGACAGGATCGGCAGCGTGCCGGTGATCAGCCCGTTGGTGAAGGACCCGAAGAACTTGCCGGTGGTGGGTGCGAAGGTGTTGAGGCACGCCCCGAGGAACAGGGGAACGATCATCATCCCGCCGGGGATGCGGTCGATGCGCTTCTTGATGTTCATGGCGCTGGGCTCCTGAATTGCCCGCTCTGGGCTGGTCCGCCTTGGACCGATCCGCCGGGAGCGTGCGGCCGGTTCGCCGCTGGTGGCTTGGTGTGTACTAGTATACTAGTACACAGCGCTGCGACCGCCTTTGACCTGGATCAATCGGGATGCGGATTCCGGAGGCGGGGCTTGCGGGATGAGATCCGGCGGGGCAGCAGGCGCCGGACCTCATCCCGCAAGCCGGGCCGCGGCGCAGTCTATGGCATGACGTCGATGACGATCTTGCCGAACGGTCCCCGGTCCAGACGGTCGAACGCGGCAGGAAGGTCGGCGAGCGGATAGCGGGAGTCGACGACCGGCTTGATGCCCGTTCGATCGACCGCACGGACCAGCCGCTCCAGAGCCCTTCTGCTGCCGGTTCCGATCCCATGGATCGTGATGTCCTTGAGCATCAGGGGCATTGCGGGTGCCTGGATGTCCCAGCCGTCGAGCGCACCGATCTGACAGACACGGCCACCCACCGCCGTGACCTGCACGGACCGGCCGAGATGCTTGCCGCCGATGACCTCCAGCACGATATCCGCGCCGCGCTCCGAGGTGAGCGTGTAGACGGCTTCCGCCCAGTCGCTGCCGGCGTCGATGAAATGATCCGCGCCGAGCGCCTTCGCGCGTGCCTCGTATTCAGGCTGGCCGCAGACGATCACCCTGGCACCGTTGGCCTTGGCGATCTGCAGTCCGAAAAGCGCGACCCCGCCCGTGCTGGGGATCAGCACCGTGTCGCCCGCCTGTACCCCGGCCCGCTCGACAAGCGCAAACCAGGCCGTGAGGCCGGCGACCGGAAGCGTGCAGGCCTGCCAGGGCTCGAGCGTTTCCGGCGACGGGGCGAACCACTCCTCCGGCATGGCGACATACTCGGCAAGCACACCCGGATAAAAGCCGCCCAGGGTTTGATAGGCAGGCGTGCGGGCGGTACCGGCACGCAACCCGTCGATCCAGTCCGGGGTCGGCGTGGAGATGACCTTCATGCCCAATCCGAAGCGGCTTGCGCCTTCGCCGAGCGCCACCACTTCGCCGGCAAGGTCGGAGCCGGGCGTGAAAGGGAATGTCAGCGGCAGCCCGCGGCCGGTCTCGACGACCATCTTGTCGCGATAGTTCAGAGCCACCGCATTGACCCTTACCAGAACCTCCCGCAGGCCGGGCCGGGGGATCCCGACATCGTTCAGCCTGAGGCTCTGCTTGCCTATCGCATCGATTTCCCAGCGTTTCATCGTCGTCATTTGCAGCTCCATCCCCTGCGTGTCATCGGGAGGACTATGCAGCTCGCGATTATGCCTGTATATGGTACCTATCCGGCATGAAGTATTGCATTGGACCGCCATAATGAATGGAACGGAATTCACGCAGTTGAAGGCATTCGTCACCGTCTGCGAGGAGCGGGCGTTCGGGCGCGCTGCCAGGCGGCTCGCGATGTCCCCGTCCGCGCTGAGCCGCACAGTCCGATCCCTTGAAAGCCGCCTCGGCGTGCGCCTTCTCAACCGGACAACCCGGAGTGTCGGACTGACGGAAGCGGGGCGTGTTCTCTACGATCGCATCACGCCGATGATGACGGGCATGGACGAGGCCGTTCTGGCGGTCGGAGCCTATCAGGAAACGCCAAAAGGCGTGGTGCGGGTCAACCTGCCGAGCATCGCGGCACGGATCGCCATCCTGCCCAGACTGGCGCGGTTCCGATCCACCTACCCGGAGATCCGCCTGGATCTGGCGATCGACAACGACATTACGGATGTGGTTGCGCAGGGCTTCGATGCCGGTGTCCGCATCGGCGGTCAAATCAGTCGCGATATGGTCGCGGTTCGCATCACGCCCGATCTTCGGATGGCCGTTGTCGGCTCCCCGTCCTATTTCGCCGGCCGGCGGCGGCCCGAAATCCTGGCCGATCTGAAAGACCACATGTGCCTTACCTACAAATGGAAAGATACCGGAGTTCTGTACCCATGGCGGTTCGCCGACGTCGATGGTGCGATCGATATCGATGTCGAGAATGTGCTGACTGCCAATGATACGGATCTTCTTTTGGCGGCAGCGTGCGAAGGGCTTGGGCTGGCCTACCTGATTGAAGATTTCGTAATGCCGTTCCTTGAAAATGGAAAACTTGTCCGGGTATTGGAACCCTTGTGCAGAGTTTTCCCGGGTTTTCATCTCTACTACTCGGAACGGACGCACATGCCTGCATCCGTAAGGGCTTTTATCGACTTCATGAGGGTTTCAGCCTGAAGGCCGCTTCCGCGGACCGGAGCGATGTCCGCCCCGCTCAACCGGGACTCCGGCCGTGCGTCCGGAAGAACCCGTTGAGGGCGTCGAACGGCTCGGCCTCGGCAAGGGCGTCGAAACGTCCGTGGTCGGCCAGCATCCGCGCCGCCCGCAGGAAACCGCCCCACGCCGCGCGGCTGAGTGCGCTGCCAAGGCTGATCCGCCGCACGCCCAATCCGGCGATCTGCTCCACCGTCAGGCCGATCGGCGCGGAGACCAGCAGGTTGAGCGGCTTGGGCCCCACCGCAGCGACCGCCGCCTCGATGATGTCCGGCGTGCGCAGGCCCGGCGCGTAGAGGACGTCGGCGCCCGCCGCCGCATAGGCCGGCAGCCGGCGCATCACCTCCTCGACGGCCGCCGGGTGATCGACCAGCAGGGCTTCGCAGCGGGCGGTCAGCAGGACGCCGGTGCCGCGCAGCGCCTCCGCCGCCGCGGCGATGCGCTCGACGGCGTGAGTGAAATCATACAGCGGCTTCGATGGATCGCCGGTGGCATCCTCCACCGACAGGCCGGCGACGCCGGTGTCGGCGCAGAGCCGCACATTGCGGGCCAGCCCGTCGAGGTCATGGGCATAGCCGGATTCGAAATCGGCGTTCACCGGCAGAGCGGTCGCCCGGACGATGTCGGCGATGTGGGACAGCATGTCCGCGCACGGCACCGCCCAATCGGCATCGGGAAGCCCGCGCGAGAAGGCGAACCCCGCCGAGGTGGTGGCCAGGGCGCGGAAGCCGAGATTTTCCAGCATCAGCGCGCTGCCGGCATCCCACGGGTTGGGGATGACGAAGCAGCCGTCCCGGTGGAGGTCGGAGAACACGGCGCGGGCTTGGCAGCGGTCGGCCATCACGGTCTCTTTTGCTGGAAGGGCGGCGCGGTCGCGGCCGGCCGATCCTCCCACGCTACGGCAGTGCGCCCGCGCAGTCCATCGGCCGACGGCGCGGGCACCGGGCGGGGCCGGTCAGACCATCGACCGGGCCGGGCCGGTCAGACCATCGAATCGATCTCGCGGCGGCGGTCCTCGGACAGGCCGAGCCGGGAGGCGAGATAGGCAAGATACTGTCGGTCGACCTCGCTGCCGCCGCGCACCGCAAGTTCGGAGGCCAGATAGACCTGTTCGGCCGTCTCGGGGTCGTGGACGTCGCGGACGATCTCGTCAAGCGGCCGCGGCGCCCGCAGTTCGGCCTCGACGATGCGGCGGTCCTCCGGCTCGGCCTGGGCAGCGTCGAGGCTGTCGAGAATCCGCCGCTGCTCGTCGGGCGAGATGCGGCCGTCGGCATTGGCCGCCGCGATCATGGCGCGGATCAGCAGCAGCGCCTTGGCATCGCCGAGATCCGGTTCCGGCGGGCCGCCGCGCAGCACGCCTGCCAGACGGTCGCCGAGGCCGCCGCCGCCGGCCTTCCCTGCCGCTCCGCCCAATATGCCGCCCAGCGCGCCGCCCACCGTGCCGCCCATTTTGCCTCCCCCTGCACCGCCGCCCAGCGCACCCCCCAGCGCACCGCCGAGACCCAGCCGGTCGAGGATGCCCCCCAGCGGCCCGCCCGCCGACGGAGCCGGAGCCGGTCCCGATGGCTGCCCCAATGGGCGATGGCCCGGAGCGGCCGGCGTCCGGCTGTCCTGGTAGGCCCGGTAGGCGAGATAGGCGAGCGAGGCGAGGCCCGCCTTCTGCAGCAGCCCCGAGCCGCCGGCCGCGGCATGGGGCATGCCATAGCCGTGGCCATACTGGCCCTTCATCTTCTTCCTGCCCTTCTTGCCGAGGAGCAGGGGCATCGCGGCGGCGAAGGCCGGCCCCCGGCCGGTGTGGCCGCCGAGCCCATTGGCCATGATGACGCCGAGGACTTTGCTGAGGTTGCTCATCGTTCCCTTCCCTGCCGGCTGCGGATGACACATCCCGGCCGCGGCGGTGTGGCGCGGACGGGAGCCGTAGAGATGGGGACGGCCGCGGCCATTGAAACCGGTGCCCCCCCGCAAGAGCAGAGGCAGGAAAGCCGGGGCCGCCGTTGGGGCGGCACCGGGTGTCACGTCCAGAGCGTCACTTGACCAGCGGGCAGCCGCTGGCCTTCGGGTCGATGTAGGCCTGCGCGGCGGGAACCGTCTTGACGATCTTGAAATAGTCCCAGGCATACTTGGATTCGGCCGGCGTCTTCACCTGGGCCAGATACATGTCGTTGAAGATCCGGCCGTTGGCGGCGATCTTCGCATCCTTCATCATCATGTCGGTGATCGGCATGGACCGCATCTTGGCCGCCACCTTGTCGGTATCGTCGGTGCCGGCCTCCTTGACCGCCTGCAGGTAATGCCGGACCGCCGAATAGACGCCGGCCTGGTTCATCGACGGCTTGCGCCCGGTGCGCTCCTCGAACTTCTTCGACCAGGCGCGGGTTTCGTCGTTCATGTCCCAGTAGAAGGAGTTGGCGAACATCAGGCTCTGCGCGGTCTCCAGCCCGAGCGCATGGATGTCGTTGACGTTCAGCAGCAGGCCGGCAAGCGTCTGGCCGCCCTGGGGAATGCCGAACTCGGCCGCCTGCTTGACGCCATTGATGGTGTCGCCGCCGGCATTGGCGAAGGCCACCACCTCGGCGCCCGACGCCTGCGCCTGCAGCAGGTAGGAGGAGAAGTCGGACGCGCCCAGCGGATGGCGCACGCTGCCCTTGACGGTGCCGCCGAGCTGCTTGACCGTGTTGACCGCCTCGGCTTCCAGCGAATGGCCGAAGGCATAGTCGGCGGTGATGAAGAACCAGCTCTTGCGGCCCTGCTCGACCAGCGCGCGGGCGGTGGCGGACGCCACGGAATGGTTGTCCCAGGTCCACTGGAAGCCGTAGGGGCTGCATTCCTTGCCGGTCAGGTCGGTCGAGCCGGGGCCGGACATCAGGAAGAGGCGCTTCTTGTCCCGCGTGATCGCCTGCACCGCCAGCGCGGCGGCCGAGTTCGGCACGTCGCCGACGACGTCGACCTTCTCGGTGTCGATCCACTGGCGGGCCAGGTTGGCGGCGATGTCCGCCTTGTTCTGGTGGTCGCCGACGATGATCTCGACCTTGGTGCCGTTGACGGCATTGCCGAATTCCTCGGCCGCCATGCGGGCGGCGATCGCCGACCCCTCGCCGTTGATGTCGGCATAGATGCCGGAGCGGTCGGACAGCATGCCGATCTTGATGACGTTGTCGGACATCTGGGCCTGGGCGGTGCCGGAGGCCAGGGCGGCCAGGGCGGCGCCGGCGAGAAGCAGTGTGCGCATGGTTCGCTCCCTAAGTGGACGGTTCTTGGTGTTTGGGACGCCCGCCCCCCGGCCCGGAGGATCGGGGGGCGGATGCCAGTGGGTGGATGCCAGTGGATGGATGCCAGTGGCCCGGTATCAGTGCGTGGTATAGCCGCCATCGACCGGAAGGACCGTTCCGGTGATCGAGCCTGCGGCGTCGGAGCACAGGAAGGCGATGGCGGAGGCGACCTCCTCCGGGGCGATCAGCCGGCCGGTCGGCATCTTCTCCAGGAACACCGCCTGCAGCACCCGGTCCTCCGGCAATCCGGTGACCTGCGCCTGCTGGGCGATCTGCCGCTCGATGATCGGGGTCAGCACCGTGCCGGGGCAGACCGCGTTGCAGGTGATGCCGTGGGGCGCGACCTCGATCGACACCGACTTGGTCAGGCCGATGATGCCGTGCTTGGCGGCGACATAGGCCGGCTTGTGCGGCGCCCCGACCATGCCCAGCACCGACGAGGTGTTGACGATGCGCCCCCAGCGCCGCTCCCGCATCGACGGCAGCGCCGCCTTGATGGTGTGGAAGGCGGCGCTGAGGTTGACCGCCAGCAGCAGATCCCACTTGTCGTCGGGGAATTCGTCCAGCGCGGCGACATGCTGGATGCCGGCATTGTTCACCAGGATGTCGACCGGCCCCAGCAGGCGGGCGGCCTCGGCCATCATGGCGCGGGCCTCCTCCGGCCGGCTGAGGTCGGCGGCGGAATAGACGATCCGGCTGCCGCTGCGCTCGGCGATCTCGGCGCAGTTGCGGTCGATCTCCGCGCGGTCGCCGAAGCCGTTGACCATCACGTCGCAGCCCCGGCCGGCAAGCTCGCGCACCGTCGCCAGACCGATGCCGCTGGTGGAGCCGGTGACGACAGCGATTCTGACGGCGGCAATTCTGTTCTGCATGTCTGTTCGTTCCTCGGTCGGATGGTATCGCGTCAGAACGCCACCTGGTCGGCGCCCTTGAGATCGAGCATGGCGCGCGCCTCCTCGGGCGTGGCGACCTCCAGCGACAGCTCCTCCAGGATGCGGCGGATCTTCGCCACCTGCTCGGCGCTGTTGCGGGCGAGCCGGCCCTTGGCGAGATAGAGGCTGTCTTCCAGCCCGACGCGGACGTTGCCGCCCATCACCGCCGCCATGGTGGTGAAGGGGATCTGGTGGCGGCCGGCGGCCAGCACCGACCATTCGTAATCCTTGCCGAACAGCCGGTCGGCGGTCTCGCGCATGAAGACGAGGTTGCGTTCCTCCGCGCCGATGCCGCCGAGGATGCCGAAGATGGTCTGGATGAACAGCGGCGTCTTCACCAGCCCGCGGTCGAGGAAATGCGCGAGGTTGTAGAGGTGCCCGACGTCGTAGCACTCGAACTCGAACCGCGTGCCGCAGCCCTCGCCGAGATGCTCCAGGATGTAGGCGATGTCGCGGAAGGTGTTGCGGAAGATGAAGTCGTCGGTGCTGCGCAGATAGGGCTCCTCCCAGTCGTGCTTCCAGTCCTTGTAGCGGTCGGCCAGCGGGAAGATGCCGAAATTCATCGACCCCATGTTGAGCGAGCACATCTCCGGCTTGGCCAGCAGCGGGGCGGCGAGCCGCTCCTGCACCGTCATGTTCAGCGAGCCGCCGGTGGTGATGTTCAGCACCGCGTCGGTGGACTGCTTCAGCCGCGGCAGGAACTGCATGAACACCGACGGATCGGGAGTCGGCTGCCCGGTGCGGGGATCGCGGGCGTGCAGGTGCAGGATCGCCGCGCCGGCCTCCGCCGCGCCGACGCCCTGTTCGACGATCTCGTCCGGCGTGACCGGCAGGGCATCCGACATGGTGGGGGTGTGGATCGATCCGGTCAGCGCGCAGCTGATGATGACCTTCTTCTTCGATGCGGCCATGGAAGGCCCTCCTGTGCGGGTCCGGCCGGGAAGGCTGCGGACGGTGAGAGTGCGGGGTCTGGGGTGGCGGGCGGCTATCCCCGCTCGAACTGATCCAGGCGTTGGAGATGGGTGGCGAGACGGGCCGCGGTTTCCTCCCGCTCGGCGTCGGTCCAACTGCGGAAGCCCGCGCCGGACTTCATGCCGAGCCGCCCGGAGGCGACCAGATCGCGCAGGAAGGGCTGCGGGCCCGGCGTGCGGTCGAGGTCGGGCAGGACATGGCCATGCACCGCCAGCGTGAGGTCGGTGCCGACGAGATCGGCGTTCTCCAGCGGCCCCAGCACGGCGAGCCGCCGGCCGAAGCTGGCCTTCACCACGGTATCGACGGTCTCGGCGTCGCAGACGCCGTCCTGCACAAGCGCGATGGCCTCGCGCCACAGCGCATGCTGCAACCGGTTGCCGATGAAGCCGGGAACGTCCTTGCGCACCTCGACCGGCATCTTGCCGATGGAACTCAGCAGGGCGGTCGTCGCGGCGACCGCCGCATCGGCGGTGTCGCGCGTCCGCACCACCTCGACCAGCGGGATCAGATGGGCCGGGTTCCACCAGTGGGTGCCGAGCGCGCGGGTCCGGTCGCGCAGCGGCTCCATGATCCGGGTGATCGGGATGACCGACGTGTTGCTGGCGAGAAGCGCATGGGCGGGCGCCGCCGCCTCCGCCGCCGCGAGGATGCGCTGCTTGAGGGCGAGATCCTCGGGCACCGCCTCGATGACGATGTCGGCGGCGGCGACGGCCTCCTCCAGCGTCTCGCGCGGGTGGATGCGGTCGGCGGCCGTCGCCTCCTGGCCCGCTTCCCCGAGGGTGCGGCGGATGCGGTCGAGGATGCCGGCCCGGCGGCCGGCGTCGGGCTCCTGGATGTCGACATGGTGTCCGGCGGCGGCGAAGGCCTGCGCGATCCCCTGCCCCATCATCCCGGCGCCGATGATGGCGATGCGCTGGTGTGTCATGGTCTGTGCATTCCCCCTTCGCATGGCCTGGTGGCCCCGAACCGCCGTCTTTGCCGGACCGGCGCCGTTTCAGGGCGCTGCGCTGATTGTTCGCTGTTGCCGCGTTTGTGGGTTTTGTAAGCAAATGGCGTGCCATATTTACAAGTATCTGTTATAGAATGATTTTTTCAGATCGTTGCAGCAGGCTGGAGGCTGGGTGTTGGTAATTGCGCACACGCCGTTGTGGCAGGAGCCTTGGCCTCCTTGAAAATTGGCGCTTTCGCCGTGTTCACTTTTCTGACAGATACTGTTATTAATAATGACAGTCCGCCATGGGGAAGATTTGGATATGCCAACGGACCAGGCCGAGCAATTCGCAGCGGCGCGCACGCTGATGGTGATGATCGACGAGATGATCGACGGCGCCCTGCTGGTCGACAAGGATGTCCGGATCGTCTGGTCGAACGACAAGCATGTCTGGTTCAACGAGAAGCTGATGGCGCAGCTTGGATTCCAATCGCCCGCCGACGCGATCGGCCAGCCGGTGGAGCGCGTCATCCCGCACAGCCGGATGCGCGAGGTGGTGGAAACCGGCCGCTCGATGCCGCTCGACATCATGCGCTATGGCGAGCACACGCTGCTGGTCAGCCGCCTGCCGCTGCGCGACGAGCAGGGGGAGGTCATCGGCGCCCTCGCCTTCGCCCTGAAGAACAGCCTGACCTATCTGCGGCCGATCGCCGAGCGCTTCAACAAGCTGCAATCGCGGCTGACCCGGGTGGAACAGGAGCTGGCGGCCAGCCGGGCGTCGAAATACACGGTGGAGAACCTGATCGGCTTCAGCCCGGCGATGCTGGAGGTGAAGCGGCTGGTGCGCCGGGCCGGCCAGATCCGCTCGGCGGTCCTGCTGCTGGGCGAGACAGGGACCGGCAAGGAACTGGTGGCGCAGTCGATCCATGCCGGCTCCGACCGCGCGCACCGCCCCTTCGTCGGCGTCAACACCGCCGCCATTCCCGAAAACCTGCTGGAAGCGGAGTTCTTCGGCGTCGCGCCGGGGGCCTACACCGGCGCCGGCCGCCAGCCGCGCCCCGGCAAGTTCCAGCTGGCCGACGGCGGCACCCTGTTCCTCGACGAGATCGGCGACATGCCGCTGCCGCTGCAGGCCAAGCTGCTGCGCGTCCTGCAGGAGCGCGAGGTCGAGCCGCTGGGGTCCGACAAGGTGGTCAAGGTCGATGTCCGCATCGTCGCGGCGACCAGCCGGCCGCTGGCCGAGATGGTGCGCAGCGGCGCCTTCCGGCCCGATCTCTATTACCGGCTGAACGTCTTCCCGATCCAGCTGCCGGCGCTGCGCGACCGCCGGGACGATCTGGAGATCCTCGCCTCGCTGTTCTCGGAGAGGGTCGCGCTCAGCCTCGACCAGCCGATGCGCGACCTCACGCCGCCGGCGCTCGACCGGCTGCGGCGCCATGACTGGCCCGGCAATGTCCGCGAACTGGCCAACATCATCGAACAGGTCTATGTGCGCACCGAAGGCGAGCGCATCACGGCCGAGGACTTCGCCGACATCCTGCCGGGCGCCGCGCCGGACGCCCACCTCGGCCGCTCCAATCCGTCCATCGCCGTGGCGGACGGGAAACGCCCGCTGGCCGTGGCGATGGACGATCTGGAACGCTCGCTCATCCTCGAGGCGCTCGCGGGCTGCCGGGGCAACAAGCTGGAGGCCGCCCGCAGCCTCGGCCTGTCGCGCACCAACCTCTATGCCAAGCTGCGCAAGCACGGCATCCCGGTGCAGCCGGACGAGTGATGCGGCTGCGGGCGCCTCAGAACTTCCGCGAGACGCGGGCGGTGACGGTCAGCGGTTCGTTGAGGTAGCACATCGACTGGGTCGCGCTTTTGGTGCAGGTGTACTCAACCTCGCGGTCCAGCAGGTTCCGCACGTTGACCGACAGCCGCCACGCCTCGGTGGCGTAGCGCACCATCATCTCGTCCATCACATAGGCGGCGGTGGTGACGTTGCTGGAATTGTTGGTCGTCTTGCCGACGAAGCGCAGGCCGCCGCCCAGCCCGAAGCCTTCCAGCGGCCCGTCCTGTACGCCGTAATCCAGCCACAGCGACGCGGTGTGGATCGGCTGGTCGGACTGCTGGCGGCCGATCTCGCTGGCGGTGTTGCTCTTCGTCACCTCGATCGGGTTGTAGGTGTAGGCGGCCACGCCCTTCAGCCCCTGGGCCAGTTCCATGGTCAGGCCCAGCTCGACGCCCTGCGACTTCACCTCGCCGGTCTGCACGCTGCAGCGGCTGCCGCTGCACAGGTGGGTCGGGTCGGGGTCGGTGGTCAGCACATTCTGCTTGCGCAGGTCGAACAGGGCGACCGTCGCCAGCAGGTTGGTGCCCTGCGGCTCGTACTTCACGCCGATCTCGTACTGGCGGCCGGTGGTGGGCGTGAAGCGGGTGCCGCCCCAGCCGGTGCCCGATTGCGGCTCGAAGGATTCGGCGTAGCTGGCATAGGGGACCAGTCCGAAGCCGGTCTTGTAGGCGACGCCGAAGCGGCCGGTGTAGGCGTTCCGGTAGGCGACGCCGCTGGAGACGCCGGGGAAGTCGCGGCGGCCGCCCAGCAGGAAGACCCAGTTCTCGCCGACCGAGATCTGGTCCTGGAGATAGACGCCGAGCATGCGGCTGTCGACGTCGCTGACGGACAGGGCCGGTTCCGATCCGTAACGCCCGTAGACCGGATTGAACAGGTCGAGCGAGGTCTCGACCGCCCGTGATCCGAAGCCGTCCTTCATGTTCAGATAGGAATAATCCACCCCGCCCAACAGCGTGTGGTCGGTGGAGAGGACGGAGAATTTCCCTTCGGCGCGGGCGTCGAACGCATAGTTCTCGGCATCCTGGCCGTAGACATACTGGGCGCGGTTCATGGTCCGGCCGTCGGCCTGGAAGCTGCCGGGCCAGACCTGCCGGTAATCCAGGTCGTATTTGGCGTAGCGGCCGCCGAAGGAGAATTTCAGGCGGTCGCTGACCGCATGCTCGGCCAGCAGGGTCAGCTGGGTCTGTTCCTGTTGAAAGCGGTCGTAGTCCGGCTCACCCATGTAGGTCTTGGAATTGGTCGTGCCGTAGGCCGTGGTGTAGCGGCGGCGCGGCGTCCAGCCCCGGCTCTCGTCCACCTGATGGACGGCGGCAAGCGTGACGCTGGTCCCCTGCTGCGGCCTCCAGGTCAGCGACGGGGCGATCATCTTGCGGTCGGCCCGGTCATGCTCGATGCCGTTCAGGCCGTTGCTGTCCTGGACGGCGGCGGTGATGCGGTAGAGCAGCTCCTTGTCCTGGTCCAGCGGGCCGGTGATGTCGCCTTCGATGCGCTTCCAGTCGTTGGAGCCGTATTCCACCGCGACCTCGGCCGACTGGACGTCCTGCGGACGCTTGCTGACCATGTTGATCAGGCCGCCGGGAACGCTCTGGCCATACATGACGGAGGCCGGGCCGCGCAGGATCTCGACCCGCTCCATCAGGAAGGAATCCATCCGCTGCCAGCTCTGGCCGGCGACCTTCAGCCCGTCGCGGTAATAGGTGGTGGTGACCGGAAAGCCGCGCATCTTGTACCAGGAGCTGCGCGAATCGCCGACCGAGCCGTAGGACAGCACGACGCCCGGCGTGTATTTGACCGCATCCTCCAGGGTCTGGACATTGCGCGCCTCCAGCTCCTCCGCGCCGACGACGCTGATGCTCTGGGGCGTCTCGACCAGCGGGGTGTCGGTCTTGGTGGCGCCGGCGGAGCGGGTCGCCACATAGCCGGCAACCGGACCGTAGGCGCCCGCGCGCCCGGTCCCGCCGCCCTGCACCGTCACCGGATCGAGCAGGACGGCACCGGCGGCGGCGACCTTCTCCAGCGTGACGGTCTTCGGGCCGGTGAAGCGCCAGGTGAAGCCGCTGCCGGCCAGCAGCTGGTTGAGCGCGTCGACCGGGGTGGCGGTGACGTTCAGGCCCTGGCTGGTCAGCCCCTGCACAGCCGGGGCCGAGAACAGCAGGCGGAACCCGGCCTGATCGGCGAAGGCGGTCAGCGCGCTGTCGAGCGACTGGGCCGGAACGCTGAAACGCATCGCCGGCTCCGCGCCGGCCTGGGCGACGGTGGTGGTGGCGGCAGCGAGAGGCGCCGGCAGGACGGCCAGTGCCGCGCAAGCGGTGGACAGCAGAAGAAACCGGCGAAACCCTCGCCCGACGATGCGAACCGCCCGAACGGCCATTGCAATCCCCCTGGTGGCAGTCGTTCATGAAGCGGGACGCCCCCGATCAGCGAATGCAAATCATTCGCGTCCCACCAAAGGACGGATGACGAATGGCCGAGCGACAGCGACCGGGAAAAGATTTTCGGGAATTCCGCAAAAAACTTCGGGGCGGCTCCTGCCGCCGCCCCTCTCCCCGCCCCTACCGCAGAACGGTCAGCAGCGGCAGGTTCAGCACCCTGACCGGCAGAGCCTGTTCGATGGCGCGCAGCATGGCATCCTGGTCGTCCAGTTCGAAGACGCCGGTCACCGGCAGACGCTCCAGATCCGGATTGGCGACGACGACACGGCCGGGGCGGTAGCGGCTCATCTCCGCCGCCACCTCGACCAGCGGACGCTGGTTGAAGATCAGCTTGCCGCGCCGCCACGCCGTCGCCGCCGCCTCGTTCACCTGCTGCGGCAGCGGCTGGCTGCCGGCCCCGCCATAGCCAGCCCCCTGCCCGGCAATCAAGCGCACCGGCAGGCCGGCGGCGGCGGTCACCTCCACGATGCCCTCGCTGACGGTGACCCGCACCTCGTCGCCGTCGGTGCGGACGGCGAAGGCGGTGCCGACGGCCCGCGTCTCGCCGCCGCGCGCCGCCACCACGAAGGGACGGTCGGGATCCTTCGCCACCGCGAAGAAGGCCTCGCCGGCCGTCAGGACGATGCGCCGCTCCGCCGCGGTGAAGCGGACCGAAAGGGCGGTGGCGGTGTTGAGCATCGCCATGGAGCCGTCGGGCAGGGCCACCTCGCGGCGCTCCCCCGGCCGGGTGGCGTGGTCGGCGGCGAGCCCGGCCAGCGGGCCGAACACCCCGGAGGAGGCGACCAGCGCGGCGGCCGACGCCGCCATGGCGCCGGTCATGACGGCCCGGCGGCCCAGGTGCCCCGGACGCCGGTCGATGCCGCGGCGCATCGCCCCGGCCGGCAGATGCGGCAGCCGGCCGCGCGCCGCTTCGCGCCGGGAGAACTCGTGCCGGGAGAACTCGTGCCGGGAGAACTCGGCCGCCGTCGCGGTATGGCCGATGTCGCGCCACAGCGCCTCCGCCGCGCGGGCGGCCCGCTCATGGGCCGGGCTGCGGGCGCGCCATGCCGCGAACTCGTCCGGGCCGGCGGTGCCGAAGCTCACGCGGACCAGCCAATCAAGCGCTTCCTCGTCGAGGATGGAGGCATTCGGATCGGACATCGGCGGATCGGACATCGGCGGGCAGCCTGCGGCGGAAGGACGGGTCGTCTCTACCATAGGACGTTTTCCGGCGGCGACGGCGACAGGAGCGGCATCACGATTTTTCCCTAAGATCTTTCGCTGTCCAGCCGCTGGCGCCAGGTCCGGCAATGCTGCATGGCCTGGGCCACGTATTTCGTGACCATGCTTTCCGAAACACCGAGGCGGACGGCGATCTCGGCCTGGGACAGGCCGCCGAGCCGGTGCAGCAGCAGCGCCTCGCGCGGTTTGGCCGGCAAGGCCTGCAAGGCCTCGTCGAGCAGGCGCAACCGTTCCTTGGACAGCAGCGCCTCGTCCGGCGAAACGGCGTCGTCAGCCACCGCCGCGACCTCGGCCGCGACCGTCTCGGCCGGGACCAGCCATTTGTCGCGGCGCAGCCGGTCGATCGACAGGTTGCGGGCGACCCTCAGGATGTAGGCGCGCAGATTGCCGATCGGCTTTCCGGACTCCTGGATCGCCGCGAGCCGGAAATAGGTGTCCTGCGCCACGTCGGCGGCATGGTCGGCGTCGCCGGTCCGCCAGATCAGGAAGCGCAGCAAATCCCCGTAATGCTCCTGGAAGCCCGCCACCAGACCGGGCTTTTCCCTGTCCCCCATCCCCTGCCTTCCCGGTTCCCCACCCAGCGGCGGGCAGCCTAGCCTGATTGATAATGATTCTCAAACGCGAATCGGCATCGCACCCGGCGGCGGGGAGCCGCCCGCTCCGGTCCCCCTCCTTTGCATCGGCCCGGCCCGATGCCCCCGATGCTGCCCATGCGTGTTCGGGCAAGGATTGGAAAGCCGGTCCGCAGATGCCGCCGACTCAAAAGACAACCGGAGATGCATGCTTTCAAAGCCCGAAACATGCGAATTCTCGCCGGATCGTTGCAGCGAACCGCAGCCAGATAGGTCTTGAAAGTTGCAACATGTCATTTCTATAATGATAATCATTCGCATTTTCTAATCCGCACCGTTGTTCGACTCGATTGGAGTAGCACCGTGCCGGGCGTTGAAGCTGCGTTACCGAAGATGCCGTCTGGCAGGGGAATCGCCACCATGAATTGTACCCACGGCAAGGCCGCTGCGCGCCAAGCCGCCCGTTACCGCGACGGCATGTCCGTTGCGCCTCATGCCCTGATGTCCGGCCTGCGCCCGGTCGCAACGGCAGCAGGCCTTGCCGGCGCCGTGCTGGCGGGCTGCCTCGCGCTGCCGTCCGCGGCCCTTGCCCAGACGGCAACCGCGGCCCCGGCGGCTTCGGCCAAGGCGGCCGCAACCCCGGCTGCTTCAAGCAAGGCCGACGATGCGACGACGCTGCCGGTCCTGGAGATCACCGCCAGCTCGCCGGCGCAAGGCGCGCTGCAACAGCCCTATGCCGGCGGCCAGGTGGCCCGCGGCGGCTCGGTCGGTCTGCTCGGCGCGCGGAACGTGATGGACACGCCGTTCAGCACGGTCAATTTCACCTCGCAGCTGATCGAGGACCAGCAGGCGCGCACGGCGGCCGATACGCTGATCAACGACGCCTCGGTGCGCCTGACCACGGGCAGCAACGGGTTCGACGACACCTTCCAGATCCGCGGCTTCGCCGTTCCGGCCGGCGACGTCGGCTTCAACGGCATGTATGGGCTGGTGTCGTCCAACCGCGTGCCGTCGCAGCTGATCGAGCGCATCGAGCTGCTCAAGGGTCCGGGCGCGCTGGCCAACGGCATCGCCCCCGGCGGCAGCATCGGCGGCGGCATCAACATCATTGCCAAGCGCGCCGGCGAGGAGCCGCTGACCCGCGTCACCACCACCTATCTGAGCGACGCCAATTTCGGCCTCAATCTCGACGCCAGCCGCCGCTTCGGCGCCAACAAGGAGTGGGGCGTCCGCTTCAACGGCCTGCTGCGCGGCGGGGAAGCCTCGATCGACGACGGCGACGTGCGCTCCGGCTTCGGCTCGCTGGCGGTGGATTACCGCGGAGAGCGGGTGCGCTGGTCGCTCGACGCCATCCGGCAGCATGACAGCACGGACAATTTCCGGCCGCAGATCAGCCTGCTGTCCACCATCCCGTCCATTCCGTCGCCGCCCGACGCCCGCAGCAACTGGTATCCGGGAACGACGCTGGTCCAGAAGGACACCACCGTCGCCTCGAACATCGAGTTCGACGTGACCGAGGCGCTGACCGCCTATGCCGGCATCGGCTACCGCAAGGGAACCAACGACCAGGTCTTCCCGGTTTCCGGCCCGGCGGCGAACGCGCTCGGCACCTTCACGGTGCGCAACTCCTATTACGATTCCTACAACGAGACGGTGAGCGGCACCGCCGGCCTGCGCTGGCGCTTCGAGACCGGACCGGTCCGCCACGCGCTGAATGTCGGCTACAGCGGCTTCCGGCGCGACGAGGGCAACGCCTACATCCAGTCGGCCGGCACGGTCGTCTCGAACATCTACCGCCCGTCGGCGCTGCCCGTCATCACCGCCGCCCGCACCGACCCGCGCAAGTCGGCCGAGACGACGCTCACCAGCTTCGCGGTGGCCGACACGCTGTCGATCCTCGACGAGCGGGTGCTGCTGACGCTCGGCGTGCGCGACCAGACGGTGAAGGTCGACAGCTTCAACACGACCACCGGCGCCCTGACCAGCAAGTACAAGGCCAGCGCGACGACGCCGCTCGCCGGCTTCGTCGTCAAGCCGCTGGAGCATGTCTCGGTCTATGCGAACTATGCCGAGGGGCTGTCGCGCGGCACCATCGTCGGCGCCGGCTACGCCAACACCGGCGCGGTGCTGGCCCCCTACAAGTCGAAGCAGTACGAGGCCGGGGTCAAGGTCGATTGGGGCAGCATCACCACCACCGCGGCGGTGTTCCAGCTGTCCCGGCCGAACTCGATCCGCAACGCGGCCAACGAGCTGGCCTATGACGGCGAACAGCGCAACCGCGGCCTGGAGCTGTCGGCCTATGGCGAGATCCTGCCCGGCCTGCGCGCCATGGCCAGCGCCTCCTTCCTGCGGCCGGAGTTGACCAAGACCGCCGTCGCGGCGGAACAGGGCAACGACGCGGCCGGCGTGCCGGACAAGACCTTCTCCGCCAGTCTCGACTGGGATACGCCGTGGGTGCAGGGCCTCTCCCTCAACGGGCGGGCGATCCACACCTCGGGTTCCTACCTGACCAACGCCAACACGCTGCGCTTCGACGGCTGGACCCGCTTCGACGTCGGCGCCCGCTATTCCGCCACTGTGGCGGGCAAGCCGGTCGTGCTGCGCGCCAATGTCGAGAACCTGTTCGACAAGGATTACTGGCTGACCACCGGCACCTACGTGACCGTCGGCGCGCCGCGCACCGTGGTGCTGTCCGCCACCGTCGATTTCTGATCCACGTCCCTTTGCCGCCGGAATTCCCATGAACAGATTTTCCGCAATCGTCGCCGCCATCGCTGCCTCTGCCGCCGCGCTGGGCTTCGCCCTGCCGGCGCAGGCCCATCAGATCTGGATCGAACAGCCCGACGGGCAGAACGCCACCATCCGCTTCGGCGAGTTCGGCGAGAACCTGCGCGAGGCGTCGCCCGGCCTGCTCGACAAGTTCGTCAAGCCGGCCGGCACGCTGGTCTCCGCCAAGGGCGAGCGGGCGTCCGATGCCGCCAAGAGCACGGACGGCTTCACCCTGCCCTTCAAGGCCGCGGACGGCGAGAGCATCGTGGCCGAGGACGCGCAGTACCCGCTCTACAGCTGGAAGCAGGGCGACAAGGACACCACCAACTGGTTCCATCCCGCCGCGCGGCTGATCACCGGCTTCGCCGAACAGCAGCCGAAACTGGCGCTCGACCTGGTGCCGGCCGGCAAGCCGGGCCAGTTCAAGCTGTTCTACAAGGGCCAGCCCAAGGCCAAGGCCAAGGTGACGCTGGTGACGCAATCCGGCTGGGCGAAGGAGGGCCATACCGACGAGCAGGGGCTGGTGAGCTTCGACATGCCGTGGAAGGGCACCTACGTCGCCGAGGTCGCCGTCAACGAGCGCAGCCCCGGCGAGCGTCCGGGCGCCAACGGCGCCGAGAAGTATGACGGCGTGAGCTATGTCACCACGCTGACCTACGTCCATGCCGACGGCCTGGCGCCGATCCCCGCGGGACCGGCCGCAGCCCCCGGCAAATGACCGCCGTGGCCGGCTGGATCCGTCGGATCGGCGAACTCGGCCCGCTCGTCTCGCGCATAGCCGCCGCCCTGTTCGGCGGCTATGCGCTGGCGGCGCTGGCCAGCGTGGCGGTGCTCGCGCTTCCCATGGCAAAGCCGCAGGCGGTGCTGACCGGGATGCTGGCGAGCTTCGCCATCTATGCCGGCGCCGTCATCTGGGTCTTCGCGGTGCGCAGCGCGCTGCGGGCCTGGGCGGGCCTTCTTGTCGTGGCCGCGCCGCTGCTGGCGGCGGCGTGGTCCGTCTGGTGACGGGGACTGTCCGTGGGGAAAGCCCGATGAAAACGGCCCAAGCGCCGCGCCCTGCCGGCCAGGGCATCCGCCAGAGCATGTCCGGCCTGCACAGCTGGACCGGGCTGCTGCTCGGCTGGATTCTCTACGCCATGTTCCTCACCGGGACCGTGGCCTATTTCAAGGACGAGCTGTCGCAATGGATGCGGCCGGAGCTGGCGCACCAGACCGAGGTGCCCGATCCGGCATCGGTGGCCCAGCGCATCGCCGACGAGCTGGCGGGCGTCGCGCCGGGCAGCCCGCAATGGAGCATGCGCCTGCCCGACGCGCGCAACAACAGCGTCTACGCCTTCTGGCGCACGGCGCCGCGCACGCCGGGCCAGCGCGGCTTCGGAGAGGGATATTTCGATCCCGCCACCGGGCGGACGGTGAGCGCACGCGACACGATGGGCGGCGACTTCTTCTACCGCTTCCATTTCCAGTTCCACTACATGCCGGTGCTGTGGGGACGGTGGATCGCCGGCGCGGCGGCGATGTTCATGCTGGTCGCCATCGTCAGCGGCGTCATCACCCACAAGAAGATCTTCGTCGATTTCTTCACCTTCCGCTGGGGGAAGGGACAGCGCTCGTGGCTCGACGCCCACAATGCGCTGTCGGTGTTCGGGCTGCCCTTCCACTTCATGATCACCTACACCGGGCTGGTCACGCTGATGGCGCTCTACATGCCGTGGGGCGAACAGGCGGCCTTCAAGAGCCAGGCCGAGCGCCGGCAGCTGAACGCCGAGCTCAGCGCCTTCATCCAGCCGGGCCAGCCCAGCGGGCAGGCCGTGCCGCTCGCCCCGGTCGCCGACATGGTGCGGCAGGCCGAGGAGCGTTGGGGCCGCGACGCGGTCGGGCGCGTCACCGCCACCAATCCCGGCGACGCGGCGGCGCGGGTCGCGGTGGCGCGCGGCGATGCCGGGCGCGTCTCCATGAGTCCGCAATACATGGAGTTCGAGGGCACCACCGGCCGGCTGGTCGCGGTCCATGAGGGCGTCGGCCCGGCGGCGGAGACGCGCGGCGTGCTCTATGCGCTGCATCTGGGGCGCTTCAGCGACAGCGTGACGCGCTGGCTGTATTTCCTGGTCAGCCTCGCCGGCACGGCGATGGTGGGCACCGGGCTGGTGATGTGGATCGTCAAGCGGCGGCAGAAGCTGCCCGATCCGGACCGGCCGCATGTCGGCTTCCGTCTGGTCGAGCGGCTGAACATCGCGAGCATCGCCGGCCTGTCGGTCGCCATGACGGCGTTCCTGTGGGGCAACCGCCTGCTGCCGCCGGGGATGGCCGAGCGGTCCGCCTGGGAAATCCATGTCTTCTTCATCGTCTGGGCGCTGGCCCTGGTCCATGCCGTGCTGCGTCCGGCCCGCAAGGCATGGATCGAGCAGTTGTGGACGGCTGCGGCGCTGCTGGCACTGCTGCCGCTGCTGAACGCGCTGAGCACGGAACGGCCGCTGTGGCACAGCCTGGCCGACGGCGATTGGGTGTTCGCCGGCATGGACCTGATGTGCTGGGCGCTGGCCGCGCTCCATGCCGCCCTGGCGATCAGGACGGCGCGGCACCGGCCGAAAGTCCGGTCCGGAGTTCAAAGGACACGATCCGGGGGCGCATCGGATCGCGAAGCGACCGACCGTGAACGGATGGCCAGCGCCCTGCCGCGCAAGGGGGAAGCATGACCCATCTGTTGCCCTTCGCGCTGTCCCTGGCCGGGTTCGCCGCGCTGGCCCTGGCGATGGACCGCCAGCAGCACGACCTGTTCGGGCGGCCGCTGCCGAAACCCACCGCGCGCGCGCTGCGCACCGCCGGCAGCGCCGCCCTGCTGCTGGCTCTGGGGGTGCTCGTCGGCCGGCAGGGCTGGGGCCTCGGCCTCGTCATGTTCAGCGGCCACACCAGCCTGACCGCCGGCATCGTGCATTGCACGCTGATCGGCTACATGAGACGGGCCGCCGGTGCGCCTGGGCGCCGGTAGGGCGTCCGCGGCGAGGCCCATGCCGACGGCTCCTGATCCTGACCTGCCAGGATCAGGAGCCGTGGTTTTGCAAAGTCGGGCACGGGCAGGATCGAGAGACTGTCTATCCGATCCCGTCAGAAGCCGGGAAGGCGGAACGGCAGGTCGATGACGATCCGGGTGCCGTCCGGGCCGCTGAGCATGGCGAGATCCGCCCCCAGCGTCGCGGCGCGCTGGCGCATGTTGTTCAGCCCCTTGCCGGGCCGCGCGGCGCCGCTCCCTTCGAGGATGCCGCCGGGGATGCCGCAGCCTTCGTCCCGCACGACGATCCGGACCGCGAAGCGCGGCGCGGCATCAGGCCCGCCGTCCGGAGCCGGAGCCGGCGCCATGACGATGGCGACCCGGCGGCAGCCGGAATGGCGCACCGCGTTGGTGACGGCCTCCTGGAGGATGCGGAACAGGGTCAGCGCATGTTCCGACCTCAACCCCTCGACATCGGGCAGCGGCGCCATCTGCCAGTCGAGCTCGAACCCCTGGGCCTGGAGCTGCGGGCCGATGCGGTCGTGGAACTGGGCCAGCATCATGCCCAGATCGTTGCCGACATCGTCCAGCGACGCCACCACCAGCCGCAGATCGTCCAGCGCCTGCCGCGCCGCCGCGCCGATGCGGCGGTAATCGCGCTGCGGCAGCTCGCATTGGGCGACGATCGACACCAGCTGCCCGGCCAGCCCGTCATGCAGGTCGCGGGTCAGGCGCAGCCGTTCGCTTTCCAGCGCGGTGGCATGGGTCTGCGCCTGCTCGCGGGCGAAACTGGCCCTCAGTTCCGCCTCGGCCCCCGCCACCTCCTGCTGCAGCACGTCGTTGAAGCGGCTGACCTCGCCCAGCGCCTGGGCGAAGCGCCACATCAGCGTGGCGCTGATCACCGTCATCAGCAGGGGCGCCATGTAGCGGGTCAGCGACGGAACGCGCAGGTCCAGCACGCCGACCACCGACAGGATGTCATGGGCGGCCAACATGGAGATGACGATCAGGCCGCCCAGCACGAGCTGGGCGGGGGCGTGGTTCCGGCGGACCGCCGCAGACAGCGCGATCCAGATCGACCAGCCCAGCATGCCCGTTGCCCAGGGGAGGACGACGACCAGCCACAGCGGGGCGAACCATGGCTGCAGCTGGGCCGGATCGAGGGATGCGATCAGGAACGCGACGGTGACCACCGACGGCACCAGCAGCAGCAGCCAGATGGGAACCGTCAATCTGCGCCCGACCAGACGGGTCATCACGATGGGCAGCAGCGCGCCCTGCCATTGGCCGGTGAAATTGACGACGCGCAGCGGCCATTCCAGCCCGTTCAGTTCGGTGACGAACAGCGGCAGGCCCTGGAGCACGCCGAGCCCGAGGATCAGGCTCATCACCAGATGGATCGATTCGTCCCGGCATCCGATCCACACGATCAGCAGCGACAGGCACAAGGCCGCCTGCCACGCCACCAGCAGGCGCGGCAGCGTGCCCATCACCCAGTCGCGTTCGTTGAAGGACGGCCGAAGCAGCCGGTCGGCCCCGACCAGCACGGTGTCGAGAAAGCCGCCGGCCTGGCTCCAGGCCTCCATGCGGATGTCGATCCGGTTCTCGCCGCCGTTCAGGAACGGTCTGGGAATCGGCTGGATCAGCGGGATCAACTGGGTGACGACCACGTCGGACTGCAGGTTCCGGCTGTCGGTCAACAGCACCCCGTTGACCCACAGGGTTACGCGTCCGGACAGGCGCGGCACATAGACCGACCAGGGCTCTTCCGTGCCCGGGTCGTAGCGGAAGGTCAGACGGAACAGGCCGGAACAGCCGATGGGATCGGGCACCCCCTTGCAGCGGTGGGGCAGCGAGACGGCCGCAGCTTCCGCCGGCATCTCCTCCGGGGGGGGGCGGCCGACCTCCCGGTCCGCGAACACCGGGGAGAACTGCGCCTCGTCGACGGTCAGGACGCCCTGGGGCATCGTCGGGGTCGCCGTCAACGCTGCAATTCCGAAGGCCGCGGCCAACGCATAATACAGAAGAAGCAGCGGCCCGCGCCCCCTCAGCCATGCCCGCAGCCGCGTCGGCGAGGGCTGGCCGGGCACCGGCAGACCGGCGATGTGTTGGCTCACGGGGATCAGTCCGACAGCTTGATGATTTTGCGTTCCACCGCAGTGTAGACCGCTTCGCTGCGGGAATTGACCTCGAGCTTCCGGTAGATGTTCTTGATGTGGCTCGGCACCGTCTGCCGGCTGATGCCGAGCCGGGCCGCGATGTCGTTGTAGGTGAAGCCCTTGGCGATGCCCCACAGGATGTCCATCTCGCGCGGGGTCAGGGCGGGCGGCGGCGCCTCCTCCGCCGCCGCGGCCGGCGGGGCGGCCTGGGACTGGCGGATGATGTGGCGGGCGATGGAGGCGGAGATGGGAGAGCGGCCGTTGGTCAGGTCATGCACCGCCACGATCAGGTCGATCGGCCGCGCGTCCTTCAGGATGTAGCCCGAGGCACCGGCACGCACCGCCTGCATCACCGACAGCTCGTCCCCCAGGACCGAGATCACCATGATCTCGGTCTCCGGCATGCGCTGCCGCACCTCGCGGATCAGCTCGCTGCCATGGCCGTCGGGAAGCTTCAGGTCGGTCACCAGAACGCGCGGACGGTGGTTTTCCAGCGCCGCGCGCGCCTCCGCCAGCGATCCGGCCGAGGCCAGCAGCACGATGCCCGCGCCCGCGGCCAGCGACGCGGCCAGGAAATCCCGGGTCGGGGCGTCGTCCTCCACCAGGATCACCGAGATGACACCGTTGCCTCCGTCGGCCGATCCTGCCTGATCCACTATAGCGACCCCATACGGACTGTTGCCGGATCGGAAATCCGACGCAACCGGCATCATACCGGGCAGCGGCGGGAAATGACCATACCATGAAAACGGGATGCCTTCGGCACGCGGCGGCGCGCATGCCGAAACGATCCAGATGCCGGTGCGCCGGAGGAACTGGCCCGGCATCCGGAGGGGCGACATCGTGCCTCGCTTTACAGCCCATGGCCATCGTGCAATACCCCTCGCCATGAGGAATCTGGAGCGCCCAGCGCCGGCCGTCAGGCCGGAGGATGTCCATGGACGGATCGGCGAGGCCGCCGGGTCCGGGGGCGTCCGTCTGCGCTGTGCGGGCTGCTGCCGGTGAACGCGGCCGGCCACGGATTGCGCCGCGGGCTGCGCCGCGTGGGCCTGACGGCCGGCATGGCGGCATTGCTGGTCCAGCTGTTCGCCTGGGCGCTGCTCATGCCGGCGATGTCCGCTCCGGCCGGCGGGATCGGCGGCGGGATCGCCGTCTGCACCGCCGAGGGAATGGTTCTTCTCGACGTCGACCGCCCGCCGGCCAACGCGGAATTGCCGTCCGGACAAGCGCCGGACCATCCGGACGGCCATGCGGGCGGCGGAGGCTGCCCGCTGTGCCCGCTGATCGCCGGGCTGCATCTGCCGCCGCCGCTTTTCCTGGTGACGCAGGACAGCGTGATCCGGCACGGCGCAACGGCCCTGCCCGGCGCACTGATCCTGGCCGGCTGGTTCCTGTCCACACTCCAGGCACGCGCACCGCCGGTCTGAGGCCGCAACCGCGGGATCGTCGCGCGCTTCCGGTCGCGCCATTGCCCGCGCCTGCCGTCCCCCTGCTGCTACGGCCCCATGCTTCGACCGCGCCTCCGCTGCGCGACGAGCATCCGGCTGTTCTCGGATCGAGGTTGTTCATGACGTCGCGTTTCACCGCGGCCGGCGCCCTGCGCGCGGCCCTGCTGTCGGGTGCCGCCCTGGCCGGGCTGTCGCCCGCCGGCACCCTGGCACAGACCACCCCTTCGCCCGCCCAGTCGCTTCCCGCCATCTCCGTGATCGCCAGCCCCGACGATGCCATGCCGGCCGGCAGCGGCCTTGGCGGAAGCGGGTTGGCCGCCCGCCTGACCTCGACCAGCGACGTCGCCGCGCTGCTGCGCGGGCTGCCCGGCGTCAGCCTCTACGGCAACGGCGGCGTGTCGAGCCTGCCGGCGCTGAACGGGCTGGGCGCCGACCGCGTCAACGTGCTGGTCGACGGCGCCCCCATCGCCCCCGCCTGCCCCAACCAGATGAACCCGGCGCTCTCCGCCATCGCGCCGACGCGGGTGTCGAAGGTCGAGGTGCTGGCCGGCATCACCCCGGTCAGCGCCGGCGGCGACAGCATCGCCGGCACCATCTCGGTCGAAAGCGCGCCTCCGGTCTTCGCCGCGCCGGGCGAGGCGGTGCACACCGAGGGCAAGCTGTCGGCCTTCTACCGCTCCAACGGCCACGGCGTGTCCGGGGCCGCCGAGGCGACGGTCGCCAACGACACCGTCAGCCTGCGCTATGACGGATCCTGGAGCCGTGCCGGCAATTACGAGGCGGGCAACGGCCAGACCGTCCGCTCGACGCTCTACAATGTGCAGGACAATGCGGTCACGCTCGGCGCGCAGCGCGACGGGCACCGGCTGACCCTGCAGGGCGGCATCCAGACCATGCCCTACCAGGGCTTTCCCACCCAGCGCATGGACCTGACCGACAACCGCAGCCTGTTCGTCAATGGCCGCTATGAAGGAAGCTTCGATTGGGGAGCGCTGGACGTCCGGGCCAACTGGCGGCGGACCGGGCACAGCATGAACTTCCTGGAGGACAAGGGCGGCACCGCCGGCGGCGGCATGCCGATGGACACGCGGACCACCGACGCCGGCTATTCGGTCAAGGCGACGCTGCCGCTGTCGGCGCGCGATACCCTGCGCGTCGGCAACGAGTTCCGCCACACCCATTTGGACGATTGGTGGGATCCTGTCGCGGGCAGCATGATGATGAGCCCGCTGACCTACTGGAACGTCAACGGCGGCACCCGCAACCGCGTCGGCACCTTCGCCGAATGGGAATCGCGCTGGTCGCCGGCCTGGACCACCCTGCTCGGCGTGCGCAACGACGTGGTGTGGATGGACACCGGGGCGGTGCAGCCCTATTCCTGGCAGAACAGCCTGGGCATGGGGATGATGGCGATGGCCAACCCGGACGCCGCCGACGCCCGGGCCTTCAACGCCCGCGGCCGCGGCCGCACCGACGTCAATTTCGACGTGACGGCGCTGGCCCGCTACACCCCGTCCGACAGCAGCGCGATCGAGGCCGGCTACGCCCGCAAGACCCGCTCGCCCAACCTGTACGAGCGCTATGCCTGGGGCACCGGCGGCATGTCGAGCAGCATGAACGGCTGGTTCGGCGACGCCAACGGCTATGTCGGCAACCCCGACCTCAAGCCCGAGGTCGCCAACACCGTCAGCACCACCCTGTCGCTGCACGATGCCGCCCGCAAATCGTGGGAGGTCAAGCTGACACCCTATTACACCTATGTGCAGAACTACATCGACGTCGAGCGGATCGGCACGCTCGGCAACGGCTTCGTCACGCTGCGTTTCGCCAACCACGATGCGATCCTGTTCGGCGCGAACCTGTCGGCGGCGGCGACCGTCCATGAGGACGAGGCGCTCGGCACAGTCCGGCTGTCCGGCGCGGTCGGCTGGGTGCAGGGCCGCAACCTCGACACCGGCGACGCGCTCTACCACATGATGCCGCTCAACGCGCTGGTGACGCTGGAGCACCGGCTGGGCGGCTGGAACAGCGCGGTCGAGCTGCAGGCGACCGCCCGCAAGGAGCGGGTGGAGGCGGTGCGCAACGAGCCGGAAACGCCCAGCTACGCGCTGGTCAACCTGCGGACCGGGTACGAGTGGGGCAATGTCCGGGTCGATGCCGGCATCGAGAACCTGTTCGACCAGGCCTATTATCCGCCGCTGGGCGGCGTCGATTACGCCGACTACCGCGCCGGGGGAAGCCGCGGCACGGCAGGACCGCTGCCGGGAGCCGGGCGCTCCTTCGTCGCCGGCCTTGCCGTGAAGTTCTGAACCGCACCGAACCCCGAAAAAGGAATGGCCGACCGCCGACCGCCCGGCTAATTGTCCCGAGAACCGGGAGGCGCGCGTTGGAAGAGACGGTCGAATTGTCGGGGGCGATCCTGGTCGTCGCGGCGCTGTATGCCGCCGTCGGCCAGGCCGGGGCGTCCGGCTACCTTGCCGTCATGGGCATGGCCGGCCTCGACCCGGCGGTGATGAAGCCGGTCGCCCTGACCCTGAACCTGTTGGTCGCGGCGATCGGCACGACCCGCTTCGCGCGGGCGGGGCTGCTGCGCTGGCGCAGCTTCTACCCGTTCGGCGTCCTGGGCATGCCATTTTCCTTCGCCGGCGGCCTGGTGCATCTTCCGGCGGCGGTCTATTACCCGGTCGCCGGCGGCTGCCTGCTGCTGGCCGGGCTGGAACTGACCCGCTCCACCTGGGTCGCCGGCCGACGGCGGGCGGTACCGGATGCACCGGAACACCCGCCCTTCTGGGCGGCCCTGGCGGCGGGTGCCGGCATCGGCTTCCTGTCCGGCATGACCGGAACGGGAGGCGGCATCTTCCTCGCCCCGCTGATCCTGCTGATGGGCTGGGTCGAAACCCGGCGGACGGCCGCGGTGTCGGCCGCCTTCAACCTTCTGAACTCGGCATCGGCCCTGCTGGGCACCTGGGCGACGGTGCCGGCACTGCCCCCGGCGCTGCCGGTATGGCTGATGGCCGCCGGCGCCGGCGGGCTGTTCGGCGCGTGGCTGGGCAGCCGGCATCTCCCGGTCGCGGCGTTGCGCTATCTGCTTTCGGCGATCCTGGTGGCGTCCGGGGTGAAGATGCTGATGGCCTGAACCGATCAATGATCGGGGCCGCCGGCATCCGCCGCGCCGACGCTGGAGAAGGCCATCAGCTCCGCGATGCAGTCGGCGACGATGCGCGACGGCCGGCGGTTCGGCGGCAGCAGCAGCAGGGTGCGCGAGCGGATCACCGGCTCGAAGGCGCAGGCGACCAGCCCCCGGCCGAGATAGGGCTCGGTGGTCAGCGGGCTGACCAGCCCGCAGCCGATGCCGGCCTGGACCATGGCGCAGACCGTGGTCGAATAGGGCGTCTCAAGCACGATCTTCGGCATCACGCCATGGGCCGCCAGCACGCCGTCCAGCCGGCGGCGGGCGGTGTCCTCCGGCGCCAGCGCGATGAAGGGCAGCCCGTGCAGGTCGGCCGGGTGCAGCACCGGGCGCGACGCCAGCGGATGATCCGCGGGAACGGCGATCACCAGCCGCTGCTGCATGAACAGCGTCGCATCGACCCCGGTCACGTCGATCTCGTCCGCCGCCAGCCCGACATCGAACTGGCCGGACGCGATCAGGTCCTTGACCACCGACGACATGCGCGCCTGGACGGTGATCGACACGTCGGGATGACGCAGCTGGAAGGCGCGCAGCGCCTTGGGCAGGACCGTGGTGCTGATCGCCGACTGGCAGGCCACCCGGATTTCGCCCGATCCGAAATCGCGGATGCGGGCGGCGGCGGCGCGCAGATGGATCAGGCCGGCGAAGGAATCGGACACCTCCTGGAAGAACAGCCGCCCCTCCTCCGTCGCGATCAGGCGGCCCTTGGCGCGGTGGAACAGCGCAAAGCCGATCTCGCGCTCCAGCTCCTGGATCGCCTTGCTGACGGCGGGCTGGGAAATGCGCAGCACCTCGGCGGCGCGCGACGCGGTGCCGTTGGTCATGACCGCGTGGAACGCCTCGACCTGACGCAGATTCACGATGGACTCACCTTATAACCTCAGGGAATAGCGTATCCGGAAACCGATGGCGGATGAAATGGGGCTGTCGGCGGCGGGTCGGACGAATCGTCCGCCCTCCCGCGGAATGGCTTGACCGCCCGGTGCCGCCCGTGGTCGATGGCATCGGTCCTTCCGTATCAGGTGGCTTCGCCCCTCATGACCCGGCGCCGGACATCCAGAGACAGGCGCGATCCGCCTCCGGGCGGCATCCCAGGCGCCGGCGGCCGGCTGCGCCATGCGCTGGCGGGCTGGCTTGCGGTGCTGGCGCTGCTGGTCCAGGTGGCGGTTCCCGATCTCGCCATGGCGGCGCGGGCGCAGGCGGGCCTGCCGGCCGGCTTCCTGACCGCGGCGACCGCGGCCGGGCATTGCGGCCCCGACCAGGAGCAACACGGCGGGCAACACGGCGGGCATCCCGGGGAGCATCCCGGCGGCCAGGGCATGGACCATGGCAGTCTCTGCGCCTTCTGCCTCGCGCTCGCCACCCATGGGCTGGTGCCCATCGCCGCCGCCCCGCCGCCGCGGGCGGTCTTCGCCAGCGAGGCTTCCCCGCCGGCCAGCCCCGGCATGCGGCCGGCCGACCATTTCCTGACCTGCGTCAAACCCCGCGCTCCACCGGTGTGATCCCGGCACCACCCGCCGTTTTCCGGATTTCATCCGGTCCGCAGATCCATTCAGGAGCGTTCCAATGACCCGCATCCTCTCCCTGGCGCTCGGCGCCGGGACCCTTTGCCTTGCGCTCGCCGCCGGCACCGCCGCCGCCCATGTCGTCCTGGAGACCCGCGAGGCGCCGGCCGGCAGCTATTACAAGGCCGTGCTGAAGGTCGGCCACGGCTGCGACGGCTCGCCGACCACCGCGATCCGCGTCCGCCTGCCCGACGGGGCGGTGCTGGCCAAGCCGATGCCGAAGCCGGGCTGGAGCCTGTCGACCAAGGAAGGCCCCTATTCCCAGCCCTACGACTCGCACGGGCGCAGCATCACCCAGGGCGTCACCGAAATCGCCTGGACCGGCGGCAGCCTGCCGGATGCCTGGTATGGCGAGTTCGTCTTCCAGGTCGTGCTGCCCAAGCGGCCCGCCGGCACCACGATCCATTTCCCGGTGGTGCAGGAGTGCGAGAAGGGCGTCCATCGCTGGATCGAGATCCCGGAGGCCGGCAGGTCGCCGGGCGATTATCGCGAACCGGCGCCGGTCCTCACGCTGACCGAACCCGCGCCGCACTGACGGCCTCCCGCCGGACGGGCGGGCGGCATGCCGGCGGCCCCGAGGGCTTCCGGCTTGCCGACCCGCGCCCATGGCTGCCGCCAACGCGAGGCATCCCAATGCAATCCGACCTTCATCGTCCGCCCGCCCTGTCACTCGTCCGGGTGCGATTCCGGCCGCTCTTCCGGGTGATCCTGCTGCTTGCCCTGGCGGGCATGGCGGCGATCCCGCGGACCGGCTGGGCCCATGCCGTCCTGATGGAGTCGGCCCCCGCCGACGGCGCCACCCTCGACGCCCCGCCGGCCGAGCTGCGGCTGAGCTTCAACGAGCCCGTCTCCCCGATCCGCTTCCAGCTGCTCGACCGGCAGGGACGCGACGTGGCCGATCCCGCGGGCGCCGTGGCGGAGAACGGAACCGTCCGGCTCGCCCTGCCGCCGGGGCTGCCGCAGGGCCTCTATGTCGCCAGCTACCGCATGACGTCGGCCGACGGCCATCCGGTCGCCGGCTCCTTCACCTTCGGAATCGGCGTGACGCCGCAGCCGGCGGCCGGAACGCCGGAGCCCGACGACCCGGCCCGCACCGCCGCGCTGGCCGGGGTGCTGCTGCGCGCCCTGCATTACGCCGCCCTGCTGGCCGGGACCGGCGGCGGCCTGTTCCTGCTTCTGGTCAGCGGGCGGTCGAGCGCGCTCGGCGACCGGCTGAAGCCCGCCCTGGGGTCGATGCTGCTGGCTGCCGGGCTGTCGGGGCTGCTGCTGGTCGGGGTGACCGGCGCGGTCCTGACCGGCCAGCCCCTCGCCGCCCTGGCGACGGCGTCGGCCTGGAACACCGGCGCCGGAAGCAGCGTCGGCCTCAGCATCGGCATCGCCGCGCTGGCCCTGCTCTGCACGGCTGGCGGTCTGGCGGGCTGGGGCCGGTCGAAAGCCGGTTGGCTGCTCCTGGCAGCGGGGGCGCTGCTGGGCGCCCTGTCGCTGGCGGCCACCGGCCATGCCGCCACCGCCCCGCCGCGCTGGCTGGCCGCCCCCCTGGTCGCGCTGCATGGGCTGATGGCCGCCTTCTGGGTCGGGGCGCTGTGGCCGCTGGCCGTCGCCCTGCGCCTGGAACCTGCGGCCGAGGCGGCACGGCTGACCCGCCGCTTCTCCCGCCTCGCCGTCGGCGCGGTGGCGGTGCTGGCCGGGGCCGGCGCCATCCTGTCCGTGCTCCAGCTCCGCCCGGCCGGTGCAGTTTCAGGCAGCGCGATCCTGGAGGCGATCCTGTCGGCCGGCTATGGCTGGCTGTGGTCGGGCAAGATGCTGGCGGTCCTGCTGCTGCTCGGGCTGGCGGCATGGAACCGGCAGTCGCTGACCCCGGCGCTCGACCGCGGCGGCACCGGCGCGGTCCGGGCGCTGCGGCGGAGCATCGCCCTTGAGATGGCGGTGGCCGGCACGATCCTGCTGCTGACCGCCTCGTTCGCCCTGACCCCGCCGCCGCGCGCACGGAGCGGCGGGGTGGAAAGGCCGCCGCCGGGATTTTCCATCGTCACGGTCCGGAACGGCCATATGGCCATCATCGACGTCGATCCGGCGAGGCCGGGGCGGAACCGCATCCGGCTCCATCTCCAGGACGAGGACGGCAAGCAGCTGGCCGCCCGCGAGGCGACGGCGGAATGGGAGCTGCCCGCCGCCGGCATCGCCCCGCTGCGGCGGCCCCTGTCGAGCCTCGGCCCCGGCTTCTTCGGCAGCGACGACATGGAGCTGCCGCTGGCCGGCCGCTGGGAGCTGCGCCTGGACGTGCTGATCGACGATTTCGACAAGCAGGTGTTCCGGACCGGGCTGCAACTCGGCGAGCCGGCCGCCGGCACGAAGTGACGGAGGCTCCCCGGCAAAAACGGCGATCAGCGAACGGCGACCGGGGCACCGCCGGCACGGTCGGCCGGCAGGCCCTGACGGTCGCCGCTTTTCCCGTCGGCGCCGCGCATCATCTCCTGGAACGCCGTCCAGCCGATATCGACCGTCGCGGCGCCGGCCGGGGTGCAGGCCATCGGCAAGGTCGGGCCGGGCGTCGGCGTGAAGGCGGCCGCTCCGGCGGCGGGACGGGCCTGCTTGCGCATGGCGGGCCCCTTGCGCTTCGCCGGGGCCGGGTTCCCGGCCTTCGCCCTGCGGTGGAGGAGGATCGCAGCCGTCCTCAAATCATCCACGGTGCAATCGGGAACCGGAGACGTCAGCGTACGATCATGGGCCGCGCCGTCGGGATAGCGGGCGAAATAATCGTCGCAATTGTCGAAACGGAACCGCGGGCTGACGCGCGGCCACAGGCTCAACACCGGCAGGTGGTTGACGAAGATCACATCCACGGTTTCGAGTTCGACATTGTAGTAGACCAGATCGCGAACCCTGTCGTCCTGCACGATGCTGAGCCCGTTGATCAACGCACCGACCGGCATCGAGACGCCGTTCGCGACGATGGCGTGCCATGGTGCGATGTAGAGATCGCGCGAAGGCGCGTTCTTCTGCACCGCATCCCTGCGCACGATCACCGGCAGGCAGGCCTGTTCCGCTTCCGGCGTGTTGATCAGGCGGGCGGGAATGGTGGTCCTGCCGATCCAGCGGATCGGACGGTAGGCACCGCTGGCCGTCAGAACACGGTCGCCGATGCGCAGCCGTTCCACCGGCACATCGCCACGATCGGTGTAGACCAGGCTGCCCGCCAGATAGCAGCTCGGATCGATGTAGGTGTAGACCTGTGCCTTGATGTCGACTTGGGCAGGGGTGCTGCTCGATATATCCACCCAGGCGACGACGACACCCCCGTCGCTCGTCGCTGCGACGACGGGGGCTTCCTGATAGCCCGAGGCCGTGGGGTTGGCGACAAACTCGCTGCCGAACCTGGTACCGTCGGCGGTGAAGAGCTGGCCTCTGATCTCGTATTGAATATTCGGGTCGCCGTATCCGCTTGTGTCATTCCAGGTGACGATGAATCCCCCGTCGCCCAATGCGGCGACGCTGGGTTCGTATTGATCAAGATTGCTTGTGGTGTTGACGACGAAATTGCTCCCCACCGCGTTTCCGCTGTCGTCGTAGATCTGCGCCATCACGGCGGAGCCGCTGCCGTCGGCCCCCGCATCTTCGGTTATCCAGACGATGACGAACCCGCCACCGCTCAAGGCTGCGATCTGCGGGTCTTTTTGAGGGCCCCAGGTACCCGTGTTGACCGGAAAATCGCCGGTCACCTCGTTGCCGGAACCATCGTAAATCTTCGCCCGTATGCCGGTGTCCAATGTGTCGTCGCCGCTGCCCGTCACCGAGCCTCGCGAATCCTGCCATACGACGACGAAGCCGCCATTCTTCAGGGCCGTGACCGCCGGTGCGGACTGATCGTCGCCGCCGGGATTCGCGCTGTTCAAGACATCGTCGCCGGCGGAGCTGTTGACGAGGAACTCGCCGCCGATCGCAACTCCGTAGGCGTTGAAGAGCCGCGCCTTGACCGCGGTGCCCGCGCCATCGCCCGAGGCCTCGTCCGTGGTGACCCAGACGACCACGAAGCCACCGTCATCCGTGCCGTTCGGATCGGGGTACAATCCCGCAACGCTTGGAGCGCTCTGATCACCGGCAGTCGATGAGTTGATAATGAAGTTATCATCAAAGTACTCGCCATCGGGCCCCCGGCGCGCGCCGACGATTGCGGTACCCTGGGTATCGCCTTGCTCACCGCTGGAGTCCACCCACACGATCATCACGTTATTGGGGTCTCCCCCCACGGCTTTCAAGGTGTCGACGCTCGGTGTGGCCTGGTCCGAAGTCGTGGTGGCGTTGACAAAGAAGTCCGCACCCGTCGTGCCGTCGAGCCCGACGAATTGTCCACGGATTCCCGAGCCGCTGGTGTCGCGAGACTCACCGCTGTTGTCCGTCCAGGCGAGGAAATATCCATAGCCGTCCACCGCCGTGACGGTGACCTCACGCTGACTGTTGGTGGTGGTCGTGTTTACGGCAATCTCTGAGCCATTCGCAACCAAAGGCATAATGCAGAAACTCCAATCCAAGAAATGAAATTCAGGTGGATGCTGTGCACAACCCCATGCGGAATTGCGGCGGATGCCGGCTGGTCTTGGAAAAGGGGTCGGGCTTCATCGCAGGCCCCCAACCGATGGCCGGCGCGAAGACCGGCAGGGGCAGACCGCCAGGGGCCGGAGCGGTGCCGGGTTCGATGGCCGAGCGAAACGAATGCGATGGTCGAAAGACATGTCGTTACTCTCGTTGGGATATTTCACCCAACGATAGTGGTGCCGTTCGTGGTCGAACATCCCAAGAGTGTGTGATCCCCCCTCGTCCGGCGGGGTCAGCGCACCCCGGCCAGGAACGCGGTCGGGGACGGCGCCGCCGGGGGGAGCCGGTCGGGAAGATCGAGCGTGACCGTAGTCCCGGAGGCATCGGACAGGATGGTCAGGGTGGCGCCGAGCCCGTCCGCCCGCCGCCGCATGTTCCCCATGCCGTAGCTGCCGGGGCGGTCGGCGGCGCCGCCGCGCCCGCGGTCGCCGAGGCGCAGGCGGACACCCCGGCCGGCCACGGGCGAGGGAGCGGCCTCGAAGCGCAATTCCGCCGACCCGCTGTGGCGCAGGGCGTTGGTGGCCGCTTCCTGAAGGATGCGGAAGATGGCGAGGGCCGCGCCCGGATGCAGACCCTTCAAATCCGGCAGATCGCCGACCCGCCAGACCAGCTCCACCCCGTGGGCCGCAACCTGCTGCTCGATCCGCTCGCGGAACAGGGCGAGCATGACGCCCAGATCCTCGCCGTAATCGTCGAGCGAGGCGACGATCAGCCGGAGATCGGCCAGCGCGGCACCGACCGTCCCGGCCACCTCCGCCTGCCCGACCTCGCGCAGCTCGCACCGCGCCAGGATGGAGACCAGCTGTCCGGCGATGCCGTCGTGCAGGTCGCTCATCAGGCGCACGCGCTCGGCCTCCAGGGTGGCGGCCCGGGCCTGGATCCGCTCGCGCTCGAAGCTGCGCAGCAGCGCCTCCTCGGTGGCGGCGACCTCCCGTTTCAGCCGGCTGTTGAAGCGGTCCAGCATGTTCATGGTGACGGCGAAGCGCCACATGAACACGGCGCTGAAGGTGGTCAGCAGCAGGGGCGCGGCGAACCGGCTGAGCGGGATGCCGACGTCGTTGACACCGCTCAGCAGGTTCATCAGATCGTGGGTGGCCAGGATCAGGGTCAGGAGAAAGGCGCCGAGCAGCGGCAACGCCTCGCCGTTGCGATCCTTGAACGCCGCCCAGGACAGGACAAGGGCGGCGGCCAGCACGTTCAGAACGCCGATCGGCGTGAAGATCCGGTACAGCAGCCACTGGTGGTTCTCCAGCGGCAGCGTCGTCAGGCTTGCCGCGACGGCCGCCGGCAACAGCAGGAACACCCAGATGGGGACGGGCGGCCGGCGGCCGACGAACAGGCAGGCCAGCGGCAGGATCAGGCTGGTGCTGACGAACCGGGCATGGTTGGCGAGCAGCAGGATCCTCTCGCCGAGCACGTCGCCGAGGATCGCCGGCAGGGAGGTGAGCGCCTGCGACAGCAGCATCGCGCCGACCAGCAGGAAGATCCTCTCCCGCGGGCGGGCGATCCACATGATCAGCATCCCCACCCCCATGGCGATCTCCCATCCGTCGATCAGCCGGGGCAGCGTGGAGAACAGGAAGGTTCGGCGGTCGTAATCGGCACGAAGCAGGACATCCGGCCCGACTGCGACACGGCCGAGAAAGCCGAACTTCGCGCCGCTCGAGGTCAGCAGGATCCGCAAGTCGTTCGTACCCGGCTGGAGAAGCGGATCGGGCAGCGGGATCAGCAGCGGGGAGGTCGACCAGCTGTCGGTTTCCGACTGCTCCCAATCGCTGGTCGCCAGGAAGACGCCGTTCAGGAACACGGTGACACGGCCCTGGTAGGCCGGGATGTAGAGCGAAACCAGCCGGCCGTCGTCCTGCTGCCGGTGAAGGGAAAGCTGGAAGGCGGCCCTGCACTGCTCCATGCCCCGAACCGGCGGACAGCGGTAGGGCAGAGTCGCCCTGTCCGCTGCCGTGTCCGCTGCCGGTCCCTGCACATCTCGCCTGGAACCGCCGCCACCGTCGAGGCGGACGTCCTGGATGTACAGGGGACCGACATCGGCCGGCGGGGTGACGTTCCGGAAGACGAACCAGCCGAAGGCCAGGGGCAGCAGAAGACAGAGAAGGAGGAGGCCGTACCATGATCCGGTGGGCCGGCCCGGCCGGGATGCCGTGCCTGCGCCTGCGTCTGCGTCCTGCGGAAGATCGGTCACGGCCCTGGCTCCGCCCCGCCTCAAGGGCCGAGATCGATGATTTTCTGGTTGATCGCGGTGAACACCGCCTCGCCGCGGGAGTTGACCTCCAGCTTGCGGTAGATGTTCTTGATGTGGGTCAGGACGGTGTTGCGCGAGATGCCCAGCCTGTCCGCGATGTCGGCATAGGTGAGCCCCTTGGCGATGCCCCAGAGGATATCGGTTTCGCGTTCGGTCAGGGAAGGAGCGGTCGCGGCGGGATCGCTGGCGGCAGGCTTTCCCTGAATCCGCCGGACGATGGTCCGGGCGATGGATGTGGAGATCGGCGAGAGGCCGGCGACCAGATCCAGCACCGAGCCGACCAGATCCACCGAGCGGGAATCCTTCAGGATGTAGCCCGCCGCTCCGGCCTCTATCGCGGCCAGCACGTTGCGCTCGTCGCCGAGGGCCGAGACGACCATGATGTCCATGGCAGGATAGAGCCGGCGGTTTTCGCGGATGAGGTCGAGGCCGCTGCCGTCGGGCAGCTTCAGGTCGGTGACCAGCACCGCCGGCACCCGCTCGGCGCACAGGGTGCGGGCCTGCTGCAGGGTTTCGGCGACGCCGACCAGTTCCAGGCTGTCGGCGGCGCCCAGGATGGCCGCCATCCGCTCCCGGATGGGGGCGTCGTCTTCGACCAGCATGACCCGGACGCGGCGTGCCACCGGCATCGCTCCGTCCTCTCCGCCTTCCGACATGCCGGATGCTCCCTCTTCCCGACGGTCAACCTGAACTGATCCGTTCCCGTGTTTTCTCTACGCGCCGGGGCGCCTCCTGCCAATCGCCATTCGATCCGGCGGCCGACGCCGTCCGGTGGGCGATGGGGCATGCACGGCGTCAGGGGAGCAAGGTTTTGCGGCGGAAGGCATCGCACTCCATGCAGGGGGGGCCGAACTCCCCGCCTGCTTGGGGCGGACCCGGCCACCCTGCCGCTTCAGCAGCCCGCATTTCCCGGCATGCCGTCGACGGGCGGAGCGGGCACGCAGGCCTTCGCCGCGCCTTGCCCCGTACCGCCGTCGGCGGCGGCCGGAGCGGCACGGCCGCCCAGTCCGCTGACGTCGTAGCCGGTCCAGGCGAGATGCCCCGGCGACATCAGCAACGGGGCCCAGATCACGGCCGACAGGACATTGAATGTCTGGAATTTCCGGTGGGGCATCGCCATCATGCCGGCCGTCGTCGGCACCACGGCGCGCAGCGGGCCGATGAAGCGTGCCAGGAACACGCTCTTGCTGCCATGCCTGATGAAGAACGCTTCGCCACGGCGGCGCAGCTCGGGCTGCCTGCTGAGCGGCCACAACCGGAAAATGCGCTCGCCATAACGGCGGCCCAGCCAATAGGACGCGGCATCCCCCAGAACGGCGCCGCCCACGATCGCCAGATAGACGGACCAGAAATCGAGAACGCCGGCGGCTACCAGCGCGCCGGTCGCGGTCAGCATGACGACACCCGGAACAAGAAGCCCGACGAGCGTCAATCCCTCGGCGAACGCCATCAGGAAGATGATGGCCTCCGCCCAGTCCGCATGCGCTTCGATGTAGGCGGCGAGAGCGGCACCCAGGGCGGCGAAATCGGGGAATGCGGTCAGCACGGTTTCTGCGCCCGCGTCGTCCCGATCCTCGAAGGGCGCTGTCGGCCGGGGAACCGTCGATACAGGTCGATCATGGGGAGCGCTCAATCCTTTTCGGGTCGCCAACCGGGCCCGGGCATGAATTCCCAACAGCTGGGCCCGCCTCCCCGGCCTTACAAGTCGGCCCGTTCGGTTTTGGCCGGCCGGGCGAGAGCGACGGTGAAGCAGGCGCCAGGCACGGAACCGACGTTCATAGTATTGGCGCCCTCATAGTCGGGGTAGACGCGGGCTCCCCCCCGAGCGTGACGGGCCCGTCCCGACCGGTGCCGCGCGTGGCTCCGATCCGGTGCCGGAGCTTGCCCTTCCTGCCGTTCCGGGGCAGGAATGTCCGCGCAGGCAGGAAAGGCGGCGGACGGCATGGCAAAAGTGAGGGCGGATGTCGCTCTGGTGGAGCGCGGGCTGGTGGAAAGCCGCGCCAAGGCGCAGGCGTTGATCCTGGCCGGACTGGTCTATTCCGAGACCCGGCGCATCGACAAGGCGGGTGACCTGATCGCTGCCGAGGCGCCGCTGGCGGTCAAGGGGCAGGACCATCCCTGGGTATCGCGCGGCGGGCTGAAACTGGTGAAGGGGCTGGACAGTTTCGCCATCGACCCTGCCGGCCTGACCGCGGTCGATGTCGGCGCCTCCACCGGCGGCTTCACCGACGTGCTGCTGACCCGCGGCGCGGCAAAGGTCTTCGCCGTGGATGTCGGTCATGGCCAGCTGGCCTGGAAGCTGCGGAACGATCCGCGCGTGGCGGTGCTGGAGAAAACCAACGCCCGCCATTTGACCGTCGCGGAAATTCCCGATCCCATCGACCTCGTGGTCTGCGACGCCAGCTTCATCGGGCTGGAGGTGGTGCTGCCGGCAGCGCTGGAACTCGTGGTGCCCGGCGGTCGCCTGGTCGCACTGATCAAGCCGCAGTTCGAGGTCGGCAAGGGCCGGGTCGGCAAGGGTGGCGTGGTGCGCGAGCCGGAGTTGCATCGGGAGGTCTGCGACCGCATCCGGGCCTGGCTGGAGGGTTTGCCGGGCTGGCACGTCCTCGACATTGCCGAAAGCCCGATCACCGGACCGGAGGGAAACAAGGAGTTCCTCATCGGGGCGGTGAAGAACGTCTGACACCCCGTTCGTGACCGGCCCGTCACGAACAGAGGCCCGATGGCTCGCGTCCCGTCCCGCAAGACGTGCGCGACGATCTGCCGGGCCGGCTGAAGATCGGCTCCTCCGATTTCAGCCGGGGGATCGAATAGCAACCGAACGGAAACTCCGGACCGGACCTGCCACGGTCGCCCGGCCCCGATCGTATTGGCAGCACGATGCGAAGCCGGGCCAAGCCCATCTCGGCGGCAGCCCGCCCAGGGACCAGGGGCCGCTCCGATACGCATCGTGCACGTAAGATATTGCGAATGACTCGCATTAGCGCTAATCAGAAGGCGCCAGGTGTCGACCCCCTTTTTGAAACAGGTGTTCCCATGCCGCACGCAAGCAGGCTGTGGGCGCACCGGGTCCATGCCCGGCGCCGCTTCACGACGATTCGTCACTGGCCGAAAGCCATCGCTCTCACGGCCTTCGGCCTTTTCATCGGCACTCCTTCCGCCCAAGCCCAGGATACGTCCTCCACACGCCTGCCGTCGATCACCGTCACCGGCTCGGCGCCGGCCGGCGAGGCCATCCGCCTGGAGTCGGTGGCGCCCAGCGTGACCGTGACGCGGGAGGAGTTCGACACGCTGCCCAACGACCGCGTCAGCGACATCGTCGGGCGCCTGCCGGGCGTCGTGGTGTCCGGCCCGCCGGGCGAAAAGAAGACCTTCTCCCTGCGCGGCCTGCCGACCGACTACACCCGCGTCAGCGTCGACGGCATCCAGATGCCGGCGCCCAGCCGCAGCTTCGAGCTGATGAACATGTCGTCCTTCCTGGCCGGGGAGGTCACGCTGCTGCGCAACCCGTCCGCCGAGCACGACGCCGAGGGCATCGCCGGGCGGATCGCCGTCACCACGCGCGCCATCCCCGACGAACCCACCGGCGAACTGCGCGTCGGTTACGGCGGGCTGGACGGGCTGAACGGAACCGCCAGGGCGGGCGGCGGCGCCTACGGGCGGCGGATCGACCGCTTCGGCCTGCTCGGGTCCGTCTCCTATGAGGAACGCCGGCTCACCAAGACCAAGCACAACAGCGAGTTCACCTATTCCGGCGGCCCCGGCGGCCAGGGATTCCGCCGCAACGAGGAGGAACCCAAGGACGTCGCCAATCTCGACGCCGCGCTCGACCTCGCCGGTTTCTACGACGGCGGCGAAATCCACTTCAAGCCGATGCTGCTGCGCGAAACCTCCGACATCGACAAATGGCGCGACCAGTACCGCCGCGTCACCGGCCAGTTCCAGGACCGCGTGCTGACCACCGGGCGCGAGGAGGCGACCAACGTCGGCGCCACGCTCGACCACACCCACCGCTTCGCCGGCGGGGTGTCGGTGCGGACCTTCGCCAACCTGTCCACGGCCGCTTACGACACACGCAACCGCGAGGTGACGCTGACCCCGGCGCTCGCCTTCGGCTCGGCCACCGAAAGCGAGTCCGACTATGACGAGCGGACCGCCCAGGGCGGCAGCACGCTGACGGTGCCGCTGACCCTGGGCGTGCCGCAGGTGCTCAAGGCCGGCGTGGTGGTCCGCGCGGCCAAGCGCACCAGCGACGGCGAGAGCTACACGCTGAACGCCGCCGGGACGCGCTCGCAGACCGCGGCCAACCGCCTGACCTCGCGGCAGTCCGACTACGAGATCGAGGAGCGCTATTACGCCGCCTTCGTCCAGGACGAGGTGACGCTGGGCGCCCTGACCCTCACGCCCGGCCTGCGGGTGGAGCGGGTGACCGACCGGATGACCGGCTACAACGGCCGCTTCGACACCGATGCCACCGACCTGTTCCCTTCGCTCCCCATCCGCTACCGGCTGAACGATGCGATCGTGCTGCGGGGCGCGCTGTCGCGGCAGATCAACCGGCCGAATTTCCAGGACATGGCGCCGGGCATCACCGTGCGCGGGTCGCGCACCATCTACGGCAACCCCGACGTGACGCCGACCCGGTCCTGGAGCGTCGATGCCGGGGCCGAATACCACGGCGACGGCTTCTTCCTGGCGGCGAACCTGTTCCATCGCCGGGTGCGGGACGTCATCGAGGCCGACGAGGTGAACAGCACCACCCTCCGGATCCGCAACGTCGGCGACGGCTACGCCCGCGGCCTGGAGCTGGAACAGCGCTTCAACCTGGCCCTGCTCGGCATCGAGGCGCTGCGGCCGCTGACCGTCTTCGCCAACCAGACCTTCCTGAAGACCGAGGTGAACGATCCCAACACCGGCAAGCGGCCCTTCGCCGAGACGCCGGACATCACCGCGAACATCGGCCTGACCTGGAACGATCCCGACACCGGCACCATCCTGTCGGCGACCGTCAACGCCAGCACCGAACGGCTGGTCGTCAGCAACGAAGGGGCCGGGCAGATTCGCCGCAAGACCCGCCGGGCCGAGGCCTTCGTCGATCTCTACGCCGAACAGCGGATCGTCGAGGGGTTCAGCCTGTTCGCCAGCGCCGAGAACCTGACCGACAAGGCGCGCCACGAGTATGAGGTGACCAACGGCGTGCTGTCGCGCGAGGCGATGATCGCCACCGGCCGCACGCTGCTGGTCGGCGGCCGCATGCGGTTCTGAGCGGCCCATAGCCGTTCGTATATCGGAGCATGAATTGCGATTGACAGTCAGTCGCAGTTCATGCTTTTTTCCCGGTGGGGACGTGACCTGACGACCCTGGGCAAGATGATGAGGATGGACCGGCGCGCACCGCGGCCGTGACCGTTGGAGACACCTGGCAATCCGTCACTCGGACGCTGCGGTGCAAGCCCGTCTTTGCACAATCGATGACATCACTGGATATGTTTGCACGGGTGGAAGTCAAATCCACCCTGGAGCTCGGCGGCTGGCTGTGGATCGGCACCGCCGCAGGGCTTCTGCGCTGGAACCCGGATTCCGCCGCCGCCGCCGCCGCCGAGCCGGTTCCCGGCTGGAGGGGCGTAGAGGTGCAGGCCCTGGCTGCCGACGGCGACCGGCTGGTCGCCGCCGTCTACGGGCCGGACGGCGCCGCCATCACCCGTTGCGACGCCGACGGCGTTCCGGGCGAGCGGATCGCCCCGCCGCCGGACGAGAAGGTCAAGACGCTGGCGGCCTGCGGCGGCACGCTGTGGATCGGCACCAAGCGCGGCGTCTTCCGCCACGACGGGCAGGGCTGGAGCCATGTCTTCGGTGCCGGGGTCTTCGGCGCGGAATTCTCCGCTGCCGGGGGCAAGGCCGAGATCCTGCGGCTGTGGCACCGGGGCGGCCGGACCCTGGTCGGTTCGGTCAAGAAGCTGGCTCCCGACGACCGCCCCGCCCTGATCGAAAGCGCGGATGACGGCGACAGCTGGACGGTGCTGCCGCAGCCCGACTATCAGGATCTCGTGCTCGCCGCCGCCGCCGGGTCGATCGTCACCCGCTGGCGCGGGGCGCGGCCGATCGACAAGCGCGCCGGCTACAAGAAACACCCGATCACCGCCGGGCTGATCGCCGAAGACGGCACCACCGCCGTGGTCGACGGCGACAAGCTGGAGATCGCGCGGCCCGGCGCCGCCAAGCTCTCCGCCTATCACCCGGCCATCGCCGAGGCGGAGCACCTCCACCTCGTGCCCGGCGGCGCGGTGGTCGCGGGCGCCCAGGGGGCCTGGCGGTTCGAGCCGGCCAGCGGCACCCTGACCGACCTGCTGCCCGCCCACGGCCTGGACCGCCGGCCCGGCAAGCTGAAACGCCTGTTCCTGCTGGACGGCGCGCTGCTGGCGACGACCACCTTCGGGACCTTCCGGTCCTTCGACGACGGCGTGTCGTGGGAGCGCGCCGATTCCGAATGGTGGGTGCTCGACGCCGAGCACGCGGCGCGCGGCGCCGCCGGACGCTGGTGGATCGCCTGCCAGCGCGGGCTGTTCCGCACCGACGACCGGGGCGGCCGCATCGACTACCACAAGATCAAGGTGGACGGCCCGCATTACGCGGAGCTGCGCGCCCTGGCGGTGACCGGCGACCGGGTGGCGATCGGCACCAAGCAGGGGCTGTTCGTCAACCGCCCGTCCGAGGATCCCGAGCGCTTCGTCCGCGTCGAGGCCTTCGGAACCGGCGCTGTCGAGGCGCTGGCCTGCGATCGCTCCGACGGCACCCTGGTCGTCGGCACGGCGGCCGGGACGCTGTGGCGCTGGGATTGGACGACGGCTCCGCAAGCCCTGGCCGAGATGCCCATCGGCGAATCGGCGATGCTGGCCGGGAACGGGATCGCCTGGCTCGCCTGCGGCGACCGGCTGACCGAAATCCGCGGTCGCGCCCCGACCGACGCGACCCCGCCCGACGCCAGGGGCGGACTCCATCTGACCGAGGCCGGCGACCGGCTGTTCGTCTGGGATGGGCAGGGGGCGTGGATGCGCCACCGGGAGGGACGGGACTGGACCGCCGTGGCCGGCTGGCCGGCCGGCGTCCGCCATGTCGCCATCGACGCCGCGCGCGGCGTCGCCCTGGCGACCGACCGTGCCCGCCTTTTCCGCATCGCGCTGTGAGCCGCAAGGAATCCCCTGTGATGGACGATTTCACTCCCTACCGGCGCCCCGAGGTCAAGGGCGCCATCCTCCACCGCGACGCGCTGTGGCTGGCGACGCTGGGCGGCCTGTTCCGCTGGCGCGACGACCGGCTGGAGCCGGTTCCCGGTTTCGCCGGACGGCCGGTGCGGGCGCTGGCCGCCGCCCCGGACGGCGTGCTGCTGGCGACCGGCGACCGCGGCGCCCCGCTGCTGGTCTGCGACGAGAGCGGCGCCATCCTGCGCCGGCTCCCCGATCTGCCGGTGCCCGAAGCCAAATCGCTGCTGGTCCAGGACGGCGTCGTCTTCGCCGGCGGCAAGACCGGCCTCTGGCGGCTGGACGGCGAGCATTGGACGGCGGTGCGCTCCGGCCGCCCCTATGAGGTGATCGGACTCGCCGGCGAACCGGGCCGCATCCTGGCCTTCGTCAAGAAGCAGGGACCGGGCAGCGAACCGGCGTTGGCCGTGTCGACGGATGGCGGCGACCGCTGGCGCCACGTCTACGAGGGCTCCTACGCCGACCTCGCCCGCGCCGTGGCCGGCGACCTGATCGTCACCCAATGGGGCGGTCCGCACCGGCTGGGCGACGCGGTGGTCCCGCGCAAGGAACCCGTGACCGCAGCCGCCACCGGTGCCGGCACGGTGGCCCTGATCGGCGGCAGCAAGCTGGAGCTGCTGCATGGCGGCCGCTGCCACATGGAGATGAAGCATCCCGCCTTCGCCGAGGCGGAAATCCTGCTGCTGCTGGGCGACCGCGCCCTGGTGGCGGGGGTCCAGGGCGCGCTGCTGGTCGATCTGTCCACCGGCCTGTTCCGCGACCTGTTCGACGGAGCGGCGGCGGACCCGTCCTCCGCCAAGATCAAGAAGCTGTTCGCGCTCGACGGCGGCCGGCTGCTGGCGACCGCCAGCTTCGGAACCTTCCTGTCGGAGGACAGCGGCCCGGGCGTCTGGCATCCGGTCCATGCCGATTGGAACGTGCTCGACGCGGTGGGGGTCGCCCGCGCGCCGGACGGGGTGTGGTGGCTGGCCGCGCAGCGCGGCCTGTTCCAAAGCCCCGACAACGGCGCGAGCTGGAAGCACGTCAAGGTGACGGGCCGGCCGCACGGCTTCGCCGAGCTGACCGGCATCGCCTTCGCGGGCGGACGGCTGGCGCTCGCCACCAAGGCGGGACTGTTCCTGTCCGGCTCCGGCGGGCCGAAGGATCTGCGGGCGCTGCCCGCCTTCGGGCGGCAGCTGATCGACGGTCTGGCGGTCGATGGCGAGGGCCGGCTGATCGTCGCCAGCGAGCGGGTGCTGCACCGCATCGATCCGCTGGACGGCACGGCCGAGCGGCTGGCCGATCTGCCGCCCGGCACCGAGCCGGTGGCGACGGCGGACGGGCGGATCTGGCTGGCCGGCAAGGCGGGGCTGTTCCGTCTCGACGGCGGCATGCCGGTCCTGGTCGAGACGGTGGCCGGGCCGGGCGAACTGCACGCCTCGGCCGGCGACGGCGGGCTTCTGGCGTGGCGCGGCGACCGCGCGTGGCTCGCCGCACCGGGTGCCGCGCCGGGTGCAGGGGACTGGCGCGACGTGCCGGATTGGCCGCCCGGCGTGAAGAGCGCCGTTCCGGCCGCCGGATCGGTGATCGCCACCGACCGTCAGGCCATCCACCGGCGTCCGGTCGCCTGACCGCAAGGACTCCGCCGGCCCGTCCGGCGGAGTCGTTTCCAGCCAAGCGGGTTCCCATGCCCCCTTCCGCCTGTTCCGACGCCGCGGCTCCGCCGCCCGTCACCCCGCCCTCCCGGCCTCCCGCCATCCCCCGCCTGCTGACCGAGATGCTCGGCACCCTGCTCGGCATCCGCTGGCTGATCGGTGCGCTGCTGCTGGCGCTGACCTTCAAGGCGGCGGTCGCCCCCAGCTTCTCGTGGATCGCCAAGGAGGGCATCGGCGCGGTGCAGATGGCCGGGGCGACCGTCGCCACGGTGATCGCCGCCGTCGGCGTGCCCTTCCTGCTGGTCGCGCTGGCCGGTGGGCTCGCCGAATTCGCCGAGCGGATCGGCTCCAAGGCGGTCGAGCAACGGCTGATCATCCTGCTTCAGCGCACCTATCTCGACCGCCGCCGGGGCGAAAGCCAGGCCCGCGACGTCACCCAGATTCTCTACGGCAGCGAACTGGCGAAGAAGGGCTTCGAGGTCATCTACAAGGACGCCTGGCGGCTGACCGCCGAAATCGGCGCGATCATCCTCTGGCAATTGTCCATCGGCCCGGATTGGCTGCCGGCCCTGCTGCTGTCCATCCTGCCGGCGTTGCTGATCGTCTGGCTGGTCGGCCCGGCCATCCAGCGCCTGAGCCGCCTGGTCCTGACCACCCACCGCGTGCTCGCCGCCCGCACCAGGCGTCTGCACAAGGAGCGGTTCGAGCGGTCGCAGGAACGGCTCTTCCGCTCGGTGATGCATCTGGAGGTGCTGCGCTGGCTGGCCGACCGGGGCATGGGGGCGGTGCTGTGGGCCAGCTTCGGGCTGTTCGTCGGCGTCTCGCTGGCGCTCGACCTCGGCCTCATTCCCAGCAGCGGCGACGTCGCCACCGCGTCGAGCTTCGCCGTCAACCTCGCCCTGCTCGCCAAGCCGCTGGGCGACATCGGCAAGGTCTACACCAAATGGCGCGAGGCGATGCCCGCCGTGATCCCGGTCTACGGCCGCGCCTGATCCACCCTGCCCGCTTTCCCGGAAATCGCGATGACGACCATCCTGCTGCTGTGCTGTTCCAACCTGTTCATGACCGCCGCCTGGTACGGGCATCTCAAGCATCCCGGCGCACCGCTGTGGAAGGTGGTCCTCGTCAGTTGGGCCATCGCCTTCGTAGAATACTGCTTCGCCGTGCCGGCCAACCGGCTCGGCTACGCCTCGGGCTTCAGCGCCGGACAGTTGAAGGTGATCCAGGAGGTGGTGACGCTGGTGACCTTCGCCGGCTTCGCCGCCCTTTATCTGGGAGAGGCGCTGAAATGGAACCACCTCGCCGCCTTCGTCTGCCTGATCGCCGCCGTCGGCTTCATGTTCTCCGACCGCTTCTGACAAGGCCATCGGCCAGGGGATGAGGTGCACGCCGTCGACCGCGCCCGCGACGTCGGGCCGCCCGGCATCCCGCACCCATCAATTGCGAATAATAATTACTTGCAGTATCTATCGTAAATAGGCACAAGATCGCCCCTGTCACCCTAATCGGAATTGGTCGCACCGGGGAAGCATGGCGATTGTGCCCGCACTCGTTCACGGACCGGCACTGGCGACGACGACGGCCGGGCGAAAGCCGCAATCCGGTCCGGCCGGTGGAGCAGGAGCCGCTGTCCCGGCCGTTCGGCATCATGACCGATCGCACTGCGGCGGCTCCGGCACGGGACGGTGTCGCGATGGGCGCCATGCGGGCGCCGTGCGGGCGCCGTGCGGTGCAGGCGGGGAAACGCCGGACGATGCGCCGCGCACCGCTTGCCGATCCCCTGTTTGCCGCCCTCTGCTGGCCGAAGGAGCCGGACCTTGAGACACGCCCTCCCTGCCCTCGCCGCCCTCATCGTCGCGGCGCTGGCTCTGCCGGTGCTGTCGCCCACCGCAGCCCGCGCGCAGATGCGGGTGAAGGTGACCGCGGTGGTCGCGGCCCCCGTCCGCCAGACGCTGCAACTGCCCGGCACGCTGGTATCCCCGCGCAGCAGCGCCCTGTCCGCGCAGGTGGATGGCCAGGTGGACGCCATGCTGGTCGAGGCCGGCGACCCGGTGGCGGCCGGCCAGCCCCTGCTGCGGCTGGACGACACGCTCGCCCGGCTGGAGCTGCAGCGGCTGGAGAGCTCCCTGGCCGAGGCCGGGCATGTGCAGCGCGACGCCCAGCGCCTTGCCCGCGAGGCCGGGGCGCTGGTCGGCGTGCAGGGCGTGTCGCGCTCGCGCTACGGCACCCTGCTCGCCCAGGCGGCCATCGAGGAGGCCAAGGTCCGGCAGTTGCGCGCCGCCGTCGCCATGCAGCGCGAAAGGCTGGACCGCCACACGGTCGCCGCCCCCTTCGCCGGCGTGGTCACCGAACGGCGGACCGAGCGGGGGCAATGGGTCGGGAGCGGGGCGTCGGTGCTGCAGCTGACCGCCACCGACCCGCTGCGCGTCGAGATCGACGTGCCGGAACGCCAGCATGGCCGCATCGCCGCCGGCACGCCGGCCAGCGTCCAGGTGGCCGATGCGCCGGCAGCCGACGCCATCGCCGCGCGGGTCGACCGGGTGGTCCCGGCAGCCGATCCGGTCAGCCGCAGCTTCCGCGTCCATGTGACGCTCGCCAATCCTGCCGGGCGGCTGATGGCGGGCATGTCGGCGCGCGTCACCTTCGCGCTGGATGGGGCCGGCGACGGGCCGGAGGTCGCCCTGCAGGTTCCGGCCGATGCGGTCGAACGGCAGCCCGACGGCAGCGCCCGCGTCTGGGTGGTCCTGCGCAGCGGCGACGGCGCGGTGGCCCGTCCGGTGACGGTCCGCACCGGCCGCCATGTCGGCGGACAGGTGGAGATCGCCAGCCCGGACCTGAGTGCCGACGATCTGGTGGTGGTCCAGGGCAACGAGGGGCTGCGCCCCGGCCAGCCGGTCGTGCCGGACATGGTCGGCTGAATTCGACCAGCCGATTTCGGCCAGCTGATTTCGGCCAGCCGATTTCGGCCGGCTCACCTTGGCCGGCTGACGGGAGACGAGACGAATGACACGCCTGATCCTCCGCAACCCGCTGGTGGCGGTGGTCTCCATCCTGATCCTGTGCCTGCTGGGCGCGGTCTCGGTCTTCCGCATCCCGGTGCAGATGATCCCCGACATCAGCCCGCGCTGGATCAGCGTCGAAACCGACTGGCCCGGCGCCACCCCGCAGGACATCGAACAGGAAATCCTGATCGAGCAGGAGAAATACCTGCGGCTGGTGCCCGGCCTCGTCCGCCTCTATTCCCGCGCCGAATTCGGCTACGGGCTGGTGGAGATGGAGTTTCCGGCCGGCGTACCGGTCGACGAGGCGCTGGTCCACATCGACAACGCCCTGTCCCAGGTCACCGGCTATCCGGAAACGGTGGACCGGCCGCGCATCGTCGCCGAATCCTCCTCCGCCAACCCGTTCCTGTTCTACGGCATCGAGCGGCTGGACGGCGCCTCCGATGCCGCGTCGCTCCAGCGCGAGACCAACTGGATCGAGAACACGCTGCGCCCCCGGCTGGAACGGGTGAGCGGCGTGGCGAAGGCCGAGGTGAGCGGCGGCGCCGCGCAGGAAATCCACATCGACCTCGACCCGCTGAAGCTGGCAGCCCGCGGGCTGGGGGTGGGAACCGTGCGCGACGCCATCCGGGCGCGCAACCGCGACATGTCGGCCGGGGACCGCGACTTCGGCAAGCGGCGCTACTTCCTGCGCACCATCGGCCGTTTCGAGGATCTGGAGGATCTGGCCGACCTGATCGTCGCGCGGGAGAACGGAACGGCCATCCGCCTGCGCGACGTCGGCACCGTGCGGATGGCGACGCGGGAGGCGCACAGCTTCGCCTTCGCCGATGGGCGGCCGACGATGACGATCAGCATCGGCAAGCGGGCCGGTGCCAACGTCATCGCCATCAAGCAGGCGATGGATGCGGCGGTGGAGGAGTTGAACCGGCATGCGCTGAAGGAACGCGGCCTGGCGATGCGCCTCCTGTCGGAGGACGTCCGCTACATGGTGCGGTCGATCGACACCGTGCTGGACAACCTGATCGCCGGCAGCCTGCTGGCCGGGGTGGTGCTGCTGGCCTTCCTGCGCTCGGTCCCCGCCACCGCCGTCGCGGCGGCCGGCATGCCTGTCTGCACGCTCGCCACCCTGCTGGTGCTGGCGGCCAGCGGGCGCAGCATCAACGTCATCTCGCTGTCCGGGATCGCCTTCGCCATCGGCATGACGCTGGACAACAGCGTGGTGGCACTGGACAGCATCGCCCGCCATCTGCGCCTGGGAAAATCGCGCGCCGCCGCCACGATCGACGGCATCGCCGAGGTGTGGCCGGCGATCCTGTCCTCGACGCTCACCACCGTCCTGGTGTTCCTGCCGGTGATGTTCCTGCGCATGGAGGCCGGACAGCTCTATTCGGACATCGCCATCGCCATCACCGGCGCCGTCACCGCCTCGATGCTGGTGGCGCTGACCCTGGTGCCGGTCGTCGCCGGGCGCTGGTCCGTCGCGACACCGGAAAAAAGCCGGCCCGAGCGGCATCCGCCGGAACGGGGGCGGCCGGAGACCAACGGCCTGCTGGATGGCGCGGTCCGCTGGATGCTGCGCGGCGTCCGGCGGGAGCTGGCGATCCTCGCCGCGACCGCCGCCGCCATGACCGGCGCGCTGCTCCATATGGTTCCGCCCGCCGAGTATCTGCCGGAAGGGGAGGAGGCGACCGTCTTCAGCACCATGTCCGCCCCGCCCGGCTACAACATGGACACCATGCTGGAGCTCTGGCGCCGGATCGATCCGCTGCTGAGCCGACAGGTCGGGGCCGAGCGGACGGTGGACGGCATCCCGCCGCTGCGGGTCAATCTCAGCTTCGTCCGGCCGGGCTTCATCCGCTTCGTGTCGGAGCCGCTGGATCCGGCCGACACCGATGCGCTGATCGCCGCCGTCACCCAGCGGATGCGGGCCATTCCCGGCATCCGGGCCTTTGCGGCGCGCGGCTCGATCTTTTCCGGCAACGGCGGCGGTGCCCGCGCCATCCGCCTGGAATTGAGCGGCGGCGAGCTGAAGCCGCTCTATGCGACGGCGCTGACCGTGCTGGACCGGGCCGGCGACCTGTTCCCCGGCGGGCAGGTCAACAGCGACCCCACCCCGCCGACGCTCGCCATGTCGCAGCCCTTCCTGGAGCTGCGCCCCGACTGGGACCGGGCCGGCGAGATGGGAATCGGGCTGGCGGAGCTGGGATACACCCTGCGCGCCTATTCCGACGGCGCCTTCGCCGACGAGTATCTGCTGAACGACGAGAAGCTGGACGTCTATCTGCGGGTGGCCGACGGCATCGGCCGCGACCGCCAGGGCTTCGCCGATCTGGTGCTGCACACCGGGCGCGGCGCCCCGGTGCCGCTGTCGAGTCTGGCCGACCTGCGGGAGACGGTGGGATCCTCCATGATCTCGCGCATCGACGGGCTGCGCACGGTCACACTGACCATCGTTCCGCCGCGGGACGTGGCGCTGGAAACCGGGATCGCGGCGGTGGAGCGCGATCTGGTCGGGCGCCTGCGTGCGGAAGGCGTCATTCCCGACGCGATGTCCACCCGGATCACCGGGGCCGCCGGTGCGCTGGAGGAGCTGCGCGAGGCCATGACCGGCGGATTCCTGCTGGCCCTGGCCATCACCTATCTGGTGCTGGTCGCCGTCTTCGCCCATTGGGGCCTGCCGCTGATCATCATGGCGGTGGTGCCGACCGGCATCGGCGGCGGGCTGGTGGGGCTGTGGCTCTACAATCTGGCCGCCGGAAGCTGGGGCTGGATGGGAGCGCCGCAGCCGTTCGACGTGCTGACCATGATGGGGTTCCTGGTGCTGGTCGGGACGGTGGTGAACAACCCGATCCTGATCGTCGAGCGCGCGGCGGAGAACCGCAGGCTCCATGGCATGGGCGGCGCCGACGCCATCGCCGAGGCCCTGCACAGCCGCCTGCGCCCGATCCTGATCACCACGGTGACGACCATCGCCGGTCTGGTGCCGATGGTCGGCGTGCCCAGCGCCGGAACCGAGCTGTATCGCGGCTTGGGGCTGGTCGTGCTGTGCGGCCTGCTGATCTCCAGCATCGTGACCGTGACCGTGCTGCCGGTGGTGCTGTCGCTGGTCTTCCGCGCCGGCGACCGCATCGCCGCGCCGGCGGCGGAACGGCGCATGCGGGCCGAGGGCTGAGGGCTGAGGGCTGAGGGCCGCACCGGTTTCGGTTCATTCACCCAGGCGCAGCTCCGATTCCACCCGCATCCCGGAGTCCGCGCCAACCTCGCCCATAGACGCTTGCTCCCCGAAAGCTTATGATCGCCGCCGTCCAGATTGGAACGAACATACCCATCCCTACATGACCATTTTCCCGACCGCATTCTCCGGCAACTGGCCCGGCGCTTCGCGTACGGCATCCGCCGACCATGTCGCCGGACCGTCCGCCGCCGCCATGGCCGAACCGGCCCCTACCGAATCCGAGGATGGCGAGGGCGATCCCGGTCAGGAGCCGGCTTCCCGGCGGCGAACGGCCAAACCGCTGGCGAATCACCAGGTGCTCTGCCCGTCCTGGTTCCGCGACCGGGTGGACGGGCTGGCGCAACGCAATGGCGTCACCCCGGGCGATCTGGTCGAGTCCGCCATGCTGCTGGCGACACCCGCAAGGCTCGATGCCATCGCCGATCCGGGCGAGCCGGCAGCGGACGACATCGCGGTGACGGTGGTCGCCCTCGCAAACGGGCAAACGCGCACCTTCCGCCGCAAGCCCTGCCTGAAGGTCCGGGGCGTGCTCGGCCTCGACGCGCCGCTGATCCGCCGCCTGCTCTCCTTCGCCCTGGCGCTGGACGACGACCAGTCGTGGCGCCTGGTTCCCGCCGACGAGGTGACGCGCCCCCACCAGCAGATCGCAAAGCTGGAGACCCGCATCCAGTCGCTGATCGACATCGTCCGGCAGCAGCACCCGAACGTGACCGAGATACCGCCCCGCAACCTGCGCGAGGCGACGGCGCTGCTTGGATTCCCCAACGAATGGTGCGTGGACGAAACCAACCTGAACAAGCGGTTCCGGGAAATGGCGCGGGTCTTCCATCCGGACACCGGGCTGGCCGGCTGCGACCGCCGCATGCACTCGATCATCGAAGCCCGGCGGCTGCTGCAGCGGTTCATCGGCAGTTCCAGAAGCACATCCAACCAAACCTGACCGGCTTGGAGGGGGAGAGGCGGCCAGCCGCCCCCGCAAGGCATGAGCGTCCACCGGCACGCCGCCGTCCACATCGACCAGAGGCCCAAATGAACGTTCTCAACCTGGCGGTCCGGTCGCTCCTCGTTCTCGGCCTGCTGACAGCGCCGGGCATTGCCCGAACCGCCTTCGCCCAGACGGAAGACAGCGCGGCCATCCCGTCGGTCGACAGGACGCAGGTCGCGGTCGGCACCGGCAGCATCACCGGGGTCTATTATCCGGCGGGAGGCGCCATCTGCGCCGCGGTCAACACCGACCGGCCGACCCACCGGATCCGCTGCAAAGTCAGGCCATCGCAGGGATCGGTCGCGAACATCGAGGATCTGCGCCAGGGCCGCAGCCAATTCGCCATCGTCCAGTCCGACACCCAATATGCCGCGGTCAACGGCACCGGCCCCTTCAAGGAGCAGGGACCGTTCCGGAACCTCCGCTCCGTCCTGTCGCTCTATTCGGAATCCCTGACGGTGCTGGCCAACAGCGCCAGCCGCATCGAGCACTTCGAGGACCTGCGCGGCAAGCGCGTCAACATCGGCCCGACCGGATCGGGCGCCCGCGCCACGCTGGACGGGCTGATGGCGCAATATGGCTGGAGCTATGGCGATTTCGCCGAGGCCACCGACCTGCCGCCCGCCACGCTGGCCCAGGCCCTCTGCTCCGACCGGATCGATGCCATGGTCATCCTCGCCGGGCATCCGAACAGCGCCGTGCAGGACGTGACCAACAACTGCGCCGCGGTCATCGTCCCCATCGACGGGCCGAAACGGGATGCCCTGTTGAGGGCGAACCGGTATTATGGCGGGGCGGTCGTCCCGGGCGGACTCTATCGCAACAGCAACCGCGACATTCCCACCTTCGGCGTGCTGGCAACGCTGGTCACCACGACGGCGGTGTCGGACGAGGTCGTCTACACCGTGACCCGCGAACTGCTCGACCAGTTGCCCCGCATCCAGTCGATGCATCCGGCGCTGAGCCGCCTCAACAGAAGCACCATGGCGTATGCCGGGTTGACCGCGCCTCTGGCCGACGGGGCCGTCCGGTACTACCGTGAAACGGGGCTTCTGCCGACCAACTGACCTTCCGGGGTGGACCGTCCTCGCCGACGCCCCCGCCGATCGGTACCATTGCCGTGCCCCGGCCGCGACCTCATCCTTATAAAGGAAGAATGGCGGCATCGAAGGAGGCGGATCATGGAAATGAACCGTGGGGAAAGCGTGGCGCTGCTGGTCGCCGACCTGCTGCACGGCATGGAAGCCGATGGGCCATCCGCCAGCCCGGTCATGCAGTCCCTGTGGGACGATCTGCTGGGCCTTCTGGCGGCCGCATACGACCTGCGCGGTCGGGTGCCCGATCAGCGCACCGTCCTCCGCGTCCGCAACCGCCTGCTGTGCGCCGGAGCCGCCGCCATTCCCGACATGCGGGAGGAGGATTACGGTTTCGCCATCGGCCTGCTGGTCTGGCTGATCCGCGACCGTGGGCTACCCTACGATCCCACGCTGTCGGTCCGTAAGCCGACCATGGCGCATTTCGACGCCCATCGGGTTGCGGTGCAGTTCGAGCATCTCCAGCGCCGGGGCGGCCCCTCCCTCGAAATCCGGGATTGAGCCGAATCCGCCAGCGGACGGGAACCGCCCCCGACTGGCGGCTGGACGCGGGCTGCGTATTTGGGCAGGCTGGGCGTGATCACCGCAAAGGCCTCCGATGACCCAGCCGCGCCCGACATCACGATCCCGATACCGGCTGGCCGCCCTGTTGGCCGCCCTGTCGGCCGGTTGCCTGCTGCCGGCGGCTTGCGCATCGTCGAGCGGATTCGACGTCGAATCGAGCAGCAGCGACTATGTCCGGTTCGACTACGAAGTCGCCAAGACCGATCGGAATGCCATGCTGCGCGCCGCCGAATCGCATTGCCAGCGCTCGTTCCGCCATGCCCGCCAGATCGACCTCGCCTATCTGCGGGGAACCGACGGCGGCGAGTTGTGGCGTACCGTGACCTACGCCTGCACCGATCGATAGCCCGACCGATCCGGCCCCTAGCGCAATGCGCGGCATTGCGACGGACCGGCGACCGGTCCGGATTCGCCATCGGCAAAAACAACCCGGATCGCGATAAAGCGCACGGCTCCCATGATTATGGGATTAACGATTCAGAGTTGAAGCAAATACAAAAGGATTACGACTGCAACGCGCCGCCCGGCGATACGGCACGGGTCCGCCCGGACCATCGGCCCGCTCGAACCGGACGGCATGTCGCATGACACGCCGTTTGCGACCCTGGCCCGTATCGCAGCCGGCGGCGATCCGCATGTGCCAGCCCAAAGGCTGTGCCAATCCTGGAAGAGATCGTCATCATGACGGAAACGAACGGAAGGCGCGGCAGCCGGCAAACCCGGAGATGGTCAAGGGGTGAAGGGTTGGCCGGGCGCTTGCCGGTCATCGCGCTGGCGATGGCCCTGTCTGCCTGCGCCGCGACGGCGGGCGACGGCCGGAACGCCGCGGCTCCGCCGACCGGAACGGGCGCCCTCCCGGCGGACGTCTCCACGGCACAGATTTCCAGCAGCTTCCAACCGCGGATGAACAGCCGGGTCACCGTCCCGTGCGCGGCGAGCGACGCAAGCTGGTTCCGCTACACCTCCCAAGGTTTCGTGTGCATCGGCGGCCCGGCTCCGGAACCGGTTGCGGAAGGAACCCGACGGGAACTCCACGACTGCCCCGACGGTCGCTGGATCCAACAGGACGGTGGCGATTTCATTTGCACCCCCACCTCGCGTCCAGACGCCCCAACCTGATGCCGCCGAGGAGGCAATTCAAGCAATGGAGGTGGCGGAATGGCATCCCCGACAATCAAATATGCAGACCATGACAGAATCAGATCGATCGTTGCGAAAGCTCGATCGGAAGATCGCGATTGGGCGCAAAAGTTGCAATATTCCCTTCAGGCATAATTATTTCCCATATGCCCATTGGAAACATGAGGAAATATTTCAATGTAAGAATATTGCAATGTTACCCCGTTAACTGTCCTTAAACGATTAGGTTTCATACCATTTATCCCAAAGGCCAACAGATAGAGTCCAGGATTTCCGGTCCACTCCAATCGAACACGAAGGCCACGGCGAGAATGTCCGATCAGGTTCTACTCGCAGCGCTGCTCTCCTACGTTGCGGGTGCTGTCACGATTGCTGCAGTTGCTCTGATCCTGCTGTTGCGGCGGTCGGTGCGGCTGCGCCATGGACTGGACCGGCTGACGGACGAACTCCGGGAGATGGCGCACGAGCTTCGGGAAGAGATCGCACGGCGCAACGGGCCGGAGGTTCAGGAGGATCGCCTCGTCCTGAAGGAGATGTCGGACCATGTGAAGGCGCTTCGCCAGACGGTCGCCTTCTCCGATCAGAAACTGCAGGACGTGCGGCTCCAGCTTCGCGACCTCCACGCCGACCTGAAGGACCGGCTGGCCCAATCCAGCTACACCCTTCGCAGGACATTGATGGACCATGAACGCCTTATCGTCGAGCTGCTGGCCAAGGCCCAACCGGATCACAGGCCGTCCGACCACCGTCCGTCCGATGGCCGGCCGACCGCGGCCCTGGACCGGGGAATGACGGCCGTGCCGGCGGTGCCGCCGCAGGACGGGGTGGAACCGGCCGCCGAAGAGCCGGCTGCGATACCGGAACCGTTCCGCCGATCGGACCCGCGGCGGGCGGAGCCGGCCTGATGACTGCGGATGACGGCTGGAGCGACAGCGTGACGGGAGGCGGCGTGACGGGAGGCGGCATGCGCATGGAAACGGCGACCGGACCGAAGGGCGGACAGGATGTGCGCAGGCGCGCGCCCGGGTCGACCGGCAGGCGCCGGGTCGCCATGGCGCTGACCGCGCTGCTGGCCGGGACGGTGCTCCAGGGATGCTCGATGGTCGACTGGACTCTCGGCCGCCCGCCGAAAGTCGAGGTCGACCGGATCCAGATCGTCGCCGACTCCGACGCCAACGACCGCCGGCCGATCCCGGTCGACCTCGTCCGCGTCGGCTCCGTCACCCTGGCCGAGAAGCTGGCGGCGGTCCCCGCAGCCGACTGGTTCAACAACCGCCGGCAAATTCAGCAGGACAATCCGGGAGCCATCGGCGTCGTCTCGTGGGAAGTGGTGCCGGGCCAGCGCATCAATCTGCGCGACCTGCCGCCCTACGACGGGCGCACGGTCGCGATCATCGTCTATGCCCGCTACGGGACGCCCGCCGACCACCGCTATCGCGTGGCGTCGGAAGACGCGATCGTCATCCACCTGCTGAAGGATCTGTTCACCGTCACCACACTGGCGCCCTAGGAGGTTCCGGCAAATCCAGCACCGGGCACCGGCCTTGCGCCGCGCCCCTTCGACACCGGCCCATCGAGCACCGGGCTCTCAAATACCGGCCCCCCAAACTCCGGCAGGAACCGAATCGTGAGCGCTCCCCGTCTGGAAGACGCCATCGTCTGGCATGAAGGCATGATGCTGTCGCCACAGCATTTCCAGCAGCAGGACCGGCGCCTGGAAGCCCTGCTGTTCCATCGGCTGGAAACCGCGGCCCCGCAATCGTGGGGAATCGTCGACCTTCAGTTCGACAGCGCCCTGCTGGTCAACGGCCTGTTCCGGGTCACCCGGCTGAAGGCGGTGATGCCGGACGGGCTGGTCGTCACCTACGGCAGCGAACCGCGCGACGGCTATGCCGAACGGGCGCTCGACATCGACCTGAACGAGCATGCCGAGCAGATCAAGGCCAAGCCGCAGCGCATCCACCTGACCGTGCCGGTCCCGGCGGCCAACGGAACGCTGACGGTCGGCGACAGCGCCCGCTTCCAGAGCGTGGAGGGGCCGGAAACCGTCGACGAGCATCTGGCCGACAGCCGGATGCGCATCCCGCGCCTGATGCCCACCCTGCGGCTCCAGGTGACCAACCAGCCGTCGGCGCGGGTCGTCTCCCTGCCGCTGGCCGAGGTCGAGTTCTGCAACGAGTCCTTCTCCCTCACCGGGTTCGTTCCCCCGGCGCCCAGCGTGGAACCGGCGTCGCGCATCGGGACGCTGTGCATCGGCGTGGCGGAGCGGATGCGCCAGAAGGCGGTGATGCTGTCGGAACGGCTGCAGGCCAGCCTGCGCGAAGGCGGGGCGGTGTCCCAGCAGGACCATGCGATGATCCAGGCGCTGGTCGCATCGCTGCCGCGGTTCGAGGTGATGGCCCGGTCGGGCTTCGTCCACCCCTTCGCCCTCTATGCCGAACTGGCCGGGCTGGCGGGACAGGTGGCGACCATGACCGAGAACATGATGCCGCCGATCCTGCCCGCCTATGTCCACGCCGATCCCTGGCCGTCCTTCGACACGGCGGCCCGCTACATCCATTCGGTGCTGGAGCGGATCAGCGAAACCTATCTGGCGGTGACCTTCAACCGCACCCCCACCGCCTTCAGCCTGTTCCTGCGCGAGGCCTGGGTGCGGCCGGCGCTGACCGTCGGCCTGCGTCACGGCAGCGGCATGACCCAGGCGGAAGCCGTGAGCTGGCTGGACTCCTGCCTGATCGGATCGGTGTCGACGATGCCGGACATGGAATCCCGCCGGATTCTCGGCGCCCGCCGGCGCCTGATCGAGCGGGACGAGGAACTGAAGGTCATGCCGGGCCGCGGCATGCTGCTGTTCTCCATCGACGCCACGCCGGATCTGGTTCGCCCCGGCGAACCGCTGGTGATCTCGCAGCAGGATACCCGACGGACCGTGCAGCCGTCGGAACTCCTGCTGTTCGTCCCGCCCGGTTGATCGTCGGCGGATCGGAAGGAAGCCTGAGGCATGGACAGCATCCAGTACGGCAATACCTCCGTCATGACGGCGTTCCGGCGTTTCTACGCCGAACTGCTGGCATGCCGCGCCCGCGCGCTGGCCGCCGGCACGATGCCGGCCACATCCTTCTTCCGTCAGCCGGACATGGGGCCGATGGCCGGTTCGCCGACCGGGCCGATGGCAGGGCCGGCGGCAGGGTCAGGGGGAGGGCCAGGGGGAGGACCAGGGGGGGCGAGCGCCATGCCGGCCATGGTCGCGGCCGCGATGAGCGGATCGCCGGCAGGACTGGCGGGGCCGGCGGATCAGGCGTCCGCGCCCGCCGGCGGCATCCAGGCCTATCACGGCCACGCCCCGGTCACCTCGGCGGTCGGCGGCCCGGCGCAGCTCGCCGCCGACCTGTCCGACCATCTGCTGATGATGCTGGAGCAGCTGGGGCTGGAGATCGCGCGCATGGGCGGGGCCTTCACCGCCGCGCTCTACGGCGAGGCCAAATATGCGATGGCGGCGCTGGCCGACGACGTGTTCCTCAGCCTCGACTGGCCGGGCCGCTCCGCCTGGAAATCCGTGCTGCTGGAGCAGCGCCTGTTCAACTCCTACGTCGCCGGCGAGGCGCTGTTCCAGCGGATCGACCGTCTGTTCCACCAGCCCGACGGCGGAAACGCCGACCTCGCCGCGGTGTATCTCGCCACGCTGGGCCTGGGATTCGAGGGCAAGTTCCGCTCGACCGACGGCAATGCGGCCGTCGCCATCGCCGACTACCAGCTTCGCCTGCACCGCCTGCTGACCAAGGGGCGGACGCCGCCGGCCAAGCCCAGCGGACGGGCCTATGAGCGGCTGATCAGCGACGCGACGCCCAAGCTGCTGCCGACGGCGCGCTCCTGGTATCTGGCGATCGTCGGCGTCGTCGCGCTCTTCCTGCTCGTAACCCATGCCATCTGGCTCGTCAGCGTCGGGTCCATCTCCGACGAATTGGCCGGTGCCCGTGCCGCCATCGAGAATCTGGGGATCACATGGCCGAATTGATGACGAGCGTCTGGCGGCTGTTCCAGCCGGCCATGACGGTGATCAACCCGGTTTGGCCCTATGTGGCCGCCATCCTGCTGCTGCTGCTGGTCCTGGCCTCCCTCTATCTGCTGGTGACGATGGTCGCGGCGCTGATCCGCCGGCGCGTGCTGTCGCGGCAGTTCCGGGCACAGCGGCCGGCGGCCGGAGCCACGGCGGCCGTGGTGCCGGCGGCCGCCGAGATCGAGCGGTTCGCGGTGCTGCCCGACGGCGTGTCCACCGCGTCGCTGGAGCGTTCCTTCGCCGACGTGCTGGAGCTGTTGAAGCGCCACGTTCCGAACCGGCAGTTCCGCTACCAGATCCCCTGGTTCGTCTCCATCGGCGATACCGGGGCCGGCAAGACCACGCTGTTCGCCTCCGCCCCGATCCACCGTCCCTTCGCCGATCCCGGCACGCTGCCGCAGGCGGGCGCCAGCTGTTCCTGGTGGTTCTACGACAATGCCATCGTTCTCGACGTCGCCGGCCGGACGGTGCTGTCGACCGGCGGACGGGCACCGCAGGGCACCGGCTGGCGCCGCTTCATCAAGCTGCTCCAGGCCAGCCGGCCGCAGCGGCCGCTGGACGGGCTGATCCTGTCGGTGTCGGCGCGCGACCTGCTGGACCAGGGCGCCGAAGGCAGCAACGCGCTGCTGCAGAAGGCCGAGACTCTGCACAACCAGCTCTGGGAACTCCAGAAGCTGCTCGAAATCAACTTCCCGATCTATGTGGTCGTCACCCAGTGCGACGCTCTCGACGGCTTCCCGGAATTCTGCGCGGCGCTGCCGGCCGATTTTTCGCTGGGCATGCTTGGCTGGTCCAGCCCCTACGGCGTCGAGGCGGCCTACAACCCGCGCTGGATCAACGAGATCTTCGACGAGACGCTGGGCGACATCGGCGCGTTGGAGACCGACCTGTACCTCAACCCGTCGGTCAAGGACCGCTGGGGCCGGATGGCCCTGCTGCCGGAGAGCTTCCGCGCGCTGCGCCGCCCGATGGAACAGTTCCTGACCCGCATCTTCATGCCGACCGCCTATCATGAGGTCTTCGTCCTGCGCGGCGTCTATTTCACCGGCGCCATGGCCGAGACGGCCGACCGCTATCCGGCGCTGTCCGCCCCCGCCCGCTCGCCCTGGGCGGAGGATCGCGCCGCGCTGGCCGGCCAGCAGGGCGGCGTGCCGTCCATCGCCTTCGTCCGCGACCTGCTGGACCGCAAGATCTTCCAGGAAACCGGACTGGCGAAGCCGATCTCCCGCGCGCTCTACGTCTCGACCCGGCGCACCCGGCTGGCCCAGGCGACGCTGGCCGGCACCGCCGCCGCGCTGACCGCCGTCACCGTCTATGAAAGCGCGGCCCTGGCCGACCGTGTGCGGATCGTCGACACCACGGTGGAGGAAACCCGCCGCGACATCATCCGCTTCGAGGAGCGGGCGAAGCTGGGCAGCCTGGGTGCCGAACCCGCCGCCGACCCGCTGACGATCGGCCGCCTGCTGGCCTCCATCGTGCTGGTGGAGCGCGACGACCTGTCGACGCCGCTGTTCCCCACCTCGCTGTTCAGCGGCGTCGACGGCAACATGGAACGTCTCGTCGGCATCGCCGCCGACCGCATGATGCTGAAGCCGCTGCGCAGCGGCCTGCTGCAGCAGCTGAGCGGCGCCGTCAGCGGGACCGGCCCCGGCGGAGCCGTCGCGACGGGCGGCGGCGATGCCGGCCGGTCGGTCAACATGGATTCCCGCGCCGCCCCGCGCTCGATCGAGCAGCTGCCGGGCTATCAGCGCCTGTCGGGCTACATCAACCATCTGTCTGCCCTGCGCGAGAATCTCGACCGCTACGACCGCCTGCGCCGCTCGGGCTCCTTCGCCGACCTGGCCAGCCTGACCCAATATGTCTTCGGCGTGTCGCCGCCGTCGATCCTGAAGGACAACGAGCGGTTCCGGTCCGCCGCCATCCGCGAGGCCAACCTGCAGGAGATCAACGTCGATCCGCTGCAGGCCGCCGCCGGGGTCGGCGCCCGCCAGTTCGCCGAGGATCTCTACGACGACCTGTTCGCGCGCAACGGGCTGGCCTTCTGGGCCAAGCGGCTGGAGGGACAGGTCCGCGACCTGCGTGCCAACGCGGTGACGAACCACATCTCGGCCAAGGACATCCAGGAGCTGCAATATTCCTATCGCCAGCTGCGCTCCGCCTCCGAGGCGTCGGTGAATGGCTGGCTGCTGGCACCCGAGCCGACGGTCCCGAAGGAGATCGAGACGCTGCTCGGCCGCATCGCCGTGTCGGTCCTGCTGTCGAACGACACGTTCGAGGACATCTCCCGCACCATCGCCACCCGGTCGCAGGCCCTGCGCGGGGAAATGCTCGGGCTGGAGATGCCCCTGGTCGGCCGCGTGTTCATGCAGGGGCAGGCCGGCGCACCCTTCCAGCTGAGCAACCGCTTCCTCGAGCTGTTCGACCCGATCGACGTGCTGCTGTCCCAGGGCTTCATGACCGACATGGGACAGGCGCCCTTCCCGACCCCCGGCGACGGCAGCCAGTTCGTCTGGGACACCAGCCTGCTGAACCAGGCCAAGCAGCTGCGGGAGGATTATTCGGCCTATGTGGCGCAGCGGCTGTCGGACTTCCCCAAGCCGCTGCACGCGGCGGTGCGTCTGGCCGCCGGGCGCCGCATGGTGTCCAACGTCCTGACCCTGTCGGCCCGCGCCGTTTCGGTGTCGGAGGGAGAGGATAAGGGGCCGGCGGTCGTCAGCGACCGGGCGCTGGCGGATCAGGTGGCGTCCTTCCTGACCGTGGCGCCGGCCGTGCAGGAGCTGACGGACGGCATCCGGCCGCATGCCGAGCCGGGAGCGACCAGGAATCTCGAGGATCTGCTGAGCGCCCAGAGCGTCCAGATCCTGAAGCGGGTCAGCGGCATCATCGCATCGGAGGATCCCTACCGCCCGCTGACCGAGAACGTCGCCCGCTGGGACGGCGAGCCCGGCGCCTTCACCCGCGCCTACAGCGCCGCCAACGGCGGCGAGCTGGCCGCCCTGCTGGGTGCGGCCCGCCAGCGCATCCGCGTGCTGGCGCGCTCCTACGCCAAGCCGGCGCTCGACTACATCAAGGATCCCTACCGGCTGGGCGCTCTCGGCATCGACCGCACGGCGCAGGACTGGCGGGACATTCTCGGCGCGCTCGACCGCTACGACCAGCAAATCCCCAACAACTCGCTGTCGGAACTGGAGAAGTTCGTCCTGTTCGTCGGCAACGCCGTGGGGCGGGACAATTGCCGCGAGGTGCTGGCCGAACGGCTGGGAACCGTCGGCGGCGGGGATTACTTCGCCCGCGTCCATATCCGGGCGATGGGACAGCTGAACGACCGCTGCTCCATGTTCCAGAACCAGCAGGTGCAGATGGCGATGGGGCAGCTGGGCAACAGCTTCAACCAGCTGCTGGCCGGACATTTCCCCTTCGTCACGCCGCAGCAGGCATCGACCGCGCCCGACGCCGACCCGGCCGACATCCGCCGCTTCTACGCGCTGTACGACGAGCTGAAGCCGCGCATCGACAAGGAGCTGGCCGCCGCCAAGGGCCGCATATCGCCGCTGAAGGGCTTCGTCGATCAGATCGAATCCGCCCGCGCCTTCTTCGCCGACATCGTCGATCCGGCCGGGTCGGGCACGATGCGGCTGACCGCCGACATCACCTTCGGCGTCAACCGCGCCAACGAGATCGGCGGCGACCAGATCATCGAATGGGCGATGAAGGCCGGCGCGTCGACCGCCAGCAGCGCCGGCGGGCGGACCCTGCAATGGTCCTACTCGGAGCCGGTGGAACTGCGCCTGCGCTGGGCGTCCGGGTCCAACCAACGGCCCTATCGCGAGGCGAACCGGCCGGGTGCGCCGATGGTCGACGGCGACAGCGCCATCATCGTCGAGAAGGGACCATGGTCGCTGCTCCGCCTGCTGGTCGGCCGCGGCATCGCGAGCCCGGAGCTGGCCGACCCGACGCTGCGCGGCCAGCAGGTGGTGCGCGTCGCGGTGCCGACCCGCAGCCTGACCGGCGTCACCCCGCAGGACGCCGTGGTCTTCATCGCCGCAAGGGTGAAGGCCGGCGCCGAGGGCAAGCCGCCGGTCCGCGGCATCCCGGCCTTCCCGACCCGTTTCCCCGATATCCGCGTCGCCGGTTTCTGACCCCGATCGCACCCCGATCATACGACCGTCCGGCCATGACCGCCAACCGACCGCCACGCAAAGGGCCGACAGCATGGAAATGAAGTTTCTGGTCAACAAGCTGAACGCCACCTGCCGCCGCGCCCTGGAAGAGGCGGCGGCGCTGGCGGTCGCCCGCAGCAACTTCCATGTCGAGATCGAGCATTTCCTGGTGAAGCTGCTGGACGCGCGCCAGTCCGACGTCGGCGCCATCCTCCACCAGTACGATGCGACGGCCGGCGCGATCCAGAGCGAGCTGTCGCTGGTCATCGACGAGTTCAAGCGCGGCTCCACCCGCACGCCGACCTTCTCGCAGGATCTGCCGAAGGTGCTGGAATCGGCGTGGATGATCTCGTCGCTGACGCTGGGCGAACAGCAGATCCGCTCCGGTGCGATCCTGCTGGCGATCCTGGAGAACCAGTCGGCGATGGGGCCGCTGTCCAGCCGCGCGCCGGCGCTGGCCCGGCTGCCGCTCGACCGGCTGAAGGCCGACCTGAAGCCGCTCTGCGCCGCCGGCACCGGCGAAGGCACGGCAACCGGACGGGCTGCGCCTTCCGCCGAAGCCGCCGCGGCGGACGCGGGCGGGAGCGCGCCGTCGGCATCGGATTCAGCGCTCGACACCTACACCCATGACCTGACCGCCGCGGCGCGGAGCGGGCGGATCGATCCGATCATCGGCCGCGACGGCGAAATCCGCCAGCTGGTCGACATCCTGCTGCGCCGCCGCCAGAACAACCCGATCCTGACCGGCGAGCCCGGCGTCGGCAAGACCGCCATCGTCGAGGGCTTCGCCCAGAAGGTGGTGGCGGGCGACGTGCCCGAACCGCTGCGCCGCATCGCCGTCCGCACGCTGGATCTGGGCCTGCTGCAGGCCGGCGCCGGGGTGCGCGGCGAGTTCGAGGACCGGCTGCGCCGCCTGATCGACGAGGTGCGCAAGTCGCCGGTGCCGATCATCCTGTTCATCGACGAGGCGCACACCATGATCGGCGCCGGCGGACAGGCCGGACAGGGCGATGCGGCCAATCTGCTGAAACCGGCGCTGGCCAGGGGCGAGCTGCGCACCATCGCCGCCACCACCTGGGCCGAATACAAGAAGTATTTCGAGAAGGATCCGGCGCTGGCCCGCCGTTTCCAGGTGGTCAAGGTGCCCGAACCGTCCGACGCCGACACGGTGCGGATGATGCGGGCCCTGTTGCCGCGGCTGGAGGCCCATCACAACGTGACGATCACCGACCAGGCGGTGACGGACGCCGTGCATCTGTCGTCGCGCTACCTGTCGGGCCGCCAGCAGCCGGACAAGTCGCTGAGCGTGCTGGACACCGCCTGCGCCCGCGTGGCCGTCGGGCAGAGCAGCACGCCGCCCGCCATCGAGGCGATCGGCCATGAGCTGATGACCATCGAGTCCGAGCTGTCGCTGCTGCGCCGCGAGCGCAATGTCGGCATCGGCGATCCCGACCGCATCGAGGCGCTGATCGCCCGCCGCACGGCGTTGCAGGCCGAACAGGCCGCCCTGCAGCAGGCCTTCGATGCCCAGTCGCGGCTGGTCGGCCGCATCCGCCAGCTGCGCCGGGGCATCTTCGAGAAGTCGGAACTCGCCGAACGGGACGAGATCGCCCGCGCCGAGATCGACGGGCTGCGCCTTGGCGTGACCGGCCTGACCGGCGAACTGGAAACACTGCAGGGCGAGAGCCCGCTGGTGCCGCTGTGCGTCGACAGCGCCGCCGTCGCCTCGGTGATTTCCGGCTGGACCGGCATCCCGGCGGGCCGGATGGTGCGCGACGACATCAAGGGCGTGCTCGACCTGCGCGCCAGGATGGCCGAGTGGATCATCGGCCAGAACGACGCGCTGGACGTCATCTGCAAGCGCATCCGCACCGCGTCCGCCGGCTTGTCCGAGCCCGACCGTCCGACCGGCGTCTTCATGCTGGTGGGACCGAGCGGGGTCGGCAAGACCGAGACCGCCGCGACCATCGCCGAGCTGATGTATGGCGGCACCCGCGAAATGGTCGTCATCAACATGTCCGAATACCAGGAGGCACACACCGTCTCCAACCTGAAGGGGGCGCCACCGGGCTATGTCGGCTATGGCGAGGGCGGCGTGCTGACCGAGGCGGTGCGGCGGCGTCCCTACAGCGTCGTGCTGCTCGACGAAATCGAGAAGGCCCACACCGACGTAACGGAGCTGTTCTACCAGGTGTTCGACAAGGGCACGCTGGAGGACGGCGAAGGCGAGGTCGTCGATTTCAAGAGCACCGTCATCTTCATGACCTCCAACCTGGGGTCGGACGCGGTGATGGACCATTGCCTGCGCGCCACCGCCAAGCCCGATCCCGCCGATCTGGCCGACATCGTCCGCCCCTATCTGACACGCCACTTCAAGGCGGCCTTCATGGGCCGGGTGACGGTCGTTCCCTTCTTCCCGCTGACCCCGCGGGAGATCGGCGAGATCGCACGGCTGAAGCTGGCCAGGATCCAGAGACGGATGCGCGAGAATCACCGGGCCGAACTGACCGTCAGCCCGGCGGCGATCGACGCCATCGTCGCCCGCGCCAACGAGGTGGACAGCGGAGCCCGCTCCATCGATGCGGTGCTGACCGAAACCCTGCTGGCCGAACTGTCCGACGGGATCCTGCGCCGGATGGTCGACGACCTGCCCTTCACGGCCATCGATGTCGACGTCAACGACATCGGCTTCACCTACAACTTCTCATAGATGTCCAGCAAAGTTCGTCAGTTGAAGAGCGAGCGAATCGGAACGGGCATCGAGGAGAGTCCTGCGGATTTTTACAACCTCTTCCATGATGTTGCAGAGACATAACAAGGCAAAACGAATGGAACGGACAAGCGAAACATCATGAACGGATTACATCAGCAAAATGCCATCATCCCATATTCATGGGATACCCTTTCTCGATTTCATATCGTCGTATAGGATAAGGGAATCCGCACTCTTTACGCAGATAGCTCCAGTCTGTTCCAATGGATTATGAATAAAAAATTAACCTTCTTCTTTACCTTGATTTGAATTGATATCTCAGGCAGCTTTTGTTTTATTTGGAATCGATTTTCATCGAATTGTAGCCAGCAGGCACCACAACCACTGACGGTGAGTTTATCGACGTTGCCGTTGTCGCGGTTGACACCAACTCTTGAAGCGGGAGTGACCTTAGAATGAGCGACAGCCTTCAGCACAAGTTGGACCGCGTCCGTCCGCCTCGCGTCCAGATCACCTACGACGTCGAGATCGGCGATGCCATCCAGAACAAGGAACTGCCCCTGATCGTCGGCATCCTGGCCGATGCCGCCGGCAAGCCGGAAAAGCCGCTGCCGAAGCTGAAGGACCGCAGCTTCGTCGAGATCGACAACGACAATTTCGACGACGTGCTGGCTTCGCTGGCTCCCCGCCTGCCGCTGCAGGTGGAAAACCGCCTGGCGGGCGACGGCTCCCGCATGAATGTCGAACTGCGCTTCAGCAAGCTCGAAGACTTCGACCCGGTCTCCATCATCAAGCAGGTCGAGCCGCTGCGCCGCCTCTATGACGCCCGCGAGCGGCTGAACGACCTGCTCGCCAAGCTCGAAGGCAACGACGAGCTGAACGCCCTGCTGGTGTCGGTCATGGAAAGCAGCGACCAGCAGTCCGCCCTGCGCGGCGCGCTGGAAGGCCCGCAGGCCGCCGCCGCTCCGGCCGCGACGCCGGCGGACGACGAATAACGCGCTCCAGACACTCGAACCTGCACGACCGGGACCCGGAGAATAGAATGGCGAACGAGACCCTTGATGCCCAGGGCATGCTGGTGAAGACCGAGATGGAGAGCGGGTCGATCCTCGACCGCATCCTGACCGAAGGCAAGATGGCCCGCGACGTGTCGCAGACGGCCCATGCGAAGGATCTGATCGGGCAGTTCATCGCCCAGGTCATCGACAGCGGCGTCAGCGTCAGCAAGGATTCAACCGCCGTCATCAAGGCGCGCATCGCCGAGATCGACGAGCTGATCAGCGGCCAGCTGAATGAGATCCTGCACGAGCCGGACCTCCAGAAGCTGGAAGCCACCTGGCGCGGCATGCACTACATGGTCAGCCGCGCCGAGACCGGCCCGACCCTGAAGCTGCGCTTCCTGAACGCCTCGAAGAAGGAACTGCTGGCCGATTTCGAGAAGGCTTCGGAATTCGACCAGAGCTCGCTGTTCAAGGCGATCTACGAGGCCGAATACGGCACCTTCGGCGGCCAGCCCTATGGCATGCTGATCGGCGACTACGAGTTCGGCCGCAACGCGCAGGACATGGAACTGCTGAAGTCCATGTCGCAGGTCGCCGCCGCCGCGCATGCGCCCTTCATCTCCGCCGCGTCGCCGCGCCTGTTCGACATGGACAGCTTCGCCGAGCTGGGCAACCCGCGCGACCTGTCGAAGATCTTCGAGAGCTCGGAACTGGCCAAGTGGAAGTCGCTGCGTGAGAGCGAGGATTCCCGCTACGTCACGCTGGCGCTGCCGCACATCCTGATGCGCCTGCCCTATGGTCCCGACACCAAGCCGGTCGAAGGCGTGAACTTCACCGAGGACGTGGACGGCGCCGATCATTCCAAGTTCGTCTGGGGCAACGCCGCCTGGGCGCTGGGCGCCCGCATCACCGACGCCTTCTCCAAGTACGGCTGGTGCGCGGCCATCCGCGGCGTCGAGGGCGGCGGCCTGGTGGAAGGCCTGCCGGCCTACAGCTTCAAGACCGACAACGGCGATATCGCGCTGAAGTGCCCGACCGAGGTCGCGATCACCGACCGCCGCGAGAAGGAGCTGAACGACCTCGGCTTCATCTCGCTGATCCACTGCAAGGGCACCGACTACGCCGCCTTCTTCGGCGGCCAGACGGTCAACAAGCCGAAAATCTACAACACCGACTCGGCCAACGCCAATGCCCGGCTGTCGGCGGTCCTGCCCTATGTGATGGCCGCGTCACGCTTCGCCCATTACCTGAAGGCGATCATGCGCGACAAGGTCGGCTCCTTCCAGTCGCGTGCCGACATCCAGAAGTTCCTGAACACCTGGATCGCCCAGTACGTGAACCTGGACGACCAGGCGTCGCACCCGACCAAGGCCCGCCTGCCGCTGCGCGAGGCCCGCGTGGACGTGTTCGAGGTGCCCGGCAAGCCGGGTGCCTACCGCGCCACCGTGTTCCTGCGCCCGCACTTCCAGTTGGAAGAACTGACCACCTCGATCCGTCTGGTCGCCGAGCTGCCGGCCGCGGCCTCGGGCGCGGCGTACTGACCACTCTCCGGCACGCGTCCCTCCGTCCGGCCCGGGCGGACGGGGCGCGCCCCCTCCCCTTCATCGAACGAACAGACAATCCCTAGGAGGTCAGAGATATGGACGCCATCATCATGAAGATCGGCGACAAGTTCGCCATCGAAGGCGAGTCGACCCTGGACGGTCACGCCAAGGAAATCGACCTGATCGCGGTCGAGCACGAGATCACCCTGCCGGTCACCTTCGACAAGTCGGGCAACTCGCGCACCCGCGGCCGTTCGCAGCATGGCGACATCATCATCAACAAGTATCTGGACAAGGCCTCGGCCAAGCTGCTGGAAGCCTGCTCCAAGGGCGTCGATCTCGGCAAGGTCCAGCTCTATTACGCCCGCACCCTGGAAGGCAAGTTCGAGCTGTTCTGGGAAGTGGAGATCACCGACGTCTATGTGTCGTCGGTCAAGAACATTTCGCGCCGCGGCCAGGATCTCCCGCAGGAGACCGTGACCCTGAACTACACCTCCATCAAGTGGACCTACAGCCTGTACAACAACCAGGGCACCAAGGACGGTTCGGTGTCGGCCGGCTGGGATCTGGCGCAGAACAAGGCGGCCTAATCCACCGTGTCGCCGTCCAGGCCACATCTGCCTTATCCCGGACGCGCGCCCAAGGGGCGGGCTCTGCTGTTCGAGCGGCTCGTCGACGACGAGCCGGAACGGACGGCGGAGCCTGCGCCGTTCCGTGTCGTCGACGAGCGCGGCATGCTCGACTCCATCTCGCGCGAGCTGTCGTGGCTTCTCAACACCCGCGCCCCGCTGTCGGTCAGGTCGGATTACGCCGCCCCCTTCCGCAGCACCGTCGATTACGGCGGGCCGGATGTCGGGCGGTCGGGCGAGCGCAACCGCGAGGAACTGCTGGCGGTGGCGCAGGAGATCGCGGCGACCGTCACGGCGTTCGAACCGCGGCTGACCTCGGTCACGGTCGCGGTCGACTGGGGGACGCTGAAGAACCGCAGGGTCGCCATGGAATTGTCGGCGCTGATGCGTTTCGCGCGTATCATGCTGCCGGTTTCCTTCGCCATCTATCTCGACGGCGACGGTCAAGCGGAGGTCGGGCATGGCCGGTGAGGAACAGGATCCCCTTCTACCGCACTATCTGCGCGAGATCGCCTACCTGCGCCGCGAAGGGCGCTGGTTCGCGGCGAAATACCCCAAGGTCGCCAACCGGTTGGAGTTCGGGGCCGACGAGTCGGCCGATCCCCATGTCGAGCGGATGATCGAATCCTTCGCCTATCTGGTCGCCCGCCTTCAGCACAACCTCGATTCCGAATTCCTGGAAATTCCCGCCAGCCTGCTGAGCGTGCTGTTCCCGCAGCTGATGGCACCGGTCCCGTCGATGGCGATCGCCAAATTCGTCGTCGGCAACGACGGCGGGCCGTCCACCGGCACGGTGGTGCCGAAGGACCTGCCGCTCTATGCCGAGACCGGCGAAGGCGTGCCGTGCCGCTTCCGCACCGCCTGGCCGCTCGAACTCCAGCCGGTGCGGGTCGTCGATGCCCACCCCGGCAACATGCTGGATTACGAGCTGCCGGACGGCGAGGGCCGCTATGCCGGCGCGATCGAGATCATCGTCACCGGGGCGGGCGCCTCGCTGAACAGCCTGCCGCTCGACCGGCTGCGCTTCTTCATGGGCGGCGACCGCGTGCAGGCCAGCCAGATCTTCGAGATGCTGGCGACCCGGCTGGCCGGGGTGGCGCTGATCGGCGGGGGCACTGGCCGCACGGTGGTCCTGCCGCCGGACTGCCTGCGCTTCGTCGGGCTGGAGGATGACGAGACGGTTCTGCCCGGCAGCGACATGGTGGGCACGCCGCACCGGCTGCTGCAGGAATATTTCACCTTTCCCGACAAGTTCTATTTCTTCGACCTGACCGGGCTGGACCGGCGTCCGGCGGGCGAAACGCTGCGGATCGCGCTGCTGTTCTCGCACATGCCCAAGCGCAACGTCGCCATCGACGCCAACAGCTTCCACCTGGGCTGCGTCCCGGTCATCAACCTGTTCAAGCGCACCAGCGATCCGATCCGCATCACCCACCGCCAGCCGGATTACCGGGTGATCGCCGATTTGCGGCGCGAGGCGACGACCGAGATCCACAGCATCGACGCCGTCCACCTGATCAGCCCCGGCCGTCCCCGGCCACAGCCGGTGAAGCCTTATTTCGCGCTGGATCACCAGGAGGGAGGGCCGGGCTCCCGGCAATCGGGCGATCCCGACGCGCAGGCCGACCGCGACGTCTATTGGCTGGCGCGGCGGCTGTCGGCATCCGCCCCCGGACAGTCCGGCACCGACATGCTGCTGAGCCTGGTCGATCTCGATTTCCACCCCTCGCAGGTGGCCGACAAGATCGCCTATGCCGACGTCACCTGCACCAACCGCGGGCTTGCCGAGCGCATGACGGCGCTGAGCGTGCTGCAGACCGACGAGACGGTGCCGGCGTCGCGCATCCTGCTGCTGACCAAGCCGTCGCGCCAGCTGTCGCCGCCGGCCCATGGGCAGACGCTGTGGCGGCTGGTGTCGACGCTGGCGGTCAACCGCCTGTCCTTCGGCAACGCGCCGCAGCGGCTCGACGCGCTGAAGGAGATCCTGCGGGTCTTCAACCTCGCCCATGCCGCGGTGGTGGAGCAGCAGATCGACGGCATCCGCGCCATGGCGGTCAATCCGGTGGTGCGGCGGCTGGGGGCGGATGCCTGGCGCGGCTTCTGCCGGGGGTCGGAGATCGTCCTGACCTTCGACGAGCGCAACTATGTGGGATCCAGCATCTTCCCCTTCGCCGGCGTGCTGGACCGCTTCTTCGCGGTGCATGCCTCGATGAACTCCTTCACCCAGCTCGCGATCCGCAGCGTCCAGCGCGAAGGGATCCTGCGCGAATGGCCGATCCGTGAAGGCGCGGGCGGGCTGGTATGAGCGATCCCCGCACCGACTCCCCGGCGAACTCCCCGGCCGGACCTCCGGCCGGACCGCCGGCCAGGCCCGCCATGCCGACCGTCCAGCAGCAGCTGGCCGCGGAAGCCTACCGCTTCGACTTCTACCAGGTCGTCAACCTGATCGAGACGATGCGGCCCGACGCCGCCCCGGTCGGCGTCGGCGCGATGCCGGCGCAGGAGCCGCTGCGCTTCGTCCATGTGCCGTCGCAGGCCTTCCCGGCGTCCGACGTGCTGTCGGTCAGCCCGCCGGAGGAGGAGGGCGGGCAGTATCAGGTCTCCACCAGCTTCCTCGGCCTGTCCGGCGCCCATGGGCCGCTGCCGCCGCCCTACAGCCAGTTGCTGCTGGAGCGGAACAGCCGGCGCGACCGCGGGATGAAGGATTTCCTCGGCATCTTCGAGCATCGGCTGGTCGCCCTGCTCTACCAGATCCGCCGCAGGCACCGCACCGGCTTCGAGCGGACCCCGCCCCACCGGACGGCGACCGCGCGCTACCTGTTCAGCCTGATCGGGCTGGGCACGCCGGGCTTGCGCGACCGCATGGCCGTGGCCGACCACTCTCTGCTCCAGCATGCCGGGATGCTGACCCACCGGCCGCGCTCGCTGGCCGCCCTGTGCAGCCTGGTCTCCGCCATCTTCGGCGTGCCGGTGACCGGGCGCAAGCTGATCGGCGCCTGGCAGACGGTCGATGCCCGCGACCGCACCACCCTCGGCCGGAACGGCCGGAACAACCGGCTCGGCCGCGACGTCATGGCCGGCACACGGGTGTGGCAGCAGGATTCGCGTGTCCGGCTGGTGCTGGGCCCGCTGACCGGCGATCAGGTCGCGCGGTTCCTGCCGGACGGCGACGGCTTCGCCGCCCTGTGCGAACTCGGCCATTTCTGCATCGGCGACCGCGCGCTCGACCTGGAGATCGAACTGCAGCCGACGCAGGACGCGCTGCCGCCGCCCATGCTGAGCAGCCGGACCGGTGCCCGGCTGGGCTGGACGTCGCAGCTGCGGACCCGGAGCGGGAGCGAGGGCGGAAGCGGGGGCGGAAGCGGGGACGCCGAAGGGCGGAATGGACGCGGCATCCTGTTCGGGCCGTCCTGGACCGGGACGGGCGCCCTGTGAACGGCCATATGAGCACGGGTGGACAGCAATGAACCAGCTCGACATGACCCTGACGCTCGACGGGATCGGCAGCGATTTCGGCATCGTCGGCTTGGACGGCGAGGAGGCGCTGTTCGGCGACTATGCCTTCGACGTCATCATCGCATCGCCCGACCACACGCTGGACCTCCGGCCGCTGCTGACCATGCCGGCGACGCTGACCCTGCGGGCGGAAACCATGCCGGAGCGCCATTTCAGCGGCGTCGTGCTGTCGGCGACCTTCCTGGGCGACAACCCGCGCAACGCCTTCTACAACATCCGCATCGTCCCGGCCTTCAGCCTGCTGCGGATGACGCGCTGCAGCTGGGTGTTCACCAACAAGACCGTGATCGACATCGTCGAGGAGGTGCTGGACCGCCACGGCATCGCCGACCGCAGCTTCCTGGTGGCGGGCAGCTTTCCGAAGTTCCGGCACTACACGCAGAACAACTGCTCCTCCTTCCAGTTCGTCCGCCGGATCATGGCGGACGAAGGGGTCTATTACTTCTACCGGCACGGGCAGCGGCAGCACACGATGATCGTCCAGGATTACGGCATGCCGTTCGAGAGCTGCGGCGTCACCCTGAACCACGCCTACACCGGCACCCGCCGCTTCCGCCCCGACGAGATCGAATGCTGCAGCCTGGAGCGCCGCGTGGTGCCGAGCCGGCTGGTCACCATCCCGGTCAACACCAACGCCATCCTGCGCCGCCCGGCCGTCACCGACGGCCGCGATCCCTACGACCTGCGCTATGAATGGGCGCATGGCAACGCCACCAGCGCCGACCATCTGGAGGCGTTGAGCGACCGCCGGCAGGCCTCCTTCGAGGCGTCGGCCCATGTGATGCGCGCCCGCAGCCATTGCCCGCTGCTGTGCCCCGGCTACAGCGTCCGCACGACGGGGGCGACCAGGGGCGACCTGAACGGCGATTTCGTGGTGAAGCGCATCCGCCACCGGATCGACCGCGACGGCTATTCCAACGAATTCGTCGCCTTCCCCATCGATTGCCGCTACGTCCCCTTGATGCCGACCGACGAACTGGATATCGACGACAACCACATCGCCCCCTTCGGCGAGCTTCTGGCCCGCAAGAACAACGCCCGCGACCTGTAACCGACGGACCGGGACCGCAAGGAAGGAAGCGCCATGTCACAGGTCGAACTCGCCACCGTCGTCAGCGTGGAGCCGGAAGAGGGCGGGCGGCTCTATGTCCGGCCCACCATGCTGCCGGAGAACAGCGGCCCGATCCTGGCCGACGTCGCGCAATTCTGGGTCGGCGACAATTTCGGCGCCCGCTTCACCCCGCGGCAGGGCGACACCGTCGTCCTGATCTACCCGACCGACGTCACCCACCGGCCCATCGTGATCGCCAGCGTCGCCTCCGACACCAACGACGCCCGCCACACCGTCTACAACCCGACCGGCACCGAGACCGTCCAGGCCAAGCTGGCGAACGTGAAGGACGGGCTGGAGGCGCTGGCCCCCTACCCCGACGACGGGTGGAAGGACAACATCGCCAACGACGCCGACGGCGGTCCCTTCTTCACCCACGACATCAAGGGATACAACGGCCTGAACATGGGGCCGTTTCCATCGGGCAAGTATTTCTCGATCCCGACCTACGACGAGTTCAAGGACAGCCCCGACGACGAGTCGTGCAAGGACGGCAGGCAGGCGGTGCATCCCGATCCGTCCACCAACCGCTGGCGTTCGGTCATCCGGTCGAAGGTGCGGCCGGGAGGCGGCGACGGCGCGGGTGGGGGTGGAGGCGGCGACTATGCGGAGAAGTTCCAGGAGATCGTCCTGGACGACAATCCCGACGCGCCGATGATGGCCTTCACCGCCCGCGGCAAGCGGCTGGACTACACCGACGGCGACCTGCACGAGGTGGTCGACAAGGACCGCCAGGTCCGGGTCGCCGGCAACGATTACCGCTATGTCGCCGGCAGCGAGTTCCTGTTCATCGAGGGAAACCAGAACGTCTACGTGAACGGCGACTACAACAACACCTTCGTCGGCAACAGCAATTCGACCAATTGGGGCGCCGACAACTCGCTGTTCTACGGGTCCACCGAGGATGTCTTCTACGGCGAGGCCCGCGAGGCGATGTACGGCTATTCCTATGGCTACACCAGCGGCAACGCGAAATCGGAAACCTACGGGGACACCGACGATTACCAGAAGGGCTATGCCAAGTCGGTCCATGACGGCGACAGCTGGGACGAGACCTATGGCCTGTCGACCTCGACCTATCACGGCCAGACCCGCGACTATTTCATGGGCGGCAGCATGGAATTGCGGCTGGGCGCCTCGCTGGCGATCTCGCTGTCGGCGGATACCGAGATCTCCGCCGGCCTGAAGGTGGAGCTGACGGTGGCCGGCGTCTTCGCGCTGTTCCTGGGAGGTGCCATCGACATCTATTTCGGCTACAAGATCGAACAGGACGACGGCGCCTTCGTCACCATGAGGAACGGAGCCGCCGTGGAGGCCAACAACGCCGTCGCCGCCGGCAACACGGCCGGCGTCAACGCGAACAATGCCGGCGGCGCCACCGTCAACAACTCGACGGTCACCGCCAACACCACCCCGGTCCAGCTGCTCACCTGACGGGGACCGGACAGATCATGCGCATCATCAAGCCGGCCTGCCTCAGCCTGCTGACCCGGGTCTTCCCGGTGCCGCCCAAGACGCTGTTCGCCGTCACCGGCATCGCCCCCTTCTCCTTCGCCGATCCCGGCCAATTGACGTCGGAAGTGGATTTCTGGAAGACGGCGATGCCCGCCATCGGTGAAACCGTGCTCGACGCCGGCATGCCGAAGCCCTTCGGCGAGGTGCTGGTGGCCGGATCCGCCTTCTCCGATCCGGCGCAAGGCAACCGGGTCGCCGAGGTGAACCTCGCCCTGGGGACGGTGGACAAGCGGCTGCTGGTGTTCGGCGACCGCATGTGGATGCCGGGGGCCGGCGGCTTTTCGATCAGCGAGCCGCTGCCCTTCGACAGCATCCCGCTCGACTACCCGCACGCCTTCGGCGGACCGTCCGACCCGCGCAACCCGGTGGGCATCGGCCTGACCGGCCTCGCCGAGCTGCATGGAAGCACGGTGCCGGTGCGGCTGCCGAATGTAGAGGACGCGCGCCAGCCGATCCTGCGCCCCGGCGACCGGCCGCCTCCGGCAGGGCTCGGCCCGCTGGACCTCGCATGGAGCGAGCGGATGGCCCGCGCCGGCACCTATGACCGCCACTGGCTCGACACCCGTTTCCCCGCGCTGGCCGCCGACGTCGACTGGACCCTGTTCAACGCCGCCCCGCGCGACCAGTGGCTCGGCGGCTACCTGTCGGGCGGGGAGGCATTCTCGATCACCGGCATGCATCCGCGCGACCGCGTGCAGCGCGGCCGGCTGCCGGCGATCCGCTGCCGCTGCCTGCTGGAGGTGGTGCGCGACGGCATCGCCCGGCGGCTCGACGTACCGCTGACCATCGACACCGCCTGGCTGTTCCCCAACGCGTCGCTCGGCGCGCTGCTGTTCCGCGGCGCCATCGAGGTGACGGACATGGACGGCCGGGACGTCAGGACGCTGATGCTGGCCTGGGAACGCGCCGCCGATCCCCCGCGCCCGACCGCCTATTACGAGGAGATCCTGGCGCTGCGGCTGGATCCCAAGCAGGGATACCTGCATGCGCTGGCCGACCACCAGCTCTCCCCGCCGCCGTCGGCCGAGGCCGAGGCGGCCAAGCGTGCCCGCCACGAGTCCGCCATCGACCGCGAGGTGGCGCGGATGCAGGAATCGGCCAGCCGCCGCGTCGCCGACATCCAGGCAAAGCTGGATGCGGACGGCGCGGTCGACCGCGACGGCCGGCCGGTGGTGGTGCCGCAGCCGGTGATCGGGCGCAAGGACATGGGCTTTCCCACCGCGCCGGAGATCGCGGACGAGGTCGATCTGGTCGCCCTGATGGCCTGGGCCGACGAAAAGGGGAAGGAGGCGCGCGTTTTCGCCGACGCCAAGCGGGCGGAGGCCGAAGCCCAGCTGGCGGAACAGCGCCACGCCGCCGGCCTTCCCCGGCCCGGCGAGGAGGAAAGCGCCGAACAGCGTGCCGCCCGCGCCGAGCGGGAATGGCCCGACGCTCTGACCCGCGCCAGCTGGCTGCCGCCGGACCGCCGCCGCGCCGGAGCCCCAGCGGAGGCGCCGCTGGACTTCCTGGCCGGGCTCGACCTCGACCCCGATCTCCTGGGCCCGGGCCCGGTGGCGACGATCGAAGACGGGGCGGAGAAGGCCCGCATCGCCATGGCGACCGCAAGGCTGCATGCGCCCGTCGCCACCATGCCGATGCAGCCGATGCTGCCGGAGACCGCGGCGCGGCTGGGGGCGCAGGCGCTGGCCTGGAAGGCGGCGGGGGAGCCGCTGGCCGGGCGCGACCTGGCGGGTGCGGACCTCGCCGGGGCCGACCTGTCGGGGCTGGACCTGACCGGCATCCTGCTGGAGCGCGCCGACCTGCGCGGCGCCCGGCTCGACGGCTGCATCCTCGACCGCGCGGTGCTGGTGGAGACGCTGCTGGACGGCGCGTCGCTGGCGGGATGCTCCCTGACAGGTGCCAACCTCGCCAGGGTCCGGGCGACGGGAACGGTCTTCGCCGGATCGGCGATGGCCGGGGCGAATGCGATGGAAGCCTGCCTGGACGGGGCAGACCTGTCGCGCTGCGCATTGGGCAAGCTGTTCGCGCTCGACGCCAGCCTGCGCGGCGCCCGGCTGGCCGGGGCCGACCTTGCCGGCGCCACCCTGCTGCAGGCCGACCTTACCGGCGCCGACCTGACCGGCTCGGTGATGGACGGGGCGGTGCTGATCGACGCCCGTGCCGAGCAGGCAGATTTCTCACGCGCCCGCATGGCGCGCACCCAGCTGTTGAATGTGCGGATGGCGGGTGCCCGCTTCCGGCAGGCCGATATCGCCACCCTGATCGTCGGCGGCACCACCATGCTGGCCGGCGCCGACGCCAGCGACGCCGACGGCACGAAATCGGCGTGGCACGGCATCGACCTGCGCGGGGCCGATTTCACCGGCGCGCGGCTGAACGAGGCGGATTTCGGCGATGCCGACCTGAGCGGCGCGCGGATGAGCGGCGCGTCGCTGGTCCGCGCCAACCTGGGCGGCGCCAACCTGACCGGGGCCGATCTCTATGGAGCCAACCTGATGGAGGCGATCCTGCGCCGCGCCTTGCTGACCGGCGCCGACCTGACCGGGGCCAACCTCTATTCGGCGATGCTGGACAATGCCGACCTGACCGATGCGGTGCTGGAGGGCGCACGGATCGGCCGCACCATCTTCACCCGGCAGAAGCCATGGTGACGGGCATGATGGGAATGGGCCTGCACCGGGGCGGCGATCCCCGAGCGGCGATGCGCGACGCGGTGGACGTCCACCGCTGCCTGAACGGCGGAGACCTGTCCGGCGCCGACCTCGCCGGCGAAGCCTACGACGTCGCCATGCTGAATTCGGTGCGGCTCACCGGCGCCCGCATGGCCGGCGGCCGCTGGAACAAGATGACGCTGGTGCAGTGCGATTGCGGGGAGGCCGACCTGTCGCAGGCCGCGCTGTCGCTGTCGGTCTTCACCCTCAGCCGGTTCGAGCGCGCGGATTTCCGCGGCGCCCGGCTGGACGGCGTGATGTTCGTCGAATGCGCGCTGGCGGGGGCCGATTTCACCGGCGCCACCCTGTCGCGCTGCAATTTCGCCAATTGCGACCTCGGCGGGGTCAGCTTCCGCGGCGCGGCGATGGACAATTGCACCATGCTGACCTGCCGGCTGGACGGCATGGACGTCAGCGGGGCGGCGCTGTCCTTCATGACGCTGACGGAGCCGGACTTCACCCGGCTGCGCTTCGCCGGCACCCGCTTCCACGCCATCGCCGCGCTGAAGGCCAACCTGCGCGGGCTGTCGCTGGCCGGGCTGAGCCTGCGGCAATGCACGGTGATGGAAAGCGACATGGAGGGGGTCGACCTGACCGGCGCCGACATCACCCAGTCGCTGTTCTCCAAATCCAACCTGCGCGGCACCCGGCTGCGCGGCGTCCAGGCGATGCGCTGCCTGTTCGACGAGGCCGACCTGACCGGCGCCGACCTCTCCGGCAGCATGCTTGCCCAATCCAACTTCTCCGGCGCGCTGCTGACCGGCGCCGACCTGTCGCGCTGCAACCTGGAACAGGCGCAGTTCACCGGCGCACGCGCCGGTGGCGCGGTGTTCGCCGGGTCGAAGCTCGATGCCGCATCGCTGGCCAATGCCGATGTCAGCGGCGCCGACCTCAGCGGCTGCACGGTCGCGCTGGCGGACCTGCACGGGCTGACCGATACGGGCGCCCTGTGGGCCGGCACCAACCGCCGAAAAGCACTCGACACCGACGCCGAAAAGCTGGATGCGCAGAGTTTCATTCCCCGGCGGCGGCCGGGAACCGCTGGCAGGGGGTAGGAACCATGGGACACATGCAGGGCGAATTCGCGGAGCCGCTGAACGCGGCAGCGGTGAAGGCGGCATCGATGATGGGGCCCCGCCTGGAAGACGGCATCCTGACCGGCGGGCGCGAGGGGGAATGGCTGGTCGAGTGCCGGGGCCGGATGACGGTCGCCCGCCGCGCCGCCTCCTGCCTGCTGGTGCCCGGTGCGGGCGACCGGGTGCTGACCGCCGACCTCGGGGGGGAGAGCTATATCCTGGCGGTGCTGGACCGCGGCGCGGCCTCCGCACCCGCGGAGATCGCGGTGGCGGACGCCGGCAGCCTGCTGATCCAGGCGCCGCGCCTGACCCTGCGGGCGGAGGACGCGCAGCTGGACGCCACCACGCTGAAGGCCGCCGGCCGGCGGCTGACCCTGCTGTATGACGAAGCGGCGGCGACGGTCGGCCGGCTGACGGCGGTGGCGACGCTGGTCCATTCGGTGATCGACCGGCTGCTCCAGCAGGCGCGCAGCGTCACCCGGACGGTGGACGGGGTGGAGACGGTCAAGGCGGCGCACATGGTGCTGGAAGCCACCGAGACGGTGGTGGTCAAGGGGCGCCAGAGCTTCGTCGGCGCCGAGGAAGACGCCGTGATCCGCGGCAAACGCGTCAATCTGGGCTGAGGAAAGACACGCCATGTTCGCCAATTGCCAGCTCGGCGGCCTCAATCTGGGCTTTCCCGACGTCTGCCTGACCCCGATCCTCGTGCCGGTCCCGATCCCCTACCCCAACATCTCGATGGGGCCGATGGCGATCCCGACCGCACCGAACATCCTGATGTCCTGCGCGCCCGGCCACAACCTGATGACCATCACCCCCATGAGCATGGGCGACACCCCCGGCGTCAACATGGGGGTCGCCTCCGGCATGGTGATGGGACCGACCCGGCACCTGCTCGGCAGCTTCGGCATCTTCCTCAACGGCCCGCCCGCCGCCAAGATGCTTGGGCTGACCGGCCAGAACGGCCTCAGCCCGAACGCGCCGGGCCTCTCGCTGGTTCCGGCGCAGGTGTCCGTCCTGCTGATGATCTGAGGCGGCAGAAGAACTGGTACATGCCGAGGAAGCTCGCCGGATGATCCCGCTCGAACCGATCCCAGCACCGCAGGTCGTCCATCGTCAGATCGGGCGCCGCGTCCTGCGGCGTGGCCTGGGGCGCGTGTCGGCGGTAGGACGCGGCCAGCGCCGGGTCGAGGGAATCGAAGCCCAGGAACTCCAGCCCCAGCGCGTCCAGCGTCTCGCCGATCTGCGGCAGGGTGAAACGGTGCTCGCACGCATGCATCAGGAGATCGCGGAAGCCGCCGGCGGTGGCGCAATCGCGCCAGCCGGCAAGCGCCTTGTGGTCGGGATGGCGGGCCAGCGCGGCGCGCGCGGCGCGGATGCCGGCCGGCGTCGGCCGGTAGCCCTCCGCCGCCAGCCATGCCGATGCGCGCGTGACCTGCCGCCGCGCGATGTCGCTGTAGAGGCCGATCTTCAGAAGCCCGTCCGGGGCCAGATGGCGCAGCAGCGCCTGCCAGCCCTCCAGCGGCCGTTCCAGATGGTGCAGCACGCCGACGCATTCGATCAGGTCGAACCGCGCACCGTCTCCCGGCCAGTGGCGGAGGTCGGCATGGTGGAAGGCGATGTTGCCCACCCCCAGCCGTTCGGCCATGCGCATGGCGCGGCCGAGGCTGGGCAGGCTGATGTCGAGCGCCACCACCCGCGCCCGCGGATACCGCATCGCGATGCCGACCGGATGCATGCCGCTGCCGCAGCCGGCGACCAGAATCCGCAGATCGTCCGGCGGTGCCGGCAGGTCGCTGCGGCAGGGCAGCGCCCAGCGCAGGAACAGACCGGGCGAATGGGGCGGCGGCCGGAAGACGTCGGTCCAGGCCGGATAGGGATGCTCGGCATATTGTCCGGCGACGCGCCGGGTGACCTCGTCGCCCGGCTCACTGCGGGCGAGCCGCTGCGCCAGCATGCGTTCGCGGGCCGGCTCGCGGATGTGGCGGTCGACCAGCCGGCCGAGCTCCTCGTCGCCGTCGGCCAGCCGGGCGGCGGCCTCCGGCAGGAGGCGGCATTGCGCCAGCGCCGCCAGCGTCAGGCGGCCCGCATCGTCCAAAGGTCCGGCGGCGCGGTCGGCCAGCCGGGCGGCCAACCGCTCGGCCCGTTCTGCAAGCTCCGGGGTCTCCTCCCAGGCGAAGCCGGTGTTGAAGGCCTGCATCGCCAGCGTCACCGCCGGGCCGAAGGCCGCGGCCGGCAAGCCCATCCCCTCGTCCAGCAGGGCGACCAGGGCATCGCGCAACGCCGTCAACAGCCGCTCCAGCCGGATGTCCGGAACGGGAATCCGCCGCAACAGCGGGCGGGCCAATTCTCCCTCCAGCGCCGCCAGCCGGGCGGGACGGAGCCAGCAGGCGCGCAGCGCATCTCCGGCGGCGGCTCCCCCGTCCTCATCCCGGTCCAGGTCTCCGGCCAACGCCAGCAAATCCTCCAGACCGTCCTCCGCCAGCGCCAGACGGAGGGCGCAGGGGGCGATCCGTTCCGGTTCGATGCCGGGGCGGGTCAGGCAGTCGAGGACCAGCGCGCGGTCCGCCGCGTAACCGGCACCGGGCAGCCGCATGGTCAGGTCGGCGAACAGCATCAGCAATGTCGGGTCGCCGGGCGCCGCGGCGCAACCGGCCCGCAGGGCGTCGAGCGCCTCGCCCAGCCGCCCGGCGGCCACCAGCGCGCGCACCCGCCCGGCATGGCCGCCCGGCGCACGCGGCGCGCGTACCACCGCTTTGCCGAACCAGTCCAGCGCCTCGTCCAGCCGCCATTGCCGCAGGGCAAGGAAGCCGAGAACGAGCGCGCTGGGGGCGGAGCCGGCAGCAGCAGCCTCCACCTGCCGCAGCCGCTCCGCCGCCTCTCCCATCCGGCCGGCATCGTAGGCATGCAGCCCGGCGTCGTGCAGCAGCTCCAGAAAGCGCCGGTCGGCGCTCCGGCCTGCGGATCGCCCGACGGCGTCGAGCCGGCCCCGGCGGACCAGGAAATTGCAGGCTGCCGCAGCCCCTGCCGCGCGGGCGATGCCGCGCGCCTGCCGGCACAGCGCCGCGCCATGGCCCGGAACGACGACCAGCGCGCGGGCGACTGCCCGATCCGCCGCCGCACAATCCTCCAGGCCGGACGCGAGCGCGGCCCAGCCGTCGGCCATCGCCGGGGCGAGCGCCAGCGCCATGCGGGCCGCATGATGCGCCTCATTGGCCGCACCATCGGCCCCCCCATTGGCAGACGCCACCAGCGCGCGGGCCAAACCGTCGAGCCGGTCGCCGGATCGGGCATCTTCCAAGGAGCCTCGGCAGGCCAGACGGAACCAGCGGACCGCCTCGCCCGCCCGGCCCTGGGCCAGCACGGCTTCGCCGCGCAGGAGCAGCCACTCCCCGTCCGCGGCGGCATCGCGCGCCGGGAGGCGCAGGGCCGCCGCCGCCATCCCCTCGGCCTGTTCGGCAAGCCCCTGCCGCAGGACACGCCACGCCGCATCCGCATCTGCGGGGTGCGGCTGGTGCATGATTGGAGCTGACATGGCACGCATTCTCCTCGCCTGGGAACTCGGCACCGGATACGGCCACGCCGCCCGGCTGAAGATCGTCGGCGATGCGCTGGCCGCCGCCGGTCACGACCTGATCTTCGCGGTCCGCCACATCGATCAGGCAGCCGAGATCCTGGGCTACACTTCGCTTGTCCAGGCGCCGTCGGTCAATCCCGAACGCGGACGGCGGGCATCGCCGGTCCCGGTGCGCTCCTACAACGACATCCTGCACGCGGTGGGATTCACCGATCCCGCCTGTGCCCTGCCGATCCTGGCGGCGTGGGAAACCCAGCTGTCGCTGATCCGCCCCGATCTGGTGATCGCCGACAGCAGCCCGTTCCTGGCGCTGGCGCTGTATGGCCGCTGCCCGCTGGTGACGGTGGGCGACGGCTATACCCAGCCGCCGCTGCATCTGGACGACATGCCGCTGCTCGACCTCGGATCCCCGCCGCACGGCACGGCACTTGACCCGACGCCCGGCGTGCAGACGGAGCGCATCCTGGAGGCGATGGAGCATCTCCAGACGCTGCGCGGCCAGCCGGTGCCGCCCGGCCTGCCGGCCCTGCTGGGCGGCCGGCGGCAGTTCGTCTGCACCCTGCCGGAGCTGGATCCCTATGCGGATCTGCGGCTGGAGCCGGCGCTCGGGCCGCTGACGCCGCTGCCCGCCCCGATGCTGCCGGCCACCCAGACGGCCACGCCAACAGAGGCCGGCGCCTTCGTCTATCTCGGTGCGGACTATCCGCCGACCGACCGGGTGATGGACGCCATCCTGGCGGCCGGCGTGCCGGTCGCCGTCCATCTGCGCCGCGCACCGGCCGCCCTGCGCGAGCGGCTGCGCGCCCGCGGCGCGGTGGTGCACGACACGCCGCCGCCGCTCGATGCCATGCTGGCCGCCCATGCGATCGCGGTCCACCATGGCGGTTCGGCCACCGCCGCGACCGCGCTGGCCGCCGGCCGGCCGCAGCTGATCGTCGGCCAGCATCTGGAACACCGGCTGAACGCCGGTGCGCTGGGCCGGCAGGGGGTGAGCCGCGACATCGCCGGCGCTGCGGAGGCGGAGGCCGCCGGCGCCGTGCTGGCCGACATGCTGCAGGATGCGGCGCTGTTCGACCGCGCCGCCGCCGCCGCAAGGCGGATCGCCGAACGCCGCGCACCCTCCCCGGTCGGAGCGGTGGTCCGCGCCTGCGAAGAGTTGGTGGCATGACGGCGGAACGGTTCGACACGCCGGCCCATGCGCTCGACCGGGCGCTCGAGGAACAGCGGGCCGGCCGTCCCGGTCAGGCCGTGGGCATCCTGGCACAGCTGGTCAGGGCGTTTCCCGGCTACACGCCCGCCTATGTCATGCTCGGCGGCCTGCAGGTCACGCTGGGGCGCCTGGACGACGCGGTCCGGACGCTGGGCGTGGCATTGCTGCAGGACGAGCGGTCGGCCGCCGCCTACAGCAACCTCGGCAACGCGCACCGCCTCGCCGGCCGGCTGGACGAGGCGATCCTGTGCCTGCGCCGCGCCCTCCAGCTGGAACGGGAGGGGCCGCACCCGCAATCGCCAGCGATCCGCTGCAACCATGCCTCCGCCCTGGACGCGGCCGGCCGGCGGGAGGAGGCGGCCGCCCTCTACAAGGAAGCCATCCGGCTGTTTCCGGACAGCGACCAGCCGCTGCTGGGCCTGGCGGAGATGCTGGGACGGGCGGGCAACCTCGCCGCCGCCATCTCCCTCACCCGGCAGGCGGTGCGGGTGGCGGACGAGAAGCTGGCGCCGCTCCTGGGGTTGTCGCAGCTCTACCGGCGGGCCGGCTGGTTCGCGGCGGCCCTCGACGCCACGGAGCGGGCGTTGTCGCTCGACAGCTCCAACCCGCGCGCCCTGTTCGACCACGGCCTGAACTGTCTGGCGCTGGGCCGCGCCGACGAGGCGCTGCGCCGGCTGGACGAGGCGAAGACGCTGATGCCCCGGCTCCCCGGTATCGAGCTGTGGCGGGGCCGCGCGCTGCTGGCGGCCGGCCGGGCGCGCGACGCCGCCCGCATCTTCATCGCCCTGATCCGGGAGACGCCGGGGGACGCCGGACCCTATCTGGGGTTGGGGCAGGCCCTGCGCACGGAGGGCAAGCTGGACGATGCGCTGAAATGCTTCGCCCAGGCGCTCGACCGCGACCCCGCCCTGTTGCCGGCGGAAAAGCACCGGGTGGAAACGCTGCTGGTCAAGGGCGATTATGCCGGGGCATGGCCGGCCTATGCCCGGCTGATGGATGCGGGCGGTCCCGGTGACTCAGGCGGCTCCGGCGGCGGCTCCGGCGGCGATGCGGAGGAGCCGTTCCGCGCCCTGCCCCCCTGGTGCGGCGAACCGCTGGAGGGTGCGACCCTGGTGGTCGACGCCCGGTTGCCGCTGATCGACGCCATCCTGTTCGCCCGCTTCCTGCCGGCATTGGCCGAGGGGGCGGCCGAGGGGGCGGCCGAGGGGGCGGGACGGCTGGAGGTGCGGACGACGCCGGCCCTGGCCCCGCTGTTCGCCCGCCTGCCGGGGGTCGCGGCGGTGCGCGTGCGTGCCGGCGCCTTCGACGCCGGCACGCTGCGCTACAGCCTGGCCGCCCTGCCCGGCGATTTCCGGATCCGGCCGGACGGGCTGCCGCCCTGGCAACCCTATCTCGGCCTTCCGCCTGCCGGCGATCCGACTTCCGACGATCCCCCGGGCGCCGGCCGGCTTCGCGTCGCGGTCCAGGGATGGCGGCTGCGGGACCGCGCAGAGGGCTGGTTCGCCGATGCCGATGCATTGGAGCGTGGACCGGAAACGGATTGGACGCTGGATGGAGACGGCTGCGTCGTCGGGTCGCCGGCGGAGTTGCTGGCCCTCCTCGACGGCTTCGACGCGCTGATCTCGCCCGATCATCCCCTGGCCCATCTGGCAGCCGCCGCCGGCAAGCCGGTGCTGGTGGTGCCGGCGGACGACGGCAGCCGGCCGGTTCATTGGGTTTGGCCGCGCGACCGCGCCGACAGCGCCTGGTATCCGACCGCGCGGATCCGGCGGTCCGCTCCCTCCCTGCCGAACGCCCACGGCAACACCGACGCCGATGCCGACTTCGACGCCGACGTCCGCGGCTGGCTGGCGGCACTGCGGAAGGATGGGCGCCGATGATGCCGTCGATCCGCCTCGGCAGCCTGCGCCACGGGCCGGGTGCCGCCCCGTCCCAGGTGGCGCGCGGCTTCCTGAGCTGGGGCTTCGCGATCATGGAGGGGGTTCTGCCCGCCCACGATCTCGGCCGTCTCGATGGGGAGGCGACGGCCCTGATGGCGGAACGGCGCCGCACGATGGAGGCCGATCCCGCCCTGCGGGACCGGTTGGCGGCGCAGGCGCCGGACGCGCATCGCGCCCGCGCCATGGCGGTGGCGGCCGGCCGGCTGGAAATCCGCGACATGCCGCCGCCCTGGAACGATCCGGCGACGGCGATGGGCTGGTTCGCCCGCCCGCCGCTGAACCGCCTGCTGGCAGAGATCTTCGGAGCCGAGCCGCTGGCCCTGCTCGCCGGCTTTTCCGGGCTGCGCCATCACGCCGCCGGTCCGGACCCGATGGATCTGGGCTTCCATCAGGACGGCGCGGCATTCGGGGAGGATGTGCCGATGCTGATCGCCTGGATGCCGCTGACCCCGGCCGGCCTGGAGAGCACGACGATCCAGCTCGTCGCCGCCGCGGTCGACCGGCTGATGTGGGCGGACGGGCCGGAGGGCGGCAATCCCTGGGACTTCGAGCTGCCGTGGCGGCAGGTGGCCCGCGCCTATCCCGACGTCGCGCTGTGGCAGCCGGTCATCGCGCCCGGCAGCGTCCTGCTCATGAACCAGCGCGCCATCCACCGCACCTGCCGGGAGCCGTGCATGGACCGCGGCTTCTTCTCGCTGATCCTGCGCGTGATCCGGGCGCGGGACGCGGAAAGGCTGCTGGCGCGCTTCCCCCACCCGACGCCCCTGGCGATCTTCGCACCGGCGGAGGGGAGCGGAGATGGCGGCGGAGATGGTGGCCCGCGCTATCGCCTTCAGCGGATCGGGGAGGCGGGGGGAACGACCGTTCGACCCGCCGACAATACGATTTAAATATTCCTTATGGACAATGGCATCCCGGGCTGGCGGAATCGGCTCCGGGCAATGGTGGAAAGGGCTTTGACCAATGGACATGAAACCGGCCGCTTCCGAGCCGCGCATCCACCGGCCCCGCGTGGAGAAGCTTCCCTATGCGGCGCTGCTGGAACCGATCCCCGGCGGCAATCCCTGCGGCGAGAGCCTGCGCTACGACGACGCCTATGACAGGCTGCGCGAATACCAGCGCGAAGAGGATGCCACCCTGCCGCAGGATGTCTGGCAGCGGGAGCTGAAGCGCGCGCAATGGCCAGACGTCTACCGGCTGTCGGTGGAGGTGCTGCAGTCCCGGACCAAGGATCTGCAGATCGCCGCCTGGCTGACGGAGGCGCTGTTCCACCTGCACGGCATTCCCGGACTGATCGACGGCATCAACCTGCTCAACGACCTGTGCGCCCGCTACTGGACCGGCATCCATCCGCAGGACGAGGACGGCGATCCGGAATGGCGGGCCGCCCCCTTCGCCGCGCTGGACCGCCGTCTTGTCGTGCTGCTGCGGCAGGTGCCGATCACCGACCCGTCGACCGCCGATGCCTCCACCTGTTCCTACGAGCAGTATGAGGAGGCCATCCAGATGGACGGCCTGGCGCGGCGCGACAGCAAGCAGTACGACCGGCTGGCCGCCGAAGGGAAGATGACGCGCCAGCGGCTGCTGGCCAGCGCGTCGATGACCAGCCCGGCCTTCTTCGCCGACACCGCCCGCGATCTGGTCGTGCTGATGAACGACGCCGTGACGCTGGAACTGCAGCTCGATTCGCTGATGGGCCGCGACGCGCCGTCGATGGGCGGGCTGCGCGGGCTGCTTGAACAGATCATTCGGGTGATCAGGGAGATCGGCGGGATGGAAAACGGAACGACCGAAGATGCGGAAACCGGTACGGCGGGAGCCGGCGACGGCCAGTTCCAGGGCGCGGCGGCGGCCCTGCCCGGAGGCAGCATCTCCGAATTTCCCAACCGCCCGCCCGGCCCCATCGTCAGCCGCGACGACGCCTATCGCCGCTTGAACGAAGCGGCGGAATATCTGCTGCGCACCGAACCGCACAGCCCGGTCGGCTATCTGGTCAAGCGCGCCATCTCCTGGGGCCGGATGGACCTGTCCGAGCTGCTCCAGGAATTCATCGGCAGCGACCAGGATCTGTTCAAGACCTACGGGCTGCTCGGCATCCGCGAGTGGACCGGCCGGAAGTGACGGACGCGACGGGCATGGGCCGCGGGCGGAAGCTTGCGCTTTTCGGCATCGCGCTGGCGGCGGGCATCGCCGCCGGCGGGGCTTGCGCACAGACGGCGGACAGGGCGCCGGCCGCCGGCAAGCCGGCGGCAACCCATCCCGTGACACGGCCCGCAGTGGCACGCCCGGCGGTGACGCGCCCTGCAGCGAAACGGCCGGCAGCGACACGGCCGGCGGTCGCAAAGCACGCACCCGCCCAAAAGGCCGGGCCGGCCAAAACCGCCAAGCCGGCAGCCGCGGCGAAGCCTCGCAAGCCCGCCCCTCCCACCAGCCCGGTATGGCTTTGCCGGGCGGCGAGCAACGGGAATACCCTGGCGGCCTTCCAGCTGGGGCGGCTGTATCTGACGGGGGCCGGCGTGCCGCTGTCTCCGGAACTGGGGGCGGCCTGGCTGCGGGTGGCACGGGAGCGCGGCAATGCCGATGCCGCCCAGCTGCTCGACAGCATCGGTCCGACGACACCGGTGCGGCCGGCCTGCGGCAAGGATGCCGTCGCCATCCCGCTTCCCGTTCCGCCTGCCCCGGCAGCGCCGTCCCCCCCGCAGCCGGCAGCGTCGTCCGCCGGGCAGCCGCCCGCCCCTTCGGCCATATCGCCGGCCGCGCCGCCGGCTCCGGCGCCGAAGGAGGCACCGCCACCGGCCGATCCGGGGCTGATGGGTGCCGGGGCGCACTGGTCCGCCCTGGGCACTTTTCCCGGCATGACGGGGAACGGCCTTCCACGCGGCATGGCCCTTGGCATGCCGGCGGCGATGCCGGCCCGGTTCGGCAGCCCCATGGTCCGGCAGCGCCCCCCCGGCGCCGCGGGCATGGGGCGCCCCGGGTTGGGCACGGATGCGCCGGCAGCCGTGCGCGAGATCGTGAACCGCCATGCGGTCGAGCTGAGCCTCGATCCCGACCTCGTCCTGGCGATGATCTCGGTCGAATCGCGCTTCCGCCCCGACGCCGTATCGCCGAAGAACGCAGCCGGACTGATGCAGCTGATCCCGGCCACCGCCCAACGCTTCGGCGTCGTCGATGTGTTCGATCCCGAGGACAACATCCGGGGCGGCATGCGCTATCTGCGCTGGCTGCTCGACAATTTCCAGGGTGACGTCACCAAGGCGGTCGCCGCCTACAATGCCGGCGAAGGTGCGGTGGAACAGCATGGCGGCGTGCCGCCCTACCAGGAGACGCGGGACTATGTCCGGCGGATCCGCGCCGCCTATCCGCAGGATTGGCTGCCCTTCAACACCCCCTACGACAGCAGCCCGCCCGCGGGCAGCCGTCCGGCGGCGAGCCGCGCACCTCAGGCCTGGGCTCCTCAGGCCGCGCCCACTCAGGCTTGGCCCACTCAGGCTTGGACGTCGCCGGCATGGACGGCGCAGTGGGCCATGCAGGGTCGCGCGGCGGGAGGCCTTGCGAGCGGATCCGCATATGGCGGGACCGGGTTCGCGACAGCCGCGCGCCCGGTGTCGGATACGCTGTCCCCGTGGCTGCCATGACCGCCGAACCGCACATGCTGTCGCGGCCGCTGCACGGCCTGTCGCGGCTGGCCGGGGCGATGTCCGGGATGGCCGCCGGGCCGCTCGCCCTGCCGCTCGCCCGCTTTTCCCGACGCTGCTCGATCATGGCCGATGCGATGACCTCCTCCGACCCGCCCCGCGGCTCCCGTCCCCAGGAAGCCGAACACCCATCGATCCGGGACACCCTCCATGCGGCGGGGACCGGAGCGGTCTGGATCTGGCGCGTGACGACGGCGCCGATCCGGCTGGTGGTGTGGCTGGCCGAGGCCATCGTCACGCTGTCGATGGCCGCCATCCTGATCGGCATCGCCGCCTGGATGGCCGGACTGGTCCCGGACGAACTTCTGCTGCGGCTGGCCCATCCGCTGACGGAGAAGCTGGCCGGCCTGCTGTCCCATGCCCTGTCGGAACCCCCTCGATCCCCCTGATCCCCTCGCCCCTTTTTGCCCCCTTTGCCCCCTTGCCCGCCGATCCCCTGCCCCGCATGCCGCCCCGACCCGGCGTCGCCCGATGATACCCTCCGATTGCGAGCCCACATGACGAAGCGCCCGTCCGAACTGACCTATTGGGTGAGCGAGAACCCGCCGCCCATTCCCCTGCTGCTGCTGTCCCTTCAGCATTTCGCTCTGGTCGCGATCTTCCTGGTGGTGTCGGTGACGGTGGCGAAGCTCGCCAACCTGGATGCCGAGACCGGCAGCGAGCTGATCTGCCTGACGATGATCGCCGGCGGCATCTCCACCATCCTGCAATGCCTGGGACGCGGCGGCATCGGGTCGGGATTCATGGTGCCGGCGACGACCACGACGATCATGCTGCCGCCGGCCGCCCTGGCGCTGGCAAAGGGCGGGCTGCCGCTTCTGTTCGGCATGAGCCTGATGAGCGGGGTTCTGGTGGTGGTGCTGTCGCGCTTCATCCATCGGCTGCGCCCGCTGTTTCCGACGGAGATCGCCGGTTTCGTCGTCTTCATGGTCGGCATGACGGTGATGATCCTGGCGCTGCGCCAGCTGCTGGGCATGGGCGGAGCGGATGGCGCCTATGCCCACTACGCCGCGCTCGGCCTTCCGATCCTGGCGCTGATCGTCGGGTTGAACATCTGGGGCACCAAGAAGCTCCAGCTCTATTGCTCGCTGATCGGCGTGACCGCGGGCTATGTGCTGGGCATCGTCGACGGCTGGCTGACGCCGGAGAACATGCACCAGATGTCGGCGGCACCGATGTTCGCCCTGCCGCAGCCGGGGCGCTTCGGGCTCGCTTTCGACTTCGACCTGATCCTGCCCTTCGTCATCACCTCGCTCGCCATCACGCTGAGTTCGGTGGGTGCCGTGACCGCCGCCCAGAAGGCCAACGACGCCGAATGGAAGCGCCCGGACATGGCGAACATCGGTCGCGGCATCCTGGCCGACGGGCTGTCCAACATCGCCGCCGCCCTGATCGGCGGCGTCGGGCAGGCGGCGACGTCCAGCGCGGTCGGCCTGTCGGTCGCGACCGGCGCCACCAGCAGGGCCATCGGCTTCGGCATCGGCGGGCTGCTGATCGTGCTCGCCTTCTCGCCGAAGGTCGCAACCGCCCTGCTGATCATGCCGCCGCCGGTCATCGGCGCGGCCCTGCTGTCCAGCGGCTGCTTCCTGGTGATGAACGGCATCCAGGTCATCAGTTCCCGCCTGCTCGATTCGCGCAAGATCTTCGGACTGGGCATCGCCATGTCCTTCGGCCTTGCCCGGTTGGTCGATCCGCATTTCTTCGAGACGCTGCCCGGCTGGCTCCAGCCTTGGGTCGGGTCGGCGCTGACGGTCGCGGTGGCGCTGGTGCTGATCCTGAACGCGGTCCTGCGCATCGGCACCGGCGCGCGCAGCCATCTGAAACTGGACCTCGCCACCCTGTCGGCGGAGAAGCTTGCCGACATCGTCGAGGAGCAGGGCAAGCTGTGGGCCGTGGAATTGCAGACCGCCCACCGCGTCCGCTTCGCCTTGCAGGAGAGTTTCGACCTTCTGGTCGGCAACGGGATGGTGATGGAGGAGGCCGGGGGCGCCTGTCCGGTGGAGTTGCGGACACGCTTCGACGAGTTCACCTTCTCGGTGACGATCGTCTATCGCGGGCTGCCGCTGACCGTCGAAACCAAGCGCCCGACGCCGGAGGAAATCCTGGACTCGGACGACGGCGCCCAGCGCCTGGCATCCTTTCTGATCGGGCGCGTTGCCAACGCCGTCCGCTGCACTGTCCGCGACGGCCGGTGCGAAGCGCAGCTCATCTTCAACGTGTGATATCCGGGTCAGACGGCAGAACTTCCCGGCCCTGGCATCGGCGCCTCCGACGAACCCGGCCCAATTCAGGATCTCAATTGGACCGGGTGAGTCCTGCCAGGGCTCGCCGAATGACAGGCGTCGATTGACCGAGGACCATGCCCTTCCAAACAGCGGAATGGTCGTAGAAGGCGGCCAGCAGTTTGCTGCGGATCCGTTGTCCCTGTGTCGAGGCGGGCGCTCCGTGCCGGTGCAGCCACGCATCCGCGCGCAAGGCGTCGAACGTGTCTTCAAGGGCGCGGACACCAAACTCGAGCGTGATCGCCGTCACCTCCGCGTGAGGCAGCAGGCGAGGGATGCCGATCATGCCGTCACCCGACAGGTCGGCCGAAACGGAGCCGCCGTCCACGCTGGATGTGACGCCTGTGCCGAACCAGCGGGCCGCCCGTGCGAAGGCGGCGGTGTCGCGGCGTTCGCTGACGATCTCCTCGGCGATACCCCACGCCCCCAGCCCGGTGTGGTAGTCGATGACCGCCACCCGGCGGGCAGTGGACAGGCGGCCGGTCAGAATGCCGGAGAGCGTCCGTCGGGCCCAGGTAGGCTTCCGGCCGCCATAGAACAATCCCCTGGGATCGGTGTATTGCCCGCTGGAAACGACGGCCTGGAACCTGGAAAGCCCGTGTGCGCCAATGTACGCGCCGAACATCCCGGCGCTGGCCGCCCGCGATTTCGCGGTCCATTCCCTGGGCGTCAGCGCTTCGCGCAGCATCTCGTAGTCCGGGTTCTCCGGAAGACGAGCATCGAAATCCACCCAGTTGCGGTTGAGGTCGACGTTCTCTTCGGTCACGCGGCGGGTCCAGGCAAAGCCATAGGGGTTGGCCGCATGGATGAGCAGTGCTGCCGTGCCCTCCGGCATCCTCGCGGCTTCGCCGCTTTGCAGCCAGTCGATTTGTGCGCCGGAGCCGCAATACCCCTCCACGCCGTGGACTCCGGAAATCAGGGTCAGCACGCGCTCGGCGTCACGCGGTCCGATCCAGGCGACATCGACAGACAAGGCCTCGCCGTCCGGCCCCGACACCGGACTGACGAAGCTCTCGACATCGGCTTCGACCGCTTCCGCAGCCGCTCGGAACTTGGCTCGCGCTTCCGAATAGGTGGTGCTGAAACTACGGACATTGTCGATGTTTCGCCTTCCGCGCATCGGCCCACCCTTGGACGGGGGCATCAGTGGGCGCGGTTCAGGAAATGCCTGGCGTACTTGCCCGACAATTCATCCATCGGGACGATGAGGCAGACATCGGTGGTGTTGAACGCCTGGTCGATGACGGCACCATCGCCGATATAGCCACCAACCCGCAAATATCCTTTGAGCAGTGGCGGAAGCCCCGCCGCGGCCGTGCGGGCGCCCAGCTGCATCACCACCGTCTCTCCCGACGCGGCGGACGTCGGCAAGCGGTCCAGCGCAACGCGGCGGCCTGGCAGGGCCCTGGCCCGGAGAGCCGGCGGCGCAAGGTGATGGCGGTGCAGATAGGCCAGCGTGGGAGCAAGCGCGTCGATGTCCGTGCCGGGCAGGCTGGCGCACCCGAACATCAGCGAGATGTCGTGCCGCAGGATGTAGGTGGCGATGCCCTGCCACAGCAACTGCATGGTCGCCCCGCTGCGGTAAGCCGGATCGACGCAGGACCGCCCAAGTTCCAGCAGTTCGCCGGGATGATCGAGCAGGGGAGCGAGGTCGAACTCGGTGGCGGAATAGAAGCCGCCATGTCGTTCCGCCACCGAGCGGCGCAGAAGACGGTAGGTGCCGACGACCGCGCCCCCCGTCCCATGGTCGATGATGATGAGATGGTCGCAGACCGCGTCGAAGGCGTCCACATCACGACCAGGAGTACCGCCCGCAAGCGTTGCTCCGAGTTCATCGTGGAAAACGCGGTGGCGCAGGGCCTGCGCGGCATCGACTTCGCGAGCGCCCGCGGCCAGCCGCACCTCGAAGCGCGCCACGGCAGGGAAAGCCGTCGGGGCTGGAGCGGCGTTCAGAGTCCGCAAGGCCATGTGCCATCCTCCCGTTAGTTCTCCCTTGGTGATGCCCGAACTGCGCGACTCTATGATGAAGCGGCGGCGACGGTCGTGTTACACGCAACCGTGAAGACACCGTCCGGAGTGGGAAACGCGATTTGAATATCGCGTTTTGCCGACCGGAAAGACCTATTCCAAGTATGGATTTATCGTGGAGGCGCCAAGGCACCATACCCACATATTCAGCGGCGTTCAGATTTTCTTCAGAGAATCGCGGTGCTATCACCTGTTTGCACTGGCAGCTTCTGCACCCACGAAAGGGCCGTGATGACAGAGCCTCTGAAGGCCGACACCATGTCCGCACCGCTCCTGACCATCCCTGAGGCGCTCGCCTCGGAAGCGGCGGGGACGCTGCTGGGCGGGAATGCGGGAGCGCTTCTGTCGGTGCAGGAGAAGATTGCGGCAGCCTTGAGCAGCCAAGGCTTGCCTGGAAACGCCGCCGGTACGCTGGCGGAAGGCTGGATGCACGATTTCGCCAATGGGCTCGGCGCGCATGCCACGCCCGATGCTGCCATCCTCCAAGCGAACCGGATCGCCGCGGGTGCCGCAGCGCGCATGGCCCAGGCCACGCAGGACGCGGCATCCCTGACCGGCGAGCAGCGGGTGGCGGCAGCATTGGCGCAAGGCCAGGGAATGAACGCGCAGTCACTGTCCGCCCCGGGCGCGGCAGCCGACCTGTCCGCCGCCCTGTTCAACGGCGTGATGGACCCGCTGGCCCGACCGGCGGGGGCGGCGGACCCGATTGCCGCCCTGTCGCAGGCCCTGAACGCGCCGACGGCCCAGACGCCTCCTCCAGCCGCCCCCCTCTCTCCGGTCGACCAACTGACCACCGCACTCGCCTCCGGCACCGGGGTCCAGGACGCCGTCAAGGCATTGGGGAGCAATCAGAACAGCCACTTCGCCGATACGCTCGAACGGGCGCTGTCCAGCGGCGCGGAGGCCAACGCAGCGGTGACCGCAGCCCGGGAACTGAGCGCCAGCAGCGAGGCCCTCGCCCACTCCGCCTCGGTTGCGCAATCCGAAGGCGACCATATGCTCGCCACGCTGGCGACCGGCGGCGCGGAGGCCCGCAATTCGATGGGCGGCCCTGCCTTCGCGAGCGTCCTGAACGATGCGCTGGCCCGCGGCGGAGCGCCCGATGCAGCGCTCGGCGCGTCGGTCAGGGCGCAATCGGACATGACGGCCAGCCAGAATGCCGCCGTCGTGCCGCCGAAACCGACCGACGCGCTGGTGGCGTCGCTTGCATCCGGCCGCGACGTGGCCGAGACCGTCAAATCCTTCGCCATGGCCGCCGGCATCGACGCGAACGCATCCGGCGGTTTCGGACAGGCGTTGGGAAGCGCACTATCGGCTGGCCATGAGCCGGCCGGGGCATTGGGCGCGGCAAGGCAGGATGTCGCCACGGTGTCCGCCCTGTCGGCCGAGACGATGAAAGGCGTGAAGGCCGATCCGCTCGTCACGGCGCTCGCCAGCGGGCAGAATGTCCAGCAAGCCGTCCAGGCCCTCGGTGGAAGCGGCGCCACGTTCAGCGCGGCACTGGGACAGGCTTTGGCGGAGGGACGGCCGGCCGGGCAGGCCTTGGCTGCGGCCCGTCTGGCCACCGAAACCGTCCAGCAGAACGCCGGTGCCAGCGAAGTCCCGGTGTCTCCGCAGGACAAGGCGATGGCCGACCTCGCCAACCCGGACAAGGCCGCCGCCAAGGAACCCGGCGATGGCAAGAAGGCCGCCGGGGACTCCCCGCAGCAGAGCGAAAGCACGGACGGCAAGGCCGCCGAACAGGTGGCGGACGCCCAGGCGAAGGACGGCAAGGAAGACGGGGGACCGGAAAAGGACGCAAAGGAGGACGGCAAGGCCGACGACAAAAGCGAAGCCAAGGGCGATGCCAAGGAGAGCGCAGGCGACAAGCAAGCGGCCGAAGCGTCCGCCGACGGGACGTCCCCGGCTCCGGACCCCTCCTCTCCTCCGGCGGCAAAGCAGGCGGCGATGAGCGAGGCTGCGCTCAAGGCCATCAGCTTCGAGCAGGCCGGCACGGCGGCCAAGGAAACCGCGGGCGACACGTCCGCCCACGCCATCACATCCTCGGACGCACGGCCGGCGGTTTCCACACCGTTGGCGACCAAGGCGCTGAACACCACCGACGCCTTCGCCGTTGCCGCGCAAAGCCAGCAGCGGACGGTCCAGGCGGCGGTTCGTGCCCTCGAAAACGCGGCATCCGACACCGGAAGCACCGGTTCGCCAAGCAACACGCCGACGCTTCCCTCCACCCCCGGCCTTCCGGCCGAACATCATGCCGTGGCGCCGACCCTGTCGTCGTCCTTCGACGCGGCGGCCCTGGCGAAGGCGCTGGCAGTTGCCGAGGGAACGACCGCTCCCGCCGGATTCACCGTCTTCCACCTGATCGAATCGATGTTCCGCCCAGGCGAGACGGGCGGCAGCGTGGTCGGCGTCGCCGTCGTGGCCAACAATGGCTCTGCGCTCGGCATCTGGCAGTACAGCGTCGACGGCAACAGCTGGCTGGCCGTGGGACCGGTGGCCGAAACGGCGGCGCTCGTGCTGCCGGGCAATGCCCTCCTCCGCTTCCTGCCCGCGGCAGGCGCCTCCGGGCAGGCTCCCGCCCTGGACCTTCGGGCGGTGGGAGATGAATGGGCCGGCGGCTTCAGCAGCGCCGGGCACCGCTTGTTTGCGATTGCCGGCACGGGAGGAACGACTCCCCTATCGTCGGAGCTCGCGCAGCTTTCCGTGGAGATCACCCCCGTCAACGGCGCCCCGGTGGCGACGGGCGTACATGCGGTCCTGGATGCCGTGGCGGAGGACAACGCCAACCCGGCCGGCGCCAGCATTCTCTCGCTGTTCGGCAAGCTGTTTTCCGATCCAAGCGACGCGGTCTTCGGCCACGCCGGCGACGGCTTCGCCGGCGTGGCCGTGGTCGCCAATCCCGGCAACGCCGCCCAGGGAGAGTGGCAATACTGGAATGGCGACGGCTGGGTCGCGGTCGGCGCGGCGTCGGACGGCAACGCACTGCTGCTTTCCGCCGACACCATGCTGCGCTTCCTTCCCGTCGCCAACTGGAACGGACAGCCCCCCGGCCTGATGGTGCGACTGGCCGACGATTCCCAAGGTGCCATCGTCAGCGGCGGCCGTGTCGACCTGAAGAGCCTCGGCGTCGGCGGAACGACGCCCTACAGCGTGTCCGCCGTCCTGCTCGACAGCAATGTGACCGCCGTCAACGACGCTCCGGTCGCCACCGGTACGACGGCAACCCTGCCGAACCTGTCGGAAGACACCGCCGATCCCACCGGGGCGACCATCTCCACCCTGTTCGGCGGCCTGTTCTCCGACCCGACGGACGCGGTGGCCGGCGGATCGGCGGCGAACGCCTTCGCCGGAGTGCTGGTGATCGGCAACGCCGCCACGGCGGCCCAGGGATCGTGGCAGTACTGGACCGGAACCGCCTGGACCCACGTCGGCGCGGCGAGCGACGGCAACGGGCTGCTGCTGGCGGCCGGCACCGCTTTGCGCTTCCTGCCCGCCGCCGACTGGAACGGCACGACGCCGGCCCTGACCGTCAGGCTGGTGGACGATTCGCTGGGTGCCTTCGCCAGCGGCGAGCGTGTCGCCGTGACCGCCGGCGGTGGGACCAGCCGCTTCAGTGCCGGCACCATCGCGCTGGCCGGCACCGTCGAGGCCGTCAACGACGCGCCGGTCGCCACAGCCACGACCGCAACCCTGCCGGACGTCGCGGAAGACGCCACGGATCCGGCCGGAGCGACCGTCACCAGCCTGTTCGCCGGCCTCTTCTCCGATGCGGCCGACGCCGTGGCGGGAGGATCGGCAGCCAACGGGTTCGCCGGCATCGCCATCGTCGGCAATGCGGCGACCGCCGCGCAGGGCGTCTGGCAGTATTGGACCGGCACCGGCTGGACGGCCGTCGGAGCCGTGTCGGACGGATCGGCCCTCTTGCTGGCCGCAGCCGCCAAGCTGCGCTTCGTGCCGGCGGCCGACTGGAACGGCACCGCCCCGGCGCTGACCGTCCGGCTGGCGGAAGAGGGCGGCACCCCCGTCGTCACCGGCGGCAGGGTCGACCTGACGGACGGTGTGGGCGGCAACGGCGTCTACAGCGCGGAAACCGTCGAACTGACCGGAAGCGTCACGCCGGTCAACGATGCGCCGCAGGTCGTCGCCGGCACGTCATCGCTGACGACGGTGAAGGGCGTGGCCGTTGCGGTCACCGGCCTGTCGGTTTCCGACATAGACGCCGGCTCGACACCGATGGTGGTCACGCTGTCCGCCGGACATGGGACGCTCACATTGGCCGATGGCGGAACGGACGCCGTCATCACCGGCAACGGGACGGACACCGTCATCATCCGGGCGACGCTCGCCACCATCAACAGCCTGCTCGGCGCCACCAACGGGCTCCTCTACACCGCGGCCTCCTACACGGGCGCCGACACCATCCATGTCCTGGTCGACGACCAGGGCGGCGGCGGAGCGGGCGGACCGCTGACGGCCGGCACCTCGGTCGCCGTCACCGTGGCGCCGCCGAACGCTTCGCCGGTCCTGGCCGACACAGATCTTTCGATCTCCATCGCCGCGGAAGCCCTTGCGGCTCCCGGCGCCGGAACCGCCGGCATCGCCGTGGCGGCGCTGGTCGGCCTGAACGGGACCGGTCCGGCGAACGTCACCGACAGCGATGCCGACGCGCTGACCGGCATTGCGCTGGTCGGCGCCAACGAGACCTACGGCCACTGGTGGTTCTCGACCGACGGCGGCACGACCTGGAGCCTGGTCGGCACGGTCGACGACAGCGACTCCGCCCTGCTGCTGCGCTCGACAGACCGGTTGTATTTCCAGCCCAATGCAGCGGTGCCCGGCACCGTCCACAACGCCCTGACCATCCATGCCTGGGACCAGACCAGCGGAACCGCGGGCAGCAAGGTCTCGTTGGAAACCGGCGCCGGCAGCGCCTTCTCCGCTGCGGCCGACAGCGTCACGCTGCATCCAGGCGTGCTGATCCCCAACGGCTCCTTCGACAATGGCCTCAGCGGCTGGACCTACACCGGCGGGACGACCGTCGGGACGACCGGCGACGGACATGAAGGCACGATCACATCCGCGGCCGGCCAGACGCCGGTCCAGCTCGAGGACTTCCTCGGCCTGACCCACGGTGCCATCGCCACGGCGACCGGCACGGTGCCGTCTCTCGGCCATGCGATGAAGCTCGCCAGCACCGTGACGGTGACGCAGGACACGACGCTGACCTTCGACTGGTCCTTCAGCTTCACCGACAATGCCACCTACCACGACTTCGCCTTCGTCAGCGTCAATGGCACGGTGACGCTGCTGGCGAAGGATGCGAGCGCCAGCGGCAGCTTCAGCGTGGTGGTTGCGGCCAACAGCACCCTGTCGCTCGGCTTCGGCACATCCGATACCGGCGACAACAGCGTCAACCCGATCCTGCGGGTCGACAACATCAGGCTGACCAGCGTCGCCAGCGATCCCATCGTGCTGGATATGGCCGGCGACGGACTGGCCCTGCGCGCCCTGTCCGACGGCGTGCGTTTCGACGTGACCGGTGACGGGGTGGCCGACCAAACCGGCTGGATCGGGCCGGGCAACGCGTTGCTCGTTCACGACGGGAACCGGAACGGCCAGATCGACGGCGCGCGGGAGCTTGTGTCGGAACAGTTCGGCAGCGGCTTCAACAGCAGCCTGGAGGCGCTCGCCTCCCTCGACCGCAATCATGACGGGCGCCTGGATGCGACCGACGAAACCTTCGCCACGCTGAAGGTCTGGCAGGATTACAACGGGGACGGGGTGAGCCAGCTCGACGAACTGCGGGGGCTTTCCGAAGCAGGCATCCAGTCCATCGCCACCGGTTCGGCGCCGAGCGATTCCACCCTGGCCGGCAACCGGATCCTGGGCACCGCCAGCATGACGATGACCGACGGCAGCACCCACATGGCGGCCGGTGTCGCGTTCGACGTGAAGGCCGCCTCCGCCGCACAGGTTCTCGTCCAACCGCAGACGGCACCGGACGCTTCGGGAGGGACGAGCTTCACCGCACTTCTCGCCTCCGGTCTCGGCCTGCCCGTCGACAGCGGGGTTGTGCAAGAGCCTGCTTTCTCTTCATTGCTGAGCTGGAGCCCCGAGGCGCACACGTCTGATCAGCATCACCCGCAAAACAGCGATGCGCAAAACGGGCATCACATCACCGCATCCTAATGAATCTGACATATTTAGAGTATTTATTAGGAATTTGAACACTGTTTTGTCCTAATTCCCGATAAGGGTTGTCGGCTATGTTCGCCATCGTCGCAAGCCATTAAGCTTCCGCGGACGGCGATCCCCAGGACCTCCATGCACAAGTTTTTCCTCTTTGCTGCGGCTCTGCTTCCGCTTCTTGCCTGGGATGCGCAACCTGTGCTTGCGTCGTCACGCGAGGACGTGGTTTCCCTGATCGGCAAGGCGACGGACTCGCATGACAGGTTGAAGGCGGCGGAAGCGGTGGCCGAGTCCGCCCGCAACGCGTTGCGCATCAGCCATGGCGGCTGGTATCCGACACTCAGCCTGTCGGCGAACGGCGGACGGGAATCGACCAGAAAGCCGGCGGGCTTGCCCAACACCGACCTGAACGCCAGCCAGCTGACCGTGCGCGCGACGCAGTTGATCTGGGATTTCGACGCCACCAATGCCGATATCCGGCGGTCGCAGGTTTCCGTCGTCCGCGCCGACATCGCGGTGGAACGCACCCGCCAGGAGCTGCTGGTGGAAGGGCTCGGCGCCTATGCCAGCCTCGTGCGCGCCCATCGGCTGCTCGCCTTCGCCCGCCAGTCGGAAGACAACATCCGCCGCCAGACGGGCCTTGAGGAAGTGCGCCTTCAGGAAGGCTACGGCTTCTCCACCGATGTCCTGCAGGCCAAGAGCCAGCTTGCCGGCGCGCAGGCCCGCCGGGTCGCGGCGGAAGAGGCGATGCAGACAACGCTGAACCGTTTCCAGGCCTATTTCGGCCATGTGCCCTTCCGGCTGGACGGCGCGGAGGTGCTGGCGATGACCAAGGCCGCCCTGCCCCCGTCGATGGATGCGGCGGTGGAGGAGGCGCGCCGCCACAACCCGCGCCTGCAGGAACTGGCGCTGACGACCGCGGCGGCGCAGGAGGCGGTGGCCTCGGTGCGCGGCCGCAGCCTCTATCCCCGGGTGGAGGGCTATGTCGAGCGCAACATGAAACGGGACGTCGCCGGCCAGCCCGGACGGCAGGACGAGCTGCTGTTCAAGCTGCAGGTCACCTTTTCCCTCAACACCGGCCTGACCGCGATCAACAGCGTCCGCCTCGCCGAGACCGACCTGCGCGCCGCCGACGCCACCTGGGCCGATCAGGAGCGCACGGTGCTGGAGACGGTCCGCAACAGCTGGAACCGGCTGGAAAGCGCCCGGTCGCAGGTGAGGCTGCTGAACGATCAGGCGAGCCTGGCCGCCGGCTTCCTCGACGTGGCGCGGGCGGAGCGCGAGCTGGGGTCCCGCTCCCTCATCGACATCCTGACCGGCGAGACGACGCTGATCAACGCCCGCAGCGACGCCGCCGCCGCCGAGACCGAACTGGTGCTTGCCGGATACCGGCTGCTGGCGGCCATGGGCAGGCTGAGCGCCGCCGACATCCAGACCAAGCCGATGCCGAAGCTGTCGGCGATGGGGCGCGGCATGTTCGACGGGCCGGGCAAGCAGGAACCCGCCCCCCCGAACCCGCGCGACGGCAAGCGCAGGCGCGGAACGGGAGACCAGCAATGACCGGCGGCGCCATCGGACTGCTGCTCCTGCGGCTGCGCTCCAACCTGCGGCTGACGGCCCGCGTCTTCGCGGCGTCGCTGGCGGCGAACCTGCTGGGCCTCGCCTCGTCCTTCTACACCATGCTGGTGCTGAACCGGTATGTGACGCACGGCGTCGATTCCACGCTCGCGGCGCTGACCGTCGGCGTCGTGCTGTCCATCGCCTTCGAGCATCTGTTCCGCCATGTCCGGCTGGGCATCGCCGGCCGAATCGGCCGTGCCGAGCACGAGCGGCTGTCCACCGGCGCCTTCGGCATCCTGATGACCGCGCGCAGCGGTGCCGGCTCTGCGGAAGGCGACGCCGCCCGGCGCGAGGCGGTGCGCGCGCCCGAGCAGATCGACGCCGCGCTGGGCTCCGCCAATCTGGCGACGCTGTTCGACCTGCCCTTCGCCCTGGGGTTCATCCTGGTGGTGGCGCTGGTGTCCTGGCCGCTGGCGGCGATCTGCATGGCGTTCACCTTGCTGTCGATCGCCGCCGGCCTGCTGGCCCAGGCCGACATGCGCTCGGTCGGCCGCGATCTGGCCCAGGCCGGCGCGGACGCCCAGGGCCTGGTCACGTCGGCCATGGTCGGCCGCGACGCGGTGGCGCTGTTCGGCGGTGCGAAGCCTCTGCTGGGCGACTGGCAGCGCGCGGCGAAGACGCTCCGGAGCTTGCGCGAACGCATGTCGATGCGCCAGGGCCGCGCCCAGTCGGCGGCGCAGAGCCTCCAGGCGCTGCAGGGCGTCGCCGTCATCGCCGTCGGGGCGGTGCTGGTGGTGCGCGGCGAGCTGGATGTCGGCTCGCTGATCGGCGTCAACCTGCTGGTCGGACGGGCGCTGGCGCCCTTCACCCGGCTGGCGCAGATCGGGGAATCGCTGGCGATGGCGCGGCAGGCGCAGACCCGGCTGGAACAGTTCGCCCGCACGGCGGTGGAGCCGCAGACCGGCACCAGCCTGCCCCGCTATGGCGGGACGCTGGAACTGCGCGACCTGACCTACACGCCGGCCGGCGCCGTCACGCCGCTGCTGCGCCGTCTGAGCCTGTCGGCTCCCGCCGGCAACATCCTGGTGCTGAAGGGACGGAACGGGTCCGGCAAGTCGACGCTGATCCGCCTGATCGCCGGGCTGGCCGACCCGCAGGAGGGGGCGGTGCTGGCCGACGGCGTCGACATCCGCAAATTCGCCCCGGCCTGGTGGCGCCAGCAGATCGGCTTCCTGCCGCAGGAGCCCATCTTCCTCAATCGGACCATCCGCGAGAACCTGCTGCTCGCCAATCCGCGCCTGTCGGAAACGGAACTGCATGCCGTGCTGCACCGGGCCGGCGCCGACCGCGCGGTGGCAGACTGCGCCCAGGGGCTCGACACGCCGCTGCGCAACTTCGGCCAGGAACTGCCGGTCGGACACCGCCGCCGGCTGGCGCTCGCCCGCGCGCTCGCGGTGGGTGGACGCCTGGTCCTGCTGGACGAGCCGACCGACGGTCTGGACGCCGAAGGCACCGCCGTCGTCTACCGCACGCTGATCGAACTGGCGCGCACGGGCCACACCGTGGTCATCGCCTCGCACGATCCGCGCATCCTCCAGGGCGCCTCGCTGGTGCTCGACCTCGATCAACCGCAGGGCACGGCGGTGAGCCGTGACGCGGGCGGGCTGGTGGCGTCATGAAGCCCTTCCCCATGCTGACCCGCAGGCCGTCCGCCGGCCCGACCCTTCCCCTGCCGCTGGGCGTTGCGGCGACCCCGGCGCCGGCGGCTCCCGTGCCCCCACCCCTGCCGCCGCAGCCCGGACAGGAGGCCGACAGCCGGTTCGGCGACGGTCTGTTCGCTGTCGGCATAGCCGCCTTCCTCGCGGCGCTGGGCTGGGCGTCCGTCGCGGAGCTGAACATCTCCAGCAGCGCGCCCGGCGACGTGGTTCCGCTCGCCTACAACCAATCCGTCCAGCATTTCGAAGGCGGCATCGTCCGCGACATCCTGGTGCAGGAGGGCGAGTCCGTGAAGGCCGGACAGGCGCTGGTCGAGCTGGACCAGACCAAGACCCGCGCCGACCTGGAGGAACTGCGGCTGCGCCTCGGCTCGCTGTCCGCCGACATCGCCCGGCTCGACGCGGAGGTGGCCCGCCGCGAGACCATCGACTTCCCCGACCGCCTGACCCGCGAACGGCCCGACCTGGTGGCGCAGACCCGCGACCTGTTCCGCGCCCGGCGCGACCGGCTGGCCTCCGACCTCGACATCCAGCGCCAGGACAACATCCAGCGCGAGCAGCAGATGGCCGCCGTCCGCGCCCGCATCGCCGGCTCGCAGGTGGCGCAGGGCCTGATCCGCGAACAGCTTTCGATCAGCGAAAGCCTGCTGAAGCGCGAGATCACCAACCGCATGAAGCATCTGGAGCTTCTGCGCGACGATGCCCGGATCACCAGCGCCATCGCCGAGGACCGCGCCACCCTGGCCCAGGCCGAGGCGGCGCTGGCGGAATCCCGCAGCAAGCTGGTGTGGATCGGCCGCAAGTACGAGGAGGAAAGCCGCAATGCGCTGGACGAGGCGCGGCGCAACCACGATGAGCTTTCCCAACGGCTGACCCGCTACCAGGACAGCCTGGACCGCTCCAGCCTGCGGGCTCCGATGGACGGGATCGTCAAGACGCTGGCCGTCTCCACCAAGGGCGCCGTCGTCAAGGCCGGCGAAACCGTGGTGGAACTGGTGCCGCGCGACGGCAATCTGGTGGTGGACGCCCGCCTGCCGGTGCAGGACATCGGCTATGTCCGCGCCGACCAGCCGGTGGTGGTGACGCTGGCCGGCAGCGACGCCTCGCGCTTCGGCCATATCGAGGGGCGGGTGCGGACGATCAGCCCCGACACGCTGCTCGATGCCAACAAGCAGTCCTACTACAAGGTCCGCGTCGAGCTGCCCGTGACCCGTTTCGATTACGGCGGCAAGACCTACGAGCTGTTCCCCGGCGTGCGGGTGACCTGCAGCATCCTGACCGGGCGGCGCACGATCCTCGACTACGTCTTCTCGCCGGTCCTCAACGGCCTCCAGCATGCGATGCAGGAGCGGTGAGAATGGTGGCGACGACAGGACTTCTCCCTCTCCCGAGGTTCACCCGATGCTGAGTTCGCTCCAGCCCCGTTCCCGGCCGCCGCTGCGCTGGTCGCACATGACCAAGAAGGCGCGCTTCGCCCTGATCCTGGCGGCGGCGATGCTGGTCACCGTGCTGGTGTCCCTGTTGGTGCGCGCCGGCTTCCTCGGCGAGCGCGCCGGCGAGCCGCTGACGCTTGCCGTGGTGGGCCCGCTCAGCGGCCCGGACTCGGCGCTGGGACTGGCGCTGCGCAAGGGTGCCGCGCTCCGGGCCGACACCATCAACGCGGCCGGCGGCATCGGCGGACGGCCGGTGGAGGTCAAGCCGTTCGACGATGAGGGCGACAAGGGCAAGTCACTGGAGATCGCCCGGCGCGTCGCCAACGATCCCTCGGTCATCGCGGTGATCGGCCACACTCCGGATGCCACGGACAGCGCGGCAGCCATTTATGCCCAGAAGAAGATCCCGCTGGTCGCCCCGCGCCCGCTGGTCCGTGCGGCGGACGCCGCACCCAGCCCGTGGCTGTTCAGCATCACGCTCGACCGCACGCACGAGATCCGCTTCCTCGCCAACTATGTGCGAAACGTGGTGGGCGAGCCGACGGTCGCCGTCATCCGCGAGGACAGCGAGCAGGCAGCCTCCCTGGCCGGGCAGTTCGACGGCATCCTCCAGCGCTTCGGCACCAGGCTGGTCAGCCAATGGACCTACGCGCCCGGACGCGGCGGGGCCGGCGCATTGCCGGCGCTTGCCCAGGCGGTGAAGGAGAAGATGCCGACCGGCGCCATCGTCGTCATCGGATCGGCGGTGGACAGCGCGCGGGTGGTGGTGGCTTTGCGCGACGCCGGAGTGCGCAACCTGATCGCCGGCAGCTCGGAAATGGCGACCGCCGCCTTCCGCACCGAGATCGTCACCCAGACGCAGGCCAATCCCAAGGCCCTGACGCCCGAGGCCTACGGCCATGGCCTGCTGGTCTCCTCGCCCGTCCTGTTCGATACGGCGAACGAGCGGGCGCAGCGTTTCTACGGCCAATATGTCAAGCGCTTCAACGCCGTGCCCGACTGGGCGGCGGCGCTGGGCGCCGACGGCGTCGATCTGGTCGCCGACGCCATCGCCGGTGCCGCACCCGCCAGCGGCAAGCCGGACGGGGACGGGCTCCGCCTCGCCATCGCCGGGCATGACCGCGCGGAGACGGCGTTCCAGGGAACCGTCGGCACCTGGACCTTCGACGGCCGCGGACAGGCGACCCTGCCGGTGATGATGGCGACCTACAACGGCCTCAACCCGGTGGCGGCGCTGACCCAGCTGCAGCCGATCCGCGAGGCCGGCGTCTCCAATTTCCTGGAGGAGGTGCAGCGCGGCCGCGCGCTCTACGTCAACGACCGTTTCATGTACAAGACGGACGTCATCTACACCGGCGTCCAGCTGCACGAGATCCGCGACCTCAATCCGGATGCCAACGAGGCGACGCTGAACCTGACCATCTGGTTCCGCTACCGCGGCGCCTTCAACCCGGCCGACGTCGTCTTCACCAACGCGGTCAAGCCGGTGGAGCTCGGCAAGCCCTACCGCGAGGAGCGCGGCGAGGTCACCACCTATGTCGCCTACCGCATCGAAGGGCGCTTCTCGCTGAACTTCTCCGACCAGCGGCCGCCCTACGGCAGCCACAGCGTCGGGGTCAGCTTCCGCCACCGGACGCAGAACCGGAACACGGTGATGTTCGTCACCGACGTGCTGGGCATGTCGCTGGTGAACACCAACGACTTCGTGGAGAAGCTGAAGACGATGGCGGCGGCGGAGAGCGCGTCGGCCGCCGACCTCAGCCTCGCCGACCGCTTCCGCCAGGCGCTGGAGGGCGAAAGCGAAGGCTCCACCCTGCTCGACCAGTTGCGCGCCAGGCGGGTGCTGGCCCCGTCGCCCGGCTGGCGGCTGTCGCGCGCCTGGATTTCCCAGGACGTCGCCACGGTGAGCAGCGAGGGCGATCCCAATTACGTCGGCTTCGGCCGGCCGCAGCCGGACTTCTCCCGCGTCGATTTCGGCGTGGTGGCGACGCCCGACGCGCCTGCGGCGCGCGACTTCATCCATCGCGACTTCTTCGTCTACATCGCCATCTTCAGCGCCGTGCTGGCGGTCTTCGCCGCCGCCATGGATCGGCGCGACCGCGGACAGTTCTGGAAAATCCAGACCCTGTTCATGCGGATCCTGTCCTGGCCGCTTCTGCTGATGTCGGCCGGCAACATCGCGCTCGACCAGGCGGTGGCGACGCTGCCGCCCAGCGGCATCGCCATGATGGTGAACGGCATCGCCGTGCTGTGGTGGATCGTGCCGGCCATCCTGCTGGACCGCACGCTGGAACGGTTCGTCTGGACGCCGCTGGAGATCCGCACCCAGCGCCGGATCCCCGCCATCGTCCGCCGCTTCTCAACCCTGATCGTCTTCGGCTTCGCCGGCTGCGGCATCATCGCCTTCGTGCTGAAGCAGCCGATCACCAGCCTGCTGGCTGCGTCGGGCCTCGTCGGCATGGTCATAGGCCTCGCCATCCAGGCGAACATCGCCAACGTCTTCTCCGGCATCGTCCTCAACATCGAACGGCCGTTCCAGATCGGCGACACCATCCAGATCACCGACATCGTCCGCGGGGTCGTGGTCGACATGACATGGCGGACGGTGCGGGTGCGCAACGTCGCCGGCTTCATCGTCGCCATGCCCAATGCCAAGGTGTCGGAGGCCACCGTGGTCAATTTCAGCGCGGTCGAGCGCGTGTCGATGAAGCTGGAGTATTTCGCCGACGCCAGCCACGACCCCGGCCGGATGGGCGGGCTGCTGACCACGGCCTTGCGCACCGCCGACAAGGTGATGCCGAGCGCCACCGGCGGGCTGCCCTTCGTCCGCTACGACGGCTTCCGCGCCGTCAACGGCCAGTGGCTGTGCAAGTACAACCTGTTCTTCTGGGTCAAGGACCACGACGCCACCTTCGCCGTGCCGGAACTGGTCTGGCGGTCCGTCTATCGGACGCTGGCGGACGCCGGCATCGACCCGACACCGCCCGACCTGATGGAGGCGGGTGCCGCCGTGACAGCCGTGACCGCCACCGTCTCCGGCCCGCAAGCGGCCATCCCGGCATGAGCAGGAGCAATCCAATGACACGCCCCTTCCGTCCCTGCCTTGTCGCGACGGTGCTGCTGCCGGCCCTGCTGGCCGGATCGGGCTGCGCACCCTTCGGGTCCGAGAAGCCCGCCGCGATCCTGGAACGGGTGGCCGACGGCGAGTACGACGTCGGCATCCGCTATCCGTCCAAGCGCACCCGCTACGTGATGATCGTGGAGGATGACGAGGAGTCCTTCGCCCTCACCAACCGGCCGGCATCCGCCGGGGAAGCGGACGGTGCAGCGCCAGCCGCTGTACCGGCCGCAATGCCAGCAACGGAGGCGGAGCCGGCCGTGCCGCAACGGAACGAGCGTGTCCTGGCGCCCTGTGTCGAAGCGGCGGGCAAATGGTACCGTCACACGCCGGCTGGATATGTCTGCTCCGGTGGGACGGGCGGCTGACCATGAAGCATCTGGTTCCAGCGATTGCCCTGCTGCTTGCCGGCTGTGCCGCGGGCGGACCCGACCGGCCAACGGTCGATGCCTCCATCCCCATGCTTCGCATCGTGGCCGATGCCGATGCCAACCGCCGCCGCCCGGTCGCCGTCGACGTGGTCCGGGTGGCCGACGCGGCGACGGCGCGCCGGATCGGCATGCTGGACGCCGCGACATGGTTCCGCGAGCGGGCGGCCCTGCATGGCGAAGCCGCCGGACGGATCGCCATCGCGTCATGGGAGATCGTGGCCGGCCAGAGCGTGGCCGTGCGCAGCCTTCCCCCCGTCGACGCCCCCCCGTCCGCGACCGTCATCTTCGCACGCTACGGCACGCCGGGCGCCCACCGGCACCTGCTGGACGGCACCGCCGCCCTGGACGTACGGCTGGAACGCGACGGCTTCACCGTAACGCCACTGCCGAAGGAGATCGCGCCGTGACCGTCCGGCCCGCCCCTTCGCCCGGTCCGGCTCCCGCCGCTCCCATCCTTTCCTCCGTGACGCACAGCGCCGCTCCCGGTGCGCTGGCCCTGTTCCGCGCCTTCCATGCCGATCTGCTGGCCGGCTGCGCGCAGGAGCAGGCGCCCGCCGGGTCGGTGGCCGAGCGGCTGGTCTCCACGCTCCATGGCATGAGCGCCGCCGCATCGGCCCGAGGACCCGCGGCGCATGGCACGGTGGTGAAGGCGGTCTTCGCGATGGCGATGCTGGCCGACCGGGCGCTGGCCCAGACGAAGCCCGCGGATGCAGTCGTCGCCGGCCGGCTGTTCGGTGCGAACGCCACGCTGCAGACTCTTTTCGTCCAGGCCGACGACCTGATCCGCCAGGGTGCCAAGGCCGACCGCGAGCTTGCCGCCGTCTATCTCTCCGCACTGGCGCTGGGCTTCCCCGACGACTCGCAGGCGGCGGCCAGACGGCCGCAGCTTCATCGGATCGTTGCCGGCAGGGATGGCGGAACCGAACGTCCGCAAGCCGGCCTCGCCAGCCCCCGCGCCTATGATCCGCCCGCGGGTGCCATAGCCGGCAGCTTCCGTCCGTCCAGCCGGCGCTGGTGGTGGGCGGTCGGCGGCACGGCCGCCCTGTTCCTGCTGGTCTCCCATCTGCTGTGGTCCGCCGCGGTGAACGATCTCCAACGCGATCTGCGCGGCGCCCGTGCCGCGGTCGAGGATATGGGGCTGTCATGGTCCTACTGATCCTCGCGCTGGAATTCCTGCTCTCGACCATCGGCTCGGCCATCGGCTGGATCCTGTCCTTCGTCTTCGCCTTCCTGCCCTACGCGCTGGCGGCTCTGCCGCTCTACATCCTCTACCGCGCGGCACGGGCGGTCTGGCCAAAGCTGCGCGCCCGGCTGCGCCGTCGACGCAAACCCGTCCCCAAGGCCGCGGTCCGCGCCAAGGCAACGGCGCGACGGGCCATGCCGTCCTCGCCCCTGCATGTGAGGGCGGAGGCTCCGCCGCCGTCAAATGCCGACGCCGGCAAGCCGCCGCTGGCGCGCACCTACGGCGAAGGAATGGACATCCTCGCCCGGCAGATGCGCGGCCCCCTGCGGCGCGGCGACATTCCCTGGTTCCTCGCCTTCGGTGTCGGCGCCCCGGCGCTGCTCGCCACCGACCCGACCCATGTCAGCTGGCCCGAGGACGGCAGCACCGAGAACGGCTGCTGGTGGTTCTGCGAAGGGGCGGCGATCCTGCATGCCGGCGCCGATTCCGCCGACGGTTCCAAGCTCGACGGCTCCTGGCCGTCCCTGGTGGCGGCCATCCGCAAACGGCCGATGCGCCGACCGCTGGACGGCATCCTCCTGATGGTCGGCGCCGACGAGCTGCGTGCCGCGGCAGAGCGTGAGGCTCCACGCAAGGCGCTGGCAAAGCGGGCGGAGTCCCTGCGCGCGCGGCTGCGGACGATCCGCGACGATCTCGGCATGGTCTGCCCCGTGCACGTCGTCGTGGTGCGGGCGGAGTCCCTGGAGGGCTTCGGCGACCTCTGCGCCGCGGTTCCCGCGACCATGCTGGACAGCGTGCTGGGATGGACCAGCCCGCATGACTGGCTGCTGCCCTTCGAACCCGGCCGGGTGGACGAAGCGTTCGACGCCATCCAATCGGACCTGGCATCGCTGGAAACCGACGCCCTCGCCGCCGGAACCGCAGGCGTGCGGCTGCCGCTGCTTGCCCCGTCGCTGGAAACGCTGCGGCACCCGCTTGCGCTCTTCCTCAACGGCGCGCTGGGCGGGACCGGGTCGGCAGACCCCTTCCCGCTGCGCGGCATCGCCCTGACCGGGGCCTGCGCGACAACCACCGGCGGGCGCCGCCCGGCCTTCGCCCGCGACCTGCTTCCCGGCCGCATTTTCTCCGAGCCGGGCTATGGCCGCCCGTCCGAAACCGCGTTCCTGCAGGGCCGCCGCCGCCTCCGGATGGCGCAGGCCACGCTGGCGGCGTCCGCGACTGCCCTGTCGGTCGCGGCGTGGCAGGGCTTCGCCACCGTATCGGCCGGCACCCCCGCGGTGGCGGCCTCGGTCGCCGACCTGCGGCGGGCGCTGCTATCGCGCGACGCCGTCGCCGACGGACCCATGGCAGGCCGTGTGATCGCCGCGACGGCCGCCATGGAGCACGACCGGCTGGCCACTCCGCTGCTGCCGACCTCGCTCTTCAGCGGGCTCGACGAGGACAAGCGGCGTCTCGCCTCGGTCACCCTGCGCCGGGCGGTGCTGCGGCCGATCCGTGACGCTCTGCTGCCCAGCGCCGCCCTGACCGACCTGCCGCCGGTCACCAATCCCCGGCGCGTCGAGGACCTGCCGGCCTTCCGCCGGCTGGCCGCACAGCTGGACCGCATCGGCGGCCGGCGCGGCGCGCTGGAGCGCTACGACCGCTTCCGCCACAACAGCGGGTTCGACGAGCTGCTGGCGCTGGCGGAGAGCGTCCATGGCGCCGTTCCCCGTCCGCCGGCGACGGCGACGGACGGCTTCATCACCCGCATCGCCGCCGGTGCCGACCTTCCCAACCTGGATGCCAGGACGATCGCCGCGGCGGTGCGGGCGGAGTCCGTGCAGCTCGCCGCCCCGCTGGCCGAGGAGCTCTACGTCCGCAATCCCCTGCGCCTGCGGGCGCAGGCCTTGACCGACAGGTTGCGTGAGCTGCCGCAATCTCCGACCGGGGACGATGTCGCGGATATCCGCCGGCTCGTCGACGCGGTCACCGAGGCCGCTGGCTGGCCGATCGCCGCCGCACTGCAGGATCCGTCGCGCGGGCTGCCGGATGCCGTCAAGCTGGCACTCCAGAAGGCGGCAATCGCCGACCTGCCCGGACGCGACACCACCGACCGCATCGCCGAGGCGCTGTCGGCCGCCGCCACCTCGGCCCGTGCCGCCGTCCTGGCGCTCGAGGCGCCGCAGGTGGGACGCCTGCTCGCAAGCGGCGACGGAGGAGCGCCGACCTTGAACCCGACGGTGGCCGCACTCCCGGGGAAGATGGCCGATGCTCTCCCCGCTCCGGCCCCAGAGGGCCTACCCCCGGCCGCCGTGGCAAAACCCGGCAACGACACGGCGAAGGCGCCGCCACCCCCGATTCAGGCGGCAACGGCCAAACCCGCTGCTCCCGAAGCGAAGCCGGTGGAGGGCAGCGGGACAGCGCCGGTTGCCGAACCGCGTCCCGCCCCGCCTCCCGAACCTGCGGCCGTCGCCGCGCCCAGGCGGATGGCCGCGGCCGGCCCGGCGCCGGTGCCGGATGAACCTCTTCCGCCGGTCCGGCTTTCGGCGGCGCCGGTGCCGGCCGCCGTGCCGTCGATGGGGGAAACGGAACCGGCGGTGACGAAGCTGGCCGCGATCTTTTCGCAGTCGCTGGCCGGCCGCTTTCCCTTCGTCCGCCCCAATCTTGCGCGCGGTGCGCCCGATGCCGACCCGCAGGACGTCCGCCGCTTCTTCGCACAGCTGGACGAGAACCGGGCCGCGGTCACGAAGACGGCAACGCCCGAACTCGCCGCCTTCCTGGAAAGGATGGAAGCCGCAAGGCCGTTGCTGGACGCCGTCGTCCGCTCGACGCCGGTAAGCGTCCGCTTCACCTACGGCACCAACCGCGCACAGGAGCAGGGAGCGGAACACATCATCGACTGGTCGATCCGCTCCGGCACCGGTGCGGTCGGCGCCTCCTCCAACCCGGCAGCGCTGGTCTGGAAGACGGGCCAGCCCCTGCTGCTCAGCTTCCGCTGGGCCGCCGGCTCGCCCTATCGCCCGAAAAACGCCGCGGCAAGCGAGGCCGAAGCCGCCGCCGGCGATACGTTGACCCTGGTGGAACGCGGCCCCTGGGCCCTGCTGCGCCTGATGAGTAGCCGGTCGGCGCCGGCCGCTTCCGCCGGGGGCGGCACGCTCTTGCGCATCGCGCTGCCCACGCAGACCATCGGCGGCGAGCCGGTGCGCGATACGGTCCTGTTCATGACGGCATCGGTGGGCGCCGGCTCACGGCCCTTCTTTCCGGCACAGGCGTTCGATCTGCCTTTTCGTTTCCCTCAAAACTAGAGAAAGCATCGCGCAGGGAGAAATGCAGATGACGAAATTCGTCACACATCGCAACAAAACAATCCAACTACCTACAAAAATCATGATTACCCTGATAGGCGCTTAATTCGTTTTTAATCAAAAATGCCGTAACTAAGGATTATTGCACGTGTGTAGGCAGGTGGTTATTCCTTACTCGGCATCTGGTTAAATCAAAAATCTCTGATCCAAACAGCTGCGGCTGGCAGCAATCGCCATTCGTTTGTCAATCGCTGAAATGCAATTGACAATCAACCTTCGCTTTCCTCCAGAAAGCTTGGTCTGACACTGCGGGACACACGGGAACGTGTGCTCAACACCAAAACTTCCATCACCACACAACTCTTCCCGACCCGAGAAAGGCTTCGGATCATGGTAGACCGTAAGAAGCGCGCCCACGACCTGATCAAGTACCACAGCTACGCCTCGGGCGCCTTCGGGCTGATTCCCGTTCCGGGTGTCGACGTCGCCGCGGTCAGCGCGGCGCAGCTCAATCTGGTCCACAAGCTCGCCAAGCTGTACGAGGTCGAGTTCGCACAGGAGCGGACCCGCGCCATCGTCGGCGCCCTGTTGGGCGGCGTCATGCCGGGGGCTCTCAGCTCCAGCGTGCTGGGCTCCGCCGTCAAGGCCGTTCCCTTCATCGGCACCGCCCTCGGCGTGGCGGTGATGCCGGCGCTGTCGCTGGCCGCCACCCGGGCGCTCGGCCGCGTGTTCGCCCAGCATTTCGAGACCGGCGGCACGCTGCTGGACTTCGACGTCGAGGCGATGCGCGAATATTTCCGCAAGGAGTTCGAGACAGCCAAGAACGAGGCCGCTGCCGATGCTCCCGCCGCGGCACCGCAGATGGACGAGCAGCCGGTCCAGAAGGCCGGCTGACGCCTGATTGACGGGACGCCGGGCAAAGAAGGAAGCTTCGCCGTGTTCGAGCTGATCTATATCGGTCTCTGCCTGCTGGTCGGGTTTCTGGGGATCGGCCGCCGCGGCGGATTCCTGCTTTACGCCTTCCTGGCGGTGGTCCTGACACCGCCCGGCGCCCTTCTCGTCATGATCCTGCTGACCACCCGCAGCAAGAAGACCGCCAAGGCGTGACCGCAGTCATGACCATGACCTTTCCCTCCGCGACCGTCCGCCGGTTCGCGTGGCCGTTGCTGCTGGCCGTGTCGGCGCTGCTGGCCGTCTCCCTTCCGGCGCGAGCCGAATATTGGACCATCGCTTCGGAAGACCATTTCCCGCCCTACAACTACTCCTTCAACGGCAACCGCACCGGCATCGATACCGAAATCGTCAACGCGCTGCTGAAGGAACTGAACGTCACCCCGGTCCATCGGCCGCTCTCCTGGTCGGAGGTGGTCCAGTCGATGGACGAGAACACGGTCGATGTCGGATTCCAGTTCATCGCCTCGCCGACGCGCTTCGCGCAGTACAACATGATTGGGCCGTTCCGCACCGGCACGACGGTGTTCATGGTGCGCAAGGACTCCTCCATCGCCTTCGACCGGCTGGAGGATCTGACCTCCTACCGCATCGGTGTGGTCGACGGCTTCTCCTACGCGCCCGATTTCGATGCCGCCACCTATCTGGAGAAGGTCTCCTCCAGCAGCAACGTCGTCAATTTCCGCCGCCTGATCCTGGGCCGGGTCGATGTGATCATCGGCGACCTGCATGTGCTGAACTACATGGCCAAGCAGGACGGCCGGCTGAAGGACGTGCGCGTATTGCCCAAGCCGGTCGGCCTCATCCCCCGCTACGTCGCCCTGCCCAAGGCACGCAAGGAGAAGGCCGAGCGCCTGCAGGCCGCCTTCGCCAGGCTGCGCGACGACGGGACCATCACCCGCATCCTCGACGGCTGGCTGGCGGAGTGAGCGGACGATGAGCAAGCGCATTCCCCCCAGCCAGCCGCCGTCTTCGCTGCTGCCGCTGATCGGCCTCGCCGACCGCAGCATCCTGACGCGGCTGGTCGTCACCGGCTGCGTCGCCGCCACCGCCAACCTGATCAGCCTGATGAGCCTCAGCGCGGAGCTGAGCGGCTGGATGCGCGGCGAGGTGCTGGACACCCCCTTCCTGGTCTTCTGCCTGTCGCTGCTGGTCGCCTATGCCTTCAGCAAGCGCTTCGTTTCCCTGGCCCTGACCACCGCCTTCAGCGCGCTGGCGGAGGTGCGGCGGCGCTTCCTGCGCCACGTGACGCTGGGCAGCCACGCCGACATCCTGGATATGCAGGCCAAGCGGTCCTTCGATCTCGGCAACTACCATCTGGAGCGCATCGCCGCACTTCTGCCCAACCTGTCCATCGCCGCCAACATGATGCTGGTGGCCGCGGTCGCCTATCTCTACCTGTGGACGCTGTCGACGGTGGGCGCCACGCTGCTGCTGGTCGCCGCACTGCTGGTCGGCGGCTGGTACGTGCGCGAGGCGCAGCGGACCCGCGCCCTGCTGGGCGAGGCCAAGGAGTCCGAAGTCCGGATGCTCCAGGGCTTCTCCGAGATGGTCGGCGGCAATGCCGAGGTCAAGCTGGGCAAGGCGCGGCGCGACGAGCTGACCCAGGCGGTGGAAGCCGACATCGCCCGCTGGGAGGAGCTGAAGCGCCGCCACGGCCGCAATCTGGGAGAGCTGTTCTCCTGGATCGCGACGATCGTCATCGGCTTCTCGGCGGTCTTCGTCTTCATCTTCCCCCGCATGGGCGCGATGTCGGTGTCCGAGCTGCCGCTGGTCACGTCGGTCATCCTGTTCCTGGCCCGTCCGCTGTCGAAGTTCCTCAACGCCGTGCCCGACTATGTGGCGGCGGAGGATGCGGCGGCACAGCTGTCCACGCTGCTCCGCAGCATGCCGGCGATGGAATACGAGCCGTCGCGGCTGGCCCGCGCCCCGCGCCGCTTCTCCACCATCGAGCTGCGCGGCGTCAGCTTCGCCTACCGCGCCGGGCTGCGTCCGGAGCCTTTCGTGATCGGCCCGATCGACATGACCGTCCCGGCCGGCAGCGTCGTCGGGATCGTCGGTTCCAACGGATCCGGCAAATCCACCCTGCTGCGCGTCATCCCCCTGCTGTTCCGGCCCGACGAGGGGCAGGTGCTGTTGGATGGGCAGCCGGTGGAGACCGACCGGCTGGAGTCCTACCGCGACCTGTTCTGCGCCGTGTTCCAGGACCACCACCTGTTCACCCGCCTGCCGCAGGGTCCCGGCTTCGACGCCGAACTGTTCCGCGAGATGCTGGCCTACCTGAAGATCGACCATCTGGTTCCGGACACCGGCGACGGCCTGGTGAACCGCGACCTGTCCAAGGGGCAGCGCCGGCGCGTCGCACTGGCGGTCGCGGTGGCCGAGGGCCGGCCGGTCGTCATCCTCGACGAATGGACCTCCGACCAGGACGCCGAATTCCGCACCCGCTTCACCAACGAGATCATCGGCAAGCTGCGCTCGCTCGGCCGCACCGTGATCTTCGTGTCGCACGATGGCGACGTGTCGTCGGTCTGCGACATCACCATTCGAATGACCAACGGGCGAATGGACATGTCGGCCGCGACGGCCGCGCCCCGCCCCGCCATGCACCCCGAGGCCATGGCCCCCGAGATGGACTCCGCCACGGAACCCGCCATGGCTTGCTTGCAGGAGACCGCGTGACATGGCTGAGCAGGCCTTCACCATCGACGACGCCGATGCGCTGCCGAAGCCGAAGTCGCGCCTGCGCGCGCTGCTGGCCCACTGGTACGACGAACACCGCCGGAGCCTGCTGTGCACGCTGCTGGTCGGGATCCTGATCTTCCTCTATTTCGCCCCGTCCATCGTCGTCTTCATCCCCGCCGGCCACGGCGGCGTGCTGTGGAAGCGCTTCCACCAAGGCACCCAGATGGCGCCGGCCCTGCCGGAAGGCGTGCATGTCATCTTCCCCTGGGACAAGATCGAGGTCTACGACCTGCGCCTGCAGGAGGACACCCGCTCCTATTCGGCCATCGCCAACGACGGCCTGAACGTCAGCATCGAGATCACGGTGCGCTACCGCCCCTATGCGGAGATGCTGGCCGCCCTGCACAAGAATGTCGGTCCGCGCTATCTGGAGGTGCTGCTGGTACCGGAGGTCGGCTCCGTCTCGCGCGAGATCGTATCGCGCTTCAAGGCCGACGAACTCTATGCCCATCGCCGCCTGCGGGTGCAGACCGAAACCTACGAACAGGTCGCCGACCGCGTGATGTACGCCCAGCTGATCGGCGCCGAGAACGTGCCGAAGCCGGATGGGCGGACCAAGACCGGCTACGTGCTGATCCAGGACATCCTGATCCGCAACGTCTCCCTGCCCGAAGCGATCATGGCGTCGATCGAACGCAAGATCCAGCAGGACCAGGCGGCACAGGAATACCAGTTCCGCCTGCAGCGCGAGCTGTTCGAAAGCCAGCGCAAGCAGCTGGAAGGCCAGGGCATCCGCGCCTTCCAGGAAACCGTGCAGGCCAACCTGACCGAGAATTACCTGCGCTGGCGCGGCATCGAGGCGACGCTGGAACTGGCCCATTCGCCCAATGCCAAGATCGTCGTGATCGGCAACGCCGCCAGCGGCGGGCTTCCGCTGATCCTCGACGCCGCCTCCGGCCAGAACGCCCTGCCGGCACCGGGCGCCACCGCCGCCACGCCGGGCGCGCTGCCCGCATCGCCGAACGCCAAGCTGACTTCGGTGCCCACCAGCGCGGCGGTACCGCCCGCTGCCCAGTTGCCGTCCCTCAGCGGCGAAGGAACACCTGGACAGACGCCCATCGGCCAAATGCCGAGCCTGAACACCGGCGGCACCGAACCGGCTTCCGCCGCCGCGCCGCACCCGACGGCCCCCGGCCCCGGCGCCAAGCCCGATCTGGCGAAGGACGGCTCCAGGACCGCGGCCTCGGCACCCATCCTGTCGAAGGTGTCGCCGTCCCGGCTGCTCGACATGATCCAGTCGAAGTGAGGCGGCGATGGATCTCTGGCGTATCCTGAGACGTGAGGCGCTGCGCAACATCCAGCCGCTGATGCTGCTGGCGGTGCTGGCGGCCGCGCTCAACCTCGCCCTGCTGACCTCGCTGAACGACGCGCTGCTGGCGCTCGACGATCCCGAGGGACTGCAGCGGCTGCTGATCGTCTTCCTGCTGTCGGCCTTCCTGTGGCGGATCGCCCAGGGCTGGATGATGAACGCGGCGTCCAAGCGCATGCAGGCTGCCCTTGCCGTCCTGCGCGTCGACCTGCTGCGCCGGGCGGTGGCCGCCGATCTGCCGGACGCGATGGCGGTCGGCTCCACCCGGCTCGCCCAGGTGGCGGGGCCGGAACTGCAGCTGCTGGCCCAGGCGGTGCCGACCCTGGTCATCAGCTTCCAGTCGGTCGCGGCGATCGTGCTGTGCCTGCTGTACCTCGCCACCCTGTCGGGCGCGGCGGTCCTGATCGTGCTCTGCTTCCTGGTGGTCGGCGGCGTCCTGATCGGCCGGTCCGTCATCCGGCTGGAATCGATGTCCGAGACGATCCACGAGGCCGAAGGCGCCCTGTCGGAACGATCGGACCACATCCTGCAGACGCTGCGCGAATGCAAGCTGAACCGCCGCCGCGCCGCCAACGCGCTGGCCGACGCGACGGCCTGCGCCGAAGCCCTGCGCAAGGAACGCCACCGCTTCGGGGCGGAATACAGCCATTACTTCACCGTCAGCGAGCTGACCTATTATGCGGCACTCGCCGGGATCATCTTCCTGCTGCCGGCGGTCACCGACACCGACATCGCGACGGTCATCCTCGCCGGCCATGCAGCGGCCTTCATCGCCTATCCGGTCATCACCATCGTCGCCTCCTACCCGTCCTACATCAGCGCCGAGACCGCCGCCCGCTCCTACCTCGCGGTGGAGGCCGAGCTGAAGGCGGCGCCGCAGGCGGTGACTCCGGGCCGCAGCGCCGGCATGGACGATTCCTTCGCCACCATCGCGCTGGACGGCGCCACCTTCCGGCATGCCGGCCGCGACGGTTCGGGATCCTTCACCGTCGGGCCCATCGACCTGACGGTCGAGCGCGGCAGCGTCGTCTTCATCACCGGCCACAACGGCGCCGGCAAGAGCACGCTGATCCACATGCTGCTTGGCCTCTACCCGATCCAGCGCGGCAGCCTGTCGGTCGATGGCGTGACGGTCGGGCCGGACGGCCTTGCCGCCCACCGCGACCGCTTCGCGGTGGTCTTCTCCGACAACCACGTGACCCGCCAGCTCTACGGTGCGGCGACGCTCGACGACGGCTTTGCCGAGGAGCTTCTCGACCTGCTGGAGATGTCCGACAAGGTCGCGGTCGATGGCCGCGCCTTCACCACGGTGGATCTGTCGCAGGGCCAGAAGAAGCGGCTCGCCCTGATCGCCGCGCTGCTGGAGCGCAAGCCGGTGCTGGTGCTGGACGAATGGGCGGCCGACCAGTCCCCCTATTTCCGGCGCAAGTTCTACCGCGAGATCATCCCCTGGCTGAAGGCGCGCGGCATCACGGTGATCGCGGTGACCCACGACGACGCCTATTTCGACGCGGCCGATGTCCAGCTTCAGGTCGACCGCGGCGGCATCCGCCGGCTGTCCACCACCGTTCCCCCGGGCGGCATCCCTGCCCCCGATCTCCTCCCCGCCTCTCCCTGAGGCCGGTCCACTCTCTTCCCCTGCCCCCCATCATCCAGACGCGAGACAGAGGCACACCATGATCCTTCTCACCGGCGGCACAGGCTTCCTCGGCGGCTCCTTCTACCTCGACGCCGTCAGGAACGGGACCGCGGCCGATTGCCTGCTGCTGATCCGCGGCGCCGACGAGGCAGCCTGCCGTGCCCGCCTCTCCACCAACCTCGCCCGTTGCGTCGACCGCGCCACCGCCGAGGCCTATGCCGGCCTGTGCCAGATCCTGCCGGGCGATCTGCAATCGCTGGCGACCAGCACCGACCCGCGGCTGGACGCGGTGACCCACATCGTCCATGTCGCCGCCGACACCTCCTTCGACAGCCGCCATTCGGTCTGGCAGATCAATGTCGACGGCACGCTGGCGCTGGCCGCCCGCGCCCGTCGGATGAAGCATCTCCAGCGCTTCCTGCACATCGGCACCGCCTTCTGCTGCGGCGAGACGCCGTGGCTGGAGATGGTGCACGAGGCACCGGCCCCCGGCCACGACACCCCGCACATCGTCGAATACACCCGCAGCAAGGCGGCGGCCGAGCGCGCTCTCGCCGCCGGTTTCCCCGACCTGCCCATCGTCGTCTGCCGCCCGTCGATCGTCGTCGGCCACACCCAGCTGGGCGTGCGTCCCAGTGCCAGCATCTTCTGGTTCTTCCGCCTGGTCGACCGCACCGGCATCCTGCCCTGCTCGCCCGACGGCTTCATCGACATCGTGCCGGTGGACTGGGCGTCGGCCCGTCTCCACGACCTGCTGCGCAAGCCGGACCTCAAGCACAACCTCTACCACATCTCCGCCGGCCTCGGCAGCCGGACCACCTGGGTCGATTTCGAGGAAGCCTTCGCAAGCCACGGACATGAGGGCACCCGCCCCTACAGCTTCTTCGATCCGAAGGGTCCGGAGGGGTGGAAGCCGTTCGACCGTGCCTATCGCCTCGCCTTCCCTCAGCGCGACATCCTGCACCGGACGATGGCCGCCGGCGGGCGCAAGTATCATCGCTTCACCGCCCAGGACATCGCCTTCGACAACAGCCGCCTGCTGTCGGAAGGCTTCGCGCCGCCGCCGCGCTTTGCCGACTACATCGGCGTCTGCCTGCAGCAGCCGCGCACGACCGTCGAGGAGCAGTTCGTCGACGACGCCGCCAGCTTCGAGTTCGACGAGTCGCTGGCTCCCGCCAACGCCGCCGCCTGACGCACCGACGGGTCCGCGAACGCCATGCCGCTCCTCATCCCCACCCGCCTCGCATCCAGCCCGATCCACGGGCTGGGCCTCTTCGCCGAGATGCCGGTCGCGGCCGGCACGCCTGTGTGGCGGTTCGACCCCCGCGTCGACCGCCTCTTCGCGCCCGGCGACGCGCTGCTGGACGAGTTCCCCCAGCTTTCCCGGCTGGTGGATTTCCACGGCTGCGTGATCGATGGGATCGGCATCCTTCTGCCGGGGGACGACGCCCGTTTCCTCAACCATGCGGACGAACCGGCGATCGGGCGGGCCGACGCCGGCGACTGGCGCGTGTTCGCCGCCCGCCGCGCCATCGCCGCCGGTGAGGAGATCACCTGCAACTACGAGGACATTTGCGCCGATGTCCGCGATGCGGGCGCGGCGCTCTACCTGTCCGGAGGGATGGCATGACGCCGCGCGCGTCCCATCGTCCCCTGCGGACCAGCATCGTCGAACCCGCCGCCCTGACACCCGAACGGCGGGCGGCGATGTTCGCCCTGCTCAGCGTCTGGTTCGAGGGCTACGGCGAGGAGTACTTCAACGGGGAACTGGGCGGCCTCGACCATTGCGTCCTGCAGGAGGATCCCGATACCGGCGAACTGGTTGGCTTCGCCACCGTCTACCGCCAGGAGACGGACATCGGCGGCACACCGGTCGGGGCCTTCCACACCGCCCATTGCATCCTCGAACGCCGCTTCTGGGGATCCAACGGGCTGGTGCGCGCGATGCTCGCCGAAATGATCGCGCGCGCCCGCGCCGAACGGTCGGGACGGCTCTGGTACTGGAGCTACAGCGCGGTCGGATACCGGTCCTACCGCTACATGCCGATGCTGTTCATCCGCCACACGCCCAATGCGGATTTCGCACCCGACGAGATGGAGCGGGCGTTGCGCGACCATATCGGGCGTGAATGCTTCGCCCAGTATTACGACGCCTCGACCGGCACCGTGGACTGGAAGTGGCAGGGCTACGGCCTGACGGATGAGGCCCGCGCCATCAGCGACGCCAAGCTCGACAGCCCCGCCGTGGCCCAGTTCCGGCGACTGAACCCGCGCTGGGCCGACAGCGTGGAGATCCTCTGCCTCGCCCGCCTCACCGACGAAAACCTCACCGCCTTCGGCCGGCGCTGGTTCCCGGCCACGCAAGCCGCCTGACACCGTTGCCCGACCGTTCCCACGCCCCGCCGCACACCGCTCTCCCGCTGTCCAATTCCGGAATGACCACCCCCATGCGCCTGACGCCCCTGTTCCCCCTGCTTCGCACCTCGGCCCTGACCGGCACCGCCTTCATCGCGCTACACGCAGCGCCGGCCCTTGCCGAGCCTGGGTTCGACCTGACCATCGGCGGGGACGCCTATTTCCAGGGCGCTTATGTCAGCCAGAAGCAAGACAGCGGCCTGCGGTCGACCGAGTTCTCCAACCGCCTGCGCCTGACCGTTACCCCGTCCGCCACCGCCGACAACGGACTGACCTACGGCGCCCGGCTGCGTCTCGTCGCCGGAAACGGCGATCCGTCCGTATCGAGCCGGACAGTCGAGAACGACCGCGCCTTTATCTATGCCAACGGCTCCTTCGGCACGGTGCAGGCCGGCGTCATCAACGGGCTGTCGGACGAATATGGGATCATCGGCCCCAACACCGAGGGCATCGCCGGCAGCCCGGACAGCAACGGCCTGTTGTTCCTCTATGGCTCCTCCACCTTCGCGGCCCTGCCGCTGGCGGCGACCAGCCTGCGGACGCTGGTGTCCTACGACACCGGAAGCAAGCTCATCTACATCAGCCCGAGCTTCGGCGGGCTGCAGGTGGCGGTGTCCTACACGCCCCGCCTCGGCGACTCCAACAGCTCGGTCGACCGCCGCAAGGTCGATACACTGGGCGATGCCCTGGCCTTCCGCGACATCGTCGAGGCGGGCGCCGCATTCCAGACCGCGGCCGGCGACATCACGGTGGAGGCCAGCGCCTTCTATCAGACCGGCAAGGCGGTGCGGCAGAGCGACGGCATCCTCGCCCAGTCCTTCGAAGATTTGAGTTCCATCCATGTCGGCGCCAATGTCGGCTATGGGCCGGCGAAGGTCGGCGTCAGCTATGCCTTCAGCGGCGACAGCGGCTATGCCAAGGGCATCGCCCGGTCGCGCGACCAGCAGAACCTGATCGTCGGCGCCCAGTATGTCAGCGGACCGCTGCTGTTCGCCGCCAACTACATGCGGGCACTCGGCAATGACGCAGCGACCATGACCACGCCGGCCAAAGCCGACATCTGGCAGGGCGGCGTCACCTGGACCCTGGCCCCTGGACTGACCGCCGGACTGGAGTATGACTATGTGCGTTCGACCCTGTCCGGCGGTGCATCCGGCGGGGCCGATCCGACCGACAGGGCGCATATCCTGATGCTGGATACACGCCTGGCATTTTAGAGCCTCGATCGTCAGGCACCGTCAGCTTGCCGCCCCGGCTCGACTGTCCGCTCAGGCGAAGCGCGGTGGACGCTGCTCGATGAAGGCGTTCAGCCCCTCAGCGAAATCGGCGGTTTCCGCACAGCGGAGGAAGAACGCCCTTTCAGCGTCCAACTGGCTGTCGAGCGTCTGCAGCGGGGCCTGCGCCAACAGCGTCTTGACGGCGCTGGCCGCCGCCGCCGCGCCTCCGGCCAGACGGGCGGCGATCCGGCCGGTCTGGCCGGCGAGGTCCTCGTTCGCGACCACCCAGTTGACAAGGCCAAGCCGCTCCGCCGTCGCGGCGTCGATGGCGTCGCCACACAGGAGCAACTCGGCCGCCTTCTTCTGGCCCAGCGCCCGCGACAGGACGTGCGTGCAACCGCCGTCGGGCGACGTGCCGAGCCGCCCGTAGGCGGTGACGAAACGGCTGTTCGCGGCGGCCACCACAAGATCGCAAGCCAGGGCCAGCGAGAGACCGCCTCCCGCCACCGCGCCATGGACGGAGGCCAGCACCGGCTTCGGCATGCGATGGAGGGTGCGCACGCAGGCGTGGAAGTTGGCGATCAGCGTTTCGATGACCGCGCGGGGATCATCCATGGCGGCGGCAATCGCCTTCAGATCGCCGCCGCCCATGAAGGCGCGCCCCTCGCCACGGAGGACCACCGCCTTGACCGATGCGTCGCCGGCCAGCGCCTCCGTCACGTCCCGCAGGCAGAGCGCCATGTCGATGTTGATCGCATTGAGGGATTCGGGCCGGTTCAGCACGATGGTGGCGACCGGGCCGTCGCGGTCGAGCCGTACGCTCGTGGTCATGGGAAACGTTCCTTATTTCTTGAGGAGCGGGCATTCGCTCTCGGCCGCAGGGAAGGCCTCCGCGCCGGGCAAGGTGCCAAGCAATGTGTAATAGTCCCACGGTCCCTTGGAATCCTGCGGCCGCTTCACCTGGAAGAGATGGAAGTCACGCACCGCGCGGCCGTCTGCCCGCAATTGGACGTTCCTGGAATAGAAATCGTTGATGGGCATCGCCTTCATCGCCGCCGCGACGGTGCGGGCGTCGTCCGTGCCGGCCTTCTCGACCGCCTTCAGATAATGCAGCACGGAGCTGTAGACGGCGGCCTGGAGCATGTTGGCCGGCGCACCGTGCGCAGCGACGAAGCGCTTGTTCCAGGCACGGGTCTCGTCGTTCAGGTTCCAGTAGAAGGACTCGGCCACCACCACGCCCTGCGCGGTGTCGAGGCCAAGGGCATGGATGTCGTTGATCATCGACAGCATGCCGGCCACGGTCATGCCGCTGTTCGAACCGGTCAAGCCGAACTCCTGCGCCTGTTTGATCGCGTTGACCGTATCGTTTCCGGCGTTCGCCAGAGCGATCACCTTCGGCTTGGCGGACTGCGCCTGAAGGAGGAAGGACGAAAAATCCGCGTTGTTCAGCGGGTGCTTGATCGAGCCTAGGATCGTGCCGCCGGACGCCGTGACGATGCGGGTGGCGTCGCGCTCCAGGTCGCGGCCGGCAACGGCGTCGAGGGTGATGAAGAACACCGAATCGCCGCCCATCTTGAGCAGCGACTTCATGCTGGTGCCGACCATCGCGCGGGTGTCCCAAGCCCAGCTCGATACCGTCTCGCCGCACAGCTTTCCCGTGACGTCGGGGGAAACCACACCCGAGAACGCGATGATGCGCTCCTTGGCGCGCGCGATCTCCAGCACGGCCAAGGCGACCGAGGAGCCGGCGGCGTCGAAGATCGCGTCGATCCGCCACGAATCGTACCATTCGCGCGCCAGGTTGGCGCCGATGTCGGCCTTGCCCTGGTGGTCGCCGACCACCAGTTCGATCGGCTTGCCGAGGGCGTTCCCGCCGAAATCCTCGATGGCCATGCGCGCGGCGACGGCCGAGCCTTTGCCGGTGATGGCCGAATAGGCGGCCGTCAGGTCGGTCAGGACGCCGATCTTGACCACGCCATCGCTCTCGGCGGCGCGGGCCGGCAGTCCCGCCGTCAGGATCGGCGGCATGGCCAGCAGCGACACGACGGCGCCGAGCAGAATTCTTGCACGCATCCTCGTCTTCCTCCCTTTGTCGGAGCCGGCACCATGGCATCGCGGGGGGCGGGGGTGCTCGCGCCGCAGCGACGCCCGGCGTCGCCGGCTCCTGAATTTGCGGTTGTTTCGCGAGGAGCGCGTCCGGCACCCGGACCGTTTTCCAGCCCATGGCCCGACGGGATCCTCCCGGCAGCAGAAGCCTTACCGAAATTGACTTCATAGTCAATGTTTATGGATGCAGCGTCATGCCTGGGCTCCGATGCGGCTCGAATGGGGGCGATGGTGGGAAAGATCGGCATCTCGCAGCGAGCGGATATGGCGGAAGCCATGGGCCGGCGCCGGGAAACGGCTTGCTGGCGAGCTTACTGGCGATCAAGGGAACAGAGTCGGATGCTGACCGAAAATAAAATGATATTGACCCAATAGTCAGAGCGTGTGATCGTGTTGGCCGCTTGGTGGCGCGGTGTCCGCGGCGCCGGGTCAAGAGGGAGGAGCGCCACCGGACGATCCGGCCGGCGCGCGAAGAACGAACCCAAGACCGGCCGATTCCGGGCGTCCGGCGCGTTGCCGCCGTCGAGCCCGATGCGCCGCAGGCCAGGAGGGCGACAGATGCTTGCGATCGAACATTTTGAACGGGCTGTCCAGCGTTTCGGCGACCGCGCCGTGGCGGTGGATGAGAACGGCGCGATGACGTACCGGGACATGGCTGCCCTGGTGGACCGCATCGCGGGTGCTTTGGTGAACAGTGGGGTGGAAGCGGGGGACCGCGTCAGCATCCTGTCGCCGAACCACCCGCACGTGCTGGCCTGCCAGTACGCGATCATGAAGGCCGGTTGCGTCTGGGTGCCGTCGAACCACCGCAACCTGCCGGCCGACACGGTGCGCCAGCTTCAGACGCTGGAGGTCGGCTGGCTCTTCCACCACAGTGCGCTGGAGGAGCATGTCGCCAGAGTCCGCCGGGAGGTGGCGGGCGTGCGGGGCTTCATCGCCATCGACCGCGCGACGCCGGATTCACCGGCTCTCGTGGAATGGGCGGACCGCCACCCTCCGGTCGCGTCGTTCCCGACGCGCAGCATGGAGGATCCCGTCGCCATCATGACCAGCGGCGGCACCACCGGGTTGCCGAAGGGCGCCATCCACACCAACCGGAGCTGGGAAACGAACACCGCCAACTTCTTCGCGAGCCTGACCTTCCGCAAGCCGCCGGTCCATCTCGTGGTGGCGCCGCTCACCCACGCCACCGGCGTTTTCCACTGGACGATGGTCGGTCGCGGCGCCACCCACGTGATCGCCCCCTCGGCCGACCCGGCGGTCATCCTCGGCCTGATCGAGACGCACAAGGTCAACATCCTGTTCCTGCCGCCGACGATCATCTACATGATCCTGTCGCATCCGGACCTGCACAAATACGACTGCTCCTCGCTCGAATACTTCATGTTCGGGGCGGCGCCAATGTCGGTCGACAAACTGCGCGAGGCGACGACGGTCTTCGGTCCGGTGATGTCGCAGATCTACGGCTCCACCGAGACGCTGATCATGAACACCATCCTGCGGCGGGAAGAGCTGGCCGAATGCCTGGAGAACCCGGCGCTTGAGCATCGGCTGGCGTCGGCCGGCCGCGAAGGGCCGTTCTCGCGCGTCGAGATCGTCGACGATGCCGGCAACCGGCTCGGCCCGAACGAACGCGGCGAAATCACGGTTCGCGGCGATTTCGTCATGAAGGAGTATTACCAGGATCCCAAGCGCACCGCCGAAGCGATGATCGGCGGCTGGTACCATTCCGGCGACATCGGGTACAAGGACGCGGACGGTTATCTCTACATCGTCGATCGCAAGAACGACATGATCATCAGCGGTGGATTCAACGTCTATCCGGGCGAGGTGGAGCAGGCGGTGCTGGCCCACCCGGCCGTGCAGGATTGCGCGGTGGTCGGTGTGCCGCACGAAAAATGGGGCGAGACCGTCCTCGCCGCGGTCGAGGTGAAGGCCGGCTTTTCCCTGGACCGCGACGAGTTCCTCGCCTTCTGCAAGAACCGCCTGGGCAGCATCAAGGCGCCCAAGATTCTGGAAATCGTCGACACCCTGCCGCGCAGCGCCGTCGGCAAGACGCTGCGCCGCGCCGTGCGCGCGCGCTACTGGGAAGACCGCGACAAAATCATCTGACACGCGGAACGGCGGCGCCTGTTCGAGCCCTGCGGGCGCCCGATCAACCGAAGATTTGGAGAGATGAGAACGATGATTCCCGAAAGCTTGCTCGGCCGGCTGAAGGTGCCGGCCATGGCCGCGCCGATGTTCCTGGTGTCGGGTCCCGATCTGGTGGTCGAAACCTGCAAGGGCGGTGTTCTGGGCACCTTCCCCACCCTCAACCAACGGACCCCCGAAGGTTACGAGGCGTGGCTGATCGCGATCCGCAACCGGTTGTCCGGGATGGACGCCGCGCCCTTCGGCGTGCAGATGGGCATCCATCACACCAATCCGCGCATGGCGGTCGACCTTGACCTGTCGATCAAGCATCAGGTGCCGGTCCTGGTGACGACGCTCGGCATCACGCGGGAGATCACCGACGCGGTGCATTCCTATGGCGGCCTGGTCTTCCATGACGCGACGACGGTGAAGCACGCGGTCAAGGCGCTCGACGCCAACGTCGACGGCATCATTGCCGTGTGCGCCGGCGCCGGCGGCCATTCCGGCACCTACAACCCCTTCGCCTTCCTCAGCGAACTGCGTCCCCTGGTCGGCGACAAGACGCTCATCCTCGCCGGCTCGATCGGCAATGGCCAGGCGATGGCCGGCGCCATCGCCGGCGGCGCCGACATGGTGTCCATCGGCACGCGGTTCATCGCCACGCACGAAAGCATGTGCTCCGACGAACAGAAACGGATGGTCCTGGAATCGACGGTCCAGGACATCGTCTATACGGAAGAAGTGTCCGGCATCGGCGCCAGCATCCTGCGCCAGACGCTGAGCCGGCCCTTCGACGCTCCGGCGCAGATCGGCCGGTTCGATGTGGCCAAGGAGATTTCACCCCGGCTGTGGAAGAACATCTGGTCGGCCGGACAGGGCGTCGGCGCCGTCAACGACATCGTTTCGACGGCCGACCTGTGCCACCGGTTGCGGGGCGAATACCGCGCGGCGCTTGAGCGCGTGTCTGGGTTGGTCGCCGCGTAACGGCGCACCGGCGGGCGCCGGACGGGGGCAGAAACACCGGGACGCGACGTCCATCGGGGCGGAGGCTGCCCGGTGGACGTCGCGTCCGGCCTTGCTTCACTCGGCCGTGATGACGGTGGGGCGCCGCTTGCGGGTGACGGCCTTCGGTTTCGCTTCGGCCGGTGGCGTCTTCACGGTGGAGGCTGCGCCCGGAGCCGTCATGCCGGCCAGCAGCAGGTCGGCCATGCCGTCTGCGATCGCCTCGGCCGGCAGCCGCCCCTTCGGCGAATACCAGCCGGGCACGGCGTGGACGGCGCCCATGAAGGTGTACACCGCCAGCTTCGGGTCGATGGGGCGCAGGCTGCCGTCCGCCATGCCTTCGTCGATCAGCGCGACGAAGCGCTCCTCGAACTGGTCGCGCCGGGCGACGATCGCCTTGCGGTCGGCCGGCCGCAGCGCGCCGACCTCGGTGATGACGCCGCAGGCCCCCATTTCCTCGGTCAGGGTCGCGATATACTGCCGGATGACGAGGCGCAGCTTGTCGGCGCCGTTGGTCGCGTTCTGTTCGGCGTAATCGAAGGATCGCTCGGCGATGTCGAGCGCCATCTTCTGGCACTCGAACAGGATCTCCTGCTTATCCTTCACGTAATTGTACAAGGTGCCCTTCGACACGTTGAGCGCCTTGGCGACATCGTCGAGCGACGTGTTGTGATAGCCCCGCCGGCTGAAGATCCGACCGGACTCGCGCAGAACGGCCTCCCGCTTCAGACGGTAGATGGCGTCGTTCATCTGCAGGACATTTTTCCACCGCGGCACGACGAGCTCACCCCAATATGACAGCTGTGCTGGAATGACGGGCAGGTCCCCAGGAACCTGCCCTCGTCACTATAGGGAACTTGTCGCCGTGTTCAACCAGGTTGGCCGCTGGACACGATCTTCTGACCCTTACGCTCTATGCGATGACCGTGGAGTTTCCGGTCAGTGCCCGACGAAGCGCGGCTTGCGCTTCGCGTTGAAGGCGGCGAGTCCTTCCTGAAAATCGGCGCTGTGCAGGTGCAGCGCGCTCATCGCCAACTCCAGCCGCATCGCCGTTTCCCGCGGCTGGTTCAGCCCGTCGTCCACCAGTTGCTTCATTCGGGCAAGACCAAGCGGGCTTTTGGTCGCGAGCTTGCGGACCAGGGCGTCGACGGCGCCCTCAAGCTCACCGTCGCCGACCACCTGGTTGATCAACCCCCGGGCCGCCAGCTCGTCCGCAGAAACCAGATCGCCGGTGAAGAAAAGCTGTTTGGCGAGCGTGACCCCGATCTTGCGCGGCAGCCGGACCGAGGCGCCCGCCCCCGGCAACAGTCCATAATTGGCGTGTCCATCGCCAAGCCGCGCACCGCGCACCGCCAGCACGAGGTCGCAGCTCAGCACCAGCTCCATGCCGCCCGCGGTCGCCAACCCGTTGACGGCCGCGACCACCGGCTTCGGAAAGGCCTCGATGCGGTCCATCAGCAGCGAGGCGCTTCGCACGAACGCCGCGGCAGCCGTCGCGCGGCGTTCGGCCGGCGCCTCGTTGAGGAACTTCAGGTCGGCCCCCGCGCAAAACGCCCGCCCGGCGCCGGTGACCACCAGCGCCAGCACCCCGACATCGTCGGCGGCCCGGTCGAGCGCATCGCCGAACTCCTCGATCAGGCGGGGGCCGATGGCGTTCAACTCCTCCGGCCGGTTGAGGGTGATGCGCGCGGAACCATCGCGCAGTTCATAGGCGATGTCGGCATAGCTCATCGATCGCTCCTCCAGAATCATCAAACGAGTTGACTTCATAGTCAGATGAGATGTATCAAAAGTCAACGCGATGATGAAGGGCTGCCGCCGGTGCCGCGGCCTGGCGTCCGAGGGCTCGCTTCGTTGGCCGGCCGTGTCGGGCAAGCGCCTTGCCATTGCGATCCCCCATTCTTCCAAGGACCGTTTCATGGGCAACATTCTCGATCTGCAAGGGCGCGTCGCCTTCATCACCGGGGCCGGTCAAGGGGTCGGCCGGCAGACGGCGCTGCATGTCGCCGCCGGCAACGCGCGCGGCGTCGTGGTGAACGATTATCATCGGGACCGCGCCGACGCCGTGGTCGAAGAGATCAGGGCGTTGGGCGGTCACGCCGTCGCCGCGCCGGGCGACGTGACGGATCTGGAAGCGGTCGAGGGCATGGTGCGCCTCGGCGAGGAGGCCTTCGGACAGATCGACATCCTGGTCAACAATGCCGGCAACGCCGGGCCGCACCAGGATCTCGCCGACATCAAGCAGTTCTGGGACACCACGCCGGAGGAATGGAACCAATGGCTGGGCACCAACTTCTTCGGTGTGCTCAACGGCTGCAAGGCGGTCCTGCCCGGCATGATGCGGCGGCGCTACGGCCGCATCGTCACGGTGATTTCCGATGCGGGCCGCGTCGGCGAACCGCATCTGGCCGTCTATTCCGGTGCCAAGGCGGGGGCCGCCGGTTTCATGCGCGCGCTTGCCAAGGCGGTCGGCCGGGCGAACGTCACGGCGAACTGCATCGCCCTGTCGGGCATCCGCACCCCCGGCGTCGAGGCGCTGCTGGGCGATGAAGCGGTCGCCAAGATGCTGAAATCCTACATCATCCGCCGCCTTGGCGAGCCCGACGACGCGGCCAACATGATCCTGTTCCTCGCCTCCGACGCGGCGAGCTGGATCACCGGCCAGACCTATCCGGTCAATGGCGGTTACGCCACCTCCCATTGATCCGGCCGGCGCCGTGTCGCGCCTTTCCCATGCAGAGGAGGTTTCAGATGGTGGACGACATCTACATCGTCGGCGTCGGCATGACGCGCTTTGGCAAGTTCCTGGAACGGCCGGTGAAGTCCCTGGTGCGCGAGGCCGTCGATGGCGCGCTGGCCGATGCCGGCGCCGTGGTCCCGGACATCGGGGCGGCGTTCTATTCGAACACCACGCAGGCCATCATGGATGGCCAGCACCTGATCCGCGGGCAGATCGCGCTGCGGCCGCTGGGCTTCGCGGAAATTCCCATCGTCAACGTCGAGAACGCCTGCGCCAGCGGCAGCACCGCCTTCTGGCAGGCCGTCACCCACCTCAAGGCCGGGCTGACCGACGTCGTCCTCGCCGTCGGGGTGGAGAAGATGTACGACGCGGACAGGACCAAATCCTCGGCCGTATTCAACGGCGGCTGGGATGTCCACGAGTCTGACGGAGTCGTGCGATCGCTGTCGGTCATCGGCGAAGGGATGCAACCGCCGCCCGACCGCGCCGCCGGGATCCGCAGCCCGTTCATGGAACTATACGCGTCGCTGGCGCGCGGCCACATGAAGCGGTTCGGCACCACCGAGCACCAGATCGCCGCCGTCGCGGCGAAAAACCACCGCCATTCCACCATGAACCCGCTGTCGCAGTTCCAGACGGACATGAGCGTCGAGGAGGTGCTTGCCGGCAAGATGATCTGCTGGCCGCTGACGCTGCCCATGTGTTCGCCGATCAGCGACGGCGCGGCGGCGGCGGTTCTGTGCAGCAAGGAAGGCCTGAAGCGCTTCCCCGGCGCCCGCCCGGTCAAGGTGCTGGCCTCTGTGCTGGCCAGCGGCAGCACCCGCGACTGGGCCGACATGGATCGCCACATGTGCCGAATCGCCGCCCTGAAGGCCTATGAGCAGGCCGGCGTCGGTCCACGGGACATGTCCGTCGCCGAAGTCCATGACGCCTCGGCCTTCGCCGAGCTCATCCAGACGGAGAATCTGGGATTCTGCGAGATCGGCCAGGGCGGCTGGATCGCCGAACGCGGCGAAACCGCGCTGGGCGGCCGTATTCCGGTCAACCCGTCGGGCGGGCTCGAATCCAAGGGGCACCCGATCGGCGCCACGGGCCTCGCGCAGATCCACGAACTGGCCGTGCAACTGCGCGGCACCGCCGGTGCCCGCCAAGTGCCCGGCGCCCGCTTTGCCATCGCGGAAAACGGCGGCGGGTTCATCGGCGTCGAGGAGGCCGCCGCCGTCATCACCATTCTTGCCGCCTGAAGCCGGGCGGGGGTGTCCGTGCACGGACACGGCGAGGGGCGGGTTTTCTGGTCGCGAGCGGTCCTGCAGCAAGGATGTCTCCGCATCCTCCCTCGAATTGGTCATCCCCGGCATGCCGGGTCGTTTCCCACGAGGTGGTGTCACGTCCCCCGGCCGAGCTGCGACCGAACCGCTCCTGGCTTCCCGGGGCGGTTCACCGCTGTCCGGTCATAGGGAATTGATCAAGCTGCGTCCGATCACACCCAGCAAGACCTCGCTTGTCCCACCCCAAATCGACTGCACGCAACTGTCGATGACGTCCTGGGTTGCCCGTGCTCCGCTCGCCCCGCTGATACCCATGGCACCGCGCAGCTGAACGCCCGCCATGGCCAGTTTCTTCAGGGTCTCGGTCGCCCGCAGCTTGGCGATGCAAGCCGACCGGGGATTGGAACGGCCCATGGCCTGCTCGGCTATGCAACGGTCGATGAACGCCTGATTGACGGCGCACTGGCTGAACAGATCGCCCAGCTGGAACTGCGTATTCTGGTAATCGAGGACGGTCCCCGCCGATGCCGGCCGGGCGCCGCAGTCGGCGATAAGATCGCGCAGGACAACGACGGCCGACGCCTGGGCATAGATCGCCAGAATCAGGCGCTCGATGCTGAGGAACGTCATGAGGTAGAGGAAGCCCATCCCCTCGGCCCCCAGCAGGCGGTCGGCCGGGAGCCGGCAATCGTCGAAGCACAGCCGGGCGGTGTCCAGGGCCGGAACCCCAGACTTCGGGATCCTTTCCCGGAAAAGGCCGGCACAAGGCGCCTCGACCAGGGCCAGGCTGATACCGGCCTGCCCACCGATGGCCCCGCGGTCGCTGCGTGCGGCCACGATAACGAGATCGGCCAGCGAACCGTTGGAAATGTGGATCTTCTCGCCGCTCAGGACGAGTTCGTCGCCATTGCGCAGGCACCGGGTCTGCATGTGGTGGATGTCGCTGCCCGACCGTGGCTCGGTCAGGGCTATCGCCCCCAGCACCTCGCCGGAACAGAAGCCGGGCAGGTAGCGCCGCTTCTGCTCCCCGGTACCGAGCCGAACCAGAAACGGTGCGACGATGTCGCTCTGCAAACAGGTCAGCAGCCCCGAAATCCGTCGACGGGCGAGTTCCTCGATGATCACCACCGAATCGAGGAAACCTCGCCCCCGCCCTCCGTATTCTTCCGGAACCATTCGGCACAGCAACCCGTTCGCTCCCGCCCGGCGCCAGATGTCGGCAGGCACGTGCCCGGCTTCGGCCCACGCACGGTGATGGGGAACCACTTCCGCATCGAGAAAATGTCCCACCTGCTCCCGCAGCAGATCGTGATCGGAATTGAATATATCGCGTTTGAGCATCCTGCCCCGTCACTTTCTGGATCAGCCCGCACTGCCGGCCGGCCGGCCATTGCGACCGGCCGCTGTAACCGGCCGTGGCCCCCGGTTTCAGGCCGGCTCCGGCACCAATGGCCGGCGACCGAGCTCAAGAACGTGCAGGATATGGGAGAGATCGGCCTCGTCATTGACCGCGTCCAGCACCAGCGTGCGATAGCCGAGCGCGCGGTAACGGGCGATGCAGTCGGCCACATCGTCGTAACTGCCGACCAGATACGGACAGAAGGTCTTGTAGTTCCTCAAGGGTTCCAGCCAATAGACACCGAATCGCCCGTCTTCGGCCTTGTCGGCGATGGCGCCGAGCTGCTTGAGCCACACGGAATCGCTGACGTTCATCGCCATCCGGTGGGCCAGCTGACCCCGCCGGTCGGCAGGAAAGCGTGCGTGCGCCACCTCCCAGGCCGCGGCACTTTCGGGACGGGCGATGATTCCCAAACGCAGGGCCAGCGGATGCCGGCTTTCCGCATCTCCGCGCGTCTCCAGCGCTTCGGGCGGTCCGGTATAGCCCAGCTGCGTCGCCCCCACCGCGGCGGCGGCGGCGGCGGAGGCCTCGGATGCACCGGAAACATAGAAATCCGGCATCAGGGCGGTGTCGAGTGCCGGAGCCAGCCGCAGTCCCTCGACACGGTAATATTCGCCGCGGAAGGTCGCCGCCTCCCCGCGCAACAGGCTTTGCAGTACGCGGGTGTATTCGATCAGGCGAGCATAGCGGTCATCATGCGCCGTCCCGTCCCCCAGCTGCGTCAGGTCGCGGGCAAAGCCGCCGGCGACCATGTTCAAAGCCAGCCGCCGGCCGTAAAGAAAGGCCAGCGAGGAGACTTTGCGCGCCGCCGTCAGGGGATGCATGTAAAGCGGCTGGGTGGCGACAAGGGGAACGAAGCGTTCGGTCCGTTCCAGCACAGCCTGCGCGACCGTCCACGGGTCGGCCAGACTGTTGTCGGTATAGATCAGCATGCCGGCGGCTCCAGCCGCTTCGCTCCGGCGGGCCACCGCGGCGATCTCGTCCAGATAGGCTCGCGGCATGAAACGATCCGAGGGCGGAGCGGTCGTGAAGAGTTTCATTGTCTGCCTTCTTTCGGTGTCGGTGAAGTCAGGGGAAGGCCATGCCCGTACCGGAGACCACCGCCGGCCCATGGCCACCAAGGATGCTGTCGAGGCTTTCCGGCGCGTCCAGCAGGTGCAGCACGCGGTCCACCCGCTCCATCAGGCGGGGCCGTCCCAACGAAGCGGCGAAGGCCCGCCGGAGCATCCGGTTGAGCTCGACCGCCTCCGGGCAGCGGTCGCCACGGAACTGGGAGTAGTTGAGATCCACCGCCTGTCCCAGCAACCATGCCCAGCGGGCGGGAACCATGGCTGCCGGAACATAGGCTTCCGCCAGGCGGCGGCGCCATCCTTCGCCGGCGCCGGCGGCGGCCAGGGCATGCTCCAACGGGCGCGCCTGCAACGCGGCGACCGCCATGCCTTGCGCGTAGAGCGGATTGAATGTCGCCAGCGTGTCCCCGATGGGAAGGTAGCCTTCCGGCAGGCGGCCCGCGATCGCGTCGAACCGCTTCAGCCTTACGCTGGCAATGCGGAAGCTGCGGATATCGGTGAGCAGGCGCTCGCGCGCCAGAAGCGAGGCGATGCGGCCATCCGACAGGGCCGCGATGAATCCACGGAATCCCTCTTCGTCTTTGGGCAGGCCGCAGCTGAAGCGATCCGTCGCCGTGGCGATCCAGCGCCCCCTTTCCACCGGCGCCAGCACCGCCCCGCAGGTTGCCGGTGCGTCGGCCAGATTGAGCCAGCCCGCCAGCTCGTCGCCCGCAGTCACCGACCGGGAAAACAACGCACTGGTGTAACGGACCTCCGGGAAGCTCGTCTCAACGGGCGGTGCGGGACAGCCAACGGCGGTAAGCCAGCTGTCACCATGGCCGCCGCGGCCGGTCGCATCGATGACCAGTTCCGCGCGCAGCCTCTCCGGCGATTGTCCGTCCGCAAGGCGGACTGCCGCGACCCCTCCCCGGCAATCGGTTTCCAGCCCGCAGACCCGGCCCTTGACCAACCTTACCACCGGCAGTGCCAGAACCTGGGTGCGCAGCAGATGCTCCAGCAGCGGCCGGGTCTGCGACAGGATGCTGAGGCCGGTATCCGTCGGTTCCATCCATCGGCCGGAGCTGAAGGTGCGCCACTGGGAACGGACCTTCAGGTCCAGACACCCCGCCGACCGGGCCGCCGCCTCGAAGCCCGGAAACAACCGGGCCAACACATCGCGCCCGGATTGCAGCAGCGCATGGACATGCACCGCCTGGGGTGTCGCCTTGCGGCCCTGCGCCCCGTCCGGCAGGTCGTCCTGATCGACCAGGAAAACCCGCTGGAACGACTTGGCCAGGACGGCACAAGCAATCAGTCCCGCAATCCCGGCACCGATCACTGCTGCTTGCTGGGTGTTGCCGTGCTCTGTCATCTGAGAGTTCCGCTTGCCGGGAGGCTGCCCCCCGATCGCCGTCCGGCATGGGGCGGGACCGCGCCCCGGCCGGTCCTGGCTTGGTTGAAGCAACGCGCCATCTATCGTCAGCCCCGGCCCGACAGAGCCGTGCGCAAAGGAAGACCGGCCGCCCGCAGCGCGGGAAGGCCGCCGCCGACGAGCCCGATCGCCAGCGACAGGATCACGGCACTGACCACCTGCCCCCACGACATGGCCAGCTCGAAGCCGATCCGCGTGCTGTCCATCCCGCGGGTCGACGCGGCCCAACCGTCCAGCGTCAGCCACGCCAGCGACACTCCCAGACCGCAGCCGGCCAGGGTCAGCGCCAGTGCCTCGCACAAGGTGCCGACGAAGGCCGAGCCGCGGCTGAAACCGAGCGCCCGGACGGTGGCGATCTCCACCTTGCGTTCGGAAACCGAACTGTACATCGCCGTCATGGCTCCGATGGCGGCCCCGAAGGCCATCAACGCCGCCAGCGGCCATCCCAGCCATAGAATGATCCGGCTCACTCTTTGAGACTCCACCGCGAAATACTGCGCTTCGCTGCGGGCGGTCAGCCCGAGCTGCGGGGCGTCCTCCACATAGCGGGTAAAGTCGGCCAGGGCGGCTGCGTCCTGAAGGGCGACGCGCACGCTCTGCAACTGGTTGAGCCGATTGAACTGGGATTGCACGACCGAGCTGTCGGCCAGAATCTCCGATTCATAGACCGATCCCGCAGCGGTGAAATGCCCGACGACCGTCCAGCGCGATCGCCCGAAAGTCACCGTGTCGCCCACGGCCAATCCGCGGTAATCGCTGGCCAGACGCGCGCCGACGATGATCTCGCCGGTGCCAGGGGTGAAAGGCCGCCCGGCCGACAGGGTCACAAGCGGACGGACCGACAGCCCGGCGCCGCCAAGACCCCGCAGCGACACGGTTTCCGTCGCTCCGGTGTCCCGGGCCTGCACGTCGACCGGCACCACCAGCTCTTCGGACACCAAGGCCCGCCCCGCCCCATCCCGCGCCACCCGCGGCGCCTCCTGAAGCAGGTGGAGCTGCTGGGATCCGATACGGCTGGTGACCTCCGACAACGCACCGCGGCTCAGGACCACGGCAACCGTATCGGACCCGGCGGTCGTCAACGACAGGCGAAAGCCGTTCGCCATCGCGAGAAATCCCAAAAGCACAACCACCACCAGGGCCACCGAGAGAACGGTGGACAACGAGGTCGACCAACGGCGTGGCAGGCTGGACAGGTTGACGCGGATCAACGCCAGAGACGGCTGCAAGAAACCAAGCATCGGTTCACCTGTGTCTAAGGGCGGCGGCGGCCGACAGGCGCAAGGCATGCAGCGCCGGCACAAGCCCGGTCAGCAGGGCGAAGGCCACGGCCTGCATGACGGCCAACATGATGATTCGGGGAGTGAGGTAGAGACCCGGGACGATGGAGCTCAGCCCTTCTTCGAGAACCGGAATCGCCGCTGCGGTCAAACCCAAACCCGCCAGAAGGCCCATGAAGAACAGAAGGAAGGTTTCCGAAAGGACGATTCCAACAATATGCTTTTGGGAAAAGCCGAATACCTTCAACACGCCTATCTCTTCCGTCCGTTCCCGAATGGCGAAGATCATGGTGTTCGCCACGATTATCAGGATCGTCACGAAGGCAACACCCACGACCAGGCGGACGATCAGGGCGATATCGGCGAACTGCTCCAGAAAGGCCGACATGAACTCGGTTTCCGTCCGGGTGCGGGTTTCGGCCCCGGAATTTGCGAACAGATCGTCTATGGCGTGGGCCAGTTCGTTCACGTCCTGGCCGCGGGCGGGAAGCACGCCGAACAGTGTCACCAGGTCCCGCCCGGATTGAAGCGAGTCGTTGATGTAGTCCTGGCGCACGATCATGAAGCTGGTGTCGACGGCCTGCCCGCGGCCGTCGAAAATTCCGGCCACATCGAAGGTCCAGTTGCGGCTGCCGTCGAGGTTGGCATGTTGGAAGCTCGTCACGGTGACCCGCTGGCCGATCTGCCAGCCTTCCCGCTCGGCCAGATTCCGCCCGACCAGCGCCGTGGTGCGCGACCCCAGGAAAGCCTTCGCGGCCGCAGGCGGAAAGTCGTAGGTGGCGGCATAGACGCGCAGATAGCTTTCCGGCTCGACCGCGTTGGCCCCGATGATGTTGTACTGGTTCATGAAATAGGCCCGGAGGCGGGTGATGTGGGTCACCGCCTCCACCCCCTTCACTCCGGCGATCCGCTGGAAGTGGCTCAACGGCAAACTCTCGCCGCTGCTGATCTTGTTGGCCACCACCAGCCGCTCGGCCGTGGCCTCGCCCCCTTCGAATCCCTGCTGGAAACTCGACAGGACCCCGAAAATGAAAAAGGCGATCGCGATGGAAAGCACGAGAAGCAGGCTACGCAACAGATTGCGCCTGAAATTCTGGCGGGCCAGGAAGAGGGAGGTCATGAGCATGCTGCCAGCTCCCTGGCGGCGAAGGCACCCTTGTCGAGAACCAGGGTTCGGCGGGCGGCGCGGGCCGCCGCCTCATCGTGGGTCACCATCACGATGGTCTTGGCCAGCTCTGCGTTCAGCAGGCCCAGAATTTGGAGGATCTCGTTGGCGGATTGGCGGTCCAGATTTCCGGTCGGCTCGTCGCACAGCAGGATTTTCGGATCCGTCGCGATGGCCCTGGCCACGCCGACCCGCTGCTGCTGCCCGCCGGAGAGCTCGGAAGGCAGATGCCCGGCTCGCTCGGACAGGCCGACGATTTCGAGGACGGTCCGCGCGCGCCTGCGGCGTTCACGCCCGCTCAAGCCCGTCAGGAGCAGTGGAAGCGCGACGTTCTGCTCGGCCGTCAGCATCGGCAGCAGATGGTAGGACTGGAACACGAAGCCGACATTGGCCGCCCGCCACCGGGTCAGGGCCCCCTGTCCCATCCGGTCGATCCGCTGGCCGCCGACCGTGACCTCGCCGCTGTCGACGCCATCGATGCCGCCGATCAGGTTGAGGATGGTGGACTTCCCCGATCCTGAGGGTCCCATAAGCGCCAGAAAATCGCCGGGCGGAATATGAAGCGACAGATCTTCGAAAATGTTCAGACGGCTCTGTCCCACTGCATAGGACTTGCCGACATGGCTCAATAGCACGCCTTCGTTCTGCATCATTGCCCCTCGCCTTTTTCCTTTTTCTCCGATCCAGGCCGATCGGAGCCGGACATGCGATCGAAAACCACCTTGGCCGCCATGTTGGCCAGCATTCCGCCGCCGGTGTTCGGCAAAGACAGCCGCACCGTCACCGTTCCCTTCTGCCGCGACGCCGAAGGCTCGATCAGCAACACCGATGCCGCCCGCTCCTGCTTGGGATAAGCATCCAGCACCACCCGCGCCGGCTGGCCGGGGGCGATGCCGGCAATGTTCGTTTCGGCGATGTCGACGTCCACGAACAGAGTGTCGGTATCCACCAGCGTCATCAGGACCGAAGGATCGGAACCGCCGCTCTCTCCAGAGGACACGACCTGCCCCGGCACCGTGGCGATGTTGACGACCGTGCCGGTGAAGGGGGCGCGGATGACCAGATGCTCCAGATCGAGCTCGGCCTGCTCCAGATAGAGCCGGGAGGTTTCCAGTGCGCGGTTCTGGACATTGACCTCGTGGCGCAGCCGGGCAGCCTTCAGGCGGGCGTCGGCGACGCTGGCTTCCGAGGCGATGCCCCGCGGCGCCAGCGCCTCCAGACGCCGCAGCGGGTCCAGCGACTGCGACAGCTCGGCCTCGGCCGAAGCGACGCGGGCCACCGCCATGTCGACGTTGGACTGGGCGATGCGGCGATTCAACAGCGCCTGCGCCATATCCAGGCGACCCAGGATCTGCCCGGCCTGAACGCGCTGGCCCAACTCCACGTCCAGCGTTGCGACACGCCCGCCTGCCTGCGGCTTGATCGCCACCGAGCGCGGCGCGACGACATACCCCGACCCGACAAGCCCCGAAGAGGGCGGCGGAGCCGGCAGGGGGACCGAAGCCGCAACGGGAGCGGCCGAGGCGACCGGCGCGACCGGTGCGTGGGCGGAGCGGGCGGAGAACAGGGCGGGTGCCTGCACCGCCACCCCGGCGGCGGCGGCCGACACCAGGCCCACGGCCAGAACCCACAGGCGCCGCTGCGGTGCCCGGCCGGGCTCATGCTTGGGCTCATGCTTGGGCGCATCGCCGCGGTCGATCGACAGGGACCGGAGTTTGCCGATCAGCTCATGGTTTTGGGCCATCGTCATCTTGCACACTTCATCGGTTTGACCGGACCCGCGGCCAGATGTCCGTTCCAAAGACAGTCGCCGGGCCGCGGAACCGGTCCGTACTGTGGGCTGCGGGATCGTCGTCCTCGACCTGGATCGCAATGAAGGACGTCCTTTATCAGGAACCCGACCGGAAACATGCCGGCCTCAGCCCGGAACCGCCCCCGGCTCATCCAGCAGCGCCCGGGTGTCGAGCTTCCCGTTCACGGTCACCGGCAGATGGTCGATGAAGCGGATGTCGCGGGGCGTCATTGTCCCTGGCAGAGCCCGCGAAAGCCCTTCCAGGATATCGATGCGCGACGGCGGGAGCCGGGGGCACGGACGTACGAACAGCACGATTCCGGTCACCCGGCCGGCGGCATCGTACTGCGGCAGGCACACCGCTCCCTCCACCGCCGGCAGCGCCCGCGCCGCCAGCTCGATCTCGTCCAGTTCGATGCGGTTGCCGTTCCATTTCACCTGTCGGTCCGCTCGGCCGGACAGGACCAGCCCCCCCTGGGCGTCGAGCTTTCCGATATCGCCGGTGCGGTATGTCGGCTGGCCCAGATGCCGTCCGAAGGCGGCATTGCCGGGATGGTCGCGTGGAAGATAATGGTGAACGACCTGTGGACCGCTCAGCTCGACCTCCCCCCATTCGCCGACGGCAACCTCGCGCCCGTTCCCGTCGAGGATGCGCATCCCCGAAGGAGCGATGACCCGCCCCAGTGGCAGCGGGCCGTCGCCCTCCGCATCCTCGGGAACCAGCCGGTACACATGCGTCATGCAGGTGACCTCGGACGGGCCGTACGCATGGAGGATCCGCGCCTGCGGAAAGCGCTTCATCAACGTACACACCAATGCCCGTCGGACCATCTCGCCGCCGACGAAGAAGCAGCGCAGGCCGGGAAGGCACTCTTCACGGAAGTCCCGCTCGGTGCACATCAGCTGCAGCAGCGTCGGGGTGGAGAACCACGATCCGGGCACGACGTCTCCAGCCGACAGAAGCTGACGGATGTTGTTCCGGGGCATGACATTGTTGCGGTGGTCCAGCAGAACCACCGCTCGTCCGAGCGCCAGGGTCGGCCACAAATCCAGCATGCCCATATCGAAGGCGAGACTGGCATGGTTGACATGGGCCCCGGCGGGACAGGCATCGGCCAGCATCGGCCCGTACCAGCCGTGGAACACCGCGAAATTGCGGCGCGTGATCGGGACGCCCTTCGGCTCGCCGGTGCTGCCGGAGGTGAAGATGATATAGAAAACAGCCTCGTCTGCCACCGCCCGCGGACATTCCTCCTGCAGCGCCCGCTCCGTCAGCCGCGTCAGATCGAGGACCGGCAGGCCGGGAATCTCGCATTGGACACGATCCCCCGCGCCCAGCCCGTGGACCGCCCCGGCCACCGCGGCGATACGGGCTATCCGCGACGGTGGGTTGGCACGATCGGCGAAGACGAACGTCCGCCCCGTGAAGGCGCAGGCCAGCATCGCCGCCACGACCTCCGGTTCCTTGTGGCCTGTGACCAGGATGTTGCCCGGTGGCAGGCGCGAAAGGGCGTCGATCACCCCTTGCACATGCCGGCCCAGTTCCCCGAAGGACACCACCCCCGCCGTGGTCAGCAGGGCTGGGGCGGAGGGGGTGGACAGCATCGATTCATGGATCGCGGCAAGCATGGGCTGGAGCATCGCGGGACTCCCTATGCGCGCGGCGTGAAGATGACGGGCACCGGCCCTCGCGGCGCGAGGGTCGAGCGCAAGACCGGACGCAGGTTGCCCGGACGGCAATTCGGCGCCAATGCCATCCGGTGGGTGGTGCAGATGGCCCGGACCGCGATCGTCAGTTGATGCAGGATGAAGCGTGCCCGCGCCCGAATGCGTGGACCGACCCCGAACGGCAGGTAATGACCGGTATCGATGCTCCGGTCGAGGAAACGGCGGCCGCAAAACTGTTGGGGGGCTGCCCAGTAACGGGGATCCCGATGAACCAGCCATGGCGCGAACAGGACTGTCGCGCGGGCTGGAACCGTGACCGGGCCAAGGGTGACGGCCTGACTGGTGATGCGGTAGATAAACGGCAATTCGGGGTACAGGCGCTGCCCTTCCTGTACCACCGACCACGCGAGCGGGCTGGCCTGGTCGGGAAGGCCGAAGATGTCGCGTCCGTCCAGTTCCGCCGCGACCTCGTCCGCCAGCGTCGGGTCCTGGGCGAGATGGACCAGCGTCCACAGGAGGCCCAGCCCATCGATGTTCAGCTTTTCCAGCAGCATGCGGCCCAAGGTCGGACGCAGGCAGGCCACCTGCTCGGCGATGGAAAGCCCGGCCGGAACCGCTTCGGCGATCCAAGCGACGACGGTGTCGTCGCCGGGAGTGGATACGGTCAGCGCCGCTTCGACCACGCGGTCCAGGAAATTGCGGGCGGCCTGGAATTCCGCCATGCTTTCCGGGCTGGCGGTCTGCGAGGGGTCCCGCGTGCTCATGGCAAAATAGAATTCTTCGATGCGCAGAAGACCGTCCGCCATCTCCTCGTCGCCCAAAGCCGGGCCGAAGAGGACCGGACAGACGGCGCGGATCGACCACATCCGGCACAGGCCGCGCAGGTCGACCGCCTGTCCGCCGGCCGGGATGTCGGCCAGAAAGGACCGGCACGCCGCCACGAGGGCATCGTGGAACCAGCCGTCCCAGACTTCGGCCACCGCGGCAAGGCGGTTGCCGGTCGCCATCCACACCTCGCGGTGTTCCGGCTCGTCCAGCCAGTCGCCCAGCAGCAGACGGGAAATGGCGGCGTTGCTCGCAATGTCGCCCAGTTCGGTCTGGAAGTGCCCCTGATGGCTCTTCCAGTATCGAATGCTGTCATTGCCGCCCAGAAGATACAGGTCACGCACGTCGCTGGCGCGGATCACCACATGGTCGCCATGCTGGCGCGTTGCGGTTTCCGCCACCTTCAGCAGGCCGAGATTCTGGCAAAATTCGGAATTGGCGTCGAACACCGGGATGGAACTCGCGTCCATGGGCTTTACTCCGAATGTGCGGAGGCCGGCGACGAAACCGCCTCCTCCTTGTGCATGTGGATGTGGCGGAATTTCGCGTGCTGGGCGGTGGCGGCCAATTGCGTGCCGTCCAGCTTGGAGTTCGCGTTCAGCGCCGCCGGAAAGCCGCCATACCAGTGGCGGGGCACCAGATACGGCGGCAGTTCCGCCGCCAGCGCGTCGGCCAGGCGCCGCAGGCAGGCGTCGCTCTCCACCCCCAGGACGAATGCCGACAAGGCCCGCGCTTCGCCGTGCAGCAGGTAGGGCTGAACCACCGCATCGTCGACCCCCGGTTGCCGGCGCAGGTGGGCCTCGATCTCGTTCAGGTCGATCCGAACCCCCTGAACCTTGATCTCCCGGTCCATGCGCCCGCGCAGGTACCAGTTCCCCCCGGGTCCGACGATGCCCAGGTCGCCGGACCGGTAAAGGCCGGATTCTGGAAACGCACGGGCCTGCCTCTCCGGCAAGCCGATGTATCCCAAGCCGACGCTGGCCCCGCGGATCAGGATCTCGCCGGGCTCGCCGGCCGGTGTGCCGGGGGCCGTCTCCAGCCAGGTGCCGGGACGGGGAGCGCCGATCGGCAGCTCGTCGGGCGCCTCCAGGTGCTCCCGCGAGATCTCCACCGAGGTGACCGCCACCGTGCATTCGGTCGGCCCATAGGTGTTGATCACCCTGCAGCCCGGAAACCGCTCGAACAGGATCGCCACGGCCGGCTTGGTCAGCGGCTCGCCGCAGAACAGGAAAGTGGACAAGGACGGCAGCGTCCGGCCGCTGAAACGGCGGTTCTTCAGCATCAGGCGCAAGATGGACGGCGTCGACACCCAGAGGGACGCCTCCGCAGCCGCCAGCCGCGCGATGTAGTCCGTCGAATTGGCGATGTCGGCATGGTCGAGGACGACGAGCGGCAACCGATGCCTCCAGGACATCCACAGCTCGTACAGGGAAACGTCGAAACAGTGGCGGATGATGCCCGTGACTGCCCCCGTCCCCGCCGCCCCCTTCCCCGCCGCCGCCGATGAGGGAACGGGAAGCAGGATGTCCAGCCAGGCGATGAAATCGAGCAGATTGGCGTAGCTGACGCCGATCCCCTTGGGCCGACCCAGGGTTCCGGATGAAAACATGACATAGGCCGCGTCACTGCATCGGATGGTCGGATCGGGTGCGGGGATAGCGGGATCGGGGACCGCGGTCCCTCCGTCGCACGGGTCCGCCATTTCCAGCACCGCGAAGCGGCCCGGCCGGGCAAGGGCGGCCAGCCGACCGGCAGCCGCGGAATCGCCATCGGCGACGAGCAGGGCACAGGCATCGGTCGTTTCCACGATCTGGCGCACCCGCTCGGGCGGCGTTTCCCGCTCCACCGGCACCAGGGCATGGCCGGTCAGCAGGCAGGCCCAATAGGCGACGGGATAGCGTCCGTCCTTGTGCCCCCAGATCAGGATGGGCCGGCGCTGCGGACGCCCGGGCATACCCGCGACAACCGGCAGAAACCGCAGAACCGCACTGTGCAACCCGGCAAAGCTGAGATCGGCCGACGATTGCCGGTACGCTGGACGGTCATCGCCGGCAAAGCGGCCGAAGATGGTCCACAGCGCCGCCACACACGGGGAGACGACGGGGGAAACGACGGGGGAAACGACGTCCTCGCGCCGCATCACGCCGGTTCCCTGGCCTTCAGGCCGGCTTCGATCAGCGCCGTGAAACTGCCGACGGTGGCCAGCTGCTGCGGCTTCAGACCCGCAGGATCGACCGCGACCTCGGGAATCCGCTCCTCGATCAACATGAAAAGCTCCAGCAGCAACCCGCTGTCGATCCCCAGGTCGTCGTCAAGCCGGGTATCGACGGTGATCGTGCCGCCGTCCTGCAGGTCGAGCAATTCGCAGAGGGCGGCGATCACATGATCCAGAATGTTCGTCATGGGGACTCCTCTCGGGTTTGGCATGCTCATGCGATAGCCACGGGTATCGCCGTTTCCGGTTCGGTGGAGGAAAGGGGCGGCGGCGGGACGGCGGCCGGGCGGGACGCGAGTTTCTGACGCAGCAGCTGCTTGTCGATCTTGCCGTTCCCGTTCCGCGCCAGGGCATCGGCGACCACGATACGGGCCGGAACGGCATGGGGTTCGAGACGGGACGCGCACCAAGCCTTGAGACCGGCGGCATCCGGCTCGACCCCGGCGCCGCCGGCCGGCCGCAGGGTCACGACGGCGCAGCATTGCTGGCCATAGACGGGGTGGTCGATCCCCAGGACACAGACTTCGGCCACGGCGGGATGCGCGCTCAGGACGGCTTCCACCTCGGACGGCGCGACCTTCTCTCCGGCAACCTTGAGGATTTCGTCCGAACGGCTGATGAAATAGAGGAACCCCTCCCCGTCGAGGCGGCAAATGTCGCCTGTGTAGAGCACCAGCTCGCCGGGCCAAGGGCCGGGACGCAGTTTCTGGGCCGTCTTCTCGGGGTTCTTCCAGTAACCGTTCATAACGGTGCTGCCGCGGATCACCAGTTCGCCGGTCGCGTCGCGCCGGTGCGCAACCCCGGCTTCATCCACCACCCACAGCTCGGTGTTCGGGATCGCCTTGCCGACGCTCGACTTGCGCCGGTCCAGTTCGGAGGGGTCGAGATAGGTGCAGCGGTGGCATTCCGTCAGCCCGTACATCGAAAAGAGACGGGCGCCGGGGAACAGGGCCGTCAGGGTGTCGATGCCATCCACATGGAGCATCGCCGCCGTGCTGGTGATGCAGCGCACCGCCGTCAGATCGAACCGGCCGGCAAGGGGCGCGATGAGCGGCACCATCGTCGGCACCACGGGGAAAACGCTGGCCCGGCTTTGCGCCAGATGCTGCAACGCAAAGAACGGCTGCGCAAACGACGGCTCGACGTAGAGGCAGGCCCCAACCAGGGTCGTCATGGTCAGCTGGTGCAGCCCATAATCGAAGGTCAGCGGAATGGCGCAGAACACCAGGTCGTCGGAACGGTAATCCAGATACTGCGCCACCGACCGCGCGGCGCTGGTCATGTTGAGATGGGAGAGCATCACCCCCTTGGGTTCGCCGGTCGAACCCGAGGTGTAGATGATCGCCGCCAGATCCCGATCGATGACCCGCCCGGTCGCCACCGGCGTCCCGCCCGTGCCGTCGATCAGCAGGTCGAGGCTCCCCGGTCCCCGTTCCTTGCCGTGAACCAGCAGATGCGCCCGTATCCCGGCTTCGCCGCAGGCGTCCGTCACCAGCCTTTCCAGATCGTCGTCGCACAGGATCGCCGCAGGCGAGCAGTTGCCGAAGATCCAGGCAAGCTTGGCCGACCTGGTGCCCGGATTGAGCGGCACCGCCACGGCACCGGCATAGAGCACCCCCCAGAACGCTATGCCGAAGGCTGCCGAATTGGCCATGACGATCGCCACCCGGTCACCCGGACCGACGCCGCCGTCGGCCAGTTCCGCGGCCACGCGCCAAGCCGCGCGGCGAACCTCGGCGAATGTCAGATCGCGGCGGCTGTCCCGCAGGGCCGGCGCATCGCCGCGCCCGTCGGCGCTTGAATCAAGGAAGCTCGTCAGAAGCGTGGGAAAGGCGGACACGATGCGGCCCTTTCGACTGTTTGGGGAAACCAAGGCCCGGCCGGTTGGACAGCCCCGCGCGACAGCCGGCAGGCGCCGACGAACCCACCCATGCCGACCGAAAGAAGCATGATCCCGTCGGTATCCGGGGTGACGTCCGGGGCGGCGGCATCCAGCCGGCTGCCGAGCAGCAGCAACGGATCGCTTGTGTAGCAATGGCCGATGTCGGGCAGCAGCCCCAGGTCGACACGCTCCGGAGCGACCCCCGTCTCGCGGCAGAACCTCAGCCAGGCCAAGCTATTGACGTTATGCGGCAGTAAGGGCGACCGGCCCTTCCAGGCGAAGCCCGCGGCGTCCAGCGCTTCGCGCACGATCCGGGTGTGGGCGGCGAAGAACGTGCCGATCTGGGCCACGCTGCCGGCCCGGCCGAAAGCGAATTCCGGATGGGTCCGCAGCACCACATCGCCGAAACGCAACCCGCCCGGCCCGCGGTCGAGGACCAGCCCGCAGAACGCATCGCCCATCAGCGTGCATCCCGCGACATAGCGATCGCCCAGCGGCAGGCCGGCATGGCAGTCCCCGGCCAGGACCGCGACCGACCGGGACATCCCGGCATCCAGCAGCGTGCGGGCCAGATCCAGTGCCCAGAACACTCCGCTGCAATTGGTCTGGTCGATCTCGTACTGCCGAACCACCCCGGCGAGGAAGGCATGGCGGCGCACCAGTTCCGGAACCGGAGCCTCCTCCTCCGGAAACGGCATCGGCAGCCCACGCACATGGACCAGCGTGTCGGGCGGTTCACCCCGGTGCCGGGCGGCAAGCCCGGCGATCACCCGGCCGAACTGCTCGCTCGCCCCTTCATCCGCCGGCATCGCCGCCACCCCGTCGATGCCGAAGAGGCGCCGGAACACCCGCGCTTCGGCAGGCGAGCCGCCGGCCGCACGCACCACCGCCTCCGCGTCGATCCGGCCAGCGGGAACATGGGTGGACAGGGCCGCCAGCCTCATGCCGGTTCTCCGCAACCAGCCGTGAAGGCCACCGCCGTCAGGCAATCCTGCTCATGGACGACCATGAGGACATCGCTGCCGGCATCCGGACAACCGGCCAGCGCCGCAAACGGCGCCGAGCATAGATGCTGCGGCCGCTGAAGCAGGACCGGCCCCGGAAAGTCCGACCGTTCGGCGACGGCGGGATCGGCGATCAGAATGGTCCCTGCCGGATCGAGACCGAAATCCCGGCACAGCAGGCCGATCCGCGAGGCGAGCGTGGCCGGCGTTACGCCCGGACAGCGCCGGTAGCCGGCGAATGTCAGCCCCGCCGCGCCGTCCTGCTCCAGCACCATGATGCAGGCCGAATTCACCGGGTCCAGGCTCTCGACCAGCGGCGACCGGTACAGCAGGTGCTTCTGGTCCATCGCCATCAACAGGGCCCGGCGACGGCCCTGGCCGAGGTAGCGGGCGATGCAGTGGACGGCGAACAGAGAGGCCGAACGGCCACGGTCGGAAATGGCGAAACCGAACCCGTTCTCCAGGCCGAGCCGATGCAAGGCATAGTTGGTGACGGATGTTCCGAGGTGCAGATCGGGCAGCCAGTGGGCCAGCAGCACGAAATCGATGTCGGAGAGATCGGTCCGCCGCTCCAATGCCGGCAACAGGTCGCGTACCATGAAGGCGAACGGCGCCCGGTCCGGTGCCTGAAGCCAGGATGCGACGTTGCTGTCGGCAGCCGTATAGGTCAGCCCGTTGGACCCGAAGAACTTGGCGTTATAGTCCTCCCAATAGGCCACATCCTTCCGCCAATCCGGCTCAACCGGCTCCAGCCCGGCGAACTCCCTGAAGACGATCGTCGCAGGATCGAGGCGAAGCGCCATCACGCCACCCCGGCGACATAGGAACGGAAGGCGTTCAGCGCATGGATGTTCGACGCACCTTCCATATATTCGAAGGCTTTGGCATCGCGGCACTTGCGACGCAGGTGCGGATCCCGCAGAAGGCGGGCCGGGCAATGGGAAAAGACCCGCTCCACCACCGTGTCGGCGAAAGCGACCGCCTGCATCTTGATCAGGCTGATATCGTGGGACTTGGGGCGGCCGCGTTCATAGGCATCGATCACCCCTGCCAGCCGTCGCAGCAGGGCGGCATGGCTGATGCCCAGGTCATGGAATTGCTCCTGCAATCCAGGCTCGCCGGCGAGGTGGTCCAGGATGCCGCGACCGACGCCCAGGGCCAGCGCCGCCACGACCGGGCGGTTGCGCTCGAACACGGCGTTGATGGCCATGAAGCCATCCCGCAGCGACGGGCGTCCGTCTCCCAGGATCATGTCCGGCGTCACCGGAAAGTCGGTGAAGGCGATGCGGCACAGGTCGGCGCCGCGCAGGCCCAGGCTGGAAAGCCGCTCGATGCGGACATGCTCGTCGGCGCGGGACGGTTCCACCATCACCAGCCCGGTCCGCCCGGCCTCTTCCAGATGGCAGAAAACCAAACCGATCCGTGCCCGCATCGCGCCGCCCACCAGGGTCTTGGTCCCGTTGAGCACCAACCCGCCGTCCCGGCGCGTCAGCCGGGCACGCCCGCCTGCCGGATCGGATCCGGAGTTCGGCTCGGTCACGCCGAAGAAGGTGCCCTGGGGGCCCGTGCGATAGGCGGCGAAAAAGCGCTGGATCTGGTCCGGCCCGCCCATCTGCAGCACGGCGTTGCCGGCCAGCGACGGTCCGGGCAGCGCCAGGATGCAGCCGGCATCCAGCCGAGCCAGACGTTCGATCATGGCGACATGCAGGGCGTGCCCGCACTGGTCGATGCCGAGTTCCGTGTCGGCCAGAGGGAATCCGTTGCAGTCGTCGGGAACGCCGATGGCGGTCAGCGCCCGGACAAGCGGATCGGCCCACAGATCCCGCCAGGCACCGGGATCCTTCTCCAGCCGTTCCCCCGTGCGCCTGAACAGCGGCCCCAGACCTTCCAGACGATCCAGACAGGGATTCCCGAATGGCGATCCGTCATGCCGGCCGGCCGATGGAAACGGACGAATCCGGCCAGCCGTGGGCGCGGTCATGCCGATGTCCCGCGGTTCCTGAACCGCCAGCATCGCCTTCACGCTGTCGCGCCTGCGCACCAGCTGGATCCGATCCCCGTCGACCATCACCTCGGCCGGCGCACCGAATCCGATGAAATGAACGGGAGAGGCGGTCGGGCCATAGGCTCCGGCCTGCGGCAGGCAGATCAGATCGCCCGGCTGCGGGTCGGCCAGCGGCACCGACTTGGCGAGCACGTCCATGGGAGTGCAGAGGGGGCCGGTGACCGTCCAATCCGCCACGGCGCCATCCCCGTCGCCGCCATCGTCGGCGGGCAGCAGGGCCAGGGGAAAATTCCGGCGCAGAAGCGACCCCGTTCCGGCCGCGGCACCGTTGACGTTCGATCCGCCGTCGCATACCGCGAAGCGCTCGCCCTTGTTCGTCTTGACCTGCCTGATCCGCGTGATGAAACGGCCGGCTTCGGCCACGGCGTAGCGGCCCAGCTCCATCACGATCCGGGTGGCCGGATGTTCGGCACGGAACGCCCCGATCTCGGCTGCCAGCCCCTCGCCCAAAGCGGCGAGGTCCAACGCCGTCTCGTCGGCATGGTACGGGACGCCGAAACCGCCGCCGACGTCGACGAAGGTCAGCGGCGCCGGCAGCCGGGACTGGAGCTGGCGGGCCAATCCAAGTATCCGGCGGGTGTTGGCCTGCACCACCTCATGAGACAGGATGCGCGTCCCCATGTAGACGTGCAGCCCCTCCAGCCGGATGTTGCGAAGCCCCGCCAGCCGGGCCAGCACCTCGGGAAGCCCCGCCTCGTCAATGCCGAACTGTGTCGGCCGTCCGCCCATGGACAGCCGCGCTCCATCGACCCGGAAATCGGGATTGACCCGCAACGCGACCGGACGGCACAAGCCGAGGGTGCCGGCGATGCGGTCGACCTCGACGACCTCTTCCGGGGATTCGGCCACGATCGCCTTGATGCCCAGCGCGACCGCCCGGCGCAGCTCCTCGTCGGACTTGCCCGGTCCCGGCATCAGAATGCGGTCCGGCGCCGCTCCCGCCGCAAGGGCCGTCTCCAGTTCGAGAAGGGAGCTGACCTCGCACCCCATGCCGCAGCCGACCAGGACACGCACCAGCGACAGGTTGGGATTGGCCTTCAGGGAATAGAAGAAATCGACGTCCGGCAGTGCCTGTTTCAAGGCGGCGCAGCGTGCGCGCACCGCCGCTGCGTCATAGACGTAGAAGGGGGTGCCGAACTCCGCGGCGATCCGGTGCAGAAGGGCGGCCTCCGGCGGGGACAGGGAGAATCCATCCATGGTTCAGCCCTCCAGCGCCACGACCGCGCGGCGATCCAGAAAGGCGCACAACGCATCGACATTGCGGAAGATGTTGCCGGCCTCGCTTTCGAAGCTATCCATCAATTCGAAGGCATCGACCCGGCTGTGCTCGCTGAGGGCGGCGATGAACTGAACCAGTTCCAGCGAATTCAGGATGCCCGCCGTACCGAAAAGCTCGGCTCCGCCAAGCGCACTCGTCATGCGTTCGGGTCCGAGGCCAACGATTTCAAGGCTCTGGCGCACCAGGCTGCGGGGAGCGGTCATGACTTTACTCCTATGGCTTTGCAGGCCGCTTTCCACAGACACGCATCAAGGCGCAGGAGGCCGTGGCCCCCAGTCCGATGCTGAACAGCAAAACCAGATCCGAAGGATCCAGCTCGCCCCGGTCGTCGGCATGCACGAGGTTGATGAAGGGATCGGCACCGAAACAGTGCCCGTATTGCCCGATGGTCGAGAGTTGCAGTTTGCCGGGATCGAAACCGGCACGCCGGGCGATCTGGTACCAGGACGGCACATTGACATTGTGAGGCAGCACGTAGCGGATCTGGTCGAAGCCCAGCCCGAAACGGTCCATCGCGCCGCACAGCACGTCACAGGCGAATTCGAGATAGACCTCGTCGAAGCCGTCGAGATAGCGCTCGCCACGCCGGCCGCTGTTCAGCCAGAACCGGCTTTCATGAGACGTGTGGGTGCCGAGCATCTGGAAGCGGCCGGGCCGGTGCCCTACGAGAACCGCTGCAGCGGCCTCGCCCATCACCGTGGTGTTCTCAATGAGCCGGATGGCCGGATGGAACGCCTTGTCGCCGATCAGGATCAGCCCGACCTCGTCATCCCCCAGGACCCGGTCCAGCACCCCCAGCATCGACACGCCGGTGGCGCAATGGTTCATGGTAGCGCTGAAGACCTCCAGCCCGCGCGCCGCAAATGGGGCAAGGATGGGCGGATGCTCCGCATCGAAAACGCAGGTGCTGAGCAGGGTGTGGCAGTAGGCAACGTGGCTGAGGCGCGCATCATGCTCCGGGTTGCGGGCCAGCACCGCTCCGCAAGCCTGCCCGACCAGGGTTGCCAGCGGCAGATCGTGATCGCAATGAAACCGGTCCAGGCCGAAGAAGCGGTCGAACATCCGCATCTGGTTGCGGGACAGCGACAGTTCGTCGGACAGGGAGGCCAGCCGTTCGCACCGTTCAGGGAAGGCCAGGGCAAGATCCAGCACGTTCAACATGGCGATGCACTCAACATGCCCTCGCCCCCTCCCGGCAGGGCACGGCGACAAAGGAGGCGATGGCCCTGGCCAATGCCGGATGGCGCAGAATGGTGTGGTGGTTGCAGTTCTCCAGAATCACCGGCGCGCTCCCGGGGCGGGCGGCGCAGATCTGCCAAGCCTCGTCGAGCCGCACCTGCCAGTCGCCGCGGGCATGGATCACCAGATGATCCGCTCCGAAACGGCCGTAATCCTCCGGGCCAACGGCGGCGGCATCGCGTGCGCGCAGCGCACGGTATTCCGGCAGGATCGCCTCATACAGGGCCAATGGCGCCTGGGTTCGCTTGAGATAGGCGGCCAGCAGGGATGCCATGGATGCCGGGGCGCAGACAGTCACGAGCCGGTTGGCCGCCAAGCCCTCGGCCACGGCCATGGCGCCGATCAGACCGCCGGCCGAATGGCCGATCACCGCCGCGAAAGGACCAAGCGGGCCGCAATCCCGGGCGAGCCGGCGTGCCTTTTCCGCAAAGCCGGCGTGCCGTGCCCGCCGGAGCTTTCCCCCGCCCCGCCCCTCACCCTTTTCCAGATCGGGCAGAACGACGTGAAACCCCGATGCCGCCAGTGCCGCGGCCAGCGGCAGCAACATGGAACTGTCGGCATTCCAGCCATGTACAAGCAACAGCCTCGGTCGATGCTGCGATCCCAGCACGGTCGCCGGCAGCCGGCCCGCAGGGGTCGCGCCGCAAACGACCGCAGGGACGGCCGCGGTATGGATTGCCGGCACCGGTTCGGGGCGGCTGCCCTCGAACCGGCGAAGTGCCAGCCTTGCTCCGGCCCTGGGCGACAGGCGCGTCAGCAAGCCAAGGTCAAGGCGCCGCAACCGGCACTTCGCCGCGCGAAAGCGGAAGACGGGGGTCGCGCGGCAGGTCCCGCCGCTCGTCGGTTTCGACAGCCTGCGATGCAGCCAGCGGCAGCTGTCCCGGACGATCAGCGCCGGCAGGGCAAGTTCATACAGCATTGCCCCTCCCGATCCCGCGCATGAGTGCGAGGAGTTGAAGCAGCAGCAGAACGAAGGTGACCCCCGCCAGGACGACAAGGCTCCACAGGACCATCTCCAGGCCGGCATTGTCGTACACGGCATAGACCACGGTGGCGCAGGTTGCGGCCTCGGTGGCCAGGGTGATCAGCAACACCTGCCGTCCGCGACCAAGCTGCTCCAGGATCACCTGGAGCATGGTCGACCCCGCTACGACGAAGAATGTGACGAGAAGCCGGCTCATCATCAGGTCGGCGGAGGCGCGCAAAGCGACGGCATCCGGCGGCACCAGCAGATCCAGCATCCCGCCGCCCCATTGCGGCAATGTCAGGGTCATCAGGGCATAGAATGCCAGCATCACCGGCACCCCGACCTGCAGGTAGCGCAACTGTCCCCCTCGTCCGCCCTCTTCGGCAGCCTGGTTGGCCAGGATCGCTATGGCCGATCCCAGTGCGATCGCCGGAATCATGAACGCGATGCGGAACCGTAAGACCACGAAGAAGGCCGACGCGTTGTCCCGCCCCAGGTCGCTGAGGATCGGGAACACGACGGACGCGCTGATGAATCCGATCATGATCGACCCGAACACCGGCAGCCCCACCCCGACCAGCAATTGCCGGAGACGCGCGTTGAAGACCGGCGGCGGCACATCCTCGGCCCCACCCTCGCGCCCAGGCGTTTGCCGGCGCAGCAAGAGCACCATGACCGGCAGGACCGCCGCCGGACCGGCCAGGTTGCCCAGCAGGATGGCATCGAACCCCCAGCCGAGACGGCTCACCAGAACGTAGGTCACACCCAGATCGACGGCCACGAGCACAAGGAAGGGAATCAGCCCTTGAAAAACCCGCCCCTGTCCTCGCAAGGCGCCATACAGGACATCGAAAACCAGGAACAACCCCATCGACATCAGAAAGCCGGGAAAATGGCCGACCATGATCGCGATCGCCGGATCGTCGAAGGAGAAGGCCTGCGACACGGCGTAGCCTGCGGCGGCCAGAAGCACGAACAGCCCCAGCCCCCCCAGCGACAGGCAGGCCGAAGACCGCAGCACCCCGCGGCGCGGCCAATTGTGCTTCGACCTTGCGCTGAACACCTGGTTGGTGATCGCCAGCCCTTCCATCAGGGCCAGGATGAGGATGAAGGCCGGCTGCATCAGGGACAGCACATGCAGAGCACCGGTGTCTGGAACACGGGCCAGCATGGCAACCTTCCCGAGGTGGAGAGCCGAGGTCACCGTCGCGCCGATCACAAGCGGAAGGCCCAGCACAAGGATTTGGGACAGGATGCGGAGCAGCGGAACCCGTTCGGGCACGGCCAGCATCACCGGCGTCACGGAAGGGGCGTTGTCGGGTTGCATGGCGCTATACCTCGACAGTCTGTAATGATGGTTGCGCTTTGGCCGGGGCGTTGCCCCGCGCCAGGATCAGGTAGCGCAGCGGCCCGTCCGGGGTGTTCACCGCCGCCAGCCGCCTTGTCGGGTCGTGAAGCAGGAGCATTGCATCGGTGCGGCTCGCCATGGCCCGTGCAAAGGCCAGCGCATCGGACAGCGCCGGACGGCTTTCCACCCGCAGCGCATGCACCGGCCCACGATGGCCGAGAAGGTCAAGAAGCTCCGGCAAAAGCGGCAGGCGCGGATCGTGATGCTGGCCGCGGTGCAGATAGAGAAGATACGGCGTGCGTCCGCCCGCCATCCGGCAGGCCTTCTCCCACAGGCGGACCAGTTCGGCACTGAACAGGCCGGACGGCCCGGCATCGTCGAAGACCGTGCGGTACAGCCTTTTCGCCGATGGCATGCCAAGGCGCCGGCTGCGGCCCTCCAGTTCGGAACAAGCCGTCCCGCCCACCGGAAGGCGCCGGGTGACGGCGTGGATTCGCCCCTGCGCCAGAAGACGGGGAGCGATGGCGGCCGTGCAGTCCGCCGGGAGCCGCTCCGCCGGAGACGTCATGGCATGCTCCCGGCAGGCGAGCGGCCGGCCGGGGCATAGACGGCAAGGATCAATCCGGCAAGATATTCCAGGTTATGCGCGCTGCCCGCAAGGTAGCCGTGCCCGCCCATCAGCTTGGCTGCCTCGGTGAACTGTCCGCCGATGCTGCGGTGCATGACCGCCGCCGTCGCCGGATCCAGCTCCGGGCCGGCCAGGACCAGTTCCTCGACCATGCGCGCGATGGCCGCATGGACCCGGGCGAAGCCCACCTTGACCAGTTGATGGTGGAGAATCTTCTTCCCGAAACTTTCCCGCCCCTCCAGATGGCTGAAGGCGGTATCCAGGCAACGGGCCAGAAGTCCCAGCCGCAGAGCCACGACCCCCGCCTCCAGCAAAGGCGGCCGGGGCAATGGGGAGACGGCCGGCCCCGTCACCGAAAGGGCAAGATCGAAGGAATCCAGCCCACCGTCTTCGAACGTCTCGACCGGCTGCATGGGGCAGTCGGGAGCCGTCAAATCCCGGATCTCCAGGTCGTTCGACACGGCATGCAGCGCGTGGCCGCCATATGCCGGGTATCCCGCCCGCCCGGTGACGAACTGGGTGAAGGCAAGCAGAGCGGCGCCAGGAGCATTCGCACGGGCACGAGCGACCAGTGCCTCCACACCGTCCGGGGGAGCCACCTCAAGCATGTTCGGACACCATCGGCTGGCCGGTACGTTCGGCGATGTAATCCACGAGGCTCGACAAGACGTTGAATTCCGCCTGGCCTATGGCTTCCGGGTCGAAATGCAGGTCCGCGATCTTGTCTTCCAGCAGCAAAAGGAATTGAACGAACATGTAGGAATCGAGATCGAAATCGCGATCGAAGCGTGTTTCGGGAGTCAGGCCGACAACCGGACGCTCCGTCAGTTCGCTCAATGCCTCTTCGACGGCTCGGGTGATCTTGCAGTCCATGAATGATGGTCCTTTCGGTCAGACAGACGGAGCGCGTTCGAACAGACAGGTCGCGAAAGTCACACCCGTCCCGGCCGCCAGGATGAGAAGCTGGGTTCCGGCGGGAACAGGATCGTGACAGCGCTCGAAACGGCGCAGGTTGATGAAACCATCCGAGCAATAGGCGTGGCCCTGATGCTCCAAGTCGCCATGGAAGGTTCTTTCCTCCCAATTGAAATGGCGTAGAACGGCCTGGATTACGGGGCGATTCAGGTTGTGCGGCAAGAAAACGAAGTCATCGCGCAGGGTATCTTTATAAGCGTGCAAGCTCTCGCCGATGAAGGCAATGAGCGTATCCGTGTAGACATCCTGCAAGTCTCTGCGGTCCGATGCTTCCATGGCATCGGGATTCTTGTAGAACCGCGGCAGATGCCGGACGCGCGTTCCCCGAATGCGCCAGCTTCCCGGTCCGGAGTTGAACAGGGCCGCCGCCGGGATTTCCGCCAGCAACCCCACGGACAGCCGCGCGACGTTGGGGTGAAAGGCCTTCTCGCCGGTCAGCACGATCACCGGTTCCTCCACCGCTGCCCCGCAGCCGGAGGCCAGCCCGGCAAAATGCAGATGTACGAGGGCCGAAGCGCAGCTCGTCATGCTGAGCGCATAGGTTTCCCAACGCGCCAGCCCATGCTCGTCGGCGAAGCGGCGCAACCAGTCCCTGTCGCTCAAGGTATTGTGCGTCTGCGTCTTACAGTAGATCAGCTGTCCGGCCCGTGCCCCGGCGTCTGGCAGCCGCTCCAAGGCGGCCTGAAGCACGCGGCTCAACATCGGTCCCAACGCATCCGGGCTGCGGCCCGCGGCTTTCAAACCATAGAAACGCTCATACATTCTGGTCGAGGCGACCGAAAGCCCATGGCTGGCCCCCAACGCCTGAAGCGGCACGGTGAGGATCGTCTCCTCCGCCAGATCGACACTGTTCAGCCAGGACATGGACAATTCACATCGATTGAAGGAAGGGGAGCTGGGATTGAAGGAAGGGGAGCTGGCGGTGGGAGGAAGCGATGGTCATCCACCACCGGAACACTGCTCCGTTTGCCCCACCCGTTCTCGACAATCGTCCTTGATTGCGATTTTGGACGTCCAGGATCCTGATTCAGCACAGGATGCGAAATAAAAATACGGTTTTACCCGCATTCATGCATAAAGATTTGCTTAGAAAGCGAAGAAGTATATTTTTCGTACAATATTCCGCAAGTTATTCGCCGAACTGTCTTGCACGCATCCGTCATCATTTGGCGGCGCCACTTCGGCCCTCTCCGGATGCCGGTCCGGCCGGCCAGTCGAAAACTGGGTTTGTTTCAGGGGATGCCCGGCTCACGTGCCTTGGCGTCATCGAAGACCACCTCGGACAACAGCGCTCCGACATCCAAGGCGACCGCATCCCGCGCAATGCCGGAGGCAAAATTCAGCTTGGCAATGGCCACGCCACTTTTCAGGCGAAAGCTCTCGGCCACGCCCTGGAAACCGATGATCGAGGCCCTGCTTCTGACATCAACGGAACGGAACCGTCCGCCGACATCGGCAACCACATTGTCCACTTCGATTGCAAGATCAAGCGCGGCCGGCATCACGACGGTGACGACGGGCTTGCACCACCACCGCATGGTGATGCCTGTCCTCTCAAAGCCGATCGTCAGCGTTCCGCCATCCTGGCTGATGCGTGCCGCCAAACCGCAGCCGACATTGTCCTGCGTGCTTACCCTGACTTCCCGCAATCCTGCATCGGCGGTGCGCAGATGCAGGGCAATCTTCTCGTCGCTCAGCCGGACGGTGCCCACGCCTTCCGATACAGCCACGGACCGCTCGATGCCTCGCGCGGCCGCAGGGAAAGCCGCCGCGAGGCACAGGACGAAGCACAGCAACCCGCCCGTCGTCGGAAATGTCTCCTTTACCGTCATGGCATCCTCACGGCATGTCCACCCGGTCCCCGAAATGTTCGGGCCGGGCCCGATACCGCAACCATCGGCAAGTTACCGCCCCCTGACGACCTGATCCCGGATACAGGACATCCGCGATCCTGCAGAGAAGCTGGGGAAAATGGGATGTCGCATTCACGCCGTCGCTTGGGCGGACGGCCTCCCCCTCGGCGGAGCCGGGTCCGAGCGGACCGTCCCGAGCATCATGAGGGACGGCCATGATCACGATGCGGGGAACGACGTCCTGTCGGGACAGAGCAGCGCGCGCGTGGTGGACCCGATGCGGACAAGATCATGGGGGAGGCCGAAATGGTACCCCCTTGGCAGTCCGTCCATCGCCTCGTCAGGCGCCGTTGGCCTCCGAGGAGTTTGAGAGCAGAGAGGCTGGTCCCGCCTCCGTCCCCCGCGCACGGCTGCGCCACACGCTGGGGCTGACCCCCGTGACCCGAAGAAATTCGCGATTGAAATTCGACTTGGTAGTGAAACCAACGGCAAAGGCAATATCGATCACAGAGTCGTCGGTTTCCTCCAACATCTTGCAAGCATCGCGCACCCGGAAATTGTTGACATATTGAGGGACGTTGAGCGCATACGCGCTGTTGACCGCCGTGGAAATTTGACGAACTGGGACGCGGATCTTATTGGCGATCCGGCTCAATGACAGATTTTCGTTCCGATAAAGCTGGCTGTCGTTCATCTCCCGTTCCAGCTTTTCCAAAATTTCCTTATACGCCGGATTGATGAGGGAATCGGACGGCGCCTTGGGCGGATCGGCCATGGCAGAAGGCTCTGGCTTCTTCCGTCGGCTTTCATGGAAAAAAATATACAACAAGGCAAGCAACAGAACGAGATTAGCATATCCCACAAGTGCAGAGGAAATCCTGGCACCGTTCATTTCCACATCGATTGCGACGACTACGTCGACAGAAGCGGAAGTTAATAGAATAATCCCAGTCACCAGATAGGCACGCTGCATTGGTATGATCAGATGCAACGGGCGGTCTTCACTCCATTCCCCTTTCGACTTGTATGCACGCCAAAGAGAATCGAACCCAAATGCCAGATAGACGGCGATGCCGATCGCGTCCGCCAGGTTGGGATAGTTGAGAAGCACGCCCAGGCTGACCGCCCCTGTACCGATAGCGACAACGGAAAAGATCAGCGAGCGTATCTTCCGATCGATGCGGCCAGACAATTCATCCAAGCTCAACCATGTCAGAGGGGGAAGCGCGACTGCCAGACTGGGAAGGATCATCGGTGGCAGTCCCCCGATGCCCCAATTCAAACCGATCAGGCCAGACTGCAATGCATAACCACCGATTACCACCAGGGACAGTGGCGGCAGCCTGCGCTTGCTGGATAACGCCAAATGAGCCAGGAGAAAGCACAGGCAAAATGCCGTGAGAAAAGGGAGAGGAAGCATCAACATCAAAAAGTCTCCAGAGGACTCACAAGCAGAACCTGAAGATATGTGGCGAGTCACTCAAGTCGTCATTTCCATCTGATTTGTCTGTCGCCATCCCTCCGGCGAAGTCGACCACCTTCAATACGACCGATGGGGCATCAGCGGCAATCTATAATTGAATATTATTGCCCTTATTTCCGCCATACACACCGCATTGCTCTAATTGTTTTTTTATTGCTCAGATCATATCAGAAAATTGGTGTATCCACAAGATGGCTATAGCTTCCCAGTTGTAGAGCCGTCCGGTACGCAGTGGAATGACTGAGCGCCGGCGGGGCCGGAAACCGACGGGACGCTCGGATGCCGTCACGCTGAACCAACCCGGGTTTCCCGGCAACTGTATTCAGGCTGCCTCCGGCGGTTGGCAATCGGTGCCTGTCGCGATTGAGCTGCTCCCCATTTCCCGGTTCTCCCGCACTTTTCGTGGATCAGGCTGATGACGTTGGAGCCGGCGCCATCCGGAGATCCCATGTAATGAAGCATGCAAGAGCTTTTTGTGATCCCGGACTGCCGTGTCGTAACAGTTGAACCTGTTGGTGCGGCTGGTCTTCATGTGGCTGCCCAGGTCAAGTACTCCCATGCATGCTGTCCATCCTGTCAACAGCCGAGCCAATCCGTTCACAGCCGGTACCATCGGCATCCAGCTGACCTTCCGAGCCTGGGGAGCGCCGTCCACATCGACCTTCTCGTTCGTCGTTTCTATTGCCGCAACCCGATCTGCCCACGCCGGACCTTCGCTGAACCGGTGCCGGAGCTTCTGTCGCCGAGAGCACGCCGCACCCGGCGGCTCGCCGGCGCGCAAGCGCGGGTCGGCGCCACCTGTGGCGGGGAAGCCGGCGCAAGACTGCTGCATTGTCTCGGCATGCCGAGCAGCGCCGACACTGTGCTGCGGTTGGTACGCGCACTTCCCCTGCCGGAGTACGCGCTGCCCAGCGTGCTGGGCGTGGATGATTGGGCGCTGAGGAAAGGGCGGAGCTACGGCACTATCCTGGTTGATTTGGAGACACACCGCGTGGTTGATCTGCTGCCCGACCGCACAGCCCAGACGCTGACGGAGTGGCTCAACGACCGTGGCACGGTCACGGTGATCGCCCGCGACCGTTCCACCGAGTATGCCCGCGGCAGTGCCCTGGGCGCTCCCCGGGCGGTTCAGGTGGCTGATCGGTGGCACCTGCTCCAAAACCTGCGGCAGATGGTTGAACGCTGGCTAGCCGGCGTTTACGGCCGTTTGCGCCGCCTGCCGCCGGTTTCGGGCGGAGCCGTGGCACGGCGCGTTGGGGGCTATCCGCGCAGTCGGGCCGAAGCCGCCGCGACGGCGGACAGTCGTGCCCGGCGACATGCCTTGTATGAGGAGGTTCGGCGGCGTGTCGCGGCTGGCGAGAAGCTGCTGACGATCAGCCGGACGATGGGGCTCGCCCGCGGTACTGTGCGCAGCTACGCCCACGCGCAGCAGTTTCCTGAGCGGGCCGTGCGGGAGTCCGGGCTTGGTATCCTCGCCCTGCATCGTGAGTACCTTGAAGCCCGTCTGGCCGAGGGCAACGAGAATGCCGCGGCGCTGTGGCGGGAACTCCAAGACCGCGGCTTTGCCGGATCGGCCAAGCAGGTCCGCCGCTGGCTGAACCAGCGGCGGACCACTCCTGCCAAGTTCACGCCGCACAAGTGGCGCCCCGGCCCCACCGAAACCGCATCAACCTCCGCTACCGGTCCATTCCCCGCCCTGATCTCGCCCCGGCAACTGGCATGGCGGCTGGTGCAGGCGCCGCAGGGCATCGACACCGCCACAACTGAGGCCCTCGCCCGGATTTCGCAGGACCCGGAGGTCGCCAAGGGGCGCGACTTGGTTCGCCGCTTCGCTGAACTGATCGGACGCTGTGGAGTGCGATCGGATGCGCGTCCTGCCAACCCCTCCGCCATTTTGGACAATTGGCTTACTGACGCGCTGTCCTGCGGCATCCCAGCCGTCGAAACTTTCGCCGCCGGCGTGAGGCAGGACGAGGCAGCCGTCAAGGCGGCGCTCACCATGCCCTGGAGCAGCGGACAGGCGGAGGGACAAGTCAACAAGCTGAAGCTCATCAAGCGGCAGATGTATGGACGCGCCAGCTTCAATCTGCTGCGCCGTCGCGTCCTGCTCGCAGCCTGATCCACGAAAAGTGCGGGAGAACCCATTCCCCGGACAGAATTCCGGCACCTGCCCGAACGCCCGCAGCATCAGCCGGCAGGCGATCGAGAACCGTGTGCTTGCCGGGCTGAAGGAACGCCTGCTCGGCGCCGACGTGGTCGCCGCCTTTGTCGAGGAGATGGCGGTGGCGCGGCGACCGGGAGCGCGCCCTCGCCGGCATCGGCCGGAAGATCGCATCGATCCTGAAGGCGGTGGAGGACGGGATATACAGCCCGTCCCTGAAGGAGCGGCTGCGGGGGTGCGCGAATGGCCCGTTCCTTACATGCCGGTAAACGTAAGCATACGAAAGCTTAAGCCTTGCCATGACGGCGATGGCTTTCTAGACCAACGGGCGAAACGCATACGTGCGTACGTCCGGAGAGCAACCGGGCCACGCGCGCGCCTCCGCCGCACCGGTAAGCCCCTAATGAACGTTGCCCGCGCCTGTGCCGATTTCCTCACCCATTGCCGGGTCGCCAAGAACCTGTCGCCGCACAGCCTGCGCGCCTACACCATCGATCTGGCCGAGTTCGAGCGCTTCGCCGAACCCGGCACGCGGGTGTCCGCCGTGGACCGGCCCTTGCTGCGCCGCTACCTCAGCCACCTGTTCGAGGTGCGCGGCCTGAAGGAAACCAGCGTCAAGCGGCGGCTGGCCTGCCTGAAGGTGATGTTCCGCTGGCTGGAGTTGGATGAGACGATCGAGATCAGCCCCTTCCACCGGCTGGACGCCCGCATCCGCCTGCCCAAGCGCCTGCCGCGCAACCTGACCGACGACGAGGTCCGCCGCCTGCGCCGCACGGCGCTGGAGCGCGTCGGCCTGTCCGGCCGCGTCACCGAAACCAAGGCACTGCGCATCGCGCGCCGCGCCGACTTCGACGCCGTCACGACGTTGGTGGTGCTGGAGGTCCTGCTGTGCACCGGCCTGCGGGTCGGCGAACTGGCGAGCATGCGCCTGAGCGACCTCGACCTGATCGAGCGGGTGGTGACCATCGTCGGCAAGGGCAGCCGCCAGCGCCGCGTGTTCCTACCCGACGACGAGACGGCGACGCTGGTGTCGGCCTACCGGACTGTGACGGTCGAGCGGCGCAAAGGGCATGAGCATTTCCTCATCACGGCGCAAGGCGGCCCGGCTTCCACCCAGCACATCCGCACCCTGGTCCGCACGGCGGCGACCGAGGCGGAACTGTCCCGCCGCGTCACCCCCCACATGCTGCGCCACACGGCGGCGACCCGGCTGATCGAAAACGGCGTAGACATCCGCTTCGTCCAGCGCCTGCTCGGCCACCAGAGCATCTCGACGACGGAACTCTACACGACGGTCACCGACGCCAGCCTGAAAGCGGCCATCACCAAGGCCGCAGGGCGGATGAAGGCAGGTAGATAACTATTAATTATGGGTCTGGCAAAATCGGCCGATCGCCCTATTCCAGACGAGATCTGGCGTGCCAACTTTACCCTTCCCGACGGCAGTTTCAGCGGTGACAAGTTCGAGGATTTGTCCATCGATCTTCTGAAAACACTCTTCAACGCAGGGTGGTCGCGTACGAAGAAATCCCATGACGGCAATAAAGATTTTGTCCTGAATTTCTCCTCAGAGGCACACTGGGCGGAAAGCAAATCTTATAGAGAACCGATCTCGTACCACATCGTCAGCCCAACGCTGTTCATGGCATTGCTTGGAGACGCAACCACCGTAATTTTTTTGAGCCGGAGCCGATTCAAGAGCACGGCAAAATCTCTATTCTCCGAATATCAGCGCAAGACGGGAAAGACCGTCGTCTGCTTCGATGGCGCACTGCTGGACGACCTGATCGGGCGCTCGGGTGAAATCCTGAAGAAGTACTTCCCCGGCCATACCCACCTCGCCCCTGCCGGACGCGGCGTCCGCTGCCTTGCCGAGGTCACCCATGAGGTGTCCCGTCCGCCGGTGCTGCGCGAGGAGTATCTTCTCCAGGACGGCGTGCCGGGCCGGTCGAACTCCTCACTCACCATCGGCCTTGGAGAACTGATCCGGCTCAACGTCATCCTGATCAACGACAGCGCCGATCAGACCGCGACGGTTACCGTGTGCTTCGCCGAAGATTCGCCCCCCCTGATCGGCGAGGCGTTCGAGGTGGAGTCCTTCGCCGAAAAGCGCAGCGAGCGCCAGGCCACGCTGACCCTGAAGCCGGGCGAGGTCCGCCAGATCTCCGTGCTGTTGCGCGGCGTCAAGCCACGCCCGAGCACCGTCTTGCCGGCGCTGGTCGTCCGCGAGGGAGGACGCGAAATTGCCAGGGAAGCCTTGCCCGCGATCGAGATATCCCGCCTGTACAGAATCGGCATGATCGGCACCGCGCATCACGCCGCTTGCGACGCCATTGTCCGACAGGCCCGCAACTCCCGGTCCCACCGCATCTTCCAGATCGTCGGTCGAAGCGGCATCGGCAAGTCCCGCCTGCTCCAGGAAATCGGCGCCGCCTTGCTGGCCGAAGGCTACGATCTTCACCGCCATGACAAGGAGTTCGCGCAGCCGGAAGCGTCCGATCTTGTGCTGCGCGGGTTGCTGGCGGGACTCAACCGGTTGCCGCTGCTGCCGTCGGGCATGGAATCGGCAAGCGACGTCGATGCCGAAACCGGGAACTACGGCCAGGACGACGCCCAGCTTCTGGCACGGATGATATACCAGGAGAACAGCCCGCTACGGAAGGATCCGGTCCTCCTCGCGAAAGCGCTGTGCCGCAGCGTTCGCAGCCGCAAGACCGCACTGATCATCGACAACGTCCAGAACCTGGACGACACCTTCGCGGCGACCCTTGATGAACTCGTGTCGCGCCTGAACGCGGACGACACGGAGCCGCCGACGATCCTCATCTTCGCCTTCAACGAGGATCTGCAGGTGCAGGGCAGCGCCGCCGCGATGCTGGCCAAGCGCTTGGAGAACGAGGCCCGCCCTCAGGACTCCGAGGCGCGCATCCGCTCCTTCCGGCTCGACCCGTTCGGCCCGGCCGACGTCAAGGCGTTCGTCGAGGCGGCCGTGCGGGGGCCTGCCGGCGGCGGTTTCGACCTTGACCACTATCCGTTGTCGCGCAACGCCTTCTACGAGCATATCCCGGGCACTCCGCTGCATCTCTGGGAAACCCTGCGCTGCCTGCGCGACACCGGCGTCCTGCGCCTCGACAATGACCTGCTGGTCATCCGGGACGAACGGGACAGCACCCTCGCCGCGCTGCTCCGCACCATTCCGACAAAGCTTGCCGAGTTGCTGCGCAAGCGCTGGGAGGAGGTGCGGACCGCCACCGACCGGAGCGACAGCGGAGTGGGCGGTGACGACCTGGTGCGGGCCATGCGCACCACCTGCATGCTGGGGCGGACCAGCCGCGTGCAGCTCGGTGAGTTCGGCATACCCGGCGTCGTGACCGACCAGCTGATATACGTCGGCCTGCTCCAGGAAACCGGCTCGGGCGACGTCGATTTCTTCCATCAACAGACTTTTGCTTTCTTCCTGGGCGAGTTGTACCGGGATTTCCCGGCGGCGGACGCGGCCAAGCTGGGCCATGCCCTCCAAAGGCGCGGGCTGGACTTCAGTCATTTCCAGCAGATCTTCATTCTGCACGATCTGGCCGGCACCTCGTCTCCCGACCTCACGGCCCGGACCGCCGGCATCCTCGTGCGGCGCGGCCCGTCGCGGGAGTATTACGCGCTGCTCTTTCCGGCGTTGACCCGCCACCTCGTCAGAGCCGACCAGCCGTTGGAGGGCTGGGTTTTCCAGGCATTCCAGGCCATTTGCGACGGATACCAGCAGCTCGAATCGCTGCGCGCGGGATGTGACGCGCTGGAAAACATCTACGGGACCCGGATCCTGCCGCTTCCGGCGGACGGGCTTCCCGGAGTTGCGCTTGCCGGCTTCCTGTACCGTCTGGTCAGTGCTCTGCTGTCGGTGGCCAAAGACGGACGGGCCTTGGAGGTGGTGAACCAGGCTCTTGTCGATCTTCCCGCCGCAGCCTTCACCGCCCCGCGCGACCTCGCGTTGGCCGAGGCGAAGCTCATCAACCGGAAACAGTCGGTCATCAAGGGCTTTGGACGCGAGACGGAGGCGCTGGCCCTGGCGCAGCTGGCCTTCGAGACCGCCGCCACGCACGGCGATCGCGGCCTCCAGATCGAGGCACTGATGGATTCGGCCGAAATCTGGCTGGCCGGCGAGGCGCCGCGCGCGTGGTCGGAAGGGCTGGACTTCTACGAACGTGCCCTGGCGCTCATCGACGGCGACCTGTCCCTACCGGATCCGGTGCCGGTCCGCTCTTTCGTCGCCCGCAGCTGGATCCGTCTTGGCGCCCGCGATTGGGACGGGGCCATCGCCATCGCCGGCGAAGGTGTCCGTTACGCGGAAAGCATCCGCAATCATTTCTGGCAGGTGCGGCTGCGCCTGATGCGGACGTCAGCCATGCTGTGCGCCGCCGCGCTGAGCGGCGGACCGCCGGATACGGCTGCGCATGAAATCCGGGTGACGCAGGATGTCATGAACACCTACGCCGCCGGCCGCGACCTTTGGGCCAACCTCTATCTGGCGGGGAAGCGGCATCTGCTCGCCAACGAGGCCGGCGCCGCCTTCAACAGCTTCGGTGCCGCGATCCGCATTGTGGCGAACGCCGCCGCGACGCCCGAACGGCTGGCGCGCCGCGCCGTCCCGATGAAGGACATCGCCGTTTCCTGCCGTGCGGCGACCGGCGACGCTGCGGTTCCCCTGTTCGAGGCCCTGCCGCCCTCGGGCATCCGGCAGGAGTGCCTTGCCATTCTGCGCATGGACGACGGGCTTTTCCAGCCATTGGCCGAGGCTTGGCAACGCAGCGTGCTATTGTGCGTTCCGATCAGGTCGGGGGGGCATCTGACGCTGACCAAGCTCTGACGCGGTCGGCGGGCCGGGGCCTGCGTGTCATGGCTGTCCGATGCGCAGCCCGTCCACATAAAGCGCATCGAGCCCCGATCCGATGAAGAAGCGGATCGCGTCTTCCGGCGTCTCCACGATGGGTTCGCTGGGACCGTTCAGCGACGTGTTGAGGAGCAGTGGGCATCCCGTCCGCCGCTCCACCGTCTCGAGCACCCGCCGGAACGCGCCGCAGCCGCCGTCCACGGTCTGGACGCGCGCGGAGCCATCCACATGTGCTATGGCCGGATACGCCTCGGGATTGCTGACCCGCGCGGTGAACAGCATGTAGGGCGAGGCTACGGGAAGATCCTCGAAGGCGGTGTCCTGCCGCTCCGCCAGCACCGCCGGAGCAAGCGGCCGCCACAGCTCGCGCCTCTTGATGCGGTTGACCCGGTCGCGCACTGCCAACGATTTCGGAAGCGCGAGAATCGATCGATGCCCAAGCGCGCGCGGCCCCTGTTCGCCGCTGCCCTCGAACCAGCCGATGACATGGCCGGCGGCGAGGTCGTCGGCCGCCGCCGCCGCCGCATCCGCCGGCTCTGCCACTGTCAGTCCGGCCGCAGCGGCGGCGGCCCGGGCCGCCGCCGCGCCACCGCTGGCCGGTCCTGCGTAGACCTGCGCCGTCGTCATGCCGAGCGGTTGCGGCCGCTCCTGGCCGAGCATATGGTGGGTGACCCAGAGCGCGGCACCGATGGACAGACCGCCATCGTCGACATTCGGCTCCAGAAAGATGCCGCGAACCCGGCTTTCCTGGAGAATCCGCGTGTTGGCGGGGCAATTGAGCGCGCTTCCGCCGGACAAGCACAACACGTCGGCGGGCAGGCCCGAGCGTCCTGCCATGCCGCGCGCCGCGCGGATCAGGGCAAGCCATTGCTCCTCGAACAGCTTCTGTGTGCTGGCGGCGAGGTCGAGCTGGTAGCGGTTGAATGGAATCCAGCTCTCTGACGGTCCGTCGGGGGAGAACCCCAGCTGGGTGGCACGTCGGCGCACGTCGGCGATCCACGCCTGCGGATCGGGGTCCAGCCCTCGGCGCCGGAGATCCGCATGGTTGCCGATCCGGCGGGGGTCATGGAAGATCGGCTGCCCGTAGGGGGCAAGTCCCATCAGCTTGCCAGGTGCTCCCAACGGATCGAAGCCGACCTCCATTCCTACGCTATGGAAAAGATGCCCCATGATCATACCATGTGGCAGCAGGGGATGGATGTACCGGCCGCGGCCGTAATAGACGGCGCCGTTGGAGAACAGCTTGCGCTTTCCACCATAACCGTCGTTGGTGACCACAAGCGCAGCCGCGAAGGGCGAGCGGTAATAGCTGGACGCCGCGTGCGCGAGGTGATGATCCAGGCGCAGCCCGGGGATCGCGCGGCCGTCGATGGTGACGGTGACCGGCAGGTGGAAGCCGTACCCGGCATCGGCATCCTCGAGCAGGGATGTGGCGTCGAAATCCTCCATGAACGCCAGCCCCTCCGGCTGCGCCCAGCGCGGATGGGCCAGATGTCCCTCGAACCAGGGGACGGATTTCAGCTCCTCCTTCGGCACCCCGCGGTATGGCCCGAAATAATAGTCGAAGACCGGATGGGTGGTTGGATCGGGCGGCGTCGCCAGAACGCGTTCCAGCATGGATGGAGCGCACTGGCTCTCGACGCTACGTCCGTGGGCCTGCAACTGCCGCAGCAGGGGGCAAGGCAACCCGTTCGGGTCGCTGTCGACGTAATCGATGGCGACGTCGCCCATGTCGCGCAATAGAATATCGCACCCCTGCGTGGAAGTGATGGCGCAATAATCGATCTCGGCGACCGTCACCCCCGCCTGTTCGAGCACTTGGTCGAGGCAGCGGCGATCCAGCCCGTAATCGTGCTTGCGCCTGCTCATCCGCTCGCGTAGCGCATAGCCGGCAATATGTCCGTCCTTGACGACGGATAGGTTGCCATCATGTCCGAAATGCAGGCCGAGCACGATGGTCATGAGCGTTCCCGCAGATCGGCCATCGGGGCCGCGTTGCCGTGACGGTCCAGAGCGATGTCGTTGCCATGGCCGCGAAGTGAGAACCACAGGTCGTTCAGCCGCAGCGCATCGATCGAATCCACCAGCAGCAGCAGGGGGCCGGGACGCTTGGCCACGTCACGCCCGAGCACTTCGAACAAATTCAGGTGCCACGGGTCGCGTTCCGGCATTGGGCGGGCCAGAAACGGCCGCAGTTGGACCTCCGGAGCGAGGGCCGCGAGGATCGGCCGGGCGTCGTAGATGGTCGATATGTCCGCAAGATCGTAGAGGGGCTGCAACGTGACGTCCGCGGCCAGCCTCTCCACGCTCTCGCGGACATATCGGCCGATGTCCGTCACCAGAATGTCGCGATGCTTGGCGGTGCAATAGCCCCGCTCATCGATCTGGAATGGCTTCTTGCTGACATGCGCGGAATGGCCGCGGTGATATGCCTGCGCTTCGGGCACGATGACGGTGCCCTGGCCGGCAGCTGCCAGTCGAAGGCAGAACTCCACGTCCTGATAGTGGAATTTCAACTGTTCGTCGAAGCCGCCGATCCGTTTGAAAAGGTCATGACGAACCGTCATTTGTGCCGAGCAGGCCATCTGTACGCGCCGGCTGTTCCGCAGGCGCGGGTCGTCGGGAGCCGCGCGGAAGCACGGATGGAAATGGTTGTAGCCGCTCCAGCCGATGCCGAAATCCTGAACGCGGCCGGTCCGATCGTCGAGCAGCAGGGAGCTGGCCATGCCGGCGCCGGGATCGCGATGCAATTCGGCGACGTGCGCGTCCCACCAGCGGGCGGTAATGGAAATAGTATCGGCATCGCAGAAGCAGAGATATTCCCCTTTTGCCTCTTGCGCTCCTATATTGCAGGCTAAAGAATATCCAAGAGATTTATGGAAATAAACAGACCTTATACTCGGATGATGTTCGAGATTCACCAAAGATTTTTCATCGTCGTTATTTTGGACGATGATGACCTCTACATCGTCCGACCATCCGCTTCTCAAGGAGGAAAGACAGGTTAGCAGATACGGCTTGTTGCTATGGAACGGAACGATGACTGAAATTCGAGTCATAATTAATAGTTATCCATATTGAAGCGAACGACTTCCTGCATACCGCCCCGCATCAAAGCGGTATGCAGGAAGTTATAATTCCGAGAATCCCTGCGAAAGTCAACAGCATGCCAATACATATCATAGTATGATCCGTAGATCGAAACTGTGATTTTTAATAATCATCGCAAAATTCCATACATATTATTGTAATTTAAAATATTTGAAATTCTGATCAGGCGCATATCCGGCGTATTTTAAATAGATCAACCATTAATCGTCAGTGTAGCGATCGTAGATTGAGCCAGCAGGTTTCCACAGCGGCTCGATGGTGCGGGCACCGATGCGTCGGAGATGAGCCTTGAGCTTGGCGAAGGTCATTTCTGTCTGGGCTGTAGCGGCAGGAAGAGGAACCAGGCGCCCCGTTCCTTGAGAACGGCTTTGGCTTTGTCGCTCTTATGGCTGGACAGGTTGTCGACGATGACGACATCGCCCGGCCGCAATGAGGAGGCGAGTTTTGTTCAACATAGGCCTCTAAAGTACTTGGTTAAAAGCCAGGGCAACAGTTTGGCGAGATCTCCGAAGTGCCAGGGATCAAAAATGGTTGCGGCGCTGATGGCCTGACGCCGAAAGCCAATAGCAGCAGCGACAAGGAACGCCATATCGGCTTCTGCAAGCAGGGCGACCGCTACCTCCAGCACCTGCCGGTCGTCGGCGCAACCGCCGTCATGCGGTTCGCTCGCCAGGGCAACGCCAGCCGAAGCAGGACGACGAAGCTGTTGAAAAGCAAACCCGCCAAGCTGGCGGCCGTCGCCTTGGCCAATAAGACGGCGCGCGTCGCCTGGGCGGTGATGACTCGTGGGAAGAGTTGCATGGCGCCGGCCACGTAACCGCTGCCGGCTCTTCCAGCTTGGCGCGGCGCGGCTTGGAGCGTGCGGACGGCCCACATATGGCTTCGAAATTGTGGTTTTTGGTTGCTTTGATCCAATGAAAATATCTATTATTCATATGCCAGAATGGCAATTATATCTTTTGATTGAATTTAACAATCGTTGCTATCGCAATGAAATTGATCGATCACCCCATCCCCGACCCGTTGCTGACTCTGCGATCCCTCCTGCTCGACCATTCGCCATCGCAATTCGAGCGTGCGATAGCGTCCGCGCTGTCCGGTATCCTTGGAACGCCCTTCCGGCAGGCATCGGCTGGACGGCAGCCAAGCGGCGACGCCGGCGGTGGGGCTGTGCGGTTGGAAGCCAAACGCTATCGCGACCGCCCGCCAGACACTCGCGATCTGCTGGGCGGCTTGACGTCGGCCGTCACCGCCGCGCCCGGCATGACCCATTGGGTGGTGGCAAGCACGGTCGGTCTCCCCTTGCAGGCGACCGAGACATTACGGCAGGCAGCCGCCCGGGAGCGGATCCTGGAGGTGGTGCTCGACTGGCCCACGGCCGGTGCTCCGCCGCTGGCCGGCGCGCTGGTCGCGGGACGGGAGGCCGTGGCGGCTGATTTTCCCATACTGGCGCCGGTGCTCGCCGCCCTGGCCGCACGCACGGACATGCTGGCTGCGGCGGATGCCGTGTGCCGACGGTTGTTGGAAGAGGCCCCCAATCGGCCGATCCACGATCCAAGCCTGCCCTGCCTGAAGGACCGCATGACGCCGACGGCGGTTCTCGATCCTCGCTTCCGCGTCGTGCCGTTCATGAACCGGGACGGAGAGCTTGAGGACTGGATCGCCTGGGCGCGCGGCGGCAACGAACCGGCACGCCTGCTCACCGGGGACGGCGGCATGGGCAAGACCCGCCTGATGATCGAACTGTGCCTCGCTCTGGGGCCGTTCGGCTGCCGGGGCGGCTTCCTGCGGGAAGGGGCGACCGCCCAGGATCGCGAAGGGCTGATCCGGCAACTTGCCGACTCCCGGCCAATCCTCGTCGTGATCGACTATGCCGAACGGCGCGCGGAGGATCTGGCGGCGTTGTGCGCCCTGGTTCAGGAAATGGAGGTATGGGATCGCGTGCGGCTGGCCCTGCTGGCGCGTGGCGACGGCGGGTGGCGAACCGCGCTGTGCGAAGCCTGCGCCGCCGCCGATCTGATGCTCGGGGACGATAGCGGCCTGTCGATACGGCGGATCGCTCCGGCAGCCCCGAGGAAGGCGGCGCATGCCCAGCGCGACCGCGCGGCGTTGCTGGCGGAAGCGGCGCGCGCCTTCGCCGCCGCCCGTGGAATCGACGGTGACGCCATCGCAACGGCCTTGCCTGGCGACATCGACCTGCGCCGCGACGACTTCGACCGCATCCTGCTGCTGCATCTCGAAGCCTGGAAGGTGGTGTATGGCGACAAGGGGGACCGGAAACGGACCCCCCTGGACAGTGCGCTGCGCTGGGAACAGCGCTATCTCGCCAAGCAGGCGACTTGGCTCCAATCACGGACCCTGATGGAGACGGCGGCGTGGATCTACATGAACAACGGCGCCCCCACACGGCGCGCCGCCATCGACTTGCTGACCCGCTGTCCGGCCTTGGCGGGGCAGTCCGCCGACCGGATCGAGCGGGTGGTGGAGATCTTCCATGACACTTACCCCGGCCCCGACTGGCTGAACCCGATCCAACCGGACCTTCTCGGCCACGCCCTGATGGATAAGCATCAACCATGACTGCGCGTTCCCCCCTTCTGGACGACCCTTTCGATCAGGCCGTGCTCGATGCGCCGCCCGACCGGCGGGCGGACATGCTGACACGGCTCACCCGCGCCGCCAGGGACCGTCCGCGCGGAGCCAGCGCGCGGCGCCTGCGCCGGCTGCTCGCAGAGCACATCGACCGTCTGGCCGACGAGGCGCTGACCGTCGCCCTGGAAACCGGCGAACCGATGGCGAAGCTCCTCGCCAACGCCATACGCCGTCGAAAGGATCCGACGCTCGCCCGTCGCGTGGCGGACGGCTTGCGGGCGCAGCATCCCGCCTTGATCGAGATCGGAACGGCCTGCTGGACGGTGATCGTCCGAACGATGCTGCGCGGCGACGATCCCTCGCACCCCGACTTCCCCTTGCGGATGGCCGATGCGGTCGGCGAATTGGTGGGGTGGCTGGACCGGGCCGGACGCCATGGAGCGGCGGTCGCGATCATTCGCCGGGGGCTGGCGTTGCTGCGTCGGCACCGCATGCCCACCCCCTTCGCCTTGCTGTGCCAATATGGCGGCGTCCTGGCCGCGAAGGGGGATCTGGCCGAGGCCGAACGCTGGCTGCGCCACGCCCTCGCCTCGGCGGAGCGGCAAGATGCGGTTCCGCTCGACATGGTGGAGGAATGGATCAACCTCGCCACCGTCCGCTCCAATCTGGGCGATCGGGATGGCGCGCTGGACGCCAGCCGGTACGCGGTCCATCTGCTGCTGCGCGCTCGCGGCTCAGGCGACCGCGCGCTCGAACATTTGCCGAGCGCACTGGGCAACCACGCGCTGTTCCTGCTGGAGGTGGAGCGTCCGGTTGCCGCACAGGCCGCCATCACCCATGCCCTGGCGCTTGTGGAGCGCAAGACGAACCGCGACCCCGACGCCAACCGGCCGGAACTGGTGGACGCACTGATCAACGCCTCCTCCATCTTCACTGCCGCTGGTGACATGGCGAAGGCGCGGAATGCCTCGGCCCGCGCGGTGGCGGAAGCGAGGTTGCTGACCGGCTTCCGTTCGGCGCGGCATGCGAAGGCACTGGTCCTCAGCCTGATCAACCACGCCATCGATCTGGAGCGCTTGGGCGAGGCCGAGTTCGCCTTCGAAATGGCGGAACAAGCGGCCGATCTGGCCCGCCGGATCGGCATGGCCCATGATTTCATGCCCATCGACCTGGAGATCGACGCGCTGTCCGCCCTGTGCCACATCGGCCTTCAAGGCGAATTCGTCGCACAGGCCCAACAGGCCGGCACCGCCGCGCTGGCGCTGCTTGAAGATTTACCCGAAGCCCGGCGGCGCCCGCATCTGCTGGAACTTCTGCCCAACCTCAGCGACGTGCTGGCGAAGGCAGGAGACGGTGACGGGGCACTGGCTCTCGCCGTCCGCGCCCATGCCACTCTGCTGGAGGCGGAGGCGGACGGGCTTGCGGACGCCGAGCTGCGGATCGGCATCCGCGACACCTACGCCAAGCGTCTGTCCGAACAAGGAGATGCCGGCGCGGCGGTGCGGCTGGCGCGCGAGGCGATGGACGCGATCCGGGCCGCCCGCGATGCCGGTCTGATCAGCGCCGCCCCCGCCCACGCGATGGTGCATCTGGCCGGACGGCTGTCCGACCTGGGCGATCTCGACGGGGCACTGGACATGGCGCGCGAGGGGGTGGCGATGGTGCGCGGGCTGGCCGGTCACGACCCCGATTGGGCGACGGCGGAGCTGCCGGTCGCCCTGCACACGCTGGCGCGAACCCACTGGCTGCGCGGTGAATTGGACGACGCCTGTGCCGTCACCGGAGAGATGGTGGTGCTGAATCGGCACCGGATGACGGTGGACGAACGGGCCAGCCTCGACGATCTGGCGTCATCGCTGGAGTTCGACGCGGTGCTGCACAACGCCGCCGGCCGCCTGGACCAGGCGAGGGCTGGCATCGCGGAGGCGATCCCCCTGTTCGAACGGCTCGTCGATCTGGGCGGTGCGGGCTTCACCGCCGATCTTGCCAATGCGCTGCACAACGACGCGGTGATTGCGCTTGCCGCCGGGGATCTCGCCGCCGCCATCGCGTCGCAGGAGCGCGCCATCGCCGCGCTGGACCGTCTGGAGTCCTGGGATGTCCATGCCCGCAAACTGGCGGCGGACAGTCTGGCCAATCTCAGCGTCTATCTGACGATGGCGGAGCGCGTTGGCGAGGGGCTGGACGCGACGGCGCGCGCCTTGGACGTCATCGGAGATCTGGCCGGCCGCTGGCTGCCGGCCGTGGAAACCGCCATCAACGTCAAGGTCGCCCGCGCCCGCTTGCTGCTCGTCGCCGAACGCCCGGACGATGCGCTGGAACTGAGCGAATCCGCCCTGGCCGCGATGGATGAATTGGGAACCGAGGGAGACGCGCATGTCTGGCGCGGGCCGGCTCTGAACGTCCGGGCGATGGCCCGAACCGCGCTCGAGCATCCACAGACGTCGGACGCGGTCGCACAGGCGCTTGCCTTTCATCGGGATGCCTTGAACGCGGGCAGCCTGGACGATGTCCACGGGTTTTGCGACGCCGCCGCCGTGGCGGTCGACAGCCTCATGGACCGGAAGGAACCGGTGAGCGGCTTGCTGGAGGATATCCTGGATCGGCTGGAACCCTGGATGGACCGCCTGCCGCCGCCCCGGCTGGCGTCCGCGACGGTCGAACTCGTGCGGGCGTGCGGTGCGGTGCCGGTGAACGGCTTGACGCTGACGGAACGACGGAGGCGCATGCTGGACCGCTTGATGGCGGCGCAAACGGTGGATGGGATGACGCCCCCCGCGTAGCCAGTCGCCACACGCGGATTCGGCGGACAGGGCGATCAGCCCGCATGCACACGATGATCCAACGCGACGGCTGCGGCAAACTGGCGGTCCACCGCCGCCGCGAGCGCCCCCAGGATGTCCGGGGCAAAGCGTGGGCCGGTTTGCAGGTTTTTCGGTAAACGCTCCATCAAGTGGACCAGGGCGTCATGGCAGAGGCCGCACCGTTTCAGGCGGGCCTCGATGCTTTCGCCCGCCCCGATGTCGCGCAAGGTTTCCCCCGGAAGCTGGACCATCACCCGGATGCCGAAGGTCTGGGCGCGCGTCCTGGCCTGCTCATCCTTGAAGGGGCCGGAAAGCCGCCCGATCAACCATTCGATATGAGGCCCGGCCCCCTCCAGGCTGAGCACATCGACCAGGGCCTCGGTCAGCGGGATTTCCTGGCCGCTGGCCGATTCCAGCAGGGCTTCGGCCAATATCGCGCAGGCCACCTCCAGGTTGTACGGAGCCCATGCCCGGATGAATCCCCAGACATGCCGGAGAAAGGCTATCTGACTTCGCCGCTCCAGGAAATGCCGGACCCGTTGCCGCAGATCGCTGGCATCGACCGCTTGGACGGCTCCGGGCAACCTCTGCCCGACCGCCGCCTTCATGGCATGCCACAGGGCCTTCGCCACCCCCAGATCCTCTTCACCCATCAGCCGCGCCCAGACCGCCGGCCAATCAACCAGGAGCCCCGCGTCCCCATGCTCTCGCACCAGTTGGAGAAGAAAATCGGCGGCGGCGACGCGCGTGCCGCCGGAGGCACTGCCCAGGGCGGCCATCACCTGCGTCATCGGCAGACCATCGCGCCAGATCGTGATCGGCATGGCGCCGAAACTTGCCAGATAGACGGCCATGAAGCTATCGGCGGTGTCGCGAGCGATGTCTTCGACCACCCGGCCGCGCCGGCTGGCATTCGGATCCACTTGATCGTCGTGGGCCAGCCTCTCCAACAGGATCAGGGCCGCGCGCTTGCTGCCGATCGCGTTTTCCGCCGCCCACTCCAGCGCCCGATCCAGCAGACGTCCGCGCGCGCCGTCTGGAATCCCAAGGGGGTTGGGCAGGCTTCCGACCACCTTCTCGCGGTCCTTCGGCGGCACGTCGGCCAGACCATCCAAGAAGCTGTGCAGCGCCTCTTCGGATAGGGTCTGTATGCCGAAAGCGGCCAGTTTGAGCCTCTTGCGCCACTCCCGCCGGTCGCCGTCCGCTCCGGGGCGGGGCAAGGCCGCCGCGATGGATGGGCCGATCCGGTCGGCCTGCCCGGCCGGAAACGAGTGAGCCACACGATCGATCATCCAGGTGGCTCCGGCGCCCGGCGCCTCCGCCCCCAGCGCCAGAAGATACCGGGCGACCGGTACGTCCCCATCGCCGAGCCAGACGTTGCAGCAGAAGTCGCGCAATGGGCTGCGCGTCCGGTCGGCGGCCACCAAGGCGAGGATGCGGTCGAGCCACACCGTGCGATCTTCCGGCGGCACCATATGGGCGAATATGACTTGGTCGGCGGGTTTCGGCTCTCCTCCGCCAGCCAGTCGGGTGAAAATCCGCTCCGCATCGGCCGTTCGGTTTTCGGTCACATCGGCCAAGGCCCAGGCCACCATTGGCGACAATTCGCTACCGGCGAGATCAGGCGAGGTGTCGATGAAATCGCAAAGCCTCGTGACGTATCTCCGCCGCTCGCTCCGTGGAAGATCCCGCCACGCTTCGAGGGCAAGCCGCCTGAGCTTGGACGAGGTGAAACGTAGGAACGCCGCCCATAAGAGATCCGTCGCCCGCGCGGCATCCCAGGCCGCCATGCCCCGCAACGCGTCGATCAGGCGCAACGCCCAATGCTGTTGCTCGGAGCCCATCCACGCCGGGCGCCACGCATCGATCGCCCAGTTCAGCCAAGGCGCCAGCCGATCCGACCGGAAGCGGGCCAACCGGCCCACGGCTTCGAACAGTTCGACCGTCACCTCGGTGCTGCCCGTATCCAACAGCATGGCTGTCAGGAAACCTCTCCCATCCCCGCTCCAGGGGTCGCCAAGGGCGAACAATTCGTCATGGCGGTCGGCGGTCATTTCGTGGCAGCAGCCAAGGAAGCGTATGAGAAGGCGGTTCTCGCCAGACATCCCTCCGCGATCCGCGGAGAACAAGGCCATCTCAAGGGGCCTGCGGGCGTCGATGGCGATGGCCGAGGTCATCTGCATGTAGGTTTCGACCGCCGCCGCATCCGCGAGGTCTTGTCCGCGCCGCAGCAGGGAAGCGACGATGTCCGCCCCATGGCCGGAATGCAGGAGAGCCACCTGCCGCAGGATGGCGAAGGCGCTCAGGTCGACCTCGCGGTCGGTGTGGTCGATCAGGCCGTCGACAGCCTCTGGTCCGGCGGCGACAAACAGCCGGGCGGCGGCGTGCTCGAAGAAGCTGTCGTGGAAAAATTCGATGTCGTCTTCCCGCGCCCAGGCGCCAAGCCAGACCAGTTCTCCGTTCGGAGCCGTCGGCTTGTCCTCGGGCGCCTTCAAGATTTCTTCCGATCTCAACGCATCGACGGCTTCGTCAAGCGTCGGCTTCGGCAGGCCGCATACCTGAGGGTGGCGGGTCAGGTCGGCCAGCAGCGTCGGCTTGGACAGGCGGGTTTCCCGCCTATCCAACATATGGAACACGCTGAACAGCGCCACGGCCTCCCGCAGTTCGGGCGAGACCGCGAAGTTGCCCGACCGCAGCTTCTGCTTCCAGAACACATCGTACAGGTCGATGACGCGCAACGCCTCGGGCACGATGCCGTCTGGATGGGATTGGAACAGCAGCCGCAGGGTCAGCGGATGCGCCAGAATGCGATGAATCGATTGCCGGCCCAGACTGAGCCTGGACAGGTTGTCGAGCGACGCCGCCCGTTCCTGCCGCGACAAGCGATCCCAGAAGGCATCGGCATAGCGGGGGATCGCCTCCGCCAGTTCCTGTTCGTCGAAGTCGCCAACCTCCAGCCGCCGGAACGTGGTGTCCTCGATCCAGCCGCGACCACGCATCAGCCGGGTGAATTCGGTCTTCCGGCTGGTGGTGACCAGCACCGCCCGCCGGTCGCGGACCACGGCATCGATGAAGTCGGCAAGGATCCGGCTGTCCCGGACGTTGTTGACCACCGCGTCGAGCGTGTCGAGCGCCACCACCGCACGCCCATCCCGCGGCAGGGCGTCAAGCCGCCGCCGCAGGATCCCCAGGTTGCGACGCAGGACGCTCGACCCGTCGAAGGCGACCGGCGGCGGCGCGAAATCGTCGGGAAGTTCGTCGGCGATCAGGTGAATGCCGGACACGAGCACGCGCAGATCGACCCGCCCTTCCAGCGACAACCGGCGCAGCAGGGTGGATTTGCCGACGCCGGAATGACCGGTCACCGCCACCCAGCGCGGGGTCGGGGGCTGTGCCCGCAGATGCCCGAACAGCGTCGCTTCGAGCGGACGTTCGATGGTGTATTCCTGCCAGGGGACGTGCCGGCATCCAGCCATGGGGGAATCGGTGCCGACATCGTACCGCAAGGTGTCCGCCCACATGGCGGCCCCGCCGCTTTGCCGAGTAAGGGAGTCCCGGATGTCGTCGCCGAGCCTCGCATACTCGTCCTTGCGCCTTTCGATGTCGGCGGCGAACGCGGGCCAAATGTCGGGAAAGCACCCTTTCACGACATCCGGCGCAAGGGAGCATAAGGCGGCCAAAGACGGGATGGCGCCGGGATTCGCCTTCCAATCCAGACACTCCACCCCGATGCCTTTCGCAATCACCCGCAAGCGATTCAGATCCTCGTGATTGATCTGCGTCGTCGCGGCGATCACCCAGATATCGAGCTTCGGGTTTTTATGCAGCGCGTCCTCAAGTTTCCTGCGAAGTGCATCAAACCGCAGCGGTTTGGAGTAGCGCTTGCACTCGATCGTAATCTCGGGAAGGCCGGGGCGGCTGTCGGCGACCATGTCGCAACCATGCTGGGGGCCGGATTTCATCAGATGGATCTGACGACCGAGCACGCTGCGCAGCACGTCGCGCACAAATCCTTCGAAGCCGCGCTCTCCGGTGGGTTCCAACGTCCGAAGGGCTGTGACGAACGCCTCCAGCCCTTCGCCGCCACCCGTCGCCATCACCGCCCCTCCGCCGCAAAGCCGAACAGGCCGTAGCCGGCCCATTCGTACAGCGGCCGGTCACGGTGGCGCAGCATGGCTTGGCGCAACGCTTCGGCCTTCGACAGGCCCGCCAGCAGCCAGCCTTGGTAGAAGGCGGCGACGATGTCCGGGGCCACGCCCCCCTCCCCCAGGATCGGCCAGAAGCTCAGCGCCGCCGCCGTCACTTGCTGGCTCAGCAGGACGCTGACGAGGCCGAGCGCCTCCTGGTTGCGCAAGGGGGCGACGCGGCCGGTGTCGCAGCCGCTGAGGAAGACCAGCTCCGCCGCCGTCTGCCGATGGGCCAGCGTCTCCAACGAGACGAAACGGTCCTGCCCGTCCGCCGACAGCGACAGGCCGCTGGCCGCCGGCCGCGCGGGATCGAACAAGCCATGCGCGGCGACGTGCAGAATGTCGGCGTCGAGATGGTCGAGCAGCGCCGCGCAGGTGTCGCCGGTGCCGATCGCCGCCGCCAGTTCGCGGCAACCGGCGCTCCGCAGCAGCCGGCGAACCTCCTCGCCCTCGTCGGTGAAGCCGCGCCGCAGACCCTCGCCGTCGTCGCGCTTGCCACCGGCGGCGAGCGCGAAGCTGGCGGGACGGCGCGCGCGGGCCGCCGCGGCGAGCCAGACCGTGGCGCTTGGCGCATAGGAAACGGCGAAACGGTCGATGACCCGCCCGCCGCCGGCCAGCGGCAGAATGTGGAACGGCAGCCGGGTGGCACCACCCGCCGGTGCGACCACCAGATGCCGGACATCGGTGCCCAACCGCTCGATCACCGGATGCAGAAGTCCCTGGGCCACCGGCTCCAGCCACGCGAAGGGATCGCCGGCCAGCAACGACCGCGCCCAGACAAGGCAACGGTCGAAGCGCGCCGCCGCCTCGGCCAGCTCCCGCTCGCCGAGCGGCAGGGGAACCAGCACCGGTTCGGCGGCGCCATGCACCGCCACCACGCAGACGCTGCGTCCGGCCCGATGATCGTATTCCAGAAAGGCGGTGCCCGGCGGCAGCGCCGCGCTCAGTTCGGCGAAACCGGCGGGGGCGGCATGGCGATGGCCGATGGCGAACGCCTTGGCGGCCTGGAGGCCGTCGAACAACGGGCCGGCGTCGCCGCCGTCGATCAGCGCCCCGATCACCTCCTCGTACAACGCTTCATGCTGGGAGGAGAAGGTGAACTGGTGCAACGGGTCGTCGACATGACCGCGCAATTGCCGGTCGAGCGCGGTCATGCGGGCGAACAGGGCGACAGCCTCGGCCGTCTTGTCCGTCCGCAGGCGGACGACACCCAGATAGCCGAGTCCGGACAGCAGCAGGTCACCGTGTCCCGAGCGCTCGCACAGCGTGACGATCCGCTCGAACAGTTCCGCCGCGCGGTCGAGGCGACCGGCCCGCAGCATCACCCGGCCGGCACTGCCCAGCATCGCCAGCACCTCTTCATCGACACGTTCGGGCAGGCGCGGCACCAGGGATTCGGCGATCTCCAGGGCGGCCGGCAGATCGCCATGGGCGATGGCGAACTCCAGGCGCAGCCGGCCGCGCGTCACCCCATCGGGATCCACGCCGGTCCCGCGCGTGATCTTCTCGTATTGCGTCAGCCAATGCGCGGCCTTGGCGAATTCCCGCCGGCGCAGGTGGAAGAGGTGAAGGTTGCAGCAAGAGGTGGCGACGGAATGCCAGTCGCGCGTCCGGTCGGCACCGGCTGGGTTCAGCGCCAGGTCGAGGCAGACGCGCAGATGCCTTTCCTCCTCCTCGGGCAGGCCAAGCCGTTCGTGGAGCAGCGCCAGATTGCCATGCACGGTGGCGAGTTGGTCTTCGTCGCCGAGGCGCCGGCAATCCTCCGCCAGTTCCAGGAACATCGTCAGCGCGGTTCCGGTATGGCCGAGCGCGCCATGCGCCAGGGCAAGGTTGGAGCGGGCCGAATGGCGCAGCCGGTCGTCGTCGATCTCCGGCAAGAGATCGGTATAGTGCCGCACGAGGTCGGCGTAACGCCCCTGGCGCAGCAGCACGACACCGAGGTTGACCGCCAGCGCGTGGCGGAGCAGCGGATCCGCGATCGGCGCACCCCCATCGAGAACCCCGCGCAGGCAGGCTTCGGCTGCGGCCGTGTCGTCGGTCAGCAGAAAATAGTTGCATTCCTCCAACGCCAGCGTGGGACGCAGCCGGTCATGCCCACCGCGTTCGAGCGCGGCGCGGGCGACGTCGAGCATGCGCCGGCCGAGTCCGAGATCGGCGCGTCGGGTGATCCCGGCCTCCGCCGCCTTGATCAGCGTATCGACCGCATCCTCGTCGAGCGCCGGCCGCAGTTCCTCCACGGCCTCCGCCAACCGGCCTTGGACATGCGCCTCCAACAGACGCATGGCGAGGTCGAGATGCGACAGCGCCGCTCCACCGGTCAGGGCCAGATGACGGCGCGCCACGTCCAGCAACAGCGGTTCCGACGCGCGCGTCTCCAGCAGTTCGAAGAACAGCGGCCCCATGCCGGCGGCGTGCTCCTCGATCAACCGCTGAAGCGCCGTCTCGTCGGATGCGGCGAGGACCTGCCCGACCAGCCGTTCGGCCTCCTCGCGGGTCATGACTTCGTGGATTTCACCGACGTCACCAACTCGGCAAGTTCACGCAGGACGGAGCCGGTCTTGATCTCGACGCCGCCGATCTTGACCCGGTTCTCGCCCAACAGGCGAAGCCCGACGATGATGGCCGCCAACACCCCGGCATGGTCCATGACATACTCCACCGCCGGCAGGAGCTGGGCGATCTCCGAGGCGCTCCGCACCACCTGCCGACGCCGGACCTCGTCGAGCATGTCGGACAGCCCGGGATCGGCCGCCAACACAGCCGGCACCAATTCGGCCAGCAGTTCGGGAACCCGCTCGCGCGGCAACCGGCGCAACGCCGCGGCGACCGCCTCGGCCCCATCGGGCACCATGGCCGGCGCACCGGTGGGCAGGCGTTCGGCGATCGCGGGCGCGTTGACGAAAAAGAATACGGCAAGTGCCGGATCGATGGCCATGGACGCGGTCCCCCTTGGGTCGAAGACATCTTATACGCGCAAAGAGAATAGCCGGATCCCGCCTATGGCGCCATGCCGGTCGACGGGGCCGTGAATCAAACGCATGCGCCGAAGAGGCGAAGCCGGGTCGGACATCACGCCGGTGGAGCCAAGCCGGTCCTATGGTCCTCTCCTACCGGATGATTCAATCCCCGGTTTTTTCCGAGTCCCCATTCCCGTGGATTGTCATGCCGGAATGCAGGCGTCTCACCATGAGAGGAGATCGCCATGGATTAAGAGCACCTAACAAAACGGCGTTTGGTCTGTTGAGAGGTGTATGGCTTCCCCTCTCGTCTCCGACGCGCGTTGAACCGCGCCGGGTTTTCTGGAGGCCCCGTTTCTTGAGAGACTGGGGTCATCATGGCGAAGCAAGCATCACCCAAATACGCCCCTGAAGTGCGCGAGCGCGCGGTTCGAATGGTGTTCGAGCACGAGGGGGATCACGCCTCGCAGTGGGCGGCGATCGGCTCGATCGCGGCGAAGATCGGCTGCACGGCGGAGACGCTGCGGGGCTGGGTCCGGCAGGCCGAGCGTGACCAGGGCAAGCGGCCGGGGCCAACGACGGACGAGCAGGAGCGGATCAAGGCGCTGGAGCGTGAGAATCGCGAACTGCGCCAGGCGAACGAGATTCTGCGCAAGGCGTCGGCGTATTTTGCTCAGGCGGAGCTCGACCGCCCGTTCAAGAAATGATCGCCTTCATCGACGCGCACCGCGCCGTCCACGGGGTCGAGCCGATCTGCAAGGTCCTGCCGATCGCCCCGTCGACCTACCGCGCCCATGCCGCCCGGACGGCCGATCCGGCCAAGGCGCCGGCCCGCTCGCGAAGCGACGCGGAGCTGAGTTTGGCTATCCGACGGGTCTGGAATGAAAACTTCCAGGTCTATGGGGTGAGGAAAGTGTGGCGGCAGTTGGGGCGGGAAGGCATCGACGTGGCACGCTGCACGGTGGCCCGGCTGATGCGCCAAATGGGCCTGAAGGGCGCGACACGGGGCAAGGCGGTGCGCACCACGATCAGCGACCGGGCGGCGCCATGCCCGCTCGACCGAGTGAACCGCCAATTCCAGGCGCCCCGCCCGAATGCCTTGTGGGTGGCGGATTTCACGTACGTGGCCACATGGCAGAGCTTCGTCTACGTGGCCTTCGTCATCGATACCTTTGCCCGTCGCATCGTCGGCTGGCGGGTGTCGCGCACGGCACACGCCGGCTTCGTCCTCGACGCCTTGGAACAGGCGCTCCACGACCGTCGGCCGGTCAAGGGCAGCGGCCTCATCCACCACTCCGACCGCGGGTCGCAATACCTTGCCATTCGCTACACCGATCGCCTCACCGAGGCCGGCGTCGAGCCCTCCGTGGGCAGCGTCGGCGATTCCTACGACAACGCCTTGGCCGAGACCATCAACGGTCTCTACAAGACCGAGGTGATCCGCAGACGAGGACCCTGGCGCACTCTGGAGGCCGTCGAGTTCGCCACCCTGGAATGGGGCGACTGGTTCAACCACCGGCGCCTCCTCGAACCCATCGGCAATATCCCGCCCGCCGAGGCCGAAGCACGCTACTATGTTCAAGTCGAGGACGTCGCCATGGCGGCGTGACTCAACACAAATGACCTCCAGAAAACCCGGCGCGGTTCA